>NZ_CP069791.1:0-1216932 GCF_016894265.1 Corynebacterium tuberculostearicum | reverse complement strand
CAGCCCAAATCACTAGCCACGCCAGCGAGCAAGCTCGATTTGCCAATGCCGTTTTCACCTACGAAGACGGTTACTGGACTCCGCAGCTTGAAGCTGCCCAAATCAACTAAGTAGTCGAAGACAGGCAGCTCGGCGCGGTAGTCACCGGGCTTGAACTTCAGGCTTAGAGCATCAACCAGCATGGGCCCTAGGTTAATTCAGTTCATCGAGTACGCGCAGCGCGTCTTCTTGCGCTGCCGCCGCGCCAAAGTTTTTCAGGTGGTCTCCCAAATCGTCGGCCGGAACTGATTGAGCGATGTTATCGGCCGGCACGGTATTGACGGCATAAGCCACCCCTACCCCGCCGGTGATGGGGATGGCAATGGCGGCGAGTACTCCCACCGCGGTCGACAGCGTGGTCTTGAAAGTCATAGTCTCCTCCAGAGGCTTTGGCCCCGAGCACCTTGCCCGTTACCAATTTGTGATGTTTTACCTTAGGAAGAGTTACTGCCAAGGCCATGCCGCCTAGCTGCGGGTTGCCTGAATTTTCGCGCCCAGTTCGCGAGGAAATAAAGGGCTAGTTTGCTGGATAGCTCTCGGCCACGATGCCATCGCTGGCCGGCATCACAAGGCCTCGCTCAAATGCTACGAGGACTGCCTTTTCATCGGATTCGCTGATGTCACCAGACTCCACCGCACTGTTGAGCTCGCGCTCGAGGTAGACGCGCACATCGGATTTTCCGTTTTCCGTCTGGGTAATATCCCGCGGGACGGAATTGAGCGGGATGCCCAGCGCCTTCGCCAGGGAGGTCACGCGGTTGGCGTCGGTGGAATCATCGGCCTTGATGTCACCATTGACCTGTGCGGGCATGTCTTCTTGGACCACGCCACCGGCCACGGCCTCGCCCACTGTCTTCGTCCCCTTGGGGGGATTATCGTGATTGGTGGCCCACACCCCGACAGCGATGGCCACGATGACGGCCACGGCTACAAAGGCCCACAGGTAGATGAGCTTATGTCGATACACTCCGCTGATTTTAGCCATGGTAACCAGCGCTATCGCCGAAGGAACCGTAGTCATTGCCGCGAGGGTTCTCGCCGCGATCATTGAGGGCGTCGATGATGGAGCGGATGGTGGCCTCCCCTATGCGGTCGGCGCGCCCCCACGAGCGAGGGGCCTGGCGAGAATTGTGCGGTGCTGATTCTGGGCGCGGCGGCACTGGCTTTTCCTCCCGAGGCGTGGAGACCTCGATGGTCAATGTGGTGCCGTCAAGGTGGAGGACGTCACCGTCGCGCACGCCCGCAGCACGCGCTGCAGAAAGCAGCGCGGATAATTCGCCTACCGTGGCGTTGTCCACATCGAGTTGCAGCTTAAAAGACATAACTAGCCAGTCCTTTCTTATTCCCATCCCACTTTAGAGTCCAAAAGTGCAAAAAGTAAGGCCGTGGTGCGCACAACGGGGACTTTCAAGGCTAACTCTAAGAATGCTCGAAGGATTCCTCCTCGCCCCAAAAGACCTCATCTACAACCTTCCGGGCATGGCGGGTAAGTTTCAAATAGTTTTCTAGAAACTCTTGGTTCTCCTCCGGCGGCCAGCCAGCGGCACCGGCTACCTGGGCCAGCTGCGGGCCGGGCCCGGGCAGTTGGTCCACGCGCTTGCCGCGCACGAGGACTAGTGCATTGCGGGCGTCGGTAGCCATAAGCCAGGCCTCGCGCAGGTCAGAGACTTGCTCGGCAGACAAGATTGCGTTCTCCTCTAAGGCATCGAGCACGCGCAGCGTGGACGGATCGTGCAGCTGGGCATACTCGTGAGCATGCATCATGGTCAGGAGCTGCACAGTCCATTCAATATCTGAGAGCGCACCGCGCCCCAGCTTGGTATGAGTATTGCGGTCCGCGCCGCGTGGGAGGCGCTCATTGTCCACGCGCGCCTTCATGCGCCGGATATCGCGAATGGTCGAGGCGCTCGCGCCGCCTTCTGGGTAGCGGAAGCTATCTACCATGGATATAAATCGCTCGCCTACTTCCCTATCGCCAGCCACGAAGGCCGCGCGCAACAAAGCCTGCAGCTCCCAAGACTCGCCCCACTCGCGGTAGTAGCGCTCATAGGAGGAGATGGTGCGTGCCACCGCACCGGAGCGGCCCTCTGGGCGCAGGCCCAAATCGACGTCCAGTGGTGGGTCGCCTGAAGGCTTAGACAGGCGGCGCCGAAGCTTATCGACGATCCCGATGGCCCACTTCACGGCCTCCCCTTCCGCACCAGAGTCATCGGCCGGTTCGCTGGGTTCTGCTACGACGAGCACATCCGCATCTGAGCCAAATCCCAGCTCCATGCCTCCCAAGCGGCCCATGCCAATGACGGCGATGCGCGCTGGCGGCTCTGCATCTTCGTTGGCAAGGCGCCACGCGCGCACCTCGGCGCGAAGTGCAGCCTCAAGGACGGCATCCCAAATTGTGGATAGCTCATGACATACCTGCTTGACCGGCATGAAGCCCAGCAAATCTGCACTGGCGATGCGGGCCAGCTCCACTCGGCGCAACGAGCGCGCCACCGCCACCGCTTTATCCGGGTCGGCGTGGCGCTTGCTGGAATTGACCAGCGCCTTGGAAACCTGTTCGGGCTTGGTTTCTAGCAGTTTGGGGCCAGTGGCGCCGTCGGAAAGCTGCTTGACCGAATCCGGCGCGCTAATAATCAGATCAGAGGTAAACGGCGAGGTACCCAGAATGTGCATGAGCCGCTGGCCCACAATTCCTTCATCGCGCAACATGCGCAAGAACCACGACCTATCGTTCGCGGCCTCCGAGAGCTTGCGATAGTTCAACAGGCCCATATCGGGGTCTGCGGTATCAGCCAGCCATTCCATCAAGGTTGGCAGCAAAATCGCCTGGATGCGTGCCTTGCGCGAGGTTCCCGCAGCCAAGGAGGTCAGGTGCTCGAATGCGCGCTCGGGGTGGTTATAGCCCAACGCGGCCAGCTGCAGCTTGGCGGCCTCCGGCGAAAGCTTGAGCTCATCGGCGGACATGGTGACCACGGAATTAAGCAGCGGCCGGTAAAACAGGCGCGAGTGCAGCTCGGAGATCCGCAGGCGGATCCGGCGCAGGTGCGACAGCATGCGCTCGGCCGCCGACTTGGTGCCCTGCGGATAAAAGCCGGCGATGCGCGCCAGCCACTTCATCCCCTCTTCGTCGTCCTTTTCCGGCAGCGTGTGCGTGCGGCGGAAGCGCTCTAATTGCAGACGATGCTCAAGCAGGCGCAGAAACTCATAGGCTTCAATGAGCTGGGTGCCATCCTCTCGGCCAACGTACCCCGCTGAAATCAGCGCCTCCAGCGCCTCCACCGTGGAAAGTGCGCGCAGCGTCTCATCGGAGCGACCATGGACCAATTGCAAGAGCTGGACAGCAAATTCGATATCGCGCAGACCGCCCACACCTAGCTTCAGCTCGCGATGTTTAAGGTTATCAGGAACATTGGCCAGTACGCGGCGGCGCATGGCCTGTACGTCCTCCACGAAGGACTCGCGCTGCGACGCCTTCCACACCATCGGGCGGATCTGGTCCAAATAGTCCTGGCCTAGCGGGAGGTAGCCCGTCATAGCACGCGCTTTAAGGAGCGCCTGGAATTCCCACGTCTCCGCCCAACGCTTGTAGTAAGCCACGTGTGATTCCAAAGTGCGCACCAATGCGCCCGACCTTCCCTCGGGGCGCAGGTTCGCATCCACCTCGAAAAAGGTGGTGGATCCAATGCGATTAAACTCCGCCGCTAGCCGCGTGGCCCTAGGGGTTGCCTCGCTGCCGACGAAGATGACGTCCACATCGGAGATATAGTTCAGCTCGCCTGCGCCACACTTGCCCATCGCCATGACTGCCAGCTGGGCGTCCAAGGGTTCATCGCCGTAGATGGTGCGCACGGCGCAGGCAAGGGAGGCGGTTAAGGCGGCGTCGGCAAGCGCGGTGGTCAGCGCCGCAATCTGGCGGAATCCTACCTCCGGCTGCTGCCTGGTCTGGCCCTTGCGGGAATGGAAGGTACCCGCCACATCGCAGGCGGCAATGCGCATCATCAAAGTGCGGTAGGTCGTGCGCAGCGCCTGCTTATGCTCCCCCTCGCCGGCGCGGTAAGTGCCCGCCGTGCTCAAGTCCTCGCACGCCGGATCAGGCCGGTCCACGTCGTGAGCAAAATCCGCAGGCTGTGCATGGACGGCGCCAAGCAAGCTTTGCAGCATCTCTTCGGGCTGCGGAAGGGGTTTTTCTAATTCTCGCCACAGTTCAGGGTGCGCCGCGAGATGATCGCCAAAGGCGGTGGACGCCCCCAGTAGTGCGAAGAAGCGCACGCGCAAAGTTTCGTTGGACCGCACGGCATCATCTAGCTCTGGGGCTTGTTCATAGATGCGGATCAGATTATTGAGAGCCAGGTCTGGGTCACCCACGGCAGCGAGGGTCCACAACAGATCCGCTGATTCTGGATTCTTCCACCCCAGCTGCTCAATATCTTGCGCAGCATGCGGGCGGGTAAGACCTAGTGTGGCCGGTGAAGGCACAGCAGCAGGACGCATTTTTCTCCTAGAAGTTCAGGTTATTGCGCAGCTCAAAGGTGGTGATTTGGCTCTGATAGTGGTGCCACTCATCCCACTTGGAGCGCAGGAAGAACTCAAAGACGTGCTCGCCCAAGACTTCTGCCATGAACTCGGATTTTTCAAATTCTCGCAAGGCCTGATCCAAGCTGGTGGGTAGATCCTTATAGCCCATTGCCCGGCGCTCGCGACGAGTGAGCTGGTGGACATCGTCCTCGGCCGGATCATCGAGCTCGTAGCCCTCGCGGATGCCTCGCAGACCTGCTGCCAATAGCACCGCATACCCCAGGTAGGGGTTCATCGAGGCATCAATGGAGCGGATTTCTACCCGGCGCGATTCTTCCTTGGTAAGCCGGTAGGTGGGAACGCGGACCAACGCGGAGCGATTCGATACTCCCCAGGTGGCTGAGCCCGGCGCCTCGTTGCCGAACATCAGGCGCTTATAAGAATTGGTCCACTGATTCACAATCGCGGACATCTCCGTGGAGTGCTCCAAGATGCCGGCGATGAACTGGCGTCCGGTCTGGGACAAAGAGAATTCATCATCCGGATCGTGGAAAGCATTGGATTGGCCTTCAAAAAGGCTCAAGTGGGTGTGCATGCCAGAGCCCGGCAAATGTTCGAAGGGCTTAGGCATGAAGGTGGCGCGCACGTTGGAGTTGGTGGCCACCTGCTTGATCACGTGCCGGAAGGTCATGATGTTATCGGCCATGGTGAGCACGTCCGCATGGCGCAGATCAATTTCTTGCTGGCCCGGCGCGGTTTCGTGGTGGCTAAACTCCGTGGCGATTCCCAGCGATTCCAGCGCTAGCATCGCCTTCCTGCGGAAAAGCGGGGCGGTATCGTGCGTTGCTTGGTCGAAGTAACCGCCGTTATCCGTCGGTACCAAGTCGGTGAGTTCGCGGCCGCGCTCGAAGAGATAGAACTCGATTTCTGGTGAGGCCATGCAGGTAAACCCATCGTTAGCGGCCTCGGTGACCTGGCGGCGCAGGATATGGCGCGGGTCCACCATGGAGGGTTGGCCGTCTGGCTGTGCGATATCGCAAAACATGCGGGCCGATTGCAGGTCCGGCTCGTCCATATCAAAGGGCAGAATCTGGAAGGTGGAGGGATCTGGCAGCGCGATGGTGTCAGACTCAGAGATGCGAGAAAAGCCCTCTACGGAAGAGCCATCGAAGCCAACACCTTCTTCAAAGGCCGATTCCAACTCGGACGGGCTCATGACCACGGATTTAAGGGCGCCCAGAATATCCGTAAACCACAGGCGGATAAAGCGGATATCGCGTTCCTCAACGGTGCGCAAGACAAATTCGTGTTGGCTATTCATGCTTTAGACCTTACCGGCTCTCCCCCGAGGGATGTGCAGTTCATGCGACAGTTTTTCCAGGGCGAAATGCGCAGGTCGCAAGAGTATCTAGGGGGTGGCCAGCGGGGGCTTTTCCGGCAGGAGCCAGCTTCCGCGCATGCTTTGCTAAGTGGGCAAGCGAACATACGTACACCTCTTAAAGGACGAATCTTTATGACCACCCACTGCGATGATCTTTCTGCTCACGTAATCGAACGCCTCATCACCGCCGCACAACAAGGCTGGGCGCCGGCGGACTTAGAACACGTCTTAGGTCCGCACGCCTACCCCATTATTTACCGTGCAAGCCCCCATGTGCCGGCGCGAATTACCTCCCCTGCGCTGCGCAAAGCATGGCTCCAGATGGCCCCTCCGCAGGAGAATTTCATTCCGCGCGATAAGCTGCGCTCCATTATTAAAGAGCTCATTCACCTACCGAGGCTGCGCGATACCGAGCTTTTAGCCTCCGGCGAATCCTTGCGGGAGGACGGGCTTAGCGATAAGCAACGCAAGATCCGCGAAAAGGTGCTAGGCCTTTTGCGAAAAGCGGAATCTACCAGCTTTGAGGATGAGGCCGAGGTTCTCATCTCTAAGGCGCAGTCCCTGCAGCAGAAGTATCGCATCGAGGACCTCCTTACCTCCGAGCTACCTGATCTTATTTCCCACCGCGTGCACATCCACCCGCCGTATATCAAGCACCAGGTTTCCCTGTTAAGCACTATCTCTGACGCCAATGGATGCACCACTCTCCTGATTCATGACAAGGGCTTAGCCTGCGTGATTGGCGCTCCTGCCGACGCCGCCCATTGCGCCGACCTTTTTGCCTCCCTCAACCGCCAATGCGATTGGTTCATGCGCAATGGTGACGGCGCAGAAATTGCCCGCGCTACGGGCTCTACCGCCGCCTATCGCCGTAGCTTCCGGCTCTCCTACGCCGCCCGCATCGGTGAATTGCTCACCCAAGCAAATAAGGATGGCATCGCAGACAACCTGCGGGAGTCGCAGTACTGCTCACACCACGCAGAGACTGTAGCCACCCAAACCCTTCCGGCACTGCAGGCGCGCACCGATCATGCCATCGAAACCCGCAATCGTCTCTTCCCCAACCTGACGGAAATGTCGCTTTCCATGAACAGCATGCACGGCATCAACGATGGTATTGCCGCTGCCGATAAATCTCACTTTGGCGGTGATGCTTCCGGGATTGGTTCGGTTCCAGAAATTACGCAGTAATTTTTGCCCTGCTCAAGGCCATTCTTCTCTCCCGTTCCCTGCTAGCGAACGGGGGCGAGGAGTGGCACCGCATCGAGTGCTTAACGGGTAGGATCACCGGTGAGATTTATTTGGTCTAGAAAGTAAAAGGTACGTGAATGTCTACACAGTCTTTTCTCGAAGTTGAAGCGAAATTCTCCGTAGCCGAGTCCACTCAGCTCCCTGAACTGGCCCGCCTCGAGGGAGTTGACCACGTTGCAGACACGCGCCACCACGCGCTTTCTGCCATCTACTACGACACCGAAGACCTCCGCCTTACCCACGCAAAGGTCACCCTCCGCCGCCGCACCGGTGGCAATGATGATGGCTGGCATATCAAGATTCCTAGCGAGGCTGGCCGCACTGAAATCCACGCCGAGCTGGGAGAACCTGTAGATGGCCGCTACGAAGTACCTGAGGAACTTCTCCACCAGGTTCGCTCCATTATCCGCCACAACGAACTCACCCCGATTGCGCAGGTAGACAACAAGCGCACCGAGATGGTCCTAGCGGATGCCGATAATAAACCGGTAGCAGAATTCTGCGATGACCACGTCACCGCCTTTTCCTTCCTTCCAGGTGGCCAGCAGCAGTCGTGGCGCGAGTGGGAAGTAGAGCTCGCCGGTGAGCTTCCTGGCACCGAGGAAGGTACGCAATTCATTCGCCGTGCCACTTCCTTGCTTATCGGTGCCGGTGCGCGCGTTTCTTCCTCCCCATCCAAGCTGAAGTCCGCCCTGGGTGATTCCTACGCCAACGCACCGCTGCCTCCAGCCCTGGTATCGCCGGATGTGGACCCAGACTCCCCTGCCGCGGCCGTCATCACCGCACTCCAAGCCAACCGCAACAAGCTAGTTGATTATGACCCTCGCGTGCGCCGCGATGAGTGGGACTCGGTTCACCAGATGCGTGTTGCCACCCGCGAACTGCGCAGCCACCTACAGACCTTCCACGGCATTGTTGTCGGCCCAGAAATCGACAAGATTGAAGCCGATCTCAAGGAGCTTGCCGGTATTTTGGGCGTTGCTCGCGATGCGGAAGTTGTGGAAGAGCGCTGGCAGAAGCTGCTGGAGTCCGAAGATTCTGACACCTTGGATGACTCCACCCGCGAGCACATTGCGCACGATATGGGCAACGCCTACCGCCGCGCGCACCGCCGCGTTATCGCAGCCCTGGATTCCGAGCGTTACCTCGAATTGCTGGAATCCCTGGACCGTCTTCTCGCTGATCCACCAACGGCCGATAAGCAACAAGAGTCCACCCCGGTAGCTAGCGAAGCGGAGGAGACGGAGGAGCAGTCCTCTGTGGAAGGGGACGCCGCTACCCCTACCGATTCCAGCGAGGACAGCGCGCCTGCTGCGGACAAGGCCGAAAAGAAGCCAGAGAAAAAGAAGTCCAAGGACAAGTCCGCTGACATGGACACCGTGATGGCGCAGCACCTTGAAAAGGCCTATAACAAGCTGGTCAAGCGCCATAAGAAGGCCGTGGAGAACTGGGATAACCAGGAATTGTCCCTGCACGAGCGCGAGGATTATTTCCACGATATGCGCAAGGCAGCAAAGAAGCTGCGCTATGCAGCTGAAGCAGCTGGTTCTGCCACCAACCTCAAGACCAAGCGCCTCTACAAGGCCTGCAAGCAGATGCAGTCGGTGCTCGGTGACTTCCAGGATTCCGTGACCTCGCGCGATAAGCTGCTCGAGCTGGCAGAGTCCGCTCGCCGTCGTGGGGAGAATACCTTTGGTTACGGCCTGCTTTACCAGCGCGAGCGAACCATTGGCCTAAAGGCCCTTGATGATTACGCCGAGTCTTTCAAAGACATCAAGGCCGCGTTTAAGCCGCTGCGCAAGAAACTAAAGTAGCCGCGCTCCCCGGGTCGGCGCCGGGAAACACGGCTTTAAAAGAGATGGCTGGGAGTTAGTTACTTCCAGTCATCTTCTTCGTCTGCGGCATCTGCCGCATCATTGCGGGCTTGGGCAATTCCGATGGCGTTTTCTGCCTCTTCGCGGGTGTCATACGGGCCCATCCGATTTTCCCAGCCAGAGGTCTTGCCTTGGCTGACTTCCTTAGTGGTGGGATCAAAGAACCACTTCTGGTCTGCATCGCTCATGAAACTATCCTCTCAGTTGTTGCATCAGCGGCACCGGCTAAGTGCTGCCGCTGATATGGTTTGTGCCCACACTACCCACGCTGTCCCATTGATGCCCGCTAGAATGTGGGGCAGCACAATTCTTTTATACGAATCCATGTCGTATTCCCCGCCACCGCGCACATAGGTGGCGGGCGTTCGTTGCTTTAAACGCACCGCCGCGTGTGTGGGGGCAACGAAGACTACTGGTCCCAGAACCTGGAAAAGGAGCTTTAGCACCCATGCCACTGTGGTCAACGCCTGCAGAGCCCGTAGCCGAGCGCGCCGCCCGAGCACATACCGAACTCACGGGCAGCGCTCCAACGCATACCGCCAGCGCGCCGGCAACGTGGTCCCTCATTGGTGAACATATTGATCACTTCGGCGGCATTGTCGCCATGTGTGTGGGAAAGTTGCGCGCTGCAGCGTCGGTAAGCCCGCGCACCGACGGCGTGGTAGCCGTACATTTCCACCCAGCTCAGGGCGAGACTGCCCATGACTCGATTAGCCTGCAGGCGCTTGCAGAACTGGCAACGGCGCAACAGCCTGCCACGGATGCGGAAGGCCAGCCGGTTATTCCGCCGTCACCACAAGGCGGGTTGGCGGCCCGCGTGGGTGGCATTGTCCACACGATGATTAATCGTCAGTTGCTCTCCCGGGAGACAGCCGGTGCGGATATCACCATCGCTTCCGATATTCCAGAGGGCGCGGGTATGGGCGCGGATGCCGCTGCGGACGTCGCGGTGGCGCTCGCGCTCATGGGCGCGGATGCGGACCTCGATGCACCGTTGAGGGCCCGGGTGGCGGATGTCTGCACCCAGGCCGTTTCTACCTTCGCAGCGCGGCCGCCGCTGCGCGCACGCCACAGCGCTGCGCTGCGCAGCACGGGTGAGGGCGTGTGCATCATGGACTATGCCGATGGTTCTGTCACCCACGCCCCACATGTGGTGGGCCGCGAGATGTCCGCCTTTGCGGTAGCGGTGCCCGAAGATTTTTCCGCGCAGGAGGAAAAGGCCATCGCCGATATCCGCCAGCGCCAGCGCTTTATCGATGATGCCTGCCACTCCTTCGGCACCGATTCGCTGCGCTTGCTTCCCGACGCCCAACAGCGCGTCCTCGACTGGCTCAAGGCCGTGCACAAGGTCTACGGCGAGGAAGGCCGCCCGAGCATCAGCGCCGCCACGGAGTGGATGGCCTTTTATGAGGAAGAAACTGAGCGCGTAGAAAAGTTTGCGCGCTGCCTGCGCTCGCACCGCGGCGCGGAGCTCTTCCCTATCCTGTTGCAGTCACAGTCTTCTTTGGCAAATATCTACGGCTTGGATTCGGCAGAAAAACTCGCCGAGCTGGTCACGGTTCGCGGTGCCGTTGCGGGTCGATCGGCGCATGCCGGCACCTCGAACGCGGTCATCGCTTATGTTCCGGCGAAAAGCGCGCACAATTTTGCAGCTGACTTGGCTGAAGACGGACTGCTCGTCGTCGAGCTGCAGCCAGGCGAGGCCGCCCGCGGCGAAGGCTAGGAGCCCTGCCGGCTAGTCGGCCGGCCAGGCAAAGAGAACCTCGCGCGAATCGGTATCCGCCGTCACCAGTGAGACAGTGGTTTCACTGCCGGTTTCCGGTGCGCCCACGCATTGGGCGAAGACGGGTGGCTCCGGTACGAAAATCCGTGCCTTGTCCCGCTTCGGGTCCCCGCGGACCACGGTGGCCGGAAAATTAGTCCCGAGCCAAGGTCGCAGCACAGTCGCCTCCGTCAGGTTCAGGCAGGCCTTATCCACTTGGGAGGCGAGCTGCGAGGTCGAACGCATCGCCCCGATGACCTCCGTAGCGCTGCCTGTTACCCACTCGGGAACCTCATAACCGCCGCACAGGGCAAGGCATACCTCCGTGGCGAACCTATCGGAAAGACGCCGCAGCGGCGCGGTGACGTGGGCATAGTAGCCACCAATACCGGCATGTACCTGCGCCTCTTGCTCGCCTAGCCAGGCATAGTCGGCTCCGCGCAAAAGGCTTTGGGCTTCGCGCATGACGGCCATGCCGCGCGGGGAATCGGCGTCGACGGTGAGGAGGAATTGGGGAATGGGGGCGTCGCCAAGCGTAAAGCCTAGGGCCTGAGCCTCGGCGCGAAATTGGCGCTCATGCTCCGGCTCGGCCGCGGGCAGGGTGCGCAAGAAGCCCACACCAGCTTCCTGCATGAGGCGCCCAGCGCACATGCCGGCCAACAGGGAAATTTCGGAGTTATAGTCCATGACCTCATAGCGCGGCTCGATGATGAGCTCAAAGGTACCGTCGTCATTTTCCACCACGCGCTGGGAGGGCAGGCGCAAGGAAATGGCCTCGCGGCGCAGGGAAGATTCCTGGCGCAGCCGGCCGACCACCGGCAGCAGCGCGATGGATGGGTGGAGGTTGCCGGCCGCGAGGTCCGCGTGCGCGCCTTCATAATCCAGGCGTGCCTGGGAATAAATGAGCGCGCGCTCGACGTGGAAGGACTCCACCTCGCCGTTGCCATCCAAGTCAAAGGTCCACAACACGGCCGGCTTATCGGTGCCAGGCAACAGCGAGGCTCGGTCCTCGGAAAGCTCTGGCGGGTGCAGGCGCGCGGGTTCATCGGGAAGATAGATGGTCTGGCCGCGGCGGAAGGATTCGCGCTCTAACTCGCTGCCGGGCTCGATGAAAGCAGCAACGTCCGCGATGGCATAAAAGACGCGGTATCCGCCCTCGCGTTCTTCGATGTAGACTGCCTGATCCAAGTCCATGGAGCCGGCGGGATCCAGGGTCACGAAGGGAATTTCGCGGGCGTCGCGGCGCGAGTCGGCGTATCGGTCCTGCGCGCGGGCGGCCTGGGCAGTGACCGCGGCCGGAAAATCGGTGGCTACCGAAAATTCTGTGGCAATGGCGCGGAAATCGAGCGGGGCGGCGTAGAGCTTCATGCCCACCACCATAAACGTAGTAGGGCGAATGAGTCGGCCTATAAGCCGGATTCTGTCTCATCGCGGCACTCCCTGGGAAGCACCGCGCGGTGAACATCCATCTAGACCAACCGTTGCCAGTTGGTTCCAGCAGCTACCTTCAGGCTCGAGCGAGCAGCCTTAAAACGCCTGATCGGGCCCCGCAACGTGGCGGGGCCGTGATGCCTTGCTCCCGGTGGGGTTTACCCAGCCACCGCCATCGCTGACGGTGCTGGTGCGCTCTTAACGCACCGTTTCACCCTTACCTTGTGGCTCCAACTTGGCCGAAACCAAGTGGAGGCACGAGGCGGTCTACTTTCTGTTGCACTTGCCCGCGGGTTTCCCCGGGTTGCCGTTAGCAACCACCGTGCTCTGTGGAGTCCGGACTTTCCTCGGCGCCCACGCGGCAGCACGTGGCTGCCCGTATGAAGCGACGCGATCACCCGGCCGGCTCATTCGCGTTCCTTATTCTAGCGCAGGCCTGCCAGGTGGCCCACATCGTTAAATCCGTGCACCATAGAGCCGCCTTCCCAGAACTCCACCTGCGAAATGGCAGCCAGGTCGAGGAAGAGATGCCCAAAGGTGGCTGGGCCGGCATCGAGTGCTTGGCGGATGAAGGACTTAATCGGGTTGACGTGGCTCACCACCAGCACGGTCTTGCCTGCGAAGCGCTCTTGGAGCTCCTTGCGGGTGGTGCGCACGCGGCGGTTGACCGCCTGCAGCGATTCGCCGCCCGGACAGGCGACGCTCGCATCGTGCAGCCACTCCTCGTGAAGTTCCGGATCGCGCTGGTGGGCCTCGGCGGCGGTCTTGCCTTCCCACGCACCGAAGTCCACCTCAATGAGGCCGTCGACGGTCTCTACCTCGATATCACGGCCGTTGGCCACGGCCGCCGCGGTCTCTTGGCAGCGGCGCAGGGGTGAGCAGACGATGGCGTCAAAGTCGGCGTCGGCAAGCGCCTGGGCGGCGGCGAGCGCCTGCTTTTGGCCAAGCTCGGTAAGGCCCGGATTGGCGCGGCCGGAGTATTGCTTGGCGGCCGACATCTCCGTCTGCCCGTGGCGAAGCAGGATAAAGCGGGTGGTAGGTCCACGGTCCCCCAGCCAATCGGTGGGGTGCGGCGCGGTGGTGTCTTGCTCCCCGGCCGGAGCTGGCTCGGCGTCTTCTTCACCGGCCACGATGCCTTCTGGGTGGCCGGCGGCCGCGGCATCCATGGCGTCATTGGACAGGGCGTCTGCCACCTTATTCTTGGCGCGCGGCACCCAGTCCAGGCTGAAAGAGGAAAAGCCGTTGATGTATTCGCGGGCGCGCAGGGCCAGCTTCTGCATGTCAGGGTGCTTGATCTTCCAGCGGCCGTTGATTTGTTCCACCACCAACTTGGAATCCATGTGGAATTCCACCTCGGTAGCGCCCATCTCGGTGGCGGCTTCAAGGCCGCGCAGCAGGCCGTTGTACTCAGCGACGTTATTAGTGGACTTGGTGCCTACCACGTAGACAATTTCGCGCAGGATGCGCTGCCCACTGCCGTCATAGATAACGGTGCCGGAACCGGCTACCCCGGGGTTGCCGCGGGACCCGCCATCGGCGTAGATGATGACCTTCATTAGACCAGGCGCACCAGGTAGGAGCCGCAATCGCCGCACTGCGGCAGCTCATCGGCCGGGGCATTGCGCACAGCGTTTTGCTCGGCCGGCGGCAAGACGATGAAGCAGCCGCCGCAGGCGCGGTTGGCCTTGAACTGGGCGGCACCTACGCCATTTTCCTCGCGCTGGGTATCGTACTCGCTGAGCACTCCAGCGGGCAGCTGATCGCGCAGCTCGCCGATGCGCACGGCCGGATCCTCTTGATTGGCGGCCGCTTCCTTAGCCGCCTCGGCTGCGCGGCGCAGCTTTTCCAGCTTGCGCTCGGAATCAGAAACGCGCGCGCCGTGGACGTCCAGATTGGACCGCAGCGCGTGCACCTCGTTATGCGCCTCCTGCAGCTCGCTCATGAGGTCAGCGATGCGGGACTTGGCGGCATAGAGATCGTGCTCCAGATCCTTGCGGGTTTCTGGGTCTACTGCGGCGCCGAGCTGGCGCTTATCATCGCGCTCGCGCTGGCGTAGCTTGCGTTCATCGGCCTGGATGCGCAGGATTTCGGTCTCCATGTCGTCGACAGCCATCTGCGCAGAACCGGAGGCATCTAGCAGGCGCTTGTGCTCTTCCTTGGCCTTGTCATACTCGGCTTGTTCCGGGATTTCCTTCTCAGCGCCATGGCCCTGCGAGCGTTCCAGGTTGGCCAGCTCCAGCAGTACCGGCTGTAGTTCTTGCGATAGTTTCACTTATGACTCCTTTGGGTGCGCAGAGATAGTCCACGGGTCGGTGCGCAGGCTAATAATTTCCGTATCCAGTTCTAAAGCATCCTCTACGATATCGCGCGCTTGGGCGGTCCACGGAAATTCGCTGGCCCAGTGGGCGGTATCGATAACGGCGGGGCCGCCGGCGCGCAGGTGCTCATCCACCGGGTGGTGGCGCAGATCCGAGGTGACGTACACGTCCACGCCTAGCTTCGCGGCCGCGGAGAGGAAAGAATCTCCCGAACCGGAAGACACGGCCACCGTGCGCACCTTCTGGTCCGGATCGCCGGCGGCGCGGATGCCCCAGGCGGTCTCCGGCAAGGCATTAGCCACCTGCTGGGTGAACTCGCGCAGGGTCATCTCCTGCGGCAGCTCTCCCACACGGCCCAGGCCGAGCGCGTTGTCCAGGTCCTGGTGGCCGGCCGTTTCCGTGATGTCATAGGCCGGCACCTCATAAGGGTGGGCGGTGTGCAGGGCCTTCAGCAAAGAGGAGCGAAGTGCGGCCGGGGCGACGAACTCGACGCGGATTTCCTCGCCGCGGTGCAGCGCACCGATCTCACCCTCGGTGGGGTCAGCGCCCTCCTCCGGCTGGAATTGGCCCGTGCCGGCGATATCGAAGGAGCAGTGAGAGTAGGCGCCGATGTGGCCCGCGCCGGCGTCGAAAAGCGCCCGCTTTACCTCCTCGGCCGCGGCTACCGGCACGTGCACGCCCCACTTATCCACGCCCTGGGGCTCCGGCACGATGGGCCGGCCGGGATTGATGCCTACCAGCTCCGCGAGCTTGTCGTTGACGCCCGGCCGCGCCTTATCCGCGTTGGTGTGGGCCGCAAAGAGCGCAACGCCATTGCTGACCAGCGTGTGTACGACCTTGCCCTTGGGCGTATCGGCCGCTACGGATTCCACCCCGCGCAAAAGCAACGGGTGGTGGACCACGAGCATGTCCGCGCCGAGCTCCACCGCGCGCTCGGCCACCGCTTGGGTGCAGTCCAAAGCGAAGGCCACCCGCTTTACCTCCGCGGCCGGATCGCCGCAGATAAGCCCCACGGCATCCCACTTTTCCGCCAGGTGCGGCGGGTAGGCCTCATCGAGTACGCGGCGGACATCGCCCACGCTCACAGCGGACATAGAGGTGCTCCTTTATGCTCGTTTCATGGAATAGTTACTACTGCTATATCCTATCTTCCGCACCACAGTACTATTCGCGCGAAGGGGTTTTCCGCATGACCGAATCCGATACCCGCTCCGGCCTTTACCTCGTCTTTGTCTGCACCGGAAATATCTGCCGCTCCCCCATGGCAGAAATCATCGTGCGCGATGAAATGGAAAAGGACATGCTAGACCTCGTCGCCACCGTGGACTCTTGCGGTCTGGGCGGCTGGCATGTGGGCCAGGGCGCGGACGAGCGCGCGATTGCCGAGCTGCGCCGCGGCGGCCACGATGGCGGTTCCCACCGCGCGGCCAAGCTGGGCGCCGAGCACATGGACGCTGATCTTTTCATTGCTATGGACAAGGGCCACCGCGAGGCCCTCATTGAGCACGGCATCGACCCCGACAAGATTCGCCTGATGCGCAGCTTCGACCCCAACTCCCCGGAGGACGCGGACGTGGCAGACCCGTATTACGGTTCCACCGCGGATTTCGAGACCACGCGCAAGAATATCGAGGCCGCCGTGCCTGGCCTGCTGGATTGGATTCGCGCTAACCGCGACTAAACTAGGCCCCATGCTAAAGACGTTCCTTAAGCCAGGTTGGGTTCTACTGCTGCTGTTCGTCGTGGCTTTTTCCTACCTCGCTTTTACCGTCCTTGCCCCGTGGCAGCTGGGCAAGGACGATGACATTGTGGAACGCAACGAGCTCATCACCCACGCCTATGAGGCTGATCCCCAGCCGGTGGAAGACCTCGTGGATGGCAATGGCGCCATCAAGGACGATGAGTGGTCCCGCGCCACCCTGCACGGCAAGTACATGCCGCAGGATGAGGTGCTACTGCGCCTGCGCCCGGTCGATTCCGGCCCGTCCTACCAATCCCTGGTGCCCTTCCGCACCGATTCCGGCCTGACCATCTTGGTCAACCGCGGCTGGGTCAAGGCCGGCGAGGCCAACGCCGTGCCGGATATCCCTGATGCTCCCTCGGGCGAGACCACGCTTACCGGCATGATCCGCGCCGACGAGGCCGAGCACCAGTCCGCACCCATTAAGCAGGAGGGCTACCAGCAGGTCTACTCCATCCATACGGAGCAGATTGCCACGCTTATCGACGCCCCCTTGGCCCACGACTACATCCAACTCTCCGCCGACCAGCCCGGCGTGCTCAACCCCATGCCTATCCCGCAGCTCGACCGCGGCAACCACCTCTCCTACGGCTACCAGTGGATTGCCTTTGGCATCATGGCCCCGCTGGGCTTGGGCTACTTCGTATGGTCTGAAATCCGTGAGCGCCGCCGCCTGCGCGAGGAGGAAGAAGCCCTCGCCGCCCTCGATGCCGATGCCTCAACCCCATCCGAGCCCGCCACTCCTGAGGCCCCTGCTGCGGACTGCAGCCCCGCAGAGCCAACGGCCGGCACCGACTCTGCCCCCAGCGAGCATGCAGCCGCGAACGACGAGTCCTCCGCCGTTCCCGCCGCGTCCTCCTCGCATGCCGCCAGCCGCCGCAATCGCTCCCGCTACGGCGACTCCAAACCAGATCACTACGCCAAGCTGAACAAACGCCACCGCGAGCGCTACTAGCTCCTCTCTGCCTAGGCAGTGGCTTGAGCATCCGCATAGGCCCCAAGGAACAGCCACGTTAATGCGTTACGCCCTCTCCTCTTGGGGCATAACGTGGCCACAAGTTGGGGCTAAGGATTAGAAAGTGTGTCTGGGATCGGGGATTTTTAGGTTCTGACCTGTAGTTTATCGCAGAATATATGCTTTGCGGGCGTATATCTGGCCTTGGGACGCCAAATCCACGGTGCGGTTGCCAACCTGTGGTAGTCGACGGCGGTGTGGTGGTTCAATGCTAAAGAATCGACCACACTGCCACTGCGGTGGAGATACAAAATGCAACGAATCGAACAGCTGAGGCTTCGACCGACGGCGCTATAGACCAGGTGATTCTCCGCCAACAAGAGTGACCCCGATGTCACCAGTGCAGCAGTATTTTCCCAGCTCATCGCCTGCTGCGCTGCGCTGACAAGCTGAACAGCACTAGCTCAATGAATTGGCTCTAGTGTCGCACACGTTGGGACGGTGTCGTAGTAGTTGTTGCCTGGCCGGCGTTTCCTAGCGCAGCGTCGGCCGTACTGATTAGCCCGACAATTAGGACTTCGCTGACACCGTCTACCCCAATCAGCCGGCCTGGAAGCTGGAAAATCTAGCCCCAGTGACGCACCGATCCAGACGCACATTTTGACCGGGTGTATCCAATGAGTGCTTACCCATTGTCTACCTCCCTTTACGTCGTAGGGTTGTCCGCTCGCCTGAAAACGGCGCGCGGGACAGCCCACGTCACGCGCGGGCCCTACCGCGCACCGACGAGGAAGTCACGCCCACACCCCACCACAAGTAGCGGGGTGTGATTGTGAACCGGCACTAACGTTAGCAGCCGCACCTGACGAGACCTAGAAGTATGATTTCAGCCCTGCCTTTATAAAAGCCGTCCACGAGGCAAAATGCACACAGAGTCACTCGTAGCCGCACTCAAGTCTGTCAATGTCTCCGTCCAACACCCTAGCTAGACGCACGAAAGAGCAGTTAGGATTACGCATTACTGGACATATGCTTTAACATATGGCGGAACATACGCTATGCCATATTCCTAAGCATATGTCCCGTCATATGGCAAGACATATGACAGGACTGACGGGCGCGCTGATTTACCTTCACAGCTGGGCCGCTTTAGGCGTTTTCAACCCCCGATACACCGTAGGACGGGTCACCCCGAATTCCCGCGCCAAGGCTGCTTTCGACTCCCTGCTAATGCGCGCTGTTTAATCTCCGCTACCTGCTGCGGACTAAGAGCAGGCTTGCGACCTTTGTACTTGCCTGCCTTTTCGCCAAAGCAATCCTCTCCGCCTAGCGCTCGCGGATAATGGCCCGCTCAAACTCCGCAAACGAACCTAAAATGCCGAGCATTAAATCCGCGCGCGGATCCGTGGTGTCTTTCGCAAAGACAAGATTCTCCTGCAGAAAAGTAACAGTCACCCCCTTGCCGGTAAGTTCATCAACAATACCTCGCAGATCCGTCAGAGATCGGGCGAGGCGATCAATCGACGACACGACGAGTTCGTCACCGTCGCGCACATACGCCATGCAGTCGACAAGCCCAGGGCGGGCAATCTTGGTGCGGTCGGAAATCTTATCTTCAAAGAACCGGTCAATCCTGCCGGAAGCATTGAGTAGTTCTTTCTGGCGCTGATTATTCTGCTTCACCGTGGAAACACGGAGTGCCCCAAAGTTGCACCTTTAAGGCATGCGGGTGAAAGTGTCGTCTGGAGTATCTGAAAGTTTCAATGCACAATTAGAGAAGGGTCCGCTAAATCTTTCAAGGTTAGCCGCTGAGATGTTAATCCGCTGCGATCGTGGGCATACGGATTACCGTGTAGAATTTCGACGAGTATTTTGAAAGCGATGGAAAAAACGTTGGGCAATTCAGTCGATGAAGAGTCTGTGATATTCTTGTTTTGTCGTTGACAAGTCTACGACTGAACAAGGAGAGGTAATGGCATTTGAAGTATTTGACAAGCGCAAGTCGGCGTTAGGGAATTCCCCTACTGCCACACTGCAAAAAAAGGGGATTCTTTCCCTCAACGCTTCCGCACATGCCCTTATTGATTCTGTCGACAGCGTCGAGCTTCTCTACGACAGTGACAAGAAAGTCATCGCACTTCGCCCCTCGACAGAGAAACATGCTTACGCATTCCGGAAGGCGAATCTGAACACTGGACAGGTCATCGTGTCATTAACTGCTTTTACCGAGTTCTACAACATTGACACCAGTGTGAGCCTACGTCTTAACCCAGAAAAGGATGGTGACATGCTTCTGTTAGATCTGAAGTCAGCTGTTCCCATTCGTGGAAACAGGTCTAAGAATAAGGAGGACAGCGAAGACTAGTAAGAAGTAAGAAGGCCTTTCCCTGCTACCAACAAGGAAAGGCCTAAAGCCTACAAGGATTGCGACATCCTCAATAAGGCTGAAATTGCTTATGCGAAGCACTATTCAGTGTAACGGCACAACATCAATGTTGTGCGTATTGGGGGTGCAATTCCTTTCAACTTTTAATGAAAGGAGCGCATCATGCGTCTCACCACATTTTTTGGCCTCCCCAGCTCAATTCCGTTTGTTGACATTGATGTTGACAAAGACATCCCTCGATTCCTTGATCCGCAGCGTATAGCACGTGCTGCAGCTAACGGTGACTTAATTGCTCAAGCGGCAGATAGTACGATTCGGCAGTTCTCTACGCAGTTGTGTCAGCGTCTTACCAGCAGTTCTCTCTCCGAGAGGCAGCTCGGGCTCAATATGCTCGACAACCTTAATGAGCCACGCGAAACGCGACTGGGGATGACTCGAACCGGATACAACGGTCATGGAGTGCATACCCACTTCCGTGAGGAAATCGACAAAGCTATCACTCAAGATCTACGAGCCCTAGTGACGGTTGGGGTATTTAATTGGTTAGGAGCTCTGCCTCTATTCGTCGAAGGTTTTGCTGCCGACAGAATGTCGGACATGACCACTGGAATCATCCGTGGACACCTCATCGACTACACAAAAGAGATGATCCGACGCTATCCCCAGTTCACCCGGAAAGGCCATCGTCTCGAACAGCACACCATGGAAGTCTGGGATTTTTCCACTCACCAGTGGATCAGTCGCACAGTAGACCTGCCCACCGCCGGCGGTCATCCCATTCTTCTTGTCCCAAAAATCTGGGCCGGAAAAGACATCGAGTTACGCGGGCAACGCTACTACAACTGCCAAGCACTCGACTACATCCAAAAGAAGCTAGTGGGTAGCAACCCCAAGGCAGGCAAAGTTGCGAAAAGAACCCTGAAGTCAAGCTACCCAGACGTCTACCTAGTCAATCGGAACACCACACTGGAAGCCTATGAACAAGGAGACAATCTACTCCTAAAGTTCATTGACTACGTTGACAACTGGGACGCCAAGAGCGAAGCTGCGTAGCTCCCTTACTGGATGATTGCGGACACGTAATAAAGGGAGTTAAGTAGCAAAGCGGGGATGCGGAAAATCCTCCAAGATTTCGTCCGCATCCCCTTTTGACCCTTACCCCACCACCTCAGCCCAGGGTTAAGTAGCAGAAAGTGTGTCTGAGTTACAGTGATCTTGCTGCTCAGGTTGGGTAAATCGGGCGGATATAAGGTCTTGGTGCTTATATCCGCGCGTTTCGTGTTCAATCCATCGGAATGGCACCCCCATGTGCTAGTCGGGGGTTGGTGTGCTTTCCGGGTGAGTAAAAACAGGCCACGATGCCCGGTATGTACTGGGCAAATGAAGAAAAACGGAACCACATCCAAAGGCACAACCAGGTGGCGGTGCAAAGACCCGAACTGCGGTAGCTCCACAACACGAACCCGCACCGATCGCACGCAGGCCCGCAACTTTAAAGCCTTCGTCTCCTATGCCACCTCCACAGCAACGTTGTCTGAACTCGCCGGGCAACAAAGGGTGAGTCGCTGGACGCTTGATCGCCGATTCGAACCGTTTTGGCTCATCGACATCCCCAACGACGGTGCCCTGCAGCGCGTCTACGATCAGATCTTCATCGACGGCACCTACACCGCAGCTGGCTGTCTGCTTGTGGCAGCCAGCCGCGACCACGTCATTGCGTGGCACTGGACCAAACACGAAACCGCCCACGCATACACGCAGCTACTTCGCAAAATCGCCGAGCCGCTCTGCGTCGTCCTCGACGGCGGACAAGGCGCACTCACCGCGATTAAAGCCTGCTGGCCAAACGCAATGATTCAGCGTTGCCTCGTTCATGCGCAACGCGTCATCCGCCGCTACACCACCTCGCGGCCGCGTACCGACGCCGGCAAAGCCATCTACACACTGGCGTTGAAACTAACCCGTGTCACCACGCTCGACCAGGCACGGGAGTGGACGCTGCGCCTGCACGACTTCGGTCAGGTATTCAAAACATTCCTCAACGAGAAAACATCCGTGCCAAAAGAGCGCCGAACACTCAATAACCAGTGGGAATGGACTCACCTGCGGGTACGCAAAGCCTACAACTCACTGCTGCACCTATCGCGCAACAATTGGCTGTTTACCTACCTGCAGCCACCACCGCATGCGCTTGATCCTCAACGCTGGGCTTCAACGACAAACAGTCTTGAAGGCGGCATCAACGCCCAGCTCAAACGCATCGCCGATGCGCACCGAGGCAGGTCTGGGGAACGCCAACGAAAAATGCTCGAGTGGTACCTCCACACCAAAAAGCAACTGCCTGACGATCCGCTAAAAATCGCCAGGCAGTGCAATTTTGGCCAAGATCAACTCGCCAAAGTCAACGATCTTGCCGAAGAAGACCACAACAAAGCCGACCAGGAAACAGGACGACCAGCCTTCTACGACAACGCTATCCCAACCGAGTACGAACACTCGATAGGAATCAGAAAAGGCCCCATGAAGTAACTAACCGTGTACCCGCCCGCGACACGCCGAGCGGACACACATTCTGCTACTTAACCCTCAGCCCACCTACGCAAAAATGACCGCCTCTCGGAAACCAATCCGAGAGGCGGTCTGTGTTGTGCGGCCTGAGGGGATCGAACCCCCGACCTATTGGGTGTAAACCAATTGCTCTTCCAGCTGAGCTAAAGCCGCATGCGCTCTTGCGCTGTTAGAAACAGTAGCGCAGGTTGCTAAAGCAACACAAATCGGCAGGTAAAGCCCTACTTCTTGGTGTAGCCGCGCTGCACCAAGCACGAGCCTTGCCACTCGCCTAGGCGCTCCGCCTTGGTCTGCACTAGGCCTGCCAGCTGAGCGGACTCAGAGATGAGCCCAGGCTCTACGGTTCCTGGCTTGCCGGCACCTGGGGTAAGCAGCCAGACTGCACCGTTATCGGCCAGCGGGCGGCTCGCGTCCACCAGTCCATCCACAAGGTCGCCGTCTTCTTCGCGCCACCAAAGAAGAACTACATCGCACAGCTCGTCATTTTCTTCTTCCAAGAAGTCATCGCCGAGCACGGCCTCGATCGATTCAGAGATCGCGGTATCGCAATCCTCGTCCCAACCAAGCTCCAGGGCGATCTGCCCTTCCTTGATTCCGAGCTTGACTGCAGCGTCAGCCACTATGCATTTCCTTCCTAATTTAGTGAATGTCTGGTCCGCGTATCGCCCACATCCTGCGGGTAAATCGCGGCTTAATAGAAGTATTTTAACGCCCACCGGCCTCTTTTACCCGCCTAAGGGCCGCAATTCCCCCATTTTGCAGGCCCTACCGCCAGCGCAGCTGGCTCCACAGAGTTAGCAAACTACCCTCTTTTACCCCAACAAACTTTGCAAAGATACTGGTTATGGCGATGTAACGTACCGCACGCCCCCTTAAGTCGGACTTCACAACGACTGTGGATCTGTGAGCGCGTATCCTAGTAGGCAAACTGTGCAGACCCTTAAATAGGAGGTTTAAATGGCCGAGAAGGACGCCCACCAGGGCGACTCCAACTTCCCCCTCATCCGCGACGGCGTTGCATCGTATCTTCACGATAATGATCCAGAAGAGACCCGCGAGTGGATGGACTCCCTCGATGGTCTGCTGGACCACTCCGATCCGGAGCGCGCACGCTACCTGATGCTGCGCCTGCTCGAGCGCGCCACTGCGAAGCGCGTTGAGATGCCATCGCTGACGTCTACGGACTTCGTCAACACCATCCCCACCACCATGGAGCCGGAGTTCCCAGGTGATGAGGAGCTGGAAAAGCGCTACCGCCGCTGGATCCGCTGGAACGCAGCCATCATGGTGCACCGCGCACAACGCCCGGGCATTGGCGTAGGCGGCCACATCTCCACCTACGCAGGCGCGGCCCCGCTGTATGAGGTCGGCCTGAACCACTTCTTCAAGGGCAAGGACGATCCTTCGGGCGGCGACCAGGTCTTCTTCCAGGGCCACGCTTCCCCGGGCATGTACGCGCGCGCATACATGGAAGGCCGCCTGACCGAAAAGGATCTGGACAGCTTCCGTCAAGAGGTCTCCCGCGGTGAGGGCGAGGGCCTGCCGTCCTACCCGCACCCGCGCCTGATGCCATGGTTCTGGGAATTCCCCACCGTGTCTATGGGCTTGGGCCCGATTAACGCTATCTACCAGGCACGCTTTAATAAGTACCTGGAGACCCGCGGCATCAAGGACACCTCCAACCAGCACGTCTGGGCTTTCTTGGGCGATGGCGAGATGGACGAGCCAGAATCCCGCGGTCTGCTGCAGATCGCTTCCCTTTACGAGCTGGATAACCTCACCTTCGTGGTCAACTGCAACCTGCAGCGCCTCGACGGCCCGGTTCGCGGCAATACCCAGATCATCCAGGAGCTGGAGTCCTTCTTCCGCGGCGCCGGCTGGGAGGTCATCAAGGTTATTTGGGGCCGCGGCTGGGATAAGCTGCTGGAAAAGGACACCGAGGGTGCCCTGGTCAACGTCATGAACACCACCTCCGATGGTGACTACCAGACTTTCAAGGCCAACGATGGCGCCTATGTGCGCGAGCACTTCTTCGGCCGCGATGAGCGCACGGCCAAGCTGGTAGAGGACATGTCCGATGATGAGATTTGGGCACTGCGCCGCGGCGGCCACGATTACCGCAAGGTCTACGCCGCCTATGCCCGTGCGCTGGAGAACAAGGGCACCGGCAAGCCAACCGTCATCCTGGCGCACACCATTAAGGGCTACGGCCTGGGCCACAACTTCGAGGGCCGCAACGCTACCCACCAGATGAAGAAGCTGACCCTGGATGACCTGAAGCGCTTCCGCGATAAGCAGGAGATTCCGTTCTCCGATGCGGAGCTGGAAAAGGATCCGTACCTGCCGCCATACTACCACCCGGGCAAGGATTCCCCGGAGATCAAGTACATGCTGGAGCGTCGTAAAGAGCTCGGCGGCTTCCTGCCGGAGCGCCGTGAGGACTTCACCCCGCTCGAGGCACCGGCACTGGATAAGCTGCGCTCCGTGCGCAAGGGTTCCGGCAAGCAGGAAGTAGCTACCACCATGGCCTTGGTGCGCACCTTTAAGGAGATCATGCGCAACAAGGAGCTGGGCAAGCGCGTCGTGCCGATCATTCCGGACGAGGCCCGCACCTTTGGTATGGACTCCTGGTTCCCCACCATGAAGATTTGGAACCCGCGCGGCCAGAACTACGTGCCGGTTGACCATGACCTGATGCTCTCCTACCGCGAGGCCACCGACGGCCAGATCATGCACGAGGGCATTTCTGAGGCCGGCGCCGCTGCCTCCTTCACCGCGGCAGCAACGTCCTACGCAACCCAGGGCGAGGCCATGATTCCGCTGTACATCTTCTACTCGATGTTCGGTTTCCAGCGCACCGGCGATGCCTTCTGGGCGGCCGGTGACCAGATGGGCCGCGGCTTCATTATCGGCGCTACCGCCGGCCGCACCACCCTGACCGGTGAGGGCCTGCAGCACATGGACGGCCACTCCCCTGTCCTGGCCGCTACCAACCCGGCCGTGGTTTCTTATGACCCGGCCTTCGGCTACGAGGTTGCGCACCTGGTCTCCCGCGGTATTGAGCGCATGTACGGCGAGGACAACGAGGCCATCATGTACTACCTCACCGTCTACAACGAGCCGGTGCACCAGCCGGCCGAGCCGGAGGACTTGGACGTGGAGGGCCTGCACAAGGGCATCTACCACTTCAACACCGCCGAGGGCGGCTCCATTGCTGCCAATATCTTGGCTTCCGGTGTGGGCGTGCACGAGGCGCTGCGCGCGCAGCAGCTGCTTGCCGACGACTTCGATGTCAAGGCCTCCATCTTCTCCGTCACCTCCTGGAACGAGCTAGCCCGCGACGGTGCTCGCCGCAACAAGGAGGCCCTGCGCAAGGGCGAGGAGCCGACCGAGGCATTTGCTACCTCCCAGCTCAAGGGCTACGAGGGTCCGTTCGTTGGCGTCTCTGACTTCACCACCGAGCTGCAGGAGCAGATCCGCCCGTACGTCCCAGGTACCTACATCACCTTGGGCGCGGATGGTTTCGGCTTCTCTGATACTCGCGAGGGCGCACGCCGCTACTTCAACATCGATGCCGAGTCCATCGTCGTCGCCGTACTCGATGGCCTGGCTCGCGAGGGCAAGATTGAGCGCTCCGTTGTGGAGAAGGCAGCCAAGGATCTCAAGCTGGATGATCCGACCGCTACCACCCACATCGAGGACTAATTCCCGCATTGGTGCGGGCTAGCCCCGCACCAAAACAAGTAAGGCGCCGCCGGCTTCCCGCCGCGGCGCCCTTTTTCATGCCTCGAGAGTGGCTCTATCGAGCAGCCTGCCTATATCGCGTCGAGGACGCGTCCGAGCGCCGCGGAGATGGCCTCAGGATCTTCGAGGATCACCATGTGCCCGGAGCCTTCCACCGTCTGCAAGCTCGCGGCGGGCCAATTCTCACAGAGCACTTCGGATTGCGAACGCGGGGTGACAATATCGGAAGTTCCCACCACTACCTCGCCGTGGAGCTTCGCCAGCCTTTCGGCGGCGCCGTACTCAGCGTGTTCCAGAAGATCGTCGAAGAAACCGGAGTAGGAGGCCAAGGGGGTATCGAGAAGCATGGCAACGTGGAACTGCAACTTCTCCATCTGGGGAAAGCCGGCTAGGGTCACGGCGAAAAGCGGGGCGATAAAGCGGGCAGCCTCAAAGCGAGCGTTATCGACGCGCCCGGGCAAGCGCAGGCACAGGCGGTAGAGCGCGTGCAGGGACTTGGATTGCAAAATCTGGGCCACGCCCTTGGCCGCAAAGCGGCGCATAGAGGTAGAAATCAGCAGCGCGCCCGTGATGCGCTCATACACCTCGGCCGGCGCACGGCGGATGAGGTTCAAGGCAACCATGCCGCCTAGGGAATGGCCCACGATGACCAGATTGCCGTGGGGTGCGCGCTCGCGGATGACGGCTAGGACGTCGTCGGCAGCCGCGTCAACGGTGCACTCTTCTGGGGCGACCGTGGAGGACTGCCCATGCCCACGCAAGTCCACCAACAGTGCGCGCGCATTGCGGCCGCGCAGGTAATTGGCCTGGTCATAATAGGCCTCTGAAGACAGGCAATAGCCGTGGATGAAGACCACCGTCACCGGGGCGTCCTCCTGGCCAACTTCATACCAGGCAATGTCTAGGCCATCGTGCTCCACGGTGCCGGACGCGCTGATGTGGGTAAGGCCCGGCTCGGTGGAGGGATCGTGCAAGCCGCCATAGAGCTTTTCTAGCTCGGCACGGTGCGAGGGATGCAGGCGCTTGAGCCAACTACGCGCCACAACGGAAGATCGTTTTCTCAATGCCATAACGGGATCAATACTAGACTGGTGGGCATGGCAAACGACCTCAGTGCCCAATTGCAGGCAAAGTTCAATGCGAGTGCGCCGGACAAGGAGCCGGAGCGAGATACTCTGGGCCAGCTCATCGCACTCATCCGTAAGGTCACCGGGATCGAGGAAGACTTGGGCCGCGAGACCCGCCTGAAGGATATCGGCGTGGAGTCGCTCGATCTGGTGGAGCTTACCGTTCGCGCGGAAGAGGCCTTCCAGGTGCGTTTTTCTGAGGAGACGATGCTCAACAGCGAAACCATCGGCGATATCGCCGAGTATGTGGAGGATCACCAATGATTTCTTATCTATCAGACATGGACGGCGTGCTCATCAAAGAAGGTGAGATGATCCCTGGCGCCGATAAATTTATCCAGGCACTTAAAGACAATGACATCGAGTACATGGTGCTGACCAATAACTCCATGTCTACCCCGCGGGACCTGTCAGCACGCCTGCGTAATACTGGTCTGGATATTCCCGCTGAGCGCATCTGGACCTCCGCTACCGCTACCGCGAACTTTCTTTCCAGCCAGGTAAGCTCCAGCAAGGCCTACGTAGTAGGCGAATCCGGCCTGACCACCGCTATGCACGAGGCGGGCTGGATCCTCACCAACGATGATCCGGACTTCGTGGTGCTGGGTGAGACCCGCACTTACTCCTTTGAGGCGATTACCACCGCCATTAACCTCATCCGCGATGGTGCGCGTTTTATTGCCACCAACCCGGATGTCACCGGCCCTGCCCCCACGGGCGTACTTCCGGCTACCGGCGCCGTGGCGGCGCTGATTACCGCCGCCACCAACCGCGAGCCTTATTACGTGGGCAAGCCTAACCCGGTCATGATGCGTTCGGCGCTGAATAATATCGGCGCCCACTCGGAGGAGACGATCATGATTGGTGACCGCATGGATACCGATGTGAAGGCGGGCCTTGAGGCCGGTATGCGCACGGTACTGGTACGTTCCGGCATTTCTGATGACCACGAGATTTCCCGCTACCCGTACCGCCCGTCGGCCGTGCTGAAATCCGTGGCGGAACTGCCAGAGAAGATCCTGGATCCTTTCGCAGAGGCGGAATAGTCCATAGCCGAGCGCACCACCCGGCGGCAGAAGCAAAGGGGTTGGCCAGCAACAGCTGGTCCAACCCCTTTCGTGCCTTCTACGGCAGGCGCACGGCAGCAGTAAAGCCGTGGCGCTGCGCGAGGTAGCGCACGACGCAATCAAGCGCGTCCAGCTCCTCGCGGGTGCCGGTAAGCACCTGGTGGCAGCCGATACCGCTGCCCGCGTTGGCGCAGGCGCTCCCGCCTTGGGCAAGCGCCGCTACGGAAAGCCCATCCCGGAACCAACGAGTGCACCACTGAGCGGTCAGTGGGTCATCGCCCGGAATGATAAATTCCGACTCGGTACGGATGCACCGATCCATGGCGTGTTCAATCTCCGAGCGCAGCTTGCGCGGCATCCCGGAAATCTTGAGCACACCGGTGACCACGGTGGCGCCGCCGTTGACGGAGGGCCACGTGGAGGTGGAGGCCGGCTGTTCAACCGGCGCAGGGTTAACGCACGTATTCATAGCCGATTCTCCCTCGACATAAATCACCACCGCACGAGGCCTGCCGGCCCGGCGCGATGCAAGACGAGCTTCGTCTTCCCCAACGAACTGTCTAATGCGTCTGCTCACAATTTTCCTGCGTCACACCCCTCCCTACAACCCTCAACTTTCACTTCAACCCCCATTCGCTAAACCTCAACCCCAGGTACAGACTGGGACTAAAGTTGCAGGTGAAACCGATGTTACAAATGTGAAATTTGGAGTTTGCTGAGAAAATTCTGGCCTTCCTTGACGGCAGGGAGCAGAAGCCCTGCTCACGCACTGGAAAGCGCAACTAGGCCCACACGCGACCGCTGCTCTTGCGCCCACGCCGGTATTCCGCGCAGGATGGCCCCCTTTCGCACGAAATTCCCCGGCTTCTCCCCACCCCACGGGGGGAGCCTCCCATCGCGCCACTTTCCCCAGTGGAAGGCGCTCGCTCCGCCAAAGCTGGCAGATTATAAAGAGTTCCAGATGGCGGTATTTGTATCGTGCCAGAGGGGCTTGCACCACTCGCCAAAGTCGCGGTTTGTGAGCGCAACCATGGCATAGTCGCCGGCGGCCCAGAGGTAGGTGCCGGACATGCCGAAGTGACCGACGGCGTCGGCAGGCAAGGAGCCCATCCAGTGTTCCTTATCGCCGCGGATTTCAAAGCCTAGGCCCCAGGTGCAGTCTTTGAAGCTGCCGTAGCCCGGAACAATGCCGCGCAATCCATTGAAGTGAACGCGGCGCATGTCGGCCACGGTGGAGGGGTGCAGGAGTTGTGGGTCTTGAACTTCCGCGGCAAAGGCCGCAAGGTCCTCCACTGTGGAAACCAAACCGTGCCCGGCCGAGCCTTCGAGCCGGGTGGACTTCATGCCCAACGGGGTCAATATGCCTTCGCGCAGGTACTCGGCAAAGTCCATGCCCGTAGCTTCGGCCACGGTATCCGCGGCCCACTCATAACCGGCCGAGGAATAGATGCGGCGCTCGCCTACCGGCTTTTGCGGCTCCCGGGAATCAAAAGAAATACCAGAGGCGTGTGCAAGCAGGTGCTCGAGCGTGGAGCCTTCCGGGCCGGCCGGCTGCTCAAGCTCCACGGCTCCTTCTTCCACGGCCAGCATCACGCCGTAGGCTGCGACCAGCTTGGTTACCGATGCCACCGGAAACTCGCGGCCGGTATCCCCCACCGTTTCTTTCACTTCGCCACGGTGCAGCAAGGTTCCGGCCACCGTGTCCGCGGGCCACTGGCTAATCTGACTAAATTCACTCATACCCTCTAGCCTACTGAGCTGCATTCGGAAGGACTGGACCGTTGTGGGCGCGCCTTTTTGAACCGGTCACTCCTTTGGCCTACTGGGCCCCGCACACCTTAGGTCGAAGGTGATCGGGCCGATCTGAGCGAATGGACCCCTCAATTCAGCCCTAAAGGCCTCAAATCAGCCCGATCAGACTGGACCTAAGCCACAGAAGCCGGCGAAAGCCCCTCGAAACCGCCAAACCGCCCAACCGCCAGACGCGTCAGGACCCCAGGAGGCCGCCCAAGTAAACCACCGGTTAAAACAACAAGAACATTTTATGGAATCGGGCAGGAAACGGTTGCACACCCATTAGACATGAGAAAACTTTCAACCATGTCTAATAATTCTAAGAACACGGGCAGCGCAGTTAACCGCCGCCGCTTCCTGCAATCCACCGGTACCGCCGGTGCCGCCATCGCTCTGTCCGGTGCAGCCGCCAACGCCCAAAGCAGCCTCTCGCCGCGCGTGGAGCAGCACATGGTGGAGCCGAAGCTGGGCGAGCGGCCCTTCCTCCACGGTGTGGCCTCGGGTGACCCGATTCCGGACTCGGTCATCCTGTGGACCCGCGTGACCCCGGATGCCGATGCCATGCCGGGATCCGGCCTGGGCGAGGCCACCCGGGTGGAGTGGGAAATTGCCAAGGATGAGGGGTTCGGGGACGTCGTCAAGCAGGGCGAAGTGACCACCGACGCCAGCCAGGACCACACCGTGCACGTGGACCCGCATGGCTTGGAGCCGGAGACCGTGTACTTCTTCCGTTTTAAGGCGCAGGATAAGTACTCGCCCGTCGGCCGTACTAAGACCGCCCCGGCGCTGAGCGCCTCCCCGGAAGAGCTCACCTTCGGCGTGGCCAGCTGCGCAAACTGGGAGTCCGGCTTCTTCAACGCCTATGGCGATATTGCCCAGCGCGGCCGCGCGGACCAGCTGGATTACATGATCTTCTTGGGTGACTATATCTACGAGTACCCGCAGCGCGAATACGCCGGCTATGGCCCGGTGCGCCTGCACCACCCGGCGCACGAGATTATCTCGCTGGAGGATTACCGCATCCGCCTCGGCCGCTACCGCACCGATGAGAACCTGCAGGCCGCACACGCCGCGCTGCCGTGGGTCGTGGTGTGGGATGACCACGAGGTAGCCAACGATAACTGGCGCGAGGGCGCCGAGAACCACACCGAAGGACAGGAAGGAACCTTCCTGGACCGTCGCAAGGCCGCGATGCAGGCCTACTTTGAGTGGATGCCGGTGCGCGCGACCAACCCATCCGAGCAGGGCCACCTCTACCGCAGCCTGACCTTCGGTGACCTGGTGGAGCTGACCATGATGGATCTGCGCACCTACCGCGATGAGCAGGTGCGCTTTGGCCCGCGCAAGATGGCCGCCGAAGGCCGCACGATGCTCGGCTCTGAGCAGTACAACTGGCTACTCAATAAGATTGAAACCTCTTCTGCCAAGTGGAATATGCTGGGCAATTCCGTCATGTTCTCCCCCATGAACCTGGCTACCCTGCAACAAGATGACAAGACCAAGCCGGTCTCTTCCTCGCTGTCTTCCAATATCACCGGCATTCCGGTTAACGGCGACCAGTGGGATGGTTACTCGGCGGAGCGCCGCTTGCTTATCGACGCCCTCTCTAAGCACGACTCCCACACCCTCTTTGTCACCGGCGATATCCACTCCGAGTGGGCGCACAATATCAGCAAGGATGGCCGCATTTTCGGCGCCGAGATGGTCTGCGCCTCCGTGTCTGCGCCGAACGTGAACGAGCAGCTGAAGCTGCCGGAGGGCAATGAGCTTTCCAAGTTGGCCGAGCGCTACTTGATGGGCGCCAACCCGCACACCCGCCACGTGGATCTGGACCACCACGGCTACAGCTATGTCACCGTGCGCCCGGATTCGGCGGAAATGCACTGGTTGCGCGTGGATAACCTGCTCACCGCCAAGTCCCCGGTGCGCGAGGCCGTGACCATGACCTGGCGCCCGGGTGAGGGCTACACCACGTAGTTGTAAGTTCTGTCACATGACAGGTACTCGATGTTAACGAACGAGTAGTGCACCTTCGATAGGCACAGTGAAAGACCCTCTCTGGGGAATTTCACTACCTATCACTCGCCCGCCTTTCGGGCCCCCTTTGGTGCCGCGGATTCTTCCCTAGTCCGCGGCATACTCATAGTCGATGTAGCCGCGCTCGCCGCCCAGGTAGAACGTATCCTGGTCCGGCTCGTTAAGCTCGAGGCCTTCGCGCCAGCGGCGCACCAGGTCCGGGTTGGCGATGAGCTGGCGGCCCACCACTGCGGCGTCCACGTAGTCCAGCTCGATTTCGCGCTGGGCATCCTCCTTGGAGGTAATCGTGGGGAAACCATCATTCATGAGCACCTTGGTCACGCCGTTTGCGCGTGCCTTCTGTGCCAGCGTGGCGATGAGCTTGCCGTCCGGTTCGCCATGCGGCAAGGACACATAAGCCAGGTTCAGCGGCGCCAGGGCGTCGAGAAGCCCGCGGTAGGTGGCAAGCGTGTCTTCCTGATCGTCTTCGATGACACCCTGCACGTTGTGTGCCGGGGAGAAACGCACGCCAACGCGGTCGGCACCGATCTCCTCCACCACGGCGCGGATGACCATCTCTGGCAGGCGCCAGCGATTTTCCGGGCTGCCGCCGAATTCATCCTCGCGCTTATTGGCAGACGGCGCCATGAACTCGTGCAGCAGGTAGCCATTGGCGCCGTGGATCTCCACGCCGTCGACACCAGCATCAATAGCCCGGCGCGCGCCCTGGCGGAATTCATCCACGATGCGCGGCAGCTCTTCCGTCTTCAGCTCGCGCGGCACCGGCGCATCCATCTTGCCAGCGAAGCCACGCACGGTTCCGCCCCAGTCAAAGGCGCTCGGCGCCTCCGGGTTCGCACCGTCAATCAGGTCCGGGTGGCTCGTGCGGCCGCCGTGCATGATCTGCATGAACAGGGTGCCGCCTTCCTCGTGCACGCGGTCTGCGACGGCGCGCCAGCCTTCTGCCTGCTCGTCGGTCGCAATGCCTGCCTGGCCCGGGAATGCGCGGTTGGTCCACGCCGGGAAGGTTCCCTCCGTAACCACCAGACCAGCCGTGGCACGCTGCGAGTAGTACTTCTGGTGCAGCTCGGTAGGTACACCGCTTTCGCCTGCACGCTGGCGGGTCAGTGCCGCCATGGTGACGCGGTTATCTAGCTTGAATCGGCCAAGTTCCAGTGGTTCGAAAAGTGAAGTCATGCCCAGTGCAACGCGCAGCCGAAGCGCACTATTTCATCTCCGCCAATACAGATCATTTATGCACGTTAGAAGCACCGCGAAAATGTTAAAGTCTTCCCCGTACACTTCGCCGACCCCCTCTGATATTTCCCATGCTCAAACGCGCCTCTGCCTTCATTCTCGCCGCCTTGTCCATTACCGGCCTTAGCGCCTGCGGCTCCAATGATGAACAAGCTTCTAATGATGCGGAACCAATATTTAGCCAGCAGCAAGAATCCGACGCGCCCACTACGGTCACCAAGACCGTTGACAATGACGAAAGCGCAGGCAATCAAGATGATGAGGAAAGCGCGCCCGAAGCCGGGAACGGCGCACACTCACCCGCACCAGAGAAGGGGAATCACAACATCAACGCTGGACAAATAGGTGGCAAGTGCGGCTACACCAACCAGGGCGATAGCATCCATGCGGGTGAGCACACCTCGTGCGAGTTCACCGGTGCGATTTTTGATGAAGCCATCACCCACACGTTTACCTATACGCACCGCAATAAGATGGTCAATGGCTCCTATAACACCCGCATTTCTGCGGTAAGCCCGCAGACCAAACAGACTTATAATCTGTTCTGCGCCATCGGCTCAGACGTACGCGCATTCTATTGCCAAAAGGATAACGACACCGGCGTTTATGCCAGCTTCACCTCGCCTAATAATGAGCGCTGGACAGACCGGCTTACTGTAGAAGGCCACCCCTACTAGCGCGGCTCTGCCGGGATCTCTATGCCCGTGCTGCCGGCCGTTCCGGAAGCTTGGGTACCGTCACCGGCATCGCTGCGTACATTCGGTGCCTTGCCAGAACCATTATCAGAGTCGGTCCCTGCGTTGTCTGCGCCGGTGGCAGCGCTCGGGGCTGGTGAGGCATTGCCGGTAGCGTCTGTTCCCCGCCCGGCGTCGGAAGGAGCATCCGCCACCCCAGCACCTTCAGTGCCCTGCGGGTTGGTGGCCGCAGAAGGAGCCGCGCCTTCCTCGCTTGGCTCGCTCTGTGTGCCGGTTTCGGTGGTTTCTTCGGTAGGTGCGGTAGAGCTGGGGGCTTCGGCAGGCTGCGAGGAGGAGGTTTCCTTGCCACTATTGCGCCAATGCTCGGGCGAGAGCCAGCCAGCGTCGGCACCGTCCGGGTTGCTCGAAGCCAGGGTCAAAGCACCGACGACGAACAAGACGAGGATAAGCCCCGTGGTGGAGCCGCGCACTCGGCCGCCAAAGGTGGCGATCTTTTGGAACCTGGTATTGGTCTCTAAAGAACGCCAGATTCCCTGGGTAGGTTCAGGTTCTTGGTCGTCATCAGACAGGGCGGGCCTTCCGGGGCCATCGCTTTCTCGGCCGGCTTCCTCTTCCGGTTTTTCGGCCGGGCGAGGCTCCACGTTGGTTTCCGGGTGGGAATCCTTGCCGGCTGTGGAAGCATCCTTGACGGATTCTTGAGCCGCGGTATTTCCTTGCGGTGGGGTCAACGGGCGCTGAATTTCGTCCAAGTCAGCCACGTTGTAGTGATCCCAGAATTCCGCGAGCAGCGCCGAACGGATGGCACGCTCCACCGCCCATTGGCGGGCGGGGTTAACGGTGACCAGCACGCGGTAGGTCACGTGCCACGATTGGCCGGCGGCCTGCGGGGCAACCAACTGGGTGGCTGGCAGCACCTCCAGCTCGCCATTGACGTCTACGGCGATGGATGGCTCGCGAATTGCCTGCTCGGAGATGGTGCGCACCCGGCGCGTGATCTCCGGTAAGGTCTCGCCCTCTTGCACGGGCACGTCGAAGTTGACCACAGCGCGCGACCATTCTTGGGAATAGTTTGTTACCGCGCCGGCCGAGCTATTGGGCACGGTGACCAGCTCGCCGGTAGGCGTGCGCACCTTGGTGGTGCGCAGGGTCAGCATCACCACGGTGCCTTCTACGCCGGTCACACCATCAAAGCTGACGTAATCGCCTACGCCGAATTGCTTTTCCGAAAGGATGAAAAAGCCAGAAAGAAAGTCCGCGATGATGGATTGGGCACCAAAGCCTACGGCGGCCGAGACTATCGTCGCCGGCACTGCCGCGCCTACTGCAGGCACGCCGAGATTGGTCAGCGCGGCCCAAATGATAAGGAAGTACGCGATGGCCTGCACGATGTAGACCAGCGCGCCGGTCAGCGCCAGGCGCGCCTTGGTGGATTCTTCATCTTCATCGAGGCGGCGCTCTATGATGCGGATTGCCAGCCTGCCAACGCGCGGTATCAAAATACCGATCAGCAGCAGCGCAATAAGCGGCAAGCCGTGGTCAACGAAAAGGCCCCACAGCTCGTAGAAGTAATACTTCAGGTTCATGCCTCTACCGTAGGCCGCAGAGCTGAAAACTGGATGCCAGTTCACTGCCAGCCACCAGGCAAGATCCCAAAGGCCCTTGCACGGATTGCCCGGCGTCTAATCGCGGGAGTTATAGCGCTTCATGAGCCGATCGATGAGCTCATCAGTAAGCTTGTCATCTTCCAAGATGGTATCGAGCAGGCGCTGCGATTCTTCGTTAGAGGCCTGTTCCTCCGCTTCGTAGGAGTCACCGGTGAGGTCCACGCCGAAGTCCGTATCATCGCCTTCTGCTACCACTGCGCTGAGCTGATCCACATCAGACTCGAAAGACTCCATAAACTCGCTGGCCTCCGCAGCGGCCTCCTTACGGCGCTTGCCGGAGCGCACTTCCTTTTCAATGCGGCGTTGCAGCGCGGCCTCCATCTGGCGGTGGCGCCAAGAACGTAGGCGGTGCGGTTCTAGGCGGCGGCCCACTGCACGGCTTTTATTTTCGGCTTTCTTGGCCAACACTTTAACCTGAGCAGCAGTGTGATTAATCGGCGCCCAATCCTGGTAGGCCGGCACACGCCACCCAGCCCAAATGCCCAACAGCGCCAAGAAGATAGAGACCAACGGCCCAATAATCATGCCCACCGCCATCATGTCGAAGTGGTGGCCCACCAAGACGATGACAGCGCAAGCAACAGCCGGGATAACCGTCGGCTGGTTATCACCAAAGACGCTCGGCTCGCGCCCCATCACGATGTCACGAATCATCGATCCACCCGTGGCCGTAAACACGCCCATCATGATGCATGGGATCAATGGCAGGCCGTAGGTAATGGCCTTCACCGCGCCGGTGGCGGCCCAGAGGCCGGAAACGACGGCGTCGCCATGCGCCTGCAGATAATCCCAGGTCTTGCCCTTGAAATAGACAAAGCGGGCAATCAACGCACCGGTAAAAGCCAAGTACAGGTACTCGGGCTGGCTCATGGCCGCCACCGTGCCGCGGTTGATGAGCACGTCACGCACCATGCCACCACCTAAGGAGGAGAACATCGCAATGAAGAAAAAGCCGATGATATCGTAACCGCGCTTGCGCGCCATGGTGCCGCCGATGATTCCCATCAGCAGCACGCCGCTGATATCGGACCAGCGGTAGAGAGATTCAATGAGCGGATCCACTTCAACCATATGGTTATTAGACTTCACCGCCCGCCCATGCGCAATTAGCACACCCAAATGCGCAGCTCGGCTATACTAAATGTTTTTGTCTCCCTATCTCTACGCATTATGAAAAAGTATCTCCCCTTGCTCTACATTGCTGTGCTTAGCGCTTGTTCCTCCCAGCCCGAGGCAGACGAGCCTAGCTTTGCCGACCCTGCCGCGCACAGCAGCGAGGATGAGCAAGCCTCGCTTGCCGACGCCCCAGAAAGCGACCCCGATCCCGACCTTGCCCAACAAATCGGCGGCGACTGCGGCGTCCGCGACTACGCGCTTATCACCGCCCAGGATGACACCAACTGCGCCTTTGCCATGGAAATTTATAAGCGTGCAATGAAGGCGACCTACCAGTTAGAGGCCCCCGATCCCTCCGTTACCCCAGCGCGGTAAAGCGATATTACCGCGAAGGACCCAGTTTCTGGCGACAAGCACGTTCTGCATTGCATCATCTCCACTAACCACAAGAATCTCTCCTGCCCTGCAGACGATTCCGCGATTGGTGCTCGGCTCGAAATCACCGTCCAGCTGGGTTTTGCAGACCGCGTGCACACCAAAGATTAAAGGCGCCGGCACTGCTTGCCGACGCCTCCCTTTAACCGTGGGGCCAGCGGGGCTCGAACCCGCGACCAACGGATTATGAGTCCGTAGCTCTAACCGACTGAGCTATAGCCCCACGCAGATTTCCCGCCCACTAGGGCGATTCTCTGCCCTCAAAAGATTAGTCAAAGAGTGGCCAAAGACCAATTTGCCCCCTTCGCTATTGAGTATTTGTACGCTTCCTACCCCCTGAGGGTAGAAGTTAATTATGCGCAAACTACTCTCTTCTCTCATCCTCGTCTCTGCACTCACGCTTACTTCCTGCTCAGATAGCAGCAGCGACAAACCAAAGGAAGACGGCTCCAACAATTCCACGTCCAATGCACAGGCCGATGCGAAGTCCGCCATTGGAACGTGGAAGCAAGAGGACAGCGCTTCTGAAGATGGCTGGATGGAAGCCAGCATCACCGATGACGTCATCACCATCGAATGGGTCATGGACAACGGCGAAAATCGCATGATCTACTGGATCGGCACCTTTGACGCTCAAGCCGCTGCCTCCGGTGAAACCGTTTCCTCAAACCGCGATACCGTTGCCACCGCCTCTGAGTGGATGACCGCTTCGTCCGATAAGAAAGACTTCTCTATCGAAGACGACACCTTAACTTTCAAGGTCGCGATTGAAGATAAGGAATTCACCACACATATGAAGAAGGTGAAGGATGATCCGACAACCGTTAATGAGCTAAAGAGCACAGATTTTAGCCAATCCTTTAAAGACGGAGTTCTGGATGTTCCAGCCGCCAAGTTCGAAATTACCGATCACCGTGTTGTTAAACCTGGTGAGCCCGGCAACGAAATAGGTGAAAAGCCACTTCTCGTCTTTAACTATGACGTAACGAATAAGACGGATGAAACCCTAACTACCACCGACTTTGTCGTGTACTTCACCGCCATCCAAGACAATGATCCGAATAAGGTAAACGAGCTCGACCTCGGTTCCTATTTTGATCCTGAAACTTCCGATACTCAGCTGGAGCAGATTAAAAAGGGAGGCACTGTTGCCGGCACAATAGCCTACGAGCTCGATGATTTAACTACACCTGTGGAGCTTGTCGCGACTAAGTCCTTCAGCCAAGACGAAATCGGCCGCCAAACTTTCGAGCTCGATTAACTGCCCGTATACAACGCACGTAAATCTCCCGTTCTAGCCAATGCAGGAAGCGAAGCCAGCTCCCTCCCGTATTCAACGGGAGGGGCCTGTTCTAGTGCGCAAAGCAGCACTTTAGCTGTGTTTCTCCTCGCACCAGCGAGGATTTCTCTTTTCCACTCCCTTAGCACGGGTCCGTTTTCAGGTCCGACCTTTCCGAGAACACACGGCCTCCCCCTTGCATTGCGACCACGCTCAAGGCCTATAGAACCAATTCGGCCGTCTCTAAAGCAGCTCCAACCGCTACCAGTGCAAACGTTACCCCTGCTTTTACCTCCGGTTTCTCCGCAGCATAAAATCATGAGTGACATTCACCTTGATGTCACTATTTCTGTGATGGGAGATACATATGGCGACATTAGATTCCTTCTTAGCGCCCGGTGCGGTGGAGCTGCACGGCACCGCCAAGGACTGGCGAGAAGCTATCCGCCTTGCGGGATCACTACTGAAAGAAGCCGGCACGATAACCGCGGACTACACGGAAGCAATGGTGCGCTCCGTGGAAGAAACGGGCCCATATATCGTGGTGGCCCCAGGCTTCGCCTTTGCGCACGCGCGCCCTTCGGAGGCGGTAAAAGAAACCTCACTGTCGTGGGTACGCTTGGGTAAGCCGGTGGAATTCGGGCACGAAACCAATGACCCTGTAGACCTCGTCGTAGCGTTTGCCGCACGGAGTGACTCCGAGCATCTGCAAGCGATGAAGCAGCTAGCAAAGCTGCTAGCTACCAAGCGCGATGAGCTTGATCGCGCGGAATCCGAAGAGGAGCTCCGCGCAATCCTCACAGCATCAACTTCGAATAAGAAGCGCGCAACTTCCGTAGCACCGACGGAGCCAAAGGCTCAACCAACGAAGCAAACGGCCACCGATTCTGTTTCCTCCAAAGGAAAGATCCTCACGGTCTGCGGCAACGGCCTAGGAACGTCGCTATTCCTCAAGAACACGCTCGAGCAGGTTCTCGATGAATGGGGCTGGGGCCCGTACCTGAACGTGGAAGCCACGGACACCATCTCCGCCAAGGGTCGTGCGAGCGAGGCGGATTTCCTGCTCACCTCCGGCGAGATTGCGGCAACGCTTGGCGATGTCGGCGTTCCCGTCTATGTCATCCAAGACTTCACCTCTATGTCTGAAATCGATGGGGCTCTGCGCGAGCTCTATGACATCTAAGGAGCATCCTCATGGATTTTCTTCTTGCTATAGCAAACTTCCTTGTCAATGAGATTCTCTCCGTGCCGGCATTCCTCATCGGTATCATCACTGCGGTCGGCTTGGCCGCGATGGGGCGCGGCACCGGCAAAACCATTGGCGGCGCCATCAAGGCCACGCTTGGCTTCTTGCTCATCGGTGCCGGCGCCGGTCTCGTCACCGATTCGCTCGAGCCGCTCGGCGCCATGATTACGGGCGCTACCGGCGCGCAAGGCGTGGTTCCGACCAATGAGGCCATCGTCGGCATTGCCCAAGACCAGTTCGGCAGCCAGGTCGCCTGGATTATGATCCTCGGCTTTGTGGTCTCCCTGCTCCTCGCCCGCTTCACGCCCATGAGTTACGTGTTCCTCACCGGCCACCACGTCCTCTTCATGGCCACGCTTCTCACCATGGTGCTTGCCCCAGCCGGCTATTCCTCTTGGATTGTCATCGCCTTCGGCGCTGCCCTACTCGGCATCCTCATGGTCTCGCTCCCGGCTATCGCCCACCCATTTACCCGCCGCATTACCGGCGATGACTCCGTTGCCATCGGGCATTTCGGCACGGCCGGGTACTTGGCTGCCGGTGGTGTGGGCAAGCTGGTGGGCGGCAAAGGCAAAAAGATGTCGCCCTCCACTGAGGACTTGAAGCTGCCAGAAGGCCTGCGCTTCCTGCGCGATTCTATGGTGGCAACCGCGCTCTCCATGGCGCTGATGTACGTGGTGCTCGCCGTGCTATTCATTGCCCGCGCCGGTTCGGAGGAAGCCTTTACCGCCTTCCCTGATGGCGCCACCAACGTGGGCAATTTCTTGATGCAGTCCGTTACACAAGGCCTCCAGTTCGGCGTAGCCGTGGCCGTTATCCTCTTTGGCGTGCGCACCATTTTGGGCGAGCTCGTGCCTGCGTTCCAGGGCATCGCGGCCAAGGTCGTGCCCGGCGCGATTCCCGCACTGGATGCGCCCATCGTCTTCCCTTATGCCCAGAATGCAGTCCTCATCGGCTTCATCTCTTCCTTCGTGGGCGGGCTGGTGGGCCTCGCCGTGCTGTCCACCTGGCTCAACCCGGCCTTCGGCGTTGCCCTGATTCTGCCGGGCCTCGTGCCGCACTTCTTTACCGGCGGCGCGGCCGGCGTTTACGGCAATGCCACCGGTGGACGCCGCGGCGCGGCACTCGGCGCCTTTGTCAATGGCCTCATTATTACCTTCCTGCCGGCGTTCCTCCTCAGCGTCCTGGGTTCCTTCGGCTCCGCGAATACCACCTTCGGCGATGCTGACTTTGGCTGGCTCGGCCTGCTGCTGGGCTGGTCCATCCACGCCGATGGCGCTCTGGGGCTTTTCTTCATTGCCCTTATTGCGCTGGCTATTTTGGCTCTGGGCTGGGTATGCCAGCGCACGCTTGTCGACGCCCACTGGGACCCCACTCCCCACCGTCCTTCCCCCACCAGCAACGAGGATGCCGCCGCAACCAGCGGTGCAACCGGCGCGGCCACTTCGTCCGGCACGGCCACGAAATATCCGAAAGTGCTACCGCCTGAAGGCGCGCCAACTCCGCCTTCCCGCATAGACCACTAGCTGCGCGCCACGACCCGAAGGGCGCTACAGTATCCCTATGCAGCGCCCTTCCACATTTCCCGTAGCGCCCCTCCTTCTCGCCGCCGGCCTCACCGTGAGCGCCTGCGGCACCGGCTCCGATTCCGATAACAACTCCGCGCCGGAAAACGAGCCAGCCTTCTCCACCGCACAGGACAATAGCTCTGCCGCGGGCGAAGCCGAAGCAGAATCCAGCCCGGAGAAGGACACGAAGCAACCCCGCACCGAGACGGTCACTAAACAGACCGAACCGGATCAGCCCGCTCCGCCAGCCGGCGGCAACCACAACATCAATGTGGGCCAGATTGGCGGCTACTGCGGCACATCCTCGTCTGGCGATTCCATCGACGCCGGCGATGCAACCTCCTGCGAATTCGCCGCCGCGGTCTTTGACGCCGCGATGCAGGCTAGCTACACCATGCGTTCGAAAGATCCCACAGTAACGGCGGTATACCACGCAGATATCACCGCCAGCAGCCCAGTGACCAAACAGTCCTATAACCTGGATTGCCGCATGGGCAGCGATCAGCGGGTGCTCACCTGCGAAAAGCCCGGCGATAAAACGGTGCGCGTCTCTTTTGAAACCGCGGACCGAAGCGTGTGGACCAAGCGCGTGGCCACTACCAACTAACCGCTACTCCAGGAACTAACCAGACCGAACTAGAACAACCGTTCAGCAAACCATTCTGCAATGAAGCCTTCCTTCTTATCGCGCGCAGCGGCCACGGTTTCAACGAGCTCCACAATCTCTTCATCGGCGATTGGCCCCAGCCCAAAGCCTTCGATTTCTAAATAGGTGGAGGCACATACCCAGGCGATTCGCTTATTGCCGTCGACGAATGCATGCGCTTTGCCAGATAGTGCAACAACGCTGCAGCCCTATCCAGTGCAGATGGGTGCAAGTACTCTCCGCCGAAGGTCTGTAAAGGGGTGGCCAATGCTGACTCAAGTTTCGAGCGGTCGAGGAGGTTGCCATCCCGACCGATGAGTTGACGGTTCAGTCGAACTACGTCTTCCACCGGAAGACAATACTCATTCATCGGGTTGCAAGGATCTCAAGAGCGCCCTTCCAGCGTTCTGCTGAAGCTTGCAAGCGCTGCTGCAGATCGGCACCGGAAAGATTCTGCACAGAAAGCATAGGCCGCGTCGGCCCTTCAGCACCACGAGCTTCCTGCAAGGCATAGTATTTTTTCATTTCCAGCTGCGAAATCGGCTCGTTAGCATTCGCCTCGGGGCCCATCTGACCACGAGCGACGATCCATGGACGTTCCGAGTGCGTAAGTTCAATCAATTCATCGGATGTCTTATCACCATAAAAGGCAATCACGGCATCGATGATCTTTTCGGCTTCGTCCCCTATAGCCTCTACATCAGCTCCCGGTAACACCGTAGAGGTTTTCTCGGAGCGTTGAAATTTATTCTCGCGATAGAGGTTGGGTTCAACCGGACCGTCTTTCCACGCCTGAAACTCATTCGAGACAAGAGGTCGCCCGTACCAGCCCAGGCTCCATGCTTGGCAGTAATACGTAAGCTTCTCCAGCTTCCAAGCATCAACCCACCCCAGTTTGTTGTAGATAACCTGCGCGACGTCTACTGCTGTAGCCATGGCCCCTCCTCTCCTAGTGCGAAACAATTTTTACGTGTATAAAGCCAAAATTCTTAAGCCAGTATAGCCTTCCTCATCTGCTATATGAAGGCCACGGCAGCTCCACGTCCACAGGCACGCCGGCGAGGGTGTCCAGTGTTTTCTTGAACTCGGCAAGGTCGATGCCTACCTCCTTATAGCCTCTGCCATGGCTTCGGGGATGCATTCGGCACGGGTGCGGAGGAAGGCACCGTCGGCAGTCAGGGCAGCGAGGGTGCAGCGGTCATCGTCAGGGTCGCACCAGTGCTCCACATAGGCCTGCTTTTCCAGGCGCTTGAGCAGCGGCGTGAGCGTGCCGCTATCTTGACCCAGGCGGGAGCGATGAATTTCAACGGCACCGGTCAATCCGCTTCCCACAGCACCAGTATGACCAAGTACTGCGGATAGGTGATCCCGAGCTCTGCCAACAGCGGGCGGTAGGGACGCGCTGCTGCACAGCACCCTGCCAACGCTCCAAGCCTGCCCTTACTCCAACGCCACCCGCGGCAATATCGAGGTCACCATGACCGTCGTCGAAGATTAGCGTTCTTGCGTACAATCGGCGGACGTACAAAGACCCAATAGAAAAGGAGTCATCATGGACGCCGTATACACCACCGAAGCACTCTCCACCGGAGCAGGCCGCGACGGCCGCGCTGTAGTCAAGGATTCCGATCTGGACTTCACCATGACCGCCCCGAAGGAGATGGGCGGCAGCGGTGAGGGCGCTAACCCGGAGCAGCTCTTCGCTGCCGGTTACGCCGCCTGCTACCACTCCGCACTCAAGGCAGTGTCCAAGGACAAGGGCGTAGATGCGGAGAATTCCTCCGTCGGCGCTCGCGTTAACCTGGGCAAGAACGACGAGGGCTTCTACCTCGGCGTGGACCTCGAGGTCACCATCCCAGGCGTTGAGGATGACAAGGCACAAGAGCTTGCCGACGCCGCCCACCAGATGTGCCCTTACTCCAAGGCCACCCGCGGCAACATCGAGGTCAACGTCGGTGTTGCACAGGACTAATTTCTAGTCCTCTCCCCGCCCACGCCGCGCCATCAGGCGCGCCGCGTGGGTATTTTTATGCTTTGCGCAACCTCTTTTGTCGGCGCCCAGAAGACCACTCGGCGCACCAGCAAGGCTCAAACCCTATTTTTTTAAAAACGCAGGTTTTTATCAATTGGCCCGCCAGCTGGAGCGCCTATTTTATAAAATCGTCGATTTTTAACAATTAGGGTTCCCCTCGGGCTTCCCTTAACTGCGCTAATTGATCGAAATGGACCTCGCTAAGAAAAGTGCCAGACGAGGTCAGGCGAGCTGAACTTCTTATCCCCCTCACCACGCTCCAATTAGTGTGAACCATCAAAGTGAAGTTATCTTGCGGCGATGACAGGGTGTATTAGGACGAGCTTTCCGCTTAACTTTCTAATACTCTAGATAGCTCCACATTCTCGTAGTAAGCAGAATGTGATTTAACTGTTTCGCTCACGTCGTGGTTGACCGCAAACGAGGCGTCGGGCCTGGCCCCCGGAAATTGGACAGGTCGGGGATCAGGCCCTTGAACCCCCTAACCGCCTTGCCTACCCCACCTTACCCCGATACTTCTCCAGCAGGACCTCCAACTCAGCGAAGAGAGCTGGGCCGTACTTCGAGTGGTGGAGCCCGCGCTCTACGCTCGGGGAAAGAAGCCGGCGGGATTGCTGAGGTCATGGCGCATGCCATCATGCACCACGACGCGAACGGGGTGTCCCTCGGAAATGAGGAGAGCGATGGCGCCGGTAAGCTGCAGCTCCCCGCCCTTGCCGGGTTCGATGCGGCAAGGGGAGCGAAAATCGCGCAATCCAAAAGATAGCGCCCCGTGGCCACCAAATTCGACGCCGCATACTCAACCCCCGGCTTTTCCACCATGCCCACAACCTTCTTCACCCGATCATCGTCGGTAGCCTCAATATCGAATACGCCATAGCTGGACACGTGTGCGGGATCGACTTTCACTGCCAGCAAAACAGAACCGCCCTGCTCTTGGCGCACCCGAATCATCTCACCCATGACGGCGGTGGGCTCAATAACGTCATCAAGAAACATGACCGAAAAATTAGTCTTCATCTACATCCGAAACGGATTCCTTAGAAAAGGCCTGAAACCTACGCGGCCCCAGGCGTCAATGTTGCGGTAACCAGCTCGTCGTACTCACAACCTAAACGCAACACCCCTCCTTGAGTTAATACTGTTCTCACTTTCCTGCGCATGTCCATCACACCTGTCAGAATCGAATCATGTCTGTTGAAGCTCGCGCGCTGTCACTCCGGCGTTTGATGCATGATTCTGCCGCGATCCGGCTTCTTGCTGCGGATAATGCGCCGGTGATCCTGGCTGTCATTGCGGAGTACTTTCCGCGCGGTACTCGTGCGCGTCCGGCGGCGGAAGTCTATGAACTCATGGTCACTGATTTCGAAGTCATCGCCAGCGAGTTTCCCATGCCCCGCACGCCACAAAGCTATTGCAATGATTGGGTCAAGGCCGGTTGGTTGGTGCGCAAATCCGGGAGAAGCTCACGGGGTGAAACACTCGAGCCCAGCGAGGAAGCATTATCTGCACTGGAAGCTATCGAGCGCTGGGAAGCACCAGTGACCACGGTAACAGCCTCCCGTGTGGAATCGATAAGCTCGGCCTTGCAGAGGTTGGCGCGGGATACTAATGAGGACATCGCCAGCCGCGTGGCCAGCTTGGAAGCAGAACGCGCGCGGATTGACCGCGAGATCGAGAAAGCACAGCTGGGCCAGTTTGAAAGACTTACCGCTGCGGAGACGGAGGAACGAGTCCAGGACGTTCTCAATATGGCTATGGCAGTACCGAGCGATTTCGCTCGAGTGCGCCACGAGCTCGAGGCCCTCAACCACCAGCTTCGCCGGCAGCTCTTGGATCCGGAGGGATACCGCGGTGACGTGCTGGAGGAGATCTTCAACGGCGTGGACCACATCGCGGAATCAGACGCTGGCCGCAGTTTCCAGAGCTTTTATTCCCTCCTTATGGATAGGGAGCGCAGCGCCTGGCTAGACCAGTGGATTGAGCAGGTACTCGATAGCGATACCGGTCGAGACATAGCACCGGTTAGGCGTAGGCAGCTGCGCAGCCTCTTTCGCGATATGGAAGAAACCAGCTTTGAGGTAAACCAGACCATGACGGGGTTGGCGCGCAGCCTGCGACACTACGTATCCTCGGAACAATTCGCGGAGGATCGCCGCATGATTGAGCTACTGCGAGAAGCCCGCGGAATGGCCATTGATGCCGCGCAAACTAGTGAACTCAAGGCCTTCCACCGGATGGACACACCCTTGCAGCGCATCGGCATGTCTATTCACTCCGTCTCCCGCATCCGCTTGGCCAACCCTGGGCGCGAGGTGGTGGAGGAAGCGCCCGTAGCCTTCCAACCAGGCGAAGAAGATGCACAAGCCCTGTATGAGCTGGTGCGCGAGTCCGAGATCGACTTTGAGGAGCTGCACGAAGCGATTCGGCAGACAGTGAGCGATTCCGGCCCCTGCACCATCGCCCAGGTCCTGCAGGCCCATCCCCCAACACAAGGCCTGGCCAGCGTGGTGGGATTAGTCCACATCGCTGACCAACATCCGCTGCCTGCTGTGAGAGAGTCTTATGAGAAAGTCACGTGGACTGAGGAGGATGGCACCATACGTGCCGCGCAGATTCCTACTATGTATTTCGATCACACAACTATTGAGGAGCTTCAGTGACCGCCGCTCACAGTCCCCGCGTTGATTCCGCACACGAGCCCCCGCTGTGGGAACACGATCAAGGAACGCTGACCTACCACTCGCGCCGCGCCTTGGTGCAGCTGCTTCAAGGGCCACTTATTCGCGCGCAAAACGAGCCGGTGTTGTGGGCAGCGATTATCTCCGATGAACAGAACCTGCGTGCCCGGCTGCACGAGGTGTTCCTCGAGCTCGTCATCGATGAGACCGAGGGTTTTGCTTTTACCCGCATGGTAGAGAAAGACAGTTTGAGCATCCCGCAGGTGCTGCGCACGGACAAGCTCAAGCACATCGATACCGCCATCTTATTGAACCTGCGCCAGGAGCTGGGGCTGGCGCTGCCGGGTGAGCGCGTCATCGTGGACGTGGAGGATCTCCGGGAAAGCATCGGCTATGTCCGCGCGGTGGATAACCGCGACGAGGCCGGGTTCACTAAGCGCTTCAACGCGGCCATTAAGCGCATACAGAATGACTATTCGCTGCTCAGCGCCACGGAGACCGAAGGCCGGCTGGAGGTCTCCCCGGTGCTGCGCCAGCTTTTCGATGCCTCAACGGTCACCGCCATCCGGGATGAATACGCCCGCTTGGCCCGGACGGAGGACACTGAGGAGGACTCTACCGATGACTAAGCACACAACCCTTTACCCAGGCCAGTTCCGCATCAGCCGCATCCAGCTCATCAACTGGGGAACCTTCCACGGCTACTTTTCCATTCCGGTAGCGCGCAAAGGTTTCCTCATCACCGGTGGCTCGGGGTCAGGTAAATCCACGCTGCTGGATGCCATGTCGGCCGTCCTCGTTCCGCAGAACCACGTGAAATTCAACGCGGCCTCGCAGCAAGACCTCGGTCGGCACAACGGCCGCAATTTGGTCTCCTACGTGCGTGGTGCGTGGCGGCAGCAGGAGAATACTCAGACCGGTGAGATTACCCCAGAGTACCTGCGTGAGGGTGCCACAAACTCGGTGGTGGCGCTGACCTATGACAATGGCCAGGGCAAACAGCACACCCTCCTCGCCATTTTCCGCCTCAACGGCGGTGAGAACTCCGTCGGCCAGATCAAGAAGTTGTATGGGCTGGTGCCGGGCGATGAGGACGTCGATAAGCTCAGCCCCTTGCTCACCCGCAGCCTGGATACTCGCAAGATAAAGGCCTTGTATAAGGGGCCCGGTGCATCCTTCACTCCAACCTATGCCACGTTTGCGGACCGCTTTCGCAAACGTCTGGGTATTAAGAATGTGGAGGGCCAGCTTCTATTGCACCGCACACAGTCCGCGAAGTCACTATCCAGCCTGGACCAGCTCTTTAGGGACTACATGCTGGATGTGCCGAATACCTTTACCAGGGCGGATGAAGCTGTGGAACAGTTTGAGGACTTGCGCCAAGCCTACCTGCGGGTCGAGGACGTGAAGGCCCAAATTGATACGCTAGCTCCCCTGCCCCAGTTCCACTCTCAACGGTCAAGCGCCGAGGCAGAGAAAGAGAAGGCAGAGGCCATGAGCGAGGCGCTGCCGGCGGTACGCGCACGCCTAGTGGCAGAGGAACTGGACTACCGCATCCGTGCGCTCACAGCACAGCTGGAGGAGGCCCAGTCCCAGTCGGAGACCCTCAACGCTGAGGTCGCGCACCTGGATGATGCCGAACGCCGCGCCGCGGTAGCCGTTACCCAGCTCAGTGCAGGCGAGCTCGATGCTTTAAGTGCCAAGATGGAGACTGCAGATAGGGAGATTGAGCACCGCACGAAGGAATTCCAGCGTCTGAGCACGGCGGCTGGCGCGTGGACTAAAGATTACGAGTTTAGCCCCCACGGCTTTGCTGAGCTGCAGGCCAACGCAAGACTGCGCATCGCGGATTTTGAAACTGACTCCGCCGACCTCACCAACCAGCAGCAGGAAGCCGGCGTGGGCGCCCGCGATGCGGCCACCGCCTGCGCGACACTCGAGAGCGAACTGCGCTCCTTTAGCTCGCGGCGCACCAACATCGACAAGACTCTGGTAGAACTGCGCGCGCAGCTAGCTCGGGATACCGGCTATACCGAATCCGAGCTCCCCTTCGCTGGTGAACTCATCGATATCAGCCCGCAGCAGGCGGACTGGGAGCCGGTGATTCAAAAACTCCTCCACGGTTTTGCCGCCACCCTGCTCGTGCCCGAAGCTGCCCGCGACACCATCAACCGATGGGTCAATTCCCGCAACGTGGGCACCCGCCTGGAGTACCGCACCATCCCGGAGTTCGCCCCCGTTCCGGCCTCCGCGCGCAGCCCGCGGCAACTCATCCACAAGCTGGAATTCCCAGACCACGCCATGGCGAATTGGGTACGCCAGCATATTTCGCGCCGCTTTAACTACGAGTGCGTGGACTCGGTTGCGGAGCTGAATAAGGTCACCACCGCCCCGGCGGTAACGCGCGACGGCCTGGAAAGCCGCCCCAAGGATAAGGACGGCTCCACCCGCTTCATCAAAGATGACCGCAAGCGTTTTACCGGCACCGCCTGGTACCGCGTGGGCTCCACCAACACCGCCAAGATTGAGCTGCTTCGCGCCCAGCTCACGGAGGCCAAGGCCACCGCTCGTGCCACGGCCAAGCAGGTCCAAGACCTGAACCGGAAGATGGACATCTTGCGCTCCCAGCGCGATAAGGCCCAGCAGGTGCTGGAAACCTCCTTCCAGGACATCGACACCGCCTCCGCTAAGGCCCGCCGGAAGGACCTGCAGGAGCAGTATGACTCGCTGGCCTCCTCCCCGGAGGCCCAAGCCTTAGCTGCAGCCCACGAGCAGGCCAAGCAGAAGCTTACGGCTGCACGCGACCGGCTTAACGCCGCCCAAAAGCACCTGGGCAACATCGAAGGCGAGCTTGAGCGCTCCACTGCGCGCCGCCGCGCCATCGGCACCGTACCGGAAATCCATGACCGGGACATCGCGAAAGCTGTCGAAGAAGCCCTACACAAAGGCAAGCGCAAGCTCACCATTGATGACATCGATGCCCGGCGCGATGAGGTGCAAGCTAGCCTCCAGAACACCGCCCGCACTGCTACGCGGCGCATCGAAGACGCCAACGCGAAGATCGTCTCCGTCCTCCACACCTACCTGGCCCAGTGGCCGGCGGAAGCCGCGGATATTGAGCCGCAGGCGAGCTACGCGGGCGAGGGCATCGAAAAGCTCAAGTTCCTGCGCGCTGACCGCCTGGCGGATTTCCGCGCCCGCTTCCTCGAGCTGCTCAACGGCGCAACTGTGCGTAACCTCTCCCACCTCACCACGGACCTGCGGCGCGCCCGCAGCGATATTGAAATGCGCATGGAGTTTATCAACAAGTCGCTTGAGCGCTCGCCCTTCAATGGGGAGCGCACGCTGCGCATCGACGTCAAAGATGCCCGCGGCCAAGTAGTCCACGATTTCCAGCGGGATCTCGACGCCGCTACCTCCCACAGCTTGGGCGAAATCAGCGCCGATGATGCAGAGGCCGCCCTCGCGCGCTACCACGCGTTGGACAAGATCTTAAGCCGCTTGGGTTCCAGCCAACCGGAGGATATCCGCTGGCGCAACGTGGTGCTAGACACCCGCCGGCACGTCAGCTTCATCGGCCGCGAGTGCTACCCCGATGGCACCACGGCCAATACCTACCAGGATTCCGCTTCGCTGTCTGGCGGCCAGGCGCAAAAGCTCGTTTTCTTCTGCCTGGCGGCGGCACTGCGCTTCCGTCTGGCGGAGCCCGACCAAGACGTGCCTACCTATGGCTCCATCATCCTGGATGAGGCTTTTGACCGCGCCGATCCCACGTTTACGCGCACGGCCATGTCTGTCTTCACGTCCTTTGGCTTCCACATGATTCTGGCCACGCCTTTCAAGCTCATCCAGACACTCTCGCCCTACGTGGATGGCACGATTGTGGTCAAGTACGACGAGCCCACTATCAATGGCCGCCCGCAGGCCCGCACGGGCTATTCGCTTATCGACGCCTCCACCTACCAGGATCCCGACCATGCGCAGCCCTAAAGATCTGCAGTACCACACCGCAAAATACCTGCACAACCACTTCGCCGAAGCGCTCGCCGAACCGGATTCGCTGCACTTGGCGTGGCCACTGCACCCACCGACAGCCACTGCCGCCGCCCGCGATATCGGCACCACCCAAGACTTCATCCGCGCCTGGCAGCGCTGGCCGCACCAGGATGAGCTCGTCTACGCGTCCCGCAATTGGTCGCGCGCGGGCCTCGGCACGAATAACGTCCCTACCCGCATCACCATCAACGGCGCCGAACGCATCGCCGCTGCTGCCGGTCTCACCGCCGAGTACGCCCGCGCCCGTAAGCGTGCGCACAGCATCGCTGCCATCTTTCCCGACTCCCCCGACTTCGCCCACACCGTCCGCCGGTCTTATACCCAGTGGAAGGACTTAAGCACCTACGATCTACGCTGCCTCGCACCGTGCCTGACCTGGCTGCGCGCCAACCCCAACTCCGGCGAATGGGAGCGCGCCGTCCCGGTGGAGGGCGTGGACGGCAAGTGGATTGGTGCCCACCGCCGCCTGCTCCTTTCGCTCCTCGCGCCGTTTGGCATCACGGACTTGGGCCTGCGTCGCAGCGATACCCGCCTGCGCCTGCGCTACCTCAACCACGCCCCTGCGCTCAGCGATATCGAAATCCCCCTCGCCCAGGCAGCCAACCTTTTCACGGACAGCCCTCCCCGCGTCCTCATCGTGGAGAACAAACAGACCTTTCTGGCCTTGCCCACGCTTTCCGACGCCACCCCTCCCACCATCGCCCTCCTCGGCTCCGGCACCGCCGCCCACCAACTTCACGCACTGGACTGGCTCAACCACACCGACATCACTTACTGGGGCGATCTCGATGCTGCCGGCTTTGCCATCCTCAACGCCGTGCGCGCCCACTTCCCCCACACCACATCCCTGCTCATGGACACCGCCACCGTCACCACATTCCAGCACCTCGCCGTCCCCGACCCCGGCGACGGCTCCGCCACACTCACCCACCTCACCACCGAGGAGGACCGCGCCTACCGCCAACTCTTCACCGCCGGCAGGCTGCGCATTGAGCAGGAGCGGATTCCGTTTTCTCATGCGAGTGCGGCGATTGTGGAGATTTACGGACGAACTCAGCTTTAGCGAACCCCCGCATAGCAAGCCCCTCTCCCAGGCACCCCGAGATCCTGAATCACATTGACTAAATCTTGATTCACGCGTTTAATCGAACCTAACGAGGAGTGCAAACATGAACATACCTACTGATTTTGGAGAGCGCGTTCGTACGCAGCGCCAGCTGCGCGATCTTAACCAGCGAGATCTTGCTGCCATGACCGATGGCATTCTGTCCCAGCCGACTCTTGCCCGCCTGGAGACGGGCACAGCCACGCCAACTCTTCACCACATCATGGCCCTCGCATGGGCTTTGGGCATCGATGCCGCCGAGCTTGTGGATGCCACCCCGCTCTCCCAGCGCGTACGCGTTGCCGCCCGCGGGGACGGCGTTGGCGTGGATACTGCGGCACAGCAGCTGTTGCCTTTCCTTCAACTGCGTGTGAATTTGGACGGCCTCAATGCCTAAATCGAAAAGCCCATCACAGCAAGGCATTGACCTAGCTGCCCGCTTTCGAGAAGACCACCTGCTAGGTACCGAACCGATTGATGACATCAATGGCCTCATGAAGCTGGTCGAGGCGGACTTCATTATCCTCGAATTGCCGAGCGGCTTGGATGCCTTAACTCTTCGCGATCCCACCTCGAGTGCATTAACAGTGGGGATAGGAACGAGCAGTAATCCGTATCGCCAACGGTTCACCGTGGCACACGAAATTGGCCACATCATGGCCGGTGACATCACAGAAGACGGAGCTGCCCTGCTCTGCGATCCAACTCATCCTTCCGAAACGCGCGCGAACACTTTCGCACGGTGCGTGCTCTGCCCTGTGGAGGCACTCCGTACTCTGTCCCAGACTTCGTCCCAGGAGGAGCTCTTATCGGACGTCGTTCAGCGCTTCCAGGTCTCCCCCACTGTGGCAGCAATCCAACTCTGCCAGGCCGGGCTCATTTCGGAGGAGACAAAGGAGGAACTCAGAAGCTACTCCACTAAGCAGCTCGCCTCTCAATTTGGTTGGAAAGCCAACTACGATCACGCTGCCAGGATTTCAAAGTTGCCTCGTGCCTCTGAAAGGCTCGTTGCTGATGCTTACAAGGCCTACGACCAGGGACTCGTGGCTCTTTCTTCGGTTGCCTTCGCTGAACAAGTCAACATCGAGGAAGTACTCGATTCAACAGGTGGTTCGCAACGCCCATCCCAGGACGAGCACACAGATCGCAACAATATCGAAGCTGACCTAGCAGACTTCTTCGCTGAAGAATAGGTGCGGCATGACTAGAAAATTTATCTTCGCCGATACCAGCGTGCTCCTCAATTTCATCTGCGCCGGCGAACAGGATCTCCTTCTCAAGTTCGTGGGCGATGAACAGCTTCACGTACCGCAAGCTGTTAAGGACGAAGTAGAAAGAAAGCTAGAAATTCCGAGGTTCCAAAGCGGCTCTAAAACCTGGATTTCCCTGGTCACACACGGTCACATAAAGGTCCTCGCGGATGATTATGACCGCCTATGGAAGCACATCCATCTGTTCTCTGGCCCTGGTTACACAATTCAAGGCGGGATGGCGAAGAACCTTGGCGAGTACACCGCTATCGCACATTGTCTTGCGCTCCTCGAGGACCATCCCAACGCAATGACTGCAATCATCATCGACGACGAAGAAGCGAAACAGCTCATACGGAAGCGACAGGCGGCAACAGTCTTTACCACCGAAGCAGTGCTCCTCCGCTGCGTGCACCTTCACGCCCTCACGAACCGCGGTGAGTCACGACGGGTGTGGGAGAAACTCTCGAAGTTCGACAGTCTCCTCCCCTTCGAAGAAACTGTGCTCAACGATCGCACTCACTATCACCGCTTTAATTAGTCCTCGCCTCATGCTTTGTCATCGCTGGGTTCCACGACATCTAAAACTATCTTCAGTTGCTTTGCTAATGGGCTAAACGAACTCCAGCGTGGTAGCGAAGATTTTCTGACGAAACTCAGCCCCCAGAAAAGCTGCCAGCCCTACTCTCCCCTCCTCCTAGCTTCTCTACGCTCACGCCTTCGAGCACGTTTCGCTTTGCGAATGTCGACGACCCAACGCGGAACAAAAGGCCACGGAAGTGGAACTCCGAAACCACCCGTCATCCCGACAGCTCCGATACAGACAGCTGTCAAGAACACAACCCGCAGCACTGAGTCGACCAACTCAGGAGGGTTAATGCTTTCGACCAACCCTAGGACACCGCCAGCACCCAGCATTAGCGAGCAGTAAGGATAATAGAAGAGGACGCCATCACTAGCTGCACCTTCCCAGGCGCTTTCGTCGTACCACTGTTCCGATCGGGGATTCCGCCGCACCTCCAGGATGTAGTAGGTCCACACGAGCACCATGACAAGCACCAACCCGATGTAAAAGAGCAAATCGGAAGTATCCGCGTCCATAGAATATGGCCTCCTGTGGCTGCTGGTGGCGGTATGGAATAAGACGCTACCAGCGCCCGCTGAGTAAGGCATGAGACTAAACAAAATACGTACGCAGAAAGCACACCGGCCACGGAGAAACTTATAGGCCCAAACATTTGTCGCGCCTGTAGTCCTGCGCCCTTAAGGCCTTTAGCGTGCGCGACTTCCGCAGCATCCGCGCCGCGCAGACGCCCCCGCCTTCGTTCTGCTCACCATCGAGTTCTCTGCCATAGCCTCGCTTGCCGACGCCCCTTTCCACCCCGCCCACAACAACCCAGTACCTTTGAGCCGCAGTCCGCGCCCCGATCGCCCGCGCAGTGGTGCACGATGTAGCCTGGCTGCCGCACGTCGCTTAGCACAGCCTCCCGCATAACCCCCTTCATCAGCACCGGCGGACCGCACCTCCATGAGGCTGCCGCCCTGCGCCCGGAGAGATTCTGGTCCGTAGAGAAGACCAACGCCGGCGAATCGAAACTCCGCAGCCGCAGCCAAGCATTGGCCGCACTGCGGGAGCTCGTTAGAGCCGGGGCATAAAAGGAGCGGGCGCTTAACGACGCCTCCCCCAACCCCTCTATCCCAATCCTTAAACCAAGATTGCCCACATTTCCGCGTCTTCACTCGAGCCCCTAATGGAGTCCCATCCTCGCTACTTCATGGGCAAGGTTTAGGTCGCGGCCAGCGCTGCCTTCTCCGACGTCTAGTTTCGCTCCAGCCGGTAGTTTTCCATAATCACTTCCAAGTCATGGAACAATGCCGGTCCGTACTTCGGGTGACGGAGACCGAATTCGACGCTGCCGGGAATGAAGCCGGGGGGGGATTGCCAAGATCGTGGCGGATACCATCATGTACCACGACGTGGCCGGGGTGACCCTCGGGAGCGTGTCAAGTTGTTTGTGTGTGGGGCTGGGTTTATAGGTATTTGTCGAAGCGGTCGGGGTAGGCCACGGCCATTTGGTTGATGGCTTGTTTCCAGCCGGATACTCGGGCTCCTTCCATGAGTCTGCCGGCTGTTCTTGAGACTCGTTTACCTTGCTTTGCTCTCTTGGCGGCTCGCTTGTCTTCAATATTGCAGATCATCAACCACAGCGTCTTTAGGGCTGATTCATCGTTGGTGAACTGCACCCTGTTGCGAGTAGCTTTACGCAGCTCATTGTTAAAAGATTCAATGGAGTTCGTCGTATAGATCACCTTCCTAGCTGCTGGTGGGAACTGCAGAAACGGGACAAACCGCGCCCACGCGTCCTGCCAGACCTTGACTGAGCGGGGATACTTCTCACCCAGCTCGGAAGCCTCGAATTCGGCTAAAGCAGCCCTAGCTGTGGACTCGTCTGTGGCGGTGTAGACCTTCTTCAACGCGGCTGATACAGCCCGGCGATCCCCGTAGGCTACCCACCGGTTCGCGGCACGTATCAGGTGCACGATACAGGTTTGCACCATAGAGTTCGGCCAGGTTGCCTCGACTGCTTCTGGTAGGCCTTTCAGCCCGTCACAGCAGACGATAAAGACGTCTTTGACACCACGGTTAGAAAGATTGGCGCATACCTGCGCCCAAAATGAAGCGCCTTCTTCTTTGGCAATCCACAATCCTAAAATGTGTTTGATGCCGTCAAGGTCCACACCGATTGCCATGTACGCACTCTTGTTGACTACCCGGCCGCCATCGCGGACTTTAATGCGCAGCGCGTCCAGGAAAATGACCGGGTAGAACTCATCTAGCTGGCGGTTTTGCCAGACCATAACCTCATCCAAGACGGCGTCAGTAACCGCTGAAATCGTCTCATGGGAGATATCAACCCGCATCGCCGTTGCCATGTGGTGCTGGATATCCCTGATTGTCATCCCACCGGCGTACAAGCTGACAATCATGTCATCGACATCAGTTAAACGTCTCGAGCCTTTAGGGACCATAGTTGGGATAAACGTCCCAGTCCTGTCTCTGGGGATATCCACGGTGACCGGCCCGTAGTTAGAATCCACGGTCTTTGTGTACGACCCGTTGCGGTGATTGTCTGTCCCAGCTGCAGCTTTGCCGCTCCTATCACCAGACTCGTAGCCGAGGTGGGCATCCATCTCGGCATTCAAACCCCTAGTAATCGAGGCTTGCAGCATGCCGCGAACCAGGTCATTGGCATCCGTTGTGGACGTGCCTAGGTCGTCAATCAGTTTCGCGATTTCAGGGTTAGCAAGAAGCTTCTTTTCAATCGCATCAATCTTGGCCTTATCGGCCGGATCTCGTCTCGCCACAGTAGTCATTCTGGCTTATCTCCTTATGCGGGATCGGTTCCCACACACAAACCATCAGACACTCTCACCCTCGGAGATAAGGAGAGCGATGACGTCGGTAGCCTCAACATCAAAGACGCTATAATTCGACACCTGCGACGGCTCCACATCTACCGCCAACAACGCCGAACCACCGTGCTCTTGGCGCACCCGAATCATCTCACCCATGGCGTCGGTGGGCTCAATGACCCAATCGGGAAACACGACCGTGAAATAGTGCCCATCGGCGTCTAAGATTTCGTCCGCATCCCCTTCTATTCCTTAGCCCCGTACCCATGTCACGCAAGGCCTCGTTTTACATCACGGTGCGCCATTAAAGCCCCATCGAAAGGAGAATTAGGCTCTCCAACATCTGAAATACTCAAACCCGTTGTCTACCACGACTACTGCTCTAGCGGCCCTAATCTACGGATCCATCTCCGTGCTGCTGTACATCACCAAACCAGAGTTTGACCCCAAACGCCTCATACCATCTTCAGCTGCTTTGCTACTGGGCTGGAGAACCTGCAACCAGATAGCGGAGATTTCCAACGAACTTCGCACACACGAAAATAGCCAGGCCTATTCTTCCCTGTCCCTCTTTCTGGCCTGTCTGCGCTCACGCCTTCGAGCACGCTTTGCAGTGCGGATATCGACGACCCAACGCGGCACAAAAGGCCACGGAAGCGGAACCCCGACCGCGTCCGTAAATCCAATGACTCCAATAACGAAAGCTGCCACGAGCGGAACCTTCAGCACCGTGTAGACAAACTCGGGAGGGTTGGCACTTGCGACCAACCCCATGGCGCCGCCAGCGCCCCTAATGAGCGAGCAGTAAGGATAAATAAAAAGGACGCCATCACTTTCTGCGCCTACAAAGTCGACATCGTCGTACCATTTTTCCGATCTAGGTTGCCTCCGCACGCACCTAATGTAGTAGGCCCAGTAGAGCACCATGACAAGCACTAACCCGGCATATACAAGCAACTCAGTAACATCGCCGTCCATAGAATAGGCCTCCCGTGGCTGCTTGGTGCGGTTTGTAATAAGACGCTACCAGCGCCTGCAGGGGTGCGACGTAGGACGAAAACAAAAATATGGCTGCGGGCAATCACCCGACTTCCCCCTGCTCACCATCGGTTCCCGCCGCCGCCTAGCTTGCCGACGCCCGGACCAACCTCAACTTCAACCCCCGCAAACAGCGCCTACCCAGCACTTTGGGCTGAGATTTACGCTCGATGGTGTTGCGATACCTCTACGGTCTACAGTGGAGTGTCACCGGCGTTCATTCAGCATGACTCAGCCTCGGGCCCCTTACGCGGTAGAGCCCCGGCTTCGTACGCACCCGCGGTGAGGACCGTTGCGAACGCCTAGTTGTTCCGTGCGATGGGCACCCCGCTCAGCACAGCCTCCCTCATCACCACCCGCATACGCACCGGCGCACTGCACCTTCATGGGGCTGCCTACCTGCGCCCGGAGAATTTCTGGTCCGTAGAGAGGACAAACACTTGCGACTCGGAATTCCGCAGCCTCAGCGAAGCGTTGACCGCACTACCGGGCTCGTTTGAACTGGGTTATAGAAGGAGCGGGCGCTTAGCGGCGCCTTCCCCGGGCCCCTCTCCCCTAGTCCTGTAGCAAAACGACTGCTCATTTTAATGGTGCCTGCATTACTTTGAGTAACGTGACGAGATACCCTTGTTGCACAGACGAACGGAGGTGAAATCAGCGATCCTGACATCGAGATTGCCCACATTTCCGCGCCGTTATTCGAATCCCTAAAGAAATCCCATTCGCGCAACTTAAAATGAAAAGATGAGCTTTACGGCAAGCTGATGGATGCCAGCGAAGGCGCCATTGATTTCCTTCCCCATCACATGCGGCGAGCATTACTGCAGCACTCAAAACCGATATGGCCAAACCGAAATGAACGAGTCATAGAGAGAACTTCCGAGAGAGAAATGAATGTGTTCTCAGATTAAAATTGTCTGTCTCTATGCTATGAGTGATTAGAAAACTTCTCCTCATACTTCGCCATAATCGCCTTCAAATCTTCGAACAGTCCCGCACCGTACTTCTCGTGGCGCAGGCCAAACTCAACGCTAGCCGGGATGAAACCGGCAGGGTTCCCCAAATCATGACGTATGCCGTCGTGCACTACGACGTGAACGGGTTCGCCATCTTCGATGAGTAGCTCGATAGCATCGGTAAGCTGCAGCTCCCCACCTTTGCCTGGCTTGATTCGGCGGAGGGCATCAAAAATCTTCCGGTCCAACAAATAGCGGCCGGTGGCCACCAAGTTGGAGGGTGCTTCTTCGACCTCAGGTTTTTCGACCATGCCGACAACGCGCTTCACAGCACCGTCGTCTGTGCCGGCGACATCGAATACTCCGTAGTTGGAGACATCCTCCGGTTCCACTTCAACGGCAAGGAGGACGGATCCGCCACATTGCTCGCGGACCGCCATCATTTCTGCAACTGCAGTATTCGGTTCGATGACGTCGTCAGGAAGCATTACTGCAAAGAAGTCCTCATCATCGTCCAAAACAGATTCAGCTAGCCCGACCGCGTGGCCAAGGCCTAAAGGCTTTTCCTGAGGCACGGAGATCGGCTGAACGATTTGAGCAGCTCGCTCAACCTTCAGCGCCTGTTCTTCCTTGCCGCGCTCACGCAAGGTTTTCACCAGCTCAGGAAACTGCTCAAAGTGGCGCATCACTTCTTGTTTTTTCGGCGAAGTAATTATCGCGAGCTTCGTTGCGCCAACCGACGCCGCTTCTTCCGCGATGATCTCAATACCCGGGGTATCCACCACGGGTAGGAGCTCTTTGGGAACAGTCTTCGTAGCCGGAAGGAACCGCGTTCCCATACCTGCAGCGGGGACGACAACGGTTCGAATTCCCGCTGTTTTCGTCATTGATTGAACAGCGATGTCAGTGTGCTCCAAGTTTTCCATACGCTAAACCTACACGTTTAGACCTCGAACAATAGGCAAACGAGGTCAATGAAAGATGTTGTGGGGCCACCGGGGCTCGACCCCGGGACCAGCGGATTATGAGTCCGCGGCTCTAACCGACTGAGCTATAGCCCCCAAACGCCGAGCAAGCCGACGCTTTAAAGACATACTACATCAGGCCATTCGTGGCTAACTCCATTGCCTCGACGTTGCCTTTTCTCCAAGCATCCCCTCCCGAAAGTACATGCTCGGCGGTGTGACCCACTGGACAATTAGTAAGAATAATTTGTTCCCGCCACTTTCTTTGCAAACTAGATCCCGAATCCTCCAAACCTCGTACAATCATAATTAGTTTCAACCCAACCAGTCCCCCTTAGGAGAATATTGATGTCCAGTCTTAATGTGGCGTTCGTCGGCCTTGGCTATATCGGATTGCCCACCGCAGTAGTCATGGCCAACTCTGGGGTGAATGTGGTCGGCGTTGATGTCAATACGGTGAATGTTGAAAAGATCAATCGCGGTGAAGTCACAATCGTCGAGCCAGGTCTGCAGGAAGAACTCACTGCAGCGCTCGAGTCTGGCCGCTTCCGCGCCACCACGGAACAGGTTCACTCTGACGCCTACATCATTGCGGTCCCTACCCCCTTCACCGAAAACTATGACGTCGATATGAAGTACATTTATTCGGCCGCAGAAGCGATCGCTCCTCAGCTGGTCGGTGATGAACTTATCGTCCTCGAGTCCACCTCTCCTCCGCAAACCACTGCAAAGATGGCACAGCGCATCTTGGAGTGCCGACCTGACCTCGTTGCAGATGGTGTTGAGAACCCAGACAACAAGCCGGTTATCTATTTCGCGCACTGCCCTGAGCGCATTCTTCCGGGCTATGCAATGGAAGAGCTGCGTACCAATGACCGAATCATCGGCGGCCAAACCGCTGAGGCTACTCGTCGCGCAATCGAAATCTACGCCACCTTCTGCAAGGGCGAATTGCTTGCTACCAACGACGTAACTGCAGAAATGGCAAAGCTCACCGAGAACTCTTTCCGCGATGTCAATATCGCTTTTGCGAACGAGCTTTCGCTCATCTGCGACAAGCTTGGCATCGACGTATGGGAGCTCATCAACCTCGCCAACCACCACCCACGCGTGGACATCTTGCAGCCTGGCCCGGGTGTCGGTGGCCACTGCATCGCGGTCGATCCGTGGTTCATCGTGGCGGCCGATCCTGAAAACTCCGAGCTCATCCACACCGCACGCAAGGTTAACGACGGCAAGCCAGGTTGGGTCATCAACAAGGTCAAGGATGCAGTCTCCAAGACGGATGCCAAGAAGGTTGCAGTACTCGGCCTCGCTTTCAAGGCCGACATCGATGATCTCCGCGAGTCCCCTGCGCTCAACATTGCGGTTGATCTCGCAGAGGAACTCGAAAACAAAACCATCTTCGCCGTTGAGCCAAATGTTTCTGAACTCCCCAAGCGACTGAAAGGCTTCGATAACGTCGAGCTCAAAGAATACAAAGAGGCAATCGCGACCTCCGAGGTTGTCGTCCTTCTGGTCGATCACAAGGAATTCCGTGAGTTTGACGCCTCAGGTCTAGAAAACAAGGTTCTCGTCGACACCAAGGGATTGTGGAAGTAGCACCCGAAAGGAAGAAACTGGAACATTTCGACTGACGATTAGTTTCGCAAACAGGCAGCGACAGTTTTGTCGTTGCCTTAGCACACAATCCGTATATTTAATGTAGCCCCTCGGTAATAACGCTTAGCGAGCGTTTTCTGCGTTAGTAGATATTGTTGCCGTTTCGGCGTAGTTGGTAGGGGCAATCCGCGTAGTTGGTAGGGGTTTTCCGGATAGGTGGTAGGGCTCCCCGAATCAGCTGCACATCGCAGATAACAACAGCGATGTTAAACTCGAATTAATAAAGCAATGATGCAGCGCAGCCTACGGGCATGCTGGCTACCGATCGTTGCACCTGCGCTCAGAGAAACCCTGCGCTCCGCGCGTAATACTAGGGTGACCAATGCAAAGGCGTCTGGGTAGCGCTCACACGGCGGGTCTACGAAAGAAAACAATTCCAAGTCCGGGGCAACCCGAATAGTTACCCCGGACTTGGTTAAGAAATAAGAACGGCTAGGAGACTTCTAATGAGAGAATCTCTTCCCACATCGGCATCAAAACCGTTGGGTCCCAGCGAAGAACTGACTCGCGAGCTTCTTCGCCTAAGCTTTCAAAGACCTTTAGGTCTCGACACTTCAGAATTTTCTCTACAGCGGCATCCAAATCAGGCGATAAGAATTGAGAGCCAAAAATTTCTTCTACGCCAGGCCTTGACCAGAAGATAGGAACTGACCTTGCTGACATGCCCTCGGCGGGTGCCATGTGGAAGCTCTCGACTTCACTTGGAGACAAGATGAAGCCGATTGAACGCTGCCACGATGCTATATCTGCTCCAAACGGATCGAATACAACGTGCTGTCTCAGCTTTGTAGAACCGGCAATCCGCTTAAAGAATTCCAAGTACAGCTGCTTCTGCACTGCTTTGTTCCATTCATAAGGATATTCCCATGGCATTCTGCCTTTGAAACGCAGCGTGTATCGGTCATCTTCTTCAAGCAGACGTTCCAATAAGTCAAGCGCTCGATCCGGACGTTTGTGCCAAGGGACCATCCCGACAAAGCCCAAGGTAAACCGCGCGTTGGGCAATTTCGGACGATTAAAGTCTGAAGAATCCACCGCGTTTGGAATAACGAAGCATTGTTCAGGCTTAAGCGGTAACTGCTCAAGAGCCATACGCCGGTACAACTCTGAAACAAAAATCATCGCATCCACATTGTCCCAATCGATGTCCGACATCCAGGGGCCATCGAGCTCAAAACGGTGCAACCTGGACACGAGCTTCTTGCCCTTAGGTTTGTTGTGCGAATACCAGGCGAGTGATGGCCCCGCCCATTCGCAAAAAATCGTGTCGGCGCGCCGAGCCAAGCGCTTGCTTTCGTTGGCATCATGCTTGTGGAGGGTTTCCCAGTGATCTAAATTAACCTCAAAAGATGGACTTCTAGAAAGATGGTCCATCAGCTCACCCATGAACTTCATATCATGAGAGGCAATAAGGACTCGGTTCACCGAGCCATCACCCGGTTTTTCATCTTGAAGGACCCCAGCGCGTTGAAACACGCCCTCGAGTCTTTCTGCTGCACTTGCCATCGAATACTCTTTTGCAACGCGGTGCGCAACTAAGCGTGCTTCATGCACTCGATCGAGATTTGAGGCAATAACCTTGGCAACTTCGCAAACTGAATCCGTTCCCGAGACAAAGAACGGATAATCTTCTCCGAACAGCGCTAAGTGGTCCTGGGTTTTGTTTATCACGGGCACTACCCCAACCGCTCCGTACTCTAGCGCCTTCGTTGAGAGCTCCAAGCTCGAATCCAACTCCGAGCTACGCCATCCTAACCCAAGGGTGGAAAATTTCATTTTCTCAATCGATTCGTCCCGTGAAAGTGCTCCTAGCCAATTTACTCGCGATGCTGGGTCGGCATCTGCCTGGCGAATCGCTTCCTGCATACGTGGAAGCCACGAGGGGTCTGTTTTCGACCGATTATATTTATCACCAATAACGGTAAGCTTCGACTCCACGCCGAGCGCCTCTAAACTCTGCGGAATTCCTAGCATCTCAAGAGTCTTCCACCCCTCAGCGAATTTACCCGAATAGATAAGTCCCAGCTCGGAAGGTGCAACAGTTGAATTAACATCAAGTTCGATGAAAGCAGAATCCGGAATCATAGGAGACATAATCTCAACCTTGCCAGCGGCTTGAGGCGTAATGGCCTCCAGATATGAACGCGCAGCATCTGTTTGTGCAAAAAGCCTTCGGCAACGAGCCGCGATACGCTCAAGGCGATTCCGGTTGTTATCTGAAAGGCGTGTTGGCGGGAAAGGAACATCTGTAATGTACGCCCAGGTCAATCCCGCTATGCGGGATTTCATCGCAAAATCATTGCAAGCTGCGAAGCCTCGTACGACAACCGCATTCAGCCCAACACTGTTGTTTAGTTTTTCGACTGCCGACGCTGCTTCTTTCGTAGAAAGCTCCGCGTTGGGCTCGTGCACCACCACATTTTCAAGGTCATCGAGCGAGGTAATCAACCGCCGGTTTTCAAGCGGCATTTTCAGCTGCAAGTGCACCTCGTCAAAAATCCGACTCAAAACGGTTGAAATCGACATTAGCCAAATAGATGAGCCATCGATCACGTTCGGGCTGATATCGCCATAAATCGCTACTTTGGACATGTTAGTTCTTAAACCTCACTTCGTTTGATGCATGCGGTCAGTATCGGAGAATAAACGTCATTCTCCCAACGAAGATCACTTGTCCCATTCGAAACAACGACGTCCGCCATTTCACGCAATGTTCCATTGAAATGACCGGGAACATCGTCTTCGATAACTATTACGACGGTACCCAACTGTTTCTGGGCTTTTAAAAGATCCATCAATAACAAGAAGTTTGCGGTGCCGGCAGAAGTAAGCACACCTGCCCATGCTCCGGTCTTAAGCTCTCTCTCGTCAATGAGGATGTAAGCTACCTCAGGATCTGGTTCCAAAGTTCCATAGCCAGGCATAATCAGAGAAACATCGGCCAAAGGTCGAACAGCCTCAAAAAGTTGTCCAGACGTGAGCATTCGGACCTGTCGGTCCTCGTTTTCAAGAGGTTCCCTCATCAAATAACGGAAAGCACGGCCTGGATCATCGCCCATCACTTGATCTGCAGCGAATCGCCCTGCAGCCCCCGCTAATGGCCGACCTTGGATATCGATCGCTGGGATTCCGCTAGGTGCAAAGGCTGATATTGTTCTTGGGGTTTTCAGCTCAGCTGACGATGCCGCACTTTTGTCCGACTCCGAGTTTCCCTTGTTTTGCTCAGTGTGCGGGGGCGCGGATCGAAGTTGTTCAGAAAATGGATCTTGCTGGTATTGTCGCCACCCGGAAGAGCTTATATCCCGAGCCAGGCCGCGAAACTCTCCTGCCAACATTTTCGCCCACGTTACGAAGACCGCACCCCAAAAGAAACAAAGCACGAGAGCCAAAACTCCAAACAACTTCTTGAGAACGTCTACTGGCGCAATTATCGAAAGAATCCCCAGTAAACAGGCCGCCATCAAAAGGCAGATCTGAGCCTTGCCACTCGTAAAGCGTTTTAACTGACGTCTATTCATTTTTCTCCATTTCCGACCACAACAAGGGTTACCCAACTTTCAGTCCCGTAAAATACCGGTTTTGCACTGTGATAGCCGTCAAACAGCGTGCTGCTCCGGTTAAATTCTGCCCGTAAGAGTCTATCAGTTGACTGAATTCACGGCATCACTTGAGACGCCCACCTCGCAAAATATCGCACTTTACAAGCTTTTAGCCATTCCATGGATTAATTACAGTAAAGGAGAATCCAAAACAACTGGCCTTCTACTGATCGAGCGTTCTAGCTGCTAGACAGATTTTCCAGGGGCATACGACCCATATAAAGTTTATGCCTTGCTGTTAGTACTCTCTTCAAACGGATATACGCCTCGCAAAGATAAGTGGGGCCCGACCGCCAGAAAGTAGACACCTTGGGGTGAACAAAATGTAGGCGTAAGCCTATCACTCTTTATGCGGTTTGCGATTCAAACTCATCGGGAGTTTGATATCCGCACCAAGTGTGTCGGCGGTAAGCGTTGTAGCGCACGCACCAGCGAAAGACATTCCTACGGCAGATCAGCTGGTTGGCAAACGTCTTCGTATCATTGAGGATCTCTCACTTCAACGCTGTGTTAAACGATTCAGCGAGCGAATTACCCGCGCTGGTTCCCACCGCGCCCATCAACTAGGTAACGCCTAAGCGCCTGTATGTTGCTTGGATCTGCGATGAGGTGTAGACGCTTCCGTGATCTGAGTGGAAAATCGCACCGTCAAAAACTCCTCGCAGGTGGGAAGCGTTTTCGAGGGCTTCTTCTACCAGTTCGGTATGCATGTGAGCTGCGATAGCAAACCCAATGAGTTTGCGGGAGAAACAATCAATAGCTCTTGCCAAGTACATGTTCGTTCCGTCGGCGATCAGCAGATACGTAATGTCGCCGACAAGTACACGATTCGGAGCGCAGGCGGTGAAGTCACGGTTCACCAAGACTGCGAACACGCGCCGGCCTTTGTCGCGCGCAGTGGTCTTGATCCTGCGCTTCTTCTAAAATTCGAACCGGTTCTAGGCCCGCATCATGCGGGCCACCTTTTGCGATTGATCCGCTTGGCTGGGGTTGTAGCACCGTCGCGACGTGTGGGGTCGTTGAGTTCGGCAGTGATGCGACGAGCGCCCCAGGCGCCGTTTTCAGCGTCGAAAGTGGCCTGGATCTCAGCTGCCACCAGAGCATCATCTAAAAGGCGCTGGCGACGACGTGGAGCCGAATGCTTCCACTTGTAGTACGAAGACCGGTTAAGGTTTAGAACTTCGCACATCCGCTTAACCGAGTAGTCGGGGATATGGTCACAGGCGAACTGGAAGCGGATCACCAAGTCGGCTCTTCCGCAAAATACTTCGCGGCCGTGCGCAGAATTTCACGCTCTTCACTAAGCCGCTTGTATTCGCGCTCTAGCTGGCGAATTCGCTCCGCATCAGCAAGCTTAGCTGCCGGTGACGAGTCTGCATCATTAGTGGCAACGTTGGTACCAATCTGCTTGTACCAATATCCCAGGGTCGAGCGATTGATCCCGAGCTCTTCTGCGACTTTGCCCATCGAAGCATCTGGGCTCGCCTCGAACATCGCGACGGCGTCGCGCTGGAACTGTTCCGTGTAAACCTTGACGCGGGCATGGTGGTAGATTACCTTCTTTCCCAACCACACTGGCTGGAATCCGAGGTGTCTACCTAACGGGGTCAGGTCCGTTTTTCACCGGAAATAGATCCAGCGGAAACGACAGATGTCTTGGGCGATCAACATATATCGTGGGTCACGCGGGTTCGGCGAATGCCTGGTGGAGTCAACGAAAGTAAGAGATTTTTAAGTCGAGTGGAGCCAATCTATGATGAAAACAACAACTCCAATCTGCCTTCCCGGAAGGAACGACCGCTATGGCTGAACCATTCCAGCGTCCAAGAGACATTAAGCGTTGGCGCGTTTCCAAGTACTACGCATCCATTCAAGACTTCGTTGAGCTCCCCCTCTCTGATGGACTACATACAATTGAGCACAAAGGACGCCAACTTGACCTCTTGATTAAGGATCGGAAGTCCGATACCACGCTCATCGTCTTTCATGGAGCCCTATCACCGCGCCAACGGACAATCCCTTGTTTGCAAGGCAACGCTCTCTCAGAGGCTGCAGGAGTAAACTTAATTGCTTGCGCAGATCCATCCCTCGACCAAGGAGCAATTTCGTGTGCTTGGTTCCTCGGAGACAAGGACTTTGGCCCCCTACCAAATCTCCTCGCCCCGATTCTCCACCACTGTCTAAGCCAACTTTCAAGCTCCCACACGATTCTTTTCGGAGGCTCCGGCGGCGGATATGCAGCCACGAATTTCGGCTCGCTTTTCCCTGACTCCATCGTTCTCGCGATGAACCCTCGCCTGAACTTTGATGCGTCTCCAAAGTCGACATTGGATCGATACCTCCGAATTTGCCATAGGGTTCAAGGTAGAACACCGGCAATGCGCGTTAAGTCCAGTTTCGTAAATACCAATCTGTCAGATGTTGTCAACGCAGGACAGAACTTCGATCTCTTGGTTCTTCAAAACGGGAACGACCAGAGCTTCCTCAACCATCAACTAAAGCCATTCATTGAAGAACTCGACGACACATCTAGGGTATGGATATCACTATTTGATGGACCGGCTGGACATGCACCAAGCCCCAAAGAAGAAATCGCAGCAATAATAGAAAATGTTAAGTCCTCGACCATTGGATCTGCGGAGGAACAAAAATACAAAAAAGCCGGCTTTGCTCCCGCATCTGAAGTTGCTAAGCAATGGGATTGATTGTTAGCCGCTCCCCTGCGGAGTAACTAGCCATGCTTGTGCAGAACTCAAGCGTTCGCTCAGGTCCCGATTTTCCTGACTAAGCACCAGCGCTGTGTCGACTGTGCTAATCAACAGTCCCAACAAGTCATGCTGCCTAAAGAGGCTTAACAAGCCAATACATTAGGCCGAGGCCTTTAACCTGAATACTCAGCATCCCCACTCGGCTATTTTCTTTTCAAGGGATTCACTCGCGGAATATCGCATGAGAGTCAATTCTGAAACCAATTACTAAATTGTCGAAAGGCTATCATCAACCAACATCCGTTTCGGGAACAGGAACATCTCACTTCTCTTCCACGCACAAACACCTGCCCACGCGGAGAGTCTGAGCTCGGTACTCGAGACGACTTCATTGACGAACACCGAAAATCTCGGAAAATAACCATCACTTGGATGTCACTTTCCCGAAGTGCACGCAACCTACTGAATCGGCCTAGGTTTGTGGCGGGCGGTGTTTAAGCCGCTTGGGCTTCGGTCGTGTCCATTTTAGGATGATTGTGATAGTAGCAGGCCTCGTATTCGATCGGTGGGACGTAGTCGATGGAGCCGTGGAGGCGTTCGGATGTTGTACCAGTTGACCCACTCAGCGGGGCCCGTTCAACCTCTTTCCAGGTGGCGAACGTTCGCATCCTGGAATGGTCGATCTCCCCGCTCTTAAACAGCCCGATAGTGGACTCCATGAGCCCGTTATCGTAGGCATCACCGACGGTGCCAATAGAGACCCGGTAATGCCTTCGCGCTCAATCAATGTACGCAGTTGAAAGCTGGTGTACTGAAAGCCGGCATCCGAGTGGTGGATGATGCCCCACAGCACTAAACTTCGCGTCGTAGCGGTTTTGAACGCTCAAGGCCTGCCGCAGCGCATTCAGGACGAAATCAGACTGTTTGGTCCGTGACACTGTGCATCCAAGGATCCTCCTGGAATGGACGTCGGTGATGACTGTAACGTAGCACAAGCCCTGGTGGGTATATACGTAGGTAAAATCCGCCACCCACCACTGATTCGGATGAGTAACGCTATTCCAAGCGGCTTTGCAGCAGTCAGCACAGCGCGGGCCACTGGGATGGGACTGCGTCGTTCGGATCGCCGTGCACCGCAGTACTTTCTGGATGCCAAGGATTTTCATCAACCTTCCTACCAGGTCGCGGCCTATGGCCCAGCTTTCCCGCAGGGCAGCCTTCCACAGCTTCCTGCGCCCGTAGACGTCCCCCCTATGGCGAGCCCGGATATCGTAGAGCCTTTGTGCTGCATATGCGTCTTCTCATTCGGGGTCAGTCGGACCACAAGCCCGGCTGCGATAGCGGCGATCCGTCGACTCCAAAATGCCCGTATTGGTTTGGTCGCCGCGCACGATCCGGCACATCCGCTCGACGGAATAGTGGTGCCGGTACCTGTCGATAAATGCGACGACTATTTTAGTGTGCGGTCGAGCTCCGCCTGGGCGAAAAAGCTGAGGCCAACTTGAAGGATCTCGTTTGCTTCTTTGAGCTGGCGATTCTCCTTGCACAGTTCGGAAGGGTTGTGTCCTTTTGTGTGGTGTATCTGTAACCCGCGGTGAGCCTTGTGCCGGTGCGCATACAGGCGACCATCGCGGGCACCTTTCGAATCAATTCCTACATCTCCTCGAAAGGAAGAAACCCACGATGGCCGCTGATTTCAATCACATCGACCCGACTGGCTCTATCGAAGAAGTTCTGGCGCAGGCCTTTCCAGACTTGATGCGCTAGATGTTGACGGATTTCATCAATCAGGTACTGTCCGCTCAAGCAGATTCGGTGTGTGGTGCCGAGTACGCCACGGTCTCGCCAGATCGGATTAACAAGCGCAATGGGTATCGCCACCGCAGGCTTGATACCCGTGTTGGCTCCATTGACGTAGCCGTTTCAAAACTTCGTACTGGGGCGTTCTTCCCAGACTGGTTACTCGAGCGTCGGAGCCGGACAGAACGCGCCTTGACCACAGTCATCGCCACCTGTTATCTGAAGGGGGTGTCCACCCGCAGAATGAATGATCTGGTGGCTACTGTCGGGATTAATAACCTGTTGAAGTCATAAGACAGTAAGATGACCACCGACCTGGACGAAATAATTGCAGACTTTTGTACCCGGCCCTTGGACCAGGCCCCTACTACTACATCTCGTGCGAGGCGCTAACTATCAAAGTCCGCGAGGGCGGGCGCGTTGCTAAAACCAGCGTGCTGCTAGCAACCGGCGTCAACGCTGATGGCTACCGGGAGTTGTTGGGCATGCAGGTCGCCACGGCTGAGCCCACTGCCTTTTGGACTGAATTCTTCCGCGGCTTAATCGCCCGTGGCCTGACCGGGGTTTTCCTCGTCACCAGTGATGCACATCGTGGTTTCCAAGCAGCCGTTGGTGACTGCTTAGCGCAGGCGAGTTGGCAGCGGTGCCGGTCCCACTTCGCGAAGAACCTTTCCTCGCAGGTGCCGAAAACACAATGGCCGACGCTATCGGCGATGTTTCACACTAGCTTCCATCAGCCCGACGCTGACAGTGTCTGGGCTCAGGCCCGTGAGGTTGTAGAGTTCTGTGGGCAGAAGTGTCCTCATGTGGCCGACTACCTGGAGGAATCACTCGATGAGCTGTTAGCTTTTACTACTGCACCGAAACCGGTATGGACCAAGATGTGGTCCAATAACCTCACCGGAACGGCTCAACCGAGAAATCCGACGTCGCCCCGACGTCGTCGGGATCTTTCCAAACCGTGAGGCCGTCATCCGGCTGGTCGGGGCCGTCCTTGCGGAACAACACGATGAGTGGATCCAGCAAACGCTACATGTCGCTGACCAGCCTGACTCAGACCAAGGAAATCATCGATGCCAACCTCGTCGACGACACTCCCACCGACAGCAAGGAGATCGCCGCCTAATGCTTAACCAACCCCGCTCTCGAGATGGCCCCAAGCACCCACCCCCGAAATTAACCACATACTCGAAAGCCAGATACACCACTTCCCAGGACTTGACCTTGGGCAACCTCCGCGTCTTTTTCCTGCTCGGATTCCGCCATTGCCTGCGCATTTGTGGCCTCAGCTTTGCGGATCCAATTGTGCAGTGTGACTGGGTTGATATCCAGCATCCCGCCGATCTTTCGGCGTGCACCGGACTTCGTGGCACCATCTTCGGCCACAGCCTCGTAGTACAAGCGCAGCGCGCGCTCACGGGTCTCCTGATCGTACCTCGCAACAGTCATGGGCCAAGTATCTCCTATGTAAGTCCATGCCCGTCACAAACCCAGTACCCTCCAGATAGAGGATCATCGACCAAGCGACTTGAGGCTCTTATCCCGCGCTGGTCATTTGCCACAATCAGTTGCATAAACAAATGCTTTGTATTGTCAGGCCCAGTTTTCTTACGACTGCACTCACAGCTCAGATTCGAGATTCGTCAGGGATTTTTCTGCTGCTATTTACCCAGAGTCGCCTTATAAAAACGGCGGAGGCACCGCGCGAAATATCCACCCCATCGATGACGTTCCATCTGCTTTAGCGTTCGCCTTGCAAAGGCCTTTGCTCTCCCTTTAGCATTGCTTGGATTACCGCCACTGCCCACAGGTGTTACGCCTGTCGTTAAGTTGCAATTGTCCAACTTGTTGTAAGCTTCAAGTTCCCCATCACTGCTGCCGAGCGTGTCATCACTAGAAACACGAGAGGAACGACGCAAATACTCGGCCACGCAAATCTCTATCGCATCGCTTAATCTTTCTTTCGCTTCAGGATCAACGACAAAATGAAGTCGCGGTCCTTCGACATACCATACGACCTTGTCTGTGATTTGAACATCCTCCGGAGGAACCATCCGGGGACCAATCACAATTGAACGATAGTTCGGGTTCGGAGCTTGGGAAGTGGATATACTCTTGACGAATACAGGAAAAACACTAGAATACCAATGCGATTTCGCGACCGAAAAACATCTCTGAGCAGGGTCTTTTAGTGCAATTTTACCGCCTACAATATCGCGAAGTAAACACTTAAATTCCGTCATTGACTCAGCGAACAGCGGATAATCGCTACCAAATATCCGTTTATGAGCTGCTGTAGGATTGAGAATTACCGGTTTACCCAGCGAGCCATATTCAAGCACTTTTGATGAAAGCTCTGTACTATCATTCAAGCTAGGACGTCGCCAACTCAAGCCGACATCGCAGTTCATAATCAGCTTCCGAGACCATTCTCGGGGTAGGGCTCCGTACCACTTCAGCCCGGGTAAGGACTTCATCAGGTATTTCGTGTTTTCAACAAAATACGGATCTTCGCCAGCAGCCCGAAATTGATCCCCTGCGACTCTCATTTGAATGGGGAGTTTCTCGCCAACGACTAGCGCTTTAACCGCCGCAAACATTCGGTCGGTATTCCACTGATAAAAGAATTTTCCTGCATAAGCTAACTTTAAAGAGGTAGTACTCGGCTGATATAGCTCTTCGAAGGACCTTGGAGAATCAGGAATATGGGGTGGCAAAAGGCCTACAGCAGTACTCGATACGTTAGGCACAAGCTCAAACAACCGCTTTCGCATCTCCTCTGTTTGCAAAAGTAATGTCACATTCGCTTTAGCCAATCTTCCAATAAATCGAATAACATCTATAGACGGTGACTCAGTCAAACTGGCAACCCCAGTCAGATAAACATTAAGTTTCCGGCGAAGTTCTTGATGTCGTTCCGCTATCCAGTAGCCAACTTCCGTATCTCGCACGAAAATCATGTTTGCGTCTACTTCATCCGAAACCTTCGCGACAAAATCCGCGTATTTGACCCTCGAGAGCGATTCTCCAGTATCGCATTCCGCGAACCGTGCTAGCGGCGAGCCATCACCCGGAGAAATCACTTTAACATTATCAAAATGACGAAGTTCATCGGTAACAAACGAACGGGTAATCGGCTTAGCAGAAAGCAGGAAAACCTCGATCCACGGCTGGTGCGCGCACATCGCCGTCAATCCTGCGAGGAAAAACGCCGAGCCGTCGGTCACGTTCAAGTTAATGAATCCGGAAATAACGTACCTCTGCCTGCTAAAGCTTGAGGATCGACTATATTTTTGCATCAATTTCCACCTCACTTGCATCAAGAACGTCGCCGGCAGGCGAAAACAAGTTGACGACCACGCAATCCGCTTCCGCTCTTAGTTGAACAGTGTTGGAATAAGAATACTGTTTCTCAATTAGCTTCCCCCCAGAAAGCTGTAGAAATTCTACTAATGGGCTGTCCCCCACAAAAAGACAGACAAGTGCCGGCTCGGGATCCGAGATTTTGCGTATCTCTTTTATCCGAGCAGAAACAACCGGTTTGCACGGCCCTTTTGCGGATGACGCCATTCCTGCATAAAGGTAACCTAAAGTTGCTTCAAGCTCACGGTATCGAAGCTCCCACTGACCACTATCCTGCTTCATGATGCCTCACCAGATTCTTAATTAAAGCGATTTCTTCACCAATGGTCGCATTCCATCCGCACTTGCGTTGAATCGAGGTGGACGCACTCTCCGACAGCTTCAAAAATAGCTCAGGATCGAAATATAGCTCTTCAATCAGATCTGCTATTTCCAACGAAGACTCTGGCGATGCCAATAGGCCGCTGGCACGCTGCTCAACAAATTCTGGGATCGCTGCGATTTCCGTTGAAACTGGAACCATTCCGGAACTCATCGCCTCGCACATTGACACACCTTGCGAATCGAACCTTGTCGGCGCCAGAAACACACCATGTTCTTGATGCAATTTGCTTATCGCCTGCTGCGTTTGGAATTTCCGAATCAATTTAACATTTTTCATATTTTTTATTGGCTTAACAGTTTCCGCGAACAAATCACCGTCACCGCACAAAGTGAACGTAAGACGTTCGAAAAACGGTCGCTTCGAAAGCTCTAATATGGCTCCCACCGTTACGTCGTTTGCATATTTACGTGATGCAAACGGGCGTATCGAGAGGATACGAAAGCGATGCTCAGGCTTCTTTGCATTGAACCGAAATATATCTCCATCTACAAAATTAGGAATTACTGGGCTACCAGCTAGGTCCAAGTCGTTGTCGGGCTCAACGACCATGTCCCGGAACCAACGAGAAACATTTACCATAGTTATGTCTAAATTAGATTCAGCACCTAGACGATGCATAAAAGAATTCTGTTCTTTATAATAACTATCGCGTTTAGCCAACAGCGCCGCTGCTGATTCAGGTCCATCAACAAAATTGAACCACCTCCGATGCCAAGCTTCGGCTTCGAAACCGTGGATCCAAATAATCACGGGGCAATCCACGTTGGCCCGCTCGAGAGGAAGCACTCGTGATGGTTCCGCAAAGTGGACCAAACACGCATCAAATCTTGAGTTTCGCACGAACTGTTCTAGTGCTTCATCATTGCCAACTCTTACCTGCACTCCATCAAAATAGTACGTATATGGATGTGTTATCGGTTGATGATTATAGAATACGGAGACGCTTATGCCCATCGACTGATACCCCTTGACACGTCGATGAATAAAGCCGTTTCGATACAGGTTTCCTTCGCTTGGGTAAGCGTTGCAAATAACCAAAATCCGCATTAGGAATCCTCCCGAGACTGGCGATTGTTTCTCCTCAAGTGTCTCCTCTTCCGTGAGCTTGAAGGTGATGCGTCCAGAAACCTTGCGACTTCGTCATCAAAAAGTATCTTTGGTGGTTTGTAGTCACGCCTGCAACGCGCCATTAATTCTTCGGCTCGTTCGTTCTCACCTCGTGACCGCATTTTGCTCCATTTGACATAAAGATCTGACGTCTCCTCCGCTGATGAATCCATGATGACTTGGCCCTCATGTATCCAAAGCGCACGACTGCAGTATTTCTTAATTGTTCCTGCACCATGGGACACGATAAACACCGTTCCTGCCTCATCTAAGAAGCTATTCATCCTCTCTTGCGCCCGATCCGCGAAAGCAGAATCTCCTGTTGATAGAGCCTCATCAACTAGGAGTATCTCTCGTCGCACGGCAGTGGAGACAGCAAACACCAGGCGTGCTCGCATGCCTGACGAGTACGTCTTTAGTGGCCGATCTACCGCATCAGTTATTTCCGCAAACTCTGCAACCTCCCCCTCAATTTGTTCCACCTCGCCTGGAGAAAGTCCCATCGCAAAAAGTCCCAAGCGGATGTTGTCGCGTCCTGTTAGCTTCCCCTGCAAGGCAGATGAGACACCAAGGAGCGTTGGAGTTGATGAAACAAATATCTCGCCTTGTGATGGTGACTCTGCACCAGATATAAGCTTGAACAAGGTTGATTTACCCGCTCCATTTCGACCAACAACGCCAATCGACTCGCCGGCTTCGGAAACGAATGAAATATCTTTCAATGCCTCAACGCCCCGATCCGATTTTTTCTTAAAAAGGAGATGCTGAGAGCCCCGCGACGTAAGCGGATAAGTTTTTGAGACATGCCGAGCAACAACAGTAGTTTTATTTTGCATTTGCATACCTTTCCTCAGCACTCCAAAAATAGACCAGCCCCAATGCAAAGACGATAAAAGAAACGGCTACGAGGTAAAGCAAGGACTGCATCTCCGGCCATGCCCCATCAAGAACAATCGTTCGAATTACGTGAAGAAATTGGTAGAAAGGGTTAGCGAGCATGACCTCACGCAAGACTGGAACCTTTGCAAATCGGTCGACGTCATAAAATACACCCGATAGAAAAAAGAGACCTCTTTGCAATGTAGAAATTATTTGCCTAAGGTCTGGAACAAAAGCAGTGGCACGTGCAGTGAACAAAGTTAACCCGCAAGCAAAGACGTGCAGCAATACAAAAATGGGAATCAAAAGAAGATATGATGCCCCAATCGAGATATGCGGCTGAAAGACTAGCGCCCCCAAAATAGCAACGAGGGCAGGAGCAACATCGTCAATAACTTGCTTCACGGCAACCGAAAACACGAGACATACACGCGGAAACGAAAACGCACCGATTAAGCTCCTACTTCCTTGAATAACACCGTTTCCTTGGGTTAATCCGCGGCCCATCATTCCGAAGAAAATGACACCAATCATGATAAAGCCGATATAGTTATCCATCCCTCGGCTCACGTGCAAGATGAAACCGAAAACGACCACATAAATTGTGACCTGCAAAAGTGGATTCAAGAAAATCCATGCACGGCCGAGATAAGTGCCGTCTCCCGCTCTCAACGATTTTCCCCTCGCGTTTGCAAAGATGAAATGCCGTTTGGCCCAAGTTTGCTGGCAATAGTCAATAAAGGATGGTCGAGCTCTTAGACTAAATAAACCAGAACGATCAACCATTCTGAGGCTTGAAGTCCCTCGTCTCTGGGGTTTCTGTGATCTACTTTGATCCGCCATTGTTCCATTCTAACTTTCCTGTGCCTTAGCCGTCCGAAGCCCGACTGTATTTAGGCTTTATTTGGAATAATTATGCAACGCGTAGTTACCTAACTCCACGTTCTGACTCTCTGTCCTAGGCTCTGCTGACGCTTCGAACCGGATCGCGTCGTTTCTCATTCCTCACTAGTCACAGTCATCGCTAGCCACAGCTAATGTCATCGCGCCAGCACTATCGCGCTGCAAGTTCGTCATACACTTTGCGCAGTTGCTCAGCATTACTTCGCCAAGTTCGTGATGCGGCAAATTGAATCGAGCTAACTTGCCGACGCTGCCGGCTAGATTCTGGCTCCGCTATCAACGTACGGATTGAGGATGCAATAGAGATTGGATTCCCAGCCTCACAATATTCAGCATTGCCGCCAGTAACCTCGCGCAACGCAGGAAGATCAGAAGCGACAGTAGGGATCCCTAGCGCCTGTGCAATCATCCCTTTGATTGGCGTTACTGATCGGCTAACTTCCGCATCATTTCGAGGCATAACAAAAACATCCATTACGGCATACCATTCCCAAATATTTGGTGAAGGCTTCTTGCCCACGAAAGTAACTCGCTCCGACACCCCTAATTCGACCGCGAGCGTTTGTAGCTTTTCTCGGCTTTCGCCATCACCCACGATTAGGCAATTAACGTCTTCCAAGTGAGTCAGCGCTCTTAGTAAGTCGTCGATTCCCTCGTAATTCACCAAAGACGAAACTGTACCAACGGTAATTCGATTGGCGATTTTATGCTTTTCCCGTAACGCTAACTTCGAGTATTGCCTACCTATCAGATTTTCATCGACAGCGTTCGGAATAACGACGAGCTTAGCGGCTGGTACTCCGGAGTTTCGAAGCCTAGCTTTTGATACCTCGCTAAGGCATATCACCCGATCAGCCGACATAGCGGCGTTTATCTCCTGCTGCGCACTGTTTCGATAAAAGTTGGATCGTTTCGCAGCCTCAACAAAATCAGGTGGTTGTTTTGACAACCAAGTGTTATGAGGTTCACCTCTGACTTCGTAAATCCAGGGAAGCCCGAATTGTCGCGCCACATTGGAAACTACCACTGCATTAATATAATCAGTCGTTGTATGTAAAATCCGGGGATTTTCCTTCACGACCGTTCGAGAAAGCAACTCAACGGCTTTCTGCTCACGCTTCTTGCGCATTATAGGCATATATGAAGGAACCAACGTAGAGTACTCAACACTCTTCACATTATATTTGACAGGGAAACGAAGAATACCAACGATTGCAGGGTAGCCGAGCCGAGTTACTGCTTTGACTGACTCCCCTGCCGTGTGAAGCGCTTCCAGCATATGTTGAGTACGTTCCGTATAACCAGAGTTGGTAAACGGCTTCGCATTCGTTAAATAATACAAAACAGTTGATGAACGATGACTTGCCCCTTCCTTCTCGTCCGGCACCCAATCATGCAATTCATTGCTAAGACGTGGCCGGTCAACTGTAAAGGGCCCTTCCCCCGGCACACCAGCGAACGACGACGACTGCGCAATCCCAATTGACTTACCACAACCAATAAACTCATGGGAGACCCTATTCTTCCCATGAGTCGAACCAAAGTGATTCTCTAAGAAGCGACTAGCATTTGGAAGTTTATTGCTGATCCCAAGTCGTTGAAATATTTTGAGCAGAGTGCTTTGAGGCGCGACCAGCATCATAGGCGTCAAGGACGTACAAAGTGTCACGAACACCTTCAAGCCCCTTTTAAATTTATCCACGTGTACTGCTCCCCAGTGCATTGTTGATCGCTCTCAAGAAGTTTGTCGGCGATTCCACTTGACGATTAAGCTCAACCCAGCGAAAGCCTTGATCCGTTACGAAGCGCTTTTCAGGATGCTTAATTAATTCGATCCAGGTCTCCGCTAATGCCTCAGGACTTTCGGTTTGCACTACAACACCTGCGTTTAATCTTTTAATAAGCTCGGCCGTTTCTCCCGAAACCACCCCTGTTACATGCATCCCCACCGACATCAGTTCATACAATTTGCTCGGCACCGTGCGCTCAAGTGCCGGCCAATCAGTTAAATGAACCAATGCCGTATCCGCCCAGTGATAGGCATCTGCAAGCTGTGTTGCTTGGACTTTGGCTTCGAATGAGACGTCGACATCAAGTTCACGAGCCAAGTGAATAAGTTCTTTCTTGGCTGCCCCTGCACCGATGAAACGAAGCTGAATCTCGTATCCTCGGTCTTGCGCAACTTTAATCGCTTTGACCGCATTTGAGAGGTTCTGAGCGCGCCCAAGTGTACCCGCATATAAGACGTTTAGAAACGGACGATCCCTGCATCGATTCCCCAAAAAATCTGCAATAGTTTTCGGTTCAAATACGTTGCGAACTACCAAGATAGTATCCTCATTTTTGCTGCCCAATACGTCTGTGCGTCGTAAGAGCGACTCTTGTAACCTAGCGGAAGTCACGGTGAGCGCCGAGGCCTTTTGCAAGATCGAATTTAAGACCCTCTCGACTATCTTTAAAGAAAAATCAAGTACCCACGTTCCAAAGACTTTTTCTCTCCATGACTTCGAGCCAAGCCCGGCATTCCACTTTCTGGACTCACTCAACAAGTCTGGCCACGCGTCGCGCAAGTCGATCATATAAGGCCTACGGAATCGAAATGAAGCGATTCTTGCTACTAATGCTGTCGGCAGCGCTGGAACTGTTCCCACTACCAAGTCGGGCCTATATCCTTTTAGACGGCCAGGCAATCGCAATATAAGCCAAATTGCCCCGAATGCAACAGCAAGTTGATTGACAACCTTTCCAGATATCGAATTTCCTGACGGAATAAACCCAGAGCGAACTACGCGTATATTCGGTTGTAGAGCTGAAGACTCAATAGCTGAACGATATTTTCTTGTTACCCACCATTCCTTAAGACTCAATTTTCTGTCGTAGTGAGGAGGCGGAGCAATCACAGTAACAGAATGCCCTGACTCCTGAAGGAGCTGGCTAAGCCAAGCCCATCGCCGCTGAGGTACGCCATTCTCAGGCTCCCAGTACTGTGAAACAACTAATATTTGCACGCAACGACCCCTTCACCGACAACAATCACGCTTAAATGTTATCGAATTCTCTATAGGCTCCCAAAGTTTACAGCCCAGCGACACCATCGATCATTGTTCACAACGCACAAGCTAACCTTACCGCAGAAACGCCTGATGAGCTGGCAATTTGTAAATTATAGCCGGTCTAATATAGAGTTACTCTACGTCGAAAGGGAAACACCCCAAACGACATATTCCTCCATAGCTCAGTTGGCAGAGCATTCGACTGTTAATCGAAGGGTCACTGGTTCGAGCCCAGTTGGAGGAGCAAAGCTCCCGCTTAGTCTTGCTAAGCGGGATTATTTGCGTTTTGTCTATATTTCTTCAGGGATTCAATCTTTAAGCGCTGCGGTGGAAGTACTGCTTATTCACAGGCGTATTAAGCCCGAAGACAGCTAAGTAAGAGAACCAAACTGGAATCCTTGAAGCCACCGGACGGCAGTGTTGAGGAGAATCCTGGATTGGTTTGTCGTGGATTTTCGTGTCTCCACCTGGCCGGCAACTTCGATGGTCTGCGCGATATTGTCTGACGATACTGCCCTGCCAAGTTCATGAGTTGTTAACCAGGCTTACAGAATGCCCTGTAGATCTCGGCTTCACGCCTTTCCCAGTTGAAGCCGGAAGCCCATGTGCCTAGATACGCCCTGCCGCCCTGCAGGAGGCAGCGGTCCCGTGCGGCAAACACCGGCCCGAGTGGTTGTACCATTGCCCACCGCGCTAGACCGGCTTCTAGATGTGCAGTGCGCCCTGAGCAATTTAAATGCTCCTTGTAGGCCGAAGACTGACGTGGGTCTTCCAAAGCCAGCTCGAGGGGGCTGGAAGAGTGCTGTGAGCGTGTCTGAGACCAAGCCCTAATTCCAGATACTCCCTCTAACTCCTCAGCCTCCTCAATCGCTGTATCGGCGCCCCACGTGAACGTCTACGCCGCCGAAGAGACTGTAGCAATTGACGTTGATTTCTGGCGCGTCCACTGGCAGGTCATTCGGATGGATGGCGCCGTTTTCTACCTTGAGGTCATGCCCGCCAAAAAGGCCTACGCCGCTGACGTGGACGCGGAAGCCTTCGGGAATATAAACATCGACGCCACCAAAGACGCCCGCCGCGTTGATGGTGGTAGTACGACTGTGCAGGGCGACGCCCGTAAGATCGATGTCCACTCCGCCGAAAAAGCCCAGGGCTGTCAGGGAACGAGCTACTGCCCCACCGCTGACAGTAGACCCGCCGAAGATCCCCACCGCAAGGGAGCGGGTCTCCTGCACGCTCGGCTGCACCTGGCGAATGGCCTGCTCCACCTTGGCGATGGCTTTGGATTCTTGCTGGCCCGCATAGGCCTTCGCGATTTTTCGTTCCTGTCCAAAAAGGAGAACCTCTGGGTCTTCTACAAGGTCAGCCAGTGGCTCGATGAGCTCGGCACGGGTGGTTGCGTCCACGCATGCTGCCGAACGCTTTTCAAACTCGTCGAGGTCAATCTGACCGGCCGACAGCGCATCTCCTAGGATGTCGGCGGCCTTCATGCGGTCTTGGTGGTTACAGCGGATATCCAGCGGTTTCATACCACTATTATATCCGCTATATCTACCCCATGCGCAGGTTATTTCTTATTCCGGGCGGCCTTGGAGGAATCAACCTCGGGCAGGAAGTCGTCTACGCGCTCGCCTACTCCAGTCAGCTCCGCGATGGCGGCAACGGCGCGCTGCGCGCCCTTGCCATCGCCATAAGGGTTAACGGCGTTGGCCATGGCTTGGAAAGCGGCGTCGTCGGAAAGCAAAAGCTTAGCCTCGGCCACGATGAGCTCACGGTTGGTACCCACCAGCTTCACGGTGCCGGCGACAACGGCCTCGGGGCGCTCGGTGTTTTGGCGCATAACCAGAACCGGCTTGCCCAGAGCGGGAGCCTCTTCCTGGACTCCGCCGGAATCAGTAAGGATGATGGTCGCGCGGTTTTGCAGCTGGGTGAACTGGTCATAAGGCAGTGGATCGGTAATGATGATATTCGGTAGGTGCTCAACCTCTGGGAGAACTGCCTCACGCACCTTGGGGTTGAGGTGCAGCGGCAGCGCGAAGTTAATCTCCGGATAGGCTTCTGCCAAGTCCTTAACTGCACCACCAATTTCCTTCATAGCCTCAAGGTTCTCGCGGCGGTGGGTGGTGACTACGACAAGCCGCTTATCAGACTCTGCGGCCTCCTGCAGAGCAGGGTCCTCAAACTTGGTGTCCCAGGATGCCGCTTCCAGAAGAGCGTCGATGACGGTATTACCGGTGACCACTATGTCCTTGGAGCGCACGTTCTCGCGGCGCAGGTTCTCCATCGAGCCTTCGGTTGGAGCCAGGTGCAGCTCGGCAACCTGGCCAATGAGTTTACGGTTCGCCTCTTCAGGGAACGGCGAATGAATATCGCCGGTACGCAAACCGGCTTCGAGGTGAACGATTTTTACCCCGCGATGGAAACCGGCAAGCGCTGCAGCCATAGCGGTAGAGGTATCGCCTTGGGAGATGATGACGTCCGGCTTTTCTTCTTCAATGATGGAGTCCAAACCAGCAATGGCGCGGGAGACAAGTTCGTTAAGCCCCTGTCCCTGTTTCATAAGCCCCAGATCGTGCTTCGGCTGAATGCCAAACATGGTGTTGACCTGCTCCAGCATCTCTTTGTGCTGACCGGTAGAGACCGGGATGGATTCAAAGCGCTCATCTTTATCCAGCGCCTTGATGACCGGTGCCACCTTGATAGCTTCCGGTCGGGTGCCGTAAATGGTCATGATCTTGGGCTTAGTCATTATTCTCTTCCTTTAGAGTGATGGAGATACTTCTTCATTGAACCATGTGCGGGAGACCTGTACCCCCGCTCAGGTTTGAGAACCTGCTATCCGCTAACGCTCACGCCGCCGTCTGGGGCTATGGTCGCCTTGGCCGCCATGGCGCGGGCTAGATCGAGGCGTTGCCACGAGCCTCCCTCTGCTTGCCAATCCAATGGATTGCCGGCTGGGCGGGCGGTCTGGCGGAGCACCTCGGCGCGCTGCTCCCAGGTCAGTTCTGGGTGGGACGCTGCTAGCAGCACTGGAGCGGCCTGCGGGACGACCATCGGGGCGTCGGTGCGGTAGCGCGGGGCAAAGTCATAGTCCATGAACTTGGAATACTGTTCTACTGCATCCTCCGTGGACCGATAGTGGGTACCCTCTTCCCTATCTTGGGCCACCAGTTCTTCCACCGTCTTGCCGGTGCGCCACTTGATTTCTTGGCGCACTTCCATCGAGGCTTCCCATAGGGCATGGCGCATGCGCTTATCGTTGAGGCGGTCTGCCGCAGCAGCCTGGCCGGTCATACGCCCACCGATGACATCCAGCGGGTAATGCACACCGAGGACCACCCGGTGGTTGCCGGCTTCAGCGCCGCGCAGCATGAGCTGTGGGCCTACCTCCGGCAGCATGAAGGACATCAGCGTGGTAATCCAGGTTGCCTGATTGGTATGGCCCGAAGGGAAGGCTGGCGAGGTGGGATAAAGATCCTTGGAGCCATCGTCAAAGCGCTTAATCGCTTGCGGCGCGCACTGGTACGGGCGCTGATAGTTGAAGTAGTACTTCTCTGACATGGTGGAATTAGCTAGCCCACCTGCACGAGCGGCGTACCCATTGCCTAGGAGGTACTCGGTTTTGGGCAAGCGGTGCTCGGCTAGAGAAGCACGGAAAGCGTCGCCAAGATTTTTGCCCATGGCATCAGACACCGCGTTGAGCACGCTGGTGGAGCTGGCCTTGGCGTCGGACTGCGCTCGCTGAATAAGGGCTTGGTCCCCTGCCGCAGCGTTATTTATGGCCACGGCCTTATCCATATTTTCCTGGCGGATTTCCGGCTGGGCCTTAATGTGGTCAAAGAGCTGGACTACCTGCCAGTAGTTGCCGAATTGATAAGAGGAAACATCGGATTCAAACCCCGCAATATGATCCGTGCTAAATGGCTCCGGAACTGGTGCTCCGGGATGCTGTACCGGTAAGGCGCCGGTGGTCTGCTGGGTAACAGGCTCGCGGAGCTGCGGCACAGCGACGGGGAGGGCGGCGCTGGCAGCCGGTGCCAGCGTTATGGTCAGTCCGGTGGCCGCACACAAAGCGAAGGCGCGAACCGCCGGGCGGAGATTATTCCGATAGTTCAACGTGGAAACCTTTAACTAGTGACAAATTCCCACGCATAATATCTAGCTAAAGTTACAACTAGGTGAACGTCACGCTAAACCCGCGTGCATAAAGCCGGGGCAGTGAGTAAACCTTTCCCGGTTCATCTAGCAATCCTCGAACCAGGCCGAGGCGTCATGCGCAGTTGCGGCCTCCACATGCTGGCTACTCGATTCCGCGGAAATGCTCGCGGTAAATAGCGCGGCCAGCGCTACTGCTGAGGTCGCGGCCGAGTCCCTACGCGTATTTATTGCCACCTCTTTAAACTAGCGCGTATTCCCGGTAATGAAAAGAGCTGTTCTACAGCAAGACGAGCTGTACCCCTTAACGGTAGCTAGCAGCGAACGACAGGCCTTCGCGGTAAGCTAGTGGGGAACTTTTACTCGTACTGGAATAAGGGGACACGCTAGATAATGATCCAATTCGTCTTCGGCGCCGCAGCAGGATACGTTTTTGGCACCAAAGCAGGCCGCAAGCGCTACCACCAGATCAAGGGCGCCTACGAGAAGGCCGTCAACTCCCCCGTGACCAAGTCCGCCGTCACTTCTGCACGCAAGGCAGTAGCCAATCGCTTGGACCCGGAACCGCGCATGCGCGAGGTTCGCGATCTATCTTCCAAGCGCAAAGGCAAAGGCCGGTTACGTGGTTCCCAGGTAGACAATGCGGACCGCATTTATGAGCCTGATGAGGACTAGCTTAGTTTAAGCCTCTTCCCTCCCCTTGCTGCGCACCTGCATCGGTGGCATCGCAAGGGGATATTTTTAGCCTTGGGGAGGCGTGCCGCGGAAGGCGCGGTCATTGAGCTCGCGGCGAGCTTGCTCTAAAGCGACGAGGTCAGCAAAAAGCGAGTTATAGCTAGCCTCATCATCGGAGGGACGCATGCGGCCCAGGCGGGCCTTCAGTTGGGCGATTTGATCGCCCACCACGGTTTCTTGCAGGCGGGAAAGAACGGAATCGGCGTATTTTTCGGGGCCGACGTCGGTAGGCAAGATTGCTTCTACGGCGAGCTCGGAGACGAAATTGCGGCCGGTGAGATCCTGCATCTCGCCGGCTACCGCGGCAATCCATTCCACGGCGGGCATGGACGCGCCTTGGGCGGCGCCGCCGGCGGTAGAAATTGCCTGGCGGACGAGGCGGTAGGCGTCGTTAGTATAGGCGTCGGCAGTAATGCCATCGAAGTACGAGCCTGCTACCTGCGGCATCTGCAAGGCCAATTTGAGGGCCTCGCGCTGTGGCCACAGGTGGGTTTCCTTGGGGCTCGGCGGATGGATCATCGGCACGTCCTGCTGCGCCGGTTGCTGCTTCGCGTTGTCGAAGCGGCGAATGGTGGGTTTTTCGGCCTTCTTGGGCTTGCGCGCCTCCGCGCGGACCTGCTGGAGGACCTCCTCTGGGTTGGCCCAGCCCACCCAACCGGCAAGGCGGCGGGCATACTCGCGCTGCAGGGGCTGGTCACGGATCTGCGCTACCACGGGGACCGCGCGGCGCAATGCTTGCAGACGCCCCTCCGCGGTATCGATGCGGTACTCCGCGATGACGGATTGGATGACGAACTCGAACATGGGGATGCGGTCCGCGATGAGCTCGCGCACGGCGGCATCGCCTTTCTGCAGGCGCAGATCGCACGGGTCCATGCCGTCTGGCGCCACGGAGACAAAGGACTGGCCGGTGAATTTCTGCTCCCCATCGAAGGCGCGCATGGCGGCCTTCTGCCCTGCCTCATCACCGTCGAAGGTATAGATGAGCTCGCCGTTGAAGTAGGAATCATCCAGCATCAGCCGGCGCAGCACCTGGAGGTGCTCGCCACCAAAGGCGGTGCCACACGATGCCACTGCGGTTTTCACGCCGGCGGCGTACATGGCCATGACGTCCGTATAGCCCTCTACCACCACGGCCTGGTGGTTATCGGCAATATTGCGCTTGGCCAGATCGAGACCGAAGAGCACCTTGGACTTGTGATAGAGCATGGTCTCGGAGGTGTTCATGTACTTGCCGAGCTTGTCGTCGTCGAAAAGCTTGCGGGCACCAAAGCCAATCACGTTGCCAGATAGGTCCTTGATGGGCCACAGCAGGCGGCGGTGGAAGCGGTCAATGGGACCACGCTTGCCCATCTTGGAAATGCCGGCCGCCTCCAGCTCCTCGAAGGAAAAGCCCAAGCGCAGCAGGTGCTTGGTGGCGGTATCCCACCCCTCCGGCGCATAGCCGCACTCAAAGTCATAGATGACCTCGCGGGAAAAGCCGCGATCCAACAGGAAATCGCGTGCGGTGGCCGCCTGCGGCGTCTCTAACTGCTGGCGGTAGAACTCGTGCGCGGCCTTATTCGCAGCAATGAGGCGCTGGCGCGTGCCAGGCTTCTCGTTGCGCGCTCCCGTGGAACCGCCCTGGTAGTTGATGTGGTAGCCAATCTTCTGCGCTACCGCTTCCACTGCCTCAGGGAAGGAGACCTGCTCCATTTCCATCAGGAAGCTAAAGACATCGCCGCCCTTGCCGGTGGAAAAGCAGTGATAGTAACCGCGCTGCGGGCGCACGTGGAAGGACGGGGTCTTTTCATCCTTGAAGGGGCTCAGGCCCTTGAGCGAATCGTGTCCGGCGGGCTTGAGCTGAACGTACTCGCCCACGATCTCTTCTAAAGGCGCGCGTTCACGGATAGCTTGGATGTCGCTGTCCGGAATTCTGCCTTTTGCCATGCGTACAGACTACCCCGCGCGCGGTGGGAATGTTCAAATGGCTGGGCCAGGATGGTGTGGTGCCTGTGAGTTCACGGTTTGGGCGGAAATTACCCTCTGATGGGGTGTATTCCGCATGCCTTTACCTACCCCCGTGACGGGGGAATTTTTGGCCTTGTTGGGAGTGCCGGCCGATTTCGGTATTTACCGCTGCACCTGCAAGAATAAAGGTATGTCCAAGTCCCAAGCGTCTAAGAAATCGCTCCCAGTAGCCCTCGGCGGCCTTGCGCTTGCCGTCGTTGCAGGCTACTTCGGCTTCGACCTCGGCGGCGATGGTGATTCCTCTGCTTCTTCGCCGTCTGAATCCGCAGGAGGCGCTAAGGCTGGCGACGCCGATACCTGCGAGATGTCCTCCCTCCCCGCCGAGGCGAAGGACACCGCGGACGATATCTTGGCCGGTGGACCCTACGACTACCCGGATAATGACAACGCCCGCTTTGGCAACTACGAGGGCCGCCTGCCGCAGCAGGACAAGAATTACTACCGCGAATACACGGTAGAAACCCCGGGCAGTAAGAACCGCGGCGCCCGCCGCATTATCACCGGCGGCGGCAGCGAGACCGACCCGGACGTGTGGTACTACACCGATGACCACTATGAAAGCTTCTGTTCTATCCCGGACGCGGAGGAGTAATAATGCAACGCATCCTCATTACTGAACACATCCGCACCCGCGCGGACTTCTTCAACGCGCTAGGCCGCACTCGCGGCTGCGAAGATTGTGGGCCACGCAATCTCGATGACCTGGCGGACTTCCTACGCGAGCAGCGCACCAGCGTCATCATTGCCTCCGACATGAAAATCGCGGACGCGGAGTTGGAGGGTGTTGCCACCGTTTTGGAGGATCAGGGCGTGAAGTTGGTGCGCTAGCCGGTTTCATGCCCCCTACCAATCGCGGTGGGTACACCGATTAAAAGCCGAACTGAGGAAATGAATCCTCGGTTCGGCTTTTTCATTCACGTACCACCGGGCGTTATAGCTCTAGCACCGGCAAAGGTGCTGTGCGCTTTAGAACCCGAAGGCTCGCTTCAGCTTCTGGATGGTCTCCGGCGCGAAGTAGTTCAGCATACCCGCGATGATTCCGGTGGCGCCCACAGCACCAATAAGGGCACCGAAGATGGCAGGGAGCACGCGATGAGAGCTTCCCTGGTTCGAGCTGGAGCTGCTCGAGGAGGATTCGGAGCTGGAGCTACTGCCAGTGTTGTGGTTCCCGTCGGTGGCGGTGACTTTTACGACTCGAGAAGCAAGAGCCTGGTTTCCAGCAGAGTCCGTGACTGCGTAGGTCACCGAATAGGTGCCTGGCTTGGAGGTATCCACGCTGCCGATAACCTTCACCTTGTCGGTGAGATCACCGTCTTCTTTGTCCTTGGCGCTCACGCCCTTGGTCAGATCGGCCTCTGCGCCCTGGGAGATGGTGAGCTTCTCGCTGGGGACGATAAGTTCAGGAGCTGCGTTATCTGCAGTATTTTCCTGCGCGGTGAAGACGCCGAACTGGCGGACGATGCCGCGCTTGTTGGTGTCCTTGGAGGAGGCGTCGGCAGTCGTGGCATACCAGCCGTAGGTCTGTCCTGCCTTGAGGTCCTTGTAGACCGTGCTCGTAGGCCAGCCGGACTTAGCGGTGTCCTTACCAATTTCCTTTCCGGTATCGGTCAGCGCCACCATGGAATTGGTCTGGAAGTCGGTCTTGCGAGTCTTGAACTGAATCGGCACACGGAATTCATCTTCATGGCCGTTATAGCGTTGGCGGTCGTCGTACTCGGTGGCGTTGTGGTCATCGAGGAGCGGCGAGTAAGTGTCCACCACCATCTCGTTATTCTTCAGGTCAAACTGCAGCAGGCGCAGGTAGCTGGAGCCGAAGCGGAGGCCGGTATCACCGTCGTACTCGCCAATCTCGGTCAGGCCCATTTCATCGGAACCGACTTCGTAGAACTGGTAATCCGCCAATAGCTCCGTCACGTGGTTATTGGTATGGCCTACATCCTTGCGGGTAACAATGGATACGCCGTGCTCGTGGCCAGCCAGGACCAACGCAACGTTCGGGTTCTTCTTAATCACATTGTCATAGACCATGACGCCATCGTGAGAGAAGTCGGAGTTGCGTCCATCAGGGCTATTGGATGGCTTGAGGTAAGCGTGAGTGAGAACGATGGCATTGCGGTCTGGGTACTGCTTGAGCACCTTATCGGCCCAGGCTGCCTCTTCTTCGGTGACGTCATAGCCCAAGTGCAGGGCAATGAAATCCATTCCGTTGGTGGTAAAGAGGTCGTAGTGGTTATCGTTATTGCCCTCAGAATACGGGTGGTACGAAGCATCTTCCTTGGCCCAATTGCCCTTGCCCTGCTGTGCCTCGTAGCGCTCTGGACCGAAGTACTCGTTATACAGGTTGCCCGCGCCAACATCTTCACCGCTGATGTTGTCGTGGTTGCCCGGTAGCACGCCATTGACCACTCCTGCATCTTCCAAGTTCTTCTGAGCCTTGGACGCAACCTCGAATTCCTTCTTGGCGTTGGCACGGTCAGAGCCTGCTACACGCCAATTCTCAATGAGGTCACCGGTGTGTGCGGAGTAAGCGATCTTGCGCTTCTCTGCGTTGTCAGCAATCCACTGGGTGGCGGAGGTATAGCCTTCCTCCCACTTCTTGCGTTCCTCGGCAGTGGCATTCTCTACTGCGCCTTCGGAGAGGTATTGCGTATCGGTGTGGTGCGCGATGGCGAAGTCATAGTCATTGGCATCTGCGAATTCCTCGTTGACCGGTTCATTGAGATCATCGGCAAAGACGTCATAGCCCACCACCATGGTGTGGATAGTATCGCCATCCACAAAGTCGCTATTGACCTGCGCGCTCAGGCTTACCTGATCCTCGGATACACCGCGAGACTCCGCGAGCTTTTCCCACGCAGAGGTCTTGGTATTCCACGCCATGAGGCGAACGGCGCGCTTGGGATCCACCGCTCCGGACCAGGCCAGGTCGTGGGTGTCCTTATCTGCGTCCTTGAGAGACAGGTCAAAGCGTTGGAATGGCATGCTCTCGGAAGAAGCGGATTTCTGTGCTTCTTCGTTAGACGGATTCAGAGACTTCTCAAAGTCCTCGCCATCCTGGTACTCAAAATCCAACTCTTCCGGGATTTCATCAAAGGTTCCTTGGAATCCCTTTTCCGCTACGCTGACATCGGCTTCGGTGAAGGTGGTCTCCACGTCCCCACCGCTCGGGTTTTCTGCGCGGGCGGAAATGGTCGCGCCGTTTCCAGTAGGAGCGGAATCGGTTCCGGCAGCGCCCGGCAGGTTGCCGGAAGTGAAATCGATAGACTGCGAGATTTGATTGCCAAAGACATCGTGGCCTTCGACCTCGATGACGTGGTTGCCTTCCTTCAGGCCGGTGCCGATCTCCTGCCCGCGCTCAATCTCCTCACCGTCTAGGGTGTAGGTGAGCTCACGAGAGATGAGAGCTTCATCATTAACCTCGACATCGAAGGCCACCGGACTGGTCAGGTGGTCACCGGCGCTTGGGGTGGAGCTGGTGATTTCCGCCTTCTTGTCCGTGCTCAGGTTCGAATCCTCATACAGCGCCGTCACGTCTTGTGCACTGAGCGGATCGGAGAAGACGCGTGCTTCACTAACCGCCACGTCAGAGTAGAACTGGGCTCCATTGTTTGGACCAGAATCCGCACCGATCATCACTGCGGTCGAGTTGCTCTTTGGCTTTTTAATCTCACCGGTGGCACCGGTGTTCTCGGCGACCTTCTCGCCATTGACGTAGAGCTCATTCTTGGTGCCATCAAAAACGCCGACCGCGTGGTACCACTGGCCCGGCTCCATCTTTTGCTGGGCCTTCTTGTATCCACCGTTGGCATTGACGGTAAAGGTTAGCTGGTCACCATAGATGACCATTGCCCAGCCACCGGCTTCCTTATTGGCGCACAAGCTCTTTTCGTTGCCGTCAAAGTCGCCGTCATAGCGAAAGACGCACTCCACTGTGAATCCGTCCTTGACTTGGTCAAACTTATCTCCGATATCGAAGCCGACAGCATCCTTACGTCCGTCGAACTGAGCAACAGGGCGCTCGAGCACGCTGTCTTGTTCCACCGAGGGCGCGCCGATGGTTAGCGGCTCGGTTTCGGAGGCAGAGTTGGTGATAGCCCCATTGACGAGGGCCATATCGAAGATATCTGCTTTAGGAAGGGATTGAGCGGAAGCGAAAGCGGGAGCCACCAGGCTCGAACCAGCCAAACTGATGGAAGTGATCAGAGCGGCCTTATAAAAACGTCGTTGAGACACGAGAATTCCTTGACTCTTAGTAAATGGGAGAGAGTTCGCGTCCAGCCATAGTGGAAGCGAATGGGACTAAGAGTAGGCCGACTGATTTACGCGAAGTTGTCGGAATAGTTACGCCAAAATGAAATAGCATTCGGACCACAAATATTTTCAAATTCAAGAAACTAAGAAGGCTATGTGAGTGTTGGCTCCCAATTCCCATAGTTAAACGATTCCATCCAAATGCTCAAGAAAGAATATTTTGCGTCGTAATATGAGATTGATGATCCGTCCCACGCGTGCTTTCCTGCCGCTGGGTAGCCGGCGTTAGGAGAAGCATGTTTGGGTCGAAAGTGAAAAAAGAGAACGAGGAGCTCAAGCACCGCTTAGCCAACATGGAAGCACTGTTTGAATCCATTGGTGGAGGAGATCTCGTCAAGCTAAAGGACACTCGAGATTCCTTGTTACAAACTATTTCGGAGCTCAAGAACTATGAAGATACAATGCGAAAGAAGATTGAGGAAAGTAGCTCCGAGTTTGATCGTTTAACTAACCAAGTAATAGAAGTTCGCACAGACTTAGATTTACAAAACGCTGGTTTCTACGACTTCAAGAACCCAGCTGAAGAATCTGTTGAGCTTAAAGAAGCTCTAGAGAAAACCAAACGGGCAGCGAAGATGGCGGTATCTAATAAGCATGCTGTAATCGCGACCAATAATTTTACTTTCAATAATTCAACAGCCAAGGGTAAGTCGTTCGTCAACCAGATGTGTAGAGTCGCTCTACGCTCCTACAATGCTGAGGTAGAAAACGCGATTGTCCGTGTCAAGGCTGGAAATCTCCAAACAGCTAAGAAGCGTATTGAACGAGCGAGAAACCAAGTTCAAACGATGGGGCGGATGATCGACCTTCAAATTTCCGAGCGCTATCATCAACTCCGATTAGAAGAACTGGAACTAGCGCACCAGCACATGGTTGCCAAGAAGCTTGCTAAGGAAGCAGAACGCGAAGAACGAGCTAGGCTTCGGGAAGAGGCTAAAGCCCAAGCGGAGCTAAAGAAAGAGCTTGAACGTCTGCGGAAGGAAGAAAACCACTACTCCAATACCCTGAATTCCTTGCTCGCTCAGGGGCGTGAAGATGAAGCTGCTCAATTTAAAGAAAGGCTCGAAGAGCTTCAACACAGTATTAACGACGTGGACTATCGTGCTGCCAATATCCGAGCGGGATACGTATACGTCATTTCAAACGTGGGAAGCTTTGGCGAAGGCGTAGTAAAGATTGGCCTAACTCGCAGGCTTCAACCGATGGATCGCGTACGCGAGCTGGGCGACGCCTCTGTGCCTTTCAACTTTGATGTCCATGTCCTCTATTTTTCAAAAGACGCTGTGGGAGTCGAAGCCGAGCTCCATCGCCGTTTCCATTCCAAACGCGTAAATCTTGTGAACAACCGGCGCGAATTTTTCTACGCTACCCCAGCAGAAGTAAAACAAGCGATGCTGGAAATTGACGGAAGCATCCTCGAGTACGTCGAGGAGCCTGAAGCTGAGCAATTCCGAACGAGCCAGTCTCTTCGGAACTCAACCTCTGTCGACGCTGAACATCACTAACTCAAAAATCCAGACAACTCCGCACTCCGCCGGGCCAAGCGCTCCAGGCGTGACTCGGTCATGGAGGCGATCTGGTCGATGATGGCGCGGTCACGGGCGGCGTCGGTATCGGCCTGCTCCCACCACAGGCGGAAGGTGGCGTCGAGGGAGCCGGGGGCGCCGGCGACGAGGTAGTCGTAGACGCGGTAGATGCGCTCGCGCTGACGGTCTTGGCGTGCGAGGTGGGCGGGCTCGTCCATGACGTAAAGGACGGCGATGGTTTTCAGCAGCTTGACTTCGGCTTCGGCTTGCTTGGGCACGACGAGGTCGCCGTGCATGCGGCCAAGGGTACTGGAGGCGATGAGCTCGGCATTGGCCTCGCTGGTGGCGCCAACGGTCGCGCCGACATAGCGGCCGACAAGCTCAGAGGTCATCTTCTTCAGGTTGGCGTAGTCGCGCAAGGTATAGTCAAAGTCACCGATAGCGTTGATGACACTTAAGTTGCGCAGGCTATCGGCTGCTTCTAGGAGCTCATCGGCGGTGCCGCCGAAGGCCTTGGCGCCCTTTTCTGCTAATTGGGCGAGCTCAACTAGATCCCAGAGGACATTAAGGGAGATGCGCCGGGAGATGATGCCATCTTCCACGTCGTGCACGGAGTAGGCGATGTCATCGGACCAGTCCATGACCTGGGCCTCGATGCACTTGCGGTTATCGGTATGGCCTTCGCGCAGCCAGTCCAAAAGTTGCGCATCCTCGTCATAGGCGCCGTACTTGCGGTTGGTGGTGCCATCCGGGTTGGTCTTGGTCCAGGGGTATTTGCAGGCGCCGTCGAGGGCCGCGCGGGTGAGGTTGAGGCCAAAGCTTTGGGGTTCGCCGCGGGCATCGTCCACGATGACCTTCGGCTCCAAGCGGGTGAGGATACGCAGGGTTTGAGCGTTGCCCTCAAAACCGTTGAGGGCAACCTCGTTGAGCGCATTCTCGCCGTTGTGGCCATAGGGCGGGTGGCCGATGTCATGGGTCAGGCCGGCCATATCGCAGAGATCGGGATCGAGACCGAGCCCGGAGCCGATGCTGCGTGCGATTTGGCCGACCTCCAGGGAGTGGGTCAGCCGGGTGCGCGGGGTATCGCCGTCGCGCGGGCCGACGACCTGCGTTTTATCCGCTAGCCGGCGCAGCGCCGCCGAGTGCAGCACGCGGGCCCGGTCGCGGGCGAAGAGCCCGCGGTGCTCCTCCACGGGGTGGAAGGCTGAGCCCTTCGGCTTTTCATCGGCCAGGCGGGCAAAGTCGGCGGCGGAATAAGAATAGGACACGGCCTCAAGTTTATTCCGCGAACAGGCCCTTTGGGTGAGCAACGTGGCCTAAGTGCGGTTGTCTTCCTGCTGAATCGTCTGATGCCGCAGCTTTTGATTCGGGCGCAGCACCCGTTCCACGCGGTAGAAACCATTGCGCAGTGCAGCGGCACCGCGCGGCGACAAAAGGCCGGCCACCAGCGCGTAGGCCACGCCACCGGTTTCGTGGGCAAGGTAGCGCCACCAGGGCTTAGAAAAGCGCGCGGCCGGGTAGTACGGCGTGCCGGAGACGGTGGCTGTGATGCCCTCTTGACGGGCGATGATGGCGGTGCGCAGGCGGTGGAGGGGATCGGTGATGATGGTGGCGTCGGAAAGCGCGAAGGCTTCCTTGACCGCGCTGAGGGAGCTGCGGGTATCCATCCCCTCCTCCACCGCGTGCACGGTCAGGTGCGGGAAGTGCTCGCGCAGGTAGCTGCGGCCAACACCGGCCTCAGTAAACCTATCCCCAGGCAGCTTGCCGCCCACGGTGATGACCTCCAGTCCCTCGGCGGTGGCGAGCTCACCGGCGTGGCGCAGGCGGCCGGCCAAGATCCGGGAGGGGCGGCCATCGTATTGGGCGGTTCCTAAAACAATTGCGTACTTCACTGCCCCACTACACTACCTGCCGGAGGGCTAGGCGGAGCCGGTAAAGTGGTGGGCATGAATTTGAGTGCACGTTTGGGCCGCGCGGCCATTGCCGCTTTCATTTTGGGCTGCACCTCCGTCGGTGCGGGGTCTGCCTTCGCCGCCGAGACCACCACGGTGGCGCAGGGCACCGGTACGGCAACCCTCACGGAAAAGGTTACCGATGATGCGGGCGTATTAAGCACCCAAGAAAAGGCCGAGCTCAGGGAGAAGATTGGCCAGCTGCAAAAAGACGAGCACCGAACCCTTTTCGTCTACATCACCGATGAGTTGGGCACGGATCCGGAAACCTTTGCCGCAGCGGCTGTCAAGGACAAGGGGCCGAATTCTGCGGTCTATGCGCTTTCCATTAATGATCGCAAGATGGGTGTGCAGACCGGCGATGCGTGGCCCAAGGGCCGGTTGGATCAGATGTATGACGCCGCCTATGACGAGCTGGCCAGCGACGAGTACGGGGCTTCGGCCCTCGCGCTTGCTGATGCCGCCTTGGGCAACTCCCCCGCCTCCGATTCCTCCGACTCCTCTGGCCTGGCGTGGCTGGGCGGTGGCGCGGCCGCCATCGTCGCCGCCGGTGGCGGAATCATGTACTACTCGCGCCGCAACACCAAGAAAAATAATGCGCAGACGCTGGAATCCGCCCGCGAGATCGCCCCGGTCGATACCGATCAGCTAAACCGCCTCCCGCTGGAGACTTTGGACCAGCTGGCCCAGGAGGAGTTGGTCTCTACCGATGAGTCCATCCGCCGCGGCAAAGAGGAACTTAATATCGCGCTCTCCGAGTTCGGACCCGAGCGCGTGCGCCCCTTTACCAAGGCCATGAACCATTCCAACTCTACCCTGCAGAAGGCCTTCCACCTGCGCCAGCGCTTGGATGATGCCGTGCCGGAGTCCCCGGCCGAGCGCCGCCAGATGCTGGTAGAAATCGTCTCCTCCTGCGGCCAGGCCGATGATGCCCTCGATGCGCAGGCCGAGGAGTTTGCCAAGATGCGCGATCTGCTCATCCACTCCGATGAAAAGCTGGATGAGCTCACCCAGCGCACCGTGGGCCTGCGCGCCCGCCTGCCGGAGGCCGAATCAACGCTGGCCAGCCTGAAGTCCAACTATGACGAGCACGTGCTCTCCTCCATTGCCGATAACCCCGAGCTTGCCGCCGCTTCCCTGGATGAGGCCGAAAAGCTGCTCGACAAGGCCCGCGGGGTCCAGGCCCAGCCGGCCGGCCAACAGGGCCCGCTCGTAGGACTTATTCGCGATATCGAGCACGCCTGCGAGATGACGGATCGCCTCATTTCCGGCGTGGAAAACGCCGAGGAGAATATCGCCACCGCCCGCCGCAACCTCGAGGCGCTTATCGCCGAGGTAGAAGGCGAGATCAACGAGGCCCGCGAACTTGAACGGCAAGGCAAGGCCCAGGGAACCACCGCGGATTGGGACAAGCTCGAGGATCTGCTCGGCCGCGCTGGTACCGCCGTCAACGAGGCCAAGGCCCAAGGCCAGCAGGATCCGCTGGGCCAGCACACCGCGCTGACCTCCATCGATACCGAGCTGGATGAAGCACTCGACCGCGTGCGCGAAAAGACCTCCACGCACGCGCGCCAGCTAGACCTCTTCCGCCAGCAGATTTCCGTGGCGGAATCCAATATCCAGGCCGCAGAAGACCTCATTTCCTCCCGCGGTCGCATCATCGGCTCGGGTGCGCGCACCGCGCTTGCCGACGCCAAACGTCTCCACGCCCAAGCCCTCCACACCGAGCGCAGCGATATCCGCGCCGCGCTGCAGTCCTCCCGCGAAGCGGTGGCCGCAGCCCAGGCGGCGCTGCAGCGCGCCAAGAATGACATCGACGAGCACCGCCGCCGCCAGCAGCGCCAGCAGATGGGCAATGCTGCCAATAACATCGTCACCGGCGTGGTCATCGGCCAGATGCTCGGTGGCGGCCGCGGCTTCGGCGGAGGTTTCGGAGGCGGCGGCTTCGGTGGAGGAAGCTTTGGCGGCGGAGGCGGCGGAGGCGGCTTCCGCGGCGGCTCCTTCTAGCCCGCCCATTCCGCCTAGCCTGCCCAGTCCGACCCACGGCCTGGCAGCCCTGCCCTAGGCTCGCGCGCGGGTGGCCCGGCTCCCGGCTCTCCCCGGCGCAGGGCTAGGTGCGCAGGGTGCGCGGGGTGGCGTCGAGAAGCGCGCAGGCGTAGCTCAAGAAGATGGCGTCGAGCTCGGGCAGCTCGCCCACGCTCACCTGCAGCCCGTTTCCGGCCGGCGCGGTGCTGGCAACCTCGGCGCCGGTGACGCGGGCCACAATGCGGCGCTCGCGGCGGAAGGGGTTGCGGCGATCGAGAAGGTACTCGCGGTCAGCGCAGGTCGCGCGCAGCCGGGTGACGGTAATCCCGGCCTGGGTGACCGAGAAATCCTCGCCCGCCGGGGTCTGCGCGCGCAGGAAGAACCGCGGGGGGGAAGAATCCAGCGAGGATTCTAAGGCGAGGCGCTCGCCGGCCGCGGTGGCAAGCACGCCGTCGCGCACGGAGGCAAGCTCGTGCCCCTCGGCGTTGGTGAGAGCGCCCGCGCGCCAGGTCCACTGGATAGTCATTAGAGGACGAATAGCGCGACGAGGGCGACGATGGATGCTAGGACCAAGGTGATAATCCAGGCCCATGCCTTGCCCTGGGTGGTGGCATCCAGGATGACGCGGGTAAACCAGCTCAGGCCGGCGATTTCCGCGGTGGTCAGGCCCTCGGCATCGTGCTCGAATTCGAGGATGGACTTGCGCACGCCGGAATTGCGGGAGGTAAACTGCCCTACCTTTTCATCATCGACGTCATCGATGATCCAGTCGCCGCTGTTTTCGTTGATGAAGGTGAAGGTACGGCCGTTGAGCGATGCCTCCAGGCGCTTGTCGCGGCCGGGGCGGCCGGCAAGGCGGTAAATGGAGCCGTCGGCAAGCGTGGCAGAAGCGCCAAGGTCACTGACCTCGGTGCGCCAGAAGTGGCCATCCACCTCCGCGGAATGCTCCGAGAATACACCCAGCTGCTCCGGGCCTTCCTCGGCCAAGAGCACGGGCTTTGCGCGGTCGGAGCGATCCCAGCTGGTGTAATGCATTACTAGCACCCAATCAGGCGGGCAGCGAGGTAAGCCTCGAGGTCATCGAGCTTCACGCGCTCCTGCTCCATGGTGTCGCGCTCGCGCACGGTCACGGCATCGTCCTCGAGGGTGTCGAAGTCGAAGGTGACGCAGAACGGGGTGCCGATCTCATCCTGGCGGCGGTAGCGGCGGCCGATGGCGCCGGAGACGTCAAAGTCCACGTTCCAGTGTGCGCGCAGCTTATCGGCCAGCTTGCGGGCGGGCTCGGAGAGCTCTTCTTTCTTGGACAGCGGCAGTACGGCCACCTTGATCGGTGCCAGGCGGCGGTCCAGGCGCAGGACCACGCGCTTATCGGTGCCGCCTTTGGCGTTCGGAGCCTCTTCCTCGTCGTAGGCGTCCACCAGGAAGGCCATCATGGAACGGCCCAGGCCGGCGGCCGGCTCAATAACGTACGGGATCCAGCGCTCCTCGTTGGCCTGGTCATAGTAGGACAGGTCCTCGCCCGAGCCCTTGGCGTGGACGGACAGGTCATAGTCCGTGCGGTTGGCCACGCCTTCCAGCTCGCCCCACTTGGAGCCCTTGAAGCCAAAGGCGTACTCCACGTCCACGGTGCGCTTGGAGTAGTGGGAGAGCTTTTCCTTCGGGTGCTCGTACAGGCGCAGGTTTTCTTCCTTGATGCCCAGGTCCACATACCAGTTGTAGCGGTCATCAATCCAGTACTGGTGCCACTCTTCGTCCTCGCCCGGCTTGACGAAGAACTCCATTTCCATCTGCTCGAACTCGCGGGTACGGAAGATGAAGTTGCCCGGGGTGATCTCGTTACGGAAGGACTTGCCGATGTTCGCGATGCCAAACGGCGGCTTCATGCGCGAGGAGGTCATCACATTCTTGAAGTTGACGAAGATGCCCTGTGCGGTCTCCGGGCGCAGGTAGTGCAGGCCCTGCTCGTCGTCCACCGGGCCGAGGAAGGTCTTGAGCAGGCCGGAGAAGGCCTTCGGCTCGGTCCAGTCGCCCGGCTGGCCGGTCTCTGGGTCATTGATGTCTGCCAGGCCGTTTTCTGGCTCGTGGCCGTGCTTTTCCTCGTAGGCCTCAATCAGGTGGTCCGCGCGGTAGCGCTTGCCGGTGTGGCGGGATTCCACCAGCGGGTCAGAGAAAACCTCGACGTGGCCGGAGGATACCCAGACCTGGCGCGGCTGGATGACGGAGGTGTCCACGCCCACGACGTCAGCGCGGGACTGCACCATGTGGCGCCACCACTGGCGCTTGATGTTTTCCTTGAGCTCTACACCAAGAGGGCCGTAATCCCACGCGGAGCGGGAACCGCCGTAAATTTCACCTGCCTGGTAGACCAAGCCGCGGCGCTTACACAGGTTCACAACGGTATCGATGACGGATGCCATAAGTTTTCGGACTCCTCTGGTAGGGGACAGTCTTGACAATCTCGTTCAGTCTAACCCGAAGCGCTTCCTGGCGGTGGGATTGGGGCATGAATTTAATTTGAAATATATACGAGTTATTGAACGCATCGGGTAATATAAGAGTAACCGACAGGTAATAGGTATTTAATTGAAGGTGACATTCCCTATGACGACCACTTACAAGGCCCCAAATACTTCTGCGGCTGCCGGCGTGATCGCTGCCCTCGATTCGCCCCTACGCATCGCAATCATCTCTCGCCTGGCCGAGCGCGATCACTTTGTCCACGAGCTGGTCAAGGCCACCGGCAAGTCCCAACCACTTATCAGCCAGCACCTGCGCGTGCTCAAGCAGGCAGGCATCGTGGACTCCGAGCGCAGCGGCCGCGAGGTAACCTACTCACTCATTGCGCCGCAGGTTTTGGACCTGCTTGCCGACGCCGCCAAGATCGCCTCCTAACCCCTCCCTCCCTGCATAAAAAGCCGCCTGACTGTGCAGTTATTGAAAAAGCACTGATAATATTGAGGGCATGGCTTTACACGACAGTATTCCCAAACTAGGCGCGCGCAATACCAAGCAGCGCACCGCAGTCGTTGAGGTACTGCGGGAAATGGAGAAATTCGCCTCCGCCAAGGAGATCTACCACGAGCTCCAAGAGCGTGAGGAAAAGGTGGGCCTGACCACCGTGTACCGCACCCTGCAGTCCCTAACCGATATTGATGCGGTGGACGCCCTCCACATGCCCAATGGCGAAACCCTGTACCGCCATTGCGATACCGACGCCCATCACCACCACTTGGTATGCACCAAGTGCGGCCGCACCGAGGAAATCGATGGCGGCCCCATTGAAAAATGGGCCACCTCCGTGGCCAAGGAGTACGGCTTCGAGCTCACCGGCCACGATGCCGAGGTCTTTGGCATCTGCAGCGACTGCGCCGCCTCTGCCTAATCGCGCTCGCGCTTCCTTGCGAAGCCGCCTCTCCCCTAACCTCAGACTCCAACTTCCGGAGCCTGAGGTTTTTCTTTAGCAACTGCCGCGATAGTAAAGCCTCCTTTACAGTAAAGGACCCTTGACATATAGTGTGTGTCAAGCACACTTTACAAACCGTTGCTACAGGAGGTTTCCATGCAGACCACTCGCTTTGGCCGCCCCAAGTTTGGCGGCTCACAAGCCAAGCTCATAACTTTGTCCGTTGCTGCAGGCGCGGCCCTTGCGGCGGCAGCCGGTGCCATCGTGGCCGCGTTCGTACACGAAGATTCGCCGTGGCTAGCGTTTACCGTGTACTCGTTGTGCCTCCTGCCTGTTGCTATCTCCGCTAGCTGGCTTTTTATGGTGGATCGGTCCACCATCCGCGGGGCAACACCCGAACCGGAAAATTCGATCGAATCCCATTGGTATTCGCAGGCTTCCGAAAACACCCTGCACGCCATGCTCTTTGGCATCGGCGGCCTAGGCGTTGTCTCCTCTTTTTGGGAGTTCCAAGTTTCCGGCACCATGCTCACCATCATCTTGGGAGTATTTGTCAGCTGCACCTTTGGCATTAGCTACTTTGCCCACAAGCGGGCGGCGAGCTAAGCCATGGACAACCGGCTAAAAGAGATTCGCGAGAGCCAAGGTCTCTCGCAGCAGGGCTTGGCTACAGAGCTAGGTGTCTCGCGCCAAACGGTCATCAGTATTGAAAAAGGGCGCTACGATCCTTCGCTCCCCCTCGCGTTCCAGATCGCGCGCCACTTTTCCTGCCACATCGAGGACATATTCATCCCCGAAAAGTAGCCGCGCAGCACTTCGGCACTGCGCGCTACTTCTTCACGCCGCCGAAGCGGCGGTCGCGCCGCGCGTATTCCTCGATGGCGGCGAAGAGATCCTCCGGCGTAAAGTCCGGGAAGAGCTTGTCCTGGTAAATCATCTCCGCGTAGGCGGACTGCCACAGCAGGAAGTTAGAGGTGCGCTTCTCACCAGACGGGCGCAGGAAGAGATCCACGTCCGGCATGCTCGGGTCATAGAGGTGCTGCGCGATGGTTTCTTCCTTGATATCGCGCGGGTTAAGCTCGCCCGCGGCAACCTGCTTGGCGATGTCCCTAAAGCCATCCACCAGTTCTGCCCTACCGCCGTAGTTGACGCACATGGCCAGGGTCATCTTGGTATTGTCCTTGGTCAGCTCCTGGGCGGCCTCGAGCTCCTTAATAACCGAGCGCCACAAGCGCGGGCGGCGGCCGGCCCACACCACGCGCACGCCACGCTCATTGAGCCACTCACGCTGGCGGCGCAGCACGTCGCGGTTAAAGCCCATAAGGAAGCGGACTTCCTCCGGGCTGCGGCGCCAATTCTCCGTGGAAAAGGCATAGGCCGAAAGGTAGGGAACGCCGGCGGCAAGGCAGGCATCGACGACGTCAAGAAGCACGGCTTCTCCGCGCCTATGCCCCTCGGTGCGCTTCATGCCTTTCTCCTGGGCCCAGCGGCCGTTGCCGTCCATGACCAGCGCAATATGGCGCGGCATGAACTCATCCGGGATATTCGGCGGGGTCAAAGTGCGGTTCGGGTCTGGCGTAATCACGGGCTATATTCTACTGCTCCATAACCTGCAATGCGGAAACATTGCGCTCCATGTGCCACTGCAGGTGCGCCCGCGCTAGACGATGCCCCTCCTGCTTCTGCGCATTCGTCGGGTTCGTCGGGTGGTTATGCGCCAAAAGCCACAGGTGATGCAGGGTTTCCGGGTCCACTTCGGCCGCGCCCGGCGGCCGACATTCGTGGCACGCCGCACCGCCTACCGCCGGGTGGAAGGCGTGGTGCGGGCCAGGCCGGTTGCACTGGGCGCAGTTGAACAGGCTCGGCGCCCAACCGGCATGCGCCATCGCCTGCAGCAAGAAGGCATCCAGAGTCATGGTCGGGTCCGCGGTCTGGAGCTGCTCCAAGGTCGCGGTGACGGATTCGTAGAGGTAGGGGTCATGGGCGGCGTCGGCAAACGCAAGGCGCTCGGCCGATTCCAACACCGCGCACGCGGCCGTGTAGCGCTCATAGTCCTCGATGAGGCGCGCGCCAAAATAGTCGACCGTATCCGCCTGGGAAATGGTGGCCAGGTTCTTGCCCACATACAGCTGAACATCGAGGTTGACGAAGAGCTGCAGGCGCGACCCGAAGCGCGACTTTGCCCGGCGCACGCCCTTGGCCACCGCGCGCACGAGGCCATGATCGCGGGTGAGCAGGACGATGACGCGATCGGCCTCACCAAAGTCATAGGTGCGGATGACCACTGCGCGGTCACGATAGTTCTCGCGCATAGTGGTCTAGAACCCGAGCCTACCCAGCGACTTCGGGTCAGACTGCCAATTCTTCAGCACCTTGATGCGCAGATCAAGGTACACATTGTGGCCGAGCAGCTCGATGATCTCCTTGCGGGCATTGCCCACAATGCGACGGAAGCGCAGGCCATCTTTGCCCTCAATAATGCGCTTTTGGCCGGGACGCTCTAGGTACAAAATGGCATGGATATCCAGCACACCCTCGCGGGTGCGCGACGGCAACATCTCATCAACCTGCACCGCCACCGAGTGCGGCAGCTCCGCTTTCAAGCCGGACAGGGCGGCCTCACGAATGAGTTCCTCGATGCGCTTCTCCTGGCCCTCATCGGTGATGTGGTCATCCGGGTAGAACTTCGGGCCTTCCGGCAGGTGATCCACGATGACCTGCACCAGCTCATCCAGTTGCACGCCCTCTTTGGAGGAAACCGGGATGACTACCGCATTCGGGTCATCCTGGGAGAGCAGCTCGTGCAGGGCCAGCAGCTGCGCGCCAACCTGATCTTTGCTGGCCTTATCCAGTTTGGTGACGATACCGATGATCGGGGTCTTTGGCGCGATGCTGCGCACGTTTTCCAGGATCCAGCGGTCACCCGGGCCAATCTTTTCATCGGCCGGGATGGTCAGGCCGATTACATCCACATCGGCATAGGTGTCTTTGACTACCTCGTTGAGGCGCTCGCCCAGTAGGGTGCGTGGGCGGTGCAGGCCCGGTGTATCCACGACGATGACCTGGGCATCATCGCGGTGTACCAAGCCGCGGATGGTGTGGCGGGTGGTCTCCGGCTGGTCTGCGGTAATCGCAATCTTCTGCCCCACCAGGGCATTAGTCAGCGTGGACTTGCCGGTATTCGGGCGCCCTACGAAGGATACGAAGCCCGAACGGAATCCCTCCGGGGTATCGGTGTATTGCGAATAATCAAGCGGGGCTGCCGTATTCTCGGCGCCTTCCGGCACGGCATCATCGGGGTCTTCTGGCAAGCCCTCGAATGCCGCATCAAACTGTGCATCAAAATCAGAACTCATTACCCGCAATAATAGCCCACGGAGTCAAGATCTCCGATTAGTTCGCAGCCAATTCGCACCGGTGACACGGCAAAGGATTAATCTATGGAGAAACCTCTTCTCCCCAGCGCATACCGCGCTAACTCTCCGAAAGGCCCCTCATGTCCCGCAAATCCCCTGCCCTACTTCTGGGCGCTACCCTTACTCTCATCCTTTCCGCATGCTCCTCGCCTGATTCCGAGCCACCCGCCGAGACGAGTACTAGTTCTTCAGCTACCTCTACTTCGAGCGCTACTAGTTCTTCGAGCACCACCTCTTCCACCACGACCAGCAGCGAAGAAACCGAAACCGAAGAACCTGAAGAAAGCATTGCCCCTGAACCGGAGACCCAACCCCAGGCTGCGGCCGCGGAGCCGGAGTTGCTGTATTGCGATCCGGGGAACTTGACCATTCTGGGTACATTTTCTGACGGCACCGAAAGGCCTACAGAACTATGCGATACACCATCCCACCGGCGTTCCGTACGCGCTGAAGAGGTCTGCGGTGGTCAAGACGGGCGATATAAATACCCCGAGGAATGGGCCGAGCTGTGCAACGGAGGTCTTCCGCCTTCCGATTCAGACTATCCCGATAACTACGGCGATATTGATACAGGATACGCACCAGAGTCTGGCGCGGTTACGGATGCGCCAGCCGATTCGGATACGGGTGCGGTTGAAGGCTACGAGTATTAACAGACAGAAGGCAGAGCGTTAAGCAACGTCAAGGCCCTGCGCCCGTAAAGATGGGTGCAGGGCCTTGGTGGTCGATTATCGGAGCTTACTTAAACTCGTCCGGCAGGGGGCCGAGCTGCGGGCCGTCCGGGTAGTACTTCCAGCCGTCCTTGATGCGGACGTCGTCAGCCCACGGCAGCTTGTACTCGCCCTTGGCCAAGTCCTCGACCCAGGTGAGATAGTTGTCGGTCTTGCCGCCGGGGTAGCCCACGTATCCGCGATTGCCCAAGTTGAAGATGTTGTTTTCTAGGCCCCAATTGATGCGGGCCTTATCAGCCAACTCTGGGAAGATTTCGGCGGTGACGATCTCGCCGGGATTGCGGTGGCCCTCAGAAATCATGTGGCCGTCGTAATTGCAAACGTTGCCCTCACCGAAGTAGTAGAAGGTGTTGTCGTAGCCAGCCAAGTTTACGGATGCGGTGTACATCAGGTTCTGGAAGGCATTCGTCTTATTGGTCATGATCCACTGATCCTGGGTCTGTGTGGAGTAGCCAGAGATGCGGATATAGACGTTGGCGCCCTTGTATGCAGCCTCGCGTGCGAGCTCAGGGAACATGCCGTCGTGGCAAATGTTTACAGCGAGCTTGGAGCCCTTCGGGCCGTCGCAAACCGGCATGCCCAAATCGCCCGGGTACCAAGGCTCGATGGGAGTCCATGGCTGCAGCTTGCGGTAGTGCAAGGCGATTTCACCGTCGGAGTTGATGATGATGGCGGTATTAAAGGGCGGCTTTCCTTCCTCATGGTTTGGCTCCATGATGGAAAAGACGCCCCAGACATCATTGTCCTTGCAGGCCTGCTTGAACTGTTCCACCTTGGGGTCATCGAGGCCGATGAGGAATTCATCATAGGACCAAATCTTGGTGTTGAGACCGGAGGATGAATATTCCGGGAAGACAATAAGGTCGAGGTCCGGGTAGCCCGCCTTGGTGGAACCCACCATGCGGCAGATTTCGTCTACACTGGCTTGGACGTCTTCCGGGGTATTGACCACGGGAACGGGGTACTGCATGAGGGCCATCAACAGGCCGTCGGGGGATGCGCTGATGCTGCCGGTGCTGGACATGGTGGACTCCTATCGCAAAGTAGATGATGTGACGGGAGCCATATTACTGGCGTTTTGGTAGTACGTCACACTATTCGCCCTGAGAAGTAGTCTCGTATATGAGACTCATCGTGAGCCGCCTTTGATGAAATAAGAGAGCCGAACTGAGGGGAAGGTTTACTCAGCTCGGCCGACACTTGATAGACCTAGCGGATTAGGCCCAAGCGTGAATTAAAGCTCCTCGGCGTCGAATTGCATGCGCGGGTGTGCAAATACGTCCTGGGACTGGATGAGCTGGAGCTCGGCAGTCTCAGCCTCGTAGGTGTTTTCCAGCAGGTCATACACGGAGGAGGCGGTGCGGCGCAGGGATTCCTTGACGTCGCTGGTCTCGGTGTAGTGGCCGGTAAACAGGGCGGCGGTGACGTCGCCGGAGCCGTTGCGCTTGAACGGCAGCAGGGGCGTGGACACAAGGAAGGCGCGGTCGCCGTCGACGGCGAGCATCTCAATCTGGTCGTCGGCAGTCTCGGGGCGCCTAACGGAGGTAACCAAAACGGTCTTCGGACCGATTTCCTGCGCCTTCTTCACTGCGTCGAGGGTTTGCTCAAGGGTGCCCACCTCGGAATCGGTGAGGTAGCCCAACTCAAACTGGTTGGGGGTGATGATATCGGCGACGGGAACGACGCGGTCGCGCAAAAGCGGCGGAATCTCATCGGAGACAAAGCAGCCGGACTTAGCATTACCCATCACCGGATCACAGGCGTAGAGGGCCTTGGGGTTGGCGGCCTTGATGCGGCGGACGGTTTCCACGATGGCGTCGGCAATGTCGGCGCCTCCCTGGTAGCCAGAAAGGATGGCGTCGATCTGCGGGAAGGCGCCGCGCTTCTCAATGCCGTCGATGATGGAAGTGACGTCGCTGGCGGGAATCATCGGTCCGCCCCAGTCGCCGTAGCCGGTGTGGTTGGAGAAATTCACCGTGTGAACCGGCCATACCTCATGGCCAGCGCGCTGCAAGGGAAAGACGGCCGCGGAGTTGCCAACGTGGCCGTAGGTGACGTGGGACTGGATGGAAAGGATAGTCATAGCTATCCATTGTGCTACGCTGCCCGCGCGCTCACCAAGGAAAAGACAAAAATTATTCTTCCGGGCGATCTTGTGGCTCGCCCACCGCAGGGATTCCGCCGCCGGGAACCTGCTTGTCTAGATTGGCGCGCTCGGCGGCGTCAGGAAAAGCCTTCGGGCCAGAAGGCTTGGGCTGATAGGAAACACCACGCTCGGCTGCATCGTCGTACCAATCCGCGAGCAGCTCGTTTTGGCGGCCGAACATTTCCTTCTCCTCGGCCGGAGTGGAGTGGTCATAGCCCAGCAGGTGCAGGCAACCATGGACGGTAAGCAAGGCCAGCTCGTGGCCGAGGGAGTGGCCGGCGGCCTCCGCCTGGCGCAGGGCAAACTCGGGGCACAGGACGATATCGCCCAGCATGGCCGGGCCTGGGTCGGCGGCATCGGGGCGGCCGCCACCGGCGATGGCGCCGGGGGTGAGCTCATCCATGGGGAAGCTCATGACATCGGTGGGGCCTTCCAGATCCATCCAGCGCACGTGCAGATCCTCAATGGTCTTCAGATCCACACAGGTGATGGTGCACTCGGCATCGGGGTTGATGTCCATGGCGCCGAAGGCATAAGAGGCGACGTCAATCAGCATCTCCTCGTTGACGCCTTCGAAGCCGGATTCATTGAGAAACTCGATACTCATTCCATTCCCTCGTATTCAGCGGCTTTCTTATTATCAAAGGTCTCGTACGCATTGACGATGCGCCCGACCAGCTGGTGGCGCACCACGTCCTTAGAGCCCAAATCAGCGAAGTGGATATCATCCACGTTGCGCAGGATGCGGCGCACGATGCGCAGGCCCGAGACCTGGCCGTGCGGGAGGTCTACCTGGGAGACATCGCCGGTGACCACAATCTTGGAACCAAAGCCCAGACGGGTGAGGAACATCTTCATCTGCGCAAGCGTGGTGTTTTGGGCCTCATCAAGGATGACGAAGGCATCGTTCAAAGTGCGGCCGCGCATATAGGCCAGCGGGGCGACCTCGATGATGCCGGCTTCCATGAGCTTAGGAATCATCTCCGGGTCGAGCATGTCCCGCAGGGCGTCGTACAGCGGGCGCAGGTACGGGTCAATCTTGTCATTGAGCGTGCCCGGCAAGAAGCCGAGCTTCTCCCCTGCCTCCACGGCCGGGCGGGTGAGGATAATGCGCGAGACCTGCTTGGTTTGCAGGGCCTGCACGGCCTTGGCCACCGCCAGGTAGGTCTTGCCGGAACCGGCCGGGCCGATACCGAAAACTACCGTATTATCGTCGATGGCCTGCACGTATTCAGACTGCCCCACCGTCTTCGGGCGGACGGCCTTGCCGCGGCGCTTAACGATGTCCGCCGCCAACGCCGCCGACACCGACTGCGGCGCCTCCACGGCCACCATGTCCATGGTGTGCTTGACCGTATCGGTGGATACGGCGTGGCCGCGGCGGGCGATGGCCTCGAGCTCATCGAGGATCTTGGCGGCGCGGGCAACCTCATAATCCGGACCGGTGACGGTGACGACATTACCGCGGGCAAACAGGTCCGCATCCAGGCGGTTATTGAGCACGCGCAGGTTATCGTCCGCACTACCCAGCACGCTGCTGACGTAGGCGGAATCTAGCTCACATTTCTTCGTGATGATAGGCACGTGCTTTAGGCTACCAGCGCCTGCTACCAACGCTCGGTGCGCATGCCGATTGCCGCGAGCGCCACCATTGCCGCACTCGCCGTGCGCAGCACTTCCGGGCCGAGCTTGATGGGTGTGGCGCCAGCTGCCTTGAGGCGATCGAGCTCGGCGTCGCCAATGCCGCCCTCGGGACCGACGAGCAGGACGACATCCTCTGTGAGCGGCACGTCCTTGATGGAGGCGGTAGCCTCTTCGTGCAACACGAGCACGGTGGGTGCGGTGGAGGAAGCGCCGTCGCGGCCACTGGTGAGCTCTTGAGCGAGCTGCGGGGTGGTCAGCGGGCCGCGCACCTGTGGGATGCGGGCGCGGCGGGATTGTTTGGCCGCGGAATCGGCGGCCGCCTGCCATTTGGCCACCGCCTTCGGCGCCTTCTTACCATCCCATTTAGCCACGCAGCGATCCGCCTGCCAGGCGATAATCTCATCCGCGCCGGCCTGGGTGCCAAGATCCACTGCGAGCTCGGCACGCTCGGATTTCGGGATGGCCTGCACCACGCTCACCCGCGGGGTGGGATCGGGCGCGGTGTCGATGGAGTCGACCGTGCCCTCCAGGGAGTCCTTGCCCGAGGTAGCGGTGATGGTGAGGGTGAGGCGGGTACCGGTGCCGTCGATAAGCTCGAGGCGCTCGCCCTCCCCCATGCGCTTGACCGTGACGGCATGGCGGGCCTCCGGGCCGGAAAAACTGAAGGCCTCGCCGGTGCGCGCGGCGGAAAGGTCCGGGTGGATGAAGACGGGCAGCGACATTAGCGGCGGAACTTATCGCGGATGCGGCTGAAGAAGGATTCCTCTTGGCCGTCGCCGGTGGTGCGCACGCGCGCGCCCTCGTCGCGGGAGTTGCGGATCTTCTCCAGGGACTCGCGGGTCTTGCGGTCCAGGTCCTTGGGCACAACGACGTCCACGTGGGCAAAGAGGTTGCCGTAGCCATCGGTGCGCAGGCGCGGCATGCCGGCGCCGTCGACCTTGATGGACTCGCCCGGCTGGGTGCCCGGCTCGATATCGATGGTGAGCTCTTCGCCATTGAGCTGGTCGATGGTGAAGTTGGTGCCCAAGGCGGCGTCAATCATCGGCACGCGCACGGTGAGGTTCAGGTCATCGGCATTGCGCTGGAAGACGGGGTGCTCCTCCGTGTGGACCTCGACGTAGAGGTCGCCGGCTGGGCCGCCGCCGTGGCCGACCTCGCCCTGGGAGGCCATGCGGATGCGCATGCCATCATTGATGCCTGCCGGGATATTCACGGTGATATCGCGGCGCTTCTTCACGCGGCCATCGCCGGCGCAGTGGTTGCACGGATCAGTAATGACCTCGCCAAAGCCCTGGCACTTCGGGCACGGGCGGGTGGTCATGACGTTGCCCAGGAAGCTGCGCTGCATCTCCTGGATTTCGCCCATGCCATTGCAGTTATCGCAGGTAACCGGCTTGGCCTTGGACTCGGAGCCGGTGCCGCCACAGCTATCGCACAGCACCGCGGTATCCACGGTGACCTTCTTTTTTAGGCCGGTGTAGGCCTCCTCCAGGGTGATGCGGGTGCGCAGCAGGGCATCGTTGCCCGGCTGGACGCGGGACTTCGGGCCGCGGGAACCGCCGGCACCGCCGCCGAAGAACTCGGCGAAGATATCGCCGAGGCCGCCGCCACCGAAGCCGCCAAAGCCACCGGCGCCGGCACCGCCGCCACCCTGTTCCATGGGGTCGCCGCCCATGTCCACGATCTGGCGCTTTTGCGGATCCAGCAGGACCTCCTGGGCCAGCGCGGCATCGCGGAACTTTTCCGCGGCGGCTTCATCATCCGGGTTCAGGTCCGGGTGATACTTGCGGGCCATTTTGCGGTAGGCCTTCTTAATCTCCTGGTCAGTTGCGTTTTTATCAACACCGAGGATGCCGTAATAGTCACGAGCCACTGTAAGAGATATTCCTTCTCATTCGTCTTGTTGGGGTTAACTTGAAAAATAATGCGCGGCCAGCCAGTTTACTCGCACTGCTCGCCGGCCAAAATTTCGCTCACATACCGTGCAACGGCAGAGACCTTAGAAATTGTTCCCGAGTAATCCATAAAGGTAGGCCCCACTACGCCAAGGCCGCCCAGCGTGGCCACCTCATCGCCCGTGCCCAGTCCGTAGCCCGTGGCCACCACGGAGGCTTGGCGCAGCTGGTCTTCCTCGTTTTCCTCGCCGATGACTACGGAGACGTTGCCTAGATCGGGCACGCGGGCAAGCAGCTTGAGGACGACGACCTGCTCTTCTAGTGCCTCAATAATCTTGGGCAAGCCTTCCGGAAACTCGCGCGCCACGCGCGTGAGGTTGGAGGCACCGGCCATAATCAGTCGGTCGGAGGGCTGTTCCACTAGGGTCTCGATAAGCGTGGTGGCCACCTTGAGCACGTGGTGGCGGATGTCCAAGGGGGCGTCGTCGACGAGGTGGGCGAGCTCCACGGAGGCGTCGGTAAGCGTCTTGCCCACTAGCGCGCTATTGACGATGTCGCGCAGGCGGAAGGTCTGGTCCTGGTCGATGATTTCATCGAGCTCCACATTGCGCTGGTCCACGCGGCCGTTATCGGTGATAAGCACCAGCAGCAGGCGCACCGGGGACAGCGCCACGACCTCGCAGTGCTTGACGCGCGAGACCTTGAGATTGGGCAGCTGGACGACGGCCGCCTGCTTAGTCACCTGCGCCAGTAGCTGCACCGAGCGGCGCAGCACGTCCTCCAAGTCGACGCCGCCTTCCAAGAAGTTGAGCATCGCGCGGCGCTCCGGGGCCGACAGCGGCTTGACCTCGTGGAGGGAGTCCACAAAGTGGCGGTAGCCCTGCTGGGTGGGCACGCGGCCGGAGCTGGCGTGCTGCTGGGAGATAAGGCCCTGAGATTCGAGCACGGCCATGTCATTGCGGATGGTGGCCGAGGAAACTCCCAGCTGGTAGCGCTCCAAGAGCGACTTAGAACCAACCGGCTCCTGGGAGGCAATATAGTCCGCCACGATGGCGCGCAGGACTTCCTTGCGGCGGGCATCGGTTGAGGTAGACACTATGGCGCTCCTATTCGCTTGGCTATTTCACGTGCTTTCAAGTTTAGACGGGAGGAGGATTAGGTTTCTTCGGCGACGAGGAGATCGGTGATGATGCCATCGGCCAGCAGGCGGCCGGGCTTCGTGATGCGTACGCGATCGCCAGCGCGCTCGAGCAGGCCGCGGCCGATAAAGCGTTCGAGGGCGGGCGCGGCGTGGGCATCGAGCCAGGCCTCCGGGATGCCCTCGCGCAGGCGCAGGCCGAGCATGATTTTCTCCATGTGCCGGTCGGCGTCGGTAAGCGTCTCGGTTTCTTTGATAGGCAGCTCGTCGCGGCCGAGGGCATCGATATAGCGCGAGGGGTGCTTGACGTTAAAAAAGCGCTCGTTGCCCAAATGCGAGTGGGCGCCTGGGCCTGCACCCCACCAATTGCCGTCTACCCAGTAGATGCGGTTGTGCTCGCACTCGCCGCCGGGCTTAGACCAGTTGGAGACCTCGTACCACTCGAAGCCTTCTGCCTCGAGGGTGGAGGAAATCATCTCATAGCGCCGTGCCAGCACGTCCTCATCGGGGGCGGGCAGGATACCTTTATTGACCTTGCGCGCCATGCGGGTGCCGTCTTCCACGATGAGCGAATAAGCACTGACGTGGTCTACGCCGGTTTCTAGCACGCGGTCGAGCGTCTCGCGCACATTGTCATCGGTTTCAGTGGGCGTGCCATAGATCATGTCGAGGTTGACATGCTCGAAGCCGGCGGCGCGGGCCTCGCGGGCGGCGGCAAAGGCGCGGCCGGGTGTGTGGGCGCGCTCGAGAACTTGGAGAACGCCCGGGGACGCTGACTGCATGCCGAGGCTGATGCGGGTATAGCCGGCATCGGCAAGCTGGGCAAAATACTCCGGTGAGGTGGACTCCGGGTTGGATTCTGTGGTGACCTCCGCCCCTGGCGCCAAGCCGAAGGTGGAGCGGACGGTATTGAGGATCCGGGTCAGCCCCTGCCCGCCCAGCAAGGAAGGCGTGCCGCCGCCGATGAAGACGGTCTCGGCCGGGCTGCCTACGCGCGCGGCCGCCAGCTCCAGCTCGCGGTCCAAGGCATCCAGATAGGGTCCGGTAAGATCGCGCGGGCTGCCCAACTCGCCCGGAGTATAGGTATTGAAATCGCAATACCCGCAGCGAGTGGCGCAGAAGGGAACGTGGATATACAGCCCGAAGGGTTCAGTCATGGATAAAACCCTAATAGGCGGGGAACAAAATGGCTGAAATGGGGGTTAAGCATGTAGTATGTTTCCATCTTCCCTAGTAGAAAGGCACCCTCAGTGGAACCTCCCAGTCGATGTCCCTGCCACCTTCTAGGCGGTGGGGAGTAAATCATGTTATCGGCTATTGTGATGATCTTGGCCGGCTTCGTAGTCATCGGCCTCATCATCGTCGCGAATGCATACTTCGTGGCCCAGGAATTTTCCTTTATGTCCGTGGACCGCACGCAGCTGCGGACCCAGGCTGCTGAGGGGGATAAGACAGCCCAACGCGCGCTGGCTATTACTCAGCAGACCTCCTTCATGCTCTCGGGCGCGCAGCTCGGTATTACGATTACCGGCCTGCTCATCGGCTATGTGGCCGAGCCGCTCGTGGGCCAGGGACTGGGTACGTTGCTTGGCGGCGTCGGCGTTCCGTCCGCAGTGTCAGTCACCGTTGGTACCATCGCGGCACTTTTCATCTCCACGATTGCGACGATGCTGTTTGCGGAGCTCTTCCCCAAGAACTACACCATCGCCGCACCGATGAAGACGGCGCGCTGGCTGGCCGCCTCCACGCAGCTTTACCTGCGGATTTTCGGCTGGCTCATCCACTTCTTCGAGTACTCTTCCAATGCCATCCTCAAGGTCTTTGGCATCGAACCGGTGGAAGACGTCGATTCCTCCGCCACCGCCGATGACCTGGAATCCATCGTGGATTCCTCCCATGAGGCCGGCGATCTGGATGAAAATACCTACATGGTGCTCGACCGCCTGCTGGACTTCCCCGAGCACGACGTTGAGCACGCCATGATTCCGCGCTCCCGCGTGGACGTCATTGACCCGGACACCACCCTCGGTGAGGTCCGCGAGATGATGTCTACCGACCACACGCGCTACCCCGTCATCGACGATGAGCACAATCCAATCGGCGTGGTGCATCTTATCGACGTCCTGGGAAGCGACCTTCCCGCCGCCACCAAGGCCACCAGCATCATGCAGGAGGCCGTCGTGGTCCCTGAGTTGATGCCGCTGCCGGATGTGGTGGAAGAGCTGCGCGATAGCGACCAGAAGATGGCGTGCGTTATCGATGAATACGGCGGCTTCGTAGGCATCGTGACCATGGAGGACTTGGCCGAGGAAATCTTGGGCGATGTCACCGATGAGCACGATATCGAAGAAACCGAGGAAATCACCGAGCAGGACGAATCCCACTGGTTGGTCGACGGCGATACGCCGATTGATGAGATCGAGCGCGCCATCGGCCACGACCTGCCTGAGGGCGACTTTGAGACTGTCGCCGGCCTCGTCATTGCCCACTCCGGTGCTCTGCCTGAGGTAGGCGAGGAACACACCATCCAGCTCGAGGCCGAACCCGATGACTGGGTTGACCACGATGAAGCACCCGTCCGCTCCCTCCGCCTGCGCGTGCAAGAGGTGGACCGCCACGTACCGTCCGTGCTCGCCATCGAGTTGGTGGAGGATTACTCCGACCACTCCGATGATGCCGATAAGAAGGAGGATGCATAATGACCGAATCGTGGTGGTTTAACCTCCTCGTTACCCTCCTTATCATCGCCGCTTCCGGCTTCTTTGTGATTATCGAGTTCTCCTTGATGGGCGCTCGCCGCAACCGCTTGGAAGAGGATGCGGAAAACTCCCGTACCGCCCGCGCCGGATTGCGCTCGCTCAATGAGCTGACCATCATGCTCGCCGGCGCGCAGCTGGGCATTACCGCCGCCACCTTTGTGCTCGGTGCTGTAACCAAGCCCTGGGTGCACCACCTGCTCATGGCACCACTAGAAGCCGCGGGACTGCCGCTGGGCATTGCCGACGTCGTCAGCTTCCTCCTCGCCCTCTTCGTCGTCACCTTCCTCCACCTCGTACTCGGTGAGATGGCGCCGAAGTCGTGGGCCATTACCCACCCGGAGACCGCCCTGCAGTTCATCGCGGTCCCCGCGCGCGGCTTCGTGTGGATCTTCCGCCCGCTGCTGAAGTGGATCAACGTCATGGCTAACAAAATGGTCTCCATGGCCGGCGAAGAGCCCGTCGACCGCGCCGGTGCGGCCGGCTACGACGCCGAAACCCTGCGCACCTTGGTCGAGCACTCCCGCGAGACCGGCGCTTTGGACGATGAGTCTGCCAACCAGATTTCTGATGTCATCGAGTTGGAAAACTCCACTGTGGGCGCCATGGCCCGCGAGCACGGCTCGGAGGTAGTGCCCCTGCCTTCCGACGCCACCGTGGACGACCTCCAAGACCTCGTCGTACGCAAGAACATCATGCGCGTGCTGGTCTTCCCTAAGGACTCCCGCGTCCCCCGCGTGGTCCACGTGCGCGATACCTTGCTGGCAGAACCAGAGACCCCGGTTCTCGAGTTCTCCCGCCCTGCCCTGTCCGTGTCTTCTTCCACCACCGTGCAAAAGACCTTGGACCACATGCGCGCTCGCAACGAGCAGCTCGTCATGGTGGGCAAGGCCGATAAGGACAACGCCGTGTGGATCCTTACCTGGGACGACATCATGGGCCAACTGTGGCCGCAGATTACCGAGCAGCTAGATAAGGTCACCCCTCCCCCGGCCGTCTAGTTCCTGCCGCGTCCTCGCCCTCGCCCGCGCCCGTGCCGCTTCATTGTGGCCGGCGCGGGCTTTGCCGTTTTCGCACCCGCGCGCAAGGGCTGTTGTCCCCGACTGTGGATAACTGTGACCGTAACTTTCCCAGCCGCCACTTCGCTCACTCGCCTTTCCCTGCGACCTTGTTATCCACAGGCCCGGCCGCCACCTCCTCGCACCGGCCGGCAGCGTCCCCTTTCCTAGGAGGCATGACACCACCACTGACCAATATCGACTCCATCCGCGCCAACCACCCCACCTTCTGGACCGACCTGAAAAACGGCACCTACCTCAAGCTCGCACCGCGCATCGCAGTCCGGCGCGATCACTACCATTACCTCGACTTCCCCTCCCAGCTGCGCCTGCGCGCCATCGCCGCCGCCCGCAGCGCCTATACCGCGGTGCTCATCTCCAAGTCCGCCGCCCGCGTGCACGGACTGTGGGTCATCGCCACAGCCGAGGAAAAGATTGAAATGGCCCTTCCCACCAATACGCTTCCGCACAAGGACCGCCGCCATCCCGAGCGCATCTACCGCAAGGCTTTACTTCCTGAGCCCGTCCTTGTGGACGGCACCCGGTGTGTCTCCAAGGCCCGCGCGGTTATCGACGTCGCCCGCTACCACGGCTTCACCGACGGCCTCATCGCCGCCGACTCGGCTTTGCGTTCCGGCCTCAGCCGGGAAGACCTCAAGGAAGAGTTTGCCCGCATGGGCCGGGTGCGCAATAGCCGCATCGTCCGTGCCGTAATCCACCACGCCTCACCTCTTTCCCGCTCTCCCTACGAGTCTTTCGCCCGCGCCCTCCTCATTGAGGCCGATTTCCCCTGGCCCATGTTCTTCGAGGCGCCGTTCACCGCGTTGCCCGGCATCACGACCGCCCTATGCATCAACAGCGCCTACCTCATCGACATCATCCCCGCGAAGGCGCTTGCCCATCAGCGTGAGCGCCACCGACGTCTGCGCGAGGCCGGCTTCACCGTACTCTGCTATACCCCTCGGCAGCTCATCGACCACCCCACTCTTTTCCTGACCGACCTCATTTCCACCATCACCGCCAGACAAAAGGCCGCGCGTTCTGCCTAAGTCCACGCTTCTTGCCTCCCGCCTTCCTCTACCCCGCCCTTCGCGCTCACCAGCGGCGCTTTCGCCGCGGAATCCGCTGCGCCGGTGAGCGCGAAGGGAGGGCGATGGCGAATGCCTCGCAAGCGAATCCACCGAAACTTCGCCTGCAAAAAGGAAAGTCTTACTGGTTGATGCGCCATGGAACGCTGTTCTTCGGCAGCATGCCGTGGGTGTAGAAGTAGTCAGTGGTGGACAAGATGCCCAGCACTGTGCCGCCGCCTACGAGTGCAGCCAAGAAGGAGAACCCTGCGACGGAAGACATGTCTGCGTCCTTGCCCTCCTTGCCGTCCTTACCGTTGATACCATCGCAGCCGTTCTCGCCATCCTTACCATCTACGCCGTCCTGGCCGTCCTACCCGTCCTGGCCTGGAACAACCGCAGCTTCGGTAGTGGAAGGCTCAGTGGATTCCTCAGAGGTCGGCTCTTCAGTGGCCGCTTCTTCTGCAGAAATCTCCTCAGTAGAAGTCTCTTCTGCGGACTCGGATGGGGTGGTCTCTGCAGAGGTAGCATCCTCAGAAGCCGGAGCCTCGGCGGTCTCCTCCGCGCCGTCTACGGCGTACGGAGTGATGGACTCGGCGGCGTCTTCTTCCGCGTCGAGTTCTTCCATCGCCTTATCGCCGGCGTTGTTTTCCTCCAGCAGGTTGCCGTCCTCATCGAGTTCGATGACGTTGAGGCTAACGGTATCGTCGGTGGTCCTTTCCTCAACGAAGGTGGTGTCGTCGGCGGCGACGGCGCTAGGAACGGCGGTAATAGAAGAGAAGGTGGCTACGGCCACTGCGCTGGCAATGAGGCAAGAAGTTCGGCGTGCGCCCATAGATTAACTCCCTGTAGGTGTGGTTAAGGAATGAAATTGCGCGCGCCGCGTGTGGATGGTGCTAGGTCGCGTCGTTCGCATGGACGGGGAATGCCCTACAGTGCGTTGAGAATATTTTCTACTTAGATTTTTAAGGTTGATCCAGCAACAATACCGCTGGATACAGCACCCAAGCCGCTGAACAGGAATAACAAAAGTTATATGGAACGGCCGTTAACCTAAATTTTCCCTAAATACTTCCCCGAATTGGGGCACCCTAGCGCAGAAAACTTCAACGGCCACCGAGAGAGGGAATCTCGGTGGCCGTGAACATCCCCTTGCGTGAAACAAGGAAGTCTATGTGGTTTATGCAGTTGTAGCCCGGCGGGCAGCCTCGCGCTTGGCTCGGACCTTTTCTACCACCGCGGCAATGCGAGCGCGTTCCTCTAGGAACTGTGGCGGGTTATGCCCGCGCATCGTGCGCACATAGGCTGGGTGCGTATCGAGCACAGTATGCTTCCACGCTTGGACCGCAACTAGGGCGGACTCGCCGGTGCGCTTGTACAGGTGCGGCAGGGAGACCATATCGAGGTTGCGGGCCACGGCGTCGGTTTGCGCGAGCACGTGCTCGACTACCTCGCGGAGGTAATCCGCCACGGCCTGGGTGCGAGAGCGCAGGGACTCGGCCAGCTCGTGCACCACGATGGGCTTGGAGATGGGGAATCGCTCATCCAATAAGCGCGGGGTAAGTTGTTCCGGCTCTTCCACGTCATTCACGCCGGAAGAAGCGGCGGAAATGGTGCCGGAGCGTACACCAGAGACCAGGGCTTGGCGCAGGCCCATTAGCTCGCCTACACAACGGCCGGAGTCAACGCGGGCGTCTTCGACGATATCGCCCAGCTCAGCTAGGCAATCCATGCACAGCTCTTCGTCCCAATCCTCGATGGCTTCAATGAGGTGCTCGAGATATTCTGCGACTTCGTCGCCGATATTGTAAATCTCTTGCGTAAGCTCGCGGTGGCGCAGCTCGGCGGCGATTTTGTGCATTGGCTTCGAGCCACTCCTTCCACGGTCCCATTTCTAACCTCTAGTAGAGGTTGAGGTTTGCTGTAACGCCTCACGACTTTATGCGAGATCCGCCGCCGCGAGCGCGCGACACTCCGAAGCCATTCACAGGTTTATGGCAGGTTCGCCCGCACTGGGGTGAGGATGGTGAGGTGAGCTGCAGAAGGGGGCGTCGGCAAGCAGGGCAAAAAGAAACACCCGAGGGAATTCCCTCGGGTGTACCCACCGCGCAGCCTAGCGCTTGTACAGGTGCTCGATGGCTGCGGCGTAGCGCTGCGAAACCACGTTGCGCTTGACCTTCATGGTGGGGGTCAGCTCATTTTCTTCCTCGGTAAGGTCAGATTCGAGGATGTAGAACTTCTTAATCCCCTCCGCGTGGGAGACGGTGGCGTTGACCTGGTTGATGGCATCCTGCAGCTCCGCGCGCAGGGTCGGGTCGGTGGCCAGCTCGCGCATGGAGCGATTTTCCGGAATGTTGTGGTCCAGCTTCCAGCGCTTCAAAATGTCCGGCTCCAGGGTCAGCAGCACGCCGACGAAGGGCTTGCCATCGCCTACCACCATGGCCTGGGAGATAAGCGGGTGTCCGCGCAGGATATCCTCCATCGGGCCAGGCGAGACATTCTTGCCGCCGGCCGTGACAATGAGATCCTTCTTGCGGCCGGTGATAACAAGCTTGCCGTCCTCATCAATTTCACCTAGGTCGCCGGTGTTGTACCAGCCATCCTCGAGGGCCTCGGCCGTGGCTTCCGGATTATTCCAGTAACCGTGGAAGACGATATCGCCCTTGATGCAGATTTCACCTTCCTCATTGATGCGGAAGGTCACGCCACCCATCGGCGGGCCAACGGTGCCGATAGAGTGATCCACAAAGTCCACCGCGGCCGCGGCGGCGACCTCGGTCAAGCCATAGCCCTCATAGACCGGGATGCCGATACCGCGGTACCAGTGCAGCAAGTCATGGCCCATGGCCGAGCCACCGGTAATGCAATAGTTCACGTTGCCACCCACGCCCTTGCGGATGGTGGAGTACACCAGCTTGTCAAAGACCTTGTGCTTGGCTTTCAGCAGGCGGTCCGGGCCCTCCGGCTTATCCAAAGCCTTGGAGTACTCGATGGCTACCTTCTCGGATTGCTCAAAAAGCAAGGTCTTGATGCCGGAATCGGCCACCTTAGCGGCAGCGGAGTTGCGCACCTTTTCAAAGACACGTGGCACACCCAAAATGACGTTCGGGCGGGAGCGGGCAAACTCGATAGAAATGGTGGAAAAATCGGACCAGTGGTTCTGGGAGGCACCGCGCATGGCCACCGCAATGGATACCGCACGGGCAAAGACGTGTGCCAGCGGCAGGAAGGTCAAGGTATGGCTGCCCGGCACGGCGAAGATGCCAATCGGGTTGGTGCACAGACCGCGGGTCTGGGCCAGCCAATTCCGATGGGTCAAGATACAGCCCTTAGGGCGACCAGTGGTGCCCGAGGTATACACCAGGGAGGCCAGGTCATCGGTGGAGGTGGCCTTGATGCGGGCGTAGACCTCCTCGGTGGCCACGCCGCGGCCCTCGAACTTCAAGGTATCGATGGCAGAGGAGTTAATTTCCAGCACGCGGCGCAGCTGGGAGGGGGAGCCCTTGAGGTTGGGCTCGCCGTCTTCTTGCAAGACCAGGTTTTCAACCAGCTCGGAATGCTCGCGGGTTTCCGTGATGGCGAGCACGGCGCCTGAGTCCTCAATAATCCAGCGCACCTGGGAGGCAGAAGAGGAAGGATAGACCGGCACGGAGGCCGCACCGGCGGCCCAGATGGCAAAGTCCAGCAGGGACCACTCATAGCGGGTGGCGGAAATCAGCGCGACGCGGTCTCCCTGCTCCACACCCAAGGCGATGAGTCCTTGGGCTACCTCAAAAACCTCATCGATAAATTCTTTGCCGGTGACGTTGACCCATTCGTAGTTGGCAGGGCGAGTAAACATCACGCCATGTGGGCGCTTCTTGGCGGTGTCCATCAGGGCGGTCAAGCAGGTTTCGCCCGGCTCGATAGTAAATTGGGCTGGGGTGTGGACTTCTTGCAGGGTCACGCGGTGTCCTTTCGAACAGCTAATTATTAATCTCCGCCTACTGTACCAATCTGTTCCCCAGCAGGCGCGTTGCACCCGTGGCACAATGTGGCCTGTGACTACCCGCGCCTTGCTTGAAGAACTCGCCCAGCGCCACGGTGTGGCCACCAGCTATACCTCCCAGTCTGGTTTCCCCGTCCACGTCGCTGAAGACACCATCATCTATACCCTGCGCGCCTTGAGCATCAATATCGATGACGACCCAGACGATGCAGCATTAACGCAGCTGCTTTACGACGACTACTTGGACCGCTCCTCCCAGCCCCTCCCCCACTGCGTCGTCGCACCGCAGGGCCTAGAGCGCGGGTTTGTAGTCCACGTCCACGCTGGCGCTGCGACCGACCTACACATCGAGCTAGAAGGCGGCGGCATCCGCGAGGTCTACCAGGATCCCAATGATGCCCCGGACGCCAACGTCGATGGCACGCTTTGGGGCGAGGCGAGCTTCCACATTCCCGGGGACCTGCCCATGGGTTACCACGAATTGGTGCTGGAGTCCGGGGGCATCGGCAAGCATGCCAGCCCGCTCATCATTACCCCGGCGCGCCTTTCTACGGCCGATCAATTTGTGGAGCGCCCGATTAGCGGCGTGATGGCGCAGCTCTATTCGGTGCGCTCGGATTTCTCGTGGGGCATTGGTGATTTCCAGGACTTAGGCCAGCTGGCAGAAACACTCGCCCCGCACGCAGATTTCTTGCTGGTCAACCCGCTGCATGCGGCCGAGCCGCTGCCGCCGGTGGAAAATTCGCCTTACCTGCCTACCACGCGGCGCTTTATCAACCCGCTCTACCTGCACATCGAATCCATCCCGGAGCTCAAGCTCTTGCCAGAGGACTTACAGGATGATGTGCGCGAGCTGGCGGAGGAGTTTCGCCAGCGCAACCGCAGCGCCGAGGAAATTGAGCGCGACACCATTTTTGAGGCCAAACTACAGGTGCTGCGCGAGCTCTTTAATTACCAGCCCACCCCGGAGCGTGAGGAGGCCTTCGTGCGCTACGCCCGCGAGGAGGGCCGTGGACTGCGTGATTTCGCGGCGTGGTGCGCGCAGCAGGATGCCGCGGCGCAATCGGGCCAGCGCCATGCCGAGGACCTGGATATGGACAAGCTCACCCGCTTTTATTCTTGGCTGCAATTCCTGTGCGATGAGCAGCTGGCCGCCGCCCAGCAGCGCGCGCTCGATGCCGGCATGCGCCTCGGCCTAGTCACCGACCTGGCCGTGGGTGTGCACCCGGGTGGCGCCGATGCGGTCAACCTCACCGAATACTTGGCGCCGCAATGTTCGGTAGGTGCACCGCCGGATGACTATAACCAGCAAGGCCAGGATTGGTCGCAACCGCCGTGGCACCCACAGCGCTTGGCCGCTGCCGGCTATGCCCCGTGGCGCGAGATGCTCTCCACCGTGTTGCGCCATGCCGGTGGCGTGCGCGTGGACCACATTTTGGGCCTATTCCGTCTGTACTGGATCCCCCGCATGGCCAGCCCGCTGACGGGCACTTATGTCTCTTATGACTTTGAGGCCATGGTGGGTATCTTGGCGCTAGAAGCAGAGCGCGCCGGCGCGGTGGTCATTGGTGAGGACCTCGGCACCCTGGAGCCATGGGTACAAGATGTCCTCGCCCACAAGGCGGTATTGGGAACATCCATCGTATGGTTTGAACGAGATGATGATAACTACTCCCCGCTGCCACAGGAAAAGTACCGCAAGCTGGCGCTGTCCTCGGTTAATACGCACGACCTGCCGCCGACCTTGGCGTACCTGCGCGGCGAGCATATTTCACTCCGCGCGCGTTTGGGCGTGCTGAACCGCTCGGTAGATGATGAGCAGCACGATGACATCGAGTGGCAGGCCCGCGTGCTGGGAGCGGTAGCTGACCGCGGCTTATTGCCGCAGCGCGATTACCGCGTGGATCCGGATGGGCGCGCCTCCCGCGGCGCGGAGGAGGATCTCAGCGTGGCCCTGCACCGGTATATCGCTGGCACGCCTTCGGCGCTTGTGTGCACCAGCTTGGTGGACATGGTGGGTGATGTACGCGCGCAAAATCAGCCGGGCACTACCCACGAGCTTTATCCCAATTGGTGCGTGCCGCTGTGCGATACGGCCGGTAATGCCCTACTTATCGAGGATCTTCCTGGGCTGGAATTCTTCCAGCGTTTGGAATCCACCAGCCGCAAGAGCTAGCACTGGATTTTCCCGCGCGGCTCCATCGGCGGGGTCTTTAAGTCCACAGGCCAATGAGCGCGACAATGATGATGAGGGCGATCATTGTCCACAGCGTGAGCGAGACGCGGGACTTGGGCAGGGCACGCTTGCGCTTTATCGGCTGCGCGCCCGGTGTATCTGTTGCGGCGGAAGACTGGGCGGCGCGCTTGGACTCGGGGTCCCAGAGGCCCTCGCGCGGATTGGCGCGCAGCTCGGCGCGTTCCTGCTGTGCGCGCTCGTTGTTTTCCTCAGCCATGGTAGTCTACTTTAGTGCGGCGGTTGCGCTGCTGAGAAATCACGCCTGCGGCGCGGTTGGCCACGCGGTCGACTGCCCACATGAGGCACCAGGCGATGACCACCATGAGTGGCAAGGCAATAGCCACCACGATGATCATTTGTATCCATACGGGCGCCTGCACCAAAAACTGCGAGAGCGTGCTGCCCAAGCTCGTCAACCACTCCATGGCACCTCATCCTACTTGCTCGCGGTAATCTGGCAGACATGTCGAGTGCCCAAATACCCGTTACCGTTGCCACCGCCTCCGGCCGGATTACCGGCGTGCGCCGAGATGGCCTGCACTATTTCCACTCGGTGCGCTATAGCACCATACCCAGCCCCTTCTCCCCCGCCAAGCCACTAGAGGGCACCTGTGACCAGGATGCCCGCGAGCCGCATCCAGACGACATTGCGCTGTCTATTACCGCGCCTGCCGACGCCGCCGAGTGCCCCGTCGTGGTCTATATCCATGGCGGGCGCTACGAGCACGGAACGCACGAAGACCCGCGTCTTACGGGTACGACAAATGCGCGCCACGGCGTTATTCAAGTGCAGGTGGGCTACCGCGTCGGTTTGGCTGGCTTCGCGCGCTTTGATGGCGATGAGGCGGACCGCTACCGCGGCATCGATGACTGCCTGCTGGCTTTGGAATGGTTGCAGGACAATATCGAGGCCTTTGGCGGGGATAAGACCAATATCACTTTGGTGGGCCAGTCCGCCGGTGCAGCGATGAGCCTATGGCTGGCGCGCCGCGATCACTTCCGGGGTGGTTTCCGCCGCGTACTGGCACTCTCGCCAGCATTCCCGCGCGACCGTTTTGAGCACCGCGTGGCGGATCTGCGCAAGTGCCTCGGTGTGTCCATAACGCGCCAAGCTCTGGAGAAATTGGACCCAGAATCGCTAGCCAAGGGGTATGCCAAATTCCGCAAGAAATACCGCTTCGACGTTGCTTTAGGTCCTGCCCCATTGCAGGCCGAGGAGCTGGCGGATATTCCCATCGTGGTGACCTCTACCCGCGATGAGTTCTACGATATGCCCGCCGCGCAGCGCATAGACAAGATGGCGCTGGCCGGTTTTATTACCAGCTACCTTTCGCCCAAATTTGGCATATCGCACGAGCACTTCAAGCAGTGGCGGCAGCTAGCGCACTACGTGGATCCGCAGCGGCCAATGGGCCGTCTCATCGGTGACGCCGCCGTGCGCCGGTGGGCCGCCCAGGTGGCTGCGCATGCCCCAGGCCCGACGTGGATGATGGAGTTTACGCGCACCCATTCCCCCGCGGCGCATTGTGCGGAATTGGGCCCTCTTTTTGACGGAAGCAGAAACGAGGCCGGCGAGGAAACCCCCGCCAGTGAGCTCAATGAATGGCTGCGCCACTTTGCCACCACTGGCGAGCCCGGATTCCCCAGCTACGGCGATGACCATAACGTGCTGGAATTTGACCTGGATACGGACGAGCGCCGCTTAGCCTATGCCACCTTGGATTATGTGGCCGCGGCCTTCTACGACGAAGATGACCTATAAAACTGGCGCACCGAAATTACAGCGCAGCGCGCAATTTATCGTCCGCTAGCTCGTCAATCATCCACGGGCTAAAGACTCCGGGCATGGCATCGGCCGCGGCGAAAAGCTGCGCCGGCTCGACCCATTGATAGGAATCCACCTCGTCTGGGTTGGGTTCCCACGCGGCGTCGGCAGAAAGATCCACCGTGTACACGGGGCAGATTTCATTTTCTACCGTGCCCGAGGAATCCACGGCGCGATAAGAAAAATCCGGCAGGATAAGCTGCGGGGTAGACAGGTCTCCAGGCGCAATACCCAGCTCAAAGATGGCGCGGCGCAGCACCGCATCGGCGGTTTCCTCGCCGGGGGCGGGGTGGCCGCAGAAGGCATTGGTCCACACCCCGGGCCAGGTGAGTTTACCCAGCGCGCGGCGGGTTACCAGCACCTTGCCGCTGCAGGTTAGCCAGGCGGAGAAGGCAAAGTGCAGCGGAGTATCGGTGGTATGAACTTCGGCCTTGGGAGCGGTGCCGATGGGTTCACCCGCGGCAGAGGCCAAGACTACAAGTTCCGTCATAGATTAAGGTCTCCTACCCAGGTCACGTTGCCAATGTGCAAGCGAGCATTCCACAGATTGCCTGGCGTGACGTCAAAGCGGTACTGCAGGTTTACCGAAGCGCCCGCGCCCAACGGGTGATCGAGCCCCGGTGGCTCCACGTCTGGGGCAGATTCCTTGTCATAGGGCAAGGAGTTGATCTTGGCCCAGCCGCCGTTGCCGTCGGCACGCTCAAGGGTGGGATCTTCAAAGGCGTCGACCGGCAAGGGCACGTCGTTTTCATTCTTCAGCAGGATGGTCACCACGGAGCCACCGGAGTTATTATCGGAATACACTCCTTGCAGCTCCCAGCTCACGCCAAGGCCTTTATCCTCAACGGGTTCGGCCAGGTTAGAGGTGACCTCTTTATCGTCGGTGTCCTTGGCCTCATACGGAGCCTCTTCGGAACTGGAGACGGTGATATTGTCCCCGAGCCCTGTTTCTTCCGGCTGGAGAACGCTACATCCGGTCAGGGTCACGGCGAGAACGCTGACCACGCCCGCGCCGAGTGTGTGAGAAATTTTCACCGTGGATGGATCCTTTGCACGCGAAGATTGTTGTATTTCTGCACAAGTACCTTAGCCTACTCCTTCCGGAACTTAGGCATTTACGCTCGTTAACGCCGCATGTGGCATACTGGGCAGTCGCTTAAATCTCTCCTATTTCCTAAATTCGCGCACTACCCGCCGTTTTGAATTGAGTGTGGTCATTTATGAATTCCATTTTGCGCATCACCCGCAGTGCTTCTGCCCTGTGGCCTTTTTATCTCGGCGTGCTAGCCGCCGCCGCGGTCACCGCGGTGCTGGCTTTGGTCTCTCCCTTTTTGACCCGCCAGGCCACCGATACCATCGTGGAGGCTCTGCAAAACGATGGCCCGGTCGACGCTGCGCTGCGCACCGTTTTACTCTTGGCCTTTGCGCTTTTTCTTGCCGACGCCGCCAATGCCCTCTTCCGCAATATCGGCGGCTATATCGGCGATGTCATGGTCGCGCGCTTGCGCCAAATCCTATCCACCCGCTACTTTGCCAAGCTTTTGGCACTTCCCCAAGGCTATTACGATAACCAGGTCACCGGCACGATCATCGCCCGGCTAGATCGCTCGATTGCCAATATCACGCAATTCGTACAGTCCTTTTCTAATAACTTTTTCACGATGATCATCCAGACCGTCGCCGTGCTGGCCATTACCGCGTGGTATTACTGGCCGCTGGCCATCTTGCTGGCTCTGCTCTTCCCCGTCTATATGTGGCTTACGGCGCTGACTTCGAAGCGCTGGCAGAAATTTGAGGCCACCAAAAATGAAAATATCGACTTAGCCAATGGCCGCTTTGCGGAGGTCATCGGCCAGGTCAAGGTGGCCAAGTCATTTGTGAGCGAGACCCGCGAGCTCGACCATTTTGCTCGCCGCTACCGTAGCGTGGTTGATACCACCAAGCCGCAATCCAACTGGTGGCACTTGATGGATACCTTCCGCGGGATTGCCATGGCATTAATCTTCTTGGGCATTTATGCGGTGGTCTTTTGGCGCACGCTCGAGGGCCACTTCACCCTCGGTGACATGGTCATGCTGTTGCAGATGGTGGCCATGGCCAAGCAGCCGGTGTTCATGATGAGCTGGATCGTCGACTCTGCCCAGCGCGCGATCGCCGGCTCTAAAGACTATTTCAAGGTCATGGAAGAAGACCTCGAACCCACCGCCTCGCGCGAGCTGGTAGCCGCCACCACCGGCTCCGATACCCCGCAACTGGATCTCACTCCTATCCCGCCGCTCGAGCCCACACCCGGCGCGCCGGTCTTCTCCTTTGACCACGTCTCCTTCGCCTACGAGGAAGGCAAGCCCGTGGTGGAGGATATTTCCTTCGCCGCCTCTGAGGGCCACAAGGTGGCGCTCGTGGGCGAATCCGGCGGCGGCAAGTCCACGTTGGTCAATCTCCTGCTAGGCCTTTACCACCCCTCGGCCGGGCACCTGGATGTATTGGGGCACCGGGTAGACGATCTCACCGCCTCGCGCCTGCGCGCCTCGGTGGGTGTGGTCTTCCAGGAGTCCTACCTCTTTTCCGGCACCATTCGCGAGAACATCGCTTATGGCAAGCCGGGTGCCACGGAGGAGGAAATCGTGGACGTCGCCAAGCGCGCCAATGCCCATGAGTTTATCCAAGCCTTCCCGGACGGCTATGACACGGTCATTGGTGAGCGCGGTCTGAAGCTTTCCGGCGGGCAGAAGCAGCGCGTCTCCGTGGCGCGCGCCATGCTCAAGGACGCGCCCATCCTGGTGCTGGATGAGGCCACCTCGGCGCTGGATACCAAGTCCGAGCGCGCCGTGCAGGCCGGCCTGGATGAGCTGATGAAGGACCGCACCACGCTGATTATTGCCCACCGCCTATCCACCATTGCGGATGTGGATACCATCATCACCCTGGATCGCGGCCGCATCGATGAAATGGGCTCGCCGGCCGAACTGGCGCAATCCGGTGGCATTTATGCCGAGTTGCTCAAGCTCACCCAATCCACCTCGGCCGCGGACCGCCGCCGGTTGAAGAAGTATGGCTTTGTCTCCGGCCCTGCCTCCGAATCCGAAGACGCGGAGGAGGACTCCCGCTGGGCCGACAACGCAGATGAATAAAAGCGCATAAAAGCGCTGGGGTGGCCGCGGGCTTCGCGTTATGGTTATGGCCATGGAGTTTCCTAGCCTAGAAGAGTTGCAAGCCCGCGGAACCCGCAAGTGGACCGTCTTCGAGGAAGACGTCCTGCCACTGTGGATCGCCGAGTCCGATTTCCCCACCGCGCCCGCCATAAAGAAGGCGCTGGAAGACTTGGTGGATAAGGAAACCTTTGGCTATACCCCAGCGCCTAAGGCCTCGGGGCTGCGCGAGGCTGTGGCTGATTTTTATGACACGCGCTATGGCTGGCGCCCCAACTCGGAACATATTTTCTGGATCGGGGACGTAGTGCGGGGTCTTTTGCTAGGAGTGCAGTACTTTACCCGCGAAGGCTCCCCGGTCATCGTGCCCGTGCCTTCCTACCCTCCACTGCTGGAGCTACCACGCACCGCAGGCCGCGAAAAGATCGAGACCAGCTTGGAACTGGACGATATTGAGCGCGCCTTCCAGCAGGGCGCGGGCTCTATTTTGCTGGCCAATCCCTATAATCCGCTCGGCCGTGTGTTGGACGAGGACTACCTCGCCGGCCTGGTAGAACTGGCAGAAAAATATGATGCGCGCATCCTGGCCGATGAAATCCATGCCCCGCTGGTCTATGAGGGCCGGCATATTCCGGTGGCCTCGCTCGGCGCGGCGGCCGCGGAGCGCACCATCACGGTAACCGCGGCGTCCAAGGCCTTTAATACAGCTGGCCTGAAGTGCGCGCAGATCATTTTCTCCAACACGGCCGATGTACACACGTGGAATGGCCTCACAGGCGTAGCCAAGGATGGCACGGGCACTCTAGGCGTGCTTGCTGCGGAGACTGCCTACCGCAAGTGCGGCGACTTCCTCGATGAAGAAATAGCGTACCTGCGACAGACCCGCGATTGGTTGGTGGAGGAGCTGCCTCAGCGCATCCCCGGCTTAAAGACCAGCAAGCCGGACGCCACCTACCTCCTGTGGTTGGATTTTGCCGATACCGCTATCGGCGGCAACCCGCAGCCGGCCAAGTGGTTGCGGGAGAATGCGAAGGTAGCGCTTAATGAGGGCGATACCTTTGGCACCGGCGGCCCGGGTCATGCGCGGTTGAATTTCTCTACCTCACGCGAGATCTTGGAAGAGGCACTCGACCGCATGGAGCGTGCCTTCGCGGCTCTCGATTAATCCGGCCCGGCTGAGGCAACCATGTAGCCTGCATCACCCCCACACTTTGATTTCTCACCATGTGGGCAGTAATGTCTCATTACACGAACAGGCGCGACCCGCCACCTCGGACCGCGAGAACGATCCCCACCCCGCCACCACCCCTCGGCGGAACGGGAGCCTCATCGCATACTAGCTGTACATGGAAAATTAAGGAGCCCCCATGGCTACCCCAGTTGCGTCACGCACCTCTAAGCCCGGCGCCACCATCGTAATCGCGTCGCTGATGCTGTTTTCGATGTTCTTCGGCGCCGGCAACCTCATCTTCCCGCCCATGGTGGGCGTTTCGGCCGGCACCAATTTTTGGCCCGCTGTCCTCGGCTTCCTCGCCGCCGGCGTGCTCCTTCCGGTCCTAGCCATTGTCGCCGTCTCCATTTCTGGCCGCTCCGTGCGCGACCTGAGCTCCAACGGCGGCGCGCTTTTCGGCCTCGTTTTTTCTGTGATGGCCTACCTTGCCATCGGCGCCTTTTACGCCCTGCCGCGCACCGGCGCCGTTTCTATGGAAACCGCCATCACCCCACTGCTGGGCTGGGAAGGAACCATGGCCAATGGCATCTTCAATGTGGTCTTTTTCCTCATCGCCCTAGCGCTTTCCTGGAAGCCGAATTCCATTATCGATACCTTGGGTAAGTTCCTCACCCCGGCTTTGGTGGCGCTGTTGGTTATCCTCATCGCCTTGGCAGCTTTCAACAATCCCCGCGATCCCCAGACCCCTACCACGGACTATGCTTCTTCTCCCATGGTCACCGGCCTGTTCGAGGGCTATAACACCATGGATGCCATTGCGGGCTTGGCCTTTTCCATCGTGATTGTTGGCTCTTTGCGCTCCAAGGGGTTTAAGACCAAAAAGTCCTTGGTTAACGGCACCATCACCGCCGCTCTGGTTGCTGGCGCTTTGCTGGCCGCTATCTATCTGGGCTTGGCGTGGGTAGGCCAAACCATTCCTAATGGCCAGTCCTATGAGTCAGGAGCGCCCCTGCTTGCCGACGCCGCAAATCTCACCATGGGCACCATCGGCCAAGCCGTCTTCTCTGCCATCGTCATCTTGGCCTGCATGACCACCGCGGTGGGCCTTATCACCTCCACCTCAGCCTTCTTCGAAATGCTTGTGCCCAAGGTGAAGTACCACGTCTGGGCCTGCCTCTTTACCGCACTGTCCATCCTCTTTGCCTTCCAGGGCCTGGATACAGTGCTCTCCATTGCGGTTCCATTCATTACCTTCCTGTACCCGCCGGCTATCTCCCTTATCGCTCTCACCCTGGTCCAGCCGGTGGTGAAAAAGTCCGTTGTCTTCTACTGGACCTACCGCCTGGCGCTGTGGGTATCGGTGCTGTGGTCGGCTCTGTCCGTCATCGCCGCCCAGGGCTGGGGCGCCGACGCGCTCGATCCTCTCTTGAGCCTGGCACCTGGCCAGTCCGTGGACTTGGGCTGGATTGTTCCTACCGCTATCGCGGCAGTCATCGGCCTGGTTGTCGATATCGCCACCAAGGCCGGCGAGAAGCACGCCGCTGCCAACCCGCCGGCGGCAGAGCCGGCGGAGGCCGATGCCCTCGCTGAGGCTTAGTCTCTTAGTCCTGCCTTACCCCTCCCCTCCGCACATAACCACGGTGCCGAGGCGGAGGGAATTTTTATGTCACCAGATCCCGGCGGCGACGCGGTATCGCCTCGCCTGGAATAGTCAGGCGGCGCGTACCGTTGGAAGAAGAGAACTTAGACAGAATTTTCCGAAAGCACAAGGAAGGCTCCCCCCCGTGACCGAACGCGCGCATCTTTCCGTCTTGGACTTCTGCACCATCTATGAGGGCGAGACCCCAGCACAATCCATCGCCCGCTCTGTGGAATTGGCACAGGAAGCAGAAAAGCTGGGCTATTCTCGCATGTGGTATACCGAGCACCACAATATGAAGTCCATCATGTCTTCTTCCCCGGCCGTGCTCATCGCCCATATCGGCGCAAAGACCGAGCGCATTCGCTTAGGCTCCGGCGGAGTGATGCTGCCCAATCACTCCCCTTATGTCATTGCGGAGCAATTCGGCACTTTGGAGGAGATGTACCCCGAGCGCATTGACTTGGGCGTGGGCCGCGCCCCCGGTACGGACATGAATACCCTGGGCCGCGCCCTGCGCCGCGACGCCCACTCTGCCGAGCGCTTCCCCGAGGACGTCAAAGAGCTCAACTCCTATCTCGAGGGCAAGTCTTATATCCCGGGGGTCAGCGCCGTTCCAGGTGCCAATACCAACGTGCCGATCTATATCTTGGGCTCGTCCATGTTCGGCGCCTCGCTAGCCGCCAAGCTCGGCCTGCCTTATGCCTTTGCTTCTCACTTTGCTCCGCAGCATCTCGAGCAAGCTACCACCTACTACCGCGAGCACTTCCAGCCTTCCGAGCGCTTTAGCAAGCCCTATGTCATCGCCGGCGTCAACGTCACCGCCGCCGATACCACCCAAGAGGCGCAGGAAGAATACGAGCGCGTGTGCTTCAACCGCGTCAAGGCCTTCGCCGGCCGCGGCAAGCACCTCACCGATGAACAGGTGGAGCAGATCATCGGCTCGTACCAGGGCCAGCAGATCCTAGATATGCTGAAGTACTCCGCCGTCGGCACCGCCGATGAGGTGGCCAGCTACCTCGATACCTTCCAAGAGCACGCCAAGGCCGATGAGCTCATGGTCTCGCTGCAGTCCAGCTCGCACGAGGAAGTGATCAAGAATATGCAGCTGCTCGCGCAGGGCTGGCAGCTCGATCCGGCACGCGTAGCCGGCACCCCGAGCTAGCCCTCGGCCCTTACTTGGCCTAGGTGATCGATGGGCACCTCGGGAAACCGTTCCCGGAGCTTTCCCTCGAGTTCCCGCGGGCCCAGGTTCGCCTGCTCCGGCAGGCGGGCTGAATACTGCTGCGCTTCGTTCAAGGTAGAAACGCGTACCCCACGCGGAATCAGGGCAAGGAAATTTTGGCTCGGCTCGAGCGAATAGAACTGCATGCGGTCTAGCTCGGAGGCGGCGAAACTGGTCTGCTGGCGAGGTAAGGAAATTTCCTCGCCAATGCACAGCACCGGACGTGTCCTGCGCCGGCCTGAGGCCATCACCGCCAACATGGCGCACAGCGCCCCGCCTAGTGGCATGAGCGCGGCAATGAGATAAACGAAGTGCAGGCGCGTACCAGCCGGTTCCTGCAGCGCCGAGTAAATAAGCACCCCACCAATTACCAGCAACGCGACGGCGATGATGACCGCCACCGTCACCGCCTTGCCCAAGCGCACGGTTCCACCGACTTCGCGTACTTCAATGGTTTCGGTGCTCTCATCCACGGTCACTTAGCCTAGCGTGCTCGCCTACTAACTCGGCGCTGGTCGGACGGCGCGTGGCCTTTTCCTTTGCCTTCCCCTCGACCGGGCGAGGCACGCATGCTCGGTAGCTTCATTGCATTAGCGCGCCTTAGAAAAATGGCATAGCATTATTGTGTTTCGCTCCGCTGCGAAAAGCCCCGGAGAGACTAAGGACAAAGGTTGAATGAGCCCACGCGATAAACAGCAGCATAGAAAGATCGCTGATTACCTGCGAGAACAGATCAGCTCTGGCGTGCTGCAACCAGGCGATTTTCTGCCTAGTGAAGCAGATTTATGCGAGAAGTTTTCTTCTTCCCGCGGACCCGTGCGCCAAGCAGTTGCGGCTTTGCGGGCCAAAGGGCTGGTTTCCTCCGGCCGCGGGCGCCGCTCCACCGTTTTAGCCTCTACCCAGGCAGAGCTTTTTGAATCCATCTATTCCATCTCCAGCTGGCTCAGCGAATATGACGTGGATCCACAACAGCACACCCTGTGGCTGGCTCGCCGCCGCGCGCCGCGGGATATCACCCGCTTTCTGCGCGTAGACCCAGAACAAAATGTCGTCTTCGTCCACCGCGTGCGCTATACCGAAGACCACCCCATTGCCATCGAGCGCATGTATTTCCCCATGGTGGTAGGAAAGCACATCCTAGACTTCGACGCGGATGCCGGATCTATTCATGCGCGCCTGCGCGACTGCGGCGTGGACTTTGATAATGTGCGCCGCGAACTCACCTTGGAAAAAGCCAGCGCCGAGGATGCTGAGGCGCTTGGAGTAGCCACTGGCACCCCACTGTGGCGGCTGCAGATGGAGATTTCCAATCACTCCGGCGAGCCGGTGGAATTGGCGGTGTACCTCTACCGCGCGGACCGCATGAAGCTGGCGATGAATAGCGTGCGCGGGGGTGTATCACCCCTAGAAGTTATCCCCACCCCGGGAAATTTTGCATAATTTTCACGGCAGCTATTCCCAGCGGCTACCCTGCTTTCTATGAGAAGATTTTGCGCCGGCAGGGCGCTGGGTAGCCTCGCCATGGCGGCCGCTGTCGGAACCGTATCAGCGTGCTCGGCAGGTCATACCGCGGTGGTTGATACCTCCCAAGCATCTAGCGACTCCGCTTCTACTTCCCTTACCGTAGCCTCCACCTCGGCGGCCACCTCGCTGGATTTCACCACTACCGGTGGTGCCGCCATCCCCGCCGTACTCATGGACAACGTCTACGAAACTCTCGTGCGCATCGATGAGGACGGTTCTATCACCCCGGGGCTCGCCACCTCGTGGGAGATCAGCGACGATGCCCGCAGCTATACCTTCCACCTGCGCAAAGGCGTCACCTTTTCCAATGGCGATGCTTTTACCGCCGGGACCGCGGCCTTTTCCATCAATTACGTTCGCGAGAAATGGACCAATGGCATTTCTGCAGCCATGGATCCGGTAGCCAAGGTCACGGCCACCGATGATCACACACTCAAGGTGCACCTCAAGCAGCCGTCGAATGGCTGGTTGTGGTCCATGGGAACAGCCACCGGCGCGATGATGACGCCCCACGGCATGGATAACCTCGCCGCCCAGCCGGTGGGAACCGGCCCCTATGAGGTTTCCCGCTTTGCGCCCTCGGAATTCGTAGAGCTGCACGTTCGCGACGGTTATTGGGGAAAGCCCGCCGCACAGGATGTCACGGTGCGCTATTTCCCGGATACCATCTCCTCGGTTAATGCGCTGCAGGCCGGCGGCGTGGACGTGGTCTGGGGCGTGCAGAATCCGGAGCTTCTTGATGATGTCAAAGAGGGCATCGCTACCGAGGTAGGCACCACCAATGGTGAGGTGCTGTTGTCCATGAATAATGCCCGCGCGCCTTTCGACGATCCACGGTTGCGCCAGGCCGTGGCCTATGCCGTGGACCGCTCGGCGGCCAATGACATTTTGTGGAATGGGATGGCTAAAGACACCGGCGGCGCGCCGATCCCGCCAACGGATCCGTGGTTCGAGGACAAGCACTACTACGACTACGACCCAGACAAGGCCCGCCAACTGCTCACGGAGGCGGGCGCGGAAGGCGCCGAAATTACGCTGACCACGCCGACGCTGCCCTACGCCCAGACCGTCGCCGAGCTGCTGTACTCGCAGCTTACTGAGGTTGGTTTTAAGGTGACGCTGGAATCCGCCGAGTTCCCAGCCGTGTGGCTAGGCCAGGTCATGGGCGCGAAAGACTATCAGATGTCGCTCATCTCCCACGTGGAGCCGCGCGATGTGCCCACCTTGTTCGGCGATCCGGACTATTACCTCAACTACGATTCCCCGCGCACCCGCGAGCTTTTGGCCCAGGCCGATTCCGCACCCGAGAAGGACTACCCCAAGCTCATGGCGCAGGCCGTGGACCAGATCATAGCTGATGCGGGCGCGCTGACGCTCATGAATATGCCCAATATCGTGCTCACTCGCGCCGGCGTGCGCGGGCTTCACCCAGATCAGGTCACCGACGCGCTCATACTGCGCGACCTCACCACCGCTGAGGCGGGCGCGAGCGGCAAAGCCACCAACAATATCGAAAAGGAGGCCCGATGAGTTCCCTTCGCACCACGGGGCGCGCCATCGTGCGCCCGTTGCTGCGCTTCGCGTTGACGCTCTTTGTAGCCTCCATCATCATTTTTGCGCTCATGCGCGCGGTGCCGGGCAACCCGGCGCGGGTGGCGCTGGGGGTGAATGCGACCGAAGAGGCCGTCGGCAAGCTGAGCTCCGAGCTGGGGCTGGACCGCCCGCTGCTTACGCAGTATTGGGAGTGGGTAAAGGGCCTATTTACCGGCAACTTTGGGCAGTCTTTGTCCTCGCAGCAGGATATTACGCCGCTGGTGCTAGACCGCGCCCAGGTCACGCTCATCCTCATTGGCCTGGCGATGCTGCTGGCGCTGGCCGGAGCTATCCCGGTGGGCATGTGGCTGGCGCTGCGCAACCGTAGCCGCGGCGCGGATGTGGTGTCGGCCGGCACGCAGCTGGGCATTGCGGTGCCAAGCTTCCTCCTCGGCATCATCCTGGTGGCCATCTTTGCCGTCCATCTAGGCTGGCTGCCGGCCAATGGTTGGGTGCCGCCGAACCAGGGAGCAGGCGAGTTTATCCGCCACCTTATTCTGCCGGTCATTGCGCTGGCCGTGGTGCAGGGCGCAATGCTCACGCGCTATGTGCGCTCGGCGGTGCTTGATGTGCTGCATCAAGACTATATCCGCACCGCCCGTGCGCTCGGCCAGTCCCCGTGGGAGGCGCTCAAGCGCCATGGCCTGCGCAATGCGGCGCTGCCAGTGCTTACCGTGGCCGGCGTGCAGCTGACCACGATGGTGGTGGGTGCCGTGGTGATCGAATCCGTCTTTGTCATCCCCGGTATTGGTTCCATGCTGTTGGATGCGGTATCGGTGCGCGATCTGACTACGGTGCAAACCCTGGTCATGCTGCTCGTTGCCTTCGCCTTGGTGGTCAATGCCTTAACGGATGTGGCCTACCGATTCATCGATCCGCGCATCACGGCAGGTGAGAAGTAATGAAGCTGCGTTTTTCTGGCTGGCTGGGTGCCCTCCTCGTTGCCGCCACGGTGCTGGTGGCGCTACTTTCGCTGGTGTGGACGCCGTATGACCCGACGCTGGCGCACCCGGATGTGCGCCTTGCCGGTCCCAGCGCCGAGCACCTTCTGGGTACGGACCGCTTTGGGCGCGATACCGCCTCCCGCATCATGGCGGGCGCCCAGATTACGGTCTTTGTCGGTCTGGTGGCGGTGGGCATCGCCGCCCTCGTGGGCGTGCCCTTGGGCATCCTGGCCGGCATGCGCCGCGGCACATGGGTAGATGCCCTGGTGATGCGCGGCGCGGATCTGTTGCTTGCCTTCCCCGCGCTGTTGTTGGCGATTATTGCCGGCGCGGTGTGGGGCCCTTCGACGCTGACTGCCATGGTTGCCATCGGTATCGCCGGCATCCCCTCCTTCGCCCGCGTGGCGCGTTCGGGCACGCTGCAGGGTATCACGCAGGACTTTATTTCCTCCGCGCGCATTTCCGCAGTGCCGGGCTGGAAGGTGGCGCTGCGCCATATCCTTCCCAACCTCACCGGGCTGCTCATCGTGCAGGCCTCCGTCTACTTCGCCCTCGCCATCCTGGCCGAGGCCGGCCTGTCCTACCTCGGCCTGGGCACTGCCCCACCGGCGGCCTCTTGGGGCCGGATGCTGCAAGATTCCCAGTCGCTGCTGGGCACCGCTCCCCTGCAGGCCTTCTGGCCGGGGCTGGCCATTGCTGCCACAGTGCTGGGCTTTAATCTGCTTGGCGACGCCCTCCGTGACCTCCTCGATCCCCGCCTGAAAGGATCCACGCGATGAGCCTGCTCCACGTAGATAACCTGACGGTTACCGCCACCGGGTCCACCACTGCCCTGCTAGGCCCCATTAACGTCGAGCTCGCGGCCGGCGAGAAGCTCGGCATCATTGGTGAATCCGGCTCCGGCAAATCCCTCACGGCGCTATCCATCATGGGCCTTTTGCCCGATGGGGTGCGCGCGACTGGCTCCGTGACCGTGGACGGGACCGAGGTGATCGGCGCGCGCGATGCCCGCATCCGTCCCCTGCGCGGGTCCACCATGGCGATGGTCTTCCAAGAGCCGATGAGCGCGCTGGATCCGCTCATGCGCATAGGCACGCAGCTCTCCCAGGCCGGGGTGCGCGATTGCGCGGCCGCGCTCGACGAGGTGGACCTAGCCGCCGATGTCGCCTCCCGGTTCCCGCATCAGCTCTCCGGCGGGCAGCGCCAGCGCGTGCTCATCGCCATGGCCATGGCCGGGCGCCCCGACCTCCTCATCTGCGATGAACCAACCACCGCGCTGGATGCCACCACCCAAGATGGCGTGCTGCGCGTCATTGAGCGGGTCACCAAGGCCCACGGCACCGCTCTGATCTTTATCACCCATGACCTGGGCGTAATCCGCCGCATGTGCCCCAACGTCTTGGTCATGCACCAGGGCGCGGTGGTGGAATCCGGTCCCACCGAGCGCGTACTTGTCCACCCCGAGCATCCCTATACCCGCACGCTCATCGCCTCCTCGCGGCCGCCGGAGCTGAGCCTTTCTCCGGCCACGGCGGAAGATGCGCTGGTGACGCTACGCGGGGTCAGCAAGGTCCACGGCGCACATGCCGCGCTCGATGGTATCGACCTGCGCGTGCACCACGGCGAGCGCCTCGGCATCGTGGGCGGCTCCGGCTCGGGCAAGACCAGCCTGCTCAAGCTCATCGCCGGGCTCGACCAGCCCACGAGTGGTGACATCGACGTCCGCGGCCGCGTGCAGATGGTCTTCCAAGACCCACAAGGCTCGCTCAACCCGCGCCTGAAAATCTGGAAATCCATCGCAGAGGCCATCCCCGGCAGCCCCAGCAAGGCCGACAAGCGCGCTCGCGCCGCGGCCGCGCTTGAGGAGGTCGGGCTGCCTGCCGAGAGCCTCGATCGCTTCCCGCACGAGTTCTCCGGCGGCCAGCGCCAACGCATCTCCATCGCCCGCGCGCTGTGCGGCGAGCCGGATATCTTGCTGGCCGATGAAGCCGTCTCTGCCCTCGATATGTCGGTGCGCGCCCAGGTGCTGGAGCTATTGGCGGGGGTCATCGCCAAGCGCAAGCTCACCCTGCTCTTTGTCACCCACGATCTCGCGGTGGTGCGCCACCTATGCGATAGCGTTGCGGTCCTTGACCGCGGCCGGCTCATCGAGCACGGCGCGACCGACTCCATATGGTCCTCGCCCAGCACGGACTACACGCGCCGGCTCATCGCGGCCGCCGACATGTAAAGCGGGTGGCTTCGGGCGTAAGGTAGTCGGGTCAGATAACTCCGCCGAGAAAGGATCCTGCTGCTCCGTGGCCACCCAGCTTGACTATCCCATCCCGCAGCGCCCCAGCACCACCCAGTTGCTCACCGCGTTTAATAGCGCCTCGGTGCGCTGGCCCAGTGCCCTGCGCGCGGGCTTGGCGATTCTCATTCCCGGCGCCATCGCGCTGCTGACCGGCCACGACTACGCCATCCTGCTCATTTCCACCGGCGCGTTCACCGTCATCTTTGGCGAGGGCCACCCTTATCGCACCCGCCCGCGCGTCATGCTCACCGCCGGTACTGCACTCATTACCGTCGCGGCCGTGGGCGTATTGGTAGGCCACCTCATCTTTGCGCCTGGCCACGGCCATTGGTGGCTGCTGCTGGCCGGCCTGTACACCACGGCGCTGGCCGCCGTGTGCGGCTTTGCCCAAAATGCCCTGCGCTTGCCGCCGCCGGGCACCTTCTTCTTGGTCATGGTTGGCGGCGGTTCGGTAATGCTCGCGCGCACCGACGTCACCGTGGGCCAGCTGCTCTTTTGGGCGCTGACGGGCATGGTGGCCAGCCTCGTGCTCGGCATGGCGCCGGCCCTGATTGATGCCCACGGCCCCGAGCGCCGCGCGGTCGCCGCACTGGAAAAGGCCGCGGCCGCATTCCAGGATGACCGCGACGATTCCCTGGCCCGCCACCACCAGGCGCAGACCGCGCTCTTTGCTGCCTGGCAGGCGCTTTCCGACGCCCGCATTATCCGCGGCGGCCGCGTCATCGACTCCCAGGGTGCCCACCTAGTAGAGCGCACCCTCGCGGCGCAGCACACCATCGTGGCGCATAATCGCGCCTTGGATTTGGGCGCCGATTCGGATCAGCTCACCGATAATGTCACCGACGTCGATCCGGATCGCACCGCCATCCCGCACACCCGCCCCACCGGTCGCTACCGCTTGTATCGCGCCGCGGTCCGGGATTCGCACGCCATGGTCACCACCCAAAAGGTGGTCCTTTCCGCGGCCATTACCGTACTGGTGGGCCTTACCCTCGGCTTCGACCGCCCGGACTGGGGCGTGGTCTCTGCCTTCCTCATGCTGCAATGGGGACCGGATCACGTGCCGGGCACCGTCCGCGGCATCCACCGCATGCTCGGCTCCGTCGTCGGCGTGCTGCTCTTTTCTATCCTCCACTACTTTGGCATTAGTGGCTGGACGCTCCTGCTCGCGCTGGCCGCGTGCCAATTCTGTGCCGAAATCTTCGTGGCCAAGAACTACGCCATCTGCGTTATCTTCTCCACCCCGCTCGCCCTCCTCATGGGCAATTCCGCCACCCGTCCCCTGTGGCCCACCATCCAGGCTCGCTGCGGCGAAATCATCTTGTCCATCCTCATCGCCACCGCGGTGCTGTGGCTGTGGCAGCGCAGCGCCCCCGTTCGCAATCAGGCCCGCCTGCAGGTCCGCGCGATGGAGTCCATGGCCACCCTGCTCGGTCTGCTCTTTGTCAATACCCCAGATGCCGTACTGTCCGCGCGCCGCGACCTGCAATACGAGCTGCTCTCGGAGCGCCGCGCCATCCAATCCCTCGCCGTGGATAACCCCGATGCCGTGCGCCAATTCTGGGCCCGCCACATTGCCGTACAACATGCCGGTTACTTCCTGCTAGATTTCTGCACCACCCATCCGGATCGTACCGCCACCCGCGCGGAGCTTGATTCCCTCGTCCGCGAAATCCGCACCGCACGCGCCGCTTAAAACAGCGGATACTCCTCTATAACTTCGTAGCGTGGGCCACCGCCGCGGCCCTCGCCCAAGTGCGATTGCATCAGGCACACCCGGTCCGCACGAAAATCCGGTCCCCGATACACCGATAACGCGCGCACGAAATCCGCCAGCGCCCACGGCTCGCGGGTGCGTCGGCCGGCCCGCGCGACGGTGAGGTGGGGGCGGTGGTGGTTAAAGGGGACGTCGGCAAGCTGGCACTCCGCCATCAACTCCCGCACACCGCGCGCCTGCCCGCCGACGCCCACCCATAGCGTGCGCTGCTCAAAACTGCCCGCCCCGCTCAGGTGCACATCCAACGCCGCGCGCCCAGCCACCGCGTGGGCTAGGTGCTCGCGCACCGCCGCGGCATCATTGGGCTGCTCGCCATAAAAGGCCATGGTCACATGCCAATTATCCGGATCCGTCCAACGCAGCTCATTAGTAGTTGCCGCATGGATGGGCCGCAGCGTATGCACCAAATGCTCGCGCGCGGCGGCCGAGGGCAATAGCGCAGCAAAGACGCGGATCATGGCCTAGCTGGCATAGACGTTGAGGCGCAGTTCCGCGTCCAGCAGGTGTTCTTCCTCGCGCTCAAAGACGGCGAAGGCATGCAAAATATCCGCAACAGCGGTGGAATTATCATCAAACTCGGGCATGCAATAACTTCTTTCAAACCACAAAGGAGGCACAAGAATCACGCTCGATTCTTCTGCCTCCACATAGTAGCTGACAATGATGTAATTATCCGCCCTTGACCACCGTGACCTGCCAACCAGCATCGCCCGAGCGATGGAAATCACGAATCTCATGGCCCTCATCGGCCGCCCACTGCGGAATGGATTCGGTGGCCTGGGTGCAGTCAAAGTCAATGACAAGCGCCTCGCCAGTCTCCAGCTCCGCCATGACCTGCTTGGCCTCAATCAACGGGAACGGGCACACCGCGCCGAGGGTATCGAGCGCATAGTGTCCGCCGCCCAGCGCGCGGGCCTTGTTCTTAACCTGCGGCTTGGTCTTGAGCGCTACCGCCCCGGTGGCAGTGGCGAAGCTCGGCAGCACCTTATCCTCGGCGGAGACCACCGAGTTATCCACGGATTCCTCGGTGGAGTAGGTCTGCGGCTGCTGCGGCTCACGGCTCTGCGCGTTCTTCGGCTTGAGCCACAGGCGCGCGCCCGCGCCGACGCCCAGGGCCATAAAGAACAGCGATACCCAGCCCTGGAAGCTAAACAGGGAGGTCTCCACCATGCCATTGCCCACGGTGCAGCCGCCGGCTAGTGACGCGCCTACGCCCATCATGATGCCGCCCCAAATAGCGCGGGTCGCGGTCTGCGCATCGGGCACGCGCACGCGGAACTCACCGGCGGACTTGGCGGCGATAAAAGCGCCCACCAGCAGGCCAATAACCAACAGGGTGCCCCAGTTCATACGCGCGGAATCGCCGGTGGCGGTCCAGCGGACGATGTCCGCGGTCGGCGTGGTGATGCCGAGGCCGCCGTTGCGGCCAGCGTTAGCCGAAAGCACAAAGCCCACCGTGCCGATGATGCCCACAGCAACCGCCGCGATATTCATGTTCAACGGCTTGGCGTACCACGGCTGGCCCAAATCCACCTTCGGGCGGCCGGCGTCCTTGGCGCGGTAGTGGCGCCACAGCAGGAAGGTCACGACCCACAGGACTGCAACCAAGATCCACGGCGAGATATGCAGCGCGCCGTGGATGGTGGTGACCGGGAGGCTCCACTGCTTGAACCAGTCATTGGCGCCGGACAGCGGGCCGGACTTCATGGCCGCGGCCGAAAGCCCGTAAAACAGCAGCGCAATCCACGAGCCGACCAGGCCCTCTGCCGAGCGGTACCACGTGCCGGACGCGCAACCGCCGGACAAGATGATGCCGAGGCCAAAGATGAAGCCGCCCACGATGACGGCTACCGGCTTGAAATCGCTAATCTCCGGCGAAAGCACGCCCATGCCTGTCAACAGAGTCAGGCCAAAGGCATGCACCGAAATCAAAATGAGCAGGGCGGTAAAGCCGCGCCACGTTTTATTGAGGAAAATATCGCGCAGCATGCCGGTTACGCAGAAGCGCCCGCGCTGCAGCACGGCACCGAAGACGATGCCGGTGAGAAGTCCGGTAATAATCACTATTTCTCCTTGCATCGAGTTAAGGGCTTCAGCCTACGACACCTAAGACAGAATTGTCTATGTCCACTGCACAACCCTGTTTCATAGTGTGTCATTTATGCACTACATTTGCGGTTTTTGCAGCGGTGCAGGACAATAAGAGAACCGTCTAGTAAGGCAGGGACAAACCTCTGCCGTGTAAGGAACTCGTGAACTCCTCTCGATCCGCCCGCGCGTATAAACGTTCCCTTGAACCAAGTGACAAGGGCAGCGCCGTGGGCTTGTACCCCCATAACATGCACCCAGGGCTTGTGCCCGGCATCAGCGTCGAAGACCAGCGCAATAAGTTTGGCCTGGATAAGCCGCTGTTTTTCATCACCGCCATCCTCATCGTTGCCTTCATTATCTGGGGCGTCCTCATGCCCGATAGCGTGGCCAGCGCCTCCTCCTCCGCCTTTGGCTGGGCCATTACCAACGCCGGCTGGCTGCTCAATATCACCATGATGCTGGCCATTGTCACCATGGCCTATATCGGCTGCTCCCGGTTGGGTCGCATCAAGCTCGGCACCGATGACGAGGAGCCCGAGTTCAGCTACTTCAGCTGGGTAGCCATGATGTTCGGCGCCGGCATCGGCGTGGGCATCTTCTTCTATGGCCCGTCCGAGCCGCTCTCGCACTACCTCACCCCGCCGCCGCACACGGTGGAGGGCAATACCGTCGAGGCCCTGCACCAAGCCATGGCCCAGGCCCACTACCACTGGGGTATATCCCCGTGGGCGGCCTACGCGCTGGTCGGCGCGGCGATTGCCTATTCCTCCTACCGCCGCGGGCGCGTGCCCTTGGTCTCTTCCATCTTCAAGCCGCTTTTCGGCTCCCGCGATACGGATGGGCCGGTGGGCAAGCTTATCGACGTCCTCGCGCTCATCGCCACCCTCTTCGGCACCGCCGCCACCCTGGGCCTATCCGCCATCCAGATCGGCGAAGGCGTCACCATCATCCGCGGTGCGGGCTCCATGACTAATACCGCGCTTATCGTCATTATTGCGGTTCTAGGCTGCGCGTTTATCCTTTCTGCGGTCTCCGGCGTGGCGCGCGGCGTGCGCTACCTATCCAATATCAATATCTCGCTGACGCTGGGGCTGGTGGTCTTCGTCTTCCTTGTCGGCCCAACTCTGCTCCTGCTCAACCTCATCCCGGCCGGCATTGTCACCTACATCGATCAGCTCTTGCCGATGATGGCCAAGGGATTGTCCTGGGGCGATGAGACCATCGAGTTCCAGTCCTACTGGACCGCCTTCTACTGGGCCTGGTGGATTGCCTGGACGCCGTTCGTCGGCCTCTTTGTCGCCCGCATCTCCCGCGGTCGCACCATCCGGGAATTTACCGCCGTCACGGTATTCGCACCTACCACCATCCTCATCCTCGCCTTTACCATCTTTGGCGGCACCGCGATTTCCTTTAACCGCGAAGGCATCGCCGGCTTCGACGGCGAATCCTCTAATGAGCAGGTGCTCTTCGCCATGTTCCAGGACCTGCCTTTGGGCTCCATCACGCCCTATATCCTGCTGGTGGTCTTGGCGGTCTTCTTCGTCACCTCGGCGGATTCGGCCTCCGTGGTGATGGGAACGATGTCCTCCAAGGGTGATCCCACCCCGAATAAACTCGTGGTCATCTTCTGGGGCGTGTGCATGATGGGCATTGCCATCGTCATGCTGCTGACCGGCGGCGAAGACGTGCTAACCGGCCTGCAGAACCTCACCATCCTCGCCGCTCTTCCCTTCTGTGTGGTCCTTTTGGTCATGATGGTGGCCTTCATTCGCGACCTGCGCTCGGACCCGATGTTTATCCGCCGCACCTACGCCCGCACGGCGATGGATAACGCGGTCATGCGCGGCATCGAAGAGCATGGCGATGACTTCGAGTTCACCGTTCAGCACGCCGAAGGCGACCGCGGCGCCGGCCACGACTTCGATTCCTCCGCCGAGCGCTATACCGAGTGGTACCAGCGCACCGATGAGGAAGGAGAAAACGTCGAATACGACTTCGATACCGGCGTCTGGTCCGACGGCTACGACCCCAAACACGATAAGAACCACCCTGACTTTGAGGGTGAAAAGAAGGAGAAATAATGGGCATCCCAGACGACGTTGTCCTCGATGGCTATACCCTCATCGAGCAACACGCAATCGACCACGAGTTCCTGCTGCGCGGCTCTCCGCTCGGCACCGAAACTCCCTTCCTCTTCGCCCTGACCATTGCGGGCGTCCTGCTGGTTGCGGCAAGCTTCTTCCTGCGCGGTGGCGCGCGGGTGACAGCCGGCCTGGTGGGTGCGATCCTGGCGCTTTCCAAGCTGTGGTGGATGCCCTTCGCGCTATGGCAGCAGTTCGATGACGGCCAAGTATTCGGCTACACGCTCAAGTACTTCCCGCAGTACTGGCCGGTGGCGTCCCTTATCGTCGGCGTCATCGCGCTGGTGGGACTGGCCTCCGCCATTTTCCGCCGGCCCTAGCCACGCCTAACCGCCGAGCACCGCAATCGCGATGTGCACCCGGTTGGTGCCATCGATTTTGGCCAGGATGTGTTTCATGTGCGTCTTGACCGTGGTCAGGGAAATGAATAGCTGCTCGGCAATCTCGGCGTTGCTTAGCCCCTGGGCCACCAGCTGGGCGATTTCATTCTCGCGCTCGCTCAGCTCGGCCAGCCCGCTGGGTTGAATCATCTCTTGTTCCGGCTGCGGCGGCGTGGCCGCCAGCCCCACCAGGTTTTCTAGCACCTTCGGGCTGAGCTGTTGCTGGCCTTGGGCCGCCGCTCTTACCGACGCCACCAGCGCCTCCGGCGCCGTCGTCTTCAACAAAAAGCCCACCGCCCCAGCGCGCAGGGCGTGCAGGATGAACTCATCGGTATCAAAGGCAGTGAGCATCACCACCGGGATATCGCGCGCGCCGGCGAGCGAGTGCAGCTGCGCCGTCGCCTCGATGCCGTCCATGACCGGCATGCGAATATCCATCAGCACCACGTCCGGCTCCTCGGCCAGGATGAGCTCAACGCCCTCCTTGCCGTTTCCGGCCTCGCCGATAACGCTGATGCCCGGCGCGCCTTCCAAGATCATGCGCAGGCCGTGGCGCAGCAGCGGCTCATCATCGACAAGCACCACCCGAATTTCACTCACTTTTCTTCCTTCCTCGGCAGGCGCAGAGTCCACGAGAACCTATCTTCCTCATCGTTTACCTGTAGCGATCCGCCCACCACACTAGCGCGCTCGCGCATGCCGACGATCCCGTACCCACCACTGTTCCCACTCCCCTTCTTCCCGGCTAGGGCGACGGGGTTGGACATGGTGATTAAGAGGGCGTCGGCAAGCGCGGCGATGGTGATGGTCACCGGTTCGCCCGGTGCGTGCTTGCGGGCGTTGGTTAGGCCCTCCTGGACCGCGCGGTTGAGCGCGTGGCCGGCCATGGTGCTCAGCTCTTCCAGCGATTGCGGCCCCGCGCCCGCCTGGTAGCACACTTCTACGTCCATGCCCGCCTGGCGGGAACGCTCCACCAGCGATTCCACGCCCTCGCGCGGATCAATACGTCCCTCGCTGCGCAGCGAGTGCAGCGCCTCACGCAGATCCCCCACGGCGGCCTCGGCTTCATCGCGAATCGTGCGCGCGGATTGCCGCGTCTCTTCCGGATCTAGGTCTTTGCGGTAGGCCAACCCACCGGCATAGACCGCGATCATGCTCAGCCGATGCGAGAGCGTATCGTGCATATCCCGCGCGATCCGGTCGCGCTCTTCCTGCCGCGCAAAATTCTCCCGCGTGGCCATTTCCTCGTGCGTGAGCTCCGCCTGCGCCTTCAGCGCAATCGTGCGCTCTTTTTGGTTCGAGCGAACCAACCCGACGACTAGTACCACTACTGCTGGGAGAATGATGGCAATGAAAAATCCCAGCTTCCCGGGAGCACTAAGCCCTTCGCTTCGAGACAAATCGACGGTGACCAACTCCGAGGCCACCATGGCCGCACATACCGTCGCCATCCACAACCGGCTGCGGCGCGAGGCCGCCGAAAACGCCGCCATCATTACCGAAGGCCGGAACTCGGCAATCGAAACCGTCGCCGAAATAATGGTTGCAGCTACCAACGCACTGCGCGGGCCGGGCTGTGCACTGCGCGGGTCACGCTCCCGCGCAGCATGCCGGAGAGCAAAAGGCAATAAGATCCACGTGCCGATCATCGCCGCGGAAAAAATAAACAGCCGTCCGGACGAGCCATCGGTCTCGCTGAACCGGACGGAAAAGACGAGAAAATCTCCTATCACTGCCACCGCGGCGATGACAAGCTTTTGCCACAGCGGGCGCTTAAGCATCTCGTCGGATTTTCGGAATAACTTCATAACGCGCACCAGTCTAAGCCGACCCGCCGCCAGCGCGGTATCCCCCGCAGGGAGGATTCTCCGTCCTCAGCCACGCGCCTCTAAGACCATAATGGCGATGTGCACGCGGCTCGTGCCGCCGATCTTTTTCAAAATGTGCTGCATATGAGACTTCACCGTGGCCATGGACACCACCAGTTGGTCGGCGATGTCTTGATTATTCAAGCCCTGGGCCACCAGCTCGGCGATTTCCCGCTCGCGGGAGCTAAGCCTACCTAGGTGGTTGCGGGCGGTGCGGGTGTGGTGCGAATGGGCGTCGGAAAGCGCGGGGCTTTGCATGCCCACCAGCTTGTCGACGACCTGCGGGCTCAACAACGGCTGCCCCGCCGCAGCCGCGCGCACGGCCGCCATGAGCGATTCCGGCGGTGTCGACTTCAGCAGGAACCCGGCCGCCCCGGCGCGCAGGGCCCGCAGGATGAAGGAATCGGTATCGAAGGCCGTAAGCATGATGATCGGCACTGCGTGGACGGACAGAATCTTCTCCACGGCCGCGATGCCATCCATGACCGGCATGCGAATATCCATCAGCACCACATCGGGCTGCACGTCGAGCACGGTAGCCACCGCGTCTCGGCCATTGCTCGCCTCGGCCACGACCTCGATATCGGGCGCGTTAGATAGCAGCAGGCGCAGGCCGCTGCGGACTAGAGCCTCGTCATCAACGAGCACTACGCGCAGGGCATCGGCCATCATGTATCCTTTCCCACTGGTTGATTCCACCGCGCCCGCCAGAACTTCGACGCAACGGGCGTATACGCCACTGTAAGTGCCACGAAAATCACCAATGCTACCGGCACTATATTGGCGTGGCCCGCCACTACGCCGTTGAGGAATGAGGGCACGAGAAAATCATTTAACTTTTCGAAAAATTTGGGGAAAAATTCGATGACTAGTGTGGCCGCAATGAATGTCAGCGCAGTCTGCAGGAGCAACGTCCACAGACTTATCCGGTGCAGCCGCTTATCGATGTCCGGCTTCCCCACCGCCGCAAACATCACCCTCGCGCCTTGCCCGCGAAACTCCGGCACGATGTAACCGCAACGCTCCACCAGCTCAATGCGGTCTGCGTCTTCGGGCGCATTATCGTCGCTTTGCCCGCGCAGGAATTCCACGCTATAGGCCGAGTCATCAGTATCGGTGTAGCTGAGCTTGCGCGAAGTTCCGTCAACGGTGGAGGTAAAAAGACTGCGCTTAAAGTCTAAGTACTTTCCCGTCCACCCCTCACTGGCCGTGGTTTCTTCTAGGTCAATGCGCATGAGCCCGTAATCGGGATGGCGCAGTTGCCAGCTCATTTCGTTCATTGCGTGGCCTCCTGGCGCGCTAGCGGTAAACGGATACTCCATCCAAATTCCTCGCTTTCTTCGCCGACGTGGACATTCATGCGCCCGCCGGATAGCTCCACGCGCTCGCGCAGGCCCACCAGCCCATAGCCGCCGGCGCTACTGCCCGCGTGATCGTCGGCCTTAGCCGCCGGGAGCGGGTTGCGCATCTCGATGCCCACCTCACCGGCCACCTCGTGCACCGTAATGCTCACCGGCTGGCCAGCGGCGTGCTTACGCGCATTGGTCAGGCCTTCCTGTACTGCGCGGTGCACGGCGTGCTGCGCCATCGTGGATAGCCCAGTAAAAACATCCGGGCTGGCACCGTCCGCGTAGGTCACGGTCACCTCGGCTCCGGCCTCACGCGCGGCCGCGACTAGCTCTTCTAAGGTGGTGCGCGGATCCTCGGAAAGGTCTTCGCGCAAGGCGCTTAAGACGGTGCGCAAATCTTCTACCGCGTTCTGGGCTTCCGTGCGGATGGTGCGCGCTGCGTCTGTGAACTCGTCGGGCACGCCCTCGCGCGGATAGCTCAGCGCACCCGCATGGATGGCCACCAGGCTCAAGCGGTGCGAGAGCGAATCGTGCATGTCCCGCGCGATATTCTCGCGCTCCTCTTGCCGCGCGCGTTCTACCCTGGCGCGCATCTCTTCGCGATTCATCCGGGCTTGTTGCTCCACCCGCCACCGCTTTTCGCGCAGATTGCCACGCTTTTGGCCTACCAATAACCCCGCGACCATCACAACAACAACGAAGATGGCACCAACCCATCCGATATCGTCCCAGGCCATATAGGGGTTAAAGCTAGTTTCAACCGCAAACGCCACCACGAAGCACGCCACTGCGGCCACCGAACGCAAGGTCGATCGGCGCGAGACCATGGAAATAAAAGCCACAACTCCACTAGCCGCACCAAAATAGGAGCTCGACCCCAGGAGCACGATGCAACCGGCGATGAAGCTACGGGTGGAGCCGGCATAGTCGACGTCGGAAAGCTCGCGCGGCTGGTGCTCTAAGGCAAAGGGCAGGGCAATAATAGTCACCACGCCCACCGCAAAGCCGGTGCAGATATAGGGCCCGTACTCCTCAAACGACGGCGAGTATTCCTCAATATCGAAGCTCATCAACGCCACGCCGATGAGCCAATTCGCCACTGCACAAGCGGCAACAATTCCCGCCGTGCTCCACTTCGTTCTGATCATGGCCTAAAGCTTAAGCCCATGTCCATAATCCCTAGGGATGAATTATTTTTGCACCCCGGCCGCATCGCGCATGGCCTTCGTCTGCGCGGACGGATGCTCGTTCTCGGTAGCGAGGCGCTCAAACGCCACGGCCGCCAGCGCGGCGGCCTGCATGCCGAGTACGGAATCATCAAAGCGCATCATTGGCGAGTGATTCCACTCGCGCTGATTTTCGGGCTTTTCCGGATTGGCCGTGCCCATCCACATAAAAGTGCCCGGCACCTGGGAGAGGACGTAGCCGAAGTCCTCGGAGGCCATCATCGGGGCGTCGAAAGGCTGGACATTCTCCGCGCCAAACATCTGGCCCCACAAGGTGGCGGCGAACTGGTTCTCGCGCGCATTCGTCTTGGTGGTCGGGTACAAAATCTCAAAATCCACCTGTGCGGTGCAGCGGTGCGAGGCAGCGACGGAGCTGGAGACCTCCGTAATCATCTGGCGCACGGCGTCGATCTTCTCATCGCGCAGCACGCGGACTGTCGCGCCCAAGGCCGCGCGCTCCGGGATGGCGTTATACGCGCCGTCGCCCGCCCACAGGTTGGTCACGGTAATCACGATGGGCTCCAGCGCATCAAAACGGCGGGTCAGCGCCGTCTGCAGCGACATCTGAATCTCCGCCAGCGCCGCTACCGGGTCGATGGCATCGTGCGGGCGGGAGCCGTGCCCGCCCTTGCCCAGCACCGTGATGGTCAAGTTGGAGGAGCTTGCCATCATCGGGCCTGGCACATAGTGAAAGGTGCCGCGGTCTTGGGGGCCGACGTGCAGGCCGTAGGCGGCAATGGGGCGTCGGCCAGCGGCGTCGAGCACGCCCTCCTCAATCATCGGCAGCGCGCCGCCCGGGCCTTCCTCGCCGGGCTGGAACATGAAGGTGACATCGCCGTGCAGCTCCTCGCGGTGCTCGCACAGAATCCGCGCCGCGCCCACGAGGCCGGCCGTGTGCAAGTCATGGCCGCAGGCGTGCATATAGCCATTCGTCGACGCGAACGGGCTGCCGGTCTGCTCGCGCACCTCCAAGGCGTCCATGTCCGCGCGCAAAAGCACCGACACCGGCCGCTCGCCGCGCTGGCCGCCGCGCAGCACGGCCACCACCGAGCTCAAATCCTGGCCCACGTGAATCTCCAGCGGCAGGCCCTCCAGCGCTTCTAGGACCTTCTTCTGCGTGCGCGGCAGGTCCAGGCCGATTTCCGGGTTGCGGTGCAGGTCGCGGCGGAAGTTCTGCAGCTCCTCGACCATGCCCTCGCCCATTTCCTGGAAAACCTCGGTGGCTACCCGCTCACCAATGCGCGCCCGCGTCACCGGCAGGGGCGGCAGCTGCTGGGCCTGGCGCGGGGCAGCCAGGCGGCCAGGGTTGGTGGGGCGAATACGCTTGGTCGGGTCAGTCATGGGGAGCTCCTTTTCTCGCTTTCGCATTCGAGGGTACCGCAGGTTATCCACAGGCCGCCCGGCGGGTTCGGGGTTGGTGTGACGGGTGGGGCGAGTTATCCACAGGCGGGCGCGCGTGAGCTACCGCGGGCTTGCGGGGTGTCTTAGGCTCACCGGCATGACCCGCTTGCAGGACTACGCCCGCCAACTTACCTCGCCGATGGAGCTTCTCGGCGAGGTCTCTGGCGCGCGCGAGGCCGACCTGCGCCGGCTGGGGCTTCCCCGGCAGGAGGCCCGGAGCCTGCTTGCGCTTGCCGACGTCTACTTTGGCCCCACCCCCTTCACCCGCCGGCAGCGCTCGTGCCGGGCAACCAAGCATTGCTTGGCGACGTTGAAGATCATCGAAAAGTACGTCTCGCGCACGAAATCCAAGCGGGATGCGTGGGCGCTGCGCGCTGAACTATGCGCGACCGACCAGGACGTGGAGCGGCTCGCGCGCACGCGGTTGAAGGAGCTTTATCCGCCGCGGCAGCCGGAGAAAGGCGTGCGGATGACGCGGCGCAAGGGTGGCCCGTCGACGCTATCGATTACCGGCGATTCCGATTTCATTGCTGACCTGCACGCCAGCATCAACGAGGAGATGCCGCTTGATTCCGTGGAGCATATCTTCTTCCGCGGCGGGGCTGCGGCGCGGCCTGCCGCGACGACGAATATCATCATCCAGCTCGATGAATTGGATGAAATCTTAAGCGGCGGAGGTGAGGAAATCACGCTGCGGTTAACCAATGGTGCCGAAATAAGCGGCGCGAAGCTGGTGGAAAAGCGCTTGGCCGAATGCGGGCTCGTCACCCTCGTCCATCCTTATGAGGGAGCGGTGAACCTGTATCGCACCTCGCGGCATGCCTCGGATAAGCAGCGGCTGATGGCGGGCGCGGAAAATCCCACCTGCCCGTGGGCCGAGTGCAACTATCCGGCGGATAAGTGTCAGATCCACCACCTGCAGGCGTGGAAGCACGGCGGGGAGACCAATATGGCGAATCTCAGCGTGGCGTGCCCGTATCACAACGGCGTCAACGACGACGATCCGCACGCGCCGCCGGTGCGCGGCAGGCTTGAGCGGCGGCAGGGCCGAATAGTCTGGGTCCCGCCCTGGGCCGGATCGACCTAGTTACACGCCTTGAACACTCAGGTCGTCCGCTCAGGCCGTCCGCTCAACCTGGCCTCGCAACCACGGCATGGCTGCGAGGTGGGTTCGGCGTGCGTGGGGTGGATTAATCGTCGGCGTCGGTAGACAGCGCGGCCACGAAGGCTTCCTGCGGCACCGAGACGGAGCCCAGCGTCTTCATGCGCTTCTTACCGGCCTTCTGCTTTTCCAGCAGCTTGCGCTTACGGGAGATATCGCCGCCGTAGCACTTGGCCAGCACGTCCTTGCGCATAGCGCGGATGTTTTCGCGGGCGATGATCTTCGAGCCGATGGCCGCCTGGACGGGCACCTCGAACTGCTGGCGCGGGATGAGTTCCTTGAGCTTTTTGGTCATCTTATTGCCGTACCACTGGGCGGAATCGCGGTGGACGATGGCAGAGAAGGCATCGACTGGGTCGCCATTGAGCAAGATGTCGACCTTTACCAGGTCCGCGAGCTGCTCGCCGGCCTCCTCATAGTTCAGCGAAGCGTAGCCCTTGGTGCGGGACTTGAGCATATCGAAGAAATCAAAGATGATTTCGCCGAGCGGCATGGTGTAGCGCAGCTCCACGCGGTCCTCGGAAAGGTAGTCCATGCCGCCCATCTGGCCGCGCTTGGACTGGCAGAGTTCCATGGTGGGGCCGACGAACTGCTCAGGCACGATGACGGTCATCTTCACCACGGGCTCATAGACCTCGTTGAGCTTTCCTTCCGGCCAGTCAGACGGGTTGTGGACCCACTTTTCCTCGCCGTCTTCGGCCACCACGCGGTAGGTTACCGATGGCGCGGTGGAAATCAGGTCGAGGCCGAACTCGCGCTCCAAGCGGTCGCGGGTAATTTCCATATGCAACAAACCCAAGAAGCCGCAGCGGAAACCAAAGCCGAGGGCGACGGAGGTTTCGGGCTCGAAGGTTAAGGAGGCGTCGTTAAGCTGCAGCTTTTCCAACGCATCGCGCAGGTCCGGGAAGTCGGCCTGGGAAATGGGGAAAAGGCCGGAGTAGACCATCGGGTCCGGGTCCTTGTATCCCTTAAGTGGGGTTTCGGCGCCGCCGTTGGACCAGGTGACGGTATCGCCCACCTTGGTCTCGCGGACGTCCTTTACGCCGGTAATGAGGTAGCCCACCTCGCCAGGACCCAAGCCCTCACACTTTTGCATCGTGGGCGAAACGATGCCGATTTCCAGCAGCTCATGGTTGGCGTTGGTCGACATCATGGTGACCTTCTGGCGCGGGGTGAGCTTGCCGTCCACCATGCGGATATAGGTCACCACGCCGCGGTAGGTGTCATAGACGGAGTCAAAAATCATGGCGCGGGCCGGCGCATCGGCGTCGAATTCAGAAGATGGCGGCGGGACTAGCTCGCAGACCTTGTCCAGCAGCTCGACGACGCCCTCGCCGGTCTTGCCCGACACGCGCAGCACCTCTTCCGGCTCGCAGCCGATGATATTGGCGATTTCCAGCGCGTATTTTTCCGGGTCGGCGGCCGGCAGGTCGATTTTATTGAGGACCGGGATGATTTCCAGGTCGTTTTCCATCGCCAGGTAGAGGTTGGCGAGGGTTTGGGCTTCGATGCCCTGGGCGGCGTCGACAAGCAGGATAGCGCCCTCACACGCCTCGAGCGCGCGGGAGACCTCGTAGGTAAAGTCCACGTGGCCGGGGGTGTCGATCATCTGCATGACAATCTGCTCCCCCTGCGCGGTGCCGGACTGGGGCACCCACGGCAGGCGCACGTTCTGCGCCTTAATGGTAATGCCGCGCTCGCGCTCGATGTCCATATTATCGAGGAACTGGTCACGCATATCGCGCTCCGCAACCACCTTGGATAGCTGCAGGATGCGGTCCGCCAGCGTCGACTTGCCGTGGTCGATGTGAGCAATAATGCAGAAGTTTCGGATTCGGGCGGGATCCGTAAACGTCGTGGCCGCAAAGTTTTCAGACATACGTCTACAATAGTCGACATGAAAAGCGCCATGCTCACCCGTCTGCGCCAAGCGCTGGGAATCAGCGAGCGCGAGCCAATAGACACCGGCCTGAGCCGCATTAATTCCCGGTTGGGGCTGGATAGGTCGGATGAGTTCCACGGGCCGCGCAAGGCCGCCGATATCCAGGTAGAGGCCACTGCCTCCCACCCCCGGTCCATATTTTTCACCCCCGATATGGACGGCCAGGCCGACTCCGGCGAGGTGGTCTGGGTGTGGGTACCGGCCGAAGGTAAGCAGGCACCACCGCGCGAGCGCGCCATTTTGGTCGTCGGCCGCACCCGCACCACGGTAATGGGCTTGCTTATCTCCCCCAACCCAAAGCATGCGCTTGACGACGCCTGGCTGGAAATCGGTTCCGGCGAATGGGACGAATCCGGGTGCGATTGCTGGGTGCGCCTCGACCGCCTGCTCGAGGTATCCGAGGAGCAGGTGCGCCGGCAAGGCACGCTTTTTCCGGAACGCAGATTCGAACGAATCGCGAATAGGTTGCGGGCGCGCTACCACTGGGCCTAGCCGCCGCGCGGCCGGTGGCTAGGGAGCCAGCGGGCCGGGAGCCAGAGACCTGGGAGACGGCTGTCGCGGGGAGGGTTTTGGCAGGTCGGGTTCGGTACTGCTATTGTGTGTTGGTTACTTACTTGCCGGGCGCGCTGGTCGGGGCGGGCAGGACCTTGGGTTCGCTCTTCGAATACCAGCGCCGAGCGCACCAGTAATTACTGGCCGCGGGAGTAGTCCGAGTAGGTCGGTTTCTACGTCAATCACTTTCGATTACTAAGAGGTATTTTTCATGGCAAATATCAAGTCCAAGCAGAAGCGCGTTATCACCAACGAGAAGGCACGTCGCCGCAACAAGGGCGTTCGCTCCGCCGTCCGTACCGAGATCCGCAAGTTCCGCGAGACCGTTGCCGCTGGCGACAAGGCTGCTGCTGAGAAGCAGCTGCGCGTGGCATCCCGCGCCTTGGACAAGTCCGTGTCCAAGGGTGTCTTCCACCGCAACACCGCAGCCAACAAGAAGTCCGGCATGGCTTCCGCGTTCAACAAGATGGACTAAGAGCCATTGCACAGATTATCCCCCGGTCGCGCTCTACGGAGCGCGCCGGGGGATTTTCTTAGCTTATTTTGGCCGGCGGAACCGGCAGGTAGGGCCGGTAAGACTTAGGCGGGGCGCTTAGGCCAGTTCATCGTTGAAGTAGTCTTCGAAGATGGCGCCGGCGTTGTGGAAGGCGTCGGCAAGCGAAGTGCCGCCACGGGTTTCCACGAAGGTCTCAAAGGCGGTCAGGAACTGGGTGTGGATGATGTTGACGGTCGGCGTAAGACGCGGATCGGAGGACTTCCAACCTTCGCGAGCCTGCACCGCCTGGCGGACGCGCTGAATGATGCGGCTATTGCGCTGGCAGTACAGGGCGCGCAGCTTCGTATCCTTAGCCAACGCCTGGGCCGTGAGCTGGGAAATTTCGGGGAAGAACTCATCGCCTACGGCACGATTGAATACGGTCATGGCCATGATTTTGGAATCTTCGCGCAGGCTTCCGGTGGGCAATCCCGCGGCGAAATTTTGGAATTGGTTCTCCACTTCCTCCGACATTTCGGAGCCTAAAACTGCCGATTCTTTGTCTTTTATGTAATTAAAAAGCGTACGGCGGGAAACGCCCACTTTGTGAGCGAGCTCCTCCATGGTGAACCCGTCATAACCATTCTCGATGACGAGGTTGAGCGCAGCGACTCGGATTTTTGATATACGCGGCATGAATGCCCCTTTCTGTCCCGACGCTCTTCAAGCTTCAGTATCTTTTCTTTCTCCCTAAGAAATTGTGAGGAAATTCTATTTTGCCTACAAGCTAAGGGATTTTGAGGCGATTTTATTACCTTATATTCGGTCAGAGAAACTGCCATGCACACCAGGGGAATTCCCCGCCGACACGGCTGCGCATTTTCGCCCGTCATGGCACCATTAGGCGAAACTGTGACGTTGGACAACCAAGATGGCGCCGCCGCGCGGCCACGCATCCGATTTACCCGCTCGCACGTTCGAAAACCCGATGGTGCTCGTGTCCGGTGGGACGGCTAAGATGAGTCAACGATGAAAAACGTTAAGCCACTGGTGAAATGGGCGGGCGGGAAGCGCCAGCTCTTGCCGCATATCCACGCCGCCCTGCCGGCGGAGACCCCGCGGCGTTTTTATGAACCCTTCATCGGTGGCGGCGCGGTGCTTTTCTCTCTCGAACCGGCCAGCGCACGGGTCAACGACCTCAATAGTGAGCTCATCAACCTCTATGAGGTGGTGCGCGGCGGCGTCGATGAGCTCATTGAGGAGCTCGCGGGCTACCCCAATGAGGCGGAGTTTTTCTATGCGCTGCGCGCAGTGGACCGGGATGCCCACAAGTTTGCCGCCCTCTCCCCCGTCGAGCGCGCGGCACGAACGTTGTATCTCAATCGCACCTGCTATAACGGCCTGTACCGCGTGAACGCGGCCGGTCAATTTAATGCCCCGTTTGGGCGTTATAAGAATCCCACCATCTGCGATGAAGACACGCTGCGCGCGGTGCACCGCTATTTTGCGGATAATGATGTGGTCTTCTCGCAGGGTGATTTCGCCGCGGCGGTAGCACAGGCGCGCGAGGGGGACTTTGTGTACTTCGACCCGCCCTATGACCCGGTGAATGTGACGAGCTCGTTTACCGGCTACCAGAAGGGCGGCTTTGACCGTGCGGAACAAGAGCGTCTCAAAGAGGTCTGCGATGACTTGGATAGGCGCGGGGTGAAGTTCCTGTTGTCTAATTCGGCCACCGAGTTCATCCGCGAGCTCTATGCGGACTATGAAGTAGGCATCGTGGGGGCAACGCGGGCGATTAACTCCGTTGGCTCGAAGCGGGGCAAGGTTGACGAGGTCCTGGTGCGCAACTACGAGGTCCGCGGTGACTAGCGGGCCGGAAGCGCAGGAGCTGCGGGCGCGCTTTGGTGTGCCGGAGTCGGAGAAACTCGGCGTCAATGACTGGGGATGGCTGCGCATCCTGGCGGCGGGATACGACGCGGAGCTGGAGCGGCGCGGGTATTTCTATATCGGCGCGCGGGAGCTAGAACGGCTCTCGGGCCGGCAGCCGCGGCTGATGGCCAAGCATGATTTTTCTACGTCGCGGCCGTGGATCTTTCAGCGTCTCCAGCTGGGAATCGTACCGGTCAGCCGCAGCGAATACCTGGTAGGGCGATTCAACCTCTACGAACGGTTTCCAGAAACGCAGCGCGGCGAGGTACGCACGCTGGAGCTGCCGGCGGGGCTCGACACCCTCTCGTTGGAGGGGGTGAGCTCGGAGGCGGTGGCGTTAAATGGGGCGTCGGCAAGCGGGATGCTAGAGGACTTCCTGGGGTGCGGGCCATTGCAGGCGACGGTGGCCGGGCGCATGTCCACGCGCGGGCTTAAGGTGCGGCTGCCGGACTTGGGCGTGGATGTGGCGGTGGACCGCGCGCAGATGGAGATCGACGGCGGCTTTGAATCGCTCGAGCACCTGGTGCTGGTGGAGGCGAAGAACCACCTTTCGGATGATTTCAATATCCGGCAGCTATATTTTCCGTATCGCCGGTTCCAGCAGCGCCTGGCCAAGGATGTGGTGCCGGTTTACCTGGTGTATTCCAATGGTATTTTCCACCTATACCGCTATGAGTTTCGGGACCCGGCGGATTTTCGCAGCATTGCGCTGGTTGATAGCGCCCGCTACGCGCTGTCCGCCTCGCACCTGGACGCGCAGGCGGCGCTCGATATTGTGCGGGCGGTAGAGCCCGAACCCGAGCCGGCCGTGCCCTTCCCGCAGGCTAATAGCTTCGAGCGGGTGGTCAACTTGCTCGAGCTCATAGCGCTGCAGCCGCTCAGCAAGGCGGAGATTACCCAGCGCTATGATTTCGACCCGCGGCAGGCGGATTATTATGCCAATGCCGCGCGCTACCTGGGCCTGGCGGAGCCGGTAGAGGACACGTGGGAGCCGACGGAGCACGGGCGGCGGGTTATCGAGCAACCGCAGCGTGACGCCCGGAATGCGGCGCTCATACGAGCGCTGGCGGCGCGGCGGGTTTTCCGCGAAGTCCTAGAGCTCAGCCTGGCCCGCGGCGCGGTGGCTAGCACCGCAGAGATTTGTGCGGCCATGGAGGGGCTGGGCCTGAGCTTGGCGACGTCCCGGCGGCGCGCCTCCACCGTCGCCCGCTGGACCCAGTGGGTGCTGGACACGGTGGCCGAGGGCACGCCGCGCCTGTTTTAAGCCAGCAGGTTCTGCCCGCCGGAGATGATGAGGACGATACCGGCGATGATAAAGAAGAGGCCAGAGCCGATGTCGATCCACGGGCCGGCGGCGATGAGCTTGCGGCGCACGGCATTGGTGGAAATTACCGTGGCGACGACGAGGAAGAAGAGGAAGGCCGACAGCGAGAGCGAAAGTGTCAGCGCAATGGCCAACCAGATGGGTGGGCTAGCCGGAAGCAGCGGGGCGATCATCGCGGCGAGGAAGAGCACGATTTTCGGGTTGGACATATTCGTGGCCAGGCCGACCTTGAAGGCGGTGCGCAGGCGGCCGAGCTGGGCGGCGGCGTCTTCCAGATCCACGGGCGGGTTGGCGCGCTGGGCGATGCCGCTGCGCAGCGCGCGGGTTCCCATAAACACTAAGAAGCAGCCGCCGATGGCTTGGACCGCGCCGAGGATCTCTGGAAAGGCGGTCAGCAGCGCGGCGGCGCCAAAGACGGTGGCGGCGCACCAAAAGAGCACGCCGATCTGGATGCCGGCGGCCGCGGCGATGGCGTGGCGGCGCGAGCGGGTGGCGTAGCGGGTCACCAAAATGATGTCCGGCCCCGGCGAGGCGACGCCCACCAGGTTCATCAGCAAGAGGGTGAAAAAGGATGTCCAGGTCACTCCCCCGCCTCGCTTTCAAGGCGCGAGATAAGGTCCTCGCGACCAAACAGGCGGGCCGAATCCAGTGCGGAGGGCTGGCCGGCGGTGGGGTCGGCGTGGGCGGCAAGGAGGGCGTCGATAACCGCGTCTTCCTTCTTGAAGATGGCACCGGCCAGCGGGGACTGGCCGCGGTCATTGAGTAGGTTGACGTCTGCGCCGGCGCGGGCAAGTGCGGTAACCAGCTCGGCGTGGCTGTGATAGGCGGCGAGCATGATAAAGGACTGGCCTTCGTGGTTGACGAGGTCGATATTCACGCCGTGGTCGATATAGGCGAGGAGGTCCAGGTTGCCCTCGCGCGCCATGTCAAAGAGTCGACCGGCGAATTCTTGCACTTGCGTTTCAGACATGGTTTCTAGCTTATCGCGCCAGTTCCGCGACGCGTTTGACGGCCGCCTCAAGGGCGAATTCGGGCTCACCGCCTTGGCCTTTGACGGCGGCATCGAGCTCGGAGACGAGGATGACGGCCTTGGTGACATTATCGGCGGACCAGCGGCGGGCCACGGGCTGGGTCATTTTGACCACGTAGGGTGCCAGGCCAGTTTGGCTCGCCAGCGAGTACTGGTCCCCGCGCGCGGAGTAGAGGCGGGCGACAGCGCCGACCTTATTGGCCAGCGCGGCGGCAATCGCCACGGGGCTCGCGCCCAGCTGGAGGGCGCGGCGGCAGGTGGATACGGCGGCTTCGACGCGGCCGGCGACGGCGGCGTCGGCAATGTCCCAATTGGCCACCTCGGCCACGCCGACGTAGTAGTTTTGCACCGCCTCGCGGGTGACATTGCCGCCGGTATCGGAGACCAGCTGGGAGATGGCCGAAGCCAGCTCGCGCAGGTCAGAGCCCACTCCCTCAAGCACGGCGTGGATAACGTCCGGGGTGGGTCGCACGCCGTGGCTGGAAAATTCGCGGGTGGCCCACTGGCCCAGCTCATTGGGGTAGAGCGAAAAGACCTCGTGGACCTCCGCAATCTTGCGCAGCTTGGCCACGAGCTCGGGCTGCTTCTTCTTTTTCTTCAGCGTCTTGGCCGTCACGGAGTAGATGATGACCATGGTCATGCCCGGCGCGGGGTTGGCACAGGCGCGCAGGAGGATATCGACTACTTCTTTGCCGGCACGCTCGCAGTCGCTGATGACGATTACGCGGTTATCGCCAAAGAGCGACGGGCTGGTGGCCTCGAGGAGCTCTCCCTCAGAGACCTCGGAGGCCTTGAGCTTGGTCAGCTCGGGCCGGGTGCCGGAAGATCCGCTCTCCTCGGCCGCGGCGCGCTGGATGTGCAGGCGGGCGCGTTCGGTGAGGAATTCATCGTCGCCGAGGATGAGGTGTACTGGAGGCATGCCCGCCATTCTAGCCTGCGGCCAGGCCGAGCCAGGCGATGCCCGCCAGCGTCAGCGCCAAGGTGAGCCACGGGCGGTGATAGAGGAGGCCGGCAATGATCCAGGCGTAGGCAAGCAGCGTAAAAAGCGGGTTAGCAGGAATGGTGACCACGGGCAGGTGGGCCACGCCGTGGGCGACGGTATTAATCCACCACGAGAAGGGCTCAATGAGGCGCAGCAAGCCGGCGCCCAGCACGTCGAGCGGGCCGAGCTGGGCAAAGATGGCGGCGATAAGCCCCACGATGGTAATCGGCACGGTGGCGGGCTCGACAAGGATATTGGCCAGCACGGAGACCACGGAGACCTCGCCGGACATGAGTGCCACCAGCGGCAGGGTGACGATATCGGCGGCGATGGCCACGGCAACCGCGCGCAGGAAGATGGCGGGCCAGCCGGTCACGGCCAAGTGCTTATAGATGAGCGGGCTCAGCGCCACGATGCCGAGCGTCGCCGCACAGGATAGGGCGAAGCCGAAGTGCACGGCGAGGTCGGAATCCACAAAGAGCAGCGCGATGATGCCGAGGCTGAGCGCATGGATGGGCTCCATGCGCGTGGAATTGAGCACGGCGAGCAGCCCCACTACCCCAGCGACGGCCGCGCGCTGAACGGAAGGTTCGAAGCCCACAAGCAGAACATAGGTGGCAAGGGCGCACAGGGAGGCGGCCACGCGGGCGCGGGGCCCGAGCGCGAAGGCGGCGCAGACCACGGCCGCGGCGGAGCAGACGATGGCCACATTGGCGCCGGATACAGCACTCAAGTGTGAGAGCCCGGTGGCGATATACAGGTCGCGCTCGGCGGTATCTTGCAGCGCGGTATCGCCGAGCACCATGCCGGGGATAAGGCCCTGGCTGGAAGGACCGACGGTATCGAGTACCAGTGCGCGGAAATTCTCGGCCACCTCGGCCGCCCAGCCGGCCAGGCCTTCGGGCTCAGCGGTTACCTGCACGTCGGCGGCATTGGCGCTGAGCTTTCCGACACCCGCCCTATCCGACTCCCCTACCCTCACCCTGGCCGTAAGCTCGGCGCCAGCGGCCGCTGGGACTGGTTCTGGGCTAAAGACCGGCAGCTGGGTCGGGTATCCCGGAACCTTGAGCTTGAGCAGCCAGCCGCCCGTGCTGGTCTGCGTCGGTGCAGTGACAAGGCGCCCGGTGACTTCTGTGCCGAGGTCGAAAGCGGCAGCACGAGCCTGGCGCACCGCGGCGACGAGCGCCGCACCCCCAGCGACTGCACCGCAAAAGAGCGCTTGGCCCCATTGACGGGCAAGGAGGCACAGCGCGACGATGACCGCGATGAGTGCGATGGCCCAGCCGCGGCCGGCGAGCAGCACGGCGATGACGGACAGCCAAGCGGTGGCCGCGCCGGGGACGAGCCGCAGTTCTCGCATCGCACGCTCGAGTACGGGTTATAGCTGGATTTGATCTTTGAGCTGTGCCAGCTTCGCCGGCCCGATGCCTGAGACCTCGAGGAGCTCGTCCACGTCCTTGAAACCGCCGTGCTCCTCGCGGTAGGCCACGATGGCCTGCGCGGTCACCTCGCCGACGCCCTTGAGTTCGGTGAGCTCCTCGGCGGTGGCGCTATTAAGGCTCACGCCGCTGCCGCTAGCGCTGCCGCCAGGGCTGCTGGAGTTGTCGCCGGCGGGGGCGGGTTCGCCGGGTGCGGGAGCTGGGGCGGCGCCGGAGGGCAGGATGTGGAGCTGTTGGCCGTCGGAAAGCCGCTGCGCATGGTTGAGCGCCATGGTCTCGGCGCCGGGTAGCGGCTGGGCGGCATCGAGGGCATCGGCCACACGCGCGCCGGGCTCGAGTGTTTTCAGGCCGGGCTCTGCAACTTCGCCGATGACCGAGACGATGATCTCGCTAGGTTCTTCGCTGGGGGCCGCGCCTGGGCTCATTGCCGCAGGCTCGGGCATGCCGGAGGCGTCATCGGAGCGCGCATTAATGCCGAGCCAGACCACCACGCCGATAACGAGAATGACCGCCACGGCACAGGCCTGCCAGGGGCTGATGCGCAGCCGCGGGCGCGGGTAATCGACGGCAAGAAGTTCTTCCTCGCCGGTGGGTTGGGTAAATTCGCGGAGTCGTTCGCTGATCTTGGGTGCCGCCATGGCGCTGAGGCTAAGCGCGGGCGCACACCAGTGAAAGGTCGAGCGGAGGTGGGCTGTGGATAACTTGTTGTGGGCGTCAACGAACCCGGCGCGGTGGGCCTAGTTATCCACAGAACGGCGCGGCGAGAAGGCGCGGGGTCGACCACGTGTGTGAGGATGTGCTGGTTCGGCGGGAGGCTCGGAGCTAAACACAGCGGAGACGCCGATGGCGGAGGGGCCGGCGTGGACAGAGAGGACGTCGTTAAGCGGAGTGCAGATAAAGGACGAACCCTGCGGCAGCGCCGCTTCAAGGAGCGCCTCCAGCTTGGCAGCCGCGTCTTCGGCTTGGTTGTGCTGGATGGCAACGAAGGCCGGCTCGCCGTCCGCGCGGGAGGCGATGAGGTCCACCAGCTTGGTAAAAGCCTTGGTCTGGGTGCGGGTCTTGCCCACCAGCTCCAGCTTGCCCCGGGTAATCGACATAATCGGCTTGGTGGCCAACAGCGCCGTAGACAGCACGGCCGTGGCCGGGGAAAGGCGGCCAGAGCGGCGCAGGTCCTCCGTGGAATGCAGGTAGACCCAGGTAGCCGCGCGCTTGAGGGTATCGATGGCCGCGGCATAGCACTCGTCCAAGCTGGCGCCGCGGGAGGCGAGCTTGGCGGCGGACATGGCGGCCGCGCCCATGGCCATACCGGCCGAACCGGAGTCAATTACCCGCACCGTGTGCGGAAAGACGCCGGAGGCGGATACCGCGGCGGAATAGGTGGAAGATAGCTCTTTGGACAGGTGAATGGCCACCACGCCATCATCCTGGGCACGCTCCATTTCGCGGCCGTAGGCGGCGGCCAACTCCAGCGCGCTCAACCCCGAGGTGGAGCGCTCCAGGCCATCCTTGCCGTGGCTTTCCATAAGGTGCAGGTCAATGACGGTGATGGATAGCTGCTCCGCCAGCTCCGGCGGCAGGCCCGCGGAGGAGTCCGTAATGACGCGGACCGTCACTAGATATCCGCCCCGCCGTCCCCGGTGACCTCGCCGCCCATATTCCAGCCGTCGAAATACCACTGGGCGCTGCCCACATTATCTGGGGTGAACTCCAGGGAGGATAGCGGCGTTTCCGGGTTAAAGTCCGGGCGGGCGGTCAGCTGCGACCAGTGGGTATTCTTCAGTCCGGAGAGGATGCCGTACTGCGCGTGGTCAAGGCCCAGCAGGTGGCAGGTCAGCGCCGAGATGGCACCCCCATGGGCCACGATGAGGACGGGGCCCTGATCCCAGCCGGCGAAGTCTGCCATGAGCTCATCGACGACGGGCCGGGCACGCTCGGCCACATCCACGCGGGATTCGCCCTCCGGCGGGGCCCAAGTGGGATCGTGGCGCCAGATGGCGCGCGCGCCTGGGAACTCTGCATCTACTTCGGCGGAGGTTCTGCCCTGCCACTGTCCTAGGTGTGTCTCGCGCAGGCGGGCATCCGTGGTGAAATCCATGCCGAGGGCCTCGGCGACCACGCGCGCGGTTTCGCGCGCGCGGATGAGGTCAGAGGCGACGATTTTAGACACGCCCTGATCCTGCAGCAGGCGCGCGGCGGCGCGGGCCTGCTCATAGCCTAGCTCGGACAGCTCAGTGTCCAGGTGGCCCTGCATACGGCCGGTGGCGTTATAGGCAGTTTGTCCGTGGCGGATCAGGATCAGGCGACGGCTCATGCGGGTTTAAAGCTCCTCGTCCTCACCAGGGACCTTATCGGCCAGCGGGAGCTCATCAATGGAATCGACCTCGCGCGGGTTGACGCCATTGGTCCATTCACCGGGGCGCTCTGGGGCCTCGATGCCCTCAATCTCTAGTGCCGGGCAATCGTGGTACAGGCGGTCCAGGCCATAGAACTCGCGCTGGTCATTGCGCTGAACGTGGACAACGATATTGCCATAATCCAGCAGCACCCAGCGGTTTTCGCGGTTGCCCTCACGGCGCTGTGGCTCGAAGCCCTGCTTAGTCATTTCGTCTTCGACTTCATCCACGATGGAGCCAACCTGGCGCTCGTTGTCTGCAGAAGCGAGTACGAAGACCTCGGTGATAGCGAGGACATCGGAGACATCAATGGCCGCGATATTGGTGGCCAGCTTTTCTTGCGCGGCGTGGGCCGCGGTTTCTGCCATGCGGCGGGCAAGATCAGAAGTAGACAATGTGTAAAAATTCCCTTTTCGCGTCTGAGTATATTCGGTATGAACTATCTCTATTGAGAGTCTATTCTTGCACGTTTAGCAGGCCCGTGCCCAAAATCTGGGGAAGGCCGCGGAAGTTTCTATAGGGGCTTATCTGGGTTAGGCCCATAGAGATTGTTCTTGGTGATGTACTGCACCACCCCATCCGGAACGAGGTACCACACGGGTTGCCCCTGCCCGGCGCGTTCGCGGCACGCCGTGGAGGAAATGGCCATGGCGGGGATATCGATAAGATCGATAGCCTCTTGCGCATCGGCAGGTAGCATATCTGCGCTCAATTCATAGCCGGGGCGGGTCACGCCCACAAAGTGCGCCATCTCCAGCATCTCTTCCCAGTTATGCCAGCTCATGATGGAGGCCAGCGAATCGGCACCGGTAATGAAATAAAACTCCGCATCTGGGAAGAGTTCACGCAGGTCGCGCAGCGTATCGATTGTATAGGTGGGCCCCTCGCGGTCAATGTCTACGCGCGAGACGGTAAATCTCGGATTGGAGGCCGTGGCCACCATCGTCATCAAGTAGCGGTGCTCGGCCGCAGTGACGTCGCGGTGGGACTTTTGCCACGGCTGGCCGGTGGGAACAAAGATGACGGTATCGAGGGCAAAGCGGTGTGCGGCCTCACTGGCCGCTACCAAGTGGCCGTTGTGGATGGGATCAAAGGTGCCACCCATGATGCCGATGCGCTGTGGGCTAGTCATGGGTGGTGATTATAGCCGCACCACTAGGGGCGGGTCTGTCCGGTACCCTGCAGGATCCACTTAGAAGAGGTGAGCTCCGGCAGCGCCATCGGGCCGCGGGCGTGCAGCTTCTGGGTGGAAATGCCGATTTCGGCGCCCATGCCGTAGACCTCGCCATCGGTGAAAGCGGTAGAGGCGTTGAGCATGACCGCGGCGGCATCTACCTCGTTGCCGAACTTCACTAGGACGTCGGCATCCTGCGCGGCGATGGCCTCGGTGTGGCCAGTGGTGAACTCGGCGATGTGGACAATGGCACCGTCGACGCCGTCGACCACCTTGGCGCAGATATCCATGGACAGCGACTCCTCGCGCCAGTCCTCATCGGTGGCCTGCACGGCATCCTTGACGCCGAAGGCTTCGAGCTCGGCGACGTCGCCGTGGATGGTCACGCCCACCTCCTGCAGTGCGGTGATGATGCGCAGCTTGGCGGAGTCGTCCAAGGCGGCGTCGATAAGCACGCACTCCGTAGAGTTGCATACGGAGGTGCGACGGGTCTTGCCGTTGATGACCATGTCGATGGCCTTGTCCAAGTCAGCTGAGGCGTCCACGTAGAAATGGCAGTTGCCGGTGCCGGTCTCAATGGCCGGGACGGTAGCGCCGGTGACCACGGCTTCAATGAGCTTCGCACCGCCGCGCGGGATAACAAGGTCCACTAGGCCGCGAGCGGTGATGAGGTCCTGGACGGAATCGTGGGTCTCGCACGGCAGAAGCTGCACGCCCTCGCGCGGAAGGTCAAACTCGGCGAGGGTATCCTGCAGGATTTTTACCAGCTTGGTATTGGAATTGCGGGCAGATTTAGAGCCGCGTAAAAGCGGCACGTTGCCGGACTTGATCGCCAACCCAAAGGCGTCCACCGTGACGTTCGGGCGGGCCTCATAGACCATGCCCATCACACCGAGCGGGACGCGCACCTGCTTCATCTGGATGCCATTGTCCATGGTGCGGCCCTGCAGGATCTCCCCTACTGGGTCCTGCAGACTGGCAACCTGGCGCAGGCCGCCAGCGATGCCCTCCACGCGAGCGGCGTCGAGGGACAGGCGGTCAATAAGGGACTCGGACATGCCGCGCTCGCGGCCAGCTTCGATATCTTGCTTATTAGCGGCGAGGATATCCTCGGTGTGGGCAATGAGGTTTTCGGCTGCGCGCTGCAAGATTTCATTCTTGCGCGGCGTGGATAGCTGCGCCACGACGGGCGCAACATCCTTGGCAGCACGGGCTTTGGACAGAACTTCTTCGCGTTCAGTGTTGCTCATGCCATACCAGCCTAACGAAAGGCCACGCGCATTTCAGCGACCTCAGCCGCGGTGGGGTTGAGCTAGCCATCGTCAACGCGGTTACCGGGGCTATCCATCAGTAGCCGGCTTCAGTATCTACTTCCGTGGGGATTGCCTCACCGGCGGCAAAGCGCTCCATGACCTTTGCTGCATGCGCACCGATGCGGTGGCGCACCGAATACGGTGGATTGGCAAGGTGCGGGGTAATGACCACGTTGGGCATCTCCCATAGCGGGTGGCCATCAGGCAACGGTTCTGGATTGGTGACGTCGAGGCCGGCGCCGGCGATCTGGCCGGAGCGGAGAGCGTCAACAAGGGCCTCGGTATCCACCAGTGGCCCACGGCCGACGTTAATAATCACGGCGTGGTTAGGCATGGCGCGGAAAGCGGCGGCGTCGAAAAGCTGGTAGGTCTGGTCCGTGAGCGGCGCCAGCGCAACGAAATAATCGGCAGCCGGCCACACGCGCTCGATATCGGAAGTGGCATAGGTTTCATCGGCGCCTTCAACCGGGTTACCGGAGCGATTGACCGCTATGATGCGTGGGCCAAAGCCCTCCAGCATGCGGATAAGCCGCTTGCCGATGCCCCCGGCACCCACCACCGCCACCGTCTTATCCTCAAAAAGGAAGCTGGTGTGGTCCTCGACCTCATCGCGGTTATCCCAGCTCGTCCCCACGCGCTTATGCGCATGCAATTGGGCGAGCAGGAGCGCAATGGTGGACTCGGCCACGGTGGCATCATACAGTCCTGCCGCGTTGGACCAGCGGGCGGAGGTATTTCGCATGACCTCGAGCAGATGGTCTACCCCGGCAAAAGGAACCTGCACCAAGCCCACGCTCGGCGGCAGGGGTTGTGGGAAGTCATCCGGACCGCCGTTGAAGATGAGCACCTCGGCCTCCTCCAGCGGGGCACGCTCGTGGCCGGCAGCATCGAGGGCCTGCAGGGTTTCCTCCCACGGGGTGGGCAGCATTGCGTACTTCATTAGTAGCCAGCCTCCGCATCCACGCGGGTGGGCATGGCCTCTCCCCTCTCCCACGCCGCGGCATTGGCGTTGAAGATAGCGCCCAGGTGGTACTGCGCCACGTGCGCAGAGGCGGCCATGTGCGGGGTCATGGTGCAATTGGGCAGGTCATAAAGCGGATGGCCATCGGGCAGCGGCTCGGGATCCATAACCTCCAAGCCGGCGCCGGCGATGTCGCCGCAGCGCAAGGCCTCCACAAGGTCATCAGTGACCACGGTGCTGCCGCGGCCGACATTGATAAAGATGGCGGAGGGTTTCATGGCGCGGAAGGTGGCGGCATTGATAAGCCCCTCGGTGTCCTTGGTGGCCGGCAGGATGCAGAAAATGAAATCCGCCTCGCCCCACACGTGCTGGGCTTTATCCATGGGCACGACCTCATCGGCGCCTTCCACCGCGCGGCCGGAGCGATTGACCGCAGTAATGTGCACGCCAAAGGGTTGCAGGAGCTTAATGAGCTGCTTGCCGATGCCCCCAGCACCAAAGATCGCTACCCTCTTCGGCCCTTGCTGGTCATAGAGCCAGGCCTGGGACTCGTCCAGCTCCTTGGCCACCGACCAGGTAGCGGCTTGGGCGAAAGCCTTATGGTGGTGCGCCTGGGAAAGGGCCAGCCCGAGTGCGGATTCGGCCACTGGCTGGGCAAAGGCGCCGGCGGAGTTGCACCATGGCACGCCGTCTGGGGTAATGACCCCTGCATCGATGAGCTGATTGACGCCGGTATAACAATGCTGCACCCAGCCGATATTCGCCGGCATCTCCGGGATGCGGCGCGGGTTGGGCGCATTATTGATATAGACCTCGGCGTCCTCGATGCTGCTCACGCGTTGGTGCCCGGCAGCCTCGATGTCTTCTACCATCGGCTGCCAGGTTTCCGGTCCCATGAAATACTTCATGCCCCAACCATACGGGGAATCTCGGACTCGGGTTTAGATGCGGGAGGCGAAGTTGGAGAGGTAGTCCGCGTGGACGACGGAACGGCGCTGCTCCTCGGGCAGGTCTTCCATCTTCTTGCCCTTGATGGCGTGGAGCTCCTCGGAGTCGAAGCGGACCTCGCCGCGGCCGATGACCTCACCGTTCGGGCCCAAGATGTCGATGATTTCTCCCTTATTGAACTCGCCCTGCACGTCAGTAATGCCGACAGCGAGCAGCGAGGTGCCGCCCTTGGTGACGGCCTCCTTGGCGCCCTCGTCGAGGCGGACGGCTCCGCCGGTATCGGCGCAGTAGAGCGCCCAGAACTTCCAGGCGGACAGCTGGCGTTCCTCGCGGGTGTGGAAGACGGTGCCCACGGAGGCGTCGGCAAGCGCGGGGCCAATATTATCCGTGGAGGTCAGCAGCACTGGAATGCCGCCGCGGGTAGCCAGGCGGGCCGCGGAGACCTTGGTGGCCATGCCGCCGGTGCCGACCTTGCCGCCATCGCCAGCCACAACGCCCTTCAGATCCTTGCCGGTGCGCACCTCATCGATGAACTTGGCATCCGGCTCGGCCGGGTTCTTATCGTAAAGGCCATCCACGTCAGAGAAGAGGAAGAGCGCGTCAGCGCCCACCAGGTTGGCCACCAGCGCGGAGAGGCGGTCGTTATCGCCAAAGTGCATCTCGGACGTCGCCACCGCATCGTTCTCGTTCACGATCGGGATGGTGCGCAACTGGCGCAGGCGGTCGATGGTGCGCTGCGCATTGCGGGCACGGTCGCGGTGGCCGGTATCGGACGCGGTCAGAAGGACCTGGCCGATGGTGCGCTTATAGCGCGCAAAGGACTGGCCCCACACATAGGCCAAGTGCACCTGGCCGACGGACGCGGATGCCTGCTTGGTAGCCAAATCGGTGGGGCGCTGGTGCAGGCCGAGCGGGCCCATACCGGCGGCAACCGCACCGGAGGAGACGATGATGACATCGGAGCGGCCCATACGCGCATGGACGGCATCGACGATGTGATCAATCTTTTCCTGGGAGACACGGAAGTTCTCATCCGTGAGAGAAGAGGAACCAATCTTTACCACGACGCGCTTAGCCTGAGCGATTTCGTGGCGGAGATCCGACTCAAACCCTGAAGCAGTGGGGTTTTCAACGCGAGGTTCCGGGAAAGGGGTATCAGCGGTAGGACCGGCAAAAGGTTCTACCGGAAGCGGAAGGATGGGTTCTTTCTGTTCATCAGAAGACATGCCAACCGAGTTTACAAAGCCCACCCTCCAGCACACCCCAAGAATAGGGGGATCTGGAAACTAGCCCTGCCACCTATCGCGGTTAGCGCCCTCGCGGGTGACCTCTTCATCATTGCCATAATCGTACTCATCAATAAGGCCACGGCGCGCCTGCGAGGCACGCTTGCGCTCGGCGGCGGAAACGCGGCCGGTGCCCTTCAGGCGGGCGTCCTCGCCACGGCTTGCCATCGTCGGATCACCGCCGGTCATCGGCTCCCACTCGAAGGTAATGCCGCCGATAGTCACCGGGCAGCCTTCCACAGCACCCTGCTCGCGCAGCTCATCCTCCACACCGGCCTTGGCCAAGCGGTCCGCCAAGAAGCCCACTGCCTCATCATTTTCAAAGTCAGTCTGGGTAATCCAGCGATCAATCTTCTTGCCCTCAACAATGAAGCCACCCTCGACCTCAGGATCGGCCTTCACGGTGAAATCAGCAAACGCGCCGGTATGTTTCTTATGGCCCTGCGCCTTGGGATGGATAACGGTGTGGTTCTTATCCTTCTTTGGCAACGGCTGGGCCTTACGGTGCTCAGTAACCATATCCATGAGCCGGAACTTCAGCGGATCCAGCCCCTTGCGAGCGACGGCCGAAATAATAAAGACAGGCCAGCCAAACTTCTCTTCCAGATCATCCTTGACAAATTCCGCCAGCTCTTCGGCCTCAGGCACATCTGCCTTATTCAAGATGATGACGCGCGGGCGCTCACGCAGATCCCCTAAACCAGTATCTTCCTGCAAAGCCTCCTGGTACTTAGCCAATTCATTTTCCATCGCCTCAATATCAGAGACCGGATCACGGCCGGGCTCAATGGTGGCAGTATCAACTACGTGTGCCAGGACCGCCGTACGCTCAATGTGGCGCAAGAAATCCAGGCCTAGGCCCTTGCCATCGGCCGCACCTGGGATAAGTCCCGGTACGTCCGCGATGGTAAAGGAGCTATCTCCCATATCCACCACGCCGAGGTTCGGCTGCAGCGTGGTAAAGGGATAATCACCAATTTTTGGCTTCGCGGCCGATAACACCGAGATGAGCGAGGACTTGCCTGCCGACGGAAAGCCCACTAGCCCTACATCCGCCATGGACTTCAGCTCCAGAATGAGATCATGGGCTTGGCCCGGCTCCCCCTGGAGGGCAAAGCCCGGTGCCTTACGATTCTTCGAGGCCAATGCGGCATTGCCCAAACCACCAAAGCCGCCTTCTGCGGCCACGAACCGTGTTCCCGGAACAGTAAGGTCCGCCAAGGTTTCGCCCTTTTCGGTGCGCACCACCGTGCCCGCTGGGACCTCCAAAATCAGGTCTTCACCGCGAGCACCATTGCGCATATCGCCGGCGCCATTGCCGCCGCGCTGCGCCTTAATATGCGGGCGGTAATGGAAATCCATAAGCGTATGGATTTGTTCAGAAACCTCGAGGATGATGTCGCCACCGTGGCCACCATTGCCGCCATCTGGGCCGCCCAAAGGCTTAAACTTCTCGCGGTGGACAGACACACAGCCGTGTCCACCATCGCCTGCTTGCAGGTGCAGGACAACGCGGTCAATAAAACGTGCCATGGTCAAACCCTCCGTTAGTTAAATCTTTGTCCCCGCCAGTGTAATGCGTGTCTTGGGCTGGACTCCAACCGCAGCTGACAGAGACGGCCTACCTCGTGGGCCATCCCATCGGTTGTGTACGCTAGCGTGGTGTATCTATTACCCGGGTGGAGCCTCGTTTCGGTATCCACAAAACCAGAAAATCCTCGAGCCACCCTCACACTACTGTGGGGCAGGCTCGAGGATTAACCTCATCGGCCTTAGTTAGGCAGTTGCCTCTGCAGCAACCTCTTCAGCCGGAACGATGTTGACCATACGACGGCCACGCTTGATACCGAACTCAACGGAGCCAGCTGCAAGCGCGAACAGGGTATCGTCGCCGCCGCGGCCTACGTTCTCACCTGGGTGGAACTTGGTACCGCGCTGACGCACGATGATCTCGCCGGCATTAACCTGCTGACCACCGAAGCGCTTGACACCGAGACGCTTGGACTCGGAATCGCGACCGTTGCTGGAGCTGGAAGCACCCTTCTTGTGTGCCATGTGGTTTCCCTCCTTTAGGGATAATTACAGCCGGTTAAGGCTTACTTGATACCGGTGATCTTCAAGGTGGTCACAGGCTGACGGTGGCCCAGACGCCTCTTGTAACCAGTCTTATTCTTGTACTTCAGGATATCGACCTTCGGGCCCTTACCCTGCTCAACGATTTCTGCGGAGACAGAAACCTTCTCCAAGTCGGAAGCCTTGGACTTAACATCGGCGCCATCGACGAGCAGAACCGGGGTGAGAGCTACGGCAGAGCCTGGCTCACCCTCGATCTTCTCGACCTTGACGAGGTCACCTTCAGCAACCTTGTACTGCTTGCCGCCGGTCTTGACGATCGCGTACATAGAGGGTTACCCCTTATCTAAACTCGCTCGGAAGCAACCGGGGAGGCCACGTTCCGAATGGACACTTACATATTGCGTTTAGTTCCCGCGCGAACATGCCCGCACAGCTCACTTAGTGAGTGTCGGACTGATCCAGCGCCGTGAGTACTAAACAGCGACTGTCAAAGACTACCCCGTAGCGGGCACAAAATACAAACCACGCTTTTTGTGCCCGCGTGGCGTAGCCCTAAGACGTGCTTCGCCGTGCTACGCGGCGTCGGCCGCGCCCAGACTTAGCGCGCGACATTTCCTTGTGCGCACCGCTCGCGGAAGACTGCTTCTGGGCCGGATTATCCTGCGCCTTTGGGGCCTTGGCGCTTGCCGACGTCCCCTTCTTGCGCACCGCCCTCTTCTTTCCGCGGCGCAGCACCTTGGTATCGCCCGTGGCCGCACGCTGGCCAGCACCGGAACGATCCGACGAGCCATCCTGCTGCGTCGAACGGCCCGGGGCGGTCTTCGCTACCTTCGGATTCTCTGCTACCGCCTTTTTAGGAGCGGCCTGGCGCACGGCACGGCGACGCCCACGGCCCTTGCCACCGGCGCGCCCCGCACGCGCGGTGCCAGCGGCCTTTTCATGGCGCTGCTCGGCGGACCCGCCCGCCTGCTTGTGCTCGTGCTCCTGCGCCTTTTCCTTGACCTCGTGCGGCACGCGCGAGGTGGTCCGACGCTTGGCCTGCTGGGTGCGCACCGCACGACGGCGGCCACGCCCGCGAGCCTTGCGCTCTTCGCGCGAGCTCTTCTCTCCGCGCTGGGCTTCAGCCCCGCTAGCGTTACCGCCGGTGTCGGCGGAGTCCTGATCACCGGAGACCGCGAAGTCCTGCGGCTGCGGGCGCCTATCGGAGCGCGAATTGCCGCGGGTGCGGCGCTTGCGGCGCGGGGAAGCCTCAAACTCGGCTACTGCCTCGTCATAGGTCTTTCCAGTTGCTTTCTCCGGAGCGGATTTCTTTTCCGGTGCCTTCTGCTCGCCGCCTGCAGCCGCGCGCGTGGCTTTAGACCGGCGCGTCGCCCGGCGCGGCTTCTTGCCACGCTTGGAGCCGGCCCCAGCACCAGGGTGTGCCTGAGCAACGGCGCCCGAGTCCGCGTCCGTATCCGCTTCGGGGACGTAGGAATTAAATTCCTGCACCTCATCGCTCTCGGCAGCATTATCCGCCGCGGCATACGCGATGGCCTCGATATCAGACACTTCAGTCTGAGTCTGCTTGCGAACGCGGCGGCGACCGCGTCTACGCCCGCGCTCCTTACTGCGGTCGTGGTCTCCGTTGTGCTCTTCCGATTCGGCCTGCGACTGAGCCGGACCTCGCTCGTCCACAACGACGTTTGCTACGAGGTCTTCCAACGACGTCTTGGCAGAATCCCGTGCGGCCTCATCATTCTCGGTACCGTAGACCGGTGCTTGGGTTTTCTTGAAGCGCTTGGGCTTGGAGGAGCTTTCGGGGGCGTCGTCAAGCTCGTGCTTCTGCATCGCCACCGCAGTCGGGTGCTGCTGCGGATCGTGGTGGTGCTTCTTGTGCGCCTTGGACTTGCGGCCAGAATGCTTGGAGCGCTGATCGTCCTCGGCCTCGTCCACCGGATACTGGTGAATGATAATGCCGCGACCGTTGCAGCACTCGCACTCGGTGGAGAAGGTCTCCACCAGGCCGGTGCCCAGGCGCTTGCGGGTCATCTGCACCAGACCCAGCGAGGTGACCTCGGAGACCTGGTGGCGGGTGCGATCGCGGCCCAAGGCTTCCTTCAGGCGGCGCAGCACCAGATCCTGGTTTTCTGGCAGGACCATATCGATAAAGTCCACGACGATCATGCCGCCGAGATCGCGCAGGCGCATCTGGCGCACGATTTCTTCGGCCGCCTCGAGGTTATTGCGGGTAACGGTTTCTTCCAGATTGCCGCCGGAACCGGTGAACTTGCCGGTATTGACATCGATGACGGTCATGGCCTCGGTGCGGTCGATGACCAACGTGCCGCCGGAAGGCAACCATACCTTGCGCGAGAGCGCCTTATGCAGCTGCTCATCAATGCGGTAAGCCTCGAAGGCATCCTGCCCGCCGTGGTCCTTGGCGCGGTAGCGCACCACACGGTCCGCAAGGTCCGGCGCCATGGAATCTACATAGGCGCGGACGGTATTGAAGGAACGCTTGCCATCGACGATGAGCTCGGTGAAGTCCTCGTTGAAGAGATCGCGCACCACCTTGATGAGCATATTGGGCTCTTCATACATGGTCACCGGCTTAGCGCCCTTGGAGGACTTTTCCTTCTTAGCGTGTGCCACGATGTCCTCCCACCGGCTGTGCAGGCGGTTGACGTCGGTGGCGATTGCCTCTTCTGGGACGTTTTCGGCGGCGGTGCGGATAATCGCGCCGCCATCGCCTGGAACCACGCGGCCGAGGATATCCTTTAAGCGCTTGCGCTCCGGAGCGGGCAGCTTGCGGGAAATGCCGGCGCTGCGCCCACCTGGTACGTAGACCAGGTAGCGACCAGCAAGGGAAATCTGAGTGGTAAGCCGCGCGCCCTTGTGACCGATGGGATCCTTGGCCACCTGCACCAGCACCTGGTCACCAGACTTCAGGGCGTTTTCTACCTTGCGGGCGCGCCCGTGCAGCTTGGTCTTGCGCCAGTCGATTTCACCAGCGTAGAGCACGCCGTTTCGGCCCTGTCCGATATCCACGAAGGCCGCCTCCATGGACGGCAGCACGTTTTGGACGCGGCCCAAGTAGATATTGCCAATGAGCGAGGCCTGGGACTCGGTGGTCACGAAGTGCTCGACCAACAAGTCATCTTCTAACACGCCCACCTGGGTGATGATGCCGGCTCCGTCCTCGCGCTCCTTATCGCGCACCACCATGGTGCGCTCCACGGCTTCGCGGCGGGCAAGGAACTCCGCTTGGGAGACGATGTGCTGGCGGGTGCGGCCCTTTTCGCGCAGCTCGGCACGACGGCGCTTTTGAGCCTCGATGCGCGTGGAGCCACGGATGGCCTTCGGCTCTTCAATGTGCTCGGGCTCGCCTGCCTGCTCTTCGCGCTTTGCACCGGCGCCGCGTCCACGGGATGCGCCACGGCGCCCACGGCGGCGGCCCTCAGACTTTCCGGAACCGCGGTCGGAGCCGGAGCCGGAGTGCTCGCGGCTATCTTCGGCGGAATCGGCAGCGCCCTCATCGTCGTCGCGTGCGGAGTCGTCTGCAGAGAAGTCCTCCTCCGCTGCATCTACAGCCGGTGCGAATGCCCCTGCCTCGTCCTGCTGCGGGGCCATGAAGATAGGCGCAAAGTCATAGTGGTCGGAGTCTTCCTCGGACTCGGCGCGCGGGACGATGTGCGGGGCGTAGTAGTCATCCTCGAAATCTTCACCGGCTTCAGCCAACACCTCGTGCAGCTTCGCTGCATCAACCGTTCCGGTATCAAGCGCGCTAGCCGGTGCTTCGTCCGCCTCATCCGTGGCTTCTGCCGCTTCGGGTTCCGCCGCTTCCGCGTCCTCAGGCCCCTCGGCCGCTGCGCCAGTTTCGGCTGCGGCCTGGGCAAGCGATGCCTCTACCTTGTCTTCGATCTGGGAAATCTCATTGTCCACGTTCTTGCGCACGCGGTGGCGCAGGTGTTCTTCATCTTCCGCGGACTGCTCCCCCTCCCCTGGCTCGGCGGCATCGGCCGGCTCTTCGGGTTCCACGGCAGCGGACTTACGGGTGGCCTTGCGGGCGCGCTTGGTGCGCTTCTTAGCCGGCTTCTTTTCCTTATCCTCGTCCGCGTTCTCTTCCGATTGTGCGGCGGCCTCGCCCTTGGCCTCTTCAGCCGGTGCTTGAGTGGAAGCTTCGGGGGAGGTTGCGGGGGCGTCGGCAACCGCGGCGGCGTTCGCTACGGTATCCAGCACCTGGCCTGCTTCCTCGCGGGAAAGGGAGCTTTGCGCGCTCTTTTTCAGGCCCATGTCTTTGAGCTGTGCCACCAGCTCGCGCGAGGAAAGCCCCAGCTGCTTGGCCAGGGAATACACGCGGGTCTTGTCCTTTAGTTGGCTACGGTCCAGGTTCTGGGCCAAAGACGCCGCTGCCTTGAGGCTTTCAGTTGTTTCTTGAGAGTTCTGTGCCACCATGTTCGGGCTTACTCCTGTACATCGTCTGTATTTGGCGCGGCCTCGGGCGCAGGCACGGCCGAAGACCGTACCGCCGCCGCACGAGGCATAGTGCGCGCTAAAAAAGTTTGTGGGATATGAAGTTATGCCGCGTCTCGTACGCGCTATCCCCCATTGTGTCACAGAACCGCGGGCAAGCTGGCAGGCGGTGTTATGTTGGCGGGGTGGCAGAACTAACACGAATCCCCGCCCGCGAACTGGCGCAGCATCGGCAGCGCAATGAAGTCCCGGTGCGCTCGGCGCTCTACTTTGGCGTGCCGACCGGCTTTGCCATTGGCTTCGCCAACACAGGCGTGGATTATATGTTGATGGGAGCCGGTGTTTTTGCCGTCTTTGCGGTGCTGGGGTTGGTGCACCTCATCCGCAATTACCCGCGCGGCATCAACGCTGCGCAAGAGGAGTTCCGCGATGGCGACTATCCCACGATTGCCTATATCGCGCCGTTTATCCCGATCGCTGCGCCGTTGGTCATGGCTCCACTGAGCGCGGCCGACCTTCTTCCAGAGATTGAGCTGGCACCGCCCGTTGCCGGGATGCTGTCCGGGGCATGGTGGGCCTTTGGCTTGCCGCTGGGTATATGGGGCATGTTTTCCCAGTCCTTCCGCATCGGCCGGCGCCGCATTAAGAAGATCCTGCAAAAGGACCCGCTCGACGGGGTTACGGAGGCTCGCTTGCAGCTTTCCGACGCCCACTCGGACATCCTCACCGCCCTCGTCGCCGCCGGCGCGGTGCAGGGAAACACGATTAATTCCACTGCCCTCTCGAGGTTCATGCGGGTAGACCTCGACCCTCTATGCGAGCACCTCGATGCTTTGGCAAAGGCGGACCTGGTGAAGCTGAGCCGAATGGGCCTGCGCACCGCGCCCGCAAAGTGGACCATCACCATCACGCCGACTGGGGTGCGCTGTTTGTATCAAGTGGGCCGGCGTTAATTTGGCAAGCTTTTGTCTCCAGGGAAAAGCTTCGGCCCTATCCAGAGCATCACATACACAAGTCCCACGAGCACCGGAATCTCAATAAGCGGCCCGATGGTACCGGCGAGAGCCTGTGCCGACGCCGCCCCAAAAGTGCCAATGGAAACCGCGATGGCTAGTTCGAAATTATTACCAGCTGCGGTAAACGCAACGGAAGCGGATTGCGCGTAGTTCATTTCCACGAGCTTTGCCACACCCAAAGCTAGGAAAAACATTCCAACAAAGTAGATGACCAACGGAATCGCAACCTTGATCACCGCCGTGGGCTGCGCTACCAACTGTTCTCCCTGCAGGGAGAATAGCAACACAATGGTATAGAGCAAGCCGATCATCGCCAAGGGAGAAACAGCCGGAAGGAAGCGGTTTTCAAACCATTCGCGGCCTTTGACTTTCTCACCCCAGACCCGTGAGAGCACACCAAGCAGCAGGGGGACTCCCAAAAATACGAGAACCGCGGTGACGATAGACCAGAAAGAGAAATCAGCAGAGGTGGTATCTAGCCCCAACCACCCTGGCAAAATCTGCAAATAGAACCATCCCAGCACACCGAACATGGCTACCTGGAATACAGAGTTTATGGCGACAAGAACGGCGGTGGCCTCCCGATCGGCGCAGGAGAGATCGGACCATACTAGGACCATTGCGATACAACGGGCTAGCCCAACGATAATCAGGCCGGTTCGCAGCTCTGGCTGATCGGCAAGAAATATCCACGCCAGGGTGAACATCAATGCAGGCCCCACCAGCCAATTCAACACAATCGATACCACCATCAACCGGCCATCGGCAGCAATATCTCGGGTCTTTTCATAGCGGACTTTAGCCAAGGGCGGATACATCATAACTAGCAGGCCCAGCGCGATTGGAAGAGAAATGCCGCCAACCTCTAGAGCAGACAGTGCTTCTCCAATGCCTGGCAGGAAGTGTCCGATCAATAGCCCCACAGCCATGGCCATGATGATCCAAACGGGAAGGAATCTATCGAGAAATGACAACTTTGGGCGTTGCGTAACGGCCATGGCTCTCCTTGTGCGACGAGGAATTCAACTTTCGAGCAGTACTTTAATCACCCATATTGATACTCGTCAATATAACGGAGTGGGAGGAAGGCTCCTTATACTGTATGCATGGACTCCTCCCCTAGCAATGCCGATAACACCCCGGATGCACAGTGCTGCTCCCTGAGCAGTGGCCCGCTCAGCCAGGGCGACTCCCTCCGCTTTTCCCAGCAATTTAAAGTACTTGCTGACCCAGCCCGCCTGCGCCTGCTATCCATATTGTGCGACGAGGGCTGCGGCCCGATGAGTGTTACGGAGTTGACCGCGCTTTCCGGCCTTAGCCAACCGACGGTATCTCATCACCTCGGCAAGTTGAGGGAATCCGGTCTTTTAATCAAGCAACAATCGGGCCGTACCGTTACCCATCGAGTGCAAAAGGAAGCCTTCCGCACACTGCGCCAGTTACTCTCCTTCGATTAGGAGAACTCCAGTCCTAGTCTGCGAAGTGAATGACCTCGCGTGCAATACCCTCAGCAATGATCTGCCGCGTTAAGCACCTTCAACCTCCGGAACAAAACCCTGCTCAATTTCTGCCTCTTTACGTATTTGCGGCTTTGCCGCTTCAATACTTATTCAGGGTAGGGCTGGATACTCGGTATGCGGCTCTCCGCTTGGGCTTATGGGTCAAGCAATAAATAAAGCCCGAGCCTACAGGCTCGGGCTGAACGATGCGCTAAGTGCGCAGACGTTTAAAGGTTCGGGAACCAGATAGCGATCTCGCGCTCTGCAGACTCAGGGGAGTCGGAGCCGTGCACGATGTTCTCGCCAACGGTCAGAGCGAAGTCGCCGCGGATGCTGCCCGGGGTAGCCTTGGAAACTGGGTCGGTGCCACCGGCCAGCTGGCGCCAAGCCTCGATGGCGCGCTCGCCCTCGACAACACCAGCGATAAGCGGTGCGGAGGTGATGAACTCGACGAGGTCACCAAAGAATGGCTTATCCTTGTGCTCCTCGTAGTGCTTCTCCGCGGTCTCGCGGTCAGCAACGCGCAGATCGAGTTCGGCCAGCTTCAGGCCCTTGCGCTCGATGCGGGAGATGATTTCGCCTACGTGGCCGTTCTTTACGCCGTCCGGCTTGATGAGAATCAGTGTACGTTCAGTCATGCCCCACACTGTACCGAAACCGCACGCATGCGTCGCGCGCTGGGGTATTCCTTTGGGGTAAAAGTATGGGGGCCCAGGGCTATGCGAGTTGTTTAACTATCTCTTCGGCACGCTCCTGCGAGGTGCCCCGAAACCACAGGCGCACTTGGCCTACTGCGGCGCCAAACTGGCCATTGGCCAGCAGGCGTTGCAGCTCAGCGCGCTGTTCCTTGTCCAAATCCTCGAAGGTGGCTTCTTTGGCCGGTTCGAAGTTGCTCCGCAGGGCCAAAACCAGAAAAACGCCGCCAATGATGAGGGCAACTAGCGGTAGCCACGGCGTTCCCGTAGCGGCGCGGGCTACCACCGCGGCGATGCAAGCGAGTGCGGCAAGGACGAGATAGAGAGTGCGCATGGGCGCTAGTCTATCGCGTCTGCCCCACCCGCCGGAGGTATCGAGACTTATTTCTCGTTGAGGTGCTGCGTGGTGAGGTATCCGCGCTTCATGCGGGCGATGAGGTTGCTGCGCAGGTAGACGGCCAGCAGCCACTCCATGCCAAAGATGATGAAGATGGCGGCCACGGCCCAGTGGACCATAAAGCCCACAATGACGCACAACAGCTGTGCCCACACAATGACGGACAGCGCCCACTTCTTATTCATGAATGCGATCATCACGAGGTGGAATACCACTGCGGCGATGACAAAGCCGTAGTTAAAGGGGGTCCACAAGGTGCCGTCATAGAGCTTGTACAGCATCGGCAGTGCGAAGGATAAGGCGAGCGCCTCCATGGTCAGGGAGCTGGCAATGACCATCCCGTTGAAGCTTTTGAGCGGGTCCTTGACTGGGGCTTGGCCCATGCCGAGGGGGCCGATCTCGCTTTCCGGGATCTGTTCTTCGCGGCCACGGCCCCGGGTGCGGCGGGGCGGGCGAGGCTGGTGCTCTCCGCGCGGGTGGTGAGTATCGCGGCTCATGCAGGTTCCTTTCCAAACATCGCGCGGGCATCACCAGCGGTGACGACCGAGCCGGTGATGATGATGCCGGAGCCGGACTGGACCTCGGCCTCCTCGGCAAGCTCCACGGCCTGGGCATAGGCGCCCGGCAGGTTATCGGCTACGTACAATCGCTCCTCGCCAAAGATATCGCGGGCGGTCTCTGCCAAGTCGTAGGCATCGAGCGCGCGCGGCGAGGAGTTTTGGGTGATGACTACCTCGGTGAGGTAAGGCTCGAGTGCGGTGAGGATGCCGGTGGCGTCCTTATCCGCGAAAATCGAGAGCACACCGATGAGGCGGGCGAAGTCGAAATCGCGGTCCAGCGCAGCACCGAGGGCCTTGGCGCCGTGGGGGTTATGGGCGGCGTCAATAAACGTCGTTGGTGAGGTACGCACGCGCTCCAGGCGGCCGGGTGAAATCGCTTGGGCAAAACCATTGCGCACGGTCGCAACATCCAGCGGGTGGCCGGCCGAGGCGCCGAAGAACGCCTCCACCGCAGCAAGAGCCACGGCGGAATTCTTGGCTTGGTGCTCGCCGTGCAGGGGCAGGAAAATATCCTCGTACAGGCCGCCAAGGCCCTGGATGTTGACCTGCTGACCACCGACGGCGATGCGGGACTCGAGGGCAGCAAATTCGGAGCCGGAGCGGGCGACGCCCGCCTCCACGTCCACGGCCTGCTGCAGGATAACCCGCATTGCCTCAGGGTCCTGTTCCGCGATAACCACGATGTTTTCATTGGGCGTCAGCGGATCATCGGCATCCTCGCGCGGCTTGATAATGCCGGCCTTTTCACCGGCGATCTCTGCGAGGGTATCGCCCAGGTAATCCGTGTGGTCCAGGCCCACCGGGGTAATGACGGAGACATCCGCATTGACCACGTTGGTGGCATCCCACCGGCCGCCGAGGCCGACTTCGACGACGGCGACGTCCACGGGAGCGTCGGCAAACGCGGCATAGGACAAGCCGACAAGGACCTCGAACTTGGACATGGGAACGTCCGACTGGGCATCGACCATCTCCACAAAAGGCTTGATCTCGTGCCAGATGCGCACATAATCGCGCGGGTGGATAGGCTGGCCATCGATGCCGATGCGCTCCGTGACGCGCTGCAGGTGCGGGCTGGTGACAAGGCCGACGCGGCGGTGGAAGGCGCGCAGGAGCGAATCCACCATGCGTGCGGTAGAGGACTTGCCGTTGGTGCCGGCAATGTGGATGACATCGAAAGAACGCTCAGGGTGGCCAAGCAGATCCATGAGCATCTCGATGCGGTCGAGGGAAGGCTCAATCTTGGTTTCCGGCCAGCGCTCATTGAGCTCTTCTTCTACCTCCGCTAGGGCGCGCAGCTCTTCGGCCGACACCTCTTGCGGTGCGGCCTCGTTGTACTCGTCCTCGCTGCCCATGCCCAAGTTGAGCGTCAGGCCGGACTCGGTGATTTCCACCGGGCCACCGTCGGTGCCTTCTTTGAGGGCATCGACGATTTCGAAGTCCTCAGTCTCCTTGTCCTTGTCCGCCACTACTTCAGGCCCTCCAAACGGCTGGTGATGCGCTCGACCTCTTCGCGGGCGACCTGCTGGCGCTCCTTGATCTTATTGACCACTTCTTCCGGCGCCTTGGACAAGAAGTTCTCGTTGCCCAGCTTCTTGCCGGTCTGCTCCAGTTCCTTATTGGCCTTGGCCAGGTCCTTCTCCAGGCGCTTGCGCTCGGCTTCTACATCCACCGCGCCGTGGGTATCCAGGGTGACCTCCACGGTGGCCTGGGAAAGGCGCACCTCGATGGAGGCGGAAGGATCGAAATCCTCGCCTGGGGCGGTGGTATTGGCCAGGTTGCGCACCAGTTCCTCTTGGCCGGCGAGATCCGCTGCGGCGAAGTCGAGGCGGCCCGGCACCTTCTGGGAAGGCTTTACGCCCTGGTCGGAGCGGAAGCGGCGCAGCTCGGTGATGAGCTTATCGGCGTCCTCGATGCGGCGGGCGGCTACCTCATCCTTGGTAGCGCCACCATTGGTATCGGCAACGGTAGGCCACGGCGCAACGACGATGGACTCGCCGCCGGTCAGCGCCTTCCACAGCACCTCGGTAACGAATGGCATGGTCGGGTGCAGCAGGCGCAGGACGACGTCGAGCACGCGGCCCAACACGATCTGGGTATTGCGGCCCTGCTCGCTTACACCATCGCGCGGGATCTGGGTCTTGGCAATCTCCAGGTACCAGTCACACAGCTCGTCCCAGGTGAAGTGGTAGAGCAGCTCGTTGGCCTTAGCAAACTGGTAGTCATCCAGGTAGGCATCCACCTTGGCGCGGACTTCTTCGGCGCGGTCGAGGATCCACCGGTCGGCGTCGCTAAGCTCCGTGCGGTTCGGCAGCGTGGCCACTCCAGCGCCGTTCATGAGCGCGAACTTGGTGGCGTTAAAGAGCTTGGTGGCAAAGTTGCGGGCAGCCGCGGCGGCGTCGGAGCCAAGCGGCAGGTCCACGCCGGGGTTGGCGCCGCGGGCAAGGGTAAAGCGCAGCGCATCCGCACCGTAATCGCGCACCCAATCCATCGGGTCAATGCCGTTGCCCAAGGACTTGGACATCTTGCGGCCCTGCTCATCGCGGACCAGGCCGTGCAGGTACAGATCCTTGAACGGAACCTGCGGGCGGCCATCGGTGCCCTCACCCAAAAGCTCCGGGGTGTGGCTGCCGGCAAAGGTGCCAAACATCATCATGCGGGCCACCCAGAAGAACAAAATGTCGTAGGCGGTGACCAGCACGTTGGTGGGATAGAACTTCTCCAGATCTGGGGTCTTTTCTGGCCAGCCCAGGGTGGAAAATGGCCACAGCGCGGAGGAGAACCAGGTATCCAGCACGTCCGGATCCTGCTCGTATCCTGCCGGTGGCTCCTCGTCTGGGCCGACACAGACGATGTCTCGCTGGCCGTCCTCGCCTTCTGGCCCGTACCAGATAGGAATGCGGTGGCCCCACCACAACTGGCGGGAGATGCACCAATCGTGCATGTCATCGACCCACTCGAAGTAGCGCGGCTCGAGCGACTGCGGGTGCAAGGTGGTATCGCCCTCGCGCACGGCGTCGCCAGAGGCCTTGGCCATCTTGGCCACGTCCACGAACCACTGCAGGGACAGGCGCGGCTCGATGGGCTCGCCGGAGCGCTCCGAGTGGCCCACGGAGTGGACGTATGGGCGGATTTCCTTAACAATGCGGCCCTGCTCGCGCAGCGCTTCCCGGATCTCCACGCGTGCTTCCTCGCGGGTCAGGCCGTCGAAGCGGGTACCGGTATTGGCAATGTGGCCGGTGGTATCGATGACCGTGGGCATATCCAAGTCATGGCGGGTGCCCATCGCGTAGTCATTCGGGTCGTGCGCCGGGGTGATCTTCACCGCGCCGGTACCGAATTCCATGTCCACGTAATCATCGGCGATGATCTTGAGCGTCAGGTCATCGCGGAACGGGTGCGACAGCTCCTTGCCCACCAAGTCGGCATAGCGCTCATCGTCGGGGTGGACGGCAATGGCGACGTCACCCAGCATGGTCTCCACACGGGTGGTGGCCACGATGAGGTGCGGTTCATCGTCATTGAGCGAGCCATAGCGGATGGACACCAGCTCGCCCTCGACGTCCTTGTACACCACCTCGATATCGGAGACGGCGGTCTCAAGCACCGGCGACCAGTTCACCAGGCGGTTGGCCTGGTAGATCATGCCCTCATCGTAGAGGTTCTTAAAGATGGTCTGGACGGCGCGGGAGAGGCCATCATCCAAGGTGAACCGCTCGCGGGACCAGTCCACGGAGTCACCGATGGCGCGCATCTGGTTCTGGATGGTGCCGCCGTACTGCTCCTTCCACTCCCAGACCTTGCCAATGAATTCTTCGCGCTCATAGTCCCAGCGCTTTTTGCCCTCGGTCTCCTTGAGCTTGGCCTCGACCTTGGTCTGGGTGGCAATGCCGGCGTGATCGGCACCGGGCAGCCACAGGGTGGCGTAGCCCTGCATGCGCTTGCGGCGGATAATGGAATCAATCAGCGTGTGGTCCAGGGCGTGGCCCATGTGCAGCTGGCCGGTCACATTTGGCGGCGGCAGCACGATGGAATAAGGCTCGGCCTCCGAATTCGCATCCGGGGTGAAGTAGCCCTTTTCTACCCAGCCCTCATAGAGGTCCTTCTCTACGGCCTGCGGCTCCCACGACTTGGGCAGCGCATCGGCGCGGTTGGTACCAACTAATTGCTCATTATTTTGCTCAGTCACCTGGCCGATTCTACCTTGCACGTCAACCGGCTCAGCCAGGCAGGGTGCGCACCGAGTATGAGGTGCGCACCAAGCGGGTTTTAGAGCAGGTCCGCCACGGCCTTGCGCTCCTCGCGCAGCTCGGCCACAGAGGCCTCGATGCGCTCTTTTTGGAACTCGCTAAGCTCCAGTCCCTGCACGATCTCCCACTGGCCGTTGCGGCTGACCGTGGGGAATCCGCAAATAAGGCCCTTGTCGACGCCGTAGGATCCGTCCGATGGCACCGCCGCGGTGCGCCAGTCCTCGGTGCCATGAATCCAGTCATGCATGTGGTCCACGGCTGCCGACGCCGCCGAAGCGGCCGAGGAGCTGCCGCGTACCTCAATAATCTCCGCACCGCGCTTGGCCACCTTGGGGACCATTTCCTCGCGGTACCAGTCCTGGTCCACCTCAGCGTTGGAGTAGGTGATATCCGGGAACTGGCTGGCGGAGTGGTTGCCCCAGACCGCCACTTTGGTGAAATCGGTGGTGGACTTGCCCGTCTTTAGCGCGAGCTGGCTCAGGGTGCGGTTGTGGTCCAGGCGCATGAGGGCAGTGAACTGGGAATCATCCAAATCGGGAGCATTATTCGCCGCGATGAGGGCATTGGTATTAGCCGGGTTGCCCACCACGAGCACACGGACATCGCGCGCGGCGTAGTCATTGATGGCCTTGCCTTGCTTGGTGAAGATGGCGCCATTAGCCTCCAGCAGGTCGGCGCGCTCCATTCCCTTACTGCGCGGGCGAGCGCCGACAAGGAAGGCGGCCGAGGTGTTTTCAAAGGCTTCCTTAAGACCATCAGTAACCGTAATGGAGTTAACCAACGGCAGGGCGGAGTCGTTGAGCTCCATGGCTACGCCTTGGGCCTTATCCACCGCAGCGGGAATTTCCAGCAATGCTAGGTCTACCGGGGTGTCTTTTCCGTACACATCGCCGGCAGCGATGCGCCACAGCAGCGAATACGCGATGTTGCCGGCGGCGCCGGTGACAGTGATCTTGACGGGCTGAGTCATGATGTAAAAGCCTCCTCAATCAGGGCTGCGACAATGTAATTCATCCCCGAGCTTAGCCCCACCGCCAGCCTCCGCGCTGTGAATCTGGCCCCCTCTTTTGGAGGGAAAATCTAGGGCACTTGCGTTAAATTACCCCCATTCACCTCCAAATTAGCGCCCCCAATGGGCCAGATACTCCCGCACGGGGTGATTAATCGGGCATGATAGGAAAAGGAAATGCGGGACACTCCCCCACGCTGCACACCCAGAATGCAGAGGGATTGCCAACTCCCGCACTATTAGACATCAGTTCACCGCGCCACCGCCGCGCCGCAAGGATTAAGGACTTACGCAATGAGCACTGAGAATACTGACCCACTGCAGGCTGCAGACCAGGCGGATTCTCCTCACGCTGCCCACGCGGAATCCGTCAGCATTGACTCCGTGGTGGACGTTGCGATCAAGCAGTTCTCCCGTTTTGGCTTTACAGAAACCAAGCTAGAGACCATCGCCCAAGAATCCGGCATGTCCAAGCGCATGATTCACTACCACTTTGGTGATAAGAAGGGCTTGTACCTGCGTGCGCTGAGCACCGCCGCGCAGCGCCTTAATCCACCTGAGGATGCCCTGGAAATCGATACCGCAGTTCCGGTCGAAGGCGTGCGCAAGTTGGTGGATTGGCTCTTCCGCGAGCGCGTAGCCAACCCGGAGGCCATTCGCATGCTGGTATGGGAAACTAACCAGCAGATTGTGGACCCGGCACAGCAGGCTATTGCCGACGTCGCCGGGGTGGCCCTCCACCTTGACCGCTTGCTGCTCTTGGGCCAAGACGCCGGCGCCTTCCGCCCGGGCATTTCCGCCAATGACATCTTCACCTTGATTTCCTCGTTGACGGTCTACCGCGTGACCAATCAGGTGATGGTGGAAAACATGCTGGGCGTGAACTTCAATACCCAAGAAAATATCGACGGCATGCATAGGCTCACCGTCGATGCTGTACTGGCGTTTTTGACCGCCAATATTCCGGACTCAGGCCACGAGTCCTACCTCACCTCGTCCTCGTTCGATACCAAGGAAGGCGACGAGGCCTCCCCGCAGGATATCTACAACGAGGAGTAATAGCGCCGGCTTAAGCGGATTCCTTTGCCTCATCCTTATAGCTAAACTGCGGCTCCGCTCCCTCGGTCACGCACTCCGACGTGATGTGTACCGTGGCAATATCCTCGCGGTCTGGCAGGTCGTACATGACTGGGACCAAAAGCTCTTCCATGATGGCGCGCAGGCCACGCGCACCCGTCTTGCGCTCCAAGGCGAGCTCCGCGATGGCATCCAATGCCGCTGGCTCGATGTCCAATTCGCAGTCATCCATCTCAAAGAGGCGGCTGTACTGCTTAACCAGGGAGTTCTTGGGCTCGGTGAGCACCTTGACCAAAGATTCACGGTCCAGGTTATCCACCGTGGCCACGACCGGCAGGCGGCCGATGAACTCTGGAATAAGACCGAACTTCACTAGGTCCTCAGGCCGTACCTGGGAGAAGAGATCGACCTTTTCGCGCTCGTCCTTGGTATCCAGGTTGGCTCCAAAACCCACGCCCTTCTTGCCCACGCGATCCGCAATGACCTGATCCAGGCCCGCGAATGCGCCGGCCACGATGAACAAAATATTGGAGGTATCCAGCTGGATAAACTCCTGATTCGGGTGCTTGCGGCCGCCTTGCGGCGGGATGGCCGCCACGGTGCCTTCCAGGATCTTCAGCAGCGCCTGCTGCACGCCCTCACCGGAGACGTCGCGGGTAATGGACGGGTTCTCCGACTTACGGGAAATCTTGTCCACCTCATCGACGTAGATGATGCCGCGCTGGGCACGCTCCACGTCAAAGTCCGCGGCCTGCAGCAGCTTCAGGAGGATATTTTCCACGTCTTCGCCTACGTAGCCGGCCTCGGTGAGGCTGGTGGCATCGGCAATGGCAAAGGGGACATCGAGAAGCCGGGCCAAGGTCTGCGCCAGGTAGGTCTTACCGGAACCGGTGGGGCCCAGCATCAAGATATTGGACTTAGAGATCTCCACCTCATCGCCCTCGGCCTTCTTGCGGCGGGCCTCCAACGCGGCCGACTCTTCGGCCTTGATGCGCTTGTAGTGGTTATAGACCGCCACAGACAGCACACGCTTGGCCTTGTCTTGGCCAATGACATATTTGTCTAGGAAGGCGGAAATCTGCGAGGGTCGAGGCAGGCGCACCTCTGCATCAGAGGATTCTTGCGCCTGCTCTTGGCCCAGTTCCTCTTCGATGATCTCATTGCATAGCTCGATGCACTCGTCGCAGATGTAGACACCGCCGCCGGCGATGAGCTTTTTCACCTGCTTCTGACTCTTGCCACAAAAGGAACACTTGAGCAGGTCAGCGCTTTCTTGCATACGTGCCATTAAGTTCTTTCACACTCGCTTTTCGTACCGCTATCCACAGTTGGAAGGATGATTCTACCCTTCCGAGCGGCTTAATCTTCATCTGTTTCTACCTTAGTAAATCAACCCGACAGGCCCTTCATTCATTCCCTCCCGCGTGGCGAATTTCCCAGGCCTTTCCTGCTCTTGCGGCCTAAACTAGAAGGTGAAATCACCCTCATCCCACCCCTTTTAGGAACAGGAGCATCATGTTCGATCTCACAGGCCGGGTAGCCGTTGTCACCGGCGGCGCCTCCGGCATTGGCCGCGGCATTGTCGCCGCGCTGCGAGAGGCCGGCGCCACCGTTGTCATCGCCGATATCGACTTAGACCACGCCACCGCGACCGCTGAGGAGTTGGGTGCCAGCGCTATTCACGTGGACGTCACCGACCGCGCTTCGGTTAAGGACATGTACCGCCAGGTCGCTGCCGAGTACGGCGGCTTCGACATTGTGTGCTCCAATGCCGGCGTCTTTCCAAACTGCCCGCTGGCAGAGATGACCGATGAGCAGTGGGAAGCGATGTTTGCCATCAACACCCACGGCACCTTCAAGGTGGTCCAGGAGGCGCTCCCCTACCTCAAGCAACGCCGCTATGGACGCATCGTTATTACAACGTCTATCACCGGCTCGCACACGGGCTTTCCCGGTTGGGCCCACTACGGCGCTTCCAAAGCCGCGCAACAAGGCTTTATGCGTTCGGCCGCGCTGGAGGTTGCCCGCGATGGCATCACCATCAACGGCGTCCTCCCAGGCAATATCCTCACCGAGGGCCTCGAGGCCCGGGGCCAGGAGTACCTCGATCAAATGACGCGGTCGGTACCGCTGCACCGCCTGGGCACCCCGCGCGATATTGGCACTGCAGCAGCCTTCCTAGCTTCGGAAGAGGCAGGCTACATCACCGGCCAAACACTAATCATCGATGGCGGCCAGCTTCTGCCCGAGACCCCTGAGGCCATCCTGCCGCCACGCGATTAGCCGCGCTTGCCGACGCCCCGTGTACCCCACGCAGCACAAAGCCCCCTGCTACACAATGTGTGGCAAGGGACCTCGTGGGGATTTCATTCAGTTGCTGCTTACTGCAGCCAGTCGAAGTCGAGCAGGAAAAGTTCTGCATCGAGCATCTCGTGTTCATCCGGAGCATGACCCGTGACGGTTTCTAGCGCCTCTGCAACGTCCTTAGTTGTAGCAGGGGTCTTATCAGCGTCAAGCAGGGATTCTGCCACCAAAGCGCGAACCGGGGCACCCGATACAGTGTCCAGGCCGGTACCAGTGGTGGAGCCCTTGAACGCATCAGCGATGCCGTCCATCAAAGTACGCATCTTGTTCATTTCTCACACCTCCATGTGGCTTTCTCTCTGATTGATAGAGAAGAATATACGCGGCACACTTCCACTAAGCAACCCCTAGGTCGCTTAAAGTTAACCTTTTGTTAACTTTGGAAAAGTGTGCCGCACATCACACGGAAGGTTTGCCCTCGGGCAAGAGGATTTTCTATAGGTCACCGAACGGCGTAAAGCCGAAGTAGTGGTCCAGCGTATCGCGAGCAATCCACATGATGGCCACGAGAATGACTACGGCCAACACCGCATAGACGGTCCAGCCCAGCACCTTCATCTGCGTGCTTGCCGGAGTATCGCCCACGACAACGCCGTTGTCGTCTCGAATTGGGTCACCGGTCATGCACCGCATGCCCAGAGAGAACAGGAGCGGAATGCCAGCGCCGAAGACCAGCGCCAAGCCTGCAACGTGAATGAGGGACTGGAAGATTTCTGCAGCAGTCATGGTTTAGCGCTCCTCTTGAGCAGTAGACGGCGCGGAGACATCCTCCGCCTTGGTTGCGGATACTGGTGCGGCGTCGGCAGCAACTGGCTCCTTGCGGTCAGAGCCCGCACCCATGGAGGAATCCACCGACTCGGAGTTTGGATCCCAGTCGTTGTTGACATTGGAAGCATCCACCGGGTTCATGCGGGAGCGAACCACGATGAGTGCGACCATTGCCAGCAGCAAGACGAAGTCCACGATGGCGCCGGTTGCTACGTTGGTAAAGGAGGAGACGCCGTGTGCCAACCACCAGGTAGCAAAGCCGACGAACGCGGCGCACGGCAGGGTAATAAGCCACGCGGACACCATGCGCATGGCCACACCCCAGCGAACCTCGGCGCCGCGGCGCCCCAGGCCGGTACCCAGGATGGAACCGGTGGACACGTGGGTGGTGGACAGCGCCATACCACCGGTAGCAGAGGTCAAGATGATCGCTGCAGAAGTAGCTTCAGCAGCCATACCCTGCGGGGACTCAATCTCCACCAGACCCTTGCCCAGGGTACGGATAACGCGCCAGCCGCCGGACAGAGTGCCGGCCGCGATGGCCACAGCACAAGAAACGATAACCCAGGTTGGAATGCGGGCGTCGGCAACCGCATGCCCAGAGGCAACTAGCGCCAGGAAGATAACGCCCATGGTCTTCTGCGCATCGCCGGCGCCGTGCGCCAGGGACACGAGGCAGGCGGTGACGATCTGACCGTGGCGGAAGTGCTCGTTCTTCGCCTTATTCGGGATGGTGTTGGTTACCCAGTAGATAAGGAACGTGGCACACGCCGAAACCAGCGCCGCGATAATAGGCGAGGCAACGGCCGGGATAATAATCTTGCCGGCAATGGAGGACCACTCCACGCCAGTCGAGCCCATCGCAGCGAAGGCGGCACCGATGAGGCCACCGAACAAGGCGTGGGAGGAACTGGACGGCATACCCAGCAACCAGGTGAACAGGTTCCAGATGATGCCGCCGATAAGGCCGGTGAAGACGACCATCAAAAGCGCCTGGCCATCGGTGTCAGCGGCGGCGCCAGACAGGTCGTAGGAATCAAGGTTAACAATGCCCTTTGCCACGGTCGCAGCAACGTTGACCGAAAGGAAAGCACCGACAAGGTTGAGGACTGCGGAGATTGCCACCGCAGTAAAAGGCTTCAAAGCACCGGTGGCAATGGAAGTAGCCATCGCGTTGGCAGTGTCATGAAATCCGTTCGTAAAGTCAAAGGCAAGGGCGGTTACCACCACAATGCCGAGGATAATCAGAGTCGCTGTCACAGCGTTGGCCCCTTGGAAAGAAAACAGATGAACACGGTACGCATCTACGGCGCCTTCACGCGTCGCGGACGAAATGCAGATTACTCCTGCGCCTATCCACAGACAATTGATTTTCTTTAATGTTTTCTTTGGTTAACCTTTAGTTAACCTACTGGGGCGTGTAATCAGCTCTCTCACTTTTCCTAATGAGAGGTTATCCGCAGCTAATGCGTTTATATTCCCCCGCCTCCCCCCACTTAACCTGAGTGATAAAAACCACTAAGGGAGGTATGCCAACATCAAGCCAACATACCTCCCATTTAAGGGTGTTTTACCGAACCTAGCGGAAGGTGGAGAACTTCTTTACCACCCAACGGCTTAGGACAAGCAGGATCGCACCCAGCACGATGGATACAACACCAAGAGAGATAAAGAAGGTATTCTCCGCGCCTGCATCATCCGGGTTATAGAAGCTAGCCAAGGAGCCGGCCAGTGAGGTACCCATGGCCACCGCCATCATCCATACCGCCATCATGCGGGACGGGAATGCCACCGGCGCCACCTTGGTGGCAAGCGCGTTGCCTACCGGCGAGAGGAGAAGCTCCGCCATAGTGAACAGGAACAGAATGAGGATGATGACATACATCGGCGTGGAGTTCGCCGCCGCACCTGAGTACGGCAGGAAGAAGAACAAGGAAATGCCGATGACGATATTGGCTACACCGAACTTTACTGGGGTGGACCACTGCCTATTCCCTAGCTTCGTCCACATCGTTGCGAAGATAGCGGAGAAAATAACAATAAAGATCGGGTTAATGGACTGAACCAGTGATGGCGGAATTTCCCAACCAAACATGTGGCGATCCAAGCGCACATCCGCATAAATCGTCATTACGGTGAACTGCTGCTGGAAGATACCGAAGAACAAAACACCGGAAATAAACATCGGAATAAAGCCCAACAGACGGTTCTTTTCCTCGCGGGTCACCAACTTCGAGGTATACATCTGCGCCCATAGATAGATTGCTGCAACCAGAGCAACCGCGGTGACGATATTGGACAGCCAATCAACCTGAATAGCGCCGGTAGCCAATGCCACCACCATAATCACAATGATGGCTGCGACTACAACCCCGCCCATGAGCAGTTGCTTCGAGCTAGCCGGGTTTGGAACCTCATGCCCTGCATCCTTGATGGTGGTCTTGCGCATCAGGGAATACTGAATCAGGCCGAGCGCCATACCAATTGCCGCGATACCGAAGCCCCAGTGGAAGCCCTTCCAACCCCACAACGCAGTAGTAATCAGCGGCCCGAAGAGGCCACCGATATTGACGCCCATATAGAAGATGGAGAAACCACCATCGCGGCGCGGGTCATCGCGGGAGTACATGGAGCCAAGCACAACCTGCGCGGTGGTCTTAACGCCACCAGAACCAATCGCAATGAGGACAAGGCCAATGGCCAAACCAGTCACCGCGGGGATAAACGCCAGCGCGAGGTGGCCGGCCATAACCAGAACGGCCGAATAGAACAGAGTGCGCTCTGCACCCAAGACACGGTCAGCAACGAGGGAAGCCAACAAGCAGGCCATGTACACCAAGCCGCCATAGGCACCCACGATGGATGTCGCGTCCGCACGGTCCAGGCCAAGACCGCCATCGGTAGTGGCGTAATACATGTACAGCAAGACAAGTGCCTGCATGCCGTAGAAGCTGAAGCGCTCCCACATTTCCACGCCAAAGAGGTTGGCCAAACCCCAAGGGTGACCAAAGAATGTACGCTCGCCGCTCTGCGGCGTGGGCGCAGCAGCCTGGGCCGCCGCCTCAGATGTGTGTTTCTCCATGAAAACATCTGACCACTTGGAGGCCTAAATCACAACTCGGCCATTATAAGTTTAGTGTCGCACGATAGAAATAAACCTAACGACCTGCAGATATTGCGCAGAGAGCATTACCCCATTCGGGTGCAGCAAGAATTAGCAGGACACTCCCCCTTCCCTGCCCCACAATGCTGAAAGCCCCTGCCCCACAACCGAAATTCGGCTGTGCGGCAGGGGCTACCTGGAAGAAGTTATTCCAAATTAAGCGTTGAGCTTGCGGTAATCAAAGACCGTATCGATGATGCCGTATTCAACGGCTTCCTGAGCGGTCAGGATCTTATCGCGGTCCGTATCAATGCGAATCTGCTCAGCGGTACGACCAGTGTGCTCAGACAAGGTGGTTTCCATCAGCTTGCGCATGCGCTCAATCTCGGCGGCCTGGATCTCCAGGTCAGAAACCTGACCCTGAGTGCCCTGAGTTGCCGGCTGGTGAATAAGCACACGGGAGTTTGGCAGCGCAGCACGCTTACCCGGTGCACCCGCAGCCAAGAGCACAGCGGCGGCGGAAGCAGCCTGACCCAGGCACACGGTCTGCACGTCGGGACGCACGTAGCGCATGGTGTCATAGATAGCCATCAGCGCGGTGAAGGAACCACCAGGCGAGTTGATGTACATGGTGATATCGCGGTCCGGATCCTGGCTTTCCAGGACCAGCAGCTGGGCCATGATGTCATTAGCGGAAGTGTCATCCACCTGGGTCCCCAGGAAGATAATGCGCTCTTCAAAAAGCTTGGAGTACGGGTTGGTTTCCTTAGTGCCCTGTGCGGACTGCTCAATGAAGGACGGCAGAACGTAGCGGGAACTTGGCATCTGGGACTGATTCATAGTGATTTTCTCCTTATTCCCTAGTTGCTCAGCGGGCCGTTGACGGACTCAATGACGTGGTCAACAATGCCGTAGTCCTTGGCCTGCTGTGCGGTCATCCAACGGTCACGGTCGGAGTCCTTGGTGATCTGCTCAAAGGTCTGGCCGGTGTGCTCAGCAATGAGCTCGGCCATCTCGCGCTTGGTCTGAGCAAATTGCTCAGCCTGGATGGCGATATCCGCAGCGGTACCGCCAACACCGGCGGAAGGCTGGTGCATCATGATGCGTGCGTGCGGCAGCGCGTAGCGCTTGCCCTTAGTGCCGCCAGAAAGCAGGAACTGGCCCATGGAAGCAGCCAGGCCCATACCGTAGGTGGCGATATCGCACGGCGAGTACTTCATGGTGTCATAGATGGCCATGCCGGCCGTGACGGAGCCACCCGGGGAGTTGATGTAAAGCGAGATATCGCGCGTGGGATCCTCTGCGGACAGCAGCAAGATCTGTGCGCACAGCTTATTGGCAATCTCGTCGTCTACCTGGGTGCCCAAAAAGATAATGCGCTCATGCAAGAGGCGCTCATAAACGCTATCTCCCAAGCTCAGGCCGGAACCCGAGGGGTTGTTCATCTGAAGCTGGTCAGGTTTCTTAGACATTCGAAAAGTCTCCTTGAGGACGGTTAATCTCTAATGCCACCACACTACTTAATGTGACGGCCCTTGTGGGCACTGTTCGCTATCAGCGTTTGGCCCACATTCGTGGTCATTTCTTTCCCGCCACGCATGGCAAAAGCCCAGTCCATTAACCACTGTGTGGCCATCGGGCTGGGCTTTTAAAGGGAAGGATTACTCCGCGTCAGTTGCGTCGTTTTCTTCCTCTTCGATTTCACCGAAGTACTGGTCAACGTCCACGTCGTTGCCCTCTTCATCCTTGACGGTGGTGCGGCAGATAGCGGCAGCCAGTGCCTTGCCACGGCGCACGTCAGAGAAGAGGTTAGCGATCTGGCCGTTGGACTGCAGCTGCTGGATGAACTGGTTCGGGTCCATGCCGTAGGACTGAGCAGTGAACAGGATGTGGTCGGTCAGCTCCTGCTGGGAAACTTCCGGCTCTTCCTTCTCTGCTACAGCGTCGAGGAACAGCTGGGTGCGGACGGACTCTTCTGCCTGCTCGCGAGTCTGCTTATCAAACTCCTCGCGAGAGGTGCCCTGCGCCTCAAGCAGCTGAGCCAGTGCCTTCTCGTCGTGAGCCAGCTGGCCCAGGATCTGGTGCAGCTGGGAGTGAGCCTGCTCGTCAACTACGGACTGCGGCAGCTCGAATTCAACCTCGGACAGTGCGGACTTCAGAACCTCATCGCGGATCTGTGCAGCCTGCTCAGCCTTCTTGGTCTCCTCCACCTGGGTCTTGGTGGATTCACGCAGCTCGTCCATCGTGTCGAACTCAGAAGCCATCTGAGCGAACTCATCGTCCATAGCCGGCAGCTTGCGCTCCTTGGACTGCTGGACGTGGACCTTGATGGTGGCCTCTTCATCCTTGTGCTCACCGGACTGGATGGTGGAGGTGAACTCGTTATCCTCACCGGTCTTCATGCCGCGCAGGGCGGTATCCAGACCCTTGATGAGGTCATCGTCACCGATGCGGTAGGAAAGACCCTCGGTGGAAGCGTCTTCGATCTTCTCGCCATCAATCTCTGCGGTAATGTCGATGATGGCGTAGTCGCCGGTCTTCATCTTGCGCTTGGTGTCCTTGAGCTCACCGAAGCGCTCTGCCAGTTCCTCCAGAGCCTTGTCGACGTCCTCTTCGTCAGCCTTCAGGGCTGGGACGGTAACGGAGATCTTGGAGAAGTCCGGGATCTCGAACTCAGGGCGGATATCAACCTCGGCGGTGAACTCCACGAAGTCCTTGTCCTCGATCTTGGAAATGTCAACGTCCGGCTGGCCGATGACCTTCAGATCGTTTTCCTTGACTGCCTGCTCGTAGCGGGAAGGCAGCATGTCGTTGACAACCTGCTCCAGGATGGGGCCGCGGCCGAAGCGTGCGTCAATAAGCTGGCGCGGTGCCTTGCCCTTACGGAAACCTGGAATAGAAACCTGCTGCGCGATTGCCGCGTAAGCTTGATCGATTTCCTGGTCCAGCTCCGCAAACGGAACGTTGACGGTGAGCTTAACGCGGGTATCGCTCAGCTTGTCTACGGTGGTCTTCACGAGTGAATCTCCCTGGCTTCATTGTTTTACGTACATAAACTTAAAGGGGGTCCGGAAATCCTTATTAGGGCATTTCCAGACCCCCATACGTCGGGGCGACAGGATTTGAACCTGCGACCCCCTGCTCCCAAAGCAGGTGCGCTACCAAACTGCGCCACGCCCCGTATGTAGGCCACCAAGTTGCCTTGGCTGCGTTGCATACCTGAGACAGTGTACCGTGTCCGTTTTAAATCTCCTAAACGGACCCCCACTTAATGGAATCAACGCAGCACAGAGGCCACTTTTGACAGTCTAGCGGCTAGAAATCGAAATCAAACATTCCGTCAAAGAATCCGCCGCCATCGCCATCGCCAAGGCCATCAAACAGGCCGCCGCCGTCATCGCCGCCGCCCATGTCACCGGCGTCGCCAGCATCGCCAGCGTCACCGCCCATGTCGCCGGCATCGCCCATGCCATCACCGCCACCCCAGTCGCCGCTTTCAGCAGCGGCCGCGGAATAGCCAATGCCAGACATACCGGAGAACAGGGCATTAAACATCATGGAGTAGCCAACCATCCACACGCCGGTCTGCAATGCATCAGCCCACCACGGACGCGAGTACCACCCTGCCGGAACTGGGCGCCCTGCGACGGTTCCGCCTGGGTAGTAGTTCGGGGTATCCGCGGAAGCATACGGCGAGGCAGTAATCTGCTGGCCATTCGCTTCCACCGTGCGCTTTTCCGTCACCTTGCCGGCGGCGCGCTGCCCCTCGAGCGGCGGCAGCTCGGGACCCGGATTCATGCCCATGATCTCGCGCGCGGCATTCACATAATGCATGCCTTCCAAAGCGGACTCACGCGCTAGGTTCGCCTGCTTTGCGGTGGTGGCGCGCGAAATCGCCGAGTTAGCTGCCGTGAAACGCTCGGACGCATCGGCCATTGCCTGCTGGGAGGCAGAATCTGTGCCAGAAATCTGCATTACCTGTCCGCCTAGGCGTTCAATCCACCGGCGAGCGTCAGCTTGTGCATCGGCCAATTGCTGTGCTTCTCGTTCCTCGCGGCGCTTTTGGGAGTTGTGCGAAGACATAAACCACGCGCCTCCGCCGACTGCCAGCACAAGGAGCAAAATTCCCACTACGATCATCGCTTTCTATTGGTAGGGCCATTCCTCTTATAACAACGGCTCAAGCGCCACCCTAGTTCCCTATTTTCATTTTTGCCCCCGCGTGCGCTAAAGTATGGCGCAGCGTTCAATAGCGCGCTGTGGGAATGTCGTATAGTGGCTAATACCTCAGCCTTCCAAGCTGAAGACGCGGGTTCGATTCCCGTCATTCCCTCCATTTTTCGCCCATCGTTCAGATGGGCGATTTTTCGTTTTACCTACCCCAGACCCGCTCACCCGCGCTGGCAACGCTTGGTTTAAGGCAGGCACATGCGGTGATGTGTAGTGTGGCGCGCATGACTTCATCCAATAAGTATTCCGAATTCATCCGCAGTCGCCATTCTCCTCGCGCGTTCCTGCCGGAGCCCATGCCGGTAGAAGACATCAAGCAGGTCTTGGAGGACGCACAATCCGCACCGTCTAACTCCAATACCCAGCCGTGGAACGTGCACGTAGTGGGCGGAGAAGAGCTCAAGGAGCTCAGCGCTGCGCTGATTAAGGAATTCGATACCAACGGCCTTAGCCCAGACTTCACCACCGATTATGGTGAGGGCATCCATCCCCAGCGTTCCCAGGAACTGGCCGCCAAAATGTACGGTCTGCTTGGCATTAAGCGCGAGGATAAAGAAGGCCGCATGGAGTTCATCCGGGAAAACCTGCGGTTCTTTGGCGCGCCCCATGCGGTGCTGCTTTTTATCCCGCCGATGGGAGACCGCATCCGCGCCGCCTTTGACCAGGGAACTTACACCGAAAACTTCCTGCTTTCCCTCGAGGCACATGGTTATCACGGCATTCCACAGGGCATGATTTCCCTGATTGCGCCAACCGCACGTGAATTCCTCGGCGTGGACGAGGACTACAAGCTGGTCACCGCCATTACCTTTGGTACGGCCGATGAATCTAGCCCAGTCTTTAACACAGCTCCAGGCCGCGCGCCGCTCTCAGAGACCGTAACGGTGCACGGCATCGAGGGTCTTGAGCTCAACTAGAACCACGGCGGTGATTTCTGTGGGCAAAGTTGGCCGAAGGGGGCGTCGGCAAGCCTAGAATTGAGTCCATGGATATCACTCTTGCGACCTTTGACCATGCGCCGGAGACCGCACTGCGCGGCGTTCGTTTTAATAACACGTGGGTGCCTTCGGAAACCTATGCGGACTCCCGCCGCGGCACCCTGACCGGCCAGTACCCGCAGCGCCAGGCCACCACGCGCATCAGCGAAGTCTTTGCCGGCGTGGGCTATGAGGTGCGCGAGGATACGCAGCCGGCCGGCGCGGATGTCTTTCGCCTGCTAGAACAGCCCAGCGTAGAGGAACTCGACCAGGTTGAAGGCGTCATTGCCATCTGCTCCCTGCTGGGCGGAAATGCCCCCATGTCGGTGCTATGGCCGGGCGTGGCGGAAAACGGGGAGAATAACGAGCTGGTCTCCCCTATTGACTTGGCTCCTACCCTCGCCGCCATTGCCGGGCTGGATGTGCGGCCCAATGCCCGCCTGTCCTTCGATGGGTTGAACCTGGTTCCGATACTGCGCCACGGCGCTTCGGGGCACGCCGCATTGTTCTTTGACAACGGCGTGCGCATGATTGATGCCTCGCTTATCGACGACACCGCTACCCCACCCCATGAGCGCGCCCGCCTGCAGGATGAGTGGGAGACGTGGAATAAATTCATCACGCTCGGCCCGCTGCAGTAGATAGGTAGTCTGGGACGCATGAGCGTACCTAACATCACCCTGAATGACGGCAATACCATCCCGCAGCTGGGCTTTGGCGTATTCCAGATGGATCCGGATAAGACCGAAGAGCTGGTAGCTGAGGCCCTGCGCGTGGGCTATCGCCATATCGATACCGCCGCAATCTATGGCAATGAAGAAGGCGTAGGTAAGGCTATTGCCAACTCCGGCATCCCGCGCGAGGAACTTTTTGTCACCACCAAGCTGTGGAATGACCGCCAGACCGATGCCGCCGCAGCACTTGATGAGTCCCTGGACAAGCTCGGCCTAGAGTATGTGGATCTCTACCTCATCCATTGGCCGACCCCGGCGAAGGGAACCTACGTCGAGGCCTGGCAGCAGCTCATCGAGCTGCAGAAGCAGGGCAAGGCAAAGTCCATCGGCGTCTCCAACTTCGAACTCGAGCACCTGGACCAGCTGGAGCTCAAGACCGACGTCAAGCCGGCGGTCAATCAGGTCGAGCTTCACCCCTACCTACAGCGCTGGCGCGAGCTGGACGCTTTCCGCGCCCACACCGTCGCTATTGAGGCATGGGGGCCTTTGGGGCAGGGTAAGAGCGATATTTTGGATGCCCCCGAGGTCACCGACGCCGCTGCGGCGCACGATGTCAGCCCAGCGCAGGTCGTCATCCGCTGGCACCTGCAGAATGGCGTCATCCTCTTCCCTAAGTCCGCCACGCCCTCGCGCATCGCGGAGAATTTCGACGTCTTCGGCTTTGAGCTCACCGAGGACGAGATGGCTGCCATCACCGCCCTGGATGAGGGCGAAGAGGGACGCGGCGGTCCGCACCCGAATGACATGAATGACGCTTAAGCCTTAGCGCCTCGGCCGAGCCGACCGGTGCGCACACAGAAACGCCGCGGAACCACCATTGGTCCGCGGCGTTTTGCGTGGCTTAGGCCTCTGGCAACTCCGGGGCGATGCCGGTGCGCTCGTATTCCGCCAAGATGTCGATGCGGCGCTGGTGGCGCTCCGCACGGGACCATTCTTGGTCTAGGAAGGCGTCGACGATTTCCAGTGCCTGCTCCTCGGTGTGCATGCGGCCACCGATGCCGATGAGCTGGGCATTGTTGTGCTCACGGGCAAGGCGGGCGGTCTCTGCGGACCAGGCCAGTGCGCAGCGAGCACCCTTGACCTTATTGGCGGCAATCTGCTCGCCGTTGCCGGAGCCGCCGAGCACGATGCCCAGGGAGCCTGGGTCGTTGACGGTGCGTTGTGCCGCTTCGATGCAGAAGGCTGGATAGTCATCCTCGGCATCGTAGGTATGGGCGCCGCAGTCAATGACTTCGTGGCCCTGCTTGGTGAGGTGTTCAGCGATCAGGTTCTTGGTTTCGAAACCTGCGTGGTCTGCTCCTAGATATACGCGCATGGCCCACATTCTACCGGCCCGGCGCGTCTGGAGGAGGCTTAGCGCCCACCCTGTTTCGTATTACATTTTCCTGATAGGCTCGCGGGCGACCACAATCGCTATAAAGGAGGAAAGCCATGCCTATAACCAAACCAGTCCTCGCGCTCTACGGCGGGAGCCTTCTCGCCTGCATCATTATGCTTGGCGTTCAAGTTTCCGGCAGCGGGGGCTTCCTCCTCCCGCTTATCGCAAGCATTCTTGCCACTTTGGCTCACCTGGGCCTGGGAGTGTGGTGGATTGCGCAAAAGGTGCGCGGGAAACCGAGGTCCAACGGGGGCGCAATTGCGGCCGGCATTATCGCGCTTCTTGCCGGTGCCTCGTGGGCATCCTGGGCGCTAGTCGCGTGGGACGACTTTCGGGCCGGCATGGAACTTCCCTCTATCAATATCGCAGGTCTGCCGGCGTTCATCTTGACCCCGCTAACCATCGCACTGTGCGTCGGCGCTGCGATTCAGCTGCGCCGACGCGAAAAGAGCGCCCAGTAGCTCCAAGAAACAGATTTTTTGGGTGGAAACTCTTTCTTTGCCTTTAGGCTGCCGGCAACGATCAGCTCCGGCACCACTTACCGTCGCTTCAATTCTAGAAATCAGACGATTCATATCCAGAACAGGACAGGAAATGGCTAAGAACCGAGTAGCCTCTTAGTAAGAGTCTGAAACTCTCCCCCAAAGGACTAGAGCATGAAAAAACTACTACCTATTCTCGTCACAACCACGCTTTTGATATCAGCATGTAGCGATTCAGGTGAAAGCTCCGAGACCACTTCGAGCACGACCAGCAGCAGTCCGTCGAGCACCACCACGTCCTCTACGACTAGCTCGACAAGTAGCGCCACTACCTCCTCAATTAGCGAGGTTACGCCTCCATCAGAGGTCGAAGAACCTGGCGAAGAGGATGAGCACGACGATGACGATCTCCACGTACACGATAACCCGAACGCTGCATTAGGCGACTCAGATGAGGAAGAACAAGCTGAGCAAGCTCCTGCAGAGAAGACCGTTTCCTCTTGTGGAGACCCCTCAATTCATGAACGCGGCACAACGTTTTTCTCGGACGGCACCTCCGGTTGGACTCAACAATGCTCAGATGAAATGGCGCCACAGGTTGCACAGCAATTCGTAGCACCGCCGGCCGAGCAACAAAACGACCCAGCACCAGCCGGTGGTGGATCTGGTCGAACCTGCGCCGAAATTGGGCACAAAGTCTATCCTGGCGACCCTGACTACTCGCCGGCACGGGACGCTAACGGCGACGGTGTGGGCTGCGAATCCTATCCGGGATAATGCATTCTCTGATTTATGCGGAGAATTAAAGACTAAATAGGGGCAGGCAAGGAAGGCACGCCCTGTCTTCCGGCTTCCCTTAGTTTCTCCGCAGCTTCTCCGCTTACCGCTGCTGAGTTCTCCTTGCAAAACCATTTTGGTCCCGCAAATCCAGCAGCAAGAGTGCGCAATTTAGCCCCATGCCCCTACGTCAGAAGGGTTTGACTCACCAGCGCCTTCTACTGGAGCGTGAGGTGAGTAATGATCCTCGTTTTGGCTTAGTTCTCCTCCACCTGGGGCATCTCGGTGCGGGAGCGCTTGAGCTCGAAGAAGTAGGGGTACTGGGCAAGGCGCAGGGAGGCGTCGAAAAGCTCGCCTGCTTCTTCGCCGGTAGGAATGCGGGTAATGACTGGGCCAAAGAAGGCGGTCTCGCCCAGCTTGATAACCGGGGTGCCTACCTCATCGCCCACAGCGGAAATGCCGTTGTGGTGGTACTCGCGCAGCTTCTCATCATAGTCCTCGGTATTGGCTACCTCGGCGAACTCGGCGGGGAGGTCCACCTCCGCTAGGGCCTGGGCGATGATGTCATCATAAGCGCCAAAACCGGTGCGCATACCGTTGCCCTTGGCGTGAATCAGGGTGCCCATTGCGGTGTAGAGCTCGTCTACCTTTTCTGGGCGCTCGGCCTTGACTTTGGCAAAGACGCGGGCTGGGCCCCAGTTAGCCTTCATCATGTCCATATAGGTGGAGTCAAGATCGCGGCCGTCATTGAGCACGGACAGGGACATAGGCTCGAACTCGACCTCAATGTCGCGCACCTTTTCTACTTCCTTAATCCAGCGCGAGGTGGCCCACGCGAAGGGGCAAGATACGTCGAACCAGAACTTTACTGCGTCAGCCATAAATACTCCTTTGATTGAAAAAGTTTGCCCCACCAGCCTAGGTGCACGACTACTGTGGATGCAGAACTATTTTCGGCTTAGAAGGAGAATATAGGCCATGACCTCTATAAACCTGACTCGCGAGGAAGCGGTTCAGCGCTCCCGAATGATCGAGGTGGACCACTACGATGTCACTTTAGACCTCAAGTATTCGGACACCCACTTCTTGTCCACCACGAAGGTGAGCTTTACCTCGCGGGAGATCGGCTCCGCGTTTATCGATCTGCGCGCCGAGGAAATCCAGGAGGTACGCCTCAACGGCAATCCCCTGCCCACTGAGTCCTATAACCCCACCTACGGCATTCCACTGTCTGGCCTTCAGGTAGCCGATTACACGCTGGAAGTCACCGCCAAAATCCCGTACTCCCGCACCGGTGAGGGCCTGCACCGCTTTGTCGACCCCGCCGATGACAAGGTCTACCTTTATACCCAGTTTGAAACTGCCGATGCCAAGCGCGTCTTCGCCTGCTTTGACCAGCCGGATATGAAGGCCACCTACGCGCTGCATTTTAAGGCGCCCGAAGAGTGGACCATCATTAGCAATGGCCCGGTGACCTGGGAGGGCGATGTGGCCAGCACGACTATTGACTACCCGTTGTCCACCTACCTGGTAGCCCTGTGCGCCGGCCCGTACCACGAGGTGACCGATACCTGGCGCGGCGAGCTGACTGCGCACCCAGAGGGTAAGCCAGCCCAAAAGCTCGAGGTGCCGCTCGGCATCTACTGCCGCGCTTCGCTCGCCCACGCACTGGATGCTGAGCGCCTGTTCACGGAGACCAAGCAGGGCTTTGATTTCTACCACCGCAACTTCGGTTTTCCCTACCCCTTTGGCAAGTATGACCAGATTTTCGTGCCGGAGTTCAACGCCGGCGCGATGGAAAATGCCGGCTGCGTCACCATCCGCGATGAGTACGTCTTTACTTCCCAAGCCACGCACTATAAATATGAGCGCCGCGCCGATACCGTCCTGCACGAATTGGCGCATATGTGGTTCGGTGACTTGGTCACGATGCAGTGGTGGGACGATTTGTGGCTCAATGAGTCCTTTGCCACCTGGTCCGCTGCCATCTCCCAGGCGGAGGAAACCGAATACGATACCGCATGGGTGACCTTTGCCAATGTGGAAAAATCCTGGGCGTATCAGCAGGATCAGCTGCCGACCACCCACCCGATTTCCACCGATGCCAGCGATATCGAAACGGTGGAGCAAAACTTCGATGGCATCACCTATGCCAAGGGCGCTTCGGTGCTCAAGCAGCTGCAGGCTTATGTCGGCCGCGACAACTTCCTGGCCGGCGTGCGCCGCCACTTCGCCGCCCATGCGTGGGGCAATGCCACCTTTGATGATCTGTTGCGCCACCTGGAAGAGGCCTCCGGCCGCGACCTTTCCTTCTGGGCGCAGCAGTGGCTCAAGACCTCCGGCATCAATACGCTCAGCGTGGCGCTCAATGCGGATGAGTCCGGCATGATTACCCATGCTTATCTCACCCAGGGCGGCGATACCCTGCGCACCCACCGCGTGGCGGTAGGCCTGTATAACCTGCAGGATGGCAAGGTGGTGCGCACCGATCGCATCGAGATGGATATTGATGGCGCTTCCACCGAGATTCCAGAGCTCATCGGCCGCCAGCTGGCAGACATTGACTTCCTGCTGCCCAACGACGATGACCTGACCTATTGCCTCATCGAGCTGGACGCGGGTTCCCTGCAATTCCTGCTGGATAATATTGATAAGTTCGCCGATCCCATGGCCCGCACCCTGTGCTGGTCTACCGCCTGGGAGATGACCCGCGCCGGTACTATGCGCGCCCGCGATTTCATCCAGCTGGTTGCCCGCGGCATGCAGGCGGAGACGGAGCTCGCCGTGCTCGAGCGCATTGTCCTGCAGGCGTCTAGCGCGCTGAAGAACTATGCCGATCCACAGTGGGCCGCTCAGAGCACCCTGCTTGCCGGCGCCCTCCTCGACGGCGCCCACAGCCCCGATGCCCAACGCTCCATCATCTGCACCCAGGCGCTGGCGAAGATTCGTCTGCACGATAGCGCGCGCGAGTACCTGCGCGGCGTACTGGAATCTTCTGAGGATGCGGGGCTGCGCTGGTCCGCACTGGCGGCACTCGCCGCCGATGGCGCGGTAGAGGACGTCGCTGCTGCCACGGATGCGCAACTCGAGCGCGATAATTCCGCCACCGGCTACTACTCTTCCCTGCGTGCCCGCGCAGCCGTGGCAACCGCCGAGAACAAGCGCGCGGTATGGGAAGAAATTGTGGCGGGAAATCTCACCAACCGCGAGCTCACTTCCAAGCTGGAAGGCCTGCTCTACCCGCATAGCGATGAATTCCTGCCCACCGCGGAGTTCTTCGATATCGCGGAAAAGGTGTGGTCTTCCCAGTCTTCAGAGGTCGCGCTTACCACCGTGACGGGCCTCTTCCCTTCCTGGGATATCACGCAGAAAGGCCTGGAGCGCGCCGATGCCTTCTTGAAGAAGGAGCTGCCGGGTGGTCTGCGCCGTACGGTCACCGAGCAGCGTGACCGCGTGGCCCGCGCGCTGCGCAACCGCCAGGTAGACGCTAGCTAAGCCGGCTTTCCCGCGCCGTTGCCCTGACCCGGTAAGGGTTGCGGCGCGGGATCCTCACCCAAGATCACCTCGACGTTGGCGATATCAGAGCGCAGCGACTCTTCAATATAGGCAAAGACCGCGCCCGATTTAGTCTTTAGCAGCCGCACGAACCGCAGCAGCGGGTGCGATCGGCTCACGTGCAAAAGTTTCTGTTCTTCGGTGCGAGCGGTAGCGGCACGCATGCTCTCGCGCTTAAAGACGGGCTTGAGGTTGTAGCCAGCCAGGATTTCCATAATGGGCTCGCGCAGATCGTGCTGATTGAGATCGGGAGCCATATCTACCGGGATGGTATAGCGCGAAAGGATGACGGGCTTGCCATCGACGGTATAGAGGCGCTTGATATCCCACGCAAAGGTGGAATCGCTAACGCCCAGTACCGCTGCTACATGCTTGGGCACGTGGGCCTTGTTAACGGAGACCACGCGCACGGCGGTGTCGTGCCCGCGCTCGCGCAGCTGGGTGACAATATTGTCCTCATTGGTAAGGCTCAGTGTAGGGGGAACCGTGCGCACATAGGTGCCACCACTGCGCCCGCGGCGGCGGTCAATGAGGCCTTCTACTTCCAAAATGTCTAAAGCATGGCGCACGGTCATGCGCGCAACATGGAATTCCCGGACCAATTCGCGTTCGGTAGGAAATTTCTGACCGGGTTCTAATTCATTGCGTTCGATCTTGTCGCGTAGCGCATCCGAGATACGGAGATAGGCTGGCCGTTTTCGGCTTTGGGAAGTCACAGCCCCCGAGTGTAATGGACACCCCTGGAGACCAACCCCATTAATGTGTGATGTCCATTACCACCACTTGCGTTCCTACTTGCGCAGATGTAGCTCGATTCGCGGCCTGACCTGGATTTCCGTCAGCTGGGTGGTGGGGCCTGCCTCTACCACGGTACGAATGGCACGAGCCACCTCAGCCGGGGCAATAACCTGGGAGGGATCATAATCCTGCAGACCCTTCAGCATCGGGGTATCGGTAGGCCCCGGAGCCACCGTGGATACGCGGATACCCGGCTCAGAGATGCGCAGTCCATCGGCGAGTGCATACAACGCGTGCTTGGTCGCCGCGTAGATGACGTTATCGCCGTAGCTGTGGCGTCCAGCGCCAGAGTTGATAAAGACCACGGTGCCTTCCGCTTTGCGCAGCTGCGGCAGCAAGGCGCGGGTGAGCTCAGCAGGGGCGTGCACGTTGAGGTCCATGTGCGCGCGCCAATTTTCCGGCGTGGCTTCCTCCACCGAGTACTTGGTAGCCCGTGCGGCCGCGTGGACGAGCACGTCCACACGGTCTAGCTCCGGCAGCTTCATACCTTCATCGAGGCCGGCGACGAGGTCGATGGCCACCGGCGTAATGGAGTCCGATTCGGGCAGTTCCGCCGCGCTACGGCCCAGTGCATACACGTGGTAATCACCGGCCAGGTCAGCGATGATTTCGCGGCCCATGCCGCCGGTAGCGCCGGTGACGACGGCGACCTTCTGCGGGGCTTCGCTCTCCGAGAGTGCTGGTGCGGTGGCGTTCTTTGTATCAGTCATGCCGCCCCATCATAGGGATCCTTTGCTCTAAGCGTCGCACCGAACCAGTCACCGGCGGTAGCCGATTAACGGAAGCGCTTAGGCACGTCCGGCTGGCCCAGGGTGAGCATCAAACGATTAGCCCAGTTGAAGAAGGAGGAAGCATAAATCAGGTCCAGGATGGACTGATCATCGAATCCGGCCGCACGCAGGTCTGCGCATAGGGCCGCATCGAAGGCAAACGGGGTTTCCGTCAGCGCCACTGCGGCGCGACGGATAAGGTCCCATTCCTTTGAGCCAAGGTCGGTGTCGATGCCCTCGTCCAAGAGGCGGTCTACGATTTCACGGTCGCCGCCTTCCTGGACGCACCGCGCCTGGTGCACGGAGGCACAGTACTCGCAGCCGTTGTAGCGCGAAGCCACAGTAGCGGCGAGCTCGCGGTCCGCACGGGAGAGGCCGCCCTCGGTGTTATAGAAGATGTCCAGGTCAGTCAGCGTGCGCGCCTTCAAGGCCGCAGGGTCGCGGGCAAGCAAGCGGAAGTACTCGGAATCGATGCGCTCTGGCTTAATGAGGGCATCGGTATGCACCGCGGTGAAATCCTCCTTCGCCAGCGCCTCTACCCAGGGCTTCCAGCCCAGGGAGTGGTTGGCAAAGCGATCAGGCAGCACGGTATCGGGCTGCAACGTAGTCGCAGTAACCTCCCAACCCGGATCGGCCACGCCGGCGGCGCGCTCGGCTGCGGGGTGGGATGCGGGATCCTCGCCAGAAAGTACACGCAGGCCGTGGACCACGCGCAGCTGGAAGGCCAAAAATGCCACCAGCTGGGACAGGCTGACGATATCCGTGGCGGACCATCCTGCGGCATCGAGGTGCCCGATGGCCTGCGGGGAGGCATCCTTGGGGTGGAAGGCCAGAAGGTGCGCCCAATCAAAGGCCGCAGCTAGGCGCGTGCCCAGCGCGGCTTCCGCTGAGGTATCGCCGAAGATAAGGAAATCACCCTGGTGATACGGGCCGGTGGACACGCCGCGCTGGCTCGCGGCGCGCACGGCGGCAACAAGGTCCTCGTCGGCCTCATCTTCCAGCAAGTCGAAGTAGAAATCCGCAGCCTCGCTCGCTTGGTAGATTGCAGCGGTAAAAGCCGCAACGGCATAGCGCTCCGTATAGGAGAACTCGCCTGGTTCTGCAGGCTCGAGCAAAGCGCTAAAGCTCAGTTGCGCATTGTCCTGCGCATCATGGCGCGCACGGCGCAGCTGTTGCACCTCGGCGCTGGCGTGGGAGAGCTCATTAATAATGTCAGTCATATTTTCAGTCCAACCTTTCTGGGGCGCGGTTATAGCCCCAAGTTTAGGTCTCCGGCACGATAGCGGGAGCCGGGGATGGCGTCAATTAGTTGGCGCGTGTACTCGGTTTCCGGATGCGCAAAGACCTGCGCGGTAGGTCCGGATTCCACTTGCGTGCCGTGGGAGAGCACGGAAACGGTATCGGAAATTTGATTAACTACCGCCAGATCGTGGGAGATGAAGATATAGGTAAGCTCCAGCTCGCGCTGCAGCTCGTCGAGCAGCCGCAGGATCTGCGCTTGCACGGTGACGTCGAGCGCGGACACGGCCTCATCGAGCACCACGAGATCGGGTTCGATGATCATGGCGCGGGCGATGGCCACGCGCTGGCGTTGACCACCGGAGAGCTCGCGGGGGCGCCGGGAAGCCATGGAAGAATCCAAGGCCACCAAATCAAGAAAGTCGCGTGCTTTGGCACGCGCATCACGTTTGGAAGCGCCGGTGAAATTGCGCACCGGTTCGGCGATGGTATCGCCGATGCTCAAGCGCGGATCCAGCGAGCCAAACGGATTTTGGTAAACCATCTGGATAGAACGGCGCAGCTCACGACGGCGCTTGCCACGGGCAGAGCTAATGTCTTCCCCGCCCAAGCGAATGCTGCCGGAGGTGGGCGTGCTCAACAAGGAAATGGCGCGGCCGGTGGTGGTCTTACCGGAGCCAGACTCCCCCACCAATGCATGGGTGGTTCCGCGGGCCACGGAAAAGTTGATGTCTTCCACCGCGGTGAAATCCCCGAAGCGTTGGCTCAGCCCCTCCACCTCGAGCAAGGTTTCGCGTTGTGCGGGCGCGGCGGCCCGCACAGGAGATGCGGCCTGGGAGGAAGTGGGGGCGGTGAGCGAGGGGGCGTCGGCAAGCAGGCGCTTGGAGTAGGCGTGCTGGGGGTCGGTGAGGACGCGGGCAGCAACGCCCGACTCGCGGACGGTACCCTTTTCCATCACCACGATGTTATTGGCACGGTCGCCCGCCACGGCCAGATCATGGGTAATGAAAAGGATGCCCATGGTGAGCTCTTCGCGCATCTCATCCAGGAGGTCCAGGATGATCTTCTGCACGGTGACATCGAGCGCGGAGGTGGGCTCATCGGCGATGATGAGCTCCGGCTCCAATGCCACGGCCGCGGCAATGAGCACGCGCTGCTTCATGCCGCCGGATAGCTCATGCGGGTACTGGTGATAGCGGCGCTGCGGATCATCAATGCCCACGCGCTCCAAAAGCTCCAGTGCACGCTTCTTCCGGGAGGCCTTATTGCCCTGCCCGTGGATGGCCATGCCTTCCTCCACCGAGGCACCGATGGTCTTGAGCGGGTTAAGCGAGTTATTGGGATCCTGCGGAATCAAACCAATGCGGCGACCGCGCAGCTCCCGCCATTGCTTTTGAGAATATTGGGTCACGTCCCGGCCGTCGAAAGTAATGGTGCCGGAAACGATCGAAGCATTGTCTGGCAGCAGGCCAATGGCGGCCATGGCGGAGGTGGACTTGCCGGAACCGGACTCGCCAACGATGGCGGTCATCTCGCCAGGGTTTACCTCGAGCTCAATGCCGCTTACCGCTTCTAGCTCACCGTGAGCGGTGCGGTAGGTAATGGATAGATCACTAATGCTAAGCAGGGACATTAGGCCGCCTTTCGCAGTGTCTGGCTGAGGTGGTTGGCCGCGAGGACCACGGCGACGATCACAATGCCCGGGGCGATGGTCAACCAGCCGGCCGTGGCGATGTAATCGCGCGATTCAGAGATGAGAAGACCCCATTCCGGAGTTGGGGGCGGTGCGCCATAGCCCAGGAAGCCTAGGGTGGCTAGCTGCAAAATGGCCAGGCCAAATTGCAGGGCTGCTACGGCGAAGACCGCGGTGAGTGAATTGGGAAGAATATGGCGCACGAGCACCTGGAAGGAAGAACCGCCGGAGCCATAGGCGGCCTCGACGAAATCGGAGCCGGCAACGCTAAGCACCTGGGAGCGTGCAAGGCGCGCAAAGGTGGCCACGGAGGTGATACCTACGGCGATGGCGGCATTGAAGATGCCGTGGCCCAGCACGATGATGACGGACAGGGAGAGCAGCAGGCCGGGGATGGACAGCAGCACGTCCACGATGCGCATGATGACGGCATCGACCCAGCCGCGGCGCACGCCGGCGATGATACCCAAGATGGTGCCGACGATGAGGCCGAAAAGGACGGCCAGCAGCGCGCCGAGTAGGGATTGGCGCGCGCCGTAGACCACGCGGGTGTAGAGATCGCGGCCGACGGCATCGGTGCCGAACCAGTGTTGGAAGCTAGGTTGCAGCAGCGCCGTGGTGTCCCCGCCCTGATTAGGGTCCTGGGAGGTAAATAGTTGGGGGAACAGCGCGCAGAGCACCGCCAGCCCCAGCATAATCAGCGAGATGATGGTGCCCGGGGTGAGCTTCAGCTGTGTGGATTTAAGCTTCATGCTTGGACCTTCTTCTCGTTCGTTGCGGTGGTATCGGCGGTGGCGGAGCTAGATGCAGTCTCGTGCTCGCGCTCGCGCAGGCGCACGTCAAGCACTGGGTAGAGCAGGTCCACAATCAGGTTGATAAGGACAAAGACGGCGGCGGCCAGCACCACAATGGCCAGCAGCACCGAGGTATCGCGGTTAGCCACCGCATCTACGGTCAGCGCACCGATGCCGTGGCGGGCGAAGACCGCCTCCGTCACCACGGAGCCGCCGACGAGCTCACCAAAGGTAAGGCCGGCCATGGTCAGCGCCGGCAGCAGCGCATTGCGCAGGACGTTGCGCCACAACAACCAGGCACCGCTAGCACCCTTGGCACGCACAACCTGCACGAAGGACATATCCATGACCTCATCGATGGAGCGCAGCAGCACCTGCGCCAGCGGTGCGGCCACGAAGATGGCCAGGGTAATTACCGGCAGGATGAGGCTTTGGGCATCGCTTGCGCCGATGACCGGCACCCAGCCCAAGCCAAAGGAGAAAATCTGGATCAAAATGATGCCGATCCAGAAGGTGGGCAGGGAAACCATCACGGAAGGCAGGCTGCGGAAAAAGCTGCGCAGCCAAGAAAATGGGCCAAAGGTGGAGACAATAGCCACCAGGAAGGCCAGGACCACGCCTACAAGGAAGGCGAAGACCGCCAGCGCCAGCGTGGAGGGAAGGGCATCTGCCAGCATCTCCGATACGGCGGTACCGGTGGCGACGGAAAAGCCAAAATCACCGGTGAGGAATCCGCCGAGCGCGCTGAAGTAGCGGCTTAAGATCGGCTCATCGGCACCATAAACCTCGCGGATGGCGGCCAGCTGCTCGGCGTTGAGCCCCAAGTTGGGGTTGTCATAGCGGGTCGCGACGGCGTCACCAGGCAGTGCCGCCAAGAGGATGAAAGAAAGGGTAAAAGTTGCCCAGATAACGAGCACGGCTTGGCCGATGCGCAGGGCAATAGTTTTCAGGCTCATGGTTTAGTCCTCCCCTTCTGCGGGGTTGATGTCTACCGCATAGAACGATGGGCGGCCGATGGCCTCGGTGCTAAAGCCCTCGATATAGGGCTGGAAGCCATAGACCTGCGGCTCTTCAAACATGGGCAGGATATAGGCCTGTTCGGACAGATAGTCCTGCATGCGGCCGGTCATGGCTAGGCGATCCTTTTCACTGCTGAGGTCGAAGTAATCCTCCACCAGTTTCTGCAGTTTCTCATCACCAAAGCTATCGGTCTTCTCGTCGTAGTTGAGGAAAGAATTGCGCCCGGTGCCATCCAGCCACGTGGCCAAGGTGTCCACATTGGCACGGCCGGTCATGGTGTGGCGTACCTGCACGGTGTCTTGGTCCTTCATGGCCTTTTGCTGCGCAGAGCGGTCACCCGGGTTGAGGTTGGCCTCGATACCGACGTTCTTGAGCATCTCTTGAGCCTTGGTGAACATCTCTTTAGAGCGCGGCTGTGGGACGGCTTCATTGAAGGTCACGGACAGGCGCTTGCCGTCCTTTTCGCGAATGCCATCTTCACCTGGGCGCCAGCCGGCCTCATCGAGCAGGCGCTTGGATTCTTCCGGATCGAAGGCATAGTTCGCGGACTGATCCTTATAGCCAATAGCCGTCTTGGCCAGGATCGATGTTCCCTTGGGGTAGGAATCAGAAAAGAGGGTGTCCAGGATGTTATCGCGGTCAATGGCATGGATGATGGCCTGGCGCACGCGCTTGTCTTCCAAGAGTGGATGGCGGAAGTGGAAGTGGAAGCTATTGTTCACGCCACGAGTGGGGGCGGCAAAAATCTGCAGGTTTTGATCCTTCAGGTGCTTCTCATCGGGGGCTTCGATCTGGCGCGCGACATCGGACTGGCCGGCTACAAGCGAGCCCACACGCACGGAGTCTTCGGCCGCAAGCACGATATTGATGCCCTCGATATCGGCCGGGCCTTGGTGATCCTTTCGGGCCGGGGGCGCCCAGTCATAGTCCTCGCGCTTCTTGAGCACCAGCTTGGTGCCCAGCTCTTCTTCCTCAATGACGAAGGGACCAGAACCGGAAATCGCGGTGGCATTGCCCGGCGCGAAGCCGGTGTCATCCAAATCCAGGGTGGCATTAGAAAGCAGGCCCTGGTTCATTACGGAGGTGGACTGCGGGAAGCCCGGGGAAGGCTCGCTGAAGTAGAACTTCACCGTGTAGTCGTCGATGACCTCGGATTTTTCATAATTGGGCAGCTGCTCCGATGGAGTGAGCATGCGATCTTCGTCGCCCAGGGCATAAAGGTCATAGTTCTTCTTCACGTTCGCGGCATCCAGGCGGGAACCATCGGAGTAGGTCACGCCCTTGCGAATCTTGAAGGTGAACTCAGTATTGTCCTTGTTTGCCTTGGGCATCTCCTCCGCAATCCACGGGTGCAGCTCGAGGGTATCCGGGTCCTGCCAGAGCAGGCGGTCCGTGATGTTATTGAGCACACCACCGTTGGGGTAATAGCCGCCGGAGGGCGGATAGAGGTTGTTGAACATATTGGGCTCGACATAGGTGACCATGCCATCTTCCGCGGCGTGGGAAGTAGAGGCGCACGAGGTAAGCGAGAGAGCTAGCGCGCCGCTGGCCAGGACCGCGGCCACGGGCCGCAGGAGCCGAGAAAGTTGCTTCATAAAAGCTCGAGTTCCTTTAAGTCTTAAGTAGTACTCGCCCATTAGACCACACTCATACCCCCAATTACAAGACTGGACAGTCTACCGCATTACCTGCCAAAACGGCGCCATGACAAGAATACCGTAGACCGACTAGTCTATCTTATTCTAACTGCCAGGTCCGATGATCCTGAAAGGGCCTGAATGTGGCACGATAGGAGGTATGTCTACTCCAGCAATCGCGATCGTCGGCATGGGCCCACGCGGCATTTCCATCTTGGAACGCCTCTCCGCCCGCATGGACGATTCCAGCGACCCCATTACCGTCCACCTCATCGATGATGCCCAACACGGCGCCGGCCGCATCTGGGAAACGGATCAAACCAAGACTCTGTGCATGAATACTCGCGCCGGCGCGGTCACCCTCTTTACCGAGCCCGGCTCCACCGTTGATGCCCCGGTGCTCGAGGGACCCATCCAGTACGAATGGATTCAGCTCCTGCGCGGCGATGGTGAGAATATCTCCGCCGCCAAGCGCGAGCTTTTCGAGCAGCACCCACCGGCCGCACATATTGCCCAGGACTACCGCGAAGAGCTCGCGGCAACCCGCCCCGAGTCCAACCCTTCGCGCGCACTGTATGGCGAGTACCTGCGCTGGGTCTATGACGTGGTCATTGCGCGCCTGCCCAAGAGCATTTCCACCGTGAATCACTTCAGCCGGTTGGAAACCATCGCCGAGGACGGTCACCAAGACGTCCTCCACCTGGCTGATGGCTCCGAGGTGCACGCCGATGCCACGGTACTGGCCTATGGCTGGATGATTCCGGAATACACCGAACAAGAAAAGCAGTTGGCCGCTTCCGGTTTGAACTGGATCGCCCCTAATAACCCGGTAGAGCAGGACTACGCCGCCATTCCGGGCGGCGAGGACGTGCTGGTGCGCGGTCTGGGCATGGGCTTTTATGACATCCTGGCGCTGACCACCATCGAGCGCGGCGGCACATTCGTAGAGGATCCTTCCGCGCGTTCCGGCCTGCGCTATGAGCCTTGCGGCCAGGAGCCCCACTTCATCATTTCCTCCGGCCGCGGCTACCCCTACCACCCCAAGTCCGAATACGGTGAGCTGCCGCCTACCATGCCGCGCCGCCGCCTGAAGAATGTCATTGCGGAGCTCAGTGGCACCCAGGACATCGACTTTGACGCCCAGGTTTGGCCCGCCATCGCGCGCGATAGCTACGAGGCCTATATCACCACCTTGGAACGCGTGCGCCCGGATTCCCTCCTGCGCCCGCGCGCGGAAATCCTCGAGGTCATCGATGCCACCGCCCCCGATGAGCTGGGCGCAGCCATTGCGCCCATGGTCACCGAACCATGGGACATGAACGATCTCATGTACCAGATTGCCGGGTTTACCGGGGACATCGCTGAGCTCACCGAGCACATTGCCCAATCCATGGAAGGCGATATTCGGGAGGCCGCCGCCGGCCACGACTCCCCCATCAAAGCCGCGCTGTGGTCGCTTTCGCAATCGCGCAAGCCGGCCTCCATCCTCGGCGCAGAGGGCCGCTACACCCGCGAGTCTCGCACCGGCCGCTACGGCCAGGTCATGTCCTTTGGCCAGATGATCGGCTCCGGCCCGCCGCTCTTCCGCGTGCGCCAGTTGCTCGCGCTTGTCGATGCCGGCCTGGCCCACTTCCTAGGCGATCACCCCACCGTGTCCATCGAGGCTGATCACTTCACCTTGACCTCCGGCCCGCGCTCGGCTTCGGCGCCCACGCTTGTCGACGCCTTTATGCACCGCCCCGACATCCGCACCGCCGGCGATGCCATGACGCGCTGCTTGGTGGATTCCGGCCGCGTGCGCCCCTTCCCCGATCACGGCCAGCCCACCGGTTCGCCGGAAACGGATGGGGCCACCCGCCGCACCGTCCACCCAGACGGCGAGTTGGATGCACGCCTGCATATCGTGGGCATCCCCACCTATTCCCAGTGGCCGGACACCACCATTTCCCCCATGCCGGGCACGGACCCGCTCATGCTGCAGGAAACCGACAAGGCCGCCGGTTCCCTCCTCGCCGTGGTGCGCTCCTAGCCACCGCACCTGCGCTATGGGCCCAGTGCCGCGGCCTATAGAGCGTCGAGGGCCTGCTCCAAGTCCGCGAGCAGGTCATCGATGTCTTCGATACCGATGGAGATACGCACCAGATCCTCCGGCGGCACCAGCTCGGACCCTTCCGCGGATACGTGCGTCATATTCTTTGGGTGCTCGATGAGCGATTCCACCCCGCCCAGCGATTCTGCCAGGCAGATAAGCCGCGTATTGAGGCAGATCTGCTTGGCATGCTCCGCGCTGTGGAAGCGCACGGACATCATGCCGCCGAAGCCACGCATCTGTTGTGCCGCCAATTCATGCCCCGGGTGCCCCTTGAGCCCCGGGTAGAGCACCTGCTTGACCTCGGGTCGCGCCTGCAAGAATTCCGCTACTCGCTGCGCATTCGCGCAGTGGCGGTCCATGCGCACGGACAGCGTCTTAATACCGCGGGCGGTTAAGTAGGCGTCGAAAGGCGAGCTCACCGCGCCCACATTGCCCTGGAAGTAGAGCAGGCGCTCGTCCACGTGGGCGTCATTAGTAACTACCGCGCCACCGAGCACATCGGAATGGCCGCCTAAGTACTTGGTGGTCGAGTGCAGCACGTGGTCGGCGCCGAGTTCCAGCGGGTTCTGCAGGTAGGGCGTAGCAAAAGTATTGTCCACCAGTACCTGCGCGTTGCCCTTAATCTTGGCCACCGCGGCAATATCGGTGATATTTAGCGCCGGATTAGTGGGCGTTTCTAGCCAGATGAGCTTGGTATTTTCTTGAACCGCGGCCGCAACCGCTGCGGTATCGCTGGTGTTCACGATGGACATCTCCACGCCCCACTCGGTGAAATCATTGAGCAGGCGGTAGGAACCACCGTAGGCGTCATTGCCTAAAATGACGTGGTCCCCTGGGCGCACCAGGATGCGGATCAAGGTATCGGCGGCGGCCATGCCGGAAGAAAACACGCGTGCATACTCCGCGCCTTCCAGTGCCGCTAGAGTGCGCTCCAGCGAGCGCACGGTCGGATTGGCCACTCGGCCGTATTCGAATCCGCCGCGCAGCTGCGCCAAACCGTCTTGCGCAAACGTGGTCGAGGCATAGATGGGCACGTTGATAGAGCCCATGTGCGGATCCGGGTGATAGCCGCCGTGGATGGAACGGGACGTAAAGCCTTGAGCGAGGTTCTGCGTGCTGCCTTCTGTCATAGCCACACAGTCTAGACCAAGCTGTTCATTTCCTACGGGCAGATGAGTATTTATTTTCACAAACCTTAGCCTGGGGCCCGTCGAACTTTCAGGAGCAACCCCTACAATGGGCGTGGTTCCCATTGTCCACGACTAAGAAAGAATGATGAATACGCAATTCTTAGCCTCCGCCGCTTCCACCACGGACTCGGCCGTCGAGTCCGTGTCCAATTTTTGGAATGACGAGAAGGTGCAAAGCTGGCTTATCGAGCGCCCCATTCGCATCGCCATCATCCTTATTCTGACCATTATCGCCCACTGGCTCCTCCGCCGAGTCATCAACAAAGTGGCCGAAAATAGCATTAAATCCTCCGGACTAGATAAGCAGCGCCTGCGCGGGAAATTCAAGGACCGCGCCAATCGCCCCGAGCTCAGCCAACAAGAAGAGGCCATGCGCCAAACCCGCGAGACCCGGCGCGCCTCCCGCATCAAGACACTTGCCGGCGTAGCCCGTTCTGCCGCCGCCATCTTCGTCTGGGTGTGGGCGATTATCGCCATCCTGGATGAGTTAGAGGTCAACGTAGCACCGCTTATCGCCTCCGCCGGTGTCATTGGCGTTGCCCTCGGCTTTGGCGCACAGGCGCTGGTGAAGGACTTCCTTTCCGGCATCTTCATGCTCATTGAGGACCAGTACGGCATTGGTGACGTGGTTGATTTGGGCAATGGCGTCTTTGGCGATGTCGAGTCCATCTCCCTGCGCATCACCACGGTCCGCGATATCGATGGCGCCCTGTGGTACGTGCGGAATGGTGAAATTCTCCAGGTGGCCAACCACTCTGATGAGTACTCCGTTGCCCGCATCCAGATTCCGGTAGGTCTTTCTAATGACCCAGAGGTTGCTGGCGAAGTCATTGAGAAGGCAGTGAAAGAAGCCGCACAGGACGATAAGGTGCGCAAGCTCATCCTCAGCACGCCACGTGTGGACGGCATGTCTGGCTTTGAGCCGGATTATGTATCCTTCCGCGTCTCGACCAAGACCTTGCCAGGCAAGCAGTGGGACGTTCAGCGTTTCCTGCAGTCCCGCGTGCTCAATGTCATGCACACTAAAGGTATTACTACCCCCTACCCTCACGGCATCGGCATTCCCGATCCCCGCAAGGAAGAAGAAGAGTAAATGGATTCTGTTTATGAGGCCATTGGCGGCATGAAAACCTTTGAGCGCCTCGTCCACGGCTTTTATTCCCAAGTCAAAGAGGACGATATCATCGGCCCAATGTACCCCGATAATGACTGGGAAGGCGCCGAGCAGCGCCTTACCTGGTTCTTGGCACAGTATTGGGGTGGCCCGCAGCTCTTCTCTGAAAACCGCGGCCACCCGCGCCTGCGCATGCGCCACGCCCCTTACCCCATCGATATAACCGCGCATGACCGGTGGTTAGAGCTTATGGGTAACTCCCTCGCCAAGATCGACGAGGAAACCATCCCACCGGCCTACCGCGAGATGATCTGGGATCATATGCAGCGCGTAGCAGCCATGATGATCAACAAAGCGCCCTAGCCGCCCGTTGTCGCCCGCGCACAACATGAGCCCGGCCCCCTTTGACGGAGAGCCGGGCTCATGGTTTATCTAGCGCGCGGGATGCAACGCGGTGCTTAGTCGTCCCAGTCAAAAGCCTTACGCACAGGCTCGGACACCAGACGACCGCCTCGGGTCATCACACCGCCTTCTAGGCCTGGGAAGCGCTTGATGGCGGCATCCAAGTTGTCCTTGGCTACCGCGCGGATATACGGCAACGTCGCAGACGATAGCGCGCGGGTCGAGGTATTAGCCACCGCGCCTGGCATATTAGCCACGCAGTAGAACAAGGTGTCGTGCACCTTAAAGGTGGGATCATCGTGGGAGGTCTTCTTCGAGTTTTCGAAGCAACCGCCCTGGTCGATGGCCACGTCCACGAGAACAGCGCCCTTCTTCATCTTCTTCACGGTCTCCTCGCGCACCAGTTTCGGCGCAGCGGAACCTGGAATGAGCACGGCACCGATGACAAGGTCAGCTTCCTGTAGCTCCTTTTCGATGGTGGCCGGATCCGAGATCAGAGTGCGCACGCCACCGGCGTACTGGTCATCGAAGCGCTGCAAGACGTGTGGATCAAGGTCCAGCACGGTGACTTCGGCGCGCAGGCCGTGGGCCATCGCAACGGCGGAGGCGCCAACTTGGCCGCCGCCGATCACGACGACACGTGCCGGCTGGGTGCCCGGAACGCCAGAGACCAGCAAACCGCGACCGCCCTGGGTGGACAGCAGGTGGTGGGTGCCTTCGATAACGGCAAGGCGACCAGCCACCTGGGACATTGGAGTCAGCAGAGGCAAAGTACCGTGGCGATCGGTGACCGTTTCATAGGCAATCGAGGTGGTATCGGCCTCCACCAGTGCCTCCGCCAGCGGGCGGTCCGCAGCGAGGTGAAGGTAGGTAAAGACGGTAAGGTCCGAGCGCAGGTACTTGTACTCGGACTCGAGTGGCTCCTTGACTTTGAGCAGCAGTTCCGCTTGCGACCACGTCTCTTCCGCTGAGTCCACAATTGTGGTACCGGCATCCTTGTAGGCAGAATCGGGGAAGGATGCGCCTTCACCGGCACCGGTTTCAACGTACACTTCATGGCCATCAGCAACGAGGGTTTGCGCTCCCATAGGAGTGAGAGCCACGCGGTTCTCGTTATTCATGATTTCTTTTGGTACCGCAATACGCATTACACCGTCTCCTTGTAGGTGCAGGAAATTACTTTTACAGTTCCAGAGTAACGCAGCACACGTTTAGCTGGATGTCTAATCTAAAACTCACATAGCCGAAAAAGCACGAACCTATATGACTACCGTTATTGTCCTGCTAGACGAGGGTTTTGCGAGATAAGCACCACTCCTCACCCTCCCAAAGGTGGACCGCTTTTGGGGGTCCATGTTCTCCGAGGAGGAGGCCCTCGCCGAGTCTTGCGGTAGATGGATGGGCTTAAAACAGCGAGAGTCGGGTGGACCGATAAATGCTGCCGAAGGGGGCGTCGAGACGCACCCAGCGGCCCAGCTGAGCCACGCGCAAGTGGCGCGGCACGTCCATCGGGGCGGAAAATCCAGGGATAAGGCCCAGATTGGTACACGCAAAGATCATGCGCATAGGGATTTCCACCGTGGCGCCATCGTCTTCTACAGTAACGACGGTTTGATTCAAGAGGCTGGACGGCGGGCCCATGGGCCCAGAAAATTGTCGCGTCAGTTGTTGGCCTTTATCGGAGAGCTCGCGCACCACAGTGACCGGCAATGTATCGACCACGCTATAACCAGTGGCCGGCGGCAGGGCTCCTGGCCATGACGGATCACGGGCGGGGCCCAAATCGAGAGTCCCGGTTGACTCATGTTCCTTGAGTTGCTCGGCCAGCGTGCCGGCAGAAACCACCGCCCCATCGCGGGAAGCAACGCCTTGGACGCGGCGGGAGGCAACCACCTCGAAGGGGGTGGTGACAAAGACATCGACGACGTCGCCAGTCAGCTGGCGCAGCCGTACCGAGGCACCCGCGTCCAAGCCGACTGCGCGCGTGACAAGGGCCCGAAGGCCAGGTCCACCGCTTCCAATTTCTAGAGTCTCGGTGACCATACCTTCGGGCCCTGCCTTTCTTTTCTTTGCTCTGCGCCGCAGTTAGTTGGCTGCGGTATTTTGCAGAATATCCTTTTCCTGTTCCGTCAGCGGGCGCGGGGTCTGCTGCTGGCGGTCGACGACTACCTGCACGCACTCCACAGTTGCCGCGACTTCCCCTTGGTCATCCTTGACCTGCTGGGTAGTGGTAAACGAGGTGGTGCCAATCTGCGAAATGGTAGTTTCTACCTCCACCGTAGTGGTGTCCTTAAACTCCATCGGGCGCAGGAAATCCACATCGAGGTGGCGCACGAACGCAATGAAATCGAGGCCTTTGGAATAGATATGCTCCTTGGCAAAGGCCAAGCGCGCTTCCTGGGCGAGCTCGATATAGTTTGCGTTCATCATGTGGCCGTACATATCAAAGTCCGACCAGCGGGTCTGAATACGATACGTGTGCACACTTGGGGTTGCCATCATTCTCCTCAATAAAGGCTTCAGCTACTTAGCGGGTCAGCTTGCGGTGGGTCACGCGAGAAGGACGAGCTGCCTCTTCACCGAGGCGGTCGACCTTGTTCTTCTCGTAATCGCCGAAGTTACCCTCAAACCAGAACCACTGGCCTTCTTCCACGTTGCCCTCCCAGGCCAAGATGTGGGTACAGGTGCGGTCCAGGAACCAGCGGTCGTGGGAAATGACCACGGCGCAGCCCGGGAACTTCTCCAGCGCGTTTTCCAGCGAGCCGAGGGTTTCCACGTCCAAGTCGTTGGTCGGCTCGTCAAGGAGGATCAGGTTGCCGCCCTCCTTCAGGGTCAGCGCCAAGTTCAGGCGGTTGCGCTCACCACCAGAAAGCACCTTGGATGGCTTCTGCTGATCCGGGCCCTTGAAGCCGAACGCGGACAGGTAAGCACGCGAAGGCATCTCGTTTTGGCCAACGTGAATGTAATCTAGGCCGCCGGAGACAACCTCCCAGACGGTTGCTTCAGGGTCGATGTTCTCACGGTTCTGGTCCACGTAGGACAGCTTGACGGTATCGCCCACCTCGACGGAACCGGCATCCGGCTGCTCCAGGCCAACGATGGTCTTAAACAGGGTGGTCTTACCCACACCGTTCGGGCCGATAACGCCCACGATGCCGTTGCGCGGCAGGGTAAAGGAGAGGTCCTTAATCAGGACGCGGTCATCGAAGCCCTTCTGCAGGTCCTTGACTTCCACGACCTTATTGCCCAAGCGCGGCGGGGTAGGAATCTGGATCTCTTCGAAGTCGAGCTTCTTGTACTTCTCGGCCTCGGCAGCCATCTCCTCGTAGCGCTCCAGACGAGCCTTGTTCTTGGCCTGGCGGGCTTTTGCACCGGAGCGAACCCACTCCAGCTCGTCCTTCAGGCGCTTGCGCAGCTTCGCATCCTTCTTGCCGGCAACCTCCAAGCGCTCCTGCTTCTTATCCAGGTAGGTGGAGTAGTTGCCCTCGTACGGGTAGAGCTTGCCGCGGTCAACCTCACAGATCCAGCCCGCGACGTGGTCAAGGAAGTAGCGGTCGTGGGTCACGGCCAAGACAGCACCCGGGTAATCGGCCAAGTGCTTCTCCAGCCACTGCACGGACTCGGCGTCCAGGTGGTTCGTAGGCTCGTCGAGCAGCAGCAGGTCCGGCTCAGTGAGCAGGAGTTTAGCCAGCGCTACACGACGGCGCTCGCCACCAGAAAGGTTGGTCACTGGGGCGTCGGAAGGCGGGCAGCGCAAAGCTTCCATGGCCTGCTCGATCTTGGAATCAACCTCCCAAGCATCGGCGGCGTCCAGCTCTTCTTGCAGCTTGCCCATCTCTTCCATGAGCTCGTCGCTGTAGTTGGTGGCCATTTCCTCGGCGATCTGCTCGAAGCGCTGCTTCTTTTCAAAGATATCGCCCAAGCCCTCTTCGACGTTGCCGCGTACGGTCTTCTCGTCATTGAGCGGCGGCTCCTGCTGCAGGATGCCCACGGTGGCACCCGGATCCAAGAAGGCCTCGCCGTTGGAAGGCTGATCCAGGCCGGCCATAATCTTCAGAATGGAGGACTTACCGGCACCGTTAGGGCCGACCACACCAATCTTGGCACCTGGGTAGAACGCCATTGTTACATCGTCAAGGATGACTTTATCGCCAATTGCCTTGCGCACGTTTTTCATCGTGTAGATGAATTCGCCCACTTTTACCCCTTTGCAAAAATTTGGGAGACGTATTTATCTACACAAACACTACATCAGAACCACCGCCCAAGTGCCTCGGGTCAGGTACACCCGAGGCGATCAAGCCGGTGGGGAAACGCTTAAGCGTTCACTGGGGCGGATTCTGCCTCGGCAGCCTCCTCTTCCACCTCGGCGTCGTCGAAGGAATCTTCTTCCCCACCACGTGCGGCTGCGGCGCGCTCGGCTAGATAGCGGTCCGCCGCGGTATCGGCCGCGGTATCTCCCTGCGCTGCCTGCTGCGGCGGCAGGCTGTGGTCCACGTCCGGTTCGATGGCGTTGTCCCCCAGTTCTGGGACCGCAATATTTTCCTGGTTGTACTGCGGAGCGAGACGCTTGGTACCGATAACGTGGCGGTTCAGGTCCAGGCCCACATACTGTGCCTTAATGAACGTGCGGAAGTGATCGGTGCCCTGGTCATCGCGCCATTGTTCGGTAACTAAGGAGCCCACGATGACCAAAGGCATGCCCTTGGCTAGGGATTTGCGCACATTGATGGCGAATTGATTCCACATTTCGACGTCGATGTAGAGGTGGTCCACATCGCGCCACTGCGGGGCCTTGGGGTTGTTTCCTTCCGGGTCATTAGCGCCGGCATCGACCTGACGGTCCGGAATTCGGCGGGAGGAGGCGACGCGCAGCTTAGCCTTATAGGCCCCAGTTGAGGTCTTGGTCAGGATGGGATCGCGAGTAAGGCGACCGGTCAAAGTAATTGGGTATTGGGACATGGTGCTAGAAAATCCTTTGCTGGATAGTTGGATAGGCGAGTTCGGTTTTCCTCGCTCGCTTCCATATCCTGATGCCGGCGCGCAACCTGCACCATGCCGGCAACCCCTACCCTGTGAATAACTTGTTGTACCCGTCAACAAAACTCGGGTTTGGGGGTGATTTTTAACCGGTTATCCACAGGCTAGCGCCCGCGGAAGCTCGATTCATCGCCGTGACCCATATCCTGGAGCATCGCGTTATAGCGTTCCAATTCGGCATCATCGTCCGCATCCGCCTGCATATCGTGGCGGCGAGCCGTAGCGCGATCATCACTGAGCCAATCCAGGAAGAGTTTGCCAAAGACGATAACCAGCGGGAACTGGCCAAAGCCCCACGCGATGCCGCCACCTACGCGTTGGTCTTGGAGCAGATCCTGATCCCAAGGCAGCTCCAAATACTGGTAGAAGTCTGCACCCAACACACTTTGCAGCTGCATCAGGTACACGCCGGCAAAGAGGTGAAATGGCATGGAAAGGAACAGCACGGCCAATCGGAACGGGGTGGAGTGGCGCTTGGGAAGTGGATCCGGCCCGATGATTTCCCAGAAATAGAAGCAGCCGGAGATGATGAACGTGAAGTTCATAATGAGGTGGCCCGCGTGCTCGGAGATGGCGAATTGATATAGGCCCGGGAACAAATACAGCACGTAGAGGAAGAATAAGTACTGCAGGAGGTTGACGAACGGATTCGTAATAAAAGCGACGATCTTGGACTGGGTGGCCGCCAGTGCATAGTCGTGCAGGCTGGGCTTCCCCTTCGGTCCTGCCTCAAAGGCCTCCATAAGCAGGGTCAGTGGCGCACCCAGAACGAGCAGGAGCGGGACCGCCATCGACAAAATCATGTGCACCAACATGTGCATGGAGTACATCGCCGGCATGTAGAGACCCATGCCGGTAGACATCACAAGGGTCAGGCCCAGCGCACCGCACATAAACCATGCGGTACGCCCCTTGCTCCAAGTCAGGCCGCGCTTGTGTACACGGTAGACGCAGTAGCCATAGGCCGCAGCCAAAAGCAGGCCAATGGTGCCAAACATGATGTCAAAGCGGAACATGGTCCACACGTTGAGCACCGTGGGCTTTTCAAACAGCTCATAGCCCATCAGAATCTGCATCGAGTTGAGGTTGGGATCCCGCGGTGCGGGCGGCACAGTGCGGCCCAGCGTGATGGCTACGCCAATGGTGGCGGCCATGACCGCTACTTCCACGATGGCAATGCGAATAAAAAGGGGCGGGTTCTTGCCCAGCTGCGGGATGGTGAGCTCGCGGTGAGCGAGGCCGAAAATGCCCAGCAAAATCGTCAGCACGAACTTGGTAATCAGAATGATTCCGTACGCAGAATCCACCAGATCGGAGATATTCATGCGGATGAGCGTGTTAATCAAGCCCGAGACAGCAAGCACCACAATGGCCATAAAGGCGATGCCGGAATAGCGCTTCACCGCAAAGACGAGATTGGGGCCGAGGCGCCGACCATGGGCGATAAGCGCCATAAGCCCGCCTACCCAAAGCATGACAAAGACCAAGTGCCACAGGAGCGAATTGGTGCCGTAATCATGGTCACCGCCCGCCGCGGAGTGGCCTTCCATGCCAATGGGCACGACCTGCATTATGGACAAGAAAAGCAGGACCGGCTGCATGGACCAGCCACGGCCCACGAGCCCGAGAATGCCCACTACCAGGGCAATGAGCACGGAGATTGCCCACACGATGGTGGTGGAAATTTCCGTCAGCGCCATTTTCATGATGGAAGGCTCGAATACCTGGGAAAAGGGCGCGCCGGTGAGGTCGGACATAATGAGCGGGATTTCCACGAGCCCCACGGCCGCCATACCGAAGGAAGCCCAGGTGCCGGTGCGGGCGGCGATGTGGCCGTCGACGGACAAGGGGGCATCGATAAGCGTGGCATTGTCACCGCGCGAAGCGATGAGGAAGGACGAGGCCAAGAATGAGCCCACGGACAAAGCCATGAGAATCCACGCCACACCTCGAAAGAGCGGCAGGCCAAAGGTGGTGATGCGGCCGGGGTCCGGAATGCCTAACGCCGCCAGGGAATCGGCCAGGAGGAACAGGGAAATAAAACCGGCGATCAGGCCAGCAATAAGCATCGCTGCGATATAAATTCCCCAGGAAGAGCGGGGCTTCTTACCCGCCGCGTTCAAACTGTTAACCTGCTCATTTGCCATAGTGCGCATTGTATAGCGCCACCTAGTTTCTCACCTAACACACATTTTGTCTTTACATGTGTCATTATGGAGCTTATGGACACCCGTCAACTTCTTTATTTTCGCGCCGTTGTAGACAATGGCTCCTTCACGCACGCTGCCGAATCCCTCGATATGACCCAGCCATCTCTGAGCCTTTCTATCCGGAAGCTAGAAAAAGAGCTGAACGCCCAGCTGCTTTCGCGCGGTCGCTCCGGTGTCTCCACCACTGACGCTGGCGATTATGTCTACGAAACGGCCGTCAAGGTTGATGCGCTGCTCAGCGAAACCCAGCGCCATATCAGCGAAATCACCGGCGACAAGGCCAGCACCGTATCCCTCGCCTCCGGCGCCATCTTGAACTGGGAATTTACCCCTGCCGCCCTGGCTGAGCTCAAGCGGATTTACCCCACCGCCAATATCTCGCTGGACGACGCCGAGCCGGCTTCCGCTATCAAACACCTACTGGATGGCCAGGTGGACCTAGCGCTCTTGCCGACGTCCGATCCGAAGGCCTTCATCCGCCGCTACTCCCCCGAGCTCACCGTCCACCAGGTGGCCACGTTCGATTACTCCGTCGCCCTTCCCCAGCGCCTCGCCGAGTTGGAATCCCCCGTCTCCCTCGCCGAGCTGAAGAAGGAAACTTGGCTTGTCCCACCGCGCAGCCGCGAACTTCCTGAACTGGCCGAGTTCTACCATGACCTGTGGAATAGCCGGCCGGGCCTCAAGCCGGAAAAGACCCAGGAGGTCGCCAGCCTCAATAGCGCAATTCCTATGGTCTCCAGTGGTCTCGGCGTCAGCATCGTGCCCAATTGCGCACCCGCTGTGCAGCCGCACGGCATTATCACCCGCCCCATTGCTGATGATCTGCCGCGCTACTACGCCATCGTGGCCTACCGCACGGATCGCGAGCTGACCGCAGCCGCCCAAGACTTGGTGGACATCCTGCGCACGCCGCAGCGCACCCTGGCTTAGGTTTCCCCGCCCTCGTGGGCTACTATGAGTGCGTTGTAAGCCCCCATAGCTCAGCGGATTAGAGCAGTGGGTTTCTACCCCATGTGTCGCGGGTTCGAATCCTGCTGGGGGCACCGCTGTCATGAGTCGCGACATGTTTGACAGATGAGTCGCGACATCGTTAACAAACCGGCATTCCAGTTGCTTTTTGTTCTGGGGTGCCGGTTTCTTCGATCAGGCGAGCAGTGCCAGGGCGCATCGTTCCAAGCAGCAGTACCAAGACGCCGTAAGAACACCTACGTCTGACGGGCGGAGCCCTTTCCCTCTTGGGCTCTAGAAGGTGCCTTAGGCCCTGAATGGCCGCACTCTATTTCGACGCCACCGGATTGGCGTACAGCTTTGACGATGGCCATATTGCGGTTAGGACTGTTCATAGTGTCAAACATGTCCCGACTCACCAGTCAAGCATCACCCGACACGGTAAGGTAGCCTTAAGCGTCAAATATGTCGCGGCTGATCTGTCAAGCATCACGACGATTCCCTCAGGCACAGACTGTCAAATATGTCATGAACTCAGACACTGCTGGGGGCACCGCGCGAAAGCCTTGAGGCGCCGAGTTTCTCGCCGCTTCAAGGCTTTTTGTTTACGCTAGGACTCACCATGCCCCACCCCGGAAAGGCTTAACCATGTCACTTCCCACCCCTTCCCGCACGTCTTATGCCCTCGTTACGGGCGCCAGCCAAGGCATTGGCAAGGCCATGGCACAGGATTTCGCCGCATTGGGCTATAACGTCATCCTTGTGGCCCGCCGCCGCGAGGTCCTGGAGTCCATCGCCGCCGAGCTCGAGCAGCGCCATAATATCGAGGCCATTGCCCTGCCGGCGGACCTAGCAGTAGCTGACGACGTCGCCCGCGTGGCCGAGACCATCGCCACCCGCGAGGTATCGATTTTGGTCAACTCCGCCGGCATCGCCAGCTTCGGCCCCTTCATGGACCAGGACTGGTCATACGAGACGACTCAGTTCGAGCTCAACGGAACTGCCGTCCACCACCTCACGCGAGCCGCCTTGGAACAGATGCTGCCTCGCCGCAGCGGCGCCATTTGCAATGTCGGCTCTGCCGCGGGCAATATCCCCATCCCCAATAACGCCACCTACGTTTTCACCAAGGCGGGCGTTAATGCGTTTACGGAGGCCCTGCACTATGAGCTGAAGGGCTCTGGCGTCTCGTGCACCCTGCTCGCCCCCGGCCCCGTGCGCGAGGCCACCATCGCAGAGGAAGACCAGTCGATCGTGGATAAGGTGGTACCTGACTTCTTGTGGACCACCTACGAGTCGTGCTCCCAAGAAACCATCGAGGCCATGCGCCGCAATCAGCGCCGCGTGGTGCCCGGCCCGCTGTCTAAGGCGATGAATACCCTCAGCCAGGTGCTGCCCACCCCGGTGATTGCACCGCTGGTAGGCAGCTTCTACGCCAAGATGGGCTAGGCCCCGGCGCCTTCTAAGTCCTTGTCTTTGTCTTTGAGCACGCTGCCCTCGCCGCGTGCTCGTTTGCGCTCTACCCAGAAATCCGCATTCTTAATGCCCAAAGCTTCTGGGTCGAACTGCGGATCCTTGCCGGCCTTCTTCTGCTTTTCGTAGTCCTTGAGTGCCTTAAGCGCAGGGACCTGCAGGAAGAGGATGGCGATGATATTGAGCCATGCCGTCGTGCCGACACCGATATCGCCCAGCGCCCACGCCGCACCCGGAGTGGTGGTGGCGCCAACCACGACGGAAACAATAATCAGCGCGCGCAGCACCCAAATCAGGCCACGGCGGGCCGTGCGGGAGCGGACCCAACGGTTGAAGTAGGTCAGGTTGACTTCGGACATGTAGTAGTACGCCAGGACCGTGGTAAAGGCGAAGAAGGCAATGGAGACGGCGATGAAGGTTGGGCCCCAACCGGCAAAGACGCTATCGAGGCCGGACTGCACGTAGCCAGGGCCAACCTCGACGCCATCAGGAAGCGAGCCGTTGTAGACCACCTCACCGTCCTCGGAGCTGCCGCGGAAAACGGTGTACATGTCCGTAGAAATAATCATGAACGCGGTGGCCGAGCAGACAAAGAGCGTATCGACGTACACCGCGAAGGACTGCACAAAGCCCTGCTTAGCGGGGTGGGAGACCTCGGCGGCTGCAGCGGACTGCGGGCCGGTACCCTGGCCGGCCTCATTGGAGTAGATGCCGCGCTTAACACCCCACATGATGGCCGCGCCCAGCATGCCGGAGAATCCGGCTTCCATATTGAATGCGGACCTGAAGATGAGCCCGAAGACCTCCGGAATCTGCGAGAAGTTCATACACATGACCACCACGGAAATCACGATATAAATGACCGCCATGAATGGCACGACAATGGTGGCGAAGGTCGCAATGCGCTTCACGCCGCCAATAATGATGATGGCCAGAATGCCCGCCAAGACGACGGCTGCCCAAGTGGAGTTAATCCCCCACGCGGTATCGGCCGCGGCGGCCACCGCATTGGCCTGGATGGCAGGCAAGAAGTAGCTGGTAGCCAAGATCATAGCGACGGCAAACACGATGCCATAGACCACCATGAAAGGCGCCGCCTTAGTGTGCTTGTAGGCCTTTTCGATGTAATAGGCGGGCCCGCCGCGGTACTCACCGGTGTCCTGGTCCTTCTCCTTGTAAATCTGCGCCAACGTACTTTCGATGAACGAGGTGGACGAGCCCAACAGCGCCACTGCCCACATCCAGAACACGGCGCCAGGCCCACCGAAGGCGATGGCTGTGGCCACGCCGGCGATATTGCCCACGCCCACGCGGCCGGAGAGCGAAACCATCAAGGATTGGAAGGAAGACACGCCATCGGCGGACCTTTCTCCGTTAACGATCTGCTTGAGCATGTCCGGTATGCAGCGCACCTGCAGGCCGCGTGTCACCACGGTGAAATAAATACCCGCGCCGAGGCATAAAAACACCAAGACGGGGGACCAAATTACGGTATTGAGGGCATCGAGGAAGTTTGCCATCTGGTCTCTCCTAAGTCTGTCGCACCTCCCGAATGAAGAGCGATTAACCAGAGTATGCCCTAACTCACATCTGCGAGTGAGGCAAATCACCGATTAATTTTATGCAGTACGGTGCCACACTTTCTAAAAGGTTGCGCTGCCCAGTAGTAATCGCCCCTCCAGGGCAGCCCGGCTCGTACCCCATACAGGGGTAAAAGCACGCGGGCGTAGAATGGGCCGCATGCCACATTCCGAGATAGCCGCAAAACACGACCGCCTCGTCTGGATCGATTTGGAGATGACGGGCCTCGACCCCGAGCGCCACGTCATTGTTGAGGTCGCCGCCGTCATCACCGATGGCAACCTCAACATCCTGGGCGAAGGCATCGACCTCGTCGTCCACGCCACCGAGGATGAGCTGGCACAGATGGATTCCTTTGTTACACAGATGCACGCTAAGTCCGGGCTGGATAAGGAAATCCGCGAGTCCACCACCTCCATCGGAGAAGCCGAGGATGCCGTACTCGCGCTCATCAATGAGCATTGCGATCCCGAGCACCCCGCTCCCCTGGCCGGCAATTCCATCGCCACGGATCGCACCTTCATCCGCACTTATATGCCGCGGCTCGATAGCGCCCTGCACTACCGCATGATCGACGTCTCCACCATCAAGGAGCTTGCCCGCCGGTGGCACCCGCGTGCTTACTTCAACCAGCCCGATAAGGGCATGGCCCACCGCGCACTGCAGGACATCATCGAATCCATCCGCGAGTTGGACTTCTACCGCCGCAGCGTCTTCCGCACCGACGAGGGCCCCACCTCCCCCGAGGCGGAGGAGATCAAGGCCGAAACCACCGCAGATTACCAGGCGTTTTTGTAATTTAGGCGGCGTGAGTTAACCTATATCTCGTTGCTTTCACGCAGCGATGGTGGCTGTAGTTCAGCTGGTAGAGCACCAGGTTGTGATCCTGGGTGTCGCGGGTTCGAGTCCCGTCAGCCACCCCAAGTGCCCGAGCCTTGCGCTCGGGCTTTTTCAGTTTTCCGCCTGCAGGCTCGCCAGCAGCTCCTCCGAGCGCGCCCGACCGGCCACATCTGGCATATCTCCGGTCACCACAAACTCACTCACGCCCAGCCGCTTGCCGACGCCCCTTAGTTCCTCCCCCACCTCCTCTACCGTTCCCCACACGTCATGGGCCAGGGCCTCCTCAATGCGCCGGCGCTGCTGCCCCGTCAGCGCATCCATATCCAGCTCTCCTGCAGGCCGCAGGGCCGCGAACTCGCCGTTGGATTGCGCGAGTACCTTGGCATAGGCCTCCGGTAACAACAGATCACGGGCGGCCGCGGACGTATCGGCAACGGCGATATTGAGCGAGGAGATGATAGGTGGGGCGTCGGCAAGCGCATGCTCCCGATACACCCGCGCGGCCGCCTCCTGCGTGGCCACCGGACCACCCAAGATGACGCCGAGCCCCATCTTGGCCGCAACCATGGCCGATCGAAAGCCCGCCAACACGTAAATAGGCGTGCCCGCATACTCCGGCCGCACCGTCACCGCTTCCTCGCCGCGCAGGTAGCGCAGCAGCGTCGCCAGCTCCGTTTCAAAGCGCTGCTTCACCTCGGCCGGGTCGCCCTGGCGCAGTGCGCGCCGCACCGGGCCGGTAAAGCCGACAGAGGAACCAATCCCAATATCGATGCGCCCGGGATACAACGTCTCAAGGAGGTTTATCTGCTCGGCCACCAGAAACGGCGGGTGATTTAACAGCATGATGCCGGCCGTGCCCACCCGAATGCGCTGCGTGCGCGCCGCCACGTGGGCTGCCAACATCCCCGGCTGCCCCGCCGGAATGCCCGGCACGCCATGATGCTCGGCCACCAGAAATCGCTGGAAACCAAGCCGCTCCACATGCCGGGCGTGCTCAGCCACCTGGTCCAACGGCCCTGCCGCCCCGCGGTCTAAAACAGAAAAGCGCATGGCCACCACTGTAGCCATGCGCTCATCGCCTGCGCCGCTCTTGGGCGCTACTGATTGGCATCCGCGTTGCCCTTGGACCACTCGTCCCAGGACATATTCCAGTCACCCAGGCCGTCCATCGCATTAAGCGTTTCACCGTAGGTATTGAACACGCGCACCACGTCGCCGCGCTTCATCGTCTCCTGGAACCACTGGGCGGCCTCCGGCGTCACGTTGATGCAGCCGTGCGAGGTATTGGTATTGCCCTGCGCCCACACGGACCACGGAGCGGAGTGGACATAGATGCCGGAATAGGACATCTGGGTAGCCCAGTCCACCATCGTGCGGTAGCCGCCCGCGGAGTGGGAAAGGCCGAAGGTCTCGGAGTCCATCAGCAGCTGCGGATGCTCATCGCCAATGATGTAGCGCCCGTTTGGCGTATCGTACTGATAATCGCGGCCGAGCGAGACCGGGATGGCGCGCAAGAACTTCTTATTCTTAAAGACCTTCATGGTCTTGGTGGCGTTATCGATAATCGCCACGGTGCGGTCACCGATGGTGAAATTGGTCTTGGCGTTCTCGCCGCCGTAAATTCCGCCGCCTAGGTCCTTGCCATACTGGTCCACCTTCACCTCAACCTTGGTGCCCGGCTCCCAGTATTCCTTTGGACGCCAGCGCACCTCTTGGTTGTTGACCCAGTAGAAAGCGCCCTTAACCTCAGGGTTGGTGGTCACAGTAATGGTCTTCTCGGCCGCCTTGCGGTCCGTAATCGGCACGCCGAAGTTCACGCCAATGACCTGGCCTACGCCGACCTCAGAGTCCGGGATCGGGGTAAGCGAGACCTCGGCAACGCCCGCTGCTTGCGGAGTGGAAAAACTGAGTTTCTTCTTGTTGCCATCCACATCGGAGGCCACGATGGAATAGGTGTGGTTATAGCCCAAGTCCTCCGCAGTAGACCACGTCTTGGCGTCCTTGGAGAGCTTTTCTTTGACTTCCACGCCCATTTCATTGGTCATGGTGACGCTCTTGAGCTTGCCGGTGGTCTTCACGGTGACGGGCTGGGACGGATCCACGTTCTTCGCCCCGTCTTTCACGGAAACCTTCAGGCCATCCTTTTTCTTTTCGGACTCTTTGCCCTCTTTGCCGCTGCCCTTCTCCCCGTCCGCGCTTGCGGCGGTGGATTCTTGGTCAGCGGCCTGATTCTCGGCAGAGGAATCGGAGGAGCAGGAGGCGGCGGCTAGGGAAATGCACGCAACGCCCGCGGCCGCGATGAGGCGGCGCGCAATAGGGAGGGAATGTTTCACTGAGTTGCCCTTAGACACGTATTTGCTGCTTTCAAAGACCAATTTAGATTAGCGTCTCGATCCAGCAATTACCAGAAGCCACTTCAGGCATTAACCAATTCGTTATACACTCCTAAAAATATGCGATGACCAGGCGATTTTACACTTTTCAAGAATGGCTGCTAGAGTATCTACTCGTTGCACAGAGAGCCACACGGCAGGAAGTCAACAATGCGCCATTAGCTCAATTGGCAGAGCAACTGACTCTTAATCAGTGGGTTCGGGGTTCGATTCCCTGATGGCGCACCACTTAAAAATTTAAACAAAAAATTAGGCCGGGCAATCGCCCGGCCTTTTTGTTATCTTACCCGCAGCGGGGCAATGAGCGGAGCGCCGCCATGCTGGACGACGTCCGCCTCTACCCCATACACGCCTTCCACGAGCTCCCCCGTGAGAACGTCCGACGGCGCGCCCTGAGCGCGAATATGGCCCTTCTTAAGCACCACCAGCTGGTCGCACATGCGCGCAGCCAGGTTGATGTCGTGGATGGCCACTAGGCCTAGGCTGCCGTCGCGCTTCGCCTTCGCACGCACCTCATCCAATACAAAGATCTGGTGGTGCAGGTCGAGGGCGGACGTAGGTTCGTCGAGAAGCATCAGGCCCGGGTTGCCCACCAACATCTGCGCCACCGCCACCAGCTGGCGCTGGCCGCCGGAAAGCTCATTGAGGTAGCGCGAGGCAATCGCGTCTAGGCCCAGCGAGTGCAGCACCTCACCGGTGCGCGTAATCGGGTCCTCGCAGGCCTCACGGCGCGCAGAAATCAGCACGGCCTCAAACGCCCGCAGCGCGGCCGTGCTCGTGAGATCCTGCGGCACGTAGCCGATGAGCTGCCGGCGACGCTTGCCGCGCGGGGCCGTGCCATCGACGCGGAAATCCACCTCGCCATCGCAGCCGCGGTGCACGCCGGCCAGGGACTTGATAAGCGTGGTCTTGCCGGAGGCATTCGGACCCAACAGGCCCACCAACTGCCCGCCGTGGAGTTTTTCCACATCCACGGACTCCAGCACGCGGTGCTTGCCATAGGCCGCACTCAGCCCGGAAATAGTCAGTTCTACGTCCACAATGCCCTCCTTCGGGTCATAACGATGGCAATGAAGAATGGCACGCCCAGAAGCGAGGTAACAATGCCAATGGGAATAGCCAGGCCCGGCTTAATCATCAGGCTCACCGCATGCGCGGCACACATCACGGCCGCGCCCGCCGCCATGGAGGCCGGCAGGAAGTAACGCTGATCCTCACCCACCAACATGCGGGCGATGTGCGGGCCCACCAAGCCAATGAAGCCGATGATGCCCGCGAAGGCCACGGTAGTCGCCGCAACGAGCGAGACCACGATGAGCACCACAACGCGCAGGCGGGAGGTATTGATGCCCATGGCGGTAGCGCGGGCGTCACCAAGCCGCAAGGCAGTAAGGCGCCAGCCCAGCGCCCACAAAATGGGCAGGGCGATAATCAGCACGGCCGCCAGCACGCCGTTGGCCGCCCAATTGGCGCGGGTAAGAGAACCCATGGACCAAAAGACGATCTGCTGCAGCGCCTCGGCCGAGGACTGGTATTGGATAAGCGCCAGCATGGCTTGGAAGAAGAACACCAAGCCAATGCCCAGCAGCACCATGGTCTCCGCCTTCGCGCCGCGGATAACGGCCGCGATAACAATAATGGCCGTAGCCACCGCGGCCGCAAGCCACGCCACCAGCGCCAAGTTAAACTGCGGCTGCGCAATCAGCTGCCACTTGAGCACGATGGAGCTGGCGCCGCCAAACGCGGCGGCCGCAGAAATGCCGAGGGTAAACGGCTCGGCTAGCGGGTTATTGAGGATGGTCTGCATCTCCGCGCCGGCCAAGGACAAGGCCATACCGATAAGCACGGCCATCACGGCCATAGGCAGGCGCAGCTGCCACAGCACCGTGCGCGTCTGGTCCTCCAGACCCGCGGGATTCACGATGCCCTTCATGACCTCGCCCGGGCTGATATCAATCGCGCCCACAAAGTTGCTGATGATAAAAGCCACGGCCGCAATCAGCGTCAGGCCCGCCACAATACCGATGCGTTGCCACGTTAACTTCTTATGCTGCCGCGCTAGCGCGGCTACCTCTGCGCCCTCCATTAGTTGGTGCTAAAGAAGGTTCCCTCGCCAGAGACCGGCGAGTACTTTTCTTGCGCGTCCATCCACTGCTTGGCGACGTCCATATCGGCATACGCCTCCGGATCAATCCACTCGGCGACCTGCAGCAGCGCCAGGTAATTAAACGGCGAATCATAGAACTGGTGCCACATGCTGTGGAAGTGGTGCTCCTTGACCGCACGCAGCTTATCGAAGCCGGCCTGCTTGCCCGGCAGCTTAGCCACACTGCCCTTGGCTTCCTTTTCATCGATGCCATAACCGACGGCCGCATAGCCGACTGGGTGACCCTCATCGTCCTTCATATCGGACCAATCGCCACCGGTAGCAATGATCATGTCCGGGTCGGCTTCTAGGACCTTTTCCGGGGTGATTGTGCCGGACTCGCCCGGGATGATTTCATCGGCAATATTCTCGCCGCCGGCCGCGTTGACCAGCTGGGAGATATTGGAATCGTTCCACGAACCGCAGCAATCGGAAACGCCGGCCGCACGCCAGACGAAGGTCCGCGGCTTATCCTTAACCTTCTCCGCGCGTTCCTCCACCAAGTCCACGGTCTTTTGCCAATCCGCGTTGAATTCCTCCGCGCGGTCCTCTTGGCCGAAGATTTCGCCGAAGATGTCCATGGTCTTAGGCGTATTCTCCAGCGGGTCGCGGCGGAAGTCGGTCACCGCGTACTTCAGGCCGGCCTGCTCCATCTTGTCGGTCAGGCCCGCTTCGCGGGAGGCATCGTATTGATCCAGCGACAGCACGATGAGATCCGGATCCAAGCTCACAAGCTTCTCCACGGTGACATCGCCTTTGGTGAAGCCGCCAATCTCCGGAACCTCGTTAACGGAGGGCAGCTCCTTTTCCAGCGCGTTGTAGTAATCCGGCACGTTTTGCTTCAAGTCCGTGCCAATGCCGACGACCTTATCCAGCGGATTATCGGTATTGAGCACGCCGGTGGCAAAAATCGATCGACCCTCCCCCAAAATCACGCGATCGGGAGCCTTATCCAGTTCCACATCACGGCCGGTGATATCGGTGAAGGAGAACTCAGCATCGCCGCTGGAGCCGCCAGCTACTTCCTCAGCCGCGCCGCAGCCGACGAGCGCGGTTGCCGACGCCGCCACAACCGCCATCACCTTGAAGGGGGTATGAGCCATTTTTAGTCCTTGGTTGTTGGATGCCCTCGCGGCAGCCGCGAGGAGCCTTACATAGGACATCCTAACCTGACTAAGTAAGGTAACCCAAACCTAAACGGGTTCACCGTTGATCGTGTAGTCTTCCGGCTCTCCCTTGGGCACCTCGGTGCCGTCCGACATGGTGCGATCTTCCAGCTCCCCATCCGGATCCACGATGGCAATATCGAAGCCAGACTCGCGAATTCGGCGCAGCCCCTCCTTCAGCATGCGTCGGCCCATGCGGTTCGTGCCCGTAATATGCGATAGCTCGAGCACCACCGTGCCCTCGCCAAAATCCGACTCCATCAACTCGTACAAGATAGTCTCGGCCGCGTTGAAGTTGATCAGGCCCTGCAGGTAGATCACGGTCAGCTCCGCGTCCTGCTCCACCTTGCGCACCGGGTTCACGCCATAGCGCTCGTCCGTAGACATCAGGTGCAGGCCCATGTCCTTCGACAACAGCTTGAACGCATCCACCCCGCGCACCGAGTTGCCTTCCTTGTTCAGTCGCGGCGAGAATGTCGCCACGCCCAGCTGGCCCGGCAGCGTGCCCAGCAGGCCGCCCGAAACACCCGACTTCGCCGGGATACCCACCTCGGCCATCCATCGGCCGGCGCCGTCGTACATGCCAGCCGAGCTCATTACCGATAGCGTCAACCGGCACACGTCCGCATCGAGAATCTTGTCCCCCGTCACCGGCTGCACGCCACCATTCGCCAACGTTGCCGACATCACGGCCAAATCCCGCACCGTCACCACAATCGAGCACTGCTCAATATAGGTCGACACCGCATCGTGCGCCTCGTCCTGGATGATGTCGTAGTTGCGCAACATGTGCGCCAGCGAGAGGTTGCGTTCGCTGACTTCCAGCTCGGAGGAACGCATGGCGTCGTCGATAAGCAAATCGCGCCCCGCCAGCCGCGAAAAATAGGTGCGCAGGCGCTCCACGCGCGCGGCAGGCTCCGAATCCACGCCATTAATCAGCTGCGTGACCGCAATCGCGCCCGCATTAATCATCGGGTTGACCGGCCGATGGTCATCTCGGTTGAGCGAAAGCTCGTTGAAGGCCTCGCCCGAAGGCTCCATACCCACAATCTCGCGCACCGCGGAAAGACCAAGCTCCTGGAGAGCCAGCGCATAAACAAAAGGCTTGGACAAGGACTGAAGGGTAAATTCCACCTCATCATCGCCCGCAGAATAAACGTGGCCGGTGGTGGTGCACATCGCGGCGCCGAGATATTCAGGCTCCGCCTTAGCCAGCTCCGGAATATAGTCCGCCACGGCGCCGTCGCGATTATCGCGCACCTTGGTGAGGATTTCCTGCAAATAAAAAGGGATTGGTGTCTTCATCCCAACCCAGCCTACGAAAAAGTCCCCGCGGTGTGCGGGGACTTCACAATTAGTGGCGCTCGGACAGCAGGCGCTGCAGCTCCTTCAGGTCGCTCTTGCGGCGGCGAGAGCGGAAGACCGAGAAAGCAATCAGGCCAACCACAGCGGCGCCGACGCCACCCAGGGCCATCTGCACGTTGCGGTCCTGCAGCTTATCGGTGGCCGCGGTCTTAGCCTCGTTGGCAAAGTTCTGCGGCTTGCTGCGCTGTGCCAGCTCGTCCAAGGTGCCGGCCAGCTGGCGGCGGGTGCGCTCGATATCGCGCTGAATGTCTTCAATATTGCGTGCCACGAAGTTCTCCTCTTAACTTAGGTTCGCTCTTAACGGGGTCATTCTACCCCGCCGCCCCAAAAGCGTGCAGCCCGGGCGGTAAGTAAGGTGGAAACCATGACTGAAAACCGTTTGAATGTTGGAGATACCGCCCCTGCTTTTGCGCTTGCCGACGACGCCGGAAACACCGTTTCCCTCGCCGATTACGCAGGCCAGCGCGTACTTGTCTACTTCTACCCCCGCGCCAATACCCCGGGCTGCACCAAGGAAGCCTGCGATTTCCGCGATTCCCTGGAACAGCTCAATGATCTCAATATTGCCGTCGTAGGCATCTCGCCAGATAAGCCGGAGGCGCTGGCGAAGTTCCGCGCGGACCACGAGCTGAACTTCCCGCTGCTGTCGGATCCGGATAAGTCTGTCATGACCGCCTATGGCGCGTTTGGGGAAAAGAAGAACTACGGCAAGGTCGTCCAGGGCGTTATCCGCTCCACCTTCCTGGTCGAGCCGGATGGCACCATCGGCCAGACGCACTACAACGTCAAGGCCACCGGCCACGTCGCCCGCGTGATGAAGGGGCTTAGCTAGCGCGTGGGAGAGATTCTGCTACCGCGGCGTCGGCCAGCGCAGGCGCGCAGTCGCGAGCGCTTCGAGCGCATTCTGCAGGCCGCCCGCGCCGTGCTTGTCGACGTCGGCTTTGAATCCTTCACCGTCGACGAAGTCGCCCACCGCGCCGGGGTGCCCATCGGCACGCTGTATCAGTTCTTTGCCAATAAATACGTGCTCGTCTGCGAGCTCGACCGCCAAGACACGGCCGCCAGCCGGGCCGAAATCGAGCGCTTCTCCCGCCGTGCCCCGGACGTGCAGTGGCCCGATGTGCTGGATGAAACCATCGATCACCTGGCGCGCATGTGGCGCGACGATCCCTCCCGGCGCGCCGTGTGGCATGCCGTGCAATCCACCCCCGCCACCCGCGCGACGGCCGCAGATACCGAGCGTCAGCTGCTTTGCCCCTTGTCAGAAATCCTCTCCCCGCTCGCGCCGTCCATGAGCGATGACCAACGCATTGACCTGGCCGGCTTCCTTATCCACAGCGTGGTCTCGCAGCTCAATTACGCAACTGCGGGCGACCCAGGCGACTTTGACGCCGTGGTCGTAGAGATTAAGCGCATGCTCGTTTCGTATCTATTTGCCATTGCGGCCCACTGGGGCAGTTGACGCTTAAACAAGTTATCCACAGCTGCGGACGTCTTCGCCTCGGCTCACCCGCCGGCTCTGCTTAAAGTTGCAGCCATGAGCGCACTTAAGGCCTATGCCACCCACATAGCCTCGGCGATGGACATCCTCGCCGAGGCCCACGGCATGTCTGAGCGCGCCCTTCTCGAGCTGGGCTTACCTGACGTCGAGGCCCGCGACCTCCGCGCGCTGGCCGCGGTCTACTTCGGACCGACCGGCTTTAGCCGCAAGCAACGCCACGCAGCCGCGGCCGCCCGCCACCACGACCTCATAACGCTCAAGCTGATTGAAAAGTACGTCTCCCGGGTGCGTACTAAGCGTGAGGCGTGGAACCTGCGCGTGGAGCTGTGCCGCCTGCGTGGGCCGGCTTCTGAAATTGCCCGCCGCGCCAAGCAGCGCCTGCGCGAACTTCGCCCGCGCCGCATGCCACCCCGCGAAGGCGTCCAACTCCTTCGCCGCCCTAACGGACCGTGGACCATGCGGATTACCGCACCCTCGGCCTTCCTTGCTGAATTCGACGCCGCGCTCGACCCCGACCGCCCCCTCGATTCCCTCCGCGACCTCCTTCGCGGCACCGGCGCGCCTTCCGCGCGCACCACCACCAACGTCATCATCCCGCTCAACGCTCTAGACCAAATCCTGGACGGCGACGGCGAGGAAGTCACGCTGCGCCTTAGCAATGGCGCCACCATTTCCGGCGCCGAGCTCGTCGAGCGCACCTTCACCGAGCACGGCCTCGCGACGCTTATCCACCCCGTCAAGGGCCCAGTCAACCTGTATCGCACATCGCGTTACGCCACCGAGAAACAGCGGCAGATGGCCGCGGCCGAAAATCCCACCTGCCCATGGCCGCCGTGCAACCATCCGGCGGACAAGGCCCAGATCCATCACCTCAAGGCGTGGAAACACGGCGGGTTGACCAATATGGAGAACCTGACGGTATGCTGCCCCTACCACAACGGGGTCAACCAAGATGATCCAAATGCCCCGCCGCTGCGCGGGCGCCTTGCCCGGGTCAATGGCAAGGTCCGCTGGGTTCGTTAGCGCTGCCTCTGCGAGGTAGCGCTACTCGGCGTGTCATCGGCCATAAGGACGTCATGGACAAGGTCGCGCGCGGCGCTTAACGCATCACGGCCAGAGTCAGGATGGCCGTCGGTGGCGAAGACCTGACACTCGTGATCGGGGATCACCTCCGCGCGGCGGGTTATGCCACGCTGCGCGGTATAGGCATCAAAGAGGTTATCGATGCTCAGGGCTACTCCTCGTTTTTTAGTTGCTCGCGCAGCTGCTGGAAGTACTCGCGGGCAGCCTGGGGCTGCGCAGTGGAGTGCGGGCCCTGCTGCGGCTGCGGCTCTGCCTGCTGGTGCTCGGAGCGTTGCTGCTCAGCGCGCTGGGAAGCGGCGATGGCTTCGCGCTTGGCGCGTTCGGCCTGTCGCTTAGATTCGCGCTCGATTTCTTCAGCGCGGGAAGGCTTCTTAGGCTGCAGGCGACGGCGCTGCGACGGCTCCTCGGCAGAGTCGAGGGCGCGATTGGCCATGAGCACATCGCGCATGCCACTGAAAAGATCGCCCATCCCCTGCGGGTTGGAGGGCATGTAAAGAACGGACGCCTGGCCGTTGTGGGAGACGTCGACCATTGCATCGAGGTACTGGGAGACCAGCATGAGGGCTTCGGGGGATTCTTCCACGCCGGCGTCGCGAAGCATTTCGTACTGCTGGGCAATGCCCTCGACGATTTCCTTACGCTGGTCGGCGACGCCGCGGCCCTGCAGTTTCTTCGCCTCGGCTGCACCCTCGGCTTCCTTCACCACGCGGATCTTTTCAGCCTCCGCCTGGGCGACGGCCGCCTCGCGCTCGCGCTGCGCCGCGTTAATGGAGTTCATGGACTCGCGCACCCGGGAATCGGGGCGAATATCGGTGACCAAGGTGTTGACAAAATTCCAGCCATACTCGGCCATGTTGTCGCGCAGGGAGGCCGCAACATTGCGGGCGATGGTGTCCTTGGAGGAGAAGGAATCATCTAGGTTCATATTCGCTACGGAGGAACGAACATTGTCCTGGACGTAGGCCACAATCTGCTGCTCGTGATTGGAGAGCATGTAGTACGCCTCGCGCTCGCGGCCCTGGACCACCTCGTACTGCACGGCAACAGGGATTTGGACGAAGACATTGTCCTTTGTCTTTGTCTCCACCATCACATCCAGCTGGCGCACCTGCAGCGAAATCTTATCGCGTACACGGTCCACCCACGGCATCTTAAAGTGCAGGCCAGCATGCGCCACCTTTTGGAATTTGCCCAAACGCTCCAAAATGGCAGCTTCGCGAGTGCGAACGATGAAATAGCCATCGAAAAGCGTTCCCAAGATAATCAGCAGGATAAAAACTATTACTATGGTGGCAATCATTGAATCTCCCTAAATGTCGTGATGATCACTAATATTTTCGCATAGGAAATAGCGAAATGCTAGTGATCGTCAATAAGCGAAAAGAGCTTCCCCAAGATGGTCGCACCATCCTCGCGGATGCCGTTGTGCTGGAATTCATTGTTAATCCACGGCCGCAGGTCTCCCAGGTGCGCGGCCGTAGCCAAGGACTCCTCGAGCGGGACGAAAATATCATCGACGTAGATGGCCGCGGCCGTGGTGGGCACCTCGCCCAACGCATAGGGCGGGGAGAATTCGTGGCGGGCAAGACCATGGGCGGCGTCGGCAAACGCTTGCAAGGCTGGGTCCTCGTCGAACTGCCAGGGGAAAATGTGCTCGCCGGTCAGCCAGGTGCCGCCCTCAGCAAACTCCGGAAATTCCTCGCGCACGCGGTGCGCCGCCCAGTTCGTAGCGGCCTGGCCACCGGCGCCGCCATAAATCGACTCATGGATTGCGGCGTACAACGGAGCGTCTGCAAAGCTCACGCGCTGGCCGACGTCCGCCAGGAAATCACCCCGCAACCGCTTCTCCCCCGCCTCGGTGCGGAAGGGCTCCTCCAGCAGATAGGCCAGCGAATCAAAGCCGGTGCCACGGCCGAGCTCAATGCCGATGGTACGAAAGCGCAGCGCGGACAGGCGCTCACCGGTAGGAAGCCGCTCATCTGAATTGTCCAGGTGGGAAATGATCTCCTCGATCCGGCCTTGTGCCCACGGGAATTCGCGGTAGAAACGCTGCTGGCGGGCCTTGAGTTTGCTGAAGGTAGCGCGGTAGAGCTCGTCCGCGCCCTTCAGCGTGGGGATGCCGCCGGTGAAGAAAGCATGCTCGACGCGCTCGGGTGCCTGGGATAGGTAGGCGGTGATGCAAAAACCGCCGAAAGACTGCCCGAACAGCGACCATTTCTCGAGTCCGAGGTGCTCGCGCAGGCGCTCGGCATCGCGGACGATATTGTCTTGGCGCAGCAACGCCAAGTGCTCTGCAGTGCGCTCTGCGGCCGGGCTAAGCGCATCAATGCGGTGCGAGCGGCCGGTGCCGCGCTGATCCATGAGGATAACGCGGTAGCGCTCCAGTGCCTTGCCAATCAGCCCCGTAGGCGCCAATGGCCGAGGCGCCGGGAAACCAGGACCGCCCTGCAGGTAGAGCAATGCGGGCAGGCCCTCGCCGCCGGGCGGGATTATTTCGCGGGCGTAAAGCCCAAAAGTCCCGTGGGGATTGGAATAATCCCACGGGACTTCTAGGTGGTGCTCTTTAATTGTTTGGCCGAAGCGGCGATAGGAGGTCATGTCCTCCCAGGCTAGTAGACTTCCAAGCCCTTCGAGCGGAAGACGTCACGGATTTTCTCCACATCCTCCGGCTTTGGTGGCTTCGTGTCAGCTAGCTGGTAGTTCATGCCCAAGCTATCCCACTTGTCCTTGCCCATATTGTGGAAAGGCAGGACCTCAACGCGCTCAACGTTGGATTTCCAACGCGCCACGATATTGGCCACATTTTCCACGTTCTCTGGCGAGTCCGTGAGGTCTGGCACCACCACGAAGCGGATCCACACCGACTTGCCCATCTTGTTTAGCCTGTCGCCGAAGTCCAGCGTGGGCTGGAGTTCGCGCTGAGTGACCTTGCGATAGGTTTCCTCGTCGCCCGACTTGACGTCGAGAAGCACGAGGTCGATATTGTCCAGGTCCTCGTCACGCAAACGCGCACCGAGGTAACCGGCAGTATCGATGGTGGTGTGAATGCCCGCATCGTGAACTTCCTTGAGCACGCGGCGCGTGAAAGAAAGTTGGAAGAGGGGTTCACCACCGGAGATGGTGAGACCGCCACCGGAAGCGTTGAAGATTGGCTTATAACGCTTAATGCGCTTGACCACATCCTCGACCCGCTCCAGCGTGCCGGTCTTCATCTCCCAGGTGTCTGGGTTATGGCAGTACTGGCAGCGCAGTGGGCAGCCGGACATGAACATCGTCATGCGGGTACCCGGGCCATCGACGGCGGTCACGAGCTCCCAAGAGTGCACGAGGGCAATATCGCCGGTACGGCGCGCCTCCATGAGTTCGGGGCGGGTAATGTCATCGAATTGAGCGTCATTTCCCAGGCCCGCGGCCGCGCCGCGGACTCGCTCTCCTTCTTCAGGAGAGAGGGTAACGACACCAGTAACGCCATCTGCCATGATTAGGAACCCTGGTGGAAGGTGCGGGAGATAACGTCGAGCTGCTGCTCCTTGGTCAGCTTGACAAAGTTGACAGCGTAGCCAGAGACGCGAACGGTGAGGTTCGGGTACTTCTCTGGGTGCTCAACGGCGTCCTCGAGGGTGGACTTGTCCAGCACGTTGATGTTTGCGTGGTACAGACCAGAGTTCATCTGGTGTGCATCGCGGTTTGCCTTCATTGCTGACATGCGGTCTTCGAAAGTTGGGGTTGCCATGATTTTCTCCTTTTCGAGTTGGTTGAGGGTTGGTGGTTTTTACTTCTCCATGATGAAGCCGGCATCCAGAACGCCCACCAAGTTATTGATGCGCTCTTCTGGGGTGCGGCCCAATCCGGAAGGAGTAATGGTGTTGGTCAGCGAGATGCCGTCCAAGGCGTCCTTGTAATCCAGCTTGCCGACGGACAGCATGGAAGCAACCATGCCGTGGCTGTCAGCACCGTTTTCAGGGTTAGCGCCTGGGGAGAACGGCGTGCCGGCCTTGTGGCCCGACGGGAAGGCGCCTGTTGCCTTGCCGTAGACCACGTTCGAGGTAATGGTCAGCACGGACTGGGTTGGGATGGCATTGCGGTACATCGGGATGGCCTTAATCTTTTCCATCACGGTGTGGACAATGGTAGCGGCGATATCATCGGCGCGGTCGTCATCGTTGCCGTAGAACGGGAACTCACCTTCGGTGATGTAGTCCGTAATCAGGCCGGTCTCGTCGCGTACCGGGGTGACCTTAGCGTACTTGATAGCAGCCAGGGAGTCGGCGACGATGGACAGGCCGGCGATGCCGCAGCCCATGGAGCGGACGATATTGGAATCGTGCAGCGCCATCTCGACTGCCTCGTAGGCGTACTTGTCGTGGGAGTAGTGGATGATGTTTAGGGCCTCAACGTAGGTGCCAACAACCCAGTCCAGCATCTCCTCGTACTTCTGCCAGACCTCGTCGAAGTCCAGCGGGCCGTCGCCCTTGATGGGCTCGTAGCCTTCGACAACCTGCTTGCCGGATACCTCATCGCGGCCACCGTTGATGGCGTAGAGCAGAGCCTTTGCGGCGTTCACACGAGCGCCGAAGAACTGCATCTGCTTGCCAACTTCCATCGGGGAGACACAGCAAGCAATTGCGGCGTCATCGCCCCACTGCTCACGAATCTGGCGGTCAGACTCGTACTGGATGGAGGAGGTCTCAATGGAGATGTGGGCGCAGAATTCCTTGTAGCCCTCTGGCAGCTTCGGATCCCAGAAGATGGTGATGTTCGGCTCAGGTGATGGGCCAAGGTTCACCAGGGTCTGCAGCAGACGGAAGGAGGTCTTGGTGACCATGTGGCGGCCGTCGTTGCCAAAGCCAGCGTCGGACCAGGTTGCCCAGTATGGGTCGCCAGAGAAGATCTGGTCGTAGTCGATGGTGCGCAGGAAGCGAACGATACGCAGCTTGAGAACCAGGGAGTCAATGATCTCCTGGGCGTCTTCCTCGGTGATGATGCCAGCGGCGAGGTCGCGCTCGAAGTAGCAATCGAAGAAGGCGGACAGGCGGCCGATGGACATTGCGGCGCCATCCTGGGACTTAATGGAAGCCAGGTAGCCGAAGTAGGTCCACTGCACTGCCTCGTGAGCGGTCTTGGCCGGCTGGGAGATGTCGAAGCCGTAGGACTCGGCCATCTTCTTGAGCTTCTTCAGGGCCTTGATCTGCTCGGAGTGCTCCTCGCGGAAGCGTGCCCAGTGCTCAGAGAAGCCAGCATCTGCGACGGAATCGCGGGAAGCCTGCTTTTCCTCGATCAGGTAATCCACACCATAAAGTGCAACACGGCGGTAGTCGCCGATGATGCGGCCACGGCCGTAAGCATCCGGCAGGCCGGTGATGATGTGTGATGAACGAGCAGCGCGGATGCGCGGGGTGTAGATATCGAAGACCGCATCGTTGTGGGTCTTGCGGTAACGGGTGAAGATCTTCTCCACCTCAGGGTCTACTTCCTTGCCCGCTTCGCCGATAGCCTGCTTGACCATGCGCCAGCCACCGAACGGCATCATGGCGCGCTTCAGCGGGGTATCAGTCTGCAGACCGACGATAACGTCGTCGTCCTCTGAGATGTAGCCGGCCGGGAAGGCGTCGATGTCGGTCGGGGTGTGGGTGTCAACGTCGTAGACGCGCTGCTTGCGCTCGACGGACAGGTACTTCTTTTCCAGGGTGTCCCAGACGCGCTTGGTCTTCTCGGTCGGGCCTGCCAGGAAGCTGGAGTCGCCGTCGTACGGCGTGTAGTTGCGCTGGATGAAGTCGCGGACGTTGATGCCCTCGGTCCATGGACCGGACTCAAATCCCTTCCAAGCTTCAAACTGTTGAGGCTGCGTTGCGGTAGTCATAATTCCCTTCTTTCGGGCGAATTTCTAGCAGGGGATAAATGCCGCTTTCTTCGAGCCACAGCACCAAGCCCCTCTGGCCTCAATTGTTGACCAATTGCCTGGTAATAACAAGTCTCGCAAACGTTTGAAAGCCAAGTAATAAACCGGTCGTGTTGTTTAGCTGGTTAGTGGTTTCATGCAGAACGCACGTACGTCTTTTATCGGGGGTGAACTAGCCCCGAACGTGTTCCTCATCACCGCTAGATTTTGGTCGCTACCTGCACGAACCTCTACTGTTAATCCCGTTCAGCTTCGCTTCCGCACAAAGGAGGACTTCGTGGCTTCCCAGCCCAAGCATCCAGTAGATATCGTCCCACCCGCCCCCAAACTAGCCGCCTTGGGTTTACAACATGTGCTGGCGTTTTATGCCGGCGCAGTCATCGTCCCGCTGCTCATTGCCGGCTCGCTCAATCTGGATGCGGAAACCACCATCCACCTCATTAATGCGGATCTGTTGACCTGTGGCATTGCGACGATCATTCAGTCCCTGGGCGTCGGCAAGCGCATTGGCGTGCGCCTGCCCATCGTGCAGGGCGTGACTACAACGGCCGTCTCCCCGATTATTGCCATTGGCCTGGGCGCGACCGACGGCGCGGGTGGGGTGGCCTCGCTGCCTACCATCTATGGCGCCATTATTGTCGCCGGCCTTTTTACCTTCTTTGCGGCGCCGGTCTTTGGCAAGGTGCTGCGCTTCTTCCCGCCGGTGGTCACCGGTTCGGTCCTGCTGGTTATGGGTACGTCACTGTTGGGGGTATCGGCCAATGACTTTGTCAATTACGCCGAGGGCGTGCCGGCCACCCGCGACTTGCTCTATGGCTTTGGCACGCTCGCGGTCATCATCTTGGTGCAGCGTTTTTCCTCGGGATTCCTGGGCACCCTGGCCGTGCTCATCGGCCTAGTCTTAGGCACTGGCGTGGCGCTCGTGCTTGGCGACGCCTCCTTTGACGAGGTCTCCTCCGCCCCCGCCCTCGGCATTACTACCCCGTTCTACTTCGGTATGCCGAAGTTTGACCTAGTAGCTATTTTCTCGCTCATCATCGTCATGATCATCACCATGGTGGAGACCACCGGTGACGTCTTTGCCACCGGCGAGATTGTAAAAAAGCGCATCCGCCGCGATGACGTCGTGCGTGCCATTCGCGCCGATGGTCTGTCCACCCTGGTGGGCGGCGTGATGAACTCCTTCCCCTATACCTGCTTTGCCCAAAACGTTGGCCTGGTGCGCCTGACCAGCGTGAAGTCGCGCTGGGTGGCCGTTGCCGCCGCCGGGTTCATGATGGTGCTGGGCATTCTGCCCAAGGCCGGCGCGGTCGTGGCCTCCATCCCCTCCCCGGTTCTCGGCGGCGCGTCTCTGGCACTTTTCGCCAACGTGGCGTGGGTGGGTCTGCAGACCATCGCCAAATCCGATCTTTCTGATGGCCGCAACTCCGTCATCGTCACCTCCGCGCTGGGCTTGGCCATGCTGGTGACCTTCAAGCCGGATATCGCCACCGCCTTCCCGGAGTGGGCACAAACCTTCGTCTCTTCTGGCATGTCCATCGGCGCCATTACCGCCATCGTGCTCAACCTTTTGTTCTTCCATACAGGGGGCAAGCAGGGAACGCAGGTGTCTCGGGCCGTCGGCAAGAGCGTGAGCTTGCAGCAGCTCAATGGCGCCTCCCGCGAGGAATTCGTCTCGGCGCTGCGCCCGCTGTTTAATAACGAGACCTGGCCGCTGGAGCTGGCGTGGGAGTCGCGGCCCTTCGGCGATGTTAATGAGCTGCGCGCGGCCATTCAGGTGGCCGTGCTGACCGCGGATGATTCCCGCCGCGCCGCCCTCATCCACGATTACCCGGCCATGGATGAGCTGCTGCTTGCCGACGCCGACGAGGCCGCCACCATCTCCGCCGACCGCGGCTCCCTGGGCCTGACCGACCTGGATGATGTGCAGACCGAGCGTATCACCGAGCTTTCCGCCGCCTACCGCGAGCGCTTTGATATGCCGTTTGTGGCCTATTTGGATACCAATGACACCGTCGACCGCGTCATTGATGTCGGCGTGCGCCGCCTAGCCAACTCCCCGGAGCAGGAGTACCGCACCGCACTGGGCGAAATCGTAGAAATTGCCAACGACCGCTTCGATATCCTGCTGGCCGATGCCAACCCGGTCCGCTCCTCGTGGGACCGCAAGTTCACCGAGGTGGACTAGTTAGCGAAAAGAAAAGTCCACCTCGGCTTCTGGGTCCACTCCGGAAATAATGCCGGTGTAGAACTGCTTGGCCTGGGATTGGAGGACATCGCGATTATCCGCGATGTCCTCTTTCTTTTTATCCTCATTGAGGATTTTGGTGATGGTTTCCGCCTTATCGATATCCGGGGTAATCCAGCTCAACGCGCCGTTGTCCTCCACCGCGGTTTCGAAATTCTCATCCGAGTGCCCGATGAAAATGAACTCTGGGATCTGCACGCGGAAGTGGTGCGGGGATTCTTCTTCCACCTGAACCTGCGAACCTTCGATGCCGAGCTTCGCGCGGTAGGAGTACTTGATGTACTGGGTGCGCTCGCTGCCCGGGACCTGCCAATTCCACAGCTTGCTGTTGGCGGATTCCTCCGATAGGCCCTCGATACCCAGCGAGACGAGCACCACCTGCTCTTCACGCTCCACGGCCTTGATGACCTTGGTATTACTCGATTCGGTCTCCACCTCCACCGGTTCCCGCACCTGCCAAATGAACACCGCGGCGGCAGCCACGGCGGCAATGAGAATGACGGCGACTAGGGTGGAAAGCAGCTTTTTCATGATGACCATCTTAGGGCGACTATGCGGGCGGTGATATGCGAAAGCGCCGCCAGCTTCGAGAGCCAGCGGCGCCGATAGTGCGCCCGGTGAGACTTGAACTCACACGTCATAAGACACTAGAACCTAAATCTAGCGCGTCTGCCAATTCCGCCACGGGCGCGGGGGACTTGCCATAGTGTACACGGCACGCCGTCAATCCAGAAACCAGGGGTGTTCTGTTTTCCGGCCGCTGGTGGGTAGGGTGGAACGCGTGAGCACTCAAGAGGAAAAGAAGAACAAGCGCATGCAGGTGCGGTGGTGGCACATCCTCCTCATCGCGTTTTTCGTCGTGCTCTTCCTATTCCTGGCCTATTGGCAATGGACGCGCTTCCGCTCCGGCTCGGGCACCTTCCAAAACTTGGGCTATGCCTTCCAGTGGCCACTGTTCGCCGTGTTCGTGGTCTATGCCTATCGCACCACGCTGCGCTATGAAAACGAGCGCCTCGCGGCCGAGGAAGAAGCCCGCGACATGGATAGCACCGTCACTGAGGCCCCGGCTGAGTCTCCCGCACAGCCGCAGGCAGATACCAAAATCGATGAGGATTTCCTGCCCCAGCGGCCGCAGATAGATGTGGAAACGTTCAACGCCATGAATACCCCGCGCCGCCGGCGCGGCGAGAATGAAGAAAGCTGATTATGACCAATAAAGTTCACCCCGCCCGCCAGGCCCGCATCCGCGGACCTTTGAAGTTTTTCTCCATCGCGGCCACCGTGACCGGTGTCTTCCTGATTATCCTGGTCATCCGCATGGTCTGCCAGTACCTCATCGGCATGGAGATCCCAGAGTGGGCCACCTATATCGCGATCGTGCACGGCATCGCGTACATGACCTACCTGCTGTCCATCCTCATCCTCGGCCCGCGCGCGCTGTGGCCGGTGGGCAAGCTCTTTACCACCGCCCTTGCCGGCGTGGTGCCCTTCCTGTCCTTCTGGATGGAGCACAAGCGCCGCAAGGAGATTAAGGAGGAGTTCCAGCTTTAGGAACTACGAACCAGCTCCGCGATGGCGGGGACTAGTTGACTTAGAGCGCGGCCGCGATGCGAGACCGCGTTCTTTTCTTCTGAGACCATCTCCGCGGCCGACCGGGACTCGCCTTCTGGCTGAAAGAGCGGGTCATAGCCAAAGCCGTTGTCCCCGCGCGGCTCGCGCAGGAAGCGGCCTTCCCAGCGGCCCTCGGCCACGTGCTCGGTGCCATCGGGAGTCACGAGCGCGCAGACGGAGACAAAGGCGGCGGCGCGGCGCTCATCGGGGACATCGGCCATCTGTGCCAAGACCAGGTCATTATTGGCCTGGTCATTGCCGTGCTGGCCGGACCAGCGGGCGGAAAGCACGCCGGGCATGCCGTTGAGCTCTTCGATGGCCAGGCCGGAATCATCCGCGATGGTGGCAAAGCCGGTCGCGGCCGCGCCGGCGCGGGCCTTGATGAGCGCGTTATCGGCAAAGGTGCGGCCGTCTTCCACCGGCTCTGGGTAGGGCTCCACGGCGGATAGCGGGCGCAGCTCGACGCCCTCGATGCCGGCGTCGGCCAGGATGCGCTCCAGCTCCGCGAGCTTCTTCGGGTTATTGGACGCGACGAGAATTACCACCCCAGCGCCGCCTTCTGTGCGGCAATGAGCTCGCGGCAGCCCTTCTGGGCTACGTCTAGCATCTCGTTGAGCTCCTCGCGGCCAAAGAGGCCATGCTCGCCGGTGCCCTGGATTTCCACGAAGTCACCGGATTCCTGCATCACCACGTTGAGGTCGACCTCGGCGCGGGAGTCTTCCTCATAGGGCAGGTCGAGGCAGATTTCGCCATCAATGATGCCGACCGAGACCGCGGCGATGGGATCGAGCAGCGGCTCGCCGGGGACGACGCCCTCGGCCTTGAGGTGTGCGATGGCGTCGGCAAGCGCAACATAGGCGCCGGTGATAGAGGCGGTGCGGGTGCCGCCATCGGCCTGAAGGACGTCGCAGTCAAGCTGGATGGTGTTCTCACCCAGCTCCTCCAAGTCCACCGCGGCGCGCAGGGAGCGGCCGACGAGGCGGGAAATCTCATGGGTGCGGCCCTTGACCTTGCCCTTCATGGATTCGCGCGGCATGCGGTCATGGGTGGCAGAAGGCAGCATGGCGTACTCGGCGGTAAGCCAGCCTTCGCCCGAATCACGCTTGAAGCGCGGCACGCCATATTCCACAGATGCAGTGCACATGACGCGGGTATTGCCAAACTCCACCAGCACCGAGCCGGCCGGGTTGGTGGTGAAATTGCGGGTAATGCGGACGCTGCGCATCTGGTCGAGCGCGCGCCCATCGGCACGAGTAAATTCAGTCATGCCGCCCAGCGTATCTTAGAACTCCATCCCCGCGGCGCCGAGGACAATCTCGCCGTCGAATTCGGAGCGGGCGGCCTCCAAAGTAGCTTGCGCATCGCCCCACGGCTGAATGTGGATGAGCACGAGCTTGCTCACACCCGCCTCGCGCGCCGCCCTACCGGCTTCCGCGCCCGACATATGCATGTCCGGCGCCTTGCCCTCAGAGGTCTCGCCCCAGGCCGCCTCGCAGAGGAAGATGTCGGCACCACGGGCGGCTTCGACAAGCGCGGGCGTATACGAAGAGTCACCGGAATAGGTAATAATCTGGCCCGTCTTCGTATGCTCCACACGCAAGGCATAGGCCTCTACCGGGTGGTTTACCGCGAAGGGGGTGATATAGACATCATCTACCAGCTGGCGCTCGCCCGGCTCCCAGGCACTAAAGGCGAAGGTATCGGACATGTCATCGATGCCATCGACCTCATCGGAGGACAGGCGGCCCAGGTGCGTGGGCGTAGCCTTCGGCCCGAAGCACATATTGCGCGAAGCCGCCGGCGCCGTGGGATGGAAGCGGCGCCACACCATCAGGGAAGGAAAATCCAGGCAGTGATCGGCATGCAAATGGCTAAAGGCCACGTGCGCATCACAAGGATCCTGCTGCTGTTCCAGCTGCGCCAAGGTGCCAGGGCCCATATCGAGGACGATGGACGGCGCATTATCGAAGGACAGCAAGTAGCCTGAGGCGGGATTCTGGGCGGTGGGGACGCTACCGGAGCAGCCTAGGATGGTCAGCTTCATGGGCTCAATAGTTCCATGAAATCACCCCGCATGCGTACTCAACGTGCAAACGGGGGAGAAATTGCACTTCCTTATGCAATCTGGGGGCCGAGAAAGCGCGTGGCAAGGCGGGCAAAGGCCTCTGGGTCGCCGGTAGATTCAAAAGTGTGGACCGGCTGATTATCTGCGGGGGCCAACATATCCGTTTCCGTGAGAATCCGCATCACATCCTTGGTGGTCTCCTCTGAGGAGGTCACCAGCGAAACATTATCGCCCATCGCCAGCTGGATAATGCCGGTCAACAGCGGATAATGCGTGCAGCCCAACACCAGCGTGTCTACCCCTTGCGCTTGCAGCGGGGCCAGGTAGCCCTCTGCGACGCCGAGAATCTGGCGGCCGGCGGTAATGCCGCGCTCGACAAAGGGAACAAAGTCCGGGCAGGCGGTGGCAAAGGCCTGCACCTTGGGGTTGAGCGCAAAGAGATCCTGATAGGCGCCAGATTTGATGGTGCCTTCGGTGCCGATGACACCGATTTTTCCGTTGCGCGTGGTGGACATGGCACGGCGCACCGCGGGCCGGATGACCTCCACGATGGGGATATCGTAGCGCTCGCGCGCATCGTGCAAGAAGGCGGCGGTGGCGGTATTGCACGCGATGACCAGCATCTTGCAGCCGCGTTCCACCAGCCGATCGGCCACGTCTTGAGAAAAGGCGCGGACTTCAGAGATGGGCCGCGGGCCATAAGGGCTGTGGGCGGTATCGCCGGTATAGATGACGGATTCGTGCGGCAGCTGTTCCATCACCGCGCGGGCCACGGTGAGCCCGCCCACGCCGGAATCAAAGATGCCGATGGGAGAGGTCGCAGTTGGCATTAGCGCTTCACTGCCTTAACCGGGTCGTCCGAGGTAATGGTCATACCGGCGAGGATTCCGCCGATGGCACCGAAGAGGTGGCCCTGCCAGCTCACGCCCTCGTAGACGGGCAACACGCCCCATACCAAGCCGGAGTAGGCGAAGCCGAGCACGATGCCCAAGATGGTCTGGATGAGCGAGCGGTTAAAAATTCCGCGCACAATCAGATATGCCAGCCAGCCATAGACCAAGCTGGAAGCACCGATATGGGAGGTACCGGGGCCGCCGATAAACCAGGTTCCAAGACCCGCGACCAGCGTGGTGATCAGCGTGACCTCCCACCAGGCCTTGCGGCCGGACAGACCGATGAGGAAGCAGAAGATGGCGCCGGGCACCGAGTTAGACATCAAGTGCTCAAAGTTGGCGTGGAGCAGCGGGGCGGTGACAATGCCCCAGATGCCATTGAAATCCAGCGGGCGAATGCCGTAGTTAGAAAGCTGGCCACCAAACAGGAAAGCGTTGATGATGTGGACCGCCCACTCCACCACGAGAAAGCCAATGGCTATAGAAAAGCCGGTGGTGATGCGGCCACTGCGGGTGTAGTTCTTGGAATCGCCGCGATTGACCTGGCCCGTGGGCGCCGGCTGGTAGTTAGATGTTCCACCTAAAGTCATAATGCGCCTTATCTTAGTCCAGCAGATCGCGGTACGCGCTCAAGCCTAGGCCGGGGTCGGCGGCGGTGACCGCGTTGACGATGGCTTCTTCCACGGCGTCGGCGGCCGCGGCGCACAGCTGGGTTATCACCTGCGTGCTCAGTTCGGCCGGGCGCTCGGCAGTGGACAAGGCGAAAATCGTGTCCCCATCCAGCGGCGAATGCGCAGGGCGTACAGCGCGGGCGATGCCGTCGTGGGCAGTCATGGCCAGGCGCTGGGCTTGGGCGGTGGTAACGGGGGCGTCGGTAAGCACGGCGCCAATGGTGGTATTGAGCTTGGACTCCGCTGGGTGCGGCAAGGCGCGGTAGGCGGCAGCATTGACCGGGGTGCGCCCCGGCGCGCCGTACAGCCGGCCGGACTGCGGCTCGATGACCTCGCCCACGGGGTTGGCAACCATCGCGGCGCTGACCTCGTAGTCACCCACCCGGCGCGTGGCCAGCCCGAAGCCGCCGCGCAGTTTGCCAGCAGTAGCACCCACGCCGGCTCCCACCGACCCCATGGATTCGTCGCTGCCCGTGAATGCGGCTCGCAGCGCGGCTGCGCCTTCCTCCGGACCGGGACGGGAAGGCCCGACCAGCAGATCAAAAATCACGGCGCCGGGAACGATAGGCACGCGCGGCCCAGGCTTGTCCTCCCCGAAGACGGGAAAGCCGATCCCTTGCTCTGCCAGCTCATTCATCACGCCGTCGGCAGCGGCCAAGCCAAAGGCGGAGCCGCCTGCTAACACCACGGCGTGGACGCGCTCGACCGTATTGTGCGGCTGTAAAAGGTCCGTTTCGCGGGTGCCTGGGCCGCCGCCGCGCACATCGACGCTGCCGAGCGCTCCGCCCGGCCCGCAGTAGAGCACTGTGACTCCGGTATCGGTGCCGCTATAGTGCCCGATGCTCATGCCGTCCGGCATTAGTCCATCAACACCTGCAGCAGCGAATCCTGGCAAAAAGCCAGCCACTCCACGAGGCTATCGCGGTCAGACATCAGGTTGTCATCGGCCACATCGCCCGCCGCGACAAAGAGGCGGAGGTCGTTGAGGCCAGCGACGAAGGCCTGGGCCTCTTGTTCGTTGATGGTGACCTCTACCCCACCGGTAGGTCCGAGGGCAGAGCCAATCACCTGCAGGTTTTCCAGCTTGGCGCGCGCAATGTCGTTTTCATGCAGGGAACGCAGCAACGACGCATCGCCTTCATATTCCTCATCGGCGGGCATTTCAAAGTCCGGGAAGAGGCGCGCCAGCGAGGGATCGTCCGGGGCCTCGGTGTGGCCGGTGGGCATGTCCAGCATTTCCGCCAGCTCGTCCTTGGGCGCGGACTGGGCGCGCTTAATGATCGCCTCAGAGACGGTGGCGGTGAGATCGCCCAGGACCTCGCGCTCCATCGGCTCAAATACGGCCGTGATCTTCGGCGCGCGCATGAGGGACTTCTTTTTCTTCCACGGTTGCATCTATTTAACCTGCCTGCTGCATCGTTGCCCACAGACCGGCGATCTGGAGCTTTTTCACGTCCGCTTCAATCTTGTCGCGCTCGCCGCTGGACACGGCGGCTTTACCCTCGGTGTGGACCTGCATCATGAGTTCATTGGCCCGCTTCTTGTCATAGCCCAACACTGTTTGGAATACATAGGACACGTAGCTCATCAAGTTGACGGGGTCATCCCACACGATGCACATCCACGGCAGGTTCTCGCTCGTGGCTACGTCTACGTCGAGTTCTTCATCCAATTCGGGCGTAGCCATCGGAGAGCTCATCCGGACTACAGGAAATTGCGCCTTCATGCCCTCTAGCCTAACCATATTTGAGAATCTATTGTGGGCCCGCGCAATCTGGCTTCGCACATTCCGGCGCCAAAGAATCTAAACCCCTGAAAACCACCTAGTCAGTGGGTATTATCACTCCCGTGAATGACAAAGCTATCCCTAATGATCGCTCTACTGCACTGCTCACGGATAAATATGAGCTAACGATGCTCCAGGCCGCGCTGCGCGATGGCTCGGCAAACCGCCAGGTCACCTGCGAGGTATTCAGCCGCCGCCTGCCCAATGAGCGCCGCTATGGCGTAGTTGCCGGCACCGAACGCGTCCTGCGCGCAGTGGAGGATTTCCGCTTCTCGGCCAATCAGTTAGCGGAGATGGACTTCCTGGATGAGCAGACTAAGGAGTACCTGCGCCACTACCGCTTTTCCGGGCAGATTGACGGTTACCGCGAGGGCGAGCTTTATTTCCCCAACTCCCCCATCCTGACGGTGCGCGGCACCTTTGGGGAATGCTTGGTTCTTGAGACCGTCATCTTGTCCATCATGAACGCCGATTCCGCGGTGGCTTCGGCCGCCTCCCGCATGGTCACGGCGGCCGACGGCCGCCCCATTATCGAGATGGGCTCGCGCCGCACCCACGAGTATGCGGCGGTAACCTCCGCCCGCGCGGCCTACCTGGCCGGCTTCAATGCCACCTCCAACTTGGAGGCGGGCTACCGCTACGGCATTCCGGTCTCCGGCACTGCCGCCCACTCCTGGACCTTGGCGCATACCAACCCGGATGGTACCCCGAATGAAGAGGCCGCCTTCCGCTCCCAGATCGACACCCTTGGCGTAGACACCACGCTTTTGGTCGATACCTATGACATCACCAAGGGCGTCGAGACCGCAGTGAAGGTAGGTGGACCGAAGCTCGGCGGCGTTCGCATCGATTCCGGTGACCTGGGTGCGGTTACCCGCCGCGTGCGCAAGCAGCTGGATGATTTGGGCAATCACAACACCAATATCGTGGTATCTTCCGACCTTGACGAGTTCGCCATCGCCGGCCTGCGCGGCGATCCGGTAGACGTCTACGGCGTCGGCACGTCCGTAGTAACCGGCTCCGGTGCGCCCACCGCGGGCATGGTCTACAAGGTCGTAGAGGTAGACGGCATCCCAGTGGCGAAGCGCTCTTCCTCCAAGCAATCCGTCGGCGGTGCCAAGCGGGCGCTGCGCACCTACCGCTCCTCCGGCGTCGCCGTAGAGGAAATCGTCTATCCCTTTGAGGCACCAGCGCCGGATACCGGCCAGCTCGATACCCGCGAGATGACCATTCCCCTCATGCGCGATGGCCACATCGTCGACGGGCTGCCTGATCTGCATGCCTCGCGCGAGTATTTGGATCAGGCCCGCAAGACCCTGCCATGGGAAGGCCTGGCGCTCTCCCGCGATGAAGCGGCCGTGCCCACGCGGATGGTGGGCTTTAAAAAGTAGGTCGCTAGACTGTGTGGGGTGAGTGAGCACGCAGATGAGCCCCTAAACCTCGACACGGAAACGCTGCTGGGAAAGGCCGTTGATGCGCTGGGCGGCAGCCGGCGCGAAGGCCAGGTGCGCATGGCCACGGCCGTCTCGGCCGCGCTCGAAAAGGAGCGCCACCTAGCTGTGCAGGCCGGTACCGGTACCGGTAAATCCCTGGCCTACTTGGTCCCGGCTATCCGGCATGCGATGAACTCGGGGTCCACCGTCATCGTCTCCACCGCGACCCTAGCCTTGCAGCGCCAGCTGGTGGAGCGCGATCTGCCGCGGCTTACTAAGGCCCTCGCCCCTGTGATGGAGCGTACGCCCACCTTCGCCATCATGAAGGGCCGCAATAACTACCTGTGCATGAATAAGATTGCGGCTACCCCGGATGACCCGGAAGCTCTTATCGACGAATCCGAGATCTCCCACCGCGGCAAAGCCGTGCGCCGCATCCACGAGTGGGCGCAGGAAACCGACACCGGTGACCGCGATGACCTAGAGCCTGGCGTACCGGACTTGGTATGGCGGGCGGTATCGGTCACCTCCAACGAGTGCTTGGGCGCGTCGCGCTGCCCGCACGGGCCGGATTGCTTTGCGGAAGAGGCTCGCAGGGCGGCTGCCGACGTCGACATCGTGGTCACCAACCACGCCATGCTCGCCATCGACGCGGTTTCTGAGGCAAATATCTTGCCGGAGCACAACGTCGCCATTATCGATGAGGCTCATGAGCTCGACGGCCGCATCACCTCTGTATCCACCGCGGAGATTACTACCCGCGCCATCAAGATGGCCGCCAACCGCGCGAAGTCGCTGGGCAATGCCGGTAGCCTCTCGGACTTGGCCGAGGAATTTGATGACCTGATGAAAATCCAAGAGCCCGGCCGTTGGACCGACTTGGATGAAACTTCCCAGGGCCACCTGCGCGCGCTTGCCGACGAATTCCTGCGCGTTAAGTCCCTCATTTCTCGCGCACCAGAAGGCGAAGCGACCGACGACCCAGAGAAAAACGCCGAGCGCCAAAACTTGAGCAACCACCTCTCCGACCTCGCGCAGGCCGTGGCGCGCATGCTGGAGGTTTTCGCCACCGATGACCCGGCCAAGCAAGACGACGTCGTCTGGCTCGAGCGCGATCCGCGCAGCGACGCCGAGACCCTCGCCGTGGCGCCCCTCTCCATCGCCCACATGCTACGCGAGAACCTCTTTGGGGAGCAGACGGTGGTGCTGACCTCGGCCACCCTCGCCCTCGGCGGCCGCTTCGATGCCATGGCCGCGCAGTGGGGCATGCCGAGCGGCACCTACGACACCTTGGATGCGGGCACGCCCTTCGACCCAGCCAAATCCGGCATCCTGTATACCGCCAAGCACCTGCCCGCGCCGGGCCGCGATGGCCTGCCCAAAGAAACCATCGATGAGATCTACGAGCTCATTATGGCCGCCGGCGGGCGCACGCTTGGTCTGTTCTCCTCCCGCCGCGCCGCGGATGAGGCGGCCACCGCCCTCAAGCCGCGCATCCCCTTTGACCTCTTCGTACAAGGCGAGGATTCCATCGGCGCACTGGTAGAGAAATTCTCCCAAAAGGAAAACTCCTGCCTCTTCGGCACGCTTACCCTGTGGCAAGGCGTGGACGTGCCGGGGCCGGCCTGTTCGCTGGTCATCATCGACCGCATTCCGTTTCCTCGGCCGGATGATCCCCTGATGCAGGCGCGCGCCCAGGCGGCCGATGCTGCGGGCCGCTCCGGGTTTATGGAGGTCTCCGCCAACCACGCCGCCTTGCTCATGGCACAGGGCGCAGGCCGCCTGCTGCGCCACGTAACCGACCGCGGCGTGGTGGCCGTGCTCGATAACCGCTTAGAATATAAGCGCTACGGCAGCTTCCTCAAGGCCTCCATGCCAAGCTTTTGGCAGACCACCGACGCGGATACGGTGCGCGGCGCGCTTAAGCGATTGGTCGCCGCAGGGCGCACACGGTAGCCGAGTCCGGAGCAATCTCCGTAAACCCGGCGTCCACGATCACCACGGCGCCGTCCTGCGCGCAGGCCGTGCGAAAATCTTCGCCGGGCACCTCGCGCACCGAAAGCTCAAAACCCGTGTCGGCCCAGGCACAAGCCTCCTCCACCGACATCGCCGCGGCGAGCATCATCGAACCGTGGCCCACCTGCGCTGCGGCCTTGCCGGCAGACATATCGAGACTGCGGTCGACGTAGATGACGGGGGCGTCGCCAAGCGGGGCTCCCGGCTCATCATAGGCAAGGTCAGTGTGACCGATCTGCAGCTTGCCGATGAGCGGATCCACCTCCCCCACGGCCGAAGGCGCGAAGGCCCGGGCACGGTCCGCCACAGTCACGCCCGGCAGGCTCTGCACATCGCGCCAGGCCTTATTGCGCGCCCGGCGGGCGATTTTGCGGATGCGGTGGCCATACCACTGGCCCAGGGCGTGGGCGAAGGCCCCGTCCTCCCCCGCGCGCTCGTCCAAGCACACGGCCACAACGGCGCTGGCGGCCGCCTCCAGCACCTCCGTGCGCGCCGGCGGCTCCTGCTTTGGCAGGTTAAGCACAATCTGCATCGCTTGGATGGTGGCGGGCTCGTCGGGGTTTTCTGGGTCATCGCGCCACGAACGCGAATCACATGCCTCCACCAAACGCTGGTGGGCTACTTCAAACTTATCCACGAACAACCTCCTCGGCCGGAATTCCCAAAATCTGTAGTACCTCATCCAACCGCCGGTGATTTACCGAGGTATCCGCCACCTCTTGCAGCGCCGGCTTAGCGTTAAAGGCGATGCCCAGCCCCGCGGCGGTAATCATATCGATGTCATTGGCACCATCGCCCACGGCGACCGTCTGGCGCATGCCTACCCCGGAATCTGCGGCGAACTCCCGCAGGAATCCCTCCTTGGCCTTGCGATCAACCACCTTGCCGGTTACGCGGCCGGTGAGCTTGCCATCGGCGATTTCCAAGGTATTGGCGCGGACGTAGTCTAAGTGCATTTCTGCGGCTAGGCCCTCCAGGACTTGGATGAACCCGCCCGAGACCACAGCGGTGCGATAACCGATGTGGTTGAGCGTGGCAATAGTCTCGCGGGCACCGGGGGTCAGCTGAATCTCGCGGGCTACCTCATCCATGATGGAAGCATCCAGGCCGGCCAAAACGGCCACGCGCTCACGCAGGGACTCCTCAAAGTCCAATTCGCCGCGCATAGCCCGGGCCGTGATTGCGGCAACCTCTTCCTCCTTGCCGGCGTGCGCGGCCAGCATCTCGATGACCTCGCCTTGAATGAGGGTGCTATCGCAGTCGAAGCAGACGAGGCGCTTGGAACGCCGGCCCAGACCCGCCGGTTCGATGGCAATGTCGATGCCAATCTGCTGTGCCAACTCTGCTAGCGCCTGGCGAACCAGTGCCGCGGAACCATCGAGGGACAAGAAAAGCTCTAGGCCGGTCAGTGGAGAGGTGGAAAGCCCGCGGATGCGATCGATATTGGCATCGAAGTTGGCCAATACGCGGGCGACCTCCTCTACGTGGTGGGCGGTTACTTCCGTTCCCATGAGGACCACCGCATGCGTAGAGCGAGCTCGCGCGCTAGATTCCTCCTCCCGCACGTCCACGGATACCTGCTGCCCGTAGATGCTCAAGGTATTGCGCAACCCCTGTGCAATCTGCTCGGCGCGCGCACTGGGAATGCGGGTATGGGCAGCGAGGGTGATACGGCCGGAAAAGATGGCCTGTTCGACGTCGACAAGCGCGGCGCTATAAGACGCCAACACGCGGAAGAAGGCAGCCGAGACCCCAGGTTTGTCCGGCCCAGTGGTGGTAATGACGGCATAGGTATCAGCTTGGGTACTCACGCCGCCCATTATCGCACGTGGGGCAAATAAGATACGCCAAAGCCGCCTCCCACGGCCCTTGGCGGGCTGGGAGGCGGCTTAAGTCAGGAGTGCTTTAGCGAGTTATATCGCTTTAGTGGCTACCCACGTGTGCTTCTTCGCGCATGCGCTGAACCATGTGCGGGTAGTGCAGCTCGAAGGCCGGACGCTCGGAGCGGATACGCGGCAGCGACACGAAGTTGTGGCGCGGCGGCGGGCAGGAGGTTGCCCACTCGAGGGAGTTGCCGTAGCCCCATGGGTCGTCCACGGTGACGATCTCGCCGTAGCGCCAGGACTTGAATACGTTCCACACCAGCGGGATAACGGAAGCGCCGAGGACGAAGGAGAAGATGGTGGAAATCTGGTTGAAGACCGTGAAGCCATCGGACTCCAGGTAGTCAGCGTAACGACGCGGCATACCCATGTTGCCGACCCAGTGCTGAACCAGGAAGGTGCCGTGGAAGCCGATGAAGGTCAGCCAGAAGTGAATCTTGCCCAGACGTTCGTCCAGCATGCGGCCGGTCATCTTCGGGAACCAGAAGTACAGGCCGGCGAAGGCGGAGAACACAACCGTACCGAACAGGGTGTAGTGGAAGTGTGCAATCAAGAAGTAGGACTCAGCCAGGTGGAAGTCCAGTGCCGGGGATGCCAGCATAACGCCGGTCATGCCGCCGAAGAGGAAGGTTGCCATGAAGCCCATGGCGAAGATCATCGGGGTATCCCAAGTGATGTGGCCCTTCCACATGGTGCCGACCCAGTTGAAGAACTTAACGCCGGTTGGAACCGCAATCAGGAACGTCATGAAGGAGAAGAATGGCAGCAGGATAGCGCCGGTGACGAACATGTGGTGTGCCCACACAGCCATGGACAGGGAGCCGATGGCCAGCAGTGCGAAGACCAGGCCGATGTAGCCGAAGACCGGCTTGCGGGAGAAGACCGGAACGACCTCAGACACAACGCCGAAGAACGGCAGCGCGAGGACGTAAACCTCAGGGTGGCCAAAGAACCAGAACAGGTGCTGCCACAGGATGCCGCCACCATTAGCGGAATCGTAGATGTGGCCGCCCAGCTTGCGGTCATACAGAACGCCCAGTGCCGCAGCGGTCAGCAGCGGGAAGATCATCAGCACGATGGCGGACGCGGTAAACACAGCCCAGCTGAAGACCGGTAGACGGAACATCGTCATGCCCGGTGCGCGCAGGGTCAGGATGGTCGTAATCATGTTGACAGCGGAGGCAATGGTACCGACACCGGTAGCGCCCACGCCGACGATCCACATATCAGCGCCGATGCCCGGGGTGTGGACACCATCAGCCAGCGGCATGTACATGGTCCAGCCGAAGTCAGCCGCACCACCTGGGGTAACGAAGCCCAGCAGCATCACGGTGCCGCCCAGCAGGGTAACCCAGAAGCCGAAGGCGTTCAGACGCGGGAAGGCCACGTCCGGCGCACCAATCTGCAGCGGCAGGATGTAGTTACCAAAGCCCCACACGACTGGGGTCGCAAACAGCAGCAGCATCACGGTGCCGTGCATGGTGAACAGCTGATTGAACTGCTCATTGGACAAGAACTGGAGACCCGGGGTGAACAGCTCCGCGCGGATCAACAGTGCCATAAAGCCACCGAGGAAGAAGAAGCTGAAGGACATGATCAAGTACATGATGCCCAGCTGCTTGTGGTCGGTGGTGGTTAGAAATACCCAAGCCTTTGAACCGGTCTTCGCGTTACCGGTTGGCTCTGGACGTGTGGGGGCGACGTAATCGTCGACCCGTGGCGCCACAGCGGTCATAAAATCCTCCTGAATAACAAAGTGTCTGTGGACAGACTCCACCTACACCTAGGTTTACTCGCCTTATATTAGGCCATTTTCCCCTGTTCTTTCCAGCTTCCCCCAATACTTCGCCACAAGGCCAAGCCTCACCACTGACCACATCTGCCACATTGCCCCTGCACGTGGCGCGGCCACTATTTCCACCGACGGTTTTCGCCAAAGATCCAGCGTGCTATATGTCACAGCCGCGCCGAATTGTGCGGGCCCAAAACGCAAAAACACACCCCCGCTCGTTATCAACCTTTCGGTTGAGTTCGAGCAAAAGGTGTGCCGCTAGACCACGCTGATCAACGGGAATGCTTAGAAGTCCCAGTCATCATCCGTGGTGTCCTCAGCCTTGCCGATGACATAGGACGAACCCGAACCAGAGAAGAAGTCATGGTTCTCGTCGGCGTTCGGCGACAACGAGGACAAGATAGCCGGGGAAACGCGGGTCTCATCGGCTGGGAAGAGCCCCTCAAAGCCCAAGTTATTCAGTGCCTTATTGGCGTTGTACCGCAGGAAGCGCTTAACGTCCTCGGTCCAGCCCAGGTCATCGTAGAGATCCTCGGTGTAGTCGATCTCATTGTCGTAGAGGTCATAGAGCAAGTCGAAGGTGTATTCCTTCAGCTCCGCCTGGCGCTCTTCATCCAGCTGCTTATACGCCTGCTGGAACTTATAACCAATGTAGTAGCCATGCACAGCCTCATCGCGGATAATCAGGCGGATGATATCGGCGGTGTTGGTGAGCTTCGCGCGGGAGGAGAAGTACATCGGCAGGTAGAAGCCGGAGTAGAACAGGAAGGACTCCAGCAGCGTGGAGGCCACCTTCTTCTTCAGCGGATCATCGCCCTTGTAGTAGGACAAGATGATCTTGGCCTTCTTCTGCAGGTTCTCGTTTTCTTCGGACCAGCGGAAGGCATCGTTGATCATCGGCGTGGACGCCAGGGTCATAAAGATATTGGAATAGGACTTGGCGTGCACGGACTCCATGAAGGCGATATTGGTGTAGACCGCTTCCTCATGCAGAGTCTGGGAATCCGGAAGGAGGGAAATCGCACCCACCGTGCCCTGGATGGTATCCAGCAGCGTCAGGCCGGTAAAGACCCGCATGGTGGTTTCCTTTTCCTTCTCCGTCAGCGTCTTCCAGCTGGGCAGGTCATTGGAGACGGGGACCTTTTCTGGCAGCCAGAAATTACCGGTGAGGCGATCCCAAACCTCGAGGTCCTTTTCATCCGGGATGCTATTCCAGTTAATGGCCTTAACTGGCTTTTCATGACTAGAAACGTAGTCATCGTACTCGTGCGACACGCGGCGTCACTCCAATACATAATGCGGACACTTTTAGCTCCCCAGCATACCCAATTCGCCCGGCCTCTTAGCCATTGTGGTGGATGCCTCATGCCTATACTGATCCCAGCTATACCGAGTGCCTGCACAGAGAGGATTCACCCACCATGAGCTCCACCCCTCCCCTACTCGGCTCCGTGGTGGATCAACTCGGCGCGGAAATAGTAAGCGGAGACCTCGCAGAGGGTGAGCGGTTCCGGCTGGGGGACGTCGAAAAGCGCTTTGGCATCTCCCGCACCGTAGCCCGCGAGGCCATGCGCGCCCTGGAGCACCTCGGAATGGTCAGCTCTGGGCGCCGCGTGGGCATCACGGTGCTGCCGATGGAAAAGTGGGCGGTCTATGACCCGGCGGTCATTGGCTGGCGCTTAGACAACGATAAAACGCGCGGGCAGCAAGTGGCCCGACTCAACGAGCTGCGGCTTGGCATCGAACCGGTGGCCGCGCGTCTGGCTGCAGGCAATGCCACCGCCCAGCAGCGAGCTGAATTGCTGGGCCTCGCCGCGCGCTTGGCCGAGCTGGAATCCACCCCGTCTCCGCGCGTAGGCGAAGAATTAGAAACCGATCTGCGCTTCCACACCCTCATCCTGCGGGCCTCCGGCAATGAGATGCTGGCCGCACTCGCCCCTTCCCTGGTGGCGATGCTCAAGGGCAAGTCGGTTTTTGGCTCCCGCAAGCGCGACCCCATCGGCGGCACCACACAGCTGCACATGGAACTGGCCCGCGCCATTGATGCCGGGCTTGCCGACGCCGCCGAAGAAACCTCCCGCACCATCCTCGACCGCACCCGGGCAGAAAACGGCTAAGCGCCTCGATGCACGTCCTTCCCCACGACGTGCAGCGAGGCGCCCTAGCAACGGTTTAGAGCATGCAGGATACGCAGCCCTCGACCTCGGTGCCTTCCAGCGCCATCTGGCGCAGGCGGATGTAGTACAAGGTCTTAATGCCCTTGCGCCACGCATAAATCTGCGCGCGGTTGACATCGCGGGTGGTCGCGGTGTCCTTGAAGAAGAGCGTGAGCGATAGGCCCTGGTCCACATACTTGGTGGCTACGGCATAAGTATCGACGATCTTCTCGTAGCCAATCTCATAGGAGTCCTTGAAATACTCCAGGTTGTCATTATCCATGTGCGGCGCCGGGTAGTAGACGCGGCCGATCTTGCCCTCCTTGCGGATCTCAATCTTGGAGGCAATCGGGTGGATGGACGAGGTGGAGTTATTGATATAGGAAATCGAGCCCGTCGGCGGCACCGCCTGCAGGTTGCGGTTGTACAGGCCATGCTTGGCCACGTCCTGCTTCAAGTCCTCCCAGTCCTGGGCGGACGGGGTGTGGATCGAAGAGGCGTCGAAAAGCTCCTGCACCTTCTTGGTCTTCGGCTTGAACTCTTCCGGATCGTAGCGGTCAAAGAATTCGCCGGAGGCATACTCGGACTGCGGGAACTCCGTGAAGTACTCGCCGCGCTCGCGGGCAATCTTATTGGAGGCGCGCAGCGCCGCATACAGCACGGCCGCAAAGTAGGCATTGGTGAAGTCCAACCCCTCTTCCGAGCCATACTCGATGTGCTCGCGACCCAAGTAACCGTGCAGGTTCATCTGGCCCAAGCCGATGGCGTGGGACTCGTCATTACCACGGCGCACGGACGGCACGGAATCAATGGAGGTCTTATCCGCCACTGCGGTCAGGCCGCGGATGGCGGTTTCCACCGTATTGGCGAAGTCCGGCGAATCCATGGTCATCGCGATATTCAGGGAACCCAAGTTGCAGGAAATATCGCTGCCCAGCTCCTCATAAGTCAGGTCCGCGTTGAATTCGGAGGCGGAGTTGACCTGCAGGATTTCCGAGCACAGGTTGGACATGTTGATCCACGAGGTCTTCACCGGATTCGCGCGGTTTACGGTGTCCTCGAACATGATGTACGGGTAACCGGACTCGAACTGCAGCTCGGCCACGGTCTGGAAGAAGTGGCGGGCGTTAATCTTCTTCTTGCGGATGCGTGGGTCTTCCACCATCTCCTCATAGTGCTCGGTGACGGAGATGTCACCGAAGGCCTTGCCATAGACGCGCTCGACGTCATACGGCGAGAAGAGGTACATATCATCATTGCGCTTAGCCAACTCAAAGGTGATATCCGGCACGACAATGCCCAGCGAGAGGGTCTTAATGCGGATCTTCTCATCCGCATTCTCGCGCTTGGTATCCAGGAAGTTCATGATGTCCGGGTGGTGCGCGTTGAGGTAGACCGCACCGGCACCCTGGCGGGCACCGAGCTGATTGGCGTAGGAGAAGGAATCCTCCAGCAACTTCATCACGGGGATGACGCCGGAAGACTGGTTCTCAATGTGCTTAATCGGGGCACCGGACTCGCGGATATTAGACAGCAGCAGGGCCACGCCGCCGCCGCGCTTGGAAAGCTGCAATGCGGAATTGATGGAGCGGCCGATGGACTCCATATTGTCCTCGATGCGCAGCAGGAAGCAGGAGACGAGCTCGCCGCGCTGGGCCTTGCCGGCGTTGAGGAAGGTCGGGGTTGCCGGCTGGAAGCGGCCGGTCATGATCTCGTCTACGAGGTGCTCGGCCAGGCCTGCGTCGCCGTCCGCCAAGAACAGGGCAGTCATGGACACGCGGTCCTCAAAGCGCTCGAGGTAGCGGCGGCCATCGAAGGTCTTCAGCGTGTAGCTGGTGTAGTACTTATACGCACCCAGGAAGGACTTGAAGCGGAACTTATAGGAATAAGCGCGCTTGAATAGCTCCTTAATAAAGGAGAACTCATACTGCTCGATGACCTGCGGGTCGTAGTACTTGTTATTAATCAGGTAATCGATCTTTTCTTCCAGATCATGGAAGTAGACCGTGTTTTGATTAACGTGCTGCAGGAAGAATTGGTTAGCGGCCTCGCGGTCTTTATCAAACTGAATCTTGCCGTTTGCATCGTAGAGATTCAGCATCGCGTTCAGAGCGTGGTAGTCCAACTGCTCTTCTGGCTTTACTGGCTCGGCGACGGTCTTCCCCAATTGCGTACTCACAGCTGACAAGGCCTTTCTTAAAAATCAGGATCTTTAATTAAGTCGTAGTGGGCGCTAGGCCGCGGCCTCGAGCCCAAGCTCGGCGGCGTTAGCCAATAAGCCTTCACGACAAATTTTTATATCGTCTTCGTTTCCCAGCAACTCGAAACGATATACATAGGGCACTTTACATTTGGCGCTGATGACGTCACCAGCCTTGCCAAAGTCGGCACCAAAATTGCTATTGCCGCCCGCGATTACCGCGCGAATGAAACTACGGTTGTGCTCATCGTTCAGGAACTTAATTACCTGTGTGGGCACGGGCCGGGAGTTCTGGTGGCTAATGGACGCACCCCCGCCATAGGTGGGGCACACCAAAACATAGGGTTCGTTGACCTTAAGCGGCTCGTCCGTGCGGCGCAACGGGATGCGCGCGCTAGGAAAGCCCAGTTTCTGCACGAACCGGTGCGTATTTTCCGTCGCGGAGGAAAAATACACGACCAACATCGCTACTGGCCTCCCCTATTCTCTTAAGCAGAGGCCGCTACGGAAGCCAAGCCCTTGATACGGTCAGGGCGGAAACCAGACCAGTGCTCGCCATTAGCCTCAACCACTGGGGCCTGAACGTAGCCCAGTGCCATAACGTAATCGCGGGCCTCTTCATCGGCCGAGATATCGACGAGGTCATACTCAAGGCCGGCACGGTCGAGGGCCTTCTTGGTGGCATTGCACTGGACGCATGCTGGCTTGGTGTAAACGGTGATAGACATATAGATCCTTAAAGCTCCTGCATTGAAAAATTCGTCAGAGCGGGGCGCGTTTTCCCGCCTATGCGGGCGCTTCCTGCGCCGCTCTGAGCAACATCAACGACACTATACTTTGGGGGAAATGCCCGCAACTAACACAATATGTAGTAGTTACAGCCGTGGTATTCCCAGGATGGCACACCCCCAGGCCCCACATGTTGTCCACACCTACGAACAGCCATGAAACTACACCAATGGTATTCCTGCAGGTTTACCTGGAGTTCACCATTTTGTGTGCCAAAGTTCACATTTTAGGGCTGGTACGTCACCTTAAGAGCCGACTACCGAAGGCTCGCCAGAGGCACAGGTCGCCGGGTCCGGACCCTCCCCAGGGGCGCGCTTTAGCCCAAAAATGACCTGACTCAACACCGTCGGGTCGGTCGGCAGCTTGTCGTGCCGAGGAGCCACGCCACAGACTTCGCTTAAGTCAAGGTTGACCACATCGGCGCCGTCGCCAAGCGCCAGCTGCGAAGAGCTATTCGGAGTCACCGTCGTATCCCCCGGCGAGTAAATGGAGGTATAAAGCACGCCTGGCGCGGTATCTGGCAGCGCATTGAGCCGTTTAATAAACTCCGACCCCACCACTTGCTGAATGCCGGCCGTACTTGCCATAAAAGCGGCGAGGTGCGGCGCAAAGGCAATGATCTTAGAGAGCGCCTCCCCCTGCCCGTTGAGCGTGGTGCCGTGGAAGTTGCCACCCAGCGCCACCGCATGGGACACATGGTCCGCCCCATCGTGCATCTGGGTATAGGTCTTGATGTGCATACCGCCCTGGGAATGGCCCACCAAGTTCACCTTGTCCGAGCCAGTAACCTCGCGGACATAGTCCACCTGATCCGCAATTTCCGCGGCCGAATCATCCAGGTCCGCGATGGCTTTGACGCTTGGAATCATATTCTGCAAGGTGACATCATCGGCGCCGTAGTCAAAGGCCCACACGCATGCCCCCTGATCTTGCAGGAGGTGAACCAAGTTTCCCCACACGGAAGCATTATTCGAGGTTCCATGCAGCAACACAACGGGCTCAGTGATGTCCCCTGAAGGCACGCAGGACGGGTCATTGATACCAAGGGACTCCGGCGCAGAGGATTCCCACTGTGGCTCTGCAGCATGCGCCACTGGGGCGGACAATCCGAGGGCGGCGGCAGTGAGCGCGGCAACGATTCGCTGGGACATAATTCTTCTTTCTCACGGCATGGATAGACAAATTAATTATATTCATACATTTGTCTTTATGTTCACTTGGTTTTAAAAGAATTTATCCTTTGTGCCGGAGCTCACGCATAAAAAAATCCGCCCCACTCCGGAAGCCGGAGGGAGCGGATGGAATCGCGTCTCAATTAGCCCTGACGAGCCTTGAAACGGGGATCCTTCTTGTTGATCACGAAGACCTTACCGTGGCGGCGAATAACCTGGGCGCCCGGCTTCTTCTTCAGCGACCGAAGGGACTTACGGACCTTCATCGGGCGCTCCTTTCGTTATGCGCAATCTACATGCGGTTGAATAAGTAAAGCACGGACTGGGAATCCCCAGCCATGACACGAGGAAAAATGTTACCTCACACGGCCGTCAATACCAAAACACTAAGGCTTTACGGGTGCGGACTCGCGCTCGTAGCGCGACTTCATTTCCTCGCCTACCTCATCCAGGCTACGTCCCATAGTCTCTGGAACCAAAACCTTGGTGTAGCCGATGGCGATGAGGCCGAAGACTCCGAAGACGATAAACGCCACCGGGCCGGTCAGCCACTCCACTAGCGGCAGGAAGTACTGCGCCACGGCCCAGTTGGTGGCCCATAGCGAGAGCCCCGCAATGCCCATGCCTAGGCCGCGCACCTGCAGTGGCACCAGCTCGGAGATGAGTAGCCAGGTAGTGGGCGACACTGCCGCCTGCTGAAAGGCGATAAACAGCGCCATGAATACCAACGAGACCATCGCCATGGCGGTGGAGTCCTGCGCGTGGGAATAGGCAAAGGAGAGGATAAACAGCGAGACCACATTGCCAGTCAGGCCGATCAGCAACAATCGCTTTCGCCCAATGCGGTCCACGACCTTGAGCCCCACCCAGCAGGCCAGCACGGATACCGTGCCGATAACGATGGAGGTATAAACCGAGTTGGCCGTGGAAATCCCCACCTGGTTCATCATGGTCGGCGCGAAGTACACGATGGCGTTGACTCCGGTAATCTGCTGCGTCAGCCCCATCAACATGGCAAGCAACACCGTAATTTGCATCCAGCGATTGGCCTTCAGCGCCTTCCATTCGGATCCGCTGGACTTGCGCGCGGTCTCCTGCGAGGTCAGCTCGGAAATATCCATCCCGGCGCGCCCGGCAATCTCTTGGGCGCGGGGCATGCGCCCGTTGGTTGCCAGCCATACCGGCGTCTCTGGCAGGAAAGCCATTCCGAGCGCCAGCGCCAGGCCCGGCACCGCGGCCAAGCCCAACATCCACTCCCAGCTACCGGTAGAAGCCAGCGCGGAGTTGACCAGGTAGGCCATCAACTGGCCCACCACAATCGCGAGGGTATTGAGCGAGACCATGCGCCCGCGCACCTTGGCGGGCACGATCTCCGCGATATACATAGGAGACACGATGGACACTGCACCCACGGCAAAGCCCAAAAAGGTGCGCGCGGTAGCCAGCATTCCCACCGAGCCGGAAAGCGCACACCAGATGGAACCCAACACGAAAATGATGCCGCCTGCAATCAGCGTGAAGCGACGCCCATACCTATCGGCGATGCGCCCGGCCGTCAGCGCCCCTACTGCAGCACCCACGAGCAGCATCGAGGTCACCCAACCCTCTTGGTGGGCACTCATGTCGAATGCGGGGCTAATAAAAAGCAAGGCACCGGACATCACGCCGGTGTCGTATCCAAATAGCAGCCCACCCAGGGCCGCTATGCCAGCTACTACCTTGACATAAACTTCCTTATTCACAGCACAATATTGTGTCAGGCGGCTACCATGAACGTCATGTCGAATGATGCCGAAAAACTGCAGCAAACCATCATAAAAGCCCTGGGTGTGCGCCCCTTTATCGATCCAGAAGCGGAAGTGCAGCGCCGCGTGGATTTCCTGGTTGATTACCTGCGCACCACCGGCGCTAAAGGCTACGTGCTGGGTATTTCCGGCGGCCAGGATTCCACCTTGGCGGGAAAGCTTGCGCAGCTGGCGGTGGAGCGCGTCGACGGCGCGGAGTTTTGGGCCGTGCGCCTGCCCCACGGCGTGCAGGCCGATGAGGACGATGCCCAGATTGCCCTGGATTTCATCCAGCCCGATCACCGCCCCACCGTCGATATCAAGCCGGCCACCTTGGCCCTCGACGAGCAGGTGGCGGATGCGCTGCAGCTTGCCGACGTCACCGATTTCAACCGCGGCAATACCAAAGCCCGCCTGCGCATGACCGCCCAATACGCCATCGCAGGCGAGGTCGGCGCGCTAGTGATTGGCACCGACCATGCGGCGGAAAACGTCACCGCCTTCTTTACCAAGTGGGGCGATGGCGCGGCAGATCTCCTCCCCCTGACCGGCCTCAATAAGCGCCAAGGCGCCACCCTCCTAGAGCACCTCGGCGCCCCGCGCTCCACTTGGGAGAAGGTCCCCACCGCGGACTTGGAAGACGATAAGCCCCAGCTTCCCGACGAAGAAGCCCTCGGCGTCACCTACGCCCACATCGATGACTACCTGGAGGGCAAGGCGGTTCCCGACGCCGCCCGCGAACGCATTGAAACCTTATGGCACCGCGGTGCCCATAAGCGCATCATGCCGCAGGGGCCGAACCTTTAGCCCAGCGCCTCCAAGGTTGCGGCCGCCGCGCGCTCCAGCGGCCGGTTATAGCTAGCGCCGTGCGTAAGCGCATGCACCGCCAGCGGGTGCAGCTGGTGCATGGGAATCCACTTCTCGATGTCCTTCGGCGCACCATAACCCCGGAAAATCTCCTCTAGGTATGGAGCCCCGAAAAGCGCCAACATCCCCAAATCCGTATGCGGGTGCCCACCATGGGCTGCAGGGTCAATCATGATGCCGCCGTCGGAACCAAAAAGCAGGTTGCCCGCCCATAGATCGCCGTGGATGCGCGCCGGCGCCACATCCCAACTGCGCGCGGCGATGGCGTCGCAGGCACGCCTTACCAAGTCCAATTGCGCCACACTTATCCCCGCCAGTTCCGCGAAGGGCAATACGCGCTGGTTAACGTAGAACTCGCCCCAATTATCCGTCGGGATGCAGTCTTGCTCGATGCTGCCAATGAAGTTCTTGCCTTCCCACCCGGCAGGGGGTGCACCAAAGGCTTCGGCGCCAGCGCGGTGCATGCGCGCCAGCTCCGCACCAAATGTCCGCGCCGCCTCCGGCGTGGGCATGACCTCGTCCACGCGCTCGGTAACGATTTCTAGCCCGTCGGCGCTCACGACGTTGACCACCGCCTCGGTGGCTTCCCCGAGCCACCGCAATCCGGCCGCCTCGGCACCTGCTTGATCCGTGTCGCGTACTCGCTTTGAAAAAGTCTGCATGTCACCCAGCCTAATCAGGCAAGGCAATTTTTAAAGCGCCGCGCGCTCGCGCGTGGGCAGCGCCATCATAAAGAGCAACGCAATCCCACCGAGCACGGGAATGAACCCAATCAGGCATAACAGGCCCGTCCGCCCAGAATCATGCAAGCGCCGGCACATCAAGGAAACGACTGGAATCACAAGTACCGCCTCTGCAATAGTCTCAATATCCACGCCAAAGTGCCGGTCGATAATGCCGATTGACACAAAAATCAGCACGAGGAAACCAAAGACCCACCAAAACTCACTCATGGACGCCCGGCCACGAAAGTTGAAGTACTTTACAAAGAACCTGCCTACCGCCTGTACAGGCGACGCCCCATAGAGCGCTTCGCATGTAAAGAACCCTGTGGAATCACGATTCATTCTGCGCGCGAGCCCCTTTGATGTTGACTGCATATACTCGGCTGCGCACCATGCTACCCACTTCCTATAAAGGAGGAGCAATGTACTCGGATGTCATCATCATCGGCGGTGGCTTTGCCGGCACCGCAGCCGCCATCACCTTGGCCCGCGCTAACCGAAATATTCAGTTAATCGATTCCGGGGCTCCCCGCAATCGCTTCAGCGACCATGCCCACGGCATCCTTGGCCTCGACGGCGCGGCTCCCGCCGAATTGCTTCAGCGCGGTCATGCGGAGGTGGGGAAATTCGGCGGAACCATTACCCAGGGCTCGGTGGAGAAACTCACCCGGGATTCTGAGTGCAAGCCTTGGCAGGTAAAGCTTGACAGCGGCGAGGTTCTCGCGTCCCGCCACGTTCTCGTCGCTACGGGACTCACGAACAAGCTCCCTGCAGTCCCCGGCCTCAGCGATTTGTGGGGCACCAGAGTCTTTCACTGCCCGTACTGCCATGGCTACGAAGTCACTGGGAAGAAGGTTGCACTCATCGGCGGCGCGAATCCGCCTTTTACCATCCGGATCAGCAAGCTGCTGTCCACGTGGACGGACACGCTGACCTTTTACCCCAATGGCCTTGAGCTCACCGATCTTGACCGTACCCAGCTCGCCGGATTAGGCGTAAAAGTAGTCGATGCAAAGGTGACACAGGTCCAAGCAGATGAAGCGACTCCAACCGGCGTAAAGGTGCACAGTTCTGCTGGAGAAGACACCTACGAAGCGTGCTTTACTGGGCCCGATTTTCTGCCCAATGACGCACTGTTACGAGATGCTGGCTGCGAATCAGCCAACGGGTGGGTCAGCGTAGAGCGTGGCCAGACCTCGATACCGCGCCTGTGGGCGGCCGGCAATGTGGTCAGCTCGCCGGACCAGGTCTCGCAAGCGATGGGCAGCGGTGCGGCCGTCGGCATCGCCATCGATCAGCGCCTGCTCGATGAGGATCTAGCGGAGCTCTAGCCCACCGCAACAAGGAAAAGGAGAGGAACTAATGTTCCCCTCCTTTATATTGTGGAGCTAACGGGATTCGAACCCGTGACCCCCACACTGCCAGTGTGGTGCGCTACCAGCTGCGCCATAGCCCCTCAAACGAGGTGCAACCCTGTGGGCTGCAACTCGCTTAAATATACATGGAGGGTATTTAACTCTCCAAATCGCCTGCTACTTAGTGACGATCTCTACCCAGTCACCCAGGTTCTTGCCGGCCTTTTGATCCTTTTCTGATGGAACATCCTTGCCATCCTTGACAATACGCGGCGAGGAGACAGAGCCGGTTTCCTTATCCAGCTTGTCGTAGTTGGTCTTTGCCACCTTATTGCCCTGCTTGATGTCCACGTTCTTCATGGACTTGACGACATCATCTTCGGCACCAAGTTCCTTGGCTTGGTCAGCGATATCTCCGGTCTCCCACTTATTTGCGACACTTTGTTGATTTTGCATGAGGAAGTCACGCAAATTCCAGTAGGTCTTGACGTCGCCGGACTTTGCCAACTCCGACATAGCGGCTGCCGCCTTAGTGGAGTAGCCCTCCTGGTTTTCAATGTCCCTGCCATCCAGGAAGTTTAAGGTACGAACATGTACAACAAGCTTTCCGTCCTCGATAGCCTGCTTCATTTTGCCATCAGTGGCCTGCGCCAATTCAGCGCAATGTGGACAGGAGTAATCTTCGTACAGATCTACCTCAGGGGTATCGTCCGTAGCATTCTCGCCCTTCAGCGTGATTGCACCATCGGTGTACTCCATGGTCATATTGACGTCTTCGATGCCGTCATCGGACTGTTTACCGTTCCACACGATGTAGCCAATGACAACGGCAATAATGACGAGGAGCACGCCGACTCCCCAAATAAATCCGTTGCCACCCTTGGCGTTCGGGTCAGATACTTTGCTCATTTGAACCTTGCCTTTGCAATTCTTCGGACTCGATCAGCCTACCTTGCCCAACTACTAGGGGTGAAGGGCAAACTTGGTGAAGGGGCGCTTGATGGTCCATAGGGTCAGGAATAGATATGCGGCGTCGCGCAGCAGCGTCTTCGCATAATCCATTCCTCGGTCAGGATTTTGGGCGTCAAAGCCAAAGCAGCCGCAGTCAATATCCAGTCCACGGGCCCAAGCTTGTGCGATGCCCACCATAAAGAGCAGCAACACGACGGTGGCCACGATGGAGGACTTTCGCAAAAACAGCCCGAGCAGCAAGAGCACGCCACCAATAACCTCCAGTGGGCCAATGACCGTTGCGAGGTAAAGAGCCCAATCAGGCGTAAAAATGTCATAGCCCTTAATGGCCTGGGTCATGTCTAGGGTTTTGCCAAGCTTATGCACGCCGGCGTCAATCCACACCCAAGCCATAAAAAAGCGGGCGATGAAGCTGATGACGTCGAGCACCAGCTTCCCATTAGTCTTGCTACTCACGAGGATGAGTGTAGCGTTAAACCCCTAATACATGGTAAACAACTGCCTGTGCTTCTGCTTGCACCTGCTTGAGATGTTCCTCACCCAAGAAAGATTCGGCATAGATTTTGTACTTATCTTCAGTGCCGGAGGGACGGGCGGCGAACCAGGCATTTTCCGTCGCTACTTTCAGGCCGCCAATCGCGGCACCGTTGCCGGGTGCCTCCGTCAGCTTGGCCATAATGTCCTCGCCCGCCAGCTCTGTAGCGGTGACCTTGTCCGGAGACAACTTCTTGAGGATGGCCTTCTGCTCACGGTTCGCGGGGGCGTCGGTGCGGGCATAGGCTGGGGCGCCAAATTTCTCCGCGAGTTCTGCGTAGCGCTGGGACGGAGTCTTGCCGGTGACGGCGGTGATCTCCGCGGCGAGCAAGTCCATAATGATGCCGTCCTTGTCGGTGGACCACACGGAGCCATCGAAGCGCAGGAAAGACGCCCCGGCAGACTCCTCGCCACCGAAACCAATGGTGCCTTCGAGCAACCCCGGTACAAACCACTTAAAGCCGACGGGAACCTCCACCAATTCGCGGTCTAGGCTTTCCACCACGCGATCGATCATGGAGGAGGACACCAAAGTCTTGCCCACACCGGCACTCCCCCATTGCGGGCGGTGACTAAAGAGGTACTCGATAGCCACGGCAAGGTAGTGATTGGGGTTCATGAGTCCGGCATCGGGAGCGACAATGCCATGGCGGTCCGCGTCGGCGTCGTTGCCGGTGGCAAGGTCGAACTTAGAGCGGGCGTCGATAAGCGAGGCCATAGCATCCGGCGAGGAACAATCCATGCGGATCTTTCCGTCCGTATCCAAGGTCATAAAGCGGAAAGTGGAATCCACCTCCGGATTCACCACGGTCAAGTTGAGCTCGTAATGGTCCGCGATGGCCTGCCAATAATCCACGGAGGCGCCACCCATGGGATCGGCACCGATGCGCAGGCCGGAATCTTTAATGGCCTGCATATCCACCACATTCTTCAGGTCAGCCACGTAGTTGTGCACGTAGTCGTGCTTCACGCAGCGCTCGTCCAGCACGCCCGCGACAGACGTCCGCTTCACGCCTTCCAGCCCGGCGCGCAGGTACTCGTTCGCGCGGCCCGCAATCCAATCGGTGGCCTGAGCATCGGCCGGTCCACCGGTAGGCGGGTTGTACTTGAAACCGCCATCGCGGGGAGGATTATGGGACGGGGTAATCACGATGCCATCGGTGCCTGGGTGGGTCAGGATGGCATGGGAGACCGCTGGGGTCGGCGTGTAGCGGCCGCGATCATCGACGCGAACCTCCACCCCATTGGCCAGCAGCACCTCAAGGGCGGAAACCATGGCAGGCTCGGACAGCGCGTGGGTATCGCGGCCGATGAAAATCGCCCCAGCAACGCCTTGTTCCGCGCGGTAATCCACAATGGCTTGGGTAATCGCTAGGATATGAGCCTCATTAAAGGCGCAATCGAGCGCTGAGCCGCGGTGGCCTGAGGTACCGAAGGACACCTGCTGATCCGGGTTCTCCGCATCTGGGGTGCGGGTGTAGTAGGCGGTGACCAATTCTGCGATATCAATAAGATCCGTGGGCTGTGCCAGCGTGCCGGCGCGCTCGTGGGCCATGGCGTGCTCCTTGAAGGGTTGGGATGGGATGCCATTCCAGCTTGCCTGCTCTCCCGTGGTTGCGCAGGACGAATATTCCCCCGGCTGGGGGTATGGGTAAATTTACTCTATTTCTATAGTTCGCTAGATTTACAGAATGGACTCGCTTAATTCCATCCTCTCCGCCATCAGCACCGTGGTGTGGGGACCATTCATCCTCATTCCCCTCCTGCTGGGCACCGGCTTGTGGCTAACCATTCGTTTGGGCGGACTGCAATTCCGCGCGCTGGGCCGCGCGACGCGTCACGTCTTTGCCACAGATTCTGACGATGAGTCCACCGAGGGTGATATTTCCAATTATCAGGCGCTGACCACCGCCCTTGCCGCTACCGTAGGCGTGGGAAATATCGTAGGCGTGGCCACCGCGCTGTCCATCGGCGGCCCTGGCGCACTGGTATGGATCTGGATTACCGGCCTCGTGGGCATGGCGTCCAAGTACACCGAGACCTACCTGGGCGTGCGTTTTCGCACCACGGATTCCAAGGGCGAGATGTCCGGCGGGCCGCAGCAATACCTGAAGCGTGGCATCCCCGGGCCACTCGGATCGGTACTCGCAGTATTCTTCGCCATCTTTGCAATTTGCGCCTCTTTTGGCATCGGCAACCTCGCCCAAGCCAATGCTGTGGCTACCAATATGGAATCGACCTTCGGCATCGCCCCAGCAGCCACCGGTGCGATCCTCTTCGTTTTGGTGGGCTCCGTACTCCTTGGCGGAATCCAGGCCATCGGGCGCATTACCGCCGCCTTCGTACCGTTGATGATCATCGTCTACGTCCTGGGCGGGCTCTATGTAATCTTCTCGCATGCCGCGGAGATTCCCGCCGCCTTTGCGATGATTTTCAGCGATGCCTTCACCGGCACCGCCGCCGGCGGTGGATTCGTAGGCTCCACCATCATGATGGCTATTCAATACGGTGTTGCCCGCGGCATCTTCTCCAATGAGTCCGGCATGGGCTCCGCCGCCATTGCCGCCGCGGCTGCCAAGACCCCGCACCCAGCGCGCCAGGGGTTGGTATCGATGACGCAGACCTTCATTGACACCATCATCGTGGTAACCATCACTGGCTTGGTCATTGTTGTGGGCGGTACCTGGGATATGGGCCGCGACGAGGCTGGAATCATGACAGCCGAGGCCTTTTCTCGCGTACTCCCAGGTGACTGGGGCGGCACCATCGTTTCGCTCTCCATTATTTTCTTCGCCTTTTCCACCATCATGGCCTGGGCATATTACGGCGAGCGTTCCCTGGAGTCCCTCTGCGGCCGCAAGGCCTCTATCCCCTACCGCATGTTTTTCGCCTGCCTCCTCTTCGTCGGCTCCGTCTCGGAGCTCGAGCTCGCTTGGACCTTCTCGGACCTGGCCAATGGCCTCATCGCCATCCCGAACCTCATTGGCCTGCTCCTGCTCTCCGGCCTCGTGGCCCGCGAGACCAAGGCCTACCTAGCCTTTGACCCCAAGCTCAATAAGCCAGTCGATGAGGTGCGCGCGTTCGTAGAGTCCCAGGGGATGGACTGGAAGTAACATAGGCCGCATGCCTCAGTTCCTCGTCGTGGGTGCTGGCGCTGCGCTCGGCGCGGTAGCCAGGTACCTCCTCTCCGCCGCGCTCGGCGGCGGCATGCTCCCGCTGCTCCTTATCAATATCCTCGGCAGTGTCCTCATGGGCTACTTCCGCCCCGGCCCCTTTTGGGGCACCGGCGTGCTCGGCGGTTTCACCAGCTTCGCTACCTTCGCTTTCCTAACCTCCGAGGCCCATTGGGCCGTCGCCCTGGCCTATGTCCTAGCCACCATCGTTGGCTGCGTGGGCGGCTACTTGGCAGGTGACAAGCTGCGATGAATCTTCTCTGCGTCCTTATCGGCGGCTTCATCGGCGGCAGCCTGCGCTATGGCTTTACCCGGCTTGTCCCCGCCCGCTACTGCACTTTCGTGGCGAATATTTTGGGCTCTCTAGCCCTTGGCCTGGCCTATGGTTTCGCCCAGCTTGCCGACGCCCCCCTTCTCCACCCCTTCCTCGCCCTCGGCCTCGCCGGCGGCCTATCCACTTGGTCCACATTGGCGAAGGAACTGGGTGAGATGATCAAACGCAAACAGTGGTGGCGACTGTGCAAATACCTCTTCTGGACCATCGGACTCGGCATCGTTCTAGCCTGGCGCGGCACCATCTGGGCGGCCCGCATTTATCACGGCATATAAGCAAAATGGTCTCATTCTCCGCGCGAAGAATGAGACCATTAGCTGTATACCTAGTCTGCGATTGCCTCCAATGGCGGCGTCTTTGCCGCACGGTTCGACGGCCAGACGGCCGCGATAATGCCGACGATAGCCGAGCCTACGAGCATAATGAGCACCATCGCCCACGGAATCTGCGCGGAGTCCAATCCCTCATCACCGAGGATCTCGATGAAGGACCAGCCCAAGCCGAGGCCGATAAGGATGCCCATCACCGCGCCGAAGAGCGCAATCTGCACCGATTCAAGAGTGATCATCGTACGGATCTGGCGGCGCTGCGTACCCACGGCACGCAACATACCAATCTCCTGGCGTCGCTCAATAACACCCAGGGTCAAAGTATTGACAATACCCAGCACGGCAATAATCACCGCTAGGGCAAGTAGGCCATACAGAATGGAGAGCATCTGGTCGATAAAGCCAGCCGCCTGGCCCGCATACTCCTCGCCAGAATTAACCTGAACCACGACCAAATCCTTGACCGAGTCCTCTAGGTTATGGCGCAGCTCTTCCTTGTCATAGCCTTCCTGGCCCAAGACGCCCACCATTTGGACGGTAAAGGACTTCTTTGGTGCGACCTTTTCCGCCACATCCTGCGAAAGCACCATATTCTGGACCACATCGGTGGGCTTAAAGGTACCGACCAGCTTGGCCTCGGCCTTCTTGTCCTTTTCCGCAGAAGTAACCTTGTAGGTCTCTCCTACCTTCCAGCCGTGTTCCTTGGCAAAATCTTCGGTAGCAATGAAGCCCTTCTCCAAGTTGGCATCGCCCTCGACCATGTCGAGCGCAATCATCGACGACGGATCTCCATCCGCAGTCGTCGTTTGCTGGAATTCTGGACCATAATCCATCGATGCCTGACCATCGACGGTCACCGGAGCCATACCGACGGTAATCACCTTATCGACGCCCTCGGCCTCCGCCGCGCGCTTACCCGTATCCTTCGGCGTCGGGAATTCACCGGAGCTAGGACCGGAAAGCAGGTAATCAGAAGTGATGTTCTGCTCCACGGTATCGGCCACAGAAGACTTCATCGTTGCACCAAGCATGCCGATGGCCGTCACCAGAGCCACGCCCAAAGTTAGCGCGAAGGCAGTGGCGGCGGTGCGGCGCGGATTGCGTCGCGAGTTAGTCGCCGCCAGTGAACCAATAGCGCCAAACGGTGCACCGATTGCCTTGCCCACCGTCGGCACCAGAGGCAGCGACAAAGCAGGGCCGGCCAGGAAGAATCCGACGATGACGCCGAACGCGCCAACGCCGACGAGGATGGCGCGGACGCTGGTTTCGCCGTCGGAAAGCACGCCTGCCAACGCCGCAACAATACCCACCAGCAAGATAGTGGCACCGAAAATCGTGCGTACCTTCAGGGAAGTTCCGGAAGCAGATTCGGTAGTGCGCATTGCCTCCACCGGCTGTACGCGGCCCGCGCGCCGTGCCGGCGCCCACGCGGATACAACCGTCACGATGGTGCCCAAAATAATTGGAACTACGATGGCCGAAACGCTCAGGCCCAAGCCGCCATCGAGTGACATTCCCTGCGCGCTCATGACTGCCTTAATGATTGCGACCAAACCCATACCCGCAATCACGCCAACAATGGAGCCCAGAACGCCAACAATGGCGGACTCCACCACCACCGAGTTTGTAATCTGGCGACGGGAAGCACCCAGCGCACGCAAGAGAGCGAACTCCTTCGTTCGCTGCGCGACAATCATCGAGAAAGTATTCGCAATGATGAAGGTGCCTACCAGCAGCGCAATCAGGCCGAAGGCGATGAGGAAGTAATTGATGAACTTCAAGGCAGAAGACATCATCTCCGAGGTCTCCTCAGCCAGGCGCTCACCCGACTCCGCCTTGACTTCATACTTCTCGTTCAGGTGGTCCACCAAGGCATTCGCATCCACTCCATCGGCTGCAGAAACCTTGAGCTGGCTCGGCTCGCCGTAGCGCTCCAGGTAATCCTTTTCAGCCATGCTCAGCACGATGCTCTCGCCCTGGTCTACCGCGGGCTCCGAGATGCCAGAGACGGTGACTTCATCCTGCTCATCGGGGTGAACCACAGTCAGCTTCTGGCCCACGGAAATGTCGTACTTGTCGGCCGCGGAAGAGTTGATGAGGACCTCGTCCTTACCGCTAGGCTCCTCGCCCTCCTTCAACTTATCGGCGCCACCAACGACCTGGTCTTCCGGGTAGAACGGAACAACACTGGCCGTGCCGCCCTGGGTTTGAAAGGCCTCCGAGTTCTCATCGGCCGCGACAACGGTCTCCGAATCCGCGATATTGATGTTCTTGACATCCTTATCGTCGGCCAACTTCTGGCGCAGCTTGTCATCCAGTTTCGCGCCATTGTCGTCTTTTTGGCTCACCACTGCATCCACACCGCGGAACTGATTATCCACGGCGGAGTCAAACGTAGACTTCAGCGAATTGGTAAACATAAACGAGCCGGCAATAAACGCGGTGCCCAAAACCACCGCGAGAATCGTCAGCCCAAGGCGCAGTTTATGCGCCACGATATTGCGCAGAGACACTCTACGCATTGCGTTTCCGCGTGCCATTTAGCCCTCAATCTCCGCCATTACCTGGTGAATGGCCTCCATCGTCGGATTGTGCAACTCATTCACAAGCTTGCCGTCAGCAAGGAAAACCACCCGGTCCGCATACGAGGCGGCCTTGGCATCGTGTGTCACGATGACCACTGTTTGGTCGTCCTTATCCACCGCGGTTCGCAAAATGTCGAGCACCTCGGCCGAGGAATTCGAATCCAGGTTGCCCGTTGGCTCATCGCCGAAGATGATTTCCGGCCGAGAAACCAATGCACGAGCACAGGCCACGCGCTGCTGCTGTCCGCCAGACAATTCAGCTGGGCGGTGTTCCAGGCGCTCTGCTAGGCCGAGGCGGCTAGTGACCTCCTCAAACCACTGCTTATCGACGCCCTTACCCGCAATATCCGTAGGCAGCGTAATGTTTTCCGCCGCAGTCAGCGTGGGCACAAGGTTAAAGGACTGGAAAATAAAGCCCAGCCGGTCACGACGCAAGGCCGTAATGTTTTTGTCATTGAGCGCCGACATATCGGTATCACCGATAAATGCTGATCCGGAGGTCGCTGAATCGAGACCAGCCATGGTGTGCATCAGCGTCGACTTACCGGAACCCGATGGGCCCATGATCGCCGTGAATTCGTTCTTGCCGAATTCAATGGATACATGATCAAGAGCGACGACAGCTGTGTCATCGCTTCCGTATTGCTTAAACAAGTCAACGGCGCGAGCCGCAGCATTAGTCATGAGACAAATTCTCCTTGTAAATGGGAAATTACCTATTTAAGTCTAGCGACCGTGGCCCCCGGCCGACATCATCCCTGAGGAGGAAAACGGCATACGAGAGCCCGGCACCACCGTTCTCGTGGGTCACACACTGCGGGCTCCGGCCTACTCCCTAGCCCTCCTTTCGCTGTGTTCGTTGTTGTTGGTGTGTGAGGTATTGGGCCCAGGTGTGGTTCCAGTGGGTGTGGTGTGTGGCTAATGGTCCCGTGGGGTGGTCTAGTTGGTAGGTGCCATCGCGGTGGAGCCAGGCGATGGTTCCGGTAATGGGGTCGAGGATGTAATGGACTCTGCGGTCGGTTTTGATGTTGTGGTGGTGTTGGCAGAGGTTTACTAAATTATCTGGGCTGGTAGGCCCGCCAAAGTGGTATTCGATGCGGTGGTCGAGTTGGCAGCGGGTGGCGGGGACGGTGCAGCCGGGCCAGCGGCAGGTGGCGTCTCTGCCTTGGGTGTAGGCGCGGATGTCGGTGCTGGGGGTATAGGAGTCCGCCTCGTCGGCGTTGAGTCGGCGGATGAAGGTGTTGTCTGTGGGGGCGTGGTTGAGGTTTATCCATCCGGCACCGGGGTGAAAGACGAGGTTGGCTTTTTCGTTGGTGGTAAACGTGTTGATGGCAACGCTGGTGTGGGTGTCTTCGAGTATGAGGTCGATGAGTGCTTGTGCGGCGGTGGTGGTGGCCTGGTTGGTGTAGGCGTCGATGTGGCGGACGATGATGGTGGCGGTGGTGGGGTTGACCGCAATTCGTGGACACGTAGTGGGGCTACCTAGTGTTTAGGCAGCTATTTCTTTTCTACTGGTGGTTAGACCAATGTGGTTTTCGAAGGAGCGTGTCAAGTTGTTTGTGTGTGGGGCTGGGTTTATAGGTATTTGTCGAAGCGGTCGGGGTAGGCCACGGCCATTTGGTTGATGGCTTGTTTCCAGCCGGATACTCGGGCTCCTTCCATGAGTCTGCCGGCTGTTCTTGAGACTCGTTTACCTTGCTTTGCTCTCTTGGCGGCTCGCTTGTCTTCAATATTGCAGATCATCAACCACAGCGTCTTTAGGGCTGATTCATCGTTGGTGAACTGCACCCTGTTGCGAGTAGCTTTACGCAGCTCATTGTTAAAAGATTCAATGGAGTTCGTCGTATAGATCACCTTCCTAGCTGCTGGTGGGAACTGCAGAAACGGGACAAACCGCGCCCACGCGTCCTGCCAGACCTTGACTGAGCGGGGATACTTCTCACCCAGCTCGGAAGCCTCGAATTCGGCTAAAGCAGCCCTAGCTGTGGACTCGTCTGTGGCGGTGTAGACCTTCTTCAACGCGGCTGATACAGCCCGGCGATCCCCGTAGGCTACCCACCGGTTCGCGGCACGTATCAGGTGCACGATACAGGTTTGCACCATAGAGTTCGGCCAGGTTGCCTCGACTGCTTCTGGTAGGCCTTTCAGCCCGTCACAGCAGACGATAAAGACGTCTTTGACACCACGGTTAGAAAGATTGGCGCATACCTGCGCCCAAAATGAAGCGCCTTCTTCTTTGGCAATCCACAATCCTAAAATGTGTTTGATGCCGTCAAGGTCCACACCGATTGCCATGTACGCACTCTTGTTGACTACCCGGCCGCCATCGCGGACTTTAATGCGCAGCGCGTCCAGGAAAATGACCGGGTAGAACTCATCTAGCTGGCGGTTTTGCCAGACCATAACCTCATCCAAGACGGCGTCAGTAACCGCTGAAATCGTCTCATGGGAGATATCAACCCGCATCGCCGTTGCCATGTGGTGCTGGATATCCCTGATTGTCATCCCACCGGCGTACAAGCTGACAATCATGTCATCGACATCAGTTAAACGTCTCGAGCCTTTAGGGACCATAGTTGGGATAAACGTCCCAGTCCTGTCTCTGGGGATATCCACGGTGACCGGCCCGTAGTTAGAATCCACGGTCTTTGTGTACGACCCGTTGCGGTGATTGTCTGTCCCAGCTGCAGCTTTGCCGCTCCTATCACCAGACTCGTAGCCGAGGTGGGCATCCATCTCGGCATTCAAACCCCTAGTAATCGAGGCTTGCAGCATGCCGCGAACCAGGTCATTGGCATCCGTTGTGGACGTGCCTAGGTCGTCAATCAGTTTCGCGATTTCAGGGTTAGCAAGCAGCTTCTTTTCAATCGCATCAATCTTGGCCTTATCGGCCGGATCTCGTCGTGCCACAGTAGTCATTCTGGTCCATCTCCTCATGCAGGTTGGGAACCCACACACAAACCATCAGACACTCTCTTTCGAAGTCGACGGGACTGACCATTCCTAGTGCAGAGTGCCGGCGCCGACGGTTGTAAACGACTTCCATCCAGTAGGCAACGGCCTTGCGCGCAGCATCGCGGGTAGGCCAACGCTTACGGTCGTAGAACTCGGTTTTAAGCGTCGACCAGAACGACTCAGCCATCGCGTTATCAAAGCACACACCAGTACGCCCCACAGACTGAGCAATGCCCAGGTTATGGCAGACTTCCCAGAGCTTCTCGCTGGTAAATTGCGTTCCGCGGTCAGCGTGGAACACCAGCCCATCAGGAACGTCACCGCGCAGTGTATATGCCATCCGCAGGGCCCGTTCGACCAGGCATGTATCTTGAACGCTATCCATCGCCCAGCCCAGCACCCTGCGGGAATGGCCGTCGCGGACCGCACACAAGTACAACCATCCCTCGCTGGTGCGTAGGTAGGTAATATCCGACATCCACACTCGGTTGAGATCACCAGTATCAAACACGCGCTTGACCAGGTCAGGAAGACTCGACTGACGCTTAGCTTGAATCGTTGTCACCGGGACAAAGGCACGCGGTGAAATCCCTTCAATTCCCATCAGGCGCATCCGCTTAGCCACAGTCTTGCGATTCAGGGTGATCCGGTAACGCTCGGTAAGTTCTGCGGTGATCCGGGGAGCACCATAAACCTCATCGGAGTCTTTCCAGATCTGATGAATCTTGCGGTCAACGTCATCGTAAAATGTTGCACGATTATCTTTTCCGGATAGTCGTTTCTGCTGCGTATCAGCCCATTTGTAGTATCCAGACCGAGACACTTTTAATAGCCGTGCCATGCGTTTGATGCTGTAGTTTGCCTTCTCCTGCTGCATCAATTCGAACTTTTCTGCTCGCGTTGCTTCGCGGCGAAGAAGGCTGTCGCTTTTGACAAAAACTCATTATCCATCTTGGCTTCCGCCAACTCACGGCGCAGACGAGCATTCTCAGCACGAAGATCCGCCTCACTCATCCCATCCGAGGCCCCTCGGCGTTCACGCTCGAGTTTGACCCACCGGCCTAAAAGCCCGGCGGAGACGCCAATCTCCTTAGCCACATGAGCGATCGGGCGCTCTGACTCGATTACCAAGTTCGCGGCTTCACGCCGGTACTCCGGCGTGTACTTCTTGCGCTGTTGACTCACAATGAACATCCTCTCCTACGGACACAAGATCCGCACAAATAGGGTGTCCACTAAACGAGGGTAACCTCAGTGGCGCTATCGCAGGTTAGCGTTAGTGTGGTGGTGTTATCGGGGTTGTAGTTGATGCGCAGTCGTGGTTCGGGTTGTTGTTCTTTGTCTTCGGGGCGCAGGTGGGTGTCGATGAAGGTGCGGATGAAGCGGCGAAGGTCGGCGTCGGTGGGGACGGTTTGGTTGGGTGTGGTGGGGGTGAGGAAGTCTGCGAGTGCGGCGTCGATGGCTTCGAGGTGGTCTGGGTTGTTGTCTAGGCGGGTGAGTTCGCGGTCGATGATGCGCAGTTTGGTCAGGTCGAGTATCCAATGCTGGCCTTGGACTTCGGTGACTAGGGGTAGTTGGCGCATGCGGAAGTGGGCGCGCAGGAAGCCTAGGAGTTTGTTGTAGGAGATGCCGAGGTCTTTGGCGAGGCTGGTGAGGCTGAGGTCAACATCCTCGTCTAGTTGGGGGAGGATGGCGCGGTAGAGGAACCAGGAGGTTTTGCGTGTGTAGGTGCCGGCTTTGCCGATGTGGTTGCCGGGAGCGTTGGTGGTGTAGAACGCTTCCGGCATATCACCATCGTCTAGGGGATCGGTGTCGGGGTGGTCACCTATGAGGAGGGTGTTTGGGTAGTCGAGGCTGGTATCTGGTTCGGGCGGGGCAAGTGTGGCAGTCATGAACAGGACACTCCAGGAAAGAAGACAGTGTTCGTATGTGTTTTCTAACGAGTGCCTTCATAGTATCCCGACTGGTGGACATGTGACCCCTGTGGGGGTGTTTGTGTTCGAAAAGGGTGCCCTAAAACCGCAGGGATCCCCAGAGTCGCGCCACGACCAGCAACGGGGGTAAAAGAAAAGGTTTAGAGTGAACAGAGAGTGTCTGATGGTTTGTGTGTGGGTTCCCAACCTGCATGAGGAGATGGACCAGAATGACTACTGTGGCACGACGAGATCCGGCCGATAAGGCCAAGATTGATGCGATTGAAAAGAAGCTGCTTGCTAACCCTGAAATCGCGAAACTGATTGACGACCTAGGCACGTCCACAACGGATGCCAATGACCTGGTTCGCGGCATGCTGCAAGCCTCGATTACTAGGGGTTTGAATGCCGAGATGGATGCCCACCTCGGCTACGAGTCTGGTGATAGGAGCGGCAAAGCTGCAGCTGGGACAGACAATCACCGCAACGGGTCGTATCCAAAGACCGTGGATTCTAACTACGGGCCAGTTACCGTTGATGTCCCGAGGGATCGGGCTGGCACATTCTTGCCGACTATGGTCCCTAAAGGTTCTAGGCGCTTGACTGATGTCGATGACATGATCGTCAGCTTGTATGCCGGTGGGATGACAATTAGGGATATCCAGCATCATATGGCAACTGCGATGCGTGTTGACGTTTCCCATGAGACGATTTCTGCGGTTACTGACGCCGTCTTGGATGAAGTCATGGTCTGGCAAAACCGCCAGCTAGACGAGTTCTACCCGGTCATTTTCCTGGACGCGCTGCGCATTAAAGTCCGCGACGGTGGCCGAGTAGTCAACAAGTCCGCGTACATGGCAATCGGCGTGGATCTCGACGGTATCAAGCACATTTTAGGATTGTGGATCGCCAAAGAAGAAGGCGCTTCATTTTGGGCGCAAGTATGCGCCAATCTTTCTAACCGTGGTGTCAAGGACGTCTTTATCGTCTGCTGTGACGGGCTGAAAGGCCTACCAGAAGCAGTTGAGGCAACCTGGCCGAACTCTATGGTGCAAACCTGTATCGTGCACCTGATTCGCGCAGCGAACCGGTGGGTAGCCTATGGGGATCGCCGGGGTGTATCGGCCGCGTTGAAAAAGATTTACACCGCCACGGACGAGTCCACAGCTAAGGCGGCCTTAGACGAATTTGAAGCCTCTGAATTGGGAGAAAAGTATCCACGCTCAGTCAAGGTCTGGCGAGGTGCATGGCAGCGTTTCGTACCGTTTTTGCAGTTCCCACCAGCAGCCAGAAAGGTTATCTATACGACGAACTCCATTGAATCATTCAACAATGAACTGCGTAAAGCTACCCGTAACAGGGTGCAGTTCACCAACGATGAATCAGCCCTGAAGACGCTGTGGCTGATGATCTGCAACATTGAAGACAAACGCGCTGCCAAGAGGGCGAAGCAGGGCAAACGAGTCTCAGCGACAGCCGGCAGACTCATGGAAGGAGCCCGAGTTTCCGGCTGGAAACAAGCCATTAACCAAATGGCCGTGGCCTACCCCGACCGCTTCGACAAATACCTATAAACCTAGCCCCACACACAAACAACTTGACACGCTCAGTGAACAGCCCCAACCAATGCCCCCGGTTAAGTAGATGGGAAAATCTAGGACACTTCCCTCAACCGCGTGAGCCGAATAATCGGTTCGGTAGTCATAGACAAACTACAAGCGGAACGCCACTGGTTGCGTCCCCTAACGTGGTGTATCTGTAGCCCGCGGTAAGTCTTGTGCCGGTGTGCATGAAGGCGACCATCGCGGGTACCTTTCGAATCAACTCTTACCTATCCTCGAAAGGAAGTACCCTGCGATGGCCGCTGACCCTCATCATATCGATCCGACCGCGTATCTCGAAGAGCTACTGACTCAAGCGTCCCCAGATTTGATGCGCCAAATGCTCACTGACTTCATCAACCAGATTCTTTCCGCCCAAGCAGACACCGTCTGCGGGGCTGATTACGCCACCGTGTCAGCCGAGCGCACCAACACACGTAATGGCTACCGTCATCGCCAACTTGATACCCGAGTCGGCAGCATTGATGTGGCAATCCCGAAGCTACGCACCGGCGCATTTTTCCCTGACTGGCTGCTAGAGCGCCGCAGCCGCACCGAGCGTGCCCTGACCACAGTCATCGCCACCTGCTACCTGAAAGGAGTCTCCACTCGCAGGATGAACGACCTGGTGGCCACCCTTGGGATCAACAACTTGTCGAAGTCTCAGGTCAGCCAGATGGCCAAAGAACTCGATGACATGGTCGATGACTTCCGCACCCGCCGGCTTGACCAAGGCCCCTACCACTTTGTCTCCTGCGACGCGCTGACAATGAAGGTGCGGGAAGGCGGACGTGTCGTAAAGACCAGCGTGTTGCTGGCCACAGGTGTCAACGCTGACGGCTACCGAGAGCTTTTGGGCATGCAGGTTGCCACCGCGGAATCTACCGCGTCGTGGACCGGGTTCTTTCGGGACCTCATCGCCCGTGGCCTGACCGGGGTATTCCTCGTTACTAGTGATGCCCATCTTGGTATTCAAGCAGCCGTGGGTGACTGCCTGCCGCAGGCTAGTTGGCAGCGGTGTCGAACACACTTCGCGAAGAACCTCTCGGCCCAGGTTCCCAAAACCCAATGGCCGACTCTGTCAGCGATGTTTCACACAATCTTTCAGCAACCCGATGCCGCTAGTGTGTGGGCCCAAGCTCGTGAGGTTATTGAATTCTGCCAGCAGAAATTCCCTCACGTTGCCACCTACCTCGAGGAGTGTCTCGACGAGCTGTTGGCGTTTACCGCTGCGCCGAGAGCGGTGTGGACCAAAATCTGGTCGAATAACCCCACTGAACGGCTCAATAGGGAGATCCGCCGGCGTACCGATGTCGTAGGAATCTTCCCAAACCGAGACGCTGTTGTGCGCCTTGTTGGGGCGGTTTTGGCCGAACAGCACGATGACTGGATCCAACAGAAGCGTTATATGTCACTGACCAGCCTGGCACAGACCAAAGAGATCATCGCCGCTGGGGTCATCGACGAGGACCGCGACAACAACCAGGAGATCGCCGCGTGAATACCCTCACCCCTTATCCCCGAGATGGCCCCTAAACCACCGCCATGAAACTAACCCCAGATTCGAAAACAGATACACCACTACCCAGGACTTGACCACGCCACTGAGCCCCTTCGAGCAATCTACTTCGCGGCCACGCGCAGAATATTGAATTCTACGCGCAGCTTAGGAACTACTCTATCTATCAAGGGGGATACACCGACAATCATTCGCCGCTTTTGGCTTAATCATGGACGCCTTTGTGCGGGCAGGTTTTCGGGTGCCGTGCTTCTTGCCTCAAGAATGTAAAGAGGGACAGTTGATGCCGAGCTTTGCGGCTGGTGCGTCCGGCGAGGAGTCTTCATTGTTCTCGTAGAAACCACGGCATCGCGTTTGAAAGATTCGGGACACCTGGACATGGCAGCAGACCATCCTTCTTCCCAACCCAGCTGGACTCGCTACCAGGCATCGACCAAACAGGGCACAAGCCCCACTACATAACGCATAGCCCAATCCAGGAACCACCCAACGCCAGAAGGGTTCTTAAACGAACACACTACGAGAGCAGCAAAAGTAGCCACCTATTTGAGGTCGAACATTCCCAGAGAGCCATTTGCATTAGAGTCGCCAACTCTAGAGCTTCTGCCGTTGTTTCTTAAGTATTGAAAATTCTCCGGACATGAGATCTATTATCCCCGAGAATATTGCGATGATACCTATCCAAGACCCTGTTATATAGATGAAAAGTGTGCCGAGGAGTATGAAGAAGCAGCTAACTGCCTTTAGCTGTTTCGTTCTTCTGTCATTGGATTCGTCAGGCTGATAGATCCGGGCAACCATGAGATCAACGGCGGCAACGGCTAGAAAAATATACGAGATTTTTGTGTAACCGAGTAAAGAAAAGACTCCTGAAATCACCAGCACGGCAATCCCAGCAAAGCCAACCAAACGGCTCATAAAAACACTCCAAAGACGGTTTGAGAGCAAACGTAAATCTAAGTCTACTGGAAAGGTGAAGCACCCAGGTGCACTGTTAGCCGCGCGACGGCTCACATAGGCGCGAAGCGCACGTTCATGCAGCCTCCCTACGACTTCTACACCAACGCCTGCGAGTACTGCACGGAATCAGTAAAGTTCACACTGGAGAGGTTTACAAGGGTGTTGGTTGCTTCGTCAAGCGTCTGCACTACTTCTGGCATTCCTTGAGATCCGCGAGAAACTCCTTAAGCGTTTCCGTGAGCTCCCATATTTGGTTACGCTCCTCCTCAAACATGCGGTCAACCAGGAAATCCACGCCGGCCAAATCATCCGGATGCAGGCTGTCCAAGTAAGCCAGCAGCTTATCGACGCCTTCGAGGCCAAGAATTCCTTGCTCGACCCGGTCCGCCACATAAGAAATTTGCTTTTGGTCCATGGTGAGGAGAATAGCAAAACATAAAAAGAAGGAGACGGTGGTTTGCCGTCTCCTTCTTATTGTTTCTGTATTTTGTTGTGTTTTTGTTGTTTGGTGTCGGCGGTGACTTACTCTCCCACAACCTCCCGGTTGCAGTACCATCAGCGTGTGCAGGCTTAGCTTCCGGGTTCGGAATGGGACCGGGCGTTTCCCTGCAGCTATTGACCACCGACAAACATACGAAGCATTAGTACAAACCCTTTTTGGGTGCCCTTTTGCTTGGGTGTTGTGTCAGATACTGCATAGTGGACGCGGTCACGACAGTGACTGTTTCTTCTTCTTACTCTTTTTGTTGTGTTACACCAATGTGTGTTGGTGTTTGTTGTGGTCAATTAGTACCAGTAGCCTTCACACCTTACAGTGCTTCCAGGTCTGGCCTATCTACCCTATCGTCTTTAGGGGACCTTAACGAAACCTCATCTTAAAACAGGCTTCCCGCTTAGATGCTTTCAGCGGTTATCCCTTCCGTACGTAGCCAACCAGCGATACCCCTGGCGGGATAACTGGCACACTAGAGGTACGTCCGTCCCGGTCCTCTCGTACTAGGGACAGCTTTCTTCAAGTTTCAACGCGCGCGGCGGATAGAGACCGAACTGTCTCACGACGTTCTGAACCCAGCTCGCGTGCCGCTTTAATGGGCGAACAGCCCAACCCTTGGGACCTACTCCAGCCCCAGGATGCGACGAGCCGACATCGAGGTGCCAAACCATCCCGTCGATATGGACTCTTGGGGAAGATCAGCCTGTTATCCCCGGGGTACCTTTTATCCGTTGAGCGACACCACATCCACAAGTAGGTGCCGGATCACTAGTCCCGACTTTCGTCCCTGCTCGACATGTCTGTCTCACAGTCAAGCTCCCTTGTGCACTTACACTCACCACCTGATTGCCAACCAGGCTGAGGGAACCTTTGGGCGCCTCCGTTACATTTTGGGAGGCAACCGCCCCAGTTAAACTACCCACCAGGCACTGTCCCCAACCCAGATCATGGGCCAAGGTTAGATGCTCAATCCGATCAGAGTGGTATTTCAACAACGACTCCACCACCACTAGCGTGATAGCTTCATAGTCTCCCACCTATCCTACACAAACCGAACCAAACACCAATACCAAGCTATAGTGAAGGTCCCGGGGTCTTTTCGTCCTGCCGCGCGTAACGAGCATCTTTACTCGTAGTGCAATTTCACCGGGCCTGTGGTTGAGACAGCAGAGAAGTCGTTACGCCATTCGTGCAGGTCGGAACTTACCCGACAAGGAATTTCGCTACCTTAGGATGGTTATAGTTACCACCGCCGTTTACTGGGGCTTAAATTCTCAGCTTCGCAGTCAAAGACTACTAACCGGTCCTCTTAACCTTCCAGCACCGGGCAGGCGTCAGTCCATATACATCAACTTAACGTCTTCGCATGGACCTGTGTTTTTGATAAACAGTCGCTTCCCTCTATTCTCTGCGACCCCACAACGCTTAACACCGCAAGGATGCTCACACCGTGGGGCCCCCCTTCTCCCGAAGTTACGGGGGCATTTTGCCGAATTCCTTAACCACAGTTCACCCGAACGCCTTAGTATTTTCAACCTGACTACCTGTGTCGGTTTAGGGTACGGGCCATACACACACATCGCTAGAGGCTTTTCTCGACAGTACAGGATCACCACCATCAACCCCATTGGGTCTACGCATCACGTCTCAACCAAATGTGTGGCGGATTTGCCTACCACACGATCTGCACGCTTACACCACCAATCCAATAAGTGGCGTGGCTACCTCACTGCGTCACCCCATCACTTGAACCACACATCAGGCCCCACGACATCAACACCACCAATCTTCAAAGAAGACTAGCAGTGCATCCGCGGTGGTTAGTATCAGTGCTTTATCATGGGCGCGCATGTACGGGTACCAGAATATCAACTGGTTATCCATCGACTACGCCTGTCGGCCTCGCCTTAGGTCCCGACTCACCCTGGGAAGACGAACTTGACCCAGGAACCCTTAGTCATCCGGCGGATAGGATTCTCACCTATCAATTCGTTACTCATGCCTGCATTCTCACTCGCACACAGTCCACGCCTCCTTACGGTAACGCTTCAACCCATGCACGACGCTCCCCTACCCAAACAAAAAATGTTTGCCGCGGCTTCGGCGGTGTACTTGAGCCCCACTGAATTGTCGGCGCAGAACCACTCGACCAGTGAGCTATTACGCACTCTTTCAAGGATGGCTGCTTCTAAGCCAACCTCCTGGCTGTCTTCGCGATCCCACATCCTTTTCCACTTAGTACACCCTTAGGGGCCTTAACCGGCGATCTGGGCTGTTTCCCTCTCGACTATGAAGCTTATCCCCCACAGTCTCACTGCCGTACAACACAATTAGTGGCATTCGGAGTTTGGCTGACATTGCTAAGATTGTAGTCCCGCTCAACCAACCAGTCGCTCTACCTCCACCAAGCTATAATACGACGCTGCACCTAAATGCATTTCGGGGAGAACCAGCTATCACGGAGTTTGATTGGCCTTTCACCCCTACCCACAGCTCATCCCCGCAGTTTTCAACCTACGTGGGTTCGCGCCTCCACAACCTCTTACAGCTGCTTCACACTGGCCATGGGTAGATCACCCCGCTTCGGGTCCAGGACATGCCACTATACACCCCATTAGGATTCGGTTTCCCTACGGCTACCCCACACGGGTTAACCTCGCGACATGCCGCTGACTCGCAGGCTCATTCTTCAAAAGGCACGCCATCACACACAAACGGTGCTCTGACGGATTGTAAGCACATGGTTTCAGGAACTATTTCACTCCCCTCCCGGGGTACTTTTCACCATTCCCTCACGGTACTCATACACTATCGGTCACACTGAGTATTTAGGCTTACCGGGTGGTCCCGGCAGATTCACAGCAGATTCCACGAGCCCGCTGCTACTCGGGCAACCCAACAACCCACATGCCATTGTCTTCAACTACAGGACTCTCACCTTCTCCGGCAGGTAATTCCAAACCACTTCACCTAACAACAACACACGAGCACGATGATGGTAGTCACCGCACGTTGGGGCCCACAACACCGCACACACAACCCCTACCAGGTATCACATGCACACGGTTTAGCCTCATCCACGTTCGTTCGCCACTACTAGCAGAATCATTATTATTTTCTCCTCCTACGGGTACTGAGATGTTTCACTTCCCCGCGTAAACCCCCACAACAGCTATGAATTCACTGAAGGGTAACCCCACATAACCAGGGCCAGGTTTCCCCATTCGGACATCCTCGGATCAACGCTTAATTGACAACTCCCCGAGGCTTAACGCAGCCTTTCACGTCCTTCATCGGCTCAGCATGCCAAGGCATCCACCATGCGCCCTTAATAACGAACACACAAACCACCCACACCAAAAAGCGCAGATGGCCACACAAGTGAACTTGACAAAAAATTGATTAAAGAAAAAAGAAATCACACAAACACACACAAACAAACCACAAAAGCAATCTATCCGTGCGTGTTTAATGCTCGCGTCCACTATACAGTTCTCACACAACACCCCAACCACAACCTGCCAACACACACAGTGTCAGCAAGCTTTATGGTCAGGCACAAAAAAGGGGGATAATGCCCCAGACACCCAACAATGCACCAACATACAAACAACATTATTTTTCGTTTAACTGTGCATGGACAACAGTGTGTCACAAAGCGCCATTCAAACACTTGGTCTTGCCTCATCAGGTGTGTGTTTCACCCGGACAATTTTTCAATAATAAAAGTTGGCAGCATGACACTCGCATACTCAACCAACCAAGGGTGCAACTGCACCCGAATAATAAAAGCTCCTTAGAAAGGAGGTGATCCACCCGCACCTTCCGGTACGGGTACCTTGTTACGACTTCGTCCCAATCGCCGATCCCACCTTCGACGGCTCCCTAACAAGTTTGGGCCACCGGCTTCGGGTGTTACCAACTTTCATGACGTGACGGGCGGTGTGTACAAGGCCCGGGAACGTATTCACCGCAGCATTGCTGATCTGCGATTACTAGCGACTCCGACTTCATGGGGTCGAGTTGCAGACCCCAATCCGAACTAAGGCCGGCTTTCAGCGATTCGCTCCACCTCACAGTGTCGCTGCGCGTTGTACCGACCATTGTAGCATGTGTGAAGCCCTGGACATAAGGGGCATGATGATTTGACGTCATCCCCACCTTCCTCCGAGTTGACCCCGGCAGTCTCTCATGAGTCCCCAACCAAATGCTGGCAACATAAGACAAGGGTTGCGCTCGTTGCGGGACTTAACCCAACATCTCACGACACGAGCTGACGACAACCATGCACCACCTGTACACCAGCCACAAAGGGAAAGACTATCTCTAGCCCAATCCGGTGTATGTCAAGCCCAGGTAAGGTTCTTCGCGTTGCATCGAATTAATCCACATGCTCCGCCGCTTGTGCGGGCCCCCGTCAATTCCTTTGAGTTTTAGCCTTGCGGCCGTACTCCCCAGGCGGGGCGCTTAATGCGTTAGCTACGGCACGAAAGTCGTGAAAAGACCCTCACACCTAGCGCCCACCGTTTACGGCATGGACTACCAGGGTATCTAATCCTGTTCGCTACCCATGCTTTCGCTCCTCAGCGTCAGTAACTGCCCAGTAACCTGCCTTCGCCATCGGTGTTCCTCCTGATATCTGCGCATTTCACCGCTACACCAGGAATTCCAGTTACCCCTACAGTACTCAAGTTATGCCCGTATCGCCTGCACGCCCGGAGTTAAGCCCCGGAATTTCACAGACGACGCGACAAACCACCTACGAGCCCTTTACGCCCAGTAATTCCGGACAACGCTCGCACCCTACGTATTACCGCGGCTGCTGGCACGTAGTTAGCCGGTGCTTCTTATCTAGGTACCGTCACAAAAAGCTTCGTCCCTAGCGAAAGGAGTTTACAACCCGAAGGCCGTCATCCCCCACGCGGCGTCGCTGCATCAGGCTTGCGCCCATTGTGCAATATTCCCCACTGCTGCCTCCCGTAGGAGTCTGGGCCGTATCTCAGTCCCAATGTGGCCGTCCACCCTCTCAGGCCGGCTACCCGTCGCCGCCTTGGTAGGCCATTACCCCACCAACAAGCTGATAGGCCGCGAGCTCATCCTACACCGAAAAAACTTTCCAACCATCACACTAAAAATGGCTCCTATCCGGTATTAGACCCAGTTTCCCAGGCTTATCCCGAAGTGCAGGGCAGATCACCCACGTGTTACTCACCCGTTCGCCACTCGAGTACCCTGCAAGCAGGGCCTTTCCGTTCGACTTGCATGTGTTAAGCACGCCGCCAGCGTTCGTCCTGAGCCAGGATCAAACTCTCCACAAAAAAATTTCAGAACAACATCCGAAACAGGCCGTGAAAAGCCCGAAACCCAACAAACAAACAAACCACCACAAACCACACAAAAAGTGCAGCCCATGCTGGCGTCCAAAAAATTACTACAAAGAAAAAATAAAGTTCCCTCAACCCGACGGGGTCAAAAATAAGGAAACCAAAAAAGTTGAACACAATCACATGCCAACCAATCCATCTCAATGCAGCCGAAACACCAAACAGCATTCAAATAAGTACGTGTTCCACATACCCAACCGGCACACACCAACCAACAAACCACTAAGCCTGCTGGCAGACAAACCAATCAACACACAACCATGCACACAAAAAATAAAAAGTACATTGGCACACTATTGAGTTCTCAAACATCATCCGCACACCACAAAAAATTAACCTACCGTTAACCTCTCGTTGGCGGCTCGTACAAACTTACTCAACTCAATGAACCCTGTCAAATCCTTGAACCAAGTCCGCACGAAATTCGCTCAAAAGTAACCTCCCGGCTACCTCGCGGCGACTTCGATTAATGTAGTCCAACCCCTCCAACAATGACAAATCCCCAGCACACGACGAAAAACGGTGTGCTGGGGGCGTCGTTAAAAGAGTTCTTCTTCTTGAGTTCTTTCAATTGTGGCGCCGAGGCGCTGCAGGTTTTCTACAAAGTTGGGGTATCCGCGGTCGATGTGGAAGACATCGTGGACCGTAGTGGTTTCATCCGCGCACAGTGCAGAAAGTACAAGACCCGCACCCGCACGAATATCGGAACTCCACACGTGAGTAGAAGAGAGCCGTTCTTTACCGCGGACTACTACATGGTGACCGTCAACCTGGGCGTCGGCACCCAAGCGCAGCATTTCATCCACAAAGCGGAAGCGGGATTCAAAGACATTCTCCGTAATGACGGTCGTTCCGTCCGCAATGGCAGAGATACCAATAGCCATCGGCTGCAGGTCGGTGGGGAATCCCGGAAATGGCAGGGTCTGGTAGTCCACGGCCTGCGGGCGCTGATCCATGCGCACGCGGAAGCCATTCTCATAAGTCTCTAGTTCCGCGCCGGCAGACTTCAGCTTTTCTAGCGGCAAGTGCAGGTGGCGCGGGGAAATTCCACCCACGGTGATATCGCCTTGGGTCATAGCCGCGGCATACGCCCAGGTGCCTGCCACAATTCGGTCACCAATAACCTCATGCTGGGTGGGCTGCAGCTTATCGACGCCGCGGATGGTCACCACCGAGCTTCCCTCGCCCTCGATATCGGCGCCCATGGACTTAAGCATGGTGCACAGATCGACGATTTCAGGCTCGCGAGCTGCGTTATGGAGAACGGTTTCCCCTTCAGCGAGGACCGCAGCGGTAAGGATATTTTCGGTTGCGCCTACGGACGGGAAGTCCAAGCGGATATTCGCACCCCGCAGGTGTGTAGCCTCTGCCACGACGGCACCATGCTCAATACGGGTGGTGGCACCGAGCTTTTCTAGGCCGGTTTGGTGCATATCGAGCGGGCGCGAACCAATCGCGTCACCACCGGGCAACGCTACCTTCGCGTGGCCACAGCGGGAGGTCAAAGGCCCGAGCACGCAGACGGATGCGCGGAATTGGCGGACCGCGTCAAAATCCGCGTTGGATTGCGGCTGTGCAGGGGTAGTAATCCGGACCTCAGAGCCCTCGATGACTACCTCGCAGCCGAGCCCCTCGAGAACCTTCTTCATGAGGGGGACGTCCAGAATTTCTGGGCAGTTGGTCAGCGTCGTAGTGCCCTCCGCCAGCAAGGATGCGGCCATGAGCTTCAAGACGCTATTTTTCGCGCCATCTACTTTAACGGTGCCCTCAAGGCGGGCACCGCCGGAAACAATAAACTGATCTTTCACAACTGCCTACGCTACCGGTTCTTAAGGCAACGCGCCGATACGGCGTGCGGCATTGACCGCTTCGTAGCGGGTGTGCGCACCGAGTTTGCGCATTACCGAGCGCAGATAAGACTTCACGGTTTCTGCGCCGATACCCATTTCCTCGGCCGCTTCTACGTTGGTGTGGCCTAGGGCCACACAAGAGAGAACGTCGAGCTCGCGGGCAGAGAGCTTGGTGGATTGCTTCACGCGCACCGGCGAGACCATCTGGTCACACAGCGTCTCTAGCTCTTTGCGCAGTTCTTCGTCCTCTACGCGGTTGGCCAGCATGCGCAGCTTGGAGTGAGTGGAGCGCACTTGTTCCCACTCGGCACCGTTCATGACGTGGCCGCGGGCCGCTCCGCCCTTGGACCCATCGGCGCGTCGCATTGCGGAATTAACAGCCAGGTCTTGCTCGAGGGTGCGCGCGGTCATCGTCACTTCTTCGATGACCTTGTCGCCCAAACGAACTGGGGAGTGCACGCCTACGTAGAGGACGCCGCGAATTTCGCGCTGCACCGTAACGGGCACGGCCACGATGGAGTGCAGGCCCTCATCTTGGATTACGCGGTCGTTCTCGTGCGAAATGGTGGTGGCACGAGTGTAATCGGATACACCTACCGCGCGGCGAGTGCTGACCACTCGCCCACCTACACCGACGCCAGAGTCAATGATCAGATTCTGCAGCGCTGGGGTGCGTAGCCCCACCCACTGCGTGATCTGCAGGCGATTATCGGGCAGCAGCGTGGCGTACATCGTCACTGGAATACCTGTAGCGGTCTTCAGGGACGACAGGGCCGCGCGTACGGATTCTTCATCATCTTTGAGGCGATGCGACTCCATGAGACTCTTTCCTCGTCGGGGGTAACCAAGCAGGTGTACCCGTCCTCCCCCGGGAATTTGGGGACCAGCGGGCAACTGAGTGGAAGTATAGACAGCATGTGGGGGTAATTCGAAATCGCCCTCGGCTTATCTGGCGCTGCAATCCCACATGAAATGCCCGAATGCCCGGTCTAGAATTTATATACTAACTGGTCTACTTGTGTAGTGTACGCTTGCGTTGTACGCGATTTGAACCCAAATCTGATTCCCAAAGGAGTCCACAGAATGGCTGTCTACAACAACATTATGGAAACCATCGGCGGCACCCCGCTGGTCCGCCTGAACCGTATCACCGAGGGCAAGGGCGCTACCGTGCTTGCCAAGGTTGAATCCTTTAACCCGGCTAACTCCGTGAAGGACCGCATCGGCAAGGCCATCGTTGCAGCGGCCGAGAAGTCCGGTCAGCTCAAGCCGGGCGGCACCATCGTGGAGGCCACCTCCGGCAACACCGGCATCGCCCTGGCCCTGGCTGGCGCCACCTTGGGCTACAAGGTCATCCTGACCATGCCAGAGACCATGTCCAATGAGCGCAAGGTGCTGCTGCGTGCCTACGGCGCAGAAATCGTGCTAACCCCGGGCGCTGCGGGCATGCAGGGCGCCGTCGACAAGGCGAATGAAATTGTCACCGAGAACGATAACGCCATCCTTGCCGCACAGTTCGCTAACGAGGCGAACCCGAAGATTCACGAGGAAGCCACCGGCCCAGAGATTTGGGAAGACGCCGAGGGCAAGGTTGACGCCTTCGTTGCTGGCGTAGGCACCGGCGGCACCGTTACGGGTGTGGGCCGCTTCCTGAAGTCCAAGAACCCAGACCTGCACTTGGCTGCGGTTGAGCCGTCCGACTCCCCTGTCCTATCTGAAGGCCACGCTGGCCCGCACAAGATTCAGGGCATCGGCGCTAACTTCGTTCCTGAGGTACTTGACCGCGAGCTTCTTGACGAAGTCTTTACCGCCACCACCGAGGAGTCCATCAAGGCATCCCGCGACCTGGCTACCCAGGAAGGCCTGCTGGTTGGCATCTCCGCCGGCGCTAACGTTTCCGCAGCTCTGAAGCTGGCGGAGCGCCCAGAGTTCGAGGGCAAGACCATCGTGGTTGTCCTGCCGGACTTCGGTGAGCGCTACGTCTCCACCATCCTCTTCGAGGACATCCGCGAAGCTTAAATTACGTCGCTTGAATAAAAGCACCCGCCAACCTTGGCGGGTGCCTTTTTTATGCCAGTACTATGTGGGCATGAACATTATGAGCTACATCCGTGAAGACTTAGCAAATGCAAGAGATCACGATCCGGCCGCGCGTGGCGACGTCGAAAATGCAGTAGTGTACTCCGGCCTCCACGCGGTGTGGTCTCACCGCATTTCGCACTGGATGTGGAAGCGCGGGCTGCGCGGGCCTGCGCGCATCTTGGCGCAGATTAACCGCTTCTTTACCGGCGTGGAGATCCACCCTGGCGCCACTATCGGCCGCCGGTTCTTTATTGACCATGGCATGGGCATCGTCATTGGTGAAACCGCAGAGATTGGCGATGGCGTCATGCTCTACCATGGCGTCACCCTCGGCGGCCAGGTGCTCACCCAGACCAAGCGCCACCCCACTATCGAAGACAATGTCACCATCGGTGCGGGCGCCAAGGTGCTCGGCCCCATTACGATCGGTGAAGGATCGGCCATCGGCGCCAATGCCGTGGTGACGAAGGATGTTCCCGCCGAAAATATCGCGGTGGGCATTCCGGCCAAGAACCGTCCGCGCAACCCGAATGAGCGCATCAAACTGGTCGACCCCGACTACTACATCTAAATTCTCTCCCAGCGGCTCACAGGCAACTGTGGGCCGCTTTTATATGCCTTCTGAGCGCAGCAGGTCGCGGTATTCGGGATTCTTTTCTATAAAGTGCGCCACTGCCGAGCAGGAAGCAATGACTTGCTTGCCGACGCCCCGGGCGTCGTCAAGCGCTGCCTTAATCAGCGGCGCGGACAATCCTTGGCCACGGAAAGCATCCTTGATGACCGTGTGGTTGAACTCGCGGGTCGTGCCGGCGTCTACGTAGTGGCACGCGCCCGCCTCGACGCCGTCCACGGTAAGGACGTAACGGGACTTATCGGTCTGGTGTGCAATAGCGTGTTCCATGTGCCCATACTAAGCAAAAATGGCCCCTCTTACGAGGAGCCATTATTGTGGCCAGAGCCAGGATCGAACTGGCGACCCCACACTTTTCAGGCGTGTGCTCTACCGACTGAGCTATCTGGCCAGAAACCCGAAGGTTTCCGCGACCCTGACGGGACTTGAACCCGCGACCTCCGCCGTGACAGGGCGGCGCGCTAACCAACTGCGCCACAGGGCCATTTTTAATTATGTGTGTGCTCTTGGGCACGGATAGATACTTTACAGAAGACTCCCAAGACTCACCAAATCAGCACGTCAGAACGCTATTTAGGCGGTGAAAGCGGATCGTTTCCGCTCAAGTTCATCTCGAATCGTTTGTAGTCTTCCAGCGAGGAAAAGTGCCGCGAATAGAGGTCACAATCTCGATCCACATGACCGTAGAGGGTGGGTGCGACATCGACAATGTGGCGCAGCTTCAGGCCCTCATATTCCTGCTCGCGAGTCCATTCAACGGCCTTGCGGTGCGCCTCCTCATCCGAATTTGCATAGATGAGAAAGAAGTCCTCACGGAAGAAGTTAGAGTGCTCCGAGCCTTCGGAGGCGAGTTCAAAGACAGCGATTCCGACATATGGCTCCATGGCGCCAGCCTAGCAAAACCAAAAGCAGCAACCGCCGAAGCGATTGCTGCTCATTCTGCGACCTTGACGGGACTTGAACCCGCGACCTCCGCCGTGACAGGGCGGCGCGCTAACCAACTGCGCCACAAGGCCAATCGAATATTTAATTCGGCCCAACACTTTCGTGTTGGTACCCCCAACGGGATTCGAACCCGTGCCGCTGCCGTGAAAGGGCAGTGTCCTAGGCCGCTAGACGATGGGGGCCCGTCGCGCTAAGGCGACTTCTAGAAATATACTGGAGACCTCACCTAGTTACAAAATCGCTCCCCCAGAAAGATTAGGAACCATGTCTGACCAGCATCAAACGTGCTCCTGCCACGAGCCGCACGTGCACGGATATAACGCGGATTCTAAGAGCAAGGATCGCTACCTCGCCAGACTCAAGCGCATTGAGGGGCAGGCGCGCGGCATCCACCGGATGGTCGAGGAAGACCAATACTGCATCGACATCATTACCCAGATTTCGGCGGTGAAGTCGGCGTTGGAAAATGTCTCGCTAGCGCTCCTGGAAGACCATATTGAGCACTGTGTGGCCGGTGCCGCCGCCGAGGACGGTGAAGTAGCCACCGAGAAGCTAGAAGAGGCCATGCGCGCCATTAAGAAGATGGTGAAAAACTAAAAGGAGCCACCCGAAAGGTGGCTCCAGTTGTGGGCCCTGTGGGGATCGAACCCACGACCTGCGGATTAAAAGTCCGTAGCTCTACCAACTGAGCTAAAGGCCCAACGTCGCTACATTTTAGCTTGCGGTATTTGCAAAGTCCTAATTAGGGGGCGTCGGCAAGCGAAAGGCGCCCAGCTCGCCGCTGAGCGCCTGCCGGGGAGTGGCTACATTAGCCGCGCATATCGCCCTTCTCCATGAAGCGGACCTGGAAGTCAAAGGCGGTCTTCAGGTCGTGCGGGGTGTGCTGGAACTTGTTTTCCTTGGCACGGTTGAAGTACTCCTCGAGCAACGGACGGTAATCCGGGTGCGCCACGGAGATGACCTTCTCCACGCGTTCCTTCGGCGCCAGGCCACGCAGGTCAGCCACGCCGTACTCGGTAATGATGACCATGGTGTCGTGCTCGGTGTGGTCCGTGTGGGACACGAACGGAACCAGCGCGGAAATTGCGCCGTCCTTGGCCACGGACGGGGAAACGAAGGTGGAGATATAAGCATTGCGGGTGAAGTCACCCGAGCCACCGGTGCCGTTCATGATGCGGGAGCCGGATACGTTGGTGGAGTTGATATTGCCGTAGATATCGGCCTCAATCATGCCATTGGAGGAAATCAGGCCGACGCGGCGAATGACCTCCGGGTGGTTGGAGACCTGCTGTGGGCGGAGGATGATGTGCTTGCGGTAGCGCTCTGCCTCCTCATTCATCTTCTCCGCGTAGTCCGGGGACAGCGCGAAGGAGGTGGCGGAAGCCATGGTCATCTTGCCCGCATCGATGAGATCGAGCATGCCGTCCTGAATGACCTCGGTATAGGCCTGAATATTCTCAAACTTGGAATCCAGCAGGCCGGCCATCACGGCGTTGGGGACGTTGCCCACGCCGGACTGCATGATGAACTTGTCATACTCAAGACGACCAGCGGCGACCTCCCCCTCGAGGAACTCGATGAAGTTGGCGGCGATCTTCTCGGAAACTTCGTCCGGTTCCTTGAATGGTGCGTTGCGGTCCGGGGCATCGGTCTTTACCACTGCAACAACCTTGTCCTCCGGCACCTCCATGTAGGTGGTACCGATGCGGTCACCCGGCTTAGTGATAGGGATTGGCTGGCGGTTAGGCAGCTTTTCAATGCGATAGATATCGTGCATGCCCTCGAGGTTGATGGACTGCCACTCATTGATCTCGATGATGATCTTATCCGCAGCCTCGATGAACTCGAGGTTATTGCCCACTGCGGAGGACGGCACCACGTGGCCTTCTTCGGTAATGCGCACGGCCTCAATAATGGCTACCTGGAAGTCACCGTAGAAGCCCTCTTCTACCTGCTGGCCCGAGTGAGACAGGTGGATATCCTGGTAGAGAGCGGTGCCATCATTAAACTGCTTACGCAGGGTGGGATCTGAGTTATAAGGAGAGCGAAAGCGAATCGCCTCAGCTTCCGCCAGAACACCATCGCAGTCCGGGGCAGTGGAAGCGCCGGAGAAGACGTCGATCTTAAATTCCTCGCCCTTTTCATGGAGAGCCTTGGCCTTTTCTGCAATGGCGGTGGGCAGACCCTTGGGGTAGCCAGCACCGGTGAAGCCAGAAATGCCTACACGGTCACCGTGGTTGACGTGCTGAGCAGCCTCTTCAGCGGAAACTACGAGCTTCTCGAATGGGGCATACGCGATTCTCTCTGACAAGGGTAATCCTCCTTCATTAAGGGGCCAGCCAAAATAACGGCCGTTCTAATTAGTTACACAGCCCACATTAGCGAATCTTTGCAAGATTTCCACCACTTTTGTGTGACCTCTACCCCATAAAGCAAAAATAGGGAACGGCGCCACTGTGGACCCGGTTGCTATTTTCCCCCGTTAACTAGCACAATTGGGGCGTGAATTTGCGCATTGGACACTACGATCTCTCCTCCCCCGTCATCCTCGCCCCGATGGCGGGGGTAACCAACGTTGCCTTCCGCACGTTGTGCCGCGAGCAGGAGCTGCAGCGCACCGGCACGGTGTCGGGCCTTTACGTCTGTGAGATGGTCACCGCCCGTGCACTGGTAGAGCGCAATGAAAAGACGCTGCACATGACCACCTTTGCGCCACAGGAAGATCCTCGTTCCCTCCAGATCTATACGGTGGATCCGGAATATACCTACAAAGCCGCAAAGATGATCGTCGACGAAAACCTGGCGGACCACATCGATATGAACTTTGGTTGCCCGGTTCCCAAGGTGACCCGCCGCGGTGGCGGTTCCGCGCTGCCTTATAAACGACGCCTCTTTGGCAATATCGTCTCCGCCGCAGTCAAGGCCACAGAGGGCACCAATATCCCGGTCACGGTAAAGATGCGCGTGGGCATCGACGACGAGCACCATACGCATCTCGACGCCGGGCGCATCGCCGTCGAGTCCGGTGCCGCCGCCGTTACCTTGCACGGCCGCACCGCCGCTCAGCGCTACTCTGGCGAAGCCCGATGGGACGAAATCGCGCGCCTCAAGGAACATCTGGCGGATACTGGCGTGCCAGTGCTGGGCAATGGCGATATCTTCCGTGCCGAGGATGCCCGCCGTATGATGGAACAGACCGGCTGCGACGGCGTGCAGGTAGGCCGCGGCTGCCTCGGCCGCCCGTGGCTTTTTGCCGAGCTCGGCGCCGCACTGCGCGGCGAGTCCATTCCGGCAGAGCCCACCCTGGGCGAGGTCACCCAGGTGATCCTCCGCCACGCGGAGCTACTGGCGGAGCACGATGGCGAGGACAATGCTTCCCGCGATATCCGCAAGCACATCGGTTGGTACCTGCGTGGATTCCCAGTTGGCGGCCAGGTCCGCGCGGGCTTAGCCAAGGTCAATTCCCTCGATGCCTTGCGTGAGCTACTTGCACCTTGGGCAGAGTCCGATGCCTTGGCTGCCGACGCCGACGGGGCCCGCGGCCGCCAGGGCTCGCCATCCAAGGTGGCTTTGCCGGATGGTTGGCTCGACGATCCCGAGGATGATTGCGTTCCGGTTGCCGCTGACATTATGAACTCCGGCGGATAACCTAACAAAGGTATAAGAGCAGCTAGGGGCACACAGGAAGCTTGCATTTATGCTCTGCTTAAGTTGCGCAAGCCCCGAAATTTTTCGCTATTATCTTTGGCATGCGTGCCGCTTACAGGGAACACCTAGACAATTTCTCCCACGACCTCATCGTGATGTGCGATACCGTTCGCGACATCATGGATAAGGCCTCCGTGGCGCTGCTGCAGGGCGCCTTGGACTCCGCGGAAGATGCTCTCACCATGACTGAGGAGCTAGATGAGTTCCGCGCTAGGTGCTCTGAGCGTGCCGTAAAACTCTTGGCCCTGGAAAACCCCATGGCACAGGACCTCCGTCAGGTGGTCTCCTCGATTTATATCGTGGAGGATCTCTACCGCATGGGCCGTTTAGCCCAGCACATAGCGGACTCCGCGCGCCGCCGCCACCCTGACGCCGTGGTACCGGCGAGTTACATCGGCTACTTCGAGGAGATGTACCGCCTCACTGAAGAAATGGGGTCAGTGCTGCACGATATCCTCGTCACCCCTGATGCGGATTTATCCATCAATCTCCGTGCCGACGATGACGCGGTGGATGATATCAACTCCCACATCTTGCGCATCCTGACCCAGCGCGAATGGGAGGGCACCGTGCGCGAGGCAGTAGAGACCTCGCAAATTACGCGCTACTACGAGCGCTATGCAGACCACTGCGTCTCCGTGGCCGGCCACATCATCTATCTGGCCACGGGTCTTTTGCCCAATGACTATGCCAAGAAGCTAGAAGAGGACAAAAAGGACGCCGACTTCGAAGCACGGATGGCTGACCTCGAGCGTCAATTCCGCCGTTAGACGGATTTAAGCACCAAAGAAGGGGGCCGGTTCTTTCGAACCGGCCCCCTTCTCTCGGACAATCTCTCTTACTCTTTAGCCAAAGCGGCCAGAGATGTAATCCTCGGTCTCCTTCTGAGAAGGATTCTCAAAGATCTTGGTGGTGTCATCGAACTCCACCAGGTGGCCCGGCTTACCGGTTGCTTCCAGGGAGAAGAAGCCGGTCTTATCGGATACGCGGGCAGCCTGCTGCATGTTGTGGGTCACGATCACGATGGTGAAGTTTTCCTTCAGCTCGTGGATGAGGTCCTCCACGGCGAGGGTGGAAATCGGGTCCAGTGCGGAACAAGGCTCGTCCATGAGCAATACCTCTGGCTCCACGGCGATAGCGCGGGCGATGCACAGACGCTGCTGCTGACCACCGGAGAGGCCGCCGCCTGGCTTATCCAGGCGGTCCTTAACCTCATCCCACAGGTTGGCGCCGCGCAGGGACTTCTCCGCGACCTCCTTGAGCTTCTTCTTGTTCTTTTCACCGGACAGCTTCAGGCCTGCCACCACGTTGTCCTCGATGGACATCGTGGGGAACGGGTTAGCCTTCTGGAAGACCATGCCGATGGTGTTGCGCACGGATACCGGGTCAACCTTCGGACCGTAGATATTGGTGCCATCGAGCAGGATTTCGCCCTTAACGTAGGCGCCGGGGATGACCTCGTGCATGCGGTTAATGGTGCGCAGCACGGTGGACTTACCACAGCCGGAAGGGCCGATGAATGCGGTCACGGCCTGGGCCGGGATCTGCATATTCACGTTCTGCACGGCGTGGAAGTCGCCGTAAAAAATGTTCACGTCATTGAGCGCGAGCTTAGACATTTGGGAGTTTCTCCTCTAGCAAGTGTATGGCGGAATCGAGTGGTACGGCGTTTACTTCTTAACCGAGAACTTCGCGGAAACGATGCGGGCCGCAATATTGAGGACGGCGATGAGGATAACCAGCGTCAACGCTGCGCCCCAGAGCTTGTCCAGTACGGCGGGCTGTGCGCCGGCCTTGTACATATCCAGCATCATCAGCGGGAGCGAGGACTGCGAGCCCTTGAAAGCATCCCAGTTGATGACGGAGGAGGAACCAACCAAGACCAGCACCGGCGAGGACTCACCCATCACGCGGGCAATCGCCAGCATGATGCCGGTGACGATGCCGGACAGTGCGGTAGGTAGAACGATGCGGGCGATGGTCTTCCACTTCGGAACGCCGAGAGCGAAGGACGCCTCACGCAGGTCCATTGGGACCACGCGCAGCATCTCTTCGGTATTGCGCACCACAATCGGAATCATCAGCAGCACCAGGGATAGCGCCACGGCGAAGCCGGAGCGGCCGAAGCCGAACAGGGTAATCCACATGGCGAAGATGAACAGGGCCGCAACGATGGAAGGCACGCCGGACAGGATGTCTACCATGAAGGTGGTGATGCGGCCGAGCCAGCCGCCCTTGGAGTACTCCACCAAGTAGATGGCGGTAAAGATACCGATCGGGATAGAGATAATGGAGGCCAGAATGGTCTGGACGAAGGTACCCACAATGGCGTGAGCGGCACCGCCGCCGGCAGAGCTATTCATGATGCCGCGCTGGGAGGCGGTCCACCACTCAGGGTTGAGGATGACGCCACTGCCGCGGGCGATGAGTTCCCACAGAACCCACACCAGCGGAACCATGGCCAGAATCATTGCGCCCCAGACCACCGCGGTGGCGATGTTATTGGTCATCTTGCGGGAGCCGGAGATGTCCAGGAAGGTCGCGCCGCCTTGGGAGGCAGGCTTGGCATTAGTAGTCGTAGTCATTGATCCTCCCCTCCTTACTTATTCTTCACGATGGCGCGGGCAATGGCGTTGACCACGAAGGTCAGCAAGAACAGCATGAGGCCGGCGGCGATGTAGGCACCAGCGCGCATCTCGTTACCGAACTCAGCAGATGCCAGGGCGATGGCCGTGGCGAAGGTCGTGCCGCCGTCGAAAAGCGAGAAGCGGAAGTCAATCAGCGGGGAGACAACCATGTACAGCGCCATGGTCTCACCCAGTGCACGGCCCAGGCCGAGCATGGAGCCGGCGATGTAGCCGGACATACCGAACGGCAGAACGGTCATGCGGATAACTTCCCAGCGGGTAGCGCCCAGAGCCAGGGCGGATTCCACCTGGCCCGGAGGGGTCTGCACGAAGACCTCGCGCGCGGTAGCAGCGATGATCGGCAGAATCATCACGGCAAGCACGATGCCACCGGTAAACAGGTTGCGGCCGGTTGCAAACGACGGCGAGTTATCGAAGACGTGGAACAGGAAGAATCCACCCGCCCAGGATTCCATCCAGGAGTAGAAACCGGACAGTGCCGGGCCAAGAACCTGCCAACCCCACAGGCCGTAGACGATGGACGGAACTGCAGCGAGCATGTCCACGAGGAAGCCGAGCGGCTTAACCAAGCGGGCAGGCGCGTAGTTGGACAGGAAGATGGCGATGGCTAGGGCCACCGGCATAGCCAGCAGAAGGGCGAAGACGGAGATGAGAACGGTGGTACCGAACATGGTCGGGATCCCGAACTTCATCGCAGAGGTATCGGTGGTCTCCCAGCGGCCGCCGTAGGTGAAGAAGCCCATGATGCCGCCGTCGTTAACGCCTAGGGCGGGAACCGCACGCCACAGCAGGAAGGCGGCAATGGCGGCAATCATAACGGTGATGAGGGTTGCCGAAGCAGTGGACAGGAATTCAAAGACACGGTCGCCTGGGCGCTTAACGCCGCTATTGGAGCTGGTGGTAGCTACCTCGTCGTGTCCGCTGTTGGAGACTCGCTCGGCAGAGGTGGCGTTTGCATCCGTCTGCTCTGGAGCCGTGGTGAGATTATTGTCTGCCATGAGACTGTTAATCCTTTTCAGCGTTAAAAATGGAAAATATCGTTACATACCTGCGCCCCCAAAGCGCGAATCGTGTGCGGCAGTGGGGGCGGGAGGTATTAAGCTTTTACAGCTTTAGCGCTTACTGCAGAGCGTCAACAGCAGCCTTCAGCTTGTCCAGGTGAGCACCCTCAACTGGGATGAAGCCCTGCTCAGCCAGCTGGTCATCCTGGTGATCCAGGACGGTGGTGAAGAAGGACTTGACCAGCTTGGAGGTCTCCTCATCGTAGCCCTTGGAGCAGACGATGTTGTAGGTGGTCAGGATGAGCGGGTATGCACCCTCGTTGTCGGAGGAGAACAGTGCCTCGGAGTCAACAACCATGTTGTGCTCGGAGTCGGTCTCCTTGAACTCCAGGTTCTCCAGAGCCTTGTTGACGGACTCGGTGGACAGCTCAACCGGGCCGTGGCCGAAGTCGATCTTGGCCTTCTTGACGCCCTCGCCTTCCTTCTGGTCTGCGAAGCCGGCCTCGACGTAGGTGATAGCACCATCGATGCTTGCAACCTGGTCAGCAACGCCGGAGGAGCCGTTAGCACCCTCACCAACAGCGTCTGGGAACTGCTTGCCCTCGGAGTCCCAGTCACCGGTAGCGGCCTTCAGGAACTTCTGGAAGTTTGCGGAGGTACCGGACTCGTCAGAACGGAAGATGACGGTGATGTCCTTGTCCGGCAGGTCAGTGCCCTCGTTGTCAGCAGCGATGGCCTTGTCGTTCCACTTCTTGATTTCGCCCTTGAAGATCTTGCCCAGGGTTTCGGTGGAGAGGTTGATCTCGGTGTCACCCAGGTTGTAGGCGATTGCAACCGGACCGATGGTGGTTGGCAGGTGCCATGCCTCGTTGCCATCGCAACGCTTAGCGGCAGCCTCGACCTCACCCTCGTCTTCCTTCAGAGCGGAGTCAGAACCAGCGAAGTCAGCCTGGCCATTGGTGAAGGCCTCAACGCCGGCGCCGGAACCGGAAGCGTTGTAGGACAGGGAAGCGTCTGGGTGATCCTCGGAGAACGCGGTCTGGAAGTAGGACATTGCGTTCTGCTGGGAGGATGCGCCGTCGCCGACGAGCTCGCCGGAGACGTCCTCGCCGCCAGCGGAATCGGAGGAGGAGCCAGACTCCTCAGAGCAAGCTACGAGAGCGGTAGAGGTTGCGGCTACGATGCCGAAGATTGCGGCAGTGCGCTTGAAGTTGCGAATCACGGGAAAACCCTTTCCGGTGCAGATCAGAGATTGATTGTCCGAGGAAACCGCATCTCCTAGAGAGATACTTCCTGCATCCCGCTCTGCCTTCTGGGGCGAGATGCAGGCGCACAGGTGCGGTTAACTCACAGGGTGTAAAGCTATCCGCAAGATCTGACCAAAAGGGTGCCAAGAGGTAAACACTGGGTGAACAAACGTCGTGCACCCCATGACGTTAGTCACACACGCCCCAAACGACGTGTTCTTCATCAACCTCAAAGCCTAGGCGCTCGTACGCCTTCAGCGCCGGATCATTATCCGCTTCTACATAAAGAATTACCCGCTGAGCTCCCTTTTCCACCATGCGGCGCAGGCCAATTTGCAGCAGCGGACCGCCCAACTTCTTGCCGCGGTAATCTTCCGCCAAGCCCACCACGTAGACCTCACCGAAGCCCGGAGTTTCCTCCGCATGCCACTTGGTCCAGTGGAAGCCGGCCAGGACCGGCCCATCTGCCGTATCCCACAGGAAGAGCAGGTCTGCGGGGTCGAACCAGTCTGCCTCCATGCCGCGATGTAGGCGATCGAGATCCCAGCCACCTTGCTCGGGATGCCAGGAAAAGGCCTCGTTATTGACCTTGAGCCACTGCTCTTCCACAAAGTCCTTGCCCCACTTATCCACCGCCTCGGTGTAATTCAGGGCGGTCAGTGGCAAGCCTTCGGGGCGGGCGGCTGCTGCAAGCTCTTCTCCCCCGATACCCATGACCACCAGCTTGCGGGTGACCTGCAGGTCGCGGGAGTGCGCCAACGCCTGCGCTGCCGGCAGGTTTCCGTGGGCCCAGGCGTGGAGGTTGGGGGTTTTAGCGGCGGCGTCGTAAAGCGCGGCACCAAAGCCCTGCCCGCGGAAGTCGGGGGCGATAAATAGCTCGGCGGTAGAGCCCTCCAGACCGGCTACGCCGCACGGCTCCTCCCCTACCCAAGCCACCAGGTGGCGGTGCTCCAAACGGGAATCGCTAAGACCGTTGAGGAATTGCTCCGACAGTGGCGCCATCCCATCCTGGCGTTCGGCCTGCTCAGCCAGCGCTTCTACGCGGCGAGCTAGCTCCGGGGCGTCCGGCAGTTTTTCTTCCGTAATCTTAAAGGCATTGCTAGTCATAGGCCCCAGAATACGTAGGGTAAGAATGAAAGGGTGAGTGTTCTAAAGATTGACCGGCGCATCGTGCACGTCCTCCTCGTGGTGTGCGTGCTCATTGCAGCCTGGGTGGCGGATGCCTGCGTGGCTATGCACACGGAACACAAGGTCGCTCAAGCCGTGAAAGCCAATTCGCGGCTGGATAATACGCCGGATGTCTTCATCGGCGGCACCCCCTACGTGTGGGCTGCGGCCTCAAAGGAAATCCCCTATCTCGAGGTCAAGGCTTTGGACGTGGAGGTGCCCAAGCTGGGCATGGTCAACGCTTCGACCGTGCTGCGCGATATCACCGTCACCCCAGAGCAGGTCATGAACGGCGATATTGAGGGCGCACCCGTCTCCACCTACTCGCGCGGCATTTCCTTGGATGGCGTCGCTTTGGGGCGCCTCCTAGGGATTACCGATCTCTCGATTGCCAACCCGGACGATATTTCCCCCTCCGGTGGCACCTCTGCAGAAGCAGAGCTAACGGGCACCCTGCCTGGCGACGCCCACAAGTCCACCGCCAAGGTCACCCTCCGCCTGGTTGGTCCGGAGTTTCGCATGCAGGTCTATGACACGGACGATGAGCGCCTACAAAAGGCCTTTTCCCTCAACTTCGACACCCGCCAGCTGCCGCTTCCGGCCCAAGCGACCGCGGTAAAGATGCAGGGAGGAACCATTTCCTTCGAGGTACAGCGCCGCAATATCAAGGTGCAGCTGGCCCAGCTCTCCCCGCTGGAGATTGAAGGCTCGGAGCAAAAGGCCGTAGAAGAGGCGGAAAAGAAGGCCGCCGATACCAAGCACCGGGTCGGCCCCGCGCCGCAGACTAGCGCAGGCGAATAAAGTCCCGGAGAACTTCCTTCATCGTGCGCTGATGGGCCTCCCGCCTATCCTGCGGGGCGAATACCTCAATGGCATCCTTCACGGAGGCCAAGGTAACCGCGTCAAAGCGCCCCTCCGATTCTCCATCGGCTTGGAAGCGCTGTGGTTCGCGGCAGACGAGCTCTACCCGCATGGCGTCGTCGAAGGCCACCGTCTTTTCCTTGGTGAGCTTATTGAGCCATCCGCGCTTATCAGCACCGAAGAGGTGCAACAGGCCGACAACGCCGCCGAGCCCGCTAAACTCCTCCAACCCAAACAGGGCAAGGCCCTCATCGAAGGAATTGCGCGGGTTAGTCACTACCGGCAGCGGGCCCAGGAAAGTCCACGGGTTGGTATTCGAGGTAAACAGCAGTGGCACATCGTCCTTGCGCAGCTGTTCGCCGCTGCTGGACTCGGCCTTGACTGCAATATGCGGCGGGTTCTTCCGCGCACGGCTCCAAGCCCGAATGGCAACGTTGAGGTAGCGCAGCGGAGTGGCCGAAAATCCCTGTTCGCGGGCACGATCCACGCGTGCCAAGACATCCGCGTCCAAACCGAAGCCGGCGTTGACGGCAAACCACCGCTCGTTCCACGTTCCTAGGTAAATGGTGCGGCGCAGATCCCGGTCGAGCATGCGAGCCAGCACATGGGTAGCCTCCATTGGGGTGTTGGGGAACCCTAGAGCGCGCACAAAGACATTGGCGGAGCCGGTAGGAATTACGGCCAGCGCCGGGATGGACTGCGGATCGGGACACTGCTCATCCGCCGGGCCGAGGAGCCCGTTGACTACCTCGTTGACGGTTCCATCTCCGCCCACAGCAATGATGACGTCGTAGTCATCCCTGGTCATTCCCTTGACCATCTCTTCTGCATGGCCAGGGTAATGCGTAAATTGCACCTTGAGATGCAGGCCCTCTACCGATTGTAGGCAGGGAACGATTTGGCGGAAGAGGGCGTTGGTTTGTGAGGTCGAGTTTGGATTCGAGATCATCAATGCGTGCACGAGGTCCAAGTCTAGTAGTTAAGAAGGCGGGTGCACGACTAGGCTGGACGCCCATGAGCGAAAATAATAATGAAACCACCCCTGAAAACATCGAGACCACCGCGGCTTCCCACCCGGAAAATGATCCTGGAAAGCTCAATGGCAACGATGCCGTGAACCAGGCTGCCGAGCAGTGGAAGGACGCCGCTAGCCGCAATATCCCCGCTCTCGAGCTGGGCGATACCCCGGTACCGGACGATACCGCGAACCTGCGCCAGGGCCCATCGCTGCACGACGGCCTGCTGGGACTACTCCCCCTTGTGGGCGTCTGGCAAGGCGAGGGCCAGGCCCACGATACGAAGGGCCAGGAGTACACCTTTGGCCAGCAGCTGGTCATCGCCCACGACGGCGAGAATTACCTGACCTTTAGCTCCCGCACTTGGAAGATCGATACCGAGGGCAAGCCAGAAGGCCCGTCTGTGCGCGAGACCGGCTTCTGGCGTATCTCGGAAAAGGATGAAATCGAGGTCACCTACACCTCTTCTACCGGCATCGTGGAAATCTTCTACGGCGAACCCTTCAATGACCGCGCATGGCAGCTGGAATCCGCCTCCACCATGGTTACGGAAACCGGCCCGAAGAACTTGGGCCCAGGCAAGCGCATGTACGGCCTCATGCCCAATAACAATCTGGGCTGGGTAGACGAGCGCATGGTTGATGGCGAGATGCGCCCCTACATGTCCGCGGAGCTCACCCGCATCGCCGGCTAAGCCCCAAGCGCTGCATCAATAAGGTCTCGGATGACGTCCACGTTATCCGGGGCCTTCAATTTTTTGTCATTGAGCCTAGTTACGCGCGCAGCAACGCGCACCGAGGACACCAACCACACCGAGTCCGCCTTTTCCAGATACTCCACGGTCAGCGGCTTGGCCTTGCAGCGATAGCCTTTCTCTTTGGCGTGCGCGAAGAGCGCCGCTTGCGTGGTGCCGGGCAGGATGCCGCGGCCGGCCGCAGTGCGCAGTTTCTCGCCCTTGACGGCCACCACGGTAGAGGTGGCGCCCTCAAGAATTTCTCCGGTGTCCGGATCGGTGAGGATGAGGTCCTCAAAGCCCTTCTCCCGCGCCATGCGCAGCATCGCCATGGTGGCCGCATAATTGAGCGTCTTGGCGGGCAATTCCTCCGCCACGTGCCACAGGCGGGTGCTTGTCATGACGGCGACGCCGTGGGCGCGCTGCTCTAGCACCTTCTCCTCAATCGGCTGCACAACAACCCACGCGCTCGGCCGCCCCGTAGAAGCGCGCCCGCGGGTATAGGTCCACGTGCATTTAGCATCGCCTTGCTCGTCCCCGCAGAAGTCCGCGATGGCGAGCCGGGTGGCTTCTTCCCACTTGTCCATGGGCGGCTCCGGCAGGTTCATCGTGCGAGCTGAATCGCAGAAGCGCTGCGCGTGGCGCTGCAGGTTAGCGGCTTTGCCTCCGCGCACGAGCAGGGATTCAAAGATGCCATCGCCGCGGGTGACCGCGGCATCGTCGGCGTAGATAAGAGGCAGCGCGGGCATGTGCCTGCGTACCGACCCTCCAAAGGGCTCCACAACGTAGATGACCGGCTCTTTTCGCGGCGAAAACTTCATACCTTTGATTATGCCCTACCATCGGTAGTTGTGAGTTATTCTTCGCCTCTTCTGCAGCGCGCCGGTGCCGCGGAGCACCAGGACGCGACCGTACTCGATGCCCAGGGCGTGGCCTGGCACTATGGCAATCCGCTGGGCGAGCAACGGGCCGCCGATGGCGGCACCATCGTCATTGACCGCTCCCAGCGCCGCGTCATTCGCGTGAGCGGCAAGGACGCCGCCGAGTTTCTGAATAATCTGCTTTCACAGAAGCTTGACGACGCCCCCGTGGGTTTCACCGCCGGCGCCCTCGACCTGGACATCCAAGGCCACATCCTCCACCACATGGATATCGTGCGGACCGACGATGCCTTTCTTATTGACGTCCCCGGAGCGCAATTCGACTCCCTCTTTAAGTTCCTCACCATGATGGTCTTTTGGTCCGAGGTCACCGTAGAGGAAGCCAATATCGCCATCCTTACCCTCCTGGGTGAGGCCGATGTTTCGCTTCCGCCCATGGTGGAGTTTTCCCGCCAGGTCCCGTGGCCAGGAATTAAGCGCGTTGACCTTGGCATTCCCCGCGAATCCTTGGTCGAGGCAACGAAATACCTGGAGGAATCCGGTGCACGGCTAGCGGGGCTCATGGCGTTTACCGCCGAGCGCGTGCGTGCCCGCGAGCCGGAGCTGGCAGCGGATCTGGATAATAAGTCCATCCCCCACGAGGTACCGCAGTGGATCAGCCGCAGCACCGCTAATCCGGCCCACGTCCACCTCAATAAGGGCTGCTACCGCGGCCAGGAAACGGTGGCGCGCGTAGAAAATCTGGGCCGCTCCCCTCGCCTATTGGTGCAGCTGCACCTCGACGGCTCCGCACCACAACGGCCAAATGTGGGCGATGACATTACTTTCAATGGACGTAAGGTAGGCCGCATCGGCACGATTGTGGATGACTGCGATTTCGGCCCCATCGCCCTAGGCCTAGTGAAGCGCTCTGCGCTGGACTCCGGCGCCCTAGAAGTGGGCGATACCGCGGCGTCTATCGATCCTTCCTCCATCCCCGAGGATGAGGGCCCCAAGGCTGGGCGTGAGGCAGTAAACCGGCTGCGAGGGCGTTAGATCTCCCACTAGCTAGGGGGCGGTGCGGAATTTTTTCGTCACACAGGCTATTGTGTCTTACAGGAAGATACTCAATAGACAAGTCGATGGGGCGCCCAAGAATCCCTGGCGCGCCCTACTAACCCAAGGGGGTCATGCACATGGGACGCGGACGCGCAAAGGCAAAGCAGACCAAAGTTGCACGCCAGCTCAAGTACAACTCACCCGAGATGGATATCGAGTCCCTACAACGGGAACTCGCCGCACAGCAAGAGGGTGACTCCCGCGATTATGAAGAGGATGACCCATACGCCGACTACGTCGACGAATGGGATGATGCCGACCGCGACGAACGCTAATCTTCCGCTCGCCGCCGGATAGCTCAAGGGCCCTAGGAAATCTCCTAGGGCCCTTCCTCATACCCTCCCCTGGCAGGGCAGGGCCCTGCTAGAAGTTTGGGTGCTCGCCGTGCATGACCACGCGCGGTTCCTCGCCGGAAGCGGAGCGGACGGTGCCCAGCTCCCACGCATCGATGTGGCGTGCGGTAAGCATTGCTAGGGCACGGTCGCGGTCTTCGGGATTGACTACGGCAATCATGCCGACACCCATGTTGAAGGTCTTCTCCATTTCCGCCAGATCCACCTTGCCCACCGAGGAGATGAGCTTGAAGATCTGGCCTGGGGTCCAGGTGGCGCGGTTGATATCGGCTGCGAGACCCTCTGGAATGACGCGTTCGAGGTTGCCTGCCAGTCCACCACCGGTGACGTGGCAGAAGGTGGATACGGAGCATTCGCTGGCCAAAGCCAGGCAGTCCTTGGCGTAAATGCGGGTGGGCTCCAGCAGCTCCTCGCCGAGGGGACGACCGAGCTCTTCCACGTGGCCGTCGAGAGGCATGCCAGCCTGCTCCAACAGGACGTGGCGGGCCAGGGAGTAACCATTGGAGTGTAGGCCGGAAGAGCCCATGGCGATGAGCACGTCGCCCTCACGGACCTTGTCTGGGCCGAGCACGCCATCGGCCTCAACGACGCCGACCGCGGTAGCGGAGACATCGTATTCGCTTTCTTCCATCATGCCGGGGTGCTCGGCGGTCTCACCACCCAGCAGCGCGGCACCGGCCTGCACACAGCCCTCGGCGATGCCCTTGACTACCTCGGCCACCTTTTCCGGCACGACCTTGCCCACGGCGATGTAGTCCTGCAGGAAGAGTGGCTCCGCGCCGCAGACAACGAGATCGTCCACACACATCGCAACGAGGTCAATGCCGATGGTGTCGTGCTTATCCATGGCCTGGGCCACGGCCAGCTTGGTGCCAACGCCGTCGGAGCCGGCGGCCAGGATGGGCTCCTTGTAATCGCCGAGCTTGAACAGGCCAGCAAAGCCGCCAAGACCGCCCAGAACCTCGGGGCGAGTTGCGCGCTTCGCGTGCGGGGCGAAAAATTCTACGGCGCGGTCACCCTCTTCGATGCTGACGCCGGCTGCTGCGTAAGTATTGTCACTCATGGTTTCAGGTGTCCTTTGTTATTCGGTGCCGAGCAGGGTGCGCACGGCGTCTGCATTGGAGTTTCCGGCGGGCAGGCCAAGTGGGTACTCACCCGAGAAGCAGGCGGTACACAGCTCGGAACGCGGCTGTTCGGTGGCAGCCACCATCTCCTCAATGGAGACAAAGCCCAAGGAATCGGCGCCGATGGTGTCACAGATAGTGGCGCAGACGGTTTCCGGATCATCGGAGGGGCTGGCGTTAGCGATCAGCTCACCCGGGGAGGCGAAGTCGATGCCGTAGAAACACGGCCACTTCACTGGCGGGGAGGCGATGCGCACGTGCACCTCGGCCGCGCCAGCCTCGCGCAGCATGCGGATGAGCGCGCGCTGGGTATTGCCGCGGACGATGGAATCATCCACCACGACGAGCTTCTTGCCATTAATGACCTCGCGCAACGGGTTGAGCTTCAAGCGGATGCCCAGCTGGCGCAGGGTCTGGGTGGGTTGGATGAAGGTGCGGCCCACATAGGCGTTTTTAACCAATCCGTGAGCGAAGGTGATGCCGGACTCGCGGGCATAGCCCACGGCAGCGGGGTTGCCGGATTCGGGAACCGGGATGACGAGGTCCGCGCCCTCGGCCGGGTATTCGCGGGCCAGGCGGCGGCCGATGTCTACGCGGGAGGCGTTGACGGAGCGGCCCTTGATATCGCTATCTGGGCGGGCTAAGTAGACGTACTCGAAGACACAGCCGTGGCGCTTGGCCGGCGTGAAGTTCACAGAACGGATGCCAGCCTCATCGATGGCGACGAGCTCACCAGGTTCAATCTCGCGAATGAATTGTGCGCCGGAGATATCCAGCGCACAGGTTTCCGAGGCGACCACCCAGCCCTTGGCCAGGCGGCCGAGGACCAGCGGGCGAACGCCGTGCGGGTCGCGGGCGGCGTACATGGTGTGACCATCGGTAAAGGTCAGGCAAAACGCTCCCTTAACACGCGGGAGCAAGTCACGGGCGGAGTCGAAGACGGAGGTGTCTTCATCCACGCCGTCGGCAAGCAGCATAGACAAGCACATGGAGTCAGAAACTGACTCCTCATGGGGCTTAATCAAGCCGCGCTGCACGGCCTCTTCACGCAGCTCCAAATAGTTGACGAGGTTGCCGTTGTGCCCAAGGGCGATGTCTACCCCGGTGGAGGAGGTAGAAAACATCGGCTGGACATTGGACCATTCCTTGCCGCCAGCGGTGGAATAGCGCGTGTGGCCCACCGCTACGTTTCCTTGGAGGGCAGACAGGGTGGACTCATCAAAGATATTGGCCACGAGGCCCATGTCCTTGAAGACGACGATGCGGTCATCATCGCCCACCGCAATGCCGGCAGCCTCCTGGCCACGGTGCTGCAGGGCGAAGAGACCAAAGTAGGTCAGCTTGGAGACTTCCTCCCCAGGAGCCCAAACGCCATAGACGCCGCACTCTTCGCGGGGCTCCTGCTCATTATGATCGTCAAGATTGGTGATACTAGGAGTATGTACTTCTACCACGGCGTTTATATTAGCCTGTCGCGCCGCCGGAAACTAACGGAATAAGCGGCAACCACTGCGCAATTTCGCCCGCGCGGGAGCCGGAAGCATCGACGCGACCAGTGCTTACGGCCTCTTCCCAGTCCGCCAATCCGGTGGCAAGGCGCAGCCAGGTTTCCGGGTCGGTCTCCACCACATTGGGTGGGGTGCCGCGGGTATGGCGGGGTCCTTCAATGCATTGCACCGCAACAAATGGGGGTACGCGCAGCTCCACGGAATGGCCCGGCGCGTCAGCCTCGAGGGTGCGGGCGGTGCGGCGGACGGCGTCGGCAAGCAGGGCCCTACCAGGCTTATCGTGCTCCGCCGGGGCGGCAATCCAGTCTTTGATGGCCATGACGGCCGCGCGGGTGGCTGCAGGATCGACGGGCTTTTTCATAGCTACATCATAGCTACTGTTATCTTGTTGTTTATGTCACCTACGCCTTCCGTTGCGGAAAATCAGAAATCGCCGGCGCTGACGCTGCGCTTTATGGCATCGCCAACCGACGTCACCATGGCCGGCGCCACCGGCATTAGCGGTGGCCGCGTCCTGGAATGGATTGACAAGGCGGCCTATGCCTGCGCCGTACAGTGGTCCGGCCAGTACTGCGTGACCGCTTACGTAGGCCATATTCACTTCACCCGGCCGATCCCTTCCGGGCACATCGTGGAGGTGCGCTCCCGCATCGCTATGACCGGCCGTTCCTCCATGCACATCGTCAACGAAGTGCTCTCTGCCGACCCGCGCGAAGGCATTTTTACCCGCGCCTGCGATTGCCTGGTCATCTTCGTAGCCAAGGACCCCGCCACCGGCAAGTCCACCCCGGTGCCGCCCTTCGCCCCGGAGACCGATGAGCAGTGCCGCGTGGAAGAGGCCGCCAAGTCCCGCATCGAGCTGCGCAAGGCCATCGAGGAAGAGATGGAAAAGCAAACCTACAACGGGCCTTCCGACGCCCCGCGCATGGTCAACCGCTTCCTGGCCAAGCCCACCGACGTCAACTGGGGCGGCAAGGTCCACGGCGGCACCGCCATGCAGTGGATCGATGAGGCCGGCGCAGCTTGCACCATGGAGTGGTCCGCGGAGCGCACCGTTGCGGTGTACGCCGGCGGCATCCGCTTCTACCGCCCGATTTCCATCGGTGACCTCATCGAGGTCGACGCCCGCATGATGCGCACCGATACCCGCTCCATGCAGATGTCCATCCACGTCCGCTCCGGCAACCCCCGCGGCGGCCGCGAGCACCTGCAAACCGCCATCCATGCCACCGTGGCCTATATCGCCCTCGATCACGATGGCCAGCCGCAGGTGGCCCGCCCCTTCCACCCGCACACCGAGGAAGACAAGCGCCTGGCCGAGCACGCCACCCTCCTGCGCGAGCTGCGCGCCAAGTACTCGCCGAAGCCACTAGTTGTGGCGCCGTCGAATCAGCACATCGATTAAGCAGCCCCCTGAACCACGACCATCCACACCGCGACAAGGTGCACCACCGCCGCCGCGATGGTCGCGGTGTGGAAGTGCTCGTGGTAGCCGTAGTAACGCGCATTGCGGCCTGGCCACTTAAAGCCATAGACCAGCGCGCCTAGCGAGTACACCACGCCGCCGGCGAAGAGCAGCCAGACGACGGCCGCACCAGCCTGCGTCCACAGCGTGGGCAAGAGCGGTAGCACCAGCCAGCCCAGCGCTAGGTAGACCACCACATCCAACCAGCGCGGGTGGTTGATCCACACCAAGTTGAGCACCACACCCAAGATTGCCCCGCCCCAAGCGACGGCCAGCATCCACGCCGCTTGCACCGGCGAAAGCACAATGAGACACAGTGGCGTGTACGTCGCCGCAATAAACACCGAGATGGTCGCGTGGTCCGCCCGCCGCCACCATTGCACGGCACGCGCACTGGCCCACGGGTAGCGGTGATAGAGCGCCGAGACGCCAAAGAGTCCCACCAGCCCCACTCCGTACACGGTCACGCCAAGCCCCTGCCACCACTGCAGCGTCATCCACGCATAGGTAATGAGCACGGTGGAGGCAATCACCGACAGCAACGCTGCAATCGCATGTCCCCAACCGCGGCTCGCTGGTCTTGGCCCGCGGTCGGCCATCCAGTAAGTGCGCTGGACAAGGCCCGGCCCCGGCGCACTATTCGCATGGATCTGTGCCACGGCGGTACTCCCCTTCTACTGCCCCACAACGGATAACTTACGATACCGTAAGTGTACGGGCGCAGGCAGAGGCCTTCAAGGGACACCTACTAGAAAAGCATCTCGTTCTCTTTCAGGTAAGGAACCTAGCCATAAGAAAAGCCCAGCCGAAGCTGGGCTTTTCGCGTATCCGCGTCATTGTGCGACGGGAGTGCGGAGCGGTTTACTCCACTACGGAGTTAGCGCCCACCGCGTGGTCGAAGAGGTCCGGCAGGGTGGCGGACCAGGCGGCGACCAGCTGGGAGATGGCGACGGACTCGCCACCGAGGGTGAGGGCGCCGGTTTCGGTGGTCTCGCCAACGATGGCGGCTGGGATGCCCAGCTCGCCGGCGCGGGCGAGGACCTGATCGGCGCGGTCGGCGGTGGTGGCCACGAGCACGCGGGAGGCGGACTCGGAGAAGGCGGCGACGAACTCGTCCTCGTGGACCGCGGTGAGGTCCAGGTTGAGGCCGAGGCCGGCGCCGTCGGCAGTCGCACCGGCGCGCTTTGCCATCTCAAAGGCGGTGACGGCAAGGCCACCCTCGGAGATATCGTGTGCGGCGGTGAGCAGCTCATTGCCGTGGAAGAACTCCGCCAGGCGCTTCTCGTTGGCCATATCTACCTGCGGCGGCAGACCATTGAGGGAGGAAGCATCGGAGGTATCGGCGCTGACCTGCTGCCAGATGGAACCGCCGAACTCATCCTTGGTCTCACCCAGGGCGATAAGCACTTCCTTCTCCCCCACGGTGCCCAGCTCGTTGCCGATGGCCTTGTGCACGTCATCGATAACGCCCAGCACGCCCACCACTGGGGTAGGCAGGATCGGCTCTTCGCCGGTCTGGTTGTAGAAGGAAACGTTGCCGCCGGAGACGGGGATGGAAAGCTCCACGGCGGCGTCGGCAAGCCCATGCACAGACTCGCGGAACTGCCACATAACGTCGGGGTTTTCCGGGGAGCCGTAGTTCAGGCAGTTGGTAATCGCGACAGGCTTGGCGCCGGTGACGGCGACGTTGCGGTAAGCCTCCGCCAGCGCGAGGCGGGCGCCCATGTTCGGATCCAGCTTGGTATAACGACCGGAAGCATCGGCAGAAACGGCCACGCCGCGGCCGGTCTCCTCATCAATGCGCAGCACGCCGGCGTCCGCATGGTGGGACTGGACGGTATTGCCGCGCACGTAGCGGTCATACTGGTTCATGATGAAATCGCGCGAGCACAGCGCCGGGGAGGACACGAGCTTCTGCAGGGACTCAACCAGGCCGCGCTTGTCGGTGCCCTGGTACTTCTGCAGCTCGTCCTGCCACTCCGGGCGGGCATACGGGCGGTCATATTCCGGAGCCTCGTCCGCAATGGTGCCGGCCGGGGCATCCACAACGACCTCGCCTTGGTGGCGGATGACCAGGTGGTTGCCCTCGGTGACCTCGCCGATCTCGGCGCAGGTGACGTCCCAGTGCTCGCAAATCTCGCGGAACTTTTCCACGTTCTCCGGAGCTACAACGGCGCACATGCGCTCCTGGGACTCGGAGGCGAGGATCTCGGCCGCGGTCATATTCTGCGCGCGCAGCGGCACGTTATCGAGGTTGACCTCCATGCCGCCATCGCCGGAGGCGGCCAGCTCGGAGGTGGCGCAGGCCAGGCCCGCGCCGCCCAAGTCCTGAATGCCTACGACCACGCCGGCGTGGTAGAGGTCCAGGCAGCACTCGATGAGAACCTTCTCCGCGAAGGGGTCACCCACCTGCACGGCCGGCAGCTTGCGCTCGGCGCCGTCCTCGAAGGTATCGGAGGCCAGCACGGACACACCGCCGATGCCATCCAGGCCGGTGCGGGAGCCGAAGAGCATGACCTTGTTGCCCTTGCCGGACGCAAAGGCCAGCTTCAAGTCATCGACCTTGAGGGTGCCCACACACAGGGCGTTGACCAGCGGGTTACCGGCATAGGTCTCATCAAAGACGGTCTCGCCGCCAATATTGGGCAGGCCCAGGGAGTTGCCGTAGCCACCAATACCGGAAACAACGCCGGGCAGGACGCGCTTGGTATCGGGGGCGTCGGCAGGCCCAAAGCGCAGCTGGTCCATCACAGCAATCGGGCGAGCGCCCATGGCCATAATGTCGCGGACGATGCCGCCCACACCAGTGGCCGCACCCTGGTAAGGCTCCACGTAGGAGGGGTGGTTGTGGGACTCCACGCGGAAGGTCACCGCGTTGCCGTCTCCGATATCCACCACGCCGGCGTTCTCACCAATGCCGGCGAGGATCTTCTCCCCCATTTCCTCGGTCATGGTCTCACCAAAGTAACGCAGGTGCGTCTTGGACGACTTATAGGAGCAGTGCTCGGACCACATGACGGAGTACATGGTCAGCTCCGCATCGGTGGGGCGGCGGCCCAGGATGTCATGGATGCGCTGGTACTCGTCGTCCTTCAGGCCGAGTTCCGCGTAGGGCTGCTGCTCGTCCGGGGTGGACTGCGCCTGTTCTACGGTGTCATTATGAACGGTCATGAAAATGGCCTCCTTAAACCGCCGGCGCCTGGGCGACGGCCTTGATGGCGGATACGAAAAGTCCCAGTCCGTCGGTGGATGGGCCGGTTAGCGTGTCAATGGCGTGCTCGGGGTGCGGCATGAGGCCCACGATGCGGCCGGACTCATCGCTCACACCGGCAATGCCGTTGACGGAACCGTTGTAATTATCGGTATAGCGGAAGACCACACGGCCCTCGCCCTCGATGCGGGCGATATCATCATCGCCGGCCTGGAAGCGGCCCTCGCCGTGCTTGGCCGGCACCAGGATCTTCTGGCCCTGCTCAAACTCGCTGGTCCATGCGGTGGTGGAATTGGCCACCTCGAGGTAGGTATCGGTGCAGTGGAAGTGCAGTCCCTTATTGCGGGTCAGCGCGCCCGGCAGCAGGCCCGCCTCGGTAAGGATCTGGAAGCCATTGCAGATGCCGAGCACCGGCATGCCCTGCTTCGCACGATCGATAACGGACTGCATCACCGGCGCGAGCGCAGAAATCGCGCCCGAGCGCAGGTAGTCACCATAAGAAAAACCGCCCGGCACTACTACCGCATCCACGCCGTGCAGATCGGTATCTGCGTGCCAGAGGCTCTTCACCTCTGCGCCGGCGGTGCGGGCAGCGCGAGCGGCATCCACATCATCCAGGGTTCCGGGGAAAGTGATTACTCCGATTGTGGCGGTCACTTACTTGACCTCCAGCCCAACAACCTCGTAGTCCTCGATGACGGTATTGGCCAGCAGCGTGGCGGCCACCTTATCTAGGTCCTCTGCGGTGACGGAGTCATCGACCTCGAGCTCGAAGCGCTTTCCCTGGCGCACATCGCTGACACCGGATACCCCGATGCGACCCAGCGCGCGGACGACGGCTTGGCCCTGCGGATCCAGAATCTCCGCCTTGGGCATGACATTGACAACTACACGAGCCATGAAATATTTGCCTTACTGTATGGGGCTTTGGTCTGCGCGGCTTAGTTTAGTTGGCACCCCCGCCTTTTACCTAGACTCACCCCCGCAGTGTGGGTTTCACCCCGGTTGGGCAAACTCTACGTGAACCCCAAACGACGCTCTGGCAAACTTCGGCGCGCTTTCCAACCTGGCCCGGCGCGGCGCTCTACTAATAGACAACGCACACTGTCGCTCTCTTTTTAAGGTTGAATCTATGTCTTCTCGCCGCCTGGGCGCGCTGGCACTTGCCACCGCCTTGTCTTCTGCCGCCCTTGCCGTTCCTACCGCCACGGCCGCCACCGATGGCTCCGCCGCAGTCATCTCCGAGGTCTACGGGGGCGGCGGCAATAAGGGCGCTGCCTTCACCCATGACTTCATCGAGCTCTATAACCCCACCGATGCCCCGATTGACCTGACCGGCTACACCGTGGAGTACTTCTCCGCCTCCGGCAATACCGGCGGCAAGGTGGAGCTTTCCGGCACCATCGCCCCGCACGGCTACTTCCTAGTGCAGGGCGCGGCCGGCAATGGCGCGGGCGAGGCCCTGCCTACCCCAGACGCCGAGGGCAGCCTCAACATATCCGGCTCGAAGGGCTCCGTGCAGCTTGCCGACGCCACCGGTACCCCCATCGACGCCATCGGCTACGGCGCCGCCTCCATCAAAGAAGGCACCGCCGCTGCGGGTCTGTCCAATGCCAAGTCCGCCTCCCGCGACGCCGCGGGCACCGATACCGATGACAACGCCGCCGACTTCACCACCGGCGCCCCTACCCCGACCAACTCCGGTAACGAGGCCCCCGCCCCGCAGCCTGAGAATCCGGCCGAGCCCACACAGCCGGCCCCCGAGGGCGTCACCACCATCGCCGATATCCAGGGCACCGGCGCCGAATCCCCGCTCAAGGACCAGACCGTGGCCGCCGAGGGCGTCGTCACCGGCGTGTGGTCCGAAGGCGGCCTTAATGGCTTTACCATCCAGACTGGTGGCACCGGCGCCGAGTCCACCGACGCCTCCCAGGCCATCTTTGTCTACATGGGTGATAAGCCGGCCGACCAGTACCCAGCCCTGGAAGATTCCGTCGAGGTCACCGGCAAAGTCTCCGAGTTCTATGGCTCCACCCAGCTCACCGCCTCCGCGGTCACGCAACTCGATACCCCGCTGGAGAAGGTCACCCCACTCAAGGTGGACCAGCTTCCCGATGGCACCGAGGCCCGCGAGCCCTTCGAGCACATGCTCATCCAGCCTGGCGAGCACACCGTGACCAATAACTATTCGCTCAACCAGTACGGCGAGGTCGGCCTCGCCCCGGGCAAGGAAGCCCTGCGCCAGCCTTCCGATATCTTCTCCCCCTCCACCGATCCCAACTCCGATATCCAGAAGCTCACCAAGGACAACGCCGAAAAGCTGGTCACCTTGGATGACGGCCGCACCCGCGACTATCTCAAGACCGACCAGAATACTCCGCTGCCCTATATCGCCCAGGATGATGCCCAGACCATCAAGTCCCTGCGCACCACCGATACCGTGTCCTTCCAGCACCCCGTCATCGTGGGCTTCTCTCATGAGCAGTGGCGCTTCCAGCCCACCACCCCGGTCACCGGCAACGCCGCGGGCGCAGACCTGCCCATCTCTTGGGAGGACTCCCGCGCGGCCGAACTCCACGCCATCGATGACGTCAAGGGCGAGTACACCATCGGCGCCTTCAACGTGCTGAACTACTTCACCTCCCTGGGTGAGGAATTCGGCGGCAGCGCCTACACCGACCGCGAGGGCAATAAGGTCACCGTCAATCGCGGCAAGACCCGCGGCGCCTATACTCAATCCGCACTCGAAGACCAGGAACGCAAGATTGTCGCGGCCATCAACGGCCTCGATGCCGATGTCATCGGCCTTTCCGAGATCGAAGATGGCTACGCCGTCACCGGCGACTTTGCCCAGCGCGATAAGGCACTCAAGCATCTAACGGAAAAGCTCAACGAGGCCGCAGGCTCCGATAAGTGGGCCTTCGTTCCTTCCCCTTCCAAAGACGCCGTACCGGACTCCCCGGATGTCATCCGCACCGCGTTTATCTACCACAAGGATGTGGTGGAGCCTGTCGGCGAGTCCCGCATCTTCCAAGATGATCGCTTCACCGGCACCGCCCGCGAGCCACTCGCCCAGGAATTCCAACCGCTAAAGGAGGGCGAGGAGTCCTTCGTTGCCGTAGCCAACCACTTCAAGTCCAAGGGCTCGGTAGCCAAGGGCGACGCCGACTCCGGCGACGGCCAGGGCAATAACCCGAACGTTCGCAACGCACAGGCCCAGGCCGTGCTCGATGCGCTGAAGAAGCAAGAAGACTGGAAGGACAAGCCGCTTTTCGCCCTGGGTGATTTCAACACCTACACCCACGAAGCCGCGCTCGATGTCTTCCGCAACGATGGCTTCACCGTCCCCGCCGAAAAGTACGAGGCTGACCCCTCCTACCAGTTCTCCGGCCTGCTTGGCACCCTCGACCACGTGCTGGCCAATAAGGTTGCCACCGGCACGCTTGACGACGCCCAAGTGTGGAACATCAACGCCGACGAACCCGTCGCCTTTGAATACTCCCGCCGCAACTACAACATCGTGGACTTCTACGATGACTCCCCATTCCGCGCCTCCGACCACGACCCGGTCAAGGTCGGCTTCACCCTCGGCGAGGACGACTCCGCCGGCCAGCCAGACGATCCTGCAGACGAGCCTTCCGATGAGCCAGGTAAGCCAGAGGACAAGCCCTCCGATAACCCTTCTGAAAAGCCGGATAAGCCTGCCTCCGGCTCTAGCTCCAGCACCAGCTCCGTCAGTGCAGGCATCGCCGCCGCCATCGCCGCCATCGCCGGCCTCGTCGCCATCCCTGGTTTCCTCGCCGTGACCGGCAACCTCCACAAAGCCATCCCGGCCCCCATCTGGGTCATGCTGCCAAAGGAAGTGAAGAACTTCATCACTAGCCTGCAGCGCTAATCACCTTTGCCGGCCTATAGAAGTCCCTGCTCTTCCTATGTAGAGCAGGGACTTTCCATTCAGTTAGGCCTCAAAAGATGTATCCTGAATCTGCCCTATCCCCTACCCCGAGCGCTTCTCTGCGCTCCATGTGTCAAAGCAAATGATCCAGGAAGTAGCTTCTGATTTTCGGCGGAAGGCGGACGAGCTCCGCTACGTTCCCCAAGACTTTCTCCGCGTCCTCAAGAACAATTGGCTCGCGTTATTTGGCACCTTAGTTTTGGCCGTTGCACTGAACAGGATCCTTCTATGGGGCTCCGTAGCCCTGACATTTATCCATCCGATTCTCAGTACTCTGACCCTCCCTTTTGCCGCTCTCGCCATCATGTCTGGGGCAATTGTTGCCATATGGATCATCGAAAAGGATCTAGTCCACCTAAAATTCGCGGTACCCGAAGAAAATCGATTTAGATACCTCCTCCATTCCACCGGTGCGTTAATACTTCCATTTATCGCTATATACCTATCCACTGGTTGGTATGAGGATGACTTTATCGATCGCCGAATGCCGATCATCGAGCTGCGGGCAGGAAGCGCTGAATACTTCGACTCCCTCCAAGTCGACCCCAGCTATGACGAACGCTCAACTATTGTGGTGTTCTGCGCGGCCGTCATAGTGCGGATGCTTTTGAGGTGGTCGGGGCTGGGACGTAAGAATCTCGTGTGCGCATGGTTATTGGCCTACTGTGAAGTGTTGTGGGCATTTACCCTTACTACCTGGCTGAAAAACTTTGCTGCCGGTGAATACTCTTGGCCACAACAATTTCATTTCTGGGATTGGTGGGAATCCGGAAAAGACTTCTTCTCTGGCGTGGAACCACTGAAGGAAGGCATCGCTTTTCTATTTTCGACAGTCTTAGTGCTGCCCGTTTCGTGGATAATATTTGTCCAATTAGTCCTGCGTAAAAGCATTATTCTGGACGAGAACTCACCCTTTCCCCAAACACGGGACGAGTGGGCAATGGCCCCACAATTGGTATCCCGGCAAACGTTTACGTTCCTTCAGGCCACTCGTGAAACAGTACTTTTGTTGTTCTCAATAGGACCATTTGCAGTAGCGCTCCTCTGCTTCTACTTCAATCTATTTTGGGTTCCGGAAAACCTGTGGCGCTGGCTGTTAGATCTTATTTTCGGGCCAATTACTGCGCCTGGGCCGCGGTTTTACATCAAATATTCGCTGCTTCCGTTCGGAAAAGTCTTAGCACTTGCAGTCATCACCGTCCTCAGTTGCGTGACCGCAGACCGGTGCCAAGGGAGCATCATTAATCGGCTGCGCAAACCACAATGGACTTAGTTAACGGCAAACTCTGACTTGTCTCCGTCAACGTCTCCTGGCTTATTTACTTCAACGATGATCCGGTCGATTTCTAAATCTTCCGGCAGCGGAATGTACTCGGTAACGCTTCTGCGCGTATCTTGCTCTGAGGGAGAAGCCGGTCCGTCCTGCTCACGGTGATGTTTTGCCGAAAATTGTTGGTCGCGCAAAATTCCGCATGCGTCTTCTCTGTGTGTTGAGAAGAAGCTGCCACGAGGGACAAATGTCTTCGGAAGTTCAATTTCGCCTCCGTATTCCACAGCAGGAGCAGTAGTTCTTAACCGCCATTCTTGCTGATTCCGGTCATTAATATAGGAAACTTTGCACGAGAACTCTGACTGTACGGAAGCATCATTCCACGTAATTTCAGCGGCGAATACCCTGTATTTATTGCCATAGGTGTCCACCGCGTAAGACGTTTCCATAATTTCAGCCGACTTAACACCAATCTCGGGCTGACCACCTAACCCGCTTCCAAATTGAGGCCCTAAAGCCCACATTTCTCCAACCCGACCGTTCCAGTCCGCCTCACTGCTACCCCCGTTGCCGAAGAAGAAATAGAGCGGTAAGCCCGAAGACAAAAGTAGGGTTAGGCTTCCGAAAAACAACAATGCGAACCGCCTAATCAAGCAATACTCCCTCGTCAAACTCAGGAAGATGGATGGTCCTTCCCTGTGCTTCCTCTGCCAAGCTTGTCGCCTTTTCAGAATCAACCTGCAATGGAATTCGGATTTGTGGTTCAGCAAAGTTGAACTTCCCGTCCCAGCGGGTCAATGAGATCACAAGCTCCGCTCCTTCCAGCTGGTCCACAGGTATTTCAAAAATGGGGCGGCAAGAAACCACAACATAGCGGGTGTTGGGATTACAGTTTCCCGTGTGCGCTACAGAAAGAAATACATTGTCTTGCCTACTTAGCAAGGAATAGCTTGCTCTCCCCGTGTTTTCCAGAGTCAACTTCTGTGCAACCTCAATCTGCACGAAGATTCCCTCAGAGTGGGCATCTTCCAGATTCGAAAATGGTTGCATTCCCTTAACCTGGAATTCTCCAAATCCGTTTACCGCGACCTTTTCATTGAGCTCGCCTTTAATCTTTACTCGATGTTCGCTCACCCGCTCGACCCGAGAAAAATCCTGAAAATACGCACTACCCACCACTAGGCCAATGATGACAAGGCCCCACAGAATCTTGCGCAAAATAGGCGTATTCAGTTGCTTCATTAGAAATGCACCTTCGCCAGTGGTTTCCCTTGAAGCGTACTGTTTACGAAACCTCGATAGTTAGGGGTTGGCACAATATCGAATAGATAGAAACCATCATTTCCGGACTTCTCAATTTCATACTGGGCACTCATACTTGGCCCCAAAATGCTGCCGCCCCGACGACTCCCTGCCCGAAACACACTGAACTTTTCCCCGCTCTGCTTAGAAAATCGCCCCTCCGGGTTTGTGCCCAGCACCTCACGAGGATAAAACGCCCTATCCAGATGATTCGTAATTTTCACCTTTATAACAGTCAGTTCCTTGGGCTCTATGATTTGCTGGCGCGTACCCACTCCCTCAAAGGAAAAAGTTAGTCCTTCTCCCTCGATAACGGGGTCATCACTCAAGTCGTAGGTAGGGATATCTCCTCCCTCGCGAGGCTTGAATCCGCCGGCAATCGCAGTTAATGCGAGCAGAATGATGCAGAGGCTCACAAGCAGCACACGGGGTCGAGATAGTAAGGGAGAGAGATACACCCTTCAAAGTGTAAATGCATTTTGTCTGCATTTCTCAACTTCGCAATGCATGAGACAGCCTGCCACTAGCAGATACTGCTTCGCACTGGTGCAGCTGAGATCAGCAATTTCACGATTTTCGTCCATATAAACCACCGCTTTCGTCGACGGAAATGGACTTTTATATGGACGAAACTCGCGAAGCTGGGCTTAGGCAGCAAAAATCCCTCGTCAGATGCTCCGCGGAGCCTCTGGCGAGGGAATGTCCGGACTATTTCGGAAGGTATGCGCCGTAATCGGCAGGGGTCGCGCCGGCGTTGATGGCCCGGTCGACGGCTTTGACGAAGTCATTGATTACTTTGCGGTCATCCAGGTTGCGGCCGGAAACCGAAAGGCGGACCGTATTGCCACGCTGGGCGGAGCGCTCAGCAGCGCGAATAATGTTCTTGCGCCACCACTTGGCGGAACCAAAGCCTTCACCGAAAGAAAGGTTGCGGGCCTGGTGGAACTTACCAGAATTAATCTGGAGGATGCCGCGTGTGGAGGCCGCTACCTCAAACTTGAACTGCGGCAAGACTTGCAAGGTGCCGGGCGACATGCGCCAGCGAGGGGGAGCAAAGATGGTGGGCTCGAAGCCGATCTTGGCCATCTGGCGGGTAGCTCCGGCGAGGCGCAGCTTCGCCTCGTGCGAATCGAGGTTAGCGAACTCCGCGCGGCGACCCTGCACTGAACGATCAAAACCGTTCAGGATAAGAACGCGGCCGGCATCGGCTTGGTCTTGGAGCCACTTCTTAGTGTCTTTGTCTTTGGCGAGGTGCCAGTTGCCGTCGATATGCGGGGCAATCAGCAGGGAAACAGGAATCTCCTCTCGATCAAGGATCGAGAGGAGCCGGCTAGCCTGCTTCCGTGTGTCATCAAAGATGCTGGAGATAGATACCAGAAGGTGGCCATTCATAAGGAAAATTATCGCACAGGAATTCAGGATTCGCGCGTTGGCCCCCTATCCGGGTTTTACTTCTCCAAGCCAGTGGCCTTGTTGATGGTCCACGCGTACTCGAAGGCATTCTGGCGCCACTTTTCATAGCGCCCGGACACGCCGCCATGGCCTGCGGCCATTTCGGTCTTGAGCAAGAACTCGCCGCCGGTGGCCGTCGTTCGCAGCTGGGCGATCCACTTGGCCGGCTCAACGTAGAGTACGCGAGTGTCATTGAGCGAGGTGATAGCCAGAATGTCCGGGTAGTCCTTAGCCTCGATATTTTCATACGGCGAGTAGGACTTCATGTAGTCATAGACCTCTGGATCGTGGTACGGGTCGCCCCACTCTTCCCATTCAGGGACCGTGAGTGGCAGCTCCGGCATGAGGATGGAGGTCAGCGGATCCACGAACGGCACGACGGCCTGGATGGCGGTGAAGCGATCCGGGGCCATATTGGCAATCGCGCCCATGAGCATGCCGCCGGCAGAGCCGCCCTCGGCCACCATCTGATCCGCGGTGGTCACGCCGCGGGCGATGAGGTCATCGGCGACATCGATGAAATCGGTGAAGGTGTTCTTCTTCTTGAGCATCTTGCCGTCGTCGTACCAGGTGCGGCCCATCTCGCCGCCACCGCGGACATGGGCCACGGCGAAGATCATGCCGCGATCCATGAGGGACAGGCGGGTAACGGAGAAAGCCGGATCCACGCTGACCTCATAGGAACCGTAGCCGTAGAGCAGGGTCGGATTCGGCTGGGTGCGGTCGAGATCCGCGCGGTGGACAATGGAGACGGGGATTTCGGTGCCGTCGGCAGCCGTGGTCCACAGGCGGTAGGCCACGTAGTCATCCGGGTTATAACCGCCGGGAACCTCCTGCTCCTTGAGCAGGGTAAATTCGCCGGTATCCACGCGGTAATCAAAGAGCTGGGAGGGCTGGGTGAAAGACACGTAGCTCACGCGCAGCACCGGTGCGTCCCACTCGGGGTTACCGGATACAGACACGGTGAAGAGTTCTTCGTCGAAGTTGAGCTCTTCGAATTCGCTAAAGCCGTCGTTCACACGCATGATGGCGGCGCGGCCGATGCCGCCGCGGCGGTAGCCCACCACAATCTGATCGCGGTAGGTGTCCACGCCCTCGATGCGGGTGGTTTCCTCGTGCGGCAGAAGCGTCGGCAGCTCGCGTAGGGCGGGCAGCTCATCCTTGGCCTTGGTATAGCCGACCTCGAAATTGGGGCCGGTGGCGTTGTGGGTGACGATCCAGTAATCCTCGCCCTTAACGACGGCGTGGTCGACGTCGTAGTCCACGCCGGATTCGCGCTCCCACAGCAGGCGGAATTCACCCTCGGGGTTGTCTTCTTCGAGGACCCACACCTCAGAGGTCACCTTGGAGCTCACGCCAAGGAAGAGGTATTTATCGGAGCGAGCGCTGCCGATGCCGACGTTGAAGTGTTCGTCTTCTTCCTTGAACACCTGCACGTCTTCGGACTGCGCGGTGCCGACCTTGTGGCGCCAGATGGCGTCAGGGCGCCATGCCTCGTCGACGGTCGTGTAAAAGATATAGCCGTCGCCGGCCCAGGTGGCGCCGTAGAAGATGCCCTTGAGGTGGTCGTCGAGAAGCGCGCCGCTTTCCAAGTCCTTGATGTAGAGCTCGAAGCGCTCGTCGCCGGCGAAGTCCACGGAATAGGCCAGGTAGCGGCCGGAATCAGAGATGGAGGCGGCGCCGAGGGCGAAAAAGTCCTTGCCCTCCGCCAGCGCGTTGGCGTCGAGGATAATCTCCTCACCTGCCGGGGTGCCTTCCTCTGGGATAACCGGGGCAGTCCATGGGTCAGCCCCCTCCTCTACTGGGAGGCGGCAGGAGTAGCCGTAGCTCTTGCCCTCCTCGGTGCGGCCGTAATACCAGTAATCGCCGCGGCGAGAAGGCACGGACATATCGGTTTGCTTGATGCGGGACTTAATCTCCTGGAAGATATTTTCCGTCATCTCATCCAAGTGCGCGGTCTTCGCCTTGGTGTAATCATTTTCTGCGTTGAGGTAATCCAGGGTTTCCTGGGATTCCTTATCGCGCAGCCACTCGTAGTTATCCACGAACTCGCGTCCGTGGAAGGAACGGGTCACGGGGTGGACGGCGGCCACGGGGGCGGAAAGATTCTCGTTGCTCATGCCGCCCCACTGTACGCGTGGCGCCCCGTAGAGCGAGAGCTAGGCCTCGGGCGAGAGGAAGTCCGCAAAGCGCTCGCCGGAAAGCCGCTCATAGGCCTCGATGTAGCGCAGGCGGGTAGCGGAAACGACGTCGTCGGGAAGCTGGGGCGGAGTGCCGTCAGCGGCTTGATCCCATCCGGAGGCGTCGGAAGTCAGCCAATTGCGCACGTATTGCTTGTCGAAGGACGGCTGGACCTCGCCCTCCACGTAGGAATCGGCCGGCCAGTAGCGGGAGGAATCTGGGGTAAGGACCTCATCGGCCAGCACGAGGGTGCCGTCTTGGTCTAGGCCGAACTCGAACTTGGTATCGGCGAGGATAATGCCCTTCTCCTCCGCGAGCGCGGCGGCCTCGGAGTAAATGCGGAGGGTGGCCGCGCGCAGCTCCTCGGCGCGCTCGGCGCCCAGCTTGTCCACCACGTAGTCGAAGGAGACGTTCTCATCGTGCTCGCCTTGTTCCGCCTTGGTAGCCGGGGTGAAGATGGGCTCGGGCAGGCGGGAAGCCTCAACCAGGCCCTCCGGCAGCTCGATACCGCACACGGTGCCGTTGGCCTTGTACTCCTTCAGACCGGAACCGGTGAGGAAGCCGCGGGCCACGCACTCGAAGGGCAGCATATCCAGCTTCTTGACCACCATCGCGCGGCCAAGGCACTCGGCGGGGATGCGCTCATCATCGAGCGGGCCGGCCAGGTGGTTGGGGAAATCGATGGAGTCGAAGAAGAACTTCGAGGTTGCGGTCAACACGCGGCCCTTGTCCGGGATGGCCGGTTCGAGGGCGTGGTCGTAGGCCGAGATGCGGTCCGAAACCACCATCAACAGGGTGTTCTCGTCTACATCGTAGATATCGCGGACCTTGCCGGAGGCAAGATGGTTATAAGAAGAAAGCTCAGGTCGCATGACCTTTATTCTAGCGCCCAGGGGTAGCGAGCACGTTTCGATCAAATAAGCCCCGAAATCCGCGTGGGATTCGGGGACTATTTGATCGAAATGCGAAAAGTGGGGCGCACCGCGACAGGCAGGGCGCACCGCGACAGGAAGGCGCCCGGTGCGGTTCGAATTAAAGGATCTCGCCCGGGGTATAGGCCGCGGCCTTGGGGTGCTCGCCTACCAATGCGTTGATGCGGTTGAGCACCTGGCTGACCTGGGACTCGGCGGCGCCGATGAAGGCATGCTTATCGGCTAGGGCGGCCTCGAGGTCGGACTCGTCCATGGGCAGGCGGTCATCGGCAGCAAGGCGCTGGACCAGGTCCTGCTCGCCGCCGTTTTCGCGCATATTGAGCGCGACGGCCACGGCGTTTTCCTTGATGACCTCGTGGGCGGTCTCGCGGCCCACGCCGGCGCGCACGGCCGCCATGAGGATGCGGGTGGTGGCCAGGAAGGGCAGGTAGCGCTCCAGCTCGCGGTCGATCATGGCCGGGAAGGCACCGAACTCGTCGAGGACGGTGAGGAAGGTTTCGAATTGGCCGTCGAGGGCAAAGAAGGCGTCGGGAAGCGCGACGCGGCGGACGACGGAGCAGAAAACATCGCCCTCGTTCCACTGCTGGCCAGCGAGGTCTGCGGCCATGGTGAGGTAGCCGCGGAGGATGACCTGCAGGCCGCCGACGCGCTCGCAGGAACGGGCGTTCATCTTGTGCGGCATGGCGGAGGAGCCGACCTGGCCTTCCTTGAAGCCCTCGGTGACCGTCTCGTTGCCGGCCATCAAGCGGATGGTGGTAGCCAGCGAGGACGGGGCGGCGCCGAGCTCCACCAGGGCGGAGATGGCGTCGAAGTCGAGGGAGCGCGGGTAGACCTGGCCCACAGAGTTGAAGATGCGGTGGAAGCCCAGGTAATCCGCGATGGCCGTCTCCAGGGAGGCGAGCTTGTCCTCGGAGCCACCCATGAGATCGAGCATGTCTTGGGAGGTGCCCATCGGGCCCTTGATGCCGCGCAGCGGGTAGCGTGCCAAAAGATCTTCGACGCGCTCAATGGCCAGCAGCATCTCGTCGCCGGCCGTTGCGAAGCGCTTGCCCAGGGTGGTGGCCTGCGCGGCCACGTTGTGGGAGCGGCCGGCCATGACCAGGGACTGGTACTCGGCGGCGTGGCGGCCGATGCGGGAGACCACGGCGATGGCCTTATCGCGGATGATCTCCAGCGAGGTATGGATCTGCAGCTGCTCCACGTTCTCGGTGAGATCGCGGCTGGTCATGCCCTTGTGAATGTGCTCGTAGCCGGCCAGCGCATTGAATTCTTCGATGCGGGCCTTCACATCGTGGCGGGTGACGCGCTCGCGCTCCGCGATGGACTCAAGGTTCACGTCCTCTACCACGGCCTCGTAGGCATCGATGGCCTTGGCGGGGATGTCTACGCCCAGATCCTTCTGGGCGCGCATGACCGCAATCCAGAGCTTGCGCTCCAAGATGATTTTATGCTCCGGGCTCCAGATATTGGACAGCTCCGCGGAGGCATAGCGGGAGGACAGGACGTTGGAAATCTTCTTCTTTTCAGCCACGCGGCTATTATTCCATGCCTGCCCCGCCGCGGGGTGAAAGGTTAGAGAGAAATCTCACCGTCTTCTGCTCGCTTGCCGATGTCCCGGCGCACAAAGCCACCCGCAAACTCGATGCCGTCGACGGTGGCGTAGGCGTCTGCGCGGGCGTCGGCAAGCGTGGCGCCCTTACCCAGCACGCTGAGCACACGGCCGCCCGCGGTGCGGTAGGCGCCGTCGGTATGCACGGTGCCGGCGTGGAGGACGCGCTGCGGATCGTCCAGGGCGGCGCCGGTGATGGCATCGCCCTTGCGTGGGGAGGCCGGGTAGCCCTCGGCCGCCATGACGATGATGACGGCGAAGCCATCCTCCCACTCCAGTGGCGGGAGCTCGGAGAGGGTGCCGGTGGCCGTGGCGTGGAGGGCCTCAGCCAGCGGGGACTTGAGCAGGGAGAGCACTGCCTGGGTCTCCGGGTCGCCGAAGCGGCAGTTGAACTCGACGACGGCCGGGCCTTCTTCGCCCCAGGCCAGGCCGGCGTAGAGCAGACCGGAATAAGGGGTGCCGCGGCGCGCCATCTCCTTGGCCACAGGGGTGCAGACCTCGTCCACGATGCGCTGCACGCCGTCCTGCGGCAGCCACGGCAGCGGGGTGTAGGCGCCCATGCCACCGGTATTGGGGCCCTCGTCGTTGTCATAGGCGCGCTTGTGATCCTGAGCCGGCAGCAGCGGGACGACGGTCTCGCCATCGACTAAGCAGAAGAGAGAGACTTCGGGGCCATCGAGGAAGGATTCCAGCAGCACCGGGTTGCCGGCCGCGAGGACGGCATCGACGTGGGCGCGGGCGGCGGCGCGGTCTGGGGTGACCACGACACCCTTGCCGCCGGCCAGGCCATCGTCTTTGACCACGAACTGCGGGCCGAAGCGGTCGAGGGCGGCTTCAATGTCGTCCTCGGTGGCGCCCGGGCGCAGCTGCTCCGCGCGGGCGGTCTTGACGCCGGCGGATTCCATGACGTCCTTGGCAAAGGCCTTGGATCCCTCGATCTGGGCTGCCTCCTTGCTAGGTCCGAAGACAGCGATGCCGGCCGCGCGCAGGGCATCGGCCACGCCGGCGACGAGGGGAACCTCAGGACCGATGACAACGAGGTCCGCGGCGATGCTCTGGGCGAGCTCTACCATGCGATCAGCGTCATCTACCTGGGAGTAATCCGGGTGGACGGTAGCGAGGGCGGACATGGCCGCGCTGCCTGGCGCGGCGTGGATCTCGGTGCTCTTAGGGTCGGCGGACAGGCCCTTGACTAGGGCGTGTTCACGGCCGCCCGAACCAATTACGAGAATGCGCATGCCCACCATCATAACCAGCGGGTAGCCTGGCACACATGGCTTCTGTATTTACAAAGATCATTAATGGTGAACTACCCGCTCGCTTTGTCTACCGCGATGAGACCTGCGTGGCTTTCCTCTCCATCGAGCCGCTGCGCTACGGCCACACCTTGGTCGTGCCCATCGAGGAAGTAGATAAGTGGACCGACCTGGATCCCCAGACCTGGGCTCACCTCAACGAGGTCGCCCTGGAAATCGGCGGCGCTATCAAGACCGCGTTTGATACCCCGCGCACCGGCTACATCATCGCCGGATTCGATGTCCCGCACACCCATATCCACCTCTTCCCCACCGAGAAGATGGAAGAGTATGACTTTGCCAAGGCCTTCGACGCTGAGAACACCGACGATGCCGCGATGGATGAGGCGGCCGCCCGCATCCGTCAGCACCTCGGCTGCAACGAGGAAGGCATTCGGGAGGACTAGGTCTCAGAGGGGGCGTCGGCAAGCGCGGGCAGGCGCACCGTAAAGGTGGTGCCGCGGCCGAGCTCGGAGTCGACGCTAATGCTGCCATCGTGCTGCTCCACCAGAGAGTGGACGATGGCCAGGCCCAGGCCGGAGCCACCCGTATCGCGGGTGCGCGAGGTATCCGCGCGGTAGAAGCGCTCGAAGATGTGCGCCGCATCTTCCTGGGACATGCCCTTGCCGTCATCGCTGACATCGACCAGCACATCATTGTCCTCGCGGCGCAGGCGCAGCGTCACCGTGGCCTCATCGCCGCCGTGGCGGATGCCGTTGGTCACCAGGTTGAGCAGCACCTGGTGCAGGCGGCTGGCATCGCCATTAACCACCGGGATGGACTTGGCGTCATTGGCCACCTTAATCTCGCGGCCGGGGAAGGCCGCACGCGCGGAAGAGCCCACGGACAGGGCCAGCTCCAGCAGGTCTACGGGGTGCAGGTCTAGGCGCGTGCCCTCGGCGCGGGTAAGGGCCAACAGGTCCTCTACCAGCAGGGACATGCGCTTGGACTCATCATCGATCTTGGAAAAGACCAGATCCACGTCCTTGGTGGCGCCGGAGCGATAGAGCTCGGTATAGCCACGCAGGCTGGTCAGCGGCGTGCGCAGCTCATGCGAGGCATCGCCGACGAAGCGACGCATCTGTTCCTCTTTCTCTTGCGCGCGCACGACGGAGCGCTGCAGCTGCCCCAGCATGATATTGAGTGCGGCGGCCAGCTGGCCCACCTCGGTGTGCAGCGGCCATTTGGGAACACGCTTGTCTAGGTCGCCTGCCGCGATTTCCGACGCCGTCTTTTCCACCACCCGCAGCGGCCGCAACGCCCTGCGGATAAACCAGAACCCCACGGCCGCAATGGCGGCCAGGGCGATGGCGGCAATGGTCACTTGGACCATGGCTAGGCCGTGCAGGATTTCCTTCTCGTGGGTCATGTCCTTAGCGATGACCGTGATGACACCATTGGAGTCCGCGAAGGCGAGCGCGCGCCACTTGGTGTTGTTCTCGATGGAGCCCACGGTGGTGGGATAGCCGCCGAGCGGGATATTCTCCGCATTCGGGGTGGTCGAGGACGGTCCCGAATAGCGGATGGTGCCATCGGGCAGGTAGTTCAGCACCACGTATTCGGTAGGCGGGCGCTTGGTGTGATCGCCGATGAAAAAGTCATTGCTGATATCGCGCGCCCATGTGGTCGAGGCGGAGCGCAGCTCGTCATCGACGTTATTTAAGAGCACGTTGCGCATGATGGAATTCACCGCAAAGGACGAGCCCGTAATGCCGAGCCCGGAGACCACGACGAGGAGGATGACCAGCCACGTCCGCAGCGGCATGGCCTGCGGAATCTGGGAAAACATCCGCCGCTTGGAGGAATTTCCCTCCCCTTCGCCTTGCCCCAGGCCCTCATGCCACATGGACTGCGGGCGCGCCGCCGCCGGCGCAGGTGCCTGGTCCTGGGTCTCCTGTGAATCTTCCATCACTTAAGCACTTTAGGAGCGCGGGGTGCGCAGTACATAACCCACGCCGCGCACGGTGTGGATCAGCTGCGTCTCGCCGGTATCGATCTTGCGGCGCAGGTAAGAGATATAGGACTCGACCACGTTGCCATCGCCGCCGAAATCGTAGTGCCACACATTGTCCAAAATCTTGGACTTGGATAGCACCACTTCCTTGTTTTGCATGAGGTACCGCAGGAGGTTGAACTCGGTGGGCGAAAGCTCGATGAGCTCGCCGGCCTTGGTGACCTCATGGGTGTCATCATTGAGCGTCAGATCTGCATAGCTCATGGTGGCATCGTTGGTGGATTCTTCCGCCGCGCCGCCGCGGCGCATGATGACGCGCAGGCGGGTGATCACTTCTTCCAAGCTGAAGGGCTTCGTCACGTAATCATCCGCACCGATGGTCAAGCCGTGGATGCGCTGGTCCACACCGTCCTTAGCGGTGAGGTAGAGCACCGGGCCGTCCAGGCCTTCTTGGCGCAGCTTGCCCAGCAGCTCGAAGCCATCCATGCCCGGCATCATGACGTCCAGGATGTAGGCATCTGGGTTTACCTCGCGGGCAATGCGCAGCGCCTCGTTGCCGGAATTGGCGCTAAATACCTCGAAGTTCTGGAACTTCAGCGATACGGTAAGCAGCTCCACAATATTGGGTTCGTCATCGACGACAAGAACCTTGGCGAGTTTAGTGTCTTCCATGTTCTCCTCAGACTCCCTTAAAGGTTGTGATTTTCTAACACGTCATCATGGCACGCTTGCTTCCCAGCCTACTGAAGAGTTTCTGTCTGATTCCTGTGAACGTGGATTAGTGCCCTGGTCGAAGCAAAAGAAAACCACGCCCCTCCCCAGGTGAGGAAGGGCGTGGCAGCTAGCGCAGTGCGCTATTTAGAAGTCCTGCGGACGCGGGATATTGCGCAGGTTGGACTTTGCCATGGTGATCATCTGGCCAACGCCACCGTCCAGAACGGTGCGGGTGGCAGCCTTGGAGAAGCCCATGAGCTGCTCGATGGTCAGCGTCGGTGGCAGGGAGAGGGCGTTGGGGTCAGTAACGACGTCGATAAGAGCCGGGCCGTTATAAGCCAGCGCCTTCTTGATCTGCTCCGGTGCGTCCTTCGGATCCTCGATGCGGAAGTGCTTGATGCCGGAAGCCTCTGCAATCTTGGCAAAGTTGACGGACTCGTGGTCGGTCTCGTGCTCCGGCAGACCCTGCACCAGCATCTCCAGCTTGACCATGCCCAGGGAAGAGTTGTTGAATACGAACATCTTGATAGGCAGGTTGTGTAGCTTCACGGTGAGCAGCTCACCCATCAGCATGGACAGTCCGCCGTCACCGGAGAAAGTGATGACCTGGCGGCCTGGGTTAGCGGCCTGTGCACCCAGTGCCTGTGGCAGGGCGTTGGCCATGGTGCCGTGGCGGAAGGAGCCGATCTGCTCGCGCTTGCCGTTGGCAGTGATGTAGCGAGCGCCCCACACGTTGCACATGCCGGTATCGACGGTGAAGATAGCATCCTCATCGGCGTTCTTGTCAATGAGGTCAGCAACGTACTCCGGGTGGATCGGGGTGTGCTTGTCCACGTTGGAGGTATAAGCCTCAACGACGTGCTCCAGCTTGCCGTAGTGCTTCTTGAGCATCTTATCCAGGAAGGAGCGGTCCTTCTTCTCATCCACGTGCGGCAAGATGTTCTCGATGGTGGCGGCTACATCACCGGTGACCGGGTAAGAAATCTTGGTGCGGCGGCCGATGTGGGAGCCGTTGATGTCCACCTGTGCCACGTTGGCATCCGGCAGGAAGTCGTTGTACGGGAAGTCTGTACCCAGCAGGATGAGCAGGTCAGCCTCGTGGGTGGCCTCGTGTGCCGCACCGTAGCCCAGCAGGCCGTTCATGCCTACGTCAAACGGGTTCTCGTACTGGATGTACATCTTGCCACCCAGAGCGTGGCCGATGGGCGCCTTGATCTTCTCCGCCAGCTTGAGCACCTGCTCGCGGGCGTCCTTGACGCCGGCGCCAACGAAGAGGGTGACGGACTCAGCCTCGTTGATGGCCTGGGTCAGGGCAGCGGCCTCGGCCGGATCCGGGAAGACGACCGGGCGGCCAGCAGAGATCTTAGACTCGACGAAGGAGTCATCCTCAGCGTCCTGCATGGAAACGTCACCCGGGATAACCAGGACGGAAACGCCATTGCCGGCCATGCTGGACTGGATGGCGTGGTGCAGGACAACGCCGCCCTGCTCAGCGGAGTTGACCATCTCGCAGTAGCCAGAGCACTCCTGGAAGATTGCCTCTGGGTGGGTCTCCTGGAAGAACTTGGAGCCGATCTGGCGGGATGGGATGTGGGAAGCCAGTGCCAGCACCTTAGCGCCGTTGCGGTGGGCGTCGTACAGGCCCTGGATCAGGTGGGTATTGCCCGGGCCGCAGGATGCGGCACATACAGCCAGCTTGCCGGTGGTCAGGGAATCTGCCGCAGCAGCGAAGGCTGCTGCTTCCTCGTTGCGGACGTGAATCCACTCGATGGAGGAGCGACGAACGGCATCCACGATCGGGTTCAGGGAGTCACCGACGAGGCCATAAATGCGCTCGACACCCTGCTTTTCCAGGGTGTCAACTAGCTGTCCTGCATAGTTACGTGCCATTAAAAATCATCCTTAACTCTTAATTGGTGTTAATACCACTGTGCTACTTAGACCGCAGGAAAGTCCACTATTCTCTTATACACTCACACACTACGCCCAGCTGTGAGGAAGGTAATACTAACCTATCTTCAGCTGCAAACTGTAACGACCGTTCGGTACTGTTTACTGCGCTATGAGTATCCACCCGCCCCGCGCACAAGACCACGCCACTGCGGCCTCCACGGCCGCCCAGCGGTGGTCTTTCTGCGCCGTCATCTCTCTGGGGTTACTCATGGTTGGGCTGGATAATTCCATCCTCTACACCGCATTGCCGCAGCTATCGCAGCAATTGCACACCACCGATACCCAGCAACTCTGGATTATCAACGCCTACGCGTTGGTGCTCTCCGGCCTCCTTCTTGGCGCCGGCACGCTGGGCGATCGCACCGGCCACCGGCGGATGTTCCTCATCGGCTTGGCCGTCTTCGGCGGCGCTTCCCTGCTCGCCGCTTATTCCCCCAGCGCCTGGACGCTGGTTTTAGGCCGCGCCTTCTTGGGCTGCGGCGCCGCCATCATGATGCCGTCGAGCCTAGCGCTCATTCGCCTGACCTTTCCCGATGAGGTGGAGCGCAACACGGCCATTGGCATCTGGGGTTCTGTCGCCGTCATCGGTGCGGCGGCTGGCCCCACCGTGGGCGGCTTCTTTTTGGAGCACTTCTGGTGGGGCTCGGTCTTTTTGCTCAATGTCCCGGTTGTGGTCGTGGCCATTGCGCTGACCTTGCTCCTTGCCCCACCAAACGCTCCGAACCCCCATAAACACTGGGACTTCCCCTCGTCCCTGTATTCCCTAATCACTCTCACCAGCCTGGTGCTGGCCATTAAATCCCTGGCAGACAATTGGCCGGTGAGTGCCGCCGCAGGCATCGTCTTCATCTGCGGCGCGCTCGCCTTCGGCCGCCGCCAGGCTCGCTTGTCAGATCCCCTGCTGACCTTCGACATCTTTGGTTCCCGCATCTTCAGCGGCGGGGCCATAACGGCCGGGGGCGCCATGTTCGGCCTCGCCGGCCTGGAGCTGCTGAGTACCCAAAAGCTGCAGCTTGTCGACGCCCTCTCACCCCTCCACGCCGGCCTCATCATCTCTGCCATGGCGCTCTCTGCCATCCCTACCTCCATCCTGGGTGGTGCCACCTTGCACCGCGTGGGGTTCCTCCCACTCATTAGCGGCGGATTCTTGCTCATGGCCGCAGGCATGGCCCTGGTGGTGGTGAGCCGGGGTGAAACGCTTCCCCTACTCGTCTCCGCCCTAGTGCTCACCGGCCTCGGCGCGGGCCTGGCCATGTCCGTGTCCTCGACTGCCATCATCAATGCCGCTCCCCTTCATCGCACCGGCATGGCCTCTGGCGTAGAGGCGGTCTCCTATGAATTCGGCACCCTGATCTCCATTGCACTGACCGGCACCCTCGTCCCTCTCCTCATGGCCCGCGAATTGCCGCCCCACCTTGCGGAACTGGGTACCGACGCGCTGTATCACCCCGCTTCCCACGCGGCCGCCGCGAGCGCCTACAATGCCGGATATCTTTCCACCATCGGCGGCCTAGCTTGCTTCGCCTTGCTCCTAGCCGCGATAACCGCCTGGTGTTTCCGCGATAACCCCAAATCAGGAGATCCCTATGCCGCGACTCAACAAAAAGACCGCAGCCCTTGAAGCTGCGCTCGACATCATCGCCGCCGAGGACGTCTCTGGCTTGACCTACGACTCCCTGGCGCAGGCGACGGGCATGTCCAAGTCCGGACTCATTTATCACTTCCCTACCCGCCATGATCTGCTCGTAGACTGCCATGGATTTTGCGCCGCACGCTGGGAAGCAGAACTCGAGAAGCTGGCCGGCGGCCACCCGGCAAGCGAGCTCAGCTGGGCCGAGCGCTCCCGTGCGCTCGTATTGTCAATGGGCAAAAATGATCCGCTCATCAAGCTTTTGATGTGCGTTCATTCCCAGACCCACCCGGATTTTTCCGCCCAGTGGGCCGAGGTGGATGCGCGCTGGATGGTCGATCCTTCCGCCGCCGAGACGGACGAGGATAATCTGCTGATCATGCTTCTTAGTACCGGCCTGTGGGTGCACGATCACCTCAACCAGCGCAAGCTATCCCCTGCCAATCGCCAGCGCATGGTCGACCGGCTTTTTCGGCTTATCGACGCCCCCTCGAAAACCACCGAAAGCTAGGCCCACACCGGGGCCCAGCCTCCTTTTGAGCTGGAGACGAGACTTGAACTCGCAACCTACGCATTACAAGTGCGTTGCGCTACCAATTGCGCCACTCCAGCACCGCGGGAGAAATCCCGCTCGTTGCATAGTACCCGAGCACCAGCGCCGAAGGGAAAGCCGGTCCCCCATCTATGCATTGTCAGGGTGCAGGGACTAAAGTTCAGGCAGAATCTATCCCACATTCCCAGCGCTTTTTCGAAGGTTATTTCCGTGTCATTTTTGTCCGCTATGCGGGAGCGCCTGCGCGCTTCCTCGGGCCAGGTAGCCATCATCGACGCGGCTAAAGCCGCACCGCCGCCATCCCCACTCGCCCCAGTCAATCTCCATGACGCCGCCCAGGTCACCGGCGTTATGGAGATCGCCGCTCGCATTGGTGAAATCCTCATCGGCGCCGGCACCGCCAACTCGGATGCCCGCGCCCAGGTGCACCTGGCAGCGTCGTCATATGGCTTGCACTACTGCCATGTGGACATCTTGATGAATACCATCACCATCCACACCACCATTGGCACCGGCGAGCAGCGCAAGAACCTGCACGTCTTCCGCGTGGTGCCGAGCATAGGCGTGGATTTTTCCAAGCTCGCAGCCGTCGATAAGCTCATTCGCTCCATCCACTCCGGCCAGATGCCACCGGCCATGGCGGAGCAGCGCCTGGACGAGATCGACCGCATGCCAGCGCCCTATAAGCCGTCGACGGTGATGCTCGGCTGGGGCGCGATGGGCGGCTTGATTTCCATGATGCTTGGCGGCGACCTGCTCGTCGGCGTGGTGGCGTTTGTGGTCTCCGCGTTCATCATGGGCTTGAACGCCTGGTTGGCTAATTACCGCCTGCCGCCCTTTTATCAGAATGCGGTCGGCGGCTTCTTTGCCGTCTTCCCGGCCGCCATTTTGTACAATGTCGCGGCCTCCTTCGGCATTAATTTCTCGCCCGCGCAGATCATTGCCTCCGGCATCATCGTGCTGGTGGCGGGGCTGACGTTGGTGCAATCGCTTGTCGACGGCATCACGCGCGCCCCCGTGACCTCCTCCGCCCGCTTCTTTGAGGCGCTGCTATCTACCGGCGCCATCATCGCCGGCGTCGGTGTGGGCATCCAGCTGGCCGATTCCCTGGGCTTTAACCTGCCGCCGCTGGCCACGCTGGCCCCGCCGGTCTACCACGAAATTCCGCTTTTGGTTCTGCTCGGCGGCACCGGTTCTGCTGCCTTCGCGCTGGCCTGTGGCGCGGCCTGGATTGAGATCACCATGTCTGGCCTTACGGCCGCGGCCGGCATGATTTTCTATTACTTCGTGGTGGTGCCCTTCGGCGTCGGGCCAGTGATTGCCTCTGGTCTTTCCGCGGTGGTCGTCGGCCTGGCCGGCGGTTTGATGTCGCGCCGCTGGGGAATCCCGCCGCTTATCACCATGATCGTGGGCTATACGCCGATGCTGCCCGGCCTCATGCTCTACCGTGGCATGTACGCCTCGCTCAATAAGCAGATGATTACCGGCTTTACCAATATTGCGATGGCGCTGGCCATTTCCGGTGCACTGGCCGCCGGCGTGGTTTTGGGTGAACGCGTGGCTCGCCGCCTGCGCCGCCCGCAGTATTTCCGCCCCTACTCCGCCTTCAAGCGCATCGGCCGCTTCTCCTTCCACAAGGCCACGCACTTGGCCCGCAAGGCCCCGCGCATCCCGCGCGTACCGATGTCCCCGTTTGCCCCACGCGTCAATCGCCCGGAGCTACCACCCAAGCTCGGCCCGAAGCCGCCGCAGCAGCACCCGCGCCACGAGGCCCAAAGCCATGCGCCGCACACCCACTCGGCCGCGGACCTGTGGCCGGAGGGTTCCCAGTGGCCGGCGCAACCGCAGCAGCGTGAGAAGACCACCTATACCGTGCCCGGCACCGAAACTTTTCGTGCCCAGAAACCGGAGCAGCCGGGCACTGAATCCGGACCCGAGCGGCCCTAAACGCCGCCGGTAGCGTACAATATTTGCTCTGATAGCTTTTCTTGCAAGCGCTTAAGTAGTTTCCACAACGTTCAGGAGGACACGTCGTGCCACCCAAGGTCCAAGACACCCACCCACAGGCTGACCAGAATCACGCCCTTGAGGAGGAGACCTCCCGCGCAGCCCGCCGCATCGTGGCCACCTATGCGCAGGACTTCCTCGACGGCGTGACCCTGATGTCCATGCTGGGCGTGGAGCCAAAGGGCCTAGTGCACAAGAAGGTGCTGGCGGAGCAGGCCGACGCCGCTCCGAAGAAGTCGACCAAGAAATCCAGCAAGAAGTCCACGAAGAAGTCGACTAAGAAGTCCACCAAGAAATCGACGAAGAAGTCGACCAAGAAGGCTACAAAGAAGGCCACCAAAAAGGCGACGAAGAAGGCCTCCAAGAAGGCAACGAAGAAGTCCACTAAGAAGTCTTAAGTTATTCTTGCACCATGAGTGAGCGTGGCAATGACTTCGTGGTGGTGGCCAACCGCCTGCCGGTAGATCTGGAGACCCGGCCCGATGGCAGCCATACCTGGACGCCCTCGCCGGGCGGTCTGGTCACCGCATTGTCTCCAGTCCTCGAATCACACCAGGGATGCTGGGTGGGCTGGCCCGGTGTGGCCGATGCCGCACCAGAGCCCTTCCGCACAGATGCCGGTGTGCTGCTGCACCCGGTCAAGCTCACCGAGTCCGATTTCGAGGGCTTTTATGAGGGTTTTTCTAATGCCACCCTGTGGCCGCTCTACCACGATCTCATCGTCACCCCTACCTATGACCGCGATTGGTGGCACGCCTATCGCGAGGTCAACCTGCGTTTTGCAGATGAGGTAGCCGAGGTCGCCGCCGAGGGCGCCACCGTGTGGGTACAGGACTACCAGCTGCAGCTTTTGCCCGGCATCCTGCGCCAGAAGCGCCCGGATCTCACCATCGGTTTCTTCCTGCATATCCCCTTCCCTTCTGCCGATCTTTTCCGCCAGCTGCCCTGGCGCGAGGAGCTCGTGCGCGGGCTGCTTGGCGCGGATCTCATCGGCTTCCACTTGGAGGCCAATGCCCGCAACTTCTTGGAGCTTGCCCGTCGCCAGGGCCTCGACGTGGAAGGCGAGGCCAGCACCCGCGAGGTCACCGCGCATATTCGCCTGCCGCAGGGGCGCACCATCGGCGTGGGCGCCTTCCCCATTTCCATCGCCGCGAAAGACTTTGCCGCGTTCACTGGAGAGGAGAAGGGGGACGTCGCCAAGCTGCGCGAAGAGTTAGGCTCGCCCCAGCGCATTATTTTGGGCGTGGATCGCCTCGATTACACCAAGGGCATCCTGCAGCGGCTGACCGCCTTCGAGGAACTGCTGGACACCGGCGCGCTCGACCCGGAGGAGGTGACGCTGGTGCAGCTCGCAACGCCGTCGCGCGAGCGCCTCGACCATTACAAGGCCACCCGCTCCAAGGTGGAAGAAGCAGTCGGCCGCATTAACGGCCGCTTTGCCCGCGTGGGTCACCCGGTGGTGCACTACCAGCACCGCGGCGTGGCCAAGAGCCTCCTGCGCTGCTACTACCGCATGGCCGATGTCATGCTGGTCACCCCCTTCAAGGACGGCATGAACCTGGTGGCCAAGGAATACGTGGCCTGCCACGACGATGGCTCGGGCGCGCTGGTGCTCTCCGAGTTCGCCGGCGCGGCCGATGAGCTCAGCCAGGCCTACCTGTGCAATCCCTTCGATATCGAGTCCGTCAAGGCCGCCTTGCTCAATGCACTCAAGGCGCTTGACGACGCCCCCTCCACCATGACCCAGCGCATGCTCACCATGCACCAGCAGGTCACCGAGCACGACGTGCAGCTATGGTCCCAGTCCTTCCTGGGCTGCCTGCGCCAAGCAGAAGAACAGGGGGCGGGCGCATGATGTCTCGCTTTACCCGCCTGGCCGCAGCACCCATTGCCGCGACCTGCGCCGCCGCACTACTGGCCGGCTGTGGCTCCGGCGACGAGGAGCCCCAAGCCCCTGGCGATGAGCAGATCCTGGATAAGCAGTGGCAGGTAGTCTCCATCAACACCACCCCGGATGCCGCCTCCACCATCCCGGAATCCATCCCGCAGGCACCCACGTTGAGTTTTGGCCAATCCACGATGGTGGGCACCACCGGGTGCGCCCAAATGGTGGGCAAGGTGACCTATTTCGCCGATGATGAGCGCCAAAACATCCGCGAGGGCAACCGTCTCCACTTTGATGAGGTGGAGTTTGATGAGACCGCCGAGGATTGCCACGGCGCGTCCGTGTGGGCCGATAACCTGCTGCGCAACCTGATTTCCGCGGACCACGATTTCCACTACACCGTCAATTCCAATAATCAGCTGGTCTTGGAATTGGTCACCGATGAGGTGGACTCGCCGTCTATCAAGTTGGTTTCCCTGGGCGGTTAGTTGCGTAGGCTGGAAGCCATGACGCTTTCCACCACCATCAAGGCCCTTGCCGCCGCCGAGCACCTCGCGGTGGTCTCGGATTTCGACGGCACGCTCTCCCCCTTCGCCACGGCCATCTATGAAGTCGAAATGAACCAGGAATCACTGCGCGCCCTGGATAAACTGGCCCACCTGCCGGACACCACCGCGGCCGTGCTCTCCGGCCGCCACCTCGAAGGTCTCCAGCGCGTGTGCCCGCTGCGCGAGCCCGTTCTCTTCGGCGGCTCCCACGGCGCCGAGTCCTCGTGGGAGGACACGGAACTAACCCCCGCGATGCGCGAGCACCTCGCCACCAAGGAAGCTGAGATCCGCGCGATCATGGAGCGCTTCCCCGGCGCGGACATCGAGGTCAAGCCCTTCCAGCGCGTGCTGCACCTGCGCGCGCTCGAGGATTCCGATCCAGAAGCTGCCGCCCAGGCTTATGAGGCCGGCCTCGCGCTCGATCCGGGCGGCTTCCCCCGCACGGCCGGCAAGTCCGTGGTGGAGTTCTCCGCCACCCAGGCCACCAAGGGCACATGGATTGAGAACTTGCGCGAGCGCACCGGAGCCACCGCCGTGGTCTTCTTGGGCGATGACGTCACCGATGAGGACGGTTTCCGCGCCCTGCACCAGCCGCCAGACGTTGGCGTCAAGGTCGGCGAGGGCGAGACCGCGGCCGTAGTGCAGCTTGCCGACGTCGACGCCGTCGCCCACTTCCTCACCGAACTCGCCGCCGCCCGCGCGGCCCATGTCGGCCGTCCCAACAACGGCGGCGCAGCCTAGCACAGCGCTGTGGAGTACAGCGCTCCTAGCGCGGCGGCGCCACCGTCCGCCCCGCCGCGAAGCTGGTCTGCAGCACGCGCCGTAGCACCACAGCTTCGCTCGCGTCCGAATCCTCTGCGCCCGCGATGAGCTTGGCGAGCATGTGGCCGGCGGCCGCGCCCTTGGCCTTATTGGGTTGGACGATCGTCGTCAAGCCAAGGCGCTGCGCCGCATCAATGCCGTCGAAGCCGGTAACGGACAGCTCACCGGGAATGTCAATGCCCCGCTCGCGCGCATAGGTCATCACGCCCAGCGCCATGGAGTCGGTGGTGCACAGGACGGCGGTGAGGTCGGGGTGGGCGTCGAGAAGCAACTGCGCGGCCGCACGCGTAGTCTGCGCATCGTTGATGTGCTGGGTGACCACGGGCACGGTCTCCGGCGCGATGCCCGCCTGCGAAAAGACGTCCATGGCACCCATGACCCGGGCGCGCTGCACGTGCATATCGGCGTCCTGTAGCTCACCCCACGAAATGGGGCCATCGTGGCGCTCGCGCTTGAGGCGAATCGCCAGCACACCAATCTTGCGGTGGCCGGCCTCCACCAGCGCGCGGGCGGCCGGGGCAATCGCGGCGCGGTCATCGATGCCCACGAACGGCAGGCCCGAATCCGTCGGCTGATCGCAGACCACCACCGGCAGCCCGCGGCCGCGCGCCGCCTCGAGGTAGGCATCCCCGGCCGCCACGGAATAGACCACAAAGCCATCCACCGCGGCCGAGCCCACCAGGCTGGCCGCCTCCGCCTCGCCCTCCGGACCGGCCGGGATGAGGGTGAGCGTAGTCTGCGCGCCGGCCGAGGCTTCTGCCATGCCAGCCAGGAAATCCACCGAGGCCATGTCCTCGAAGGCATAGGACAGGTGCTCGGTCAGCAGCACGCCCACCGAGCCCGCGCGGCGAGTGCGCAGGCTGCGGGCCGTAGGGTCCGGCCCGGGATATCCCCGCGCCTTCGCCGCCGCCAGGATGCGCTCGCGCGTTGCGGCCGAAAGCTGATCCGGCCGGCTATAGGCATTAGAGACCGTCGTGCGCGAAACACCCAGCTCGGCGGCCAGCGAGGCCAGCGTTTTGCGGGTGGGGCTGCGTTTCACCATGACCGCAAGCATACCCCGCGGCCGTATTTTCAATACATATTCAATTGACAATGGTTCCCATCAAACGCACACTGGAAACTATGCATACCTCACTTCGCGCATCCGCAGCCCTCCTCGCGGCCGGTGGCCTCCTGCTGACTGCCACCGCCTGCTCCTCCGACACCGAGGACTCGGCCGCCGAGCCGGGCGCCCAGAAGAAGATCTCCATCGTCGCGTCCACCTCCATCTGGGCCGACGTCGCCCAGGCCGTGGCCGATACCGCCTCCGGCGTGGACATCGAGGTCAAGCCCATCGTCGAGGGCAACGGCGTTGACCCGCACCACTTCGAGCCTTCCGCGGCCGATATCGCCAAGGCCGAGGACGCGGACCTGCTCGTGGTTAACGGCGGCGGCTATGATTCTTGGATTTACCAGGCCGTCTCCGACCAGGACAATATCGTCTCCGCCCTGCCGCTGACCGATCACGGCAAGCTAGCCGATGATCCTAATGTCATGACCATCGACGCTGCTAAGGCCACCGCCAAGAAGGACCCGGAAAAGGTCACCAATATCGAGGGCAACGAGCACATTTGGTACGACCCGGCCGCGCTCGACGAGGTCGCAGGAAATATCGCTGACCAGATCAACGAGCTCAATACCGATGCCAACGCCAGCACCGAGCGCGTGGACTCCCACGTCGACCGCCTGCGTGACAAGCTCAAGGAGCTGCCGGGCGATCTCTCCTACGCGCAGACCGAGCCGATTGCGGACTACATCATGAAGTACACCTCCGGTAAGGACGTCACCCCTGAGGGCTACCGTAAGGCCACCATCTCCGAGGGCGAGCCCACCGCGGCCGACCTCGCCGCCTTCACCAAGGCGATTAAAGAGGACAAGGTAGACCTGCTTATCTTTAACCCACAGACCGAAACCGATACCGCCGGCCGCATCAAGTCCGCCGCGGAGGATGCGGACGTCTCTATCGTCGAAATCGGCGAGACCCCGCCGGATGGCAAAGAATTCTGGACCTACTATGACGAGGTCACCGATTCCCTGGGGCAGCTCTAGTGCTCATCCATTTTCATGACGCAGCGGTTGCCCCGCTGTGGTCCAGCCTTAACCTCGCCGTTGACCGCGGCGAGTTTATCGCCGTCTTGGGCCCCAATGGCGTGGGCAAATCCACCCTGCTCGGCACCATCTTGGGCACCCGCAAGCTCACGGCCGGCAGCGTCGACGTTAACTGCCGCGTCGGCTTCATCCCGCAGCAGCGCATGTTCCCGGCCGACCTGCCTCTGCGCGCCCGCGACTTAGTCTCGCTCTCGCTCGCCCACGGCGCTTTCCGACGCCGCCGCCCGCCCCGCCACCGCGTCGACGAGCTCCTCGCCGAGGTCGGTGCCACCGGCCTGCGCGACCGCCGCGTCGGCCAGCTTTCCGGCGGCCAGCAGCAGCTCATCCGCCAAGCCCAAGCGCTGGCCAACGAGCCCGAGCTCATCCTTGCCGATGAGCCGCTGCTCTCGCTCGACCCGGCGCGCCAGCAGGCCACCGTGGACAAGCTGGATGCGCTGCGCCGCGAGCGCGGCACCTCCATCATGTTCGTCACCCACGGCATCAACCCGGTGCTCGGGGTGACCGATAAGGTGCTCTACCTCGCCCCCGGCGGCCATACCTTCGGCACGGTGGATGAGGTAATGCGCTCCGATGTCCTTTCCGAGCTCTACGGTTCCAAGGTCAACGTCTTAAACGTCGATGGGAGGCTCATCGTTGTCTAGCTTTATGGAAGACACCCAATACCTGCTCAGCGTGGATTTTGTACAGTCTTCGCTCATCGCCTCCGCGCTGCTGGGCATCCTGTCCGGCGTGATGACCTCGCTCATCGTGCTGCGCCAGATGTCCTTTTCCGTCCACGCCACCTCCGAGCTTGCGCTCATGGGTGCCTCGGCTGCGCTGCTCTTCGGCCTCAACCTCGGCTTTGGCGCCGTGGCCGGCGCCATCGTGGCCGCCATCATCCTCGCCGTACTGGGCTTTAAGGGCCAGCAAGACAGCGCCATCGGCGTGGTCATGAGCTTTGGCTTGGGCCTCTCGGTGCTGTTTTTGCACCTCTACCCCGGCAACGCGAATACCGCGATGACGCTGCTGACCGGCCAGATCGTCGGCGTCTCTTCCGCCTCGGTATGGCTCTTGGCCGCAACCACCGTAGTAATCCTCGCCGCCGTCGCCATCCTATGGCGGCCCATGCTCTTCGCCTCGGCCGACCCGGTCATGGCCCAGGCCGCCGGCGTGCCCACCCGCTTCATTTCCGTCGCCTTCGCCGTACTCGTAGGCTTGGCGGCCGCGCAGTCGGTACAAATCGTCGGCTCGCTGCTCGTCATGGCGCTGCTCATTACCCCGGGTGCGGCGGCCGTGCAGATCACCTCCTCGCCCCTGCGCGCGGTCATGTGGGCCACCATTTTCGCCGAGGTCTCGGCCGTGGGCGGCTTTGTACTGTCGCTCGCGCCCGGCCTTCCAGTCTCGGTTTTTGTTACCACCATTTCTTTTGTCATTTACCTGGTGTGCCGCCTCATTGGCTGGCAGCGCAATAAAAAGGCGGTGCGCGACGAGGTCGCCGCTCACCGCTTCCACGCCGACTGCCACAGCACCGCCGAAGAGCACCACGCCGACTAGACTGGGCGGCTATGCACGTACACCGCCGCACCGCGGATGTGGATGGCCGCACCCGCCGCTTCCTCGTCATCGCGCCGGATAACCCCGGCCCGCGCCCGGACCTCTTGCTCTTCTTCCACGGCTCGCTGCAGTCCGGCAACGTGATGCGCCGCTTTACTAACGGCACCTTCGACGAGCTTGTCGACGCCACCAATACCGTCCTCGTCTACCCCGACGGCGTCGACCGCCATTTCAACGATTGCCGCAGCATCCTGCCCGTCACCGCCCGCGCGGAGAACGTGGACGACGTCGCCTTCGCCGCCTTCCTCGTCGAGGAGATGCGGCGCGAATTCGGCACCGCCCGTACCTTTGCCTGCGGCTACTCCAACGGCGGGCAGATGGTGCTCCGCTTGCTTTTCGACGCCCCCTTTAGCCTCACCCGCGCTTGCATCTTCGCCTCCACCCTGGGCGAGGGCGATAACCACGCGCCCAGCAACCCGGCCGGCTACCGGCCCACGCCGCTGCTGTTTTTCCACGGCACCGCCGACCCGTACGCGCCATACGAGGGCGGGGTCGCCGGGCTGGACGCCGAGCGCACCCGCGGCCGCGTGCTTTCCGCGCCGGCCACCGCCGAGCACTTCGCACTGGCCAATGCCTGCCAGCCACCCCGCGACTACCACCCCACCGCGGATGTCACCGCCACCGCATACGACGGCGATTTCCCCGTCGAGCTGTGGACCATGGAGGGCCTCGGCCACGTGATTCCCTCTAGCATGAAAACCGACCCACGCATAGGCCCAAATACAGATTCCTTCCGCGCTGTGGATAAGGTCCGCGAATTCTTCGGCCTCGACGACGCCCAGGCCTAGTTATCCACACCCGCACCCAACGCACCGCGCGCCAGCTTGCACCTTCACTTAACGTGTGGAGCCGTGAACGCGCTACAGAAATTCTTGACAGGCCTGGCCGCCGGCATGGACATTATCGCCGACTGCCACGGCCTTACTAAGCGCGCGCTTATCGACGCCGGCTGCCCCGACACCACCGCCGCCCGCCTCCTTGCCCTCGCCGATACCTACTTCGGCCCCACCGCGTTTAGCCGCCTCCAGCGCGAATCCATCGCAGCGGCACGCACCAACGAGCACAGCCTCACCGCGCTGCTAGCCATCGAGCGCCACGCCTCCAAGCTGAAGAGTAAGCGCCAGGCCTGGGCGCTGCGACGGGAGCTATGTGGGATGAAGGGGGATGCGTCGGACGTCGACAAGCAGGGGCGCCAGCGCGTGCGTGAGATTAAAGGCCCACCGCAACGCAAGCCCGGTGTCAAGCTCTACCGCCGCACCGATGGGCCGTGGACCATGACGATTACCGGCAAGTCTGCGGACATCGCGGATATGCACGCCGCGCTCGATAAGGACGCCCCGCTCGATTCGGTGCGCAAGATTTTTCAAGGCACCGCCGCCGCTTCCCCCGCGACCGTGACCACCAATGTGGTGCTGCGCTTGGACGAACTCGACCGCGTCGTCGACACCGCAGGCGATGACATCACCCTGCAACTGACCAATGGTGCCCGAATGACTGGCGCGGATCTAGTGCGCCGCGCCTTTACCGCGCGCGGCTATGTGACCTTAATCCACCCCGTGAAAGGCCCGGTGAACTTGTACCGCACCGAGCGGCTCGCCTCGCCGAAGCAGCGCACCATGGCCGCCGCGGAAAACCCCACCTGCCCGTGGCCGCAGTGCAATTACCCCGCCGATGAATGCCAAGTCCACCACCTCACAGCGTGGCGCCACGGCGGTGAGACCAACCCCGAAAATCTCACCATCGCCTGTCCGTATCACAACGGCGTCAACGACGATGACCCCAACGCCCCGCCGCTGCGCGGCCGCCTGGCCAGGGTGAATGGAACCATTAAGTGGCTGCCACCCTGGGCGGAAAGCGGCTAGAAACCTCGCTGGGGGTTACTGGGCCGCGCGGCGTTGGCGTGCGAATTCGGAAAGCACGGAACCGGCCGCGACGGAAGCATTGAGGGACTCGACCCAGTCCGTCATCGGGATGGACATGATGACGTCGCAGTTCTCGCGCACGAGGCGGGAGATACCCTTGCCTTCGGAACCGATGACGATGACTACGGGATCCGTCGCGCCGTTATAGGTATCCAGTGTGTGCTCGCCGCCGGCGTCCAGGCCGACAACCTGGTAGCCGCTCTTTTGGAATTGCTGCACGGTGCGGGTGATATTCGTCGCGCGGGCGACCGGCAGGCGCGCCGCCGTGCCGGCCGAGGTACGCCACGCCACCGCGGTCACGGACGCGGAGCGGCGCTCGGGGATAATGACGCCGTCGCCGCCAAAGGCCGCCACGGAGCGGATGACCGCGCCGAGGTTGCGCGGATCGGTGATGTTATCCAGGATGACGAACATGCCTGGGCGTGCGTTCTCGGCCGCACGGGCGATGAGCTCGTCGACGTCGGCGTACTTATACGGCGGGATCTGCAGCCCGATGCCCTGGTGCATGCCGTTACCGGTCATGCGGTCCATCTCGTGGCGCTGCACCTCGATGATGGGGATATTGCGGGTATTGCACATGGCCACGGCCTCGGACAAGCGCTTGTCATTGCGGGTACCGGCCACGATGTAGAGCGTGGTGGCCGGCACCTTGGCGTGCAGGCACTCGATGACCGGGTTGCGGCCCACAACCATCTCGGCGGTCTCCTTCTGGTGGCGGCCGGAGTTGCGGCGGTCGCGCTCCAGCTTGGCCTTGTGCTTGGCGTGGTAGATGCGGTCCTCTGCCTTGGGCGTCGGGCCTTTGCCGGCCAAGCCCTTGCGGCGCTGGCCGCCGGAGCCCTTGGTTGCGCCCTTCTTATTGGTCTTGCGGATTCCCGCGCCACCGCGGCCGTGGGTACGTGCCATAATTTATGTCCTTTCGGAGTGCTTAACGCTGCGCCAGCGACCAGGTCGGGCCGTCTGGGGTATCGGTGATGGTGATGCCGGCGGCCGCGAGGCGGTCTCGGACGGCGTCGGCAGTAGCGAACTCCTTGTCCGCGCGCGCCTGGGTGCGCCGCTCCAGCTCAGCTTGTACCAGCGCATCCAGCGCGGCATCCGCCCCGCTAGCTTGCGCTCCATCTTCCCACTCCAGCGGGTCAAAGCCAAGTACGTGCGCCATCCCGCGGACCTGGCCAGCCAGCGTGCGCGCCTCGGCCTCATCGCCGGCCGCGAGCGCCTTATTGCCAGCGCGGACGGTGGTGTGGATTTCCGCCAAGGCCTTGGGCACCGCGATGTCATCATTCATCGCGTCTTCAAAGCTCTGAGTCCACTCGCCAAGCTCCAGATCGTCAAAGTGGCCGAGGAAGTCTTCGATGCGGCGGTAGCCAGCGGCGGCCTCGGTAAGCGCGGTCTCGGAGTACTCCAGCACGGAGCGGTAGTGTGCCGAGCCCAGGTAGTAGCGCAGCTCCACCGGGCGCACCAGCTCCAGCATATTCGGGATGGACAGCACGTTGCCCAGGGACTTCGACATCTTCTCGCCCGACATCGTCACCCAGTGGTTGTGCATCCAGTAGTTGGCGAACTTATCGCCGGCCGCATGCGACTGCGCGATCTCGTTCTCGTGGTGCGGGAACTGCAGGTCCAGGCCGCCGCAGTGGATATCGAAATTAGAGCCCAGGTAATAGGTGGACATGGCCGAGCACTCCAGGTGCCAGCCAGGGCGGCCGTCGCCCCACGGGGTGGGCCAGCTGGGCTCGCCCGGCTTCGCGGCCTTCCACAAGGCAAAGTCCTGGGCGCCGCGCTTGGCGGAATCCTCGCCTTCGCCCTGCTCCATTTCCTCTACCTTGTTGCCAGACAGCGAACCGTAATCGGAGCCTTCGGCCTTGGTCCAGGCGGCGACGTCGAAGTAGACGGAGCCGTCGGCGGGGTAGGCAAAGCCGGCGTCGATAAGCCGCTGCATATAGTCGACCATCTGGGTGACAAAGCCGGTCGCGCGCGGCTCGACAGAAGGCGGGATGACTCCCAGGGTGTTATAGGCCTTGGTGAACTCGCGCTCGTAGGTGGACACCCATTCCCACCAGGGGCGATTATTCTCGGCCGCCTTGGTGAGGATCTTGTCATCGATATCGGTGACGTTGCGCACCAGGGCTACGTCATAGCCTTGGGCGAGCAGCCAGCGGCGCAGGATGTCGAAGGCGACGCCTGAGCGCAAGTGCCCGATGTGTGGCTGGGCCTGCGGGGTGGCGCCGCACAGATAGATGGAAGCATGGCCGGGGCGAATCGGCTCGAAATCGCGTTGGCTGCGGGTGGCTGTGTCATAAATGCGCAAAGTACTCACGCCACCCAGTCTAATTGACGCGTGCGCGGGGTTAGTGTGGTGGGCTAGGCGCGCCAGACGACGGCCGTGGCAACCGCCGCGCGGCCCTCCTTACGGCCGGTAAAGCCCATATGGTCCGTCGTCGTGGCGGAGACGGACACGGGGGCACCAAGGATTTCGCTCAGTACCGCTTCGGCCTCTTCGCGGCGAGGGCCCATCTTGGGGGTCTGGCCGATGAGCTGGGCTGCGGCATTGCCGATGATAAAGCCTTCGGATTCGAGCAGTTCGCGGCATTCGCGCAGCAGTTTCGCCCCGGAAACGCCGTCGTATTCGGGCCGGCCGACGCCCACGAAGGAGCCAAGGTCGCCGAGGTGGGCAGCGGATAAGAGGGCGTCGACAAGCGCGTGCGCTACGACGTCGCCATCGGAGTGGCCTTCGCAGCCAGCATCGCCCTCGAAGAGCAGGCCGGCGATCCAGCAGTCCTTGCCGGCCTCGATCTGGTGGGCGTCGGTGGCGATGCCAACGCGCGGGATAATCGGGTTAGTCATGGGTCTCCTCGGTCAGGGCGTGGGCCAGGGTGAGATCGATGGGCGTGGTGATTTTGAACGCCAGGGTATCGCCCGGCACGGTTGCCACGCGCTCGCCGTGCCATTCCATGAGGCTGGCGTCATCCGTGGCGGTGAATTCGGGCTGCTCGGCCCAATAATCGAGGTTGGCTTGGCGCAGCGCAGACAGGCGGAAGGCCTGCGGGGTTTGCACGGCGCGCAGGCGGGAGCGGTCGGGAGTGCTCACCACGGCGTCGGCCGCGACTTCCTTGATGGTATCGGCCACGGGAACCACTGGCACGGCCGCGGGGGCGCCTTCGAGCACACGCTTGGCGACGCCCCGCACCATCGCCGGCGGAGTCAGCGCCCGGGCCGCATCGTGGATGAGTACCACGGCGTCGTCGTCGGGGATTGCCAGGAGGCCGGCCCACACGGAATCGGCGCGCTCGCTGCCACCGTGCACGAGGCGGATGGGTGCGGCGTTGGTGGTGTTTTTGGCGTCTGCGGTGTCGATACGGCCGATGATGCGGGCCGCCTCGGGCTCCATGTCTGGGCTGACCAGCACGATGACCTCATCGACCACGCCGGAGGCCAGCAGCGCGCGCACGGAGCGCTCCAGGAGGGTGCGCCCGCGCAGCTCGACATAAGCCTTGGGCACCTCGGCACCGAGGCGGGTGCCCTGGCCGGCGGCCGCGATGAGCGCGATGACGCGCGGTTTAGTCTTCGTCGTCGAAGGAGAGGTCATCGAGATCGATGTCGTTGTCGATATCGGTGGTGATGGACTTATCATCTACCAATCCGGCCGCGTGGTGGCGCTCGATGGTGGCATCGATCTCCTCCATCATGGTGTCGGCCTTCTTCTCGTCGACCGGCTTGGCCAGCGCGAGCTCGCCCACCAGGATGGTACGGGCCTTGCCCAGCATGCGCTTCTCGCCGGCCGAAAGGCCGCGGTCCTGGTCGCGACGCCACAGGTCGCGAACAACCTCGGCAACCTTATTGATATCGCCGGAAGCGAGGCGCTCCTGGTTAGCCTTATAACGGCGGGACCAGTTGCCGGCCTCTTCGACGTCCTCGTCACGCAGCACGGAAAAGACCTTTTCCAGGCCTTCCTTGCCCACGACGTCGCGCACGCCGACGTTATCGGCGTTCTTGATGGGCACGCGGACGACTAGGTCGGACTGGTTGATGTGCAGCACCAAGTATTCCAGCGTCTCGCCGCCCATCTCGCGGGTCTCGATATCCTCGATGACGGCCGCACCGTGGTGCGGGTAGACGACGACCTCGCCGACCTTATACTCCATTGCCACTCCTTGTGTTCCCGTTTAATCCCGGTTGACTAAGGCCGCCATTTTATCACGAGCGGCCGCCCCGCCTGCGGATACCCCCGTATACCCCCATGGTCTACCCGCCCGGTTTGGGACTAACTGTGTACTTTATTGCCAAAGGGACTAGGCTAAAGCGTTGACAAGCCCTGTGATCGCAATTGATGGAGGATGCTCAACGTGCAGTCCCTGAAGTCCGCCGCCCGCCGCGGTGCCATTATTTCCGTAACCGCCGTCTCCGCTCTGGCGCTGGCTTCTTGCTCGGCGGGTCACGTCACCCAGACCGCTGACAAGGTGGCTGCGGTCGATGGCGCTTCTGCAAGCACGGAAGACAACAAGGTTGCGGTTCGCGATGTCACCATCTTGATAGAACCGGACGGCACCGCTGCCTTGAAGTTCACCGCCGTAAACCAGGGCTACGATACCGATGTCATCTCCCTGGAGTCCGTAGAGGTCGACGGCCAGCGCGTCGAGATGGACAAGGCTCAGCCGCTGCACCGCGACCAGTCCATCATCGCGGATTCCCAGAAGAACCTGGACGCGACCACCCAGCAGGATTCTGAGACCGTCCAGTACATCGCCACCTCCCTGAAGAACGATGACTTTGGCTACGCCGGCGACCGCCCGGTTACCTTCGAGTTCTCCAATGGTTCCATCGACGTGGACGCCACCATTGCCGCCACCCAGATGCAGTCCGGCGAATTCGACCGCGACGTCGAGTCCTCCGAGGGCTACTCCTCCGAGGCTCCAAAGAACTAAGCCACGCCGCCCAAAATCACCGCCTCCAGCCCGTTTCGGGCCGGAGGCGTTTGCGTGTTTTAGGCTAGAGGCCATGGCCAAGAAATCTCGCCCCATCCATACCTGTTCCGAATGCGGCTACGTCTCGCCGAAGTGGCTCGGCCGCTGCCCCGACTGCGGGTCTTGGGGCACGTTGGAGGAAAGGGCCCCGGTGGTGGCGGGGCCTGGGACAGCCGGGGCGTCGGCAAGCAAGGGCGTAGCGCCGTCGAGCCCGGCGCAGCCGATTACCAAGGTTGGGGCGCAGGCGACAAAAACGGTGCGCACCGGCATCGGCGAGCTCGACCGCGTGCTAGGAACCGGCATCGTGCCCGGCTCAGTGGTGCTCATGGCCGGCGAGCCGGGCGTGGGCAAGTCCACGCTGCTGCTGGAAGTAGCCTCGCGGTGGGCCCAGCTCGGCCGTACCGTGTTCTATGCGACGGCCGAGGAATCCGCCGGCCAGGTCCGCTCCCGCGCCGAACGCACCGGCGCCCTCCAAGAATCGCTGTACTTGGCGGCCGAGTCCAACTTGGATGCGGTTTTTGGGCACGTCGATAAGCTGCAGCCCAGCCTCATCATCGTCGACTCCGTACAGACCATGCACGCCGTGGGCGTGGAGGGCGTATCGGGCGGCGTGGCGCAATCGCGCGCGGTAACGGCCGCGCTGACCTCCCTGGCGAAATCCACCGGCATTCCGGTGCTGCTGGTGGGCCACGTGACCAAGGATGGCAACGTCGCCGGCCCGCGCGTGCTGGAGCATCTTGTCGACGTCGTCTTGAACTTCGAGGGCGACCGCCAATCCAGCCTGCGTATGCTGCGCGGCATCAAGAATCGCTTTGGCGCCACCGACGAGGTGGGGTGCTTCGAGCAGACGGCCGGCGGCATTCGGGAAGTCGCGGACCCTTCCGGGCTGTTTCTATCGCACCGCGGCACGACGCCGGATGGTTCGGCCGTAACGGTCGCAATGGACGGCGTGCGGCCGATACTCGCGGAGGTGCAGGCGCTGACGGTGGACCCGGTGGCGAAGAACCCGCGGCGCGTGGTGACCGGGCTAGATTCCAACCGCGTGCCGATGGTGCTCGCAGTTCTGCAGGCGCGCGCCGGCCAGCGCACCAACGACAAGGATGCTTATGTCGCCACGGTGGGTGGCATGCGGATTACGGAAACCGCGACGGATTTGGCGGTGGCGCTGGCCACGTGGTCCTCGCTGCACGAGCAGCCGCTGCCGGCCAAGACGGTAGTCATCGGCGAGGTGGGCCTGGCCGGCGAGTTGCGCCCAGTACCGAACGTGGAACGGCGCTTGATGGAGGCCGCGCGGCTGGGCTACAAGCACGCGCTCGTCCCGCGCGGGGATATCGAGCCGGTCGAAGGCATGCAGGTGCGCCAAGTGGCGACGCTGGGGCAAGCCATCGCCGCGGTGTCAGGGTAGCGCCTAGCGCAGGGTGAAGTCCTGCGGCGGGGAGGAGTTATCGCCGATGACGGTGTGGGCAAAGTAGGCACCGGGCTCGGCCGCGGGGCGGTCGGTGCACTCGCCCGGTTTGGAGGCCTGGCGGGACCATTCGGCCTCGAATTTCACGTCCTTGCCGGCCGGGAAGGTTTGCGAGCCGGTCTGCACGGAGGCATAGCAATCCGTATCGGACCACACGCGCTCGTTATCGGCCATCTTGTAGACCTCGAAGCGCAGCAGATTCTTATCTAGGTCGATTTTGCAGTCCGCGGCCGTGGGGTTGGTGACGGTCATGAAGAACTTCGGCAGCTCGCCTTCCGGCACGGAGTAGTTCAACATGGAGGTGCGGACATCGAGATCCGCGAGTTCGCAGGTCTTCTTGGCTGCCTCGGAGCTTGCAGGCGCAGCGCTCGACGGCTCGCTTTCGGCCGCCTTGCTTTCCGATGCCCCCTCGGCCGACGTCTTCGTCTCCGAGACGGTCCCGGAGGATTCGGGGGCGGCAGAGGAGGAGGTTTCCTCATCTGCGGACGTAGGGGCAGGTGCGGCGGTATCGGCCGGCTCCTCGCTGCTGCCCCCGAAGGCGGCCACGGCCGCCCAGATCAGCACCACGGCCAACACGAGCACGATGATGAGCGCAGCCACGCGGCGGCGCTTGTAGATCTCTTCTGGTAGGGGCTTTTTCTGCGTCACACTGTCAATTTTAAGCGGTGGGCGCGGGCCGGTGCGCTAAGCCCGCGCCGCGTGTCAGGCCGCTACTTCACGCCAAGGGTCTGCAGGGTCTCCACGCTGGAGTCCTCCAGCAGGTAGCGCGCGCCGACGACGCCCAAGGCGCCCTCGTCGAGCAGGCGGCGGATGTTGGGCACGTTGGCGACTAGTTGGGCGACGGTCTGGCGGGTGTGTTCCCTCTCGACGCCGTCAGTCGTGGCCTTAGGGCCTGCCACCAGCGCGGAGGCAGCGACTTTTTCAATAATGGGGCGCTGCAGGCCGGTGGGCAGCTCGCCGCCGGCCACGAAGCCGGTAGCCGCGCCCACCGCGCCACAAGATTGATGGCCGAGGACCACCAGCAGGTTGGGTTTGAGGGCGGCGAGGGCGTAGTCGAGGGAGGCTACGACGGCGTCGTCAAGAATGTGGCCGGCGGTGCGGATGACAAAGGCATCACCGAAGCCAATATTGAATACGTGCTCGATAGGGGCGCGGGAATCGGAACAGGAAATGACTACCACGCGGGGATCCTGGCCGTGGGTAAGACCCTCGCGGTTATAGATCTCGCGCACGTCGACGGTCTCGCCGTCGAGAACGCGCTGGTTTCCGGCCTGGAGGGCCTCCCATACGGCTTGTGGTTCGTGGGCAACATTACGTAAAGGCATAGGCCACATTCTAATGCCTTAGACTATCCCTCACGATGGATACGCAAGTTCTTCTTTCCTGGTTCGATGCCAATGAGCGCGACCTGCCGTGGCGCCGGCCTGGCACCAGCGCCTGGGGCGTGCTGCTCAGTGAGGTCATGAGCCAGCAAACCCCCGTCGCCCGCGTGGCCCCCGTGTGGGAGGAATGGATGCGGCGTTGGCCCACCCCTGCGGACTTCGCACAGGCTACCCGAGCGGAGGTGCTGCGCGCTTGGGGCAAACTGGGCTACCCGCGCCGTGCCCTGCGCCTGTGGGAGTGTGCGGGGGTAATTGGCAGCGGCGAAGTTCCCGCGGACGTCGATGAATTGCTACGCCTACCAGGCATTGGGGACTACACCGCGCGCGCTGTGGCGTGCTTTCACTATGGGGTAAATGTGCCGGTGGTCGATACCAATGTGCGGCGGGTTTATGCCCGGGCGGAAGAGGGCCGGTTCCTGGCGCCGCAGCCCGCGAAGCGAGAGTTGGCGGCCGTAGCCGAGCTTTTGCCGGCCGAGAATGGGCCGCGCTTTTCGGCCGCGCTCATGGAGTTGGGCGCGCTAGTGTGCACGGCGAAGAACCCCTCCTGCGAGCAGTGCCCGCTGCGCGCAAGCTGTGCGTGGCAGTTAGCTGGCCGGCCGGAGCCCAGCGCGCAGGAGCAGGCGCAGGCGAAAAAGCGCGTGCAGAAATTCGTGGGCACGGACCGGCAGGTGCGCGGCAAGATTTTGGATGTGCTGCGCGCGGCGGATGGGCCGGTGCCCCAGTCCGAGATTGATGTGGTCTGGCCCGATGCGGCACAGCGCTCCCGGGCGTTGGCTTCGCTGCTTGCCGACGGCCTCGCCGAACAAAACGACGCCGGCCTCTTCCACCTACCCATCTAGGGAGTTAATAACGGCCGGCTATATTCGCAGTTCGCGATCTTGCGGGTGTGATCTGTTTAACGCCACCGACCGCGGAAATTGAAGCCGCCGGGCAGATTTACCCACATTCCGCCGCGGGAATTAAACGTTACAGGTCCTACCTTGGTAGACATCGAGGCTCCGGAGCCAGAAACGTTAATCCAGCTATTCTTGCCGGTCTTTTTTCTTGAACGATACTGAAGTCCCATGAGCATATATTTTAACAATTCCGCTTCCGCCGTTCCTACTGACCGGTAGGTTTTGGATATGGAAAAGATTTGCATAAGGCTTTTAGCCGTTTGTTCACTGATTCTCGGTACCCTCTTAGTTCCACCAACAGCGCAGGCGGCGGTGACCTCGACCCGACCTTCGCCGCACGTGCTCGATGGCGTCGGCCGCGGGCAGGTATTCACGTATGACACCACTACGGATGATGGTCGGCCGATTCAGGCCTCGGCAACGTTGTACGAGCCCAAGGCGCCGTGGCGCGGGAAAGGCGAACGGCCCACAATCATCTTTGCGCCCGGCACTCGCGGCGCCGGGGACCAGTGTGCACCATCGCGGGCGGGCATGGGCTTAGGTTCGGTAGGGCTGAGCAAGGTCGGCTCCCCCACCATCAACGCGAACTACGAGTACGGCTTCTACATGGGTGCGCTCCACCATGGCGCCCGAGTGATAGTCGCGGATCTCATCGGCCTGGGCATGCCAGGCCACCACACCTATGTCAATCACATTGAGGAAGCGCACGCCATGCTCGATGCCGCCCGCTCCGGCTTGGAGCTGGCCCACGCTCCGAAGGACGCCCCTATCGGCTTTGCGGGCTACTCGCAGGGCGGCGGCGCCTCGCTTGCCGCAGCGGAATTCGCCGATTCTTATGCACCCGAGCTGAACGTGGCCGGTACCTACTCCGGTGCCCCTCCGGCCGACCTACCAAAGGTGATGAAGGCCATCGACGGCTCCTCCATCGTCCATGTGCTGGGATACGCCATCAATGGCTTTGCCGAGCGCGACCCCCAGTTCCGCGACGCCGTACTAGAAGAATTCAATCCTCGCGGCATCGACTTCTTGCGCTCGGCGGCCACCAGTTGTACGGGTGACTCCATCCTCATGTGGGGTTTTAGCAGTACCCGCCAGCTCACTCGCACCGGGGAATCGCTATCCGAGCTGGTAGAGCGCAAGCCCATCTTCAAAGAAACTTTGCTGCGGCAGAACCAAGGCAAGCACCCGCTGAAGGGCCCGGCGATGATCGCTAGCTCGCCACATGATGACCTCATTCCACACGAGCAGGTCCGCGCAGCCGCCGGGGCATATTGCCAGATGGGTGGAACCGTGGACTTCATAGCCGCGCCCGGCACCGCGACAATTCCAGGTGCAGGCGCCGACCACGCTTTACCGCTCTACATCAACATCCCGGTGGGCTTGAAGTACCTCTTTGACCGCTTCGACGGGAAACCGGCGCCGTCCAATTGTGCTGGCTAGAGATCCTGAGCATAAGAAAACTGCACGCAACGAAAAACCACCCAGCCTCGCAGAAAGCGAGATGCTGGGTGGTCTTAACTCGTGTTCTTGTTTACATCGGCTGACCGGCGCCTGCTGGCGGCGGGTTGTGGCCGTCGTCATCGGAGTCGGAGCCGGACTCTAGGTCGGTTCCGGCGGCGGTGGAGCCGCCATCGCCCGGAACGTCCGGGGTGATGGTGTCGGGCTCGCCGGCATCGGTGGAGTCGGCGTCGTTTTCGCGCACCTCGGCACCGTCAAGCTGCGGCTCCTCGGTGTCCTCCGGCAGAGGCTTCGGGCGCGGGCTGAAGGTGAACTTCGCGCCCGTGTTGTCCTTGGACTCGCCGTCCCAGCCCTCGACGTCGACGGTGATGATCTCACCGGCGCCGATTTCGCCGAAGAGGATCTTCTCAGAGAGCTGATCCTCAATCTCGCGCTGAATGGTGCGGCGCAGCGGACGAGCGCCCAAGACCGGGTCAAAGCCTCGCTTAGCCAGGAGGTCCTTGGCCTTCTGCGTGAGCTCGATGCCCATATCGCGCTCATCCAGCTGCTTGGCCACGCGGCCGATGAGTAGCTCGACCATCTCCACAATCTGCTCTTGGGTGAGCTGGTGGAAGACGACGATGTCATCGATACGGTTCAAGAACTCTGGGCGGAAGTGCTTCTTCAGCTCGTCGTTGACCTTCTGCTTCATCCGGTCATACTGGGCATCCGCATCGTTTTCGGAGGAACCAGTAAAGCCCAAGCCCACCGGCTTCGAGATGTCCTGGGTGCCCAGGTTCGAGGTGAAGATGAGAACGGTGTTCTTGAAGTCGACGACGCGACCTTGGCCGTCAGTAAGGCGGCCATCTTCCAGCACCTGCAGGAGGGTGTTGTAAATCTCCTTGTGGGCCTTCTCGATCTCATCGAAAAGCACGACAGAGAACGGCTTGCGGCGAACCTTCTCGGTCAGCTGGCCACCCTCTTCGTAGCCAACGTATCCCGGAGGGGCACCGAAGAGGCGGGAAGCGGTGAAGCGATCGTGGAACTCACCCATGTCGATCTGGATGAGGTCATCATCCGAACCGAAGAGGAAGTTAGCCAGGGACTTCGATAGCTCGGTCTTACCCACACCAGACGGGCCGGCGAAGATGAAGGAGCCGGACGGGCGGCGCGGATCCTTGAGGCCTGCACGGGTGCGGCGGATAGCGCGGGAAACGGACTTGACCGCCTCGTCCTGGCCAATGATGCGCTTGTGCAGCTCCTCTTCCATGTTGAGCAGACGGTTGGATTCCTTCTCCGTCAGCTTCAGCACCGGGATGCCGGTCCAGTGCGCCAGAACCTCGGCGATCTGGTCCTCGCCTACCTCGGCGATTTCCTCAAGGTCGCCAGAGCGCCACTGCTTTTCCTTCTCTGCGCGCTCCTCGCCCAGCTTGCGCTCCTTATCGCGCAGGCCGGCCGCCTTCTCAAAGTCCTGGGCATCGATGGCCGCTTCCTTTTCCTTGCGTACCTCAGCGATGCGGTCATCGACCTCGCGCAGGCCCTTCGGCGCGGTCATGCGCTTGATGCGCATGCGAGCACCAGCCTCATCGAGGAGGTCAACGGCCTTATCCGGCAAGAAACGGTCATTGATGTAGCGATCCGAGAGGGAAGCTGCAGCATGCAGCGCCTCATCGGTGTAGGACACGCGGTGGTGCGCCTCGTACTTATCGCGCAGGCCCTTCAGGATCAAGAAGGTGTCATCCAGGGAAGGCTCCTCCACCTTGACTGGCTGGAAGCGGCGCTCCAGGGCGGCATCCTTCTCGATGTGCTTGCGGTATTCCTCAAGGGTCGTAGCACCGATGGTCTGCAGCTCGCCACGAGCCAGCTTCGGCTTGAGCAGCGAGGCTGCATCGATGGCGCCTTCAGCAGCACCAGCACCAACCAGGGTGTGGATCTCATCGATGAACAAGATGATGTCGCCGCGCTGGTTAATCTCCTTGAGGACCTTCTTCAGGCGTTCCTCAAAGTCACCGCGGTAACGGGAGCCGGCAACCAGGGAACCCAGGTCCAGCGAGTAAAGCTGCTTGTCCTTAAGGGTCTCTGGAACCTTACCGTTGACGATGTCGAGCGCCAAGCCCTCAACGACTGCGGTCTTACCAACGCCCGGCTCACCGATGAGAACCGGGTTATTCTTCGTACGGCGAGACAGCACCTGCATGATGCGCTCTACCTCGGACTCACGGCCGACGACCGGATCGAGCTTGCCGTCCTTAGCTGCCTGGGTGAGGTTGCGGCCGAACTGGTCGAGCACCAGGGAATTGGAACGCTCGCCGGAACCGCCGGAGCCGCCACGGCCGCCTGCGCCGGCACCTGCACCAGCACCTGCGCCAACCGGACCGGAGCCCTGGCCGTTGGAGGAACCACCCTCCTGCTGGCCGCCCTCATAACCGGACAGCAGCTGGATAACCTGCTGGCGCACGCGCGGCAGGTCGGCGCCGAGCTTGGTCAGCACCTGGGCGGCGACGCCGTCGCCCTCGCGAATGAGACCCAACAGCAAGAACTCAGTACCGATGTACTTGTGTCCCATCTGCAGACCTTCGCGCAGGGAAAGCTCCAGCACCTTCTTGGCGCGTGGGGTAAAGGGGATGTGGCCGGTGTGCGGCTGGCTGCCCTGGCCGATGATTTCCTCGACCTCGCGGCGAACATCCTCCAGGGAGATACCCATGGATTCCAGCGCCTTGGCGGCTACGCCTTCGCCCTCATGGATAAGGCCGAGCAGGATGTGCTCGGTGCCGATGTAATTGTGGTTAAGCATGCGTGCTTCTTCCTGCGCCAACACAATGACGCGGCGAGCACGATCGGTAAACCTCTCGAACATGATTCCCCTATACTTTCGCTTCTAATGTGATACCCACTCTAACGCGGCAGTCCACCGATAATTTCCGGTTTTGTTCCCAGATGCCCGCGAAAGGGCCAGAATCCGCCATATTCGCAGCTCACACGGGTGTACGCCGGTAGCGAACAGGGGCATGGGCATGTAATCTAGAATCGTTTTATTGTTCCCTCCCCTCCCCACTATTTAAGGACGTCGCGACCGTGCCCCAGCTTCCTGAGTTCTTTGCCACCCAACACAACCTGCACGAATTGGCCGTGTTGGATGAGGCGCCATCGTCTACCCTCTTTGCGGTCGAAGATGGAAACACGCACCAGCAGCTGAGCGTGGAAATCTTCGCGCCGGAAATTACCGGCGTGGTGGACAAGTCCACGGCACTGCATGGGTTGCACCACCCAGCCATCGCGCCGCTGGTAGGCACGGGCACTACCGCGGATGGGCAGGAATTCATCGTGCGCGAAGGGGTTTCCGGAACCCAGCTTTCTGAGCTTCCCAATGATCTCAGCCGCGAGGAGGCCGCCGACGTCTTCGGTCCGCTGGCGGGTGCGGTGGACTTCCTAGTTTCCCGCGGGCGGGCAGATTTTGCGGTGCATGGGCTGAGGGAGGCCCGAGTGGGCGTCCATAAGCAACGCCAGGTTTCGGTGCTGGCTGCGGCCGGTCCGTCCGGCGAAGAGCACGGCGATGCAGTGGCGGCGTTTGAGGAGCTCGTTGCCCGCAAATGCCCAGAATTTAAGCCCACTGGCACGGCCGAGAGCGCCAAGGATGTAGTGTCTCACCTACATCCGCAGCGCGATTTCGATACCGCGCAGATTCCGCGCGTGCAGGAGCCGGAGCCACGCCCTCAGCAGCAGTTTGCCCCGCCGCAACAGCCGCAGCCGATGGCCCAGCCCATGGCGCAGCCGCAGCAACCGATGGCACCCGCGCCGAAGAAGAAGGGCAAGGGCGGGCTCATTGCGCTCATCACGGTGCTGGCGGTGGCCGCGATTGCTGCTGCGGCCGCGCTGTGGTTCTTCCTGTCCTACCCCAGCTGGAATGACAAAGAGCAGAACTTGGCGGATGCGTACCCGGACTTGGTGGGCTCCCGCAGCGGCCAGGACGGCTTCGATGGGGCTAAGTGCTCCTCGCGCGAGCCGGAGCCTGGCCAGGAGGCCAAGATTTCCTGCGTGGGCGATGGGTTCAACTACATCGTGACCTACTACCCCAGCGTGGAGGAGCGCGATGCCATGCTTCCCGACGCCGAACCGGTCGAGCTTTCCAATGACCAGTGCACCATCCAAAGCTTTGAGACCACCGCGGATGTTCCGACCTACGTGATGGCCGTGGAAGGCACCCAGTCCGCATTCCTGGTCTGGGGCGATAAGGCAGAAGAGGAGCGGCTGAACCTGCCGCTGTGCGCCTCTTAATTTGTCCTTGTTCCTATTCCGCGGAGGGTACGCGCTTGAGGAACGGGGCCAGTACGACGACCACCAGCGAAAGCACGCCGGCAAAAAGGAAGGCCCAGTGCGCGCCGTGAGCCGTCGCGGCTGCCTCGTTCATGCCTTGGGCCGCACCGGACTTGGTGCCACGGGTCAGGAAGGTCATCAGGAAGGCAGTGCCGGCCGCACCCGCCAGCTGCTGCAGGGTATTGAGGATGGCGGAGCCGTGCGAGTAAAGCTCGTCTGGCAGGGAGGCTAGGGACGTCGTCATCAGCGGCGTCATCATAAGCGCGATGCCGAGGGCAAAAAGGATGTGCATGCCAATGACCATCCATACCGCACTGTCCTCGTTGAGCAGGGTCATCAGCCACGTGCCCGCGGCGAGGAGCAGGGCGCCGGGGATCATGAGCGGGCGGGGCCCGTGGACGTCATAGAGACGGCCGACCATCGGCGAGATGCCGCCTTGGAGCAAACCGCCAGGCATGACGACGAGCCCGGTGACCAGCGAGCTTACCGCCAGGGAGGTCTGCAGGTAGATGGGCAGGATATTGACCACGCCGAGCAATAGCCCAAACATGAGCAGCATGCCCAGTACCGCCACGGTGAAGTTGGGAACCGTAAACGGGCGCATGTCCAAAAGGGCGCGATTGTCCTTGGCCAGGCGCAGCTGACGGCGGGTGAAAAGCGCCAAAGCCACGAGGCCAACGATGAGGACGACGATGTCTACGAGGCCATCGCCCTCCAGCATGTTTTCCAGGGACGATACGGCGTAGACCAATCCGCCAAAGGCGAAGACGGACAGGACGACGGAGGGGAAATCCAGCGGGGTATCGCGCTTATCTCCCACGTTGACCAGGCGGAAATAGCCGGCGGCGCAGATGAGGCCAAGCAGCGGCACCATGGTCCAGAAGATGACGTGCCAGCTAGACATGCCCAACACGAAGCCGCCCACCGTGGGTCCGAGTGCTGGGGCCACGGAAATGACCACGGAGATAATGCCCATGACGCTGCCGCGGCGCTGCGGTGGGACGAGGGTCATCGCCACCGTCATCAGGGTGGGGATCATCAAGGCGGTGCCGGCCGCTTGGAATACGCGCCCCACCAGCAGCACGCCGAAAGCCGGGGCGAGCGCCGCCAACACCGTACCGGCAAGAAAAACGCCCGACGCGGCCAAGAAGATCTGCCGGGTGGTGAACTTATCCATGAGAAAGCCGGTGGTCGGGATAACCACGCCCATGGTGAGGAGGAAACCGGTAAGCAGCCACTGGGCGGAGGTCGCGGGGATGCCAAAGTCCGCCATGATGGTGGGCAGCGCCACCGACAAGGCGGTCTCGTTCAGGATCATCACCATCGCGCCAAGGACGAGGATGGTGAGGTTGATTTTTACCTCTGCGGAAATGTGGGGATCTGGTTTCTGAGACACCCAGACAGGATACTGAGGCCGCGGGTGCGGGGAAAGTCGAGGAGTATAATTTTAGTGTCTTCATCCGCGCGGTGAGACCGCGCCACCCGAGCCTAAAGCGAGGTACACCCCCAGTGCGTTTTCTCAACGATTCCCACCCGCAGTACGAATTGACCTACTCCGACGTATTTATGGTCCCGAGCCACTCCGAGGTGGGCTCGCGCCAGTCGGTAGACCTCACCACTGAGGACGGTACTGGAAATACCATCCCGCTCATCGTGGCCAATATGACCGCCGTGGCCGGGCGCCGCATGGCCGAGACCACCGCCCGGCGCGGCGGCCTGACCATCCTGCCACAGGACCTCTCCTTAGAAGCGGCCGCAGAAACCATCGCCTCTGTGAAGGCGGCGGACTTGGTCTATGACACCCCAATTACCGTCAAGCCGCACCACACCGTGGGCTATACCAGCAACCTTTTGCACAAGCGCGCTCATGGTGCCGCCATCGTGGTCGACGGGGACATGCCCATCGGCATCATCACCCCGAAGGACCTACGGGGGCAGGATAACTTCACCGCCGTTGGCCAGCTGATGACTACTGACTTGGTCACGCTGCCGGTGGGCATTGACCCACAGGAGGCCTTTACCAAGCTGCGCAAGACCTCCCGCAAGCTAGCCCCGGTGGTCAACCCGGATGGCACCCTGGCTGGAATCCTCACGAGGAAGGGTGCGGTAAGGGCAAAGATGTATAGGCCGGGCGTCGACAAGCACGGCCGCTTACACATTGGTGCTGCGGTGGGCATCAACGGCGATGTGGAAGGCCGCGCCCGCGCCCTGGCGGAGGCCGGTGCTGACGTCCTCGTTATTGATACCGCACACGGCCACCAGGAAAGCATGCTCACCGCGCTGCGCAAGGTTAAGGCGCTGGATCTGGGACTTCCCATTGCCGCCGGCAATATTGTCACGGCCGAGGGTGTGCGCGAGCTGGCAGCGGCCGGCGCGGACATTATCAAGGTCGGTGTGGGCCCGGGCGCGATGTGCACCACCCGCATGCAGACTGGCGTGGGCCGCCCGCAGTTCTCGGCCGTCTTAGAGTGTGCTGCGACCGCCCGGGAGGTAGGCGCCCATGTATGGGCCGACGGCGGCGTGCGCGACCCGCGCGATGTCGCCCTCGCACTGGCCGCGGGTGCCTCCAATGTCATGATTGGCTCCTGGTTCGCCGGCACCTTTGAGTCCCCAGGTGACCTGCACAAGGATGCCGACGGTGCCTTCTATAAGGAGTCCTTCGGTATGGCCTCGCGCCGGGCGGTGCGCGGCCGCAACTCCGATACCGAGGCCTTTGAGCGCGCCCGCCGCGAGATGTTCGAAGAGGGCATTTCTACCTCCCGCATCTACCTCGACCCCGAGCACGGCGGCGTGGAGCACCTGGTGGACCGGATTATCTCTGGCGTGCGTTCCTCGTGCACCTACGCCGGCGCCGATTCCCTGGCCGCCTTCCGCGAGCGCGCCACCGTGGGCGTGCAGTCCGCCGCCGGCTTTGCCGAGGGGCAGCCACGCGCCACGAACCGCTAACAGGCTGCATGCTACGTTGACAGATATGTTGACTCGCTATGACCAAGCGGCCTCCCGCGCGGCCGCGCAGGTTATGGGGCAGTACTCCACCAGTTTTTCTCTGGCCACGCGGCTTTTGCGCGGGCGGGTGCGCGCCGATATCCGCCATCTATACGCGGTGGTGCGCATTGCAGACGAGCTTGTCGACGGCGCCGCTGCCCAAGCCCACACCGACCCCGCCGCCGCGCTGGATGCCTACGAGCAGACCATCTTGACCGCACCGCAACGGCGACTGCACACCGACCCGATAGTGCACGCTTATGCCATCACTGCTCGCCGCTGCGGCTTCCACCGCGAGTACCTTGCTGCCTTCTTTAACTCCATGCGTGCGGATCTCACCCAGCGCGAGTACTCCCCATCGGAACTGCAGGACTATATCTACGGCTCAGCAGAAGTCATTGGGTTACTGTGCCTGCAAATTTTCTTGGCAGAAGAGGACGTCTCCCCCGCCGACCGCGCCGCGATGGAGCGCGGTGCCCGCGCTCTAGGGTCAGCCTTTCAAAAGATTAATTTCCTGCGTGACCTGGGTGAGGATAGCTCCACTTTGGGCCGAACCTATTTTCAGCAGGCCCCATCGGGACGGATTGATGAGACCACCAAGTCCGCGCTCATCGCAGAGATCCGCCAGGAGCTCGCCACCGCTGCGCTCACCATCGACGTGCTCCCGGCTTCCGCGCGGGTGGGTGTGAGCGCGGCGGCGGATATCTTTGCCGAGCTCACCAATCGCCTCGCCGCCACCCCGGCTACGGCGCTTGCCACTACGCGGGTATCCGTTCCGAACCACACCAAGGCTTGGCTCGCGGCCCGTGCGGTGCGCCGTCGCGGCCACAGCAGCCGGACCTCAGCCACGGCCGAAAACTAAGGAGAACGTCATGCACGCCGTCGTCATTGGAGCCGGCATCGCCGGCCTCGCCACCGCCGCTTTGCTCGGCCGCGAGGGCTACGAGGTCACCGTCGTGGACTCGCTGGATGAGGTAGGAGGGCGCGCCGGCAGCTTTGCGGAGGCCGGCTTCCGCTGGGATACCGGACCGTCCTGGTACCTCATGCCCGAGGCTTTCGATCACTTCTTTGCGCTGTGTGGCACCTCTACCGAGGCGGAGCTGGACTTGGTGGACCTCTCCCCCGCCTACCGCGTCTTTCATGGCGATGCGCCGGTGGATGTGCACTCCGGCCCCGAGGAAGTCGCCGCACTCTTCGAGTCGCTGGAGCCCGGCGCGGGCGAAAAAGTCCGGGAATACTTAGCGCAGGCCAGCGATACCTATGAGATGGCGCTCAAGCACTTCCTTTACACCACCTTCTCCGCGCCGCCGAACCTGGTGCACCGCGATATCCGCACCCGGTTGTCCCGCCTGGTGGCTCTGCTTTCGGCGAACCTGAAGCAGCATGTGGGCCGAAGCTTTTCTGATGCCCGCCTGCGCCAAATCTTGAGCTACCCGGCGGTCTTTTTGTCCTCCGAGCCGGCGGCCGCCCCGGCACTGTATTCCTTGATGAGCCATACCGACCTGGTGGAAGGCGTGCGCTACCCACAGGGTGGCTTTGCCGCCGTGGTCCAGGCCATCTACCGGCAGGCTCAGAAGTTTGGCGCCACCTTCCGCTTGGGCGAGGAGGTGACCTCCATCAAGGTCGCCAACCGTAAGGTCACCGGCGTGCGCACGAATAAGGGCGCCATCCACGCCGATATCGTGGTCTCGGCGGCGGACGTGCACCACACCGAGACCCAGCTTTTGCCGCCCCAACTGCGCACCTACCCGGAGCGCTACTGGGGCCGGCGCAATCCCGGTCTGGGCACCGTGCTCATTTTGGCCGGGGTGAAGGGCGAGCTTCCAGAACTAGCGCACCATACGTTGCTTTTTAGCCAGGATTGGGATCCGGATTTCCGCGCCGTCTATTCCGGCCCGGAGCCCTCCCGGCCGTTGGGGGCCTCGGAGTCCATCTACGTGTCCAAGACCTCAGCCACCGACCCGAACGTAGCGCCCGCGGGCCACGAAAACCTCTTCATTCTGGTGCCGGTGCCGGCCGCGGAGGCGCCCGGGTTCGGCAATGCCTACCACGCAGAGGAATCCGAGCGCGTTGCCGCGATTGCCGACGCCGCCCTTAACCACATCGCCGCCACGGCTGGGGTGCCGGATTTGGTAGACAGGGTCGTCGTCAAGCGCACGCTCGGCCCGGCCGATTTTGCCGAGCGCTACCATGCCTGGTCGGCCGGTTCTATTGGGCCCGCGCACACGCTGCGGCAATCGGCGTTTTTGCGCGGGCGCAACGCCTCGCGCAAGGTCGGCGGGCTCTACTACGCGGGTGCCACCACCGTGCCAGGCGTGGGCGTGCCGATGTGCCTGATTTCGGCCGAGAACATAATCAAGCGCCTACGTGGCGATACCTCCGCCGGGCCGCTTTCGCACTAGCCCAGGCACGGCAAAAGCCGCCAGCCACGCGGGCTGACGGCTAGCGATTGGCCGCTGGGCGGCTACTTCTGCTCTGGCTTAACCAGAGGGAAGAGCACGGTTTCGCGGATGCCCAGGCCGGTCAGGGCCATCAACAGACGGTCCATGCCCATGCCAGTGCCGGCCGTAGGCGGCATGCCCTGTTCCATAGCGGCAAGGAAGTCCTCGTCCAGCACCATGGCCTCGTCATCGCCACCGGCGGCCAGGCGAGCCTGATCCTCAAAGCGCTCACGCTGGATAACCGGGTCCACCAGCTCGGAGTAGCCGGTTGCCAGCTCGAAGCCGCGAACGTAGAGATCCCACTTCTCGGTCACGCCCGGCTTGGAACGGTGCTGACGGGTCAGCGGGGAGGTCTCAACCGGGAAGTTCTTGACAAAGATGGGGCCTTCCAGCTGGTCCTCGCACAGGACCTCCCAGATTTCCTCCACCAGCTTGCCGTGGCCCCAGCCGCCGTCCTTGGGGACGTCAAGGCCAATGACGTCTGCAATGCCCTTGAGCGTCTCGACGTCGGTATCGATGGTGACCTCCGGCTGGCCCGGGAACTTGCGCTGCAGGGCCTCATTGAGGGAGGGGTACATCTCGATTTCGGGCCACTCTTCGCCGCCGAAATCGAACTCGGTGCCATCCGCCAGGGTGACGGTGGTGGAACCAAAGACGTCGCGCGCTACGGCCTGGATGGACTCGCGCGTCATGCGGGCGCAATCGTCGTAGTCGCCCCATGCAGCATAGGTCTCGAGCATGGCGAACTCCGGCGAGTGGGAGCGATCCACGCCCTCATTGCGGAAGTTACGGTTGATTTCGAAGACGCGGTCAATGCCGCCGACGACGGCACGCTTCAAGTACAGCTCCGGCGCAATGCGCAGGTAGAGGTCAATATCCAGCGCATTGGAGTGGGTGATAAACGGGCGAGCGGCCGCGCCACCGTGCAGGGTCTGCAGCATCGGGGTCTCGATTTCAACGAAGTCCTGGCTTTCCAGGTAGTTACGCAGCGCGCGCATGACCTTCACGCGGATCATGGCGTTCTTGCGGGCCTCTTCGCGGATAATGAGGTCGTTATAGCGCTGGCGCACACGGGTATCTTCTGCCATATCGGCGAAAGACACCGGCAGCGGGCGCAGAGACTTAGCGGCCATGGTCCACTCGGAAACCATGATGGACAGCTCGCCGCGGCGGGAGGAAATCACGCGGCCGCGCACGGAGATGAAATCGCCCAGGTCAACATCGGACTTCCACGCGTCGAGGCGCTCCTTGCCTACCTCGGCCAAAGAAAGCATGGCCTGCACCTGGGTGCCGTCACCATCTTGCAGGGTGGCAAAGCACAGCTTGCCGGTATTGCGCATAAAGATAAGGCGGCCGGCAATGGCGTGGGTTACCTCGGTTTCCTCGCCTGGGGCCAGGTAGGTCACGCCTTCTTCCGTGCCCGGCTCTTCGCCCTCGGCCACTACGCGGAAATCGTGGCGCAAATCCTTCAAAGAGATGGTGCGCTCAACGGTGACCGGGTAGGCCTGTACGCCGGATTCCAGCAGGCGATCGCGCTTCTCGCGGCGGATACGCAGCTGCTCAGGGACATCGTTTACTTCATTATTCTTCTGCTCGCTCACGTTAGCCTAGGGTAGTCGATCCCCACCGCAGCACGCGATTTAGCCCACGCCACCCTCACCCCGGAAAAGATTTACGCATAATTCACTTCACCGTCACCTTAGCGCCAACGCACAGTTACTGAGATCCCCTTATATAAATGGCTGTCCCCGTGTCTAAACAATATTTTCAACCCATTTGGAGCAGTAATAATGGCGCTTAAAGGCCGCAACCTTCTCTCTAGTCTCTTTTCCTCCTCTCGTTCCAGCCTGACCTGCACCTACAAGTGCGGTAATGCCTGCTTTGGCGAGTGCGAGAACAAGTCCAATAACCCGTACTTTGCTGACCAGTTCTCCCGTCGTACCGCGCTGCGTGCGGGCAGCCTTTCCGTCGTAACCGTTGGCGGCGGCGCTGCCTTGGCGGCCTGCTCCAACCCGGATGATGCGTCCACCGAGGCTTCCTCCTCCGAGGGCAAGGGCGGCAAGACCTCTGAGGCGAACGTTGAGCTCACCTCCGCAGAGGGCATGAAGTTCGACCCAGTACAGCCAAACGAGAAGGACGAAGTGGTCATCCCGGATGGCTACGAGCAGTCCGTTCTCATTGCTTGGGGCGACCCGCTATTTGAGGACGCGCCGGAATTCGATGATAAGAACCAGACTGCCGAGGCAGCCGAGAAGCAGTTCGGCTTCAACAATGACTTCGCAGGCCTTATCGAGCACCCCGACGATGACAACCGCCTTATCTACGTCTGCTCCCACGAGTACACCACCGAGCCGCAGATGTTCCCCAACTACGATGCGGATAACCCCACCGAGGAGCAGGCCAAGATCGGCTGGGCTGGCCACGGCCACTCCATCGTGGAGGTATCCAAGGTAGGCAAGACCGGCGAGCTCAAGCGCGAGTTCGGCCCGCTCAACCGCCGCATCACCGCCACCACCGAGTTCACCCTGGTGGGCCCAGCTGCCGGCTCCGATTACGTCAAGACCTCCGCCGATAAGACCGGCAAGAAGGTCAAGGGCACCCTGAATAACTGCTCCGGCGGCATCACCCCATGGAATACCATGCTTTCTGGCGAAGAGAACTTTGACCAGTACTTCGCCCACGCCAAGCTGGATGACAAGAAGGCGCAGGAGTCCCTGGAGCGCTTCGGCATGGAAGACGGCGAATCTCAGCGCAAGTGGGAGCGCTTTGATAAGCGCTTTGACGTCTCCAAGGAGCCGAACGAGCCGAACCGCTTTGGCTGGCTCGTAGAAATCAACCCGCTGGACCCGAAGTCCACCCCGGTCAAGCACACCGCGCTGGGTCGCTTCAAGCACGAGGCCGGCAATATCCACATCGCCTCCGACGGCACCGTGGTGTGCTACTCCGGCGATGACTCCCGCTTCGAGTACATCTACAAGTTCATCTCCACCAAGCAGTACAAAGAGGGCGACATCGAGCACAACCTCACCATCCTGGACCACGGCACCCTGTACGTGGCCAAGGTAGAGGGCAACTCCCCAGAGGACGAGATTGACGGCTCCGGCGTGCTGCCAGAGGATGGTGCCTTTGACGGCAAGGGCGAATGGATCAAGCTGCTGACCTCCGATACGGAGAACAACAAGTTCGAGTCCCACGTTGATGGCATGTCCGCCGAGGAGGTTGCCGTCTACACCCGTGAGGCCGCCGATAAGGTGGGCGCCACCAAGATGGACCGCCCTGAGGATATGCAGGTTCACCCAGACTCCGAGAAGGTCTACGTGGCCCTGACCAACAATAAGTACCGCGGCGCTACCGGCGAGAATGCCAAGAAGAACAAGGAAGAGCCGATGGAGTGGGCTCCTATCAAGGAGAACAAGAACGGCCTGGTCATGGAGATTGAAGATGACCACGCTGGCGAGAAGTTCACCTGGAACCTCTTCCTGGTCTGCGGTGACCCGAAGGAAGCAAATACCTACTTTGGTGGCTTTGACAAGGAGAAGGTCTCCCCAATTTCCTGCCCGGATAACCTGGCCTTCGATAGCCACGGCAACCTGTGGATCTCCACCGACGGCAACGCCCTTGAGTCCAACGATGGCCTCTACGCCGTGACCACTGAGGGCGATACCCGCGGTGAGCTCAAGTGCTTCCTGACGGTTCCGGCAGGCGCCGAGACCTGTGGCCCCATCGTCACCGATGAGCGCGTGATGGTCAACGTTCAGCACCCAGGCGAGACCGATGACGCCACCTTTGAAAAGCAGACCTCCCACTGGCCAGAGGGCGGCAAGTCCACCCCTCGCCCGGCAGTGGTTGTGGTGTGGAAGAAGGACGGCAACATCGGCGTCGATAAGAAGTAAGCACCACCTGGTTTAAGCACCCACCGCGCGGCCCTCGTTCCTCCACTGGAACTGGGGCCGCGCAGTTGTTTTCCCTGCCGACTGCATGGAGCACTGCGCCGCCTGCGCCTTCCAAATATAAATCCACCCACCGGTCTCCCCCATGGGCTAATACCTATGTGAGTTATGGCATACTATCCGCACATGTGAGACACGCCACCTGCCCGCATATGAGGAGACACACACCATGAACTCTCTTGTCCTCGCCATCATCGGCATCGCGATGATGGGCGCCGGCTACCTGCTCTACTCCAAGTTCCTAGGAAAGAGCATTTTCCGGCTATCCCCGAACTACTCCACCCCGGCCCACACCATGGAAGACGGCGTGGACTATGTGCCCACCAATAAATACGTCCTGTGGGGCCACCACTTCACTTCCGTGGCGGGCGCCGCGCCCATCATCGGTCCGGCCGTAGCCGTCATCTGGGGCTGGGTCCCGGCGTTTCTCTGGGTCACCCTCGGCACCGTCTTCTTTGCCGGCATGCACGATTTGGGTGCGCTGTGGGCGTCGCAGCGCCACAAGGGCCAGTCCATCGGCACGTTGTCTGGGCGCTACATTGGCAAGCGCGGGCGCAACCTCTTCCTCATCGTCATCTTCCTGCTGCTATTGATGGTGAATGCGGCCTTCGCCGTGGTCATTTCGAACCTGCTAGTCTCCACGCCTACGGCCGTAATCCCTACCTGGGGCGCCATCGTCGTCGCGCTGCTTATCGGCCAGGCCATCTACCGCCTGAATTGGAACCTGCCGCTGGTCTCCATCGTGGGCGTTGTCGCACTCTACGCGTTGATGATCATCGGTGACCGCGTGCCTGTGGTCCTACCAGATACGGTCTTGGGCATCCCCGCCAACGGCGTGTGGATCATCTTGTTATTCATCTACGCCTTTATCGCTTCGCTGCTGCCAGTGTGGGTATTGCTGCAGCCGCGCGACTACATCAACGGCCTCCAGCTCTTTGTGGGCCTGGCCATCTTGTACGGGTCTTTCCTCATTACCCGCCCTTCGCTGGCCGCACCGGCGCTGCGCGATAACGTGCCGGACGGCACCCCGGGCATCTTCCCGCTACTTTTTGTCACCATCGCCTGCGGCGCTATCTCCGGCTTCCACGGCGTGGTGGCCTCCGGCACCTCCTCCAAGCAGGTGGATAAGGAAACTGACGTGCGCTTTGTAGGGTACTTCGGCGCCGTGGGCGAGGGTCTGCTCGCACTAGGCACCATCATCGCCACCACCGCGGGCTTTAAGTCTCTGCAGCAGTGGGAAGAGATCTACTCCGAGTGGAATGCCGGCGGCGTGGAGGCCTTCGTGCAAGGCGGCGGCGCGCTCATGAATGAAGGCATGGGGATTCCCACCTCCCTCTCCGGCACCATCTTGGCCACCATGGCCGTACTCTTTGCCGCTACCACCATGGACTCGGGCGTGCGCCTGCAGCGCCTAGTGGTGCAAGAAATCGGCGAGATCATGGGCGTGCGCATCAAAGCCTTGGCCGCCACCGTCATCGCGGTGGGCTTGGCCTTCGGCCTGACCTTCTCTGCCGGCACGGATGGCTCCGGCGGTATGACCATCTGGCCACTATTCGGCACCACCAACCAGCTCATGGCGGGCCTTTCCTTGGCCATCGTGGTGGTCATTCTTACCCACCTGCGCCGCCGAACGTGGCCGGTGGTCATCCCGCTCATCTTCGTTACCGCCATGTCACTGTGGGCCGCACTCCTCCAGCTGAAGTCCCTCTTTACCAGCCAGAACTGGCTGCTATTCTGCATGGACGTCATCATCGTGGTCGCCGCCATTTGGGTCATTGTGGAGGCCGTCGGCGCCATCTCCCGCGCCCGCAAGGAGACCCCGCTGGAGTGGACCGATGGTGACCTTGACGCCCCACTGCCCGAGCATGCTCGACAAGCTTAAGGCACTTGCGGCCGGGCTCAATGAGTACTACCAGGCCCCGTATCGCGCCAGCTTTGCCAAAGCCCAGCAGCAAGAAGACGATCTCTTCTTGATGCTGGTTGCCTCGGAAGCGCTCGGCATCCCCAACCCAGCCAGCTACTACACCCTGGAGCTTTTGCCGTTGGTTTATGAGGATTTCCACGCCTGGCATACCCGCATGGGAATGGATAGATCCCCGCTGGAGAATATTCAATGTTGCTAGAGACCGCCCCCATCATGTTCTTTGGCGGCAAGGGCGGGGTGGGAAAAACCACCCTGGCCACCGCTACCGCGCTGCGCCTGTCCCGTAAGAACCGCGTCTGCCTGGTGTCCACGGACCCGGCGCATAACCTGGGACATATTTTTGGTGCCTCGCTTGGCGACGCCCCCTCAAACCTCACCCCTACCCTGTCCGCCATCGAAATCGACCCTGCGCGCGCGACCGAGCAACACCTAGCGCAGGTAGGGAACTCGATGCGCCGCTTTATGCCCGAGCACCTGCACGGTGAGGTTAAGAAGCACCTCGACTTGGCCCGGCAGTCGCCCGGCACACAGGAGGCGGCGCTATTGGAGCGCATCGCGGCGCTGGTCGTGGAGGAGTCGGACTTCGACTACCTCATCTTCGATACCGCCCCCTCTGGGCACACTTCGCGGCTGATGGCCCTGCCGGAAATCATGGCCGCCTATACCGACGGATTGCTCTCCCGGCGCGAGAAATCCGATAAATTCGGCTCACTGGTGCGCGGAATGTCGCAAGGAAGCGGCGCGGATAATGACCCGGTGGACCGGCGCAATCAGGAAATTCGCGCCACGCTTTTCCAGCGCCGCGAGCGCTTTGCACAGCTGCGCACCGCGCTTACCTCCCCGCGCACCGTGTTCCACATCGTGCTCACCGCCGAGAGCCTGCCCGTGCTGGAATCAGCCGAGTTCCATGCGGACCTCACGAGCAACGGTGTGCGGGTGGGATCCATGCTGGTTAACCGGCGCACCCCGGAGAACCAAGGCGAGTTCCTTGCCGCCCGGCGCGCCGCCGAGGATGAGGCACTCGCACTCCTGCGCGCCCAGCTGCCCGATACCCCGGTGCGCGAGGTTCCGTGGTTGCCGGAGGAAGTGGGGACTCCGGGGGCCGTCGGCAAGCTGGCGGCCTACCTCTAGCTCCACCCGCCCGCGCCGCTGTGGGCTCGGGTCTGCTAAAACCGAAACTATGACTTTGCTCACCAACGAATACCTATCCCACTTGCGCAAGGAGGCCGCGGCCGATTCCCGGCTGCGCATCGCGCGCAACGCCATCACCAACGTCGGGGCGGCGAAAGCGGCCCTAGACCGCGACCGCATCACGTCCCTCTACCCCACCACCGAAGTCAAGCTGGATAGCCTGGGCGTATCGGACCAAAAGCGCTCAGGCCGCTGCTGGATGTTTGCGGCGCTGAACGTCTTCCGTCACCGCGCGGCCAAGGAGCTCAATGTAGATAACTTCGAGTTTTCCTTCACCTACCTGCAGTACTTTGACAAGCTGGAACGCGCCAACCTGGTGCTCAACCAGCTGCTGGACAAGAAGGACGCCGGCTGGGACGAGCGCACCGTCGCCGCGGTGCTAGACCACGCGGGGGCCGATGGCGGCTGGTGGTGCTTCTTTAGCAACCTCGTGGCCAAGTACGGCGCCGTCCCTGCCGAGGTCATGCCGGAGGTGCGCTCGTCTGGAAATACCGCGGAGATGAACCGCGACCTCGCTACGGTGGTGCGTCGTGCCGCCGCCCAGGACGGACCGCGCGAAGAAATCCTCGCCCAAGCGCGCAAGGATATCCACCGCATCCTGGACATCCACCTGGGCACCCCGCCGGAGGAATTTACCTGGGCGTATCGCACCAAGGACAAGCAATTCGTGCGCCTGCACTCCACCCCGCGCGAGTTTGCGGATAAGTACCTGCCGAATCTGGACGAGTACGTGGTACTTGCCGATGACCCCCGCTCCACCAACCCCAGGCATCGCGTCTTTAGCAGCGCCGAGGAGACCAATGTGCTGGGCGGCGCACCGCAGGAGTACCTCAACGTCAGCGCGGCCGAGCTGAAGGAAACTGCCAAGCGCAGCCTGGCGGCCGGCGAGCCGGTGTGGTTTAGCTGCGATGTCAACCGCCAGTTCTCCTTCCTCAACGGCGTATGGGACGAGGGATTGGTAGATACCGATGGCCTTTACGGCATCGATTCCTCCATGAGCAAGGAGGAGCGTTTTACCTCTGGCGAGACCGCTCCCACCCACGCGATGGTGCTCACCGGCGTCGATGGTGACCGCGCCTGGCGCGTGGAAAATTCCTGGGGTTCTAAGCCGCCGCGCAAGGACGATGGCGAGGATGTGCCCGGCAAGGGCTTTGCCACCATGGCCGATGCCTGGTTTGACCAGAACGTCTTCCACATCGCCGTCCGCAAGGAGCACCTGAGCGACACGCTTGCCCAGGCCCTTGCCACCGAACCGATTGAGCTTCCCCTCTGGGACCGGATGAACTAAGGAGAATCGAGAAATGACAGAGATTAAACCGAACGAGGTTCATGCCGCCACCGCCGAGCTCACCAGCGATGCCACGCTGCGCCTGGTACGCAACGGGGTGGCCCAGGAGGGCGTCGACAAGCTCAGCCTCGACCATGAACAACTGCGCAGCCTTACCCCGGTAACCAGCTATAAGCTAGATTCCTGGGGCGTAGCCGACCAGAAGGCATCGGGCCGCTGCTGGATTTTTGCCGGCCTCAATTCCCTGCGCGGCGGGCTAATGGACAAAGCCAAGCTCAAGGATTTTGAGCTCTCCCAGACCTATATTTACTTCTTTGACAAGCTGGAGAAGGCCAATTGGTTCCTCACCGCCATGGCCGAGCTCAAAGACCGCGAGATTACGGACCGCACGGTGACCAAGCTCATGGATGATCCCATCGATGACGGCGGCCAATGGTCCATGTTCGTCGCCCTGGTGGAAAAGTACGGCGTGGTGCCGCAATACGCCATGCCGGAGACCGCGTCTTCCGAGGCCACGGCGATGCTTAACCGCAACCTGCAGACCGTGCTGCGCCGCGCCGCCCACCGCATCCGCAGCGGCGAAGAGGGCGCGCATGAGCAGGCGCTTGCCGACGTCTACCGTATCCTCACCGCCAACCTTGGCCTGCCGCCCGAGGAGTTTGTGTGGCAGTACCGCGATAAGGACGATGAGTTCCACCGCGCGGGCACCTATACCCCACAGGAGTTTGCCCAGGAATTCCTGCCGGCGGACCTAGGCGAGTACGTGTGCGTGGTCAACGACCCGCGCAATGCCTACGGCGAGCTCTACACCGTGGAGTACCTGGGCAACGTGGCCGGAAAGCGCGTGACCTATTTGAACGCGCCAGTGGAGGTGCTGCGCGATGCCGCGCGTGCCTCCATCGAAGACGGCCAGCCCGTCTGGTTCGGCTGCGATACCGACCAGCAATCCGATGATGAGCACGGCGTGTGGGCCAAGCACCTGCACGATTATGAGGCCTTTTACGGAGTGGAGATGGATCTGGACAAGGCGCAGCGTTTGCGCCTGCACGAGTCCCTCATGACCCACGCGATGGTCTTTACCGGCGCCGATATCGCAGACGATGGCACCATCAATCGCTGGCGCGTGGAGAATTCCTGGGGCCCGAAGAAGGCCGATAAGGGCTTTTGGACCATGGGCGATGACTGGTTCGACGAGTTCGTCTTCGAAATCGCCGTGCACCCCTCCCGCCTGCCGGAGCAATATCAAGCGGCGTTGAAGTCCGAGTCCGTGACCACCCTGCCGGCCTGGGACCCGATGGGAGCGTTGGCGCGCTAGGTCTGCGGTGCGCCCAAGCGGCGCACATAGAGCATGCACACCAAGTCGCGGTCCTCGTTGACCGCGATGGTGCGCTCGCCCACCTGAGTGAAGCCGCGGCTGTCATAGAACTGATAAGTGCAGCCGTCATCGGTAAACAAGTAGACAGTCTTTCCCTCATGACGGGCTTCGAAGGCCTCGAGCAGCGCCGTGCCCACGCCGCTCACGCCGGAATTGGGGTCCGCGACGAGGAAGCCGATTTCGCCATCAATGGGGTGCTTACCCAAGTACTTGAGCAGCATGTCCTGATTGGCGGCATCGTAATCATCGCGGTGTCCGCCCGGGCGCAGGTTATTAAAGATTTCCACCGCGTGAACAAATGCCTTGCGCCACCACGGATACGGCAGCGCGGGCTTGCCTTTCATGGAGGCCAACAGCACGCCGAGGAAGCGGTCGCCATCGTAGGCGGCCAAGATATCGGTGGCCTTGGCGCGCTCTAAATCCCAAAAGTAGCGGCCATAGGCGCGCTCGAAGCGGCGGCTCTTCACAAACCAGTGCAGGTGCATGCCCTCGATGGCAAAAGAAATGGCTTTGGGCTCATCGCGCGGGTCGAGGTCACGGATCTGGATATCGGTCATTAGTCCTCCGGTGGCTGCTGGGAAGCGGTACCCTGCGCGCGCTGTTGCTCGCGCTCGAGCTCGGCCTTGGCCTCGTGCTCTTCAATATTATTAAAGCCGATGCCCAGCGGCAGGCCCACATTATCGATGAGCCGCACGCCGCCGATGGTAGCGGCAACGAGTAAGCGGGCGTCACCCTCCGCAGGCGGGTTACCCAAGTTGCGGCCGCGCACCTCGAGGTAGTCCGGTTCAACGCCTGCTGCGCGCAGGACTTCCGCGGCGACTTCACGGACCTTGTCGGCACCGGCTTCGGCGGCATGCGCGCCGGCGGTCAGCGCGGCGGATAGGGCCGCTGCCTGGTCACGGGATCCGGCCGGGACGTTGGTATTGCGCAGGCTTATCACCACGCCATCGGGCATGCGCACTGCTGGCACGCCCTGCACGCGCACGCCTAAGTGGAAGTCTTGGACCGCGTGGTGGATGGCGAGGAGGAGCTCATAGTCCTTTTCGCCGAGGAGGACGTCGGTAGGCGAAAGCGTCAGGATGAGCGCTAGATAGAGCGAGAGATCCTCGCTGAGGTCCGGCTCGAGGGCGGTCGCGGCGTCGGCCGGAGCCACGGCGATGCGGCGGCCGTGCGGCCACAAGGCCTCTGGCGAGTAATCCCAGACTATGTCAACGCCCTCGGCGCGCAGGAGCTCAAGGTCTTCCTCGTGCGGGGACTGTAGGGCCACGACGGTAACCGCGCCGCGGATGTGCTTGGCCGCGCGCACCAACGCGATATGGCCGGCGTGCACGCCGTTGGTCAGCGGCACGAAGGCCACCGGGCGGCCAGTCTTATGAAAGGCGCTGCCAACCATGCGGATGCGCTCAATCTCGCTGATAACGGTGGCGTTTCCCAGCTCTAGGCTCATCGGCTCTCCTCTTGTAGGGCCCACATTTCCAGCTCCTCGCGGCCGTCTACCTCGCCTAGGCGGCGGGCAACCTCCACGTAGCTGCGGCGCAGGCCGGGGTCGGTGGCGCCGCGATAAGCGGCGATGATCTCTTCGGTGTCCATGTCCTCACCCACCATGGGCTTTTCCTCTGCAGAGGGGAGGAAACGAGCATCGACCGACGCAGAGATGTGCAAGCGGCGCAGCATCTCGGCGTAGTAGGCGCGGGCGGCAAAGGCAGGACGTTCGGCATCGGAAAGCGCGACGGCTTCGCCGCGGAACTCGGTGATATTGAGCTCCACCACAGTCTCGCCCAGCTCGTCCAGGGTGGTCACGGCCCAGCGCATGAGTGCAAATGGGGCGAGTGCCGCAACGACACAGCCGCGCGTTTCTAGCGGATCTAGCACTTGGACACCGCGCGAGAGGCAGGTGTGGAACACGATAAGCCCGTGGTGGACGTGGGGTTCAAAAAGTTCCACGGTGGCTTCTAAGCGGGCATCGCCCACGGCGATGATGAGGGCCTCAAAAGAGGCAAGTTCAGCCGGGTCCGAGAGCATCTGCACCTCATGGCCGGCGCGTTCCATGGCATTGGCCAAGGTAAAGCCAGCCAGGCTCCGACCAAAAAGGGCTACCCGCATGCGTGGCGGGCGCATTTATTTATCCTTCTTCTTCGCCTGGGCCAGCAGCTCGGCCACGGAGACCGCGCCTTCGCGCTTATCGTCGCTGCGGCGGCGGCCACGGGAATCGGGCTCTTCGGCGGCCGCGCGGTGATGGGAGCGGGCTGCCTTCTGGCGCACCGGCTCGGACCTTTCTGGGGCCACGTGCTGACCGGAGCCCGGGTACTCCGCGCGGTCATCGCGCTGCGGCGCCGCCTGCTGCGGAATGTCCTGGGTCTCATGATTTGCCTTGGTGGCAGCCTCTGGCTTGCGGTGGCTGCCGTGGTGCTCGCTGGCCGCGGACGTGCGGGAAGTCTTCAGGGAATCATCGCCGCCGGTATCCCAGCGCACGGCCTGGAAGCCACCAGTATTGAAGGTGGAGGCACCAGAAGTCTTGCCGGAGGTGCGCTGCGCACGGGTCTTTTCGCTGATGATGTCATTAAGCGGGTTGGACTCGGCGTGTGCTGCGGATGGCTGGTTGCCCAAGCGGCCAGCAATGGCATCGGCAGACGGGGCGCCGGAAGAGGACTGGGTGAAGTCCACATTGCCTTCCTCAGAGCCAGGGCGAGTAGCAGCCGCGGTCTGGGCCTCGAGCTGCATGATGCGGCGCGCCTCGGCGTGCAGGGCGGCCGGTTCATAGGTGAAGTCCTGGCCGGAAAGATCCTCGATCTGCTTGCGGATGGAAGCCAGCTCGGTGCGGATCTCATCGAGCAGCTCCTGATCCGGCAGGGGCTGGCCGTCGGCTGCTTGAACCTGCTTAAGCTCGGCGCGGTGAGCGCGCTCCTGCAGCTCCAGCTTGGTCACGGATTCCTCGGCCTGGCGGCGGTAGCGCATCACCAGGAAGAAGCCGAGCACGGCGGCCCACAAAGCGGCGATGAGCGCAATCTTAAGAGCTGCGGCAGAGCCGGAAATCAGCATGACGATGCTGGCTACAACGGCCAGCACCACGAGGACGATGAGCCCGATCTGGCCCAGATCCGGCTTGGTCGTCTTGGCGGGAGTTTTGCTAGAAGAAGAGCGCGGCTCAGTCATGCTCACTAATGTACCGCTTGTACCCCATCTGGTGGGGGCGGGGTCTCGCAGTGTCGCTCTAGCCGCAGGCCAGCGGCGGCCATCGCGAGGCCACCGAGCGCAGAGGCAATGACGCCCACGAGGTCATCGGAGGCCGCAGTGAGCGTACCGGCGTTAGGAATGACGTAGACGGCAATGCCGGCATATATGCCACCCACGATGGAACCCGTCCATGCCGAGGCCTTTCCTACCAGCATGAACTGCGTGATGGTCATGGGGTTGAGCTGCGAATTATCCAGGCCAATGCCATGCTCGTCCTCGGTGGCTTGATCCACCTTCCAGGTCAGCGCCACACAGATGACGGCCATGAGCCACAGCGTGGCCGAGACCGTTACCGGGATTTGCAGCATGGAGCCATAAAAGCGCGTGGTGAGGATGGCCGCCGCGGCGGCGAAAAAGACCCCGGTGCCGATGAGGGCACCCAGCGAGGTCCGTGTCATAGCTCCTCCATCATGCCCAGCCGGCGAATATCGGCGCGCTCTTGCGGGTCGAGTGCTGCTACCCGCTTGGCGACGCCCTCCCCACTCAACCTAGCACCAGCATCGGCCGCCAACCACGGAATCAGCACGAAGGCGCGCTCGCGGGCATAAGGATGCGGGACGATAAGCTCTGGGTCGTCGGAGGTATAACCTTCAATATCGACGATATCCACGTCCAGTGTGCGCGGTCCCCAGTGGCGCACGCGGACGCGCTCGGCGGCCTCTTCGAGCTTCTGCCCGCGGCGCAGCAGTTCTTTCGGAGTCTCCTCGACGTCCACGATGAGCACCGCGTTGAGGAATTCGTCTTGGTCCGTCACGCCCCACGGCGGGGTGGCATAGACGGGCGAGGCGGCGACGATCTCGCCGGCGAACTCGTCGAATACCGTGCGCAAAAGCTCCACGCGGTCATCCATATTGGAGCCGATAGACAGCACCGCACGCATTAGAGGGTCCTCGCGTGCTTGCGGGAGCGGCGGGCGACCACGGCGACGTCGGCAAAAGTGCGCGGAATCGGCGCCTGCGGCTTGTGCAGGGTGACCTCCACGGCATGCAGGCCCTCGAAGGTGGCCATGATGGTATCGGCCACCTCGCTGGCGACGGTCTCGATGAGGTCGCGGGCGGGGCCTTCGATGATTTTCGCGGCGACGTCGGCAAGCTCGGCGTAATTGATGGTCTTGGTCAGATCATCGGTGGCGGCGGCCTCGGCGAACTCGGACCAGCAGGTGATATCCACGATGAAAGGCTGGCCGGTGCGCTTTTCTTTTTCGAAGACGCCGTGGTAGCCAAAGCATTCTAGGCCGGTGAGCTCGATGCGGTCTGCCATGTTTTACTCCTCAGGGTTGCGCGGTAGGGCGGTGGATTTCATGGTGCCATTGCCATCGGCGCCGTTGCTATAGCTGCCGCTGGCATTGGCCCCACCCTTGTAGCCATCGCCGGCGTTCCAAGCCGCGGCCACATCGACGGCGTCGCGGGAGACGGCGACCTCGTGCACGCGCACGCCCCACGCGCCCATCTGGGCGGAGATGGCGGTCACGGCCGCAGTCGCGGGATCGGCCAGCAGCGGGCTGGACTCCACGCCACGGTCCTCCCGGATGGCGGCGAGGAAGCGCTTACGCGAGGCTCCTACCAGCATGGGGAATTCGGCGTCGAGGAACTCCGGCAGGGCCTTGAGCAGCGCCCAGTTATCCTGCGGGGTTTTGGCGAAGCCTAAGCCCGGATCGAGCACGATATTATCGCGGCGCACGCCGGCCGCCAGCGCGTTATTCGCCAGGCGCTCGAGGGTCTCATGCACATCGCGCACCACATCGCCGCCGTGGTCGGCGCTACCGGCCGCGGAACCAAAGGCGCCTTCCTGCAGCGTGCGCCAGTGCATCAGGCACACGGGTACGCCGGCCTCTGCCATCGCGCGATACATCTCCGGATCAGCCAGGCCACCGGAGACGTCATTAATCATGTCCACGCCGGCCGCTGCGGCCGCACGGGCCACCGAGGCGCGCATCGTATCCACGGAGGTGCGGATGCCCAGCTCACTCAGCGCCTTAATGACGGGAACCACGCGACGCTTTTCGACGTCCGCTTCTACCCGCACCGCACCCGGCCGGGTGGACTCACCGCCGACGTCAATCATGTCCGCGCCCTGCGCCACGAGTTCGCGGGCGTGGTTGATGGCAGCATCGACGTCCAACCACTTACCGCCATCGGAGAAGGAATCCTCCGTGACGTTGACGATGCCCATCACCAGCGTGCGGTTGGCGATGCTCAGATCCGATACCGAGGTTGCCTGCTGCATGGCGTGCTCCTTCTCGCTTTCGTGGTAACCGGGGGACTTAGCTGCGAATCAGGCTGAGCACCTCGGCGCGGGAGGCGGCATTATTTTTGAAGCCGCCGCGCACCGCGGAGGTGGTCGTCGTCGCACCCGGCTTGCGAATGCCGCGCATGGCCATGCACAGGTGCTCGCACTCAATGACCACGATGACGGACTGCGCACCGAGGACCTCCACCAAGGCGTCCGCTACCTGCTGGGTGAGGCGCTCCTGGACCTGGGGGCGCTTAGCGTACATATCCGCCAGGCGGGCGAGCTTGCTCAAACCGGTGACGTGGCCGTCTTTGCCCGGGATGTAGCCAATATGCGCCACGCCGTAAAACGGCACCAAGTGGTGCTCGCAGGTGGAATAAATGGGGATATCGCGCACCAAAACCAATTCTTGGTGGTCCTCAGCGAAGGTCTTATGCAAGACCTCGGTCGGGTCCTCGTGCAGGCCGGCGAAAACTTCGCGGTAGGCGCGGGCCACGCGGGCCGGGGTTTCGCGCAAGCCCTCGCGGTCAGGGTCCTCCCCCACCGCAAGGAGCAGCTCACGCACCGCTGCCTCCGCTCGGTCTTGGTCAAAGGCGGCGCGAGCGGGAATGTGATTATCAGACATTAGTTATCTTCTTGCTTGTCGTCCTCGCGCGCATAGGGGTTCTTGCGGCGATCCTTTTCGCCCCAACCAGGGGTAAACCACTGGCTGGTCTCGGCATCAGCATCCGCGCCAGCATCCGGCTTGTGGTGCTTGCCACCGCTGTTGGCGGGGCGGGCGGCCGGGCGTGCAACAGGTTCGGAAGGCTGAGCCGACTGATTGTCGCGGGCCGGCTTGGCGTCCTTCGCTTCCTTATTCTCGTCTCCCTTGGCGGGGCCGCGGCCCAACTCGCGGGCGGTGTCCGGGTCGACGTAATCGCCGGCGTGCTGGCCAAAGTTGAAGCCCACCTCACCCTTCGGCTCTTCGCCGGCAAGGCGGCGCTCACGGGCGGCCCGGGAGGCATCGAGAAGCGTCATACGCTTAGGCAGCTCCTCGCCGCGCTCCTTCGCCAGCTCAACCGGGGTCTTCACCGGGGCGTAGCCAATCTGACGCGGGAAGCGATCGTCTTCACCTGGGAAGACGTCGAAGGCCTCGCGCGGCTCGATGCCGTCGAAGATGCGCTCCAGGTCAGGGCGGCGCAGGGTTTCCTTCTCCAGCAGGGCCTCGGCCAGCTTATCCAGGTAGTGACGGTTATTGCGCAGGATGTCATAGGCCTGCTCGTGCGCGCGCTCCAGCAGGTAGCGCATCTGCTCATCAATCTTGGAGGCAACCTCATCGGAGTAATCGATGGAGCCGCCGCCACCCATCTGGCTGAAGGGATCGCCCTGCTCCTTGCCGTACTTTACGGTGCCCAGGTCTGGGGAGAAGCCGTACTCGGTGAGCATGGAACGAGCGATCTTGGTGGCGTTTTCAATATCGGAAGACGCACCGGTGGTCGGCGCACCGAAGACCAGCTCCTCGGCCGCGCGGCCACCCATGGCAAAAACCAAACGGGAGAAAAGCTCGTCGCGGGTGTACATGCCTTTGTCGTCTTCCTGGGAGGTCATGGCGTGGCCGCCGGTGCGGCCGCGGGCCAGGATGGTGACCTTGTACACGCGCTCAATATCCTTGAGCGCCCACGCAGAAAGCGTGTGTCCGCCCTCGTGGTAAGCGGTGACCTTCTTCTCGTGCTCGGAGATGATCTTGCCCTGGCGGCGCGGGCCGCCCACGACGCGGTCGGTGGCCTCTTCCAAGGCGTCATAGGTGATGACGTTGCCGCCGATGCGGGCGGTAAGCAGGGCGGCCTCGTTCAGCACATTGGCCAGGTCCGCGCCGGACATGCCGGCGGTGCGCTTAGCCAGCTGCGCTACGTCAACCTCTTCTGCCAGCGGCTTATTCTTCGCATGCACGCGCAGGATCTCCTCGCGTCCGGCCAAGTCCGGGTTGGTGACCGGAATCTGGCGGTCGAAACGGCCCGGACGCAGCAGCGCCGGATCGAGGATGTCCGGGCGGTTGGTGGCGGCGATGAGGATCACGCCTTCGCGGTCACCAAAGCCGTCCATTTCTACTAGCAGCTGGTTAAGGGTCTGCTCGCGCTCATCGTGGCCGCCGCCGGTACCGGAACCGCGCTGGCGGCCCACGGCGTCAATCTCGTCCACGAAGATAATGCAGGGGCTATTTTCCTTCGCTTGCTTGAACAGGTCGCGCACGCGGGAGGCACCCACGCCGACGAACATTTCCACAAAGTCAGAACCGGAGATGGAATAGAACGGCACGCCAGCCTCGCCAGCCACGGCGCGGGCAAGCAAGGTCTTACCGGTACCCGGAGGGCCATAAAGCAGTACGCCGCGCGGGATCTTGGCGCCTAGGTCGTGGTAGCGGGTGGGGTCTTCCAGGAAGTCCTTGATCTCCTGCAGCTCATCCACGGCCTCGTCCGCACCGGCCACGTCCTCAAAGGTATTGGTGGGCATGTCCTTGGTCAGTTCCTTAGCCTTGGAACCGCCGATGCCAAACATGCCGCCGGCGCCCTGCTGCATGCGGGACATGAGCCAGAAGAGGAAGCCAAAGAGGATGATCATCGGCAGCAGCATGCTGAGCATGGAGCCGAGGAAGGATTCCTGGGTGACGTTAGTCTGGTATTTCTCGGCACCAGAATCCTTGACGGCGTTAAAGACCTGCTCAGAGGCGCGGGCCGGGTACTTGGCCACGATCTCTTTCACGCCGTCGCGCTCGTCTACCGTGATTTCGTCCTTGAGCTTGATGCGCAGGCGCTGCTCGCGGTCATCAATTTCCACCTCATCGACGTTTTTGTCCTTGAGCTGGGTCAGCGCAACGGAGGTATCCGCTTGCACATAGCCGCGGGCATCGTTGCTGAAGAAGGTAAAGGCGTACAGCGCGATAAGGATTAGAGCCGCAATCCCGCCGTAGCGAAGAATCTTGTTGTTTTTCATTACTGCGCGATTTTAGTTGGTGGTATAGACATCAGGGTGAAGGGTGCCCACGTAGGGCAGATCGCGGTAGCGTTCCGCAAAGTCCAGCCCGTAGCCGATGACGAATTCATTCGGGATATCAAAGCCCACATCCAGCAGGTCAATATCGGCCTTGACTACCTCCGGCTTGCGCAGCAGGGTGACCACATTCAGCGAGGCAGGGTTGCGGCCTTCCAGGTTGCGGATAAGCCACGACAGGGTGAGGCCCGAATCGATGATGTCTTCCACGATGAGCACGTTGCGCCCGGCAATATCGCGGTCCAAATCCTTCAAAATGCGCACCACGCCGGAAGAAGAAGTGGAGGCACCGTAGGAGGATACGGCCATAAACTCCAGCTCGGAGGGGATAGATAGCTTGCGCGCAAAGTCCGTGAGGAAGAATGCTGCGCCCTTGAGCACACAGACCAACAGCAGGTCTTGCTCAGAGTCGGCATACTTTTCCGAGACCATATCCGCGAGTTCTTGGACGCGGCTTTGCAGTTCCTCTTCTCCAATGAGGATTGCTTCTACATCGTCACCGTAGCGGTTTGCGGGAACGGCGAAGTCTTTCTTGTCGTGCACGTGTGCGCTCCTTTAATGACCAGACAATAGTGCCAGTTTGCCACCTATACGGGCTACTTCCAACCTCTGCCCCACCTGCCGCGCCGATCGCACGGCCACCGGGCCTTGCCCGTGCCAGTGGGTGCACAGCTTGCCGACGTCCCCCACTCCCCTCCTTGTCACCTCTACCCCCTCGCTGACCAGCCACGCAGCGATCGCCCGCCGGCGCCGCGGTTCCGCCATAGCCGCCAGCTCGGCGCAGTCGGTGGTGGGTGGGGTGCGCAGGGCGGCGTCGTCAAGCGCGGCATCGCCTGCGGCTTGCGCCAGCGCTGGCACCGCGTCCCCGCCGATGATGCGGCTCAACTGCGGAATGACCTCGCGGCGCAGCGCCACGCGGCGGAAATTCGTGTCCTCGTTCTGCGGATCCCGCCACGCGGAAAGGCCCAACTCTGTGCAGGCGCCCTCGGTATCGGCCCGGCGCACGCTCAACAGAGGCCGCACCACGCGGGCGCCTTCCACCTCGCTGCGCTCGCTCATGCCAGTCACCCGCCCACGCAGCGCGCCGAGCAGCAGCGTTTCCGCCTGGTCATCGGCCGTATGCGCCACGGCCACCTCGAAACCTTCGCCCGCGCACGCGGCGGCCAGTGCTCGATACCGCGCCGCCCGCGCGGCCGCCTCCATCGACTCCGCCCCCGCCGCAGCGCCCGCCTCAACGCTGAGCACCCGCGCCCGCGCGCCCAGCGTTCGCGCCTGTTCGGCCGCGCGCTCGGCCTGCGCCCGCGATCCGTCCTGCAACCCGTGGTCTACGCACAGCGCGAGCACCTCGTGCCCCTCCGCCACCAGCGCCGCCATGAGAGCCAGCGAATCCGCGCCCCCGGAAAGCCCCACCGCCACTGCGTGGTCAAGGCCTGCGGCGCGCACGCCGCGCCGACACGCTAGAAAGTGCGGTGAAATCCGCGGCCAAAAGGGCTTATTAGAACTCATGCAGTGCAGAAGCCAATGCGTCTTGCGCCTTGCGGGCGGCCAAAATATCGCCGTCATTTACAAGGAAGGCAAAGGCATATACGCGCCCGGAATTACCCTGCGCGGTGCCGGCCAGGGCCGAGACCCCAGTCAGCGTGCCGGTCTTGGCGCGCACGTAGCCCTTGGCCGCGGAATCGCCGTAGCGCTCGTACAGCGTGCCATCGCCGCCGGCTACCGGAAGGTAGGACACCAGCGGGCGCAGGCGCGGATCCTTGACCGCGCCATTAATGAGCTGCGTCAACAGCCCGGCGGTGAGCCGATTGTCCACCGAGAGCCCCGAATTATCCCTAATATCCACGCCCTCAACGTCGAATCCTTGCTCCCGCAGCACCTCGAGCGTCGCCTGCGTATCGCCCTCAAAGCTGGCTTCCTTGCCACGGGCCATCGCCAGCTCACGCGCAATGGCCTCGGCCATGACATTATCGGAATGGCGCACCATTTCTCGGGCGCGGTCCGCGAGCGGCGGCGAATCCACACTCGCCACCTCCTGCGCGTTCTCCGCCACAGAGCCCATGCCTACCTTGCCCGCGCCGAGGCGATCGCCTAGCTGCTTAGCCACATCCAAAGCCGGCTCATGGCTCCTCGGCACATCCCCCGTCGTCGCGCCCAGGCGACCACCGTAGAGCATGGCCGGTTCCATTGGCGCGACGAAGCCGCCGTCCACGTTTTCCGGATCCCAGCCCGGGGCCTGCGCCTCGCCGGACCATACGGAGGTATCGATGTAGACGCCATCGACCTGCTCGACGTTTTTCGAAATCTGCTCGGCCAAATCATCGAGCTGTTCGTGCGTCATCCACACATCGCCCGCGGCCTTAATGACCACGTTCTTTTCGTTCGACCCACGGTAGACCTTGGTGGTGATTTTCTCATTCTCATCCAGCGCCAACGTCGCCGCCGCAGTGGTGAGGACCTTCGTGGACGAGGCCGGGGTGAGCCGCTTATCCGCGTCGCGCTGCCACACCACGTCACCGGTTTCAGTATCGATCACCTCGCCGCCAAAAGTGGCAAGGTCTTTATGCTTAGCGAGCTCATCCAGCTTCGCGCTCAGCGCATCCAGGTCTGCCTCGCCCGGCTGTGCTGCGCTCAACGGCTCCTCAGGAGCCTCGACCGCCTGTGCCTCCCCGTGCGAGAGATCGCCGTATTCGCGCTGGAGGGTAACGCCCAGCGCAGCCGTACCTCCGACCGCTGCCGCTACCACGAGCGCGGTCGCTGACCACCAAACATGCTTTGCTTTCATTGCCTTTAACCCTAGCGCGAATCCGCAACGCGCTAGACTATGGGCAGTAATTGATACCCAATCCCCCATGGAGGACATCGCTGTGAGCGTTGAAGTAACCATTGAAATCCCGAAGGGCTCCCGCAACAAGTACGAGGTTGACCACGAGTCCGGCAAGGTCTACCTCGACCGTTACCTGTTCACCCCGATGGCTTACCCGGCTGACTACGGCTTCATCGACCACACCCTGGGCGAAGACGGCGACCCGCTCGACGCCCTGGTCATCCTGCCGGAGCCGGTCTTCCCGGGCGTAGTCGTTGAGGCCCGCATCGTCGGTGTCTTCAAGATGACCGACGAGGCCGGCGGCGACGACAAGCTGCTCGCCGTCATCGATGACCCGCGCTGGGAGCGCTACCAGGACATCAACGATGTCGAGCAGCACATCAAGGACGAAATCGAGCACTTCTTCGTCCACTACAAGGACCTGGAGCCGAACAAGGAAGTCACCGGCTCCGGCTGGGGCGACAAGGCCGAGGCAGAGAAGATCCTCGAAGAGGCTAAGGCTCGCTTCAAGTAAGACTTCCTTCTCCGGGCTCCCCTTAGGGCGTTTCGATCAAATAGCACCGCGAAAGCGGCGGTCTCCAAGGCCGTATTTGATCGAAACGCCCCTTTTTTGTCCCATTTCGCCCCTTTTTCGTCCTTCTTCGCATCCGCAAGCCGCTCCCCGCGACACCATCCCGCCCCCCGCAGTACAATTCGATCACATAGCAGGCCGAAACCACCGGCCTCGGGGGACCTAATTGATCGAAATGAACGCCTAGGGGTGGGCGCATGAGAATCTTCACCACGCGCAAGGCCGCGCACCGCGCTATCAACAACAAAGCCGTGAAAATCTGCCACGGCCTCTATACCGAAGGAAAGCCCTCGCCGCGCGAACTCGCGGAAATCGTCTCCCATCGCTGGCCCGATTCGGCGCTCGACGGCTACTCGTGCGCCCACCACTACCTCGGCCACGCTTTAAGTTTCCCACTCCACCTCCTGCGCGCGGGAATGATGGCCTCCAGCCCGTACTTCCGCAGCCGCCGCGCCCGGCCGAAAGCGCTTGGCCAGCTCAATGGAATTAACGTGTGCAATCCGCTGCAGGCCACAGAAATCATGGCGGAAGAAGACGCCGTTGCCTTCCTCGAGGCCTGCTTTGCCGGCCAGTACGGCGCCTCCCAGATGGAGGGCCACATGCTTGATTTCCAGCGCTTCCCGCAGCGCACCCGGCGCGTCCTGGAAACCACCATCCTCGGCGCTGATAGCGTCCCCGAGCGCAATCTCACCCGCGCGCTTCGGCCCCATGTCACCGTGCACAACAACAGGTACATTGGCCCTTACCGCTGGGATTTACTCTTAGAGGAGCACAAGCTGGCCATCGAGGTCGACGGCTACGCCTACCACCAGGGCGAGAACCGGCAGCGGTTCGAAATTGACCGCCAAAAGCTTAACGACGCCGTCCACAGAGGCTACAAACCTCTCCACTTCACCGCCGCCACAATCGAGCACCACCTCGACGTGGCCGTTGGCCAAGTCCTCGCGATAGTCCACGGAAAAGGCGACCTTGTGCAGCCACCGTGGCAGTGGCACCACTACTGGCGGTTCCAGCGCTAGCACGGGGCACGCGGAGCAGCATAAGGACCTATGCGTGACTAGGGTATGAGGCATGAGAAACGTTCAACCAACTGAAGTACCAGAAGGCGCTCAGCTCATTGATGTCCGCGAGAATGATGAGTGGGCGGTAGAGCGCGCAAAGGGCGCGACCCATATCCCGATGAGTGAGATTACGGGTCGCATCCAGGAAATCGACCCGGACAAGGATATTTACGTCATCTGCCACGCGGGCGGCCGCAGCATGCAGGTCTGCCAGTATCTGGAGCATGCGCTGGGCTGGGACACCATCAACGTCGATGGCGGCACGGATAACTGGAAGGCTGCCGGGCTCCCCATCGAGACGGATTAATTGGCCTTAACCAATCTTTTGGGATTATTATGATGGTATGGCTTCCACGAATAATTCTGTAATCCCAACTGCCCTGCTCGAATCCCCGTCGTTCCAGCTGGAGCGCCTCCGCCGCCGCACCCGCGATGGCGTCGAGGCCGCCCTGCAGACCAAGCAGACGACGCTGCGCGAGTACTGGGTCCTTACCTGCCTAGTAGACGCGGATGCCGCGTCGCAGTCCTACCTCTCCGAGACCCTGGCCATTGATGCCTCTGACATGGTGCGTCTTATCGACGCCCTCGAAGACCGCGGCTGGGCCAAGCGCGAGCGCGATCCGAAGGATCGCCGCCGCCAGATCGTCGCGTCCACCAAGAAGGGCGCGAAGGTCCACAAGGACCTGGCGGAGCTTGTTGCCACTGCCGAGGACGAGGCCTTGGATGAGTCCACCAATAAGCAGCTCAAGCACCTGCGAAAGTTGGCCAAGTCCATCATTGCCGCGGACGAGGACGAGGCATAAATGGCGGGCCCCGAATCGCTCGTCCTGCAGCAGTACCTTCTAGGTAGTGCGGCGCCGCGGCCCCGCACGCTGTGGGACATCATCACCACCACCGCGGAGATGCACCCAGATGCCGCCGCGCTGGACGACGGCGAAATCATCACCTACTCCGAGCTCATCCACGAAGTCGAGCTGTGGGCCACCGAGCTGCACGCCAATGGCGTGCGCCGGGGCGATCGCATCGGCATTCGGATGACCTCCGGCAAGCGCGAGCTCTACCTCGCCATTTTGGCGACCCTGGCGGCGGGCGCGGCCTACGTGCCTGTCGACGCCGATGACCCAGACGAGCGCGCCGAGATGGTCTTCGGCGAGGCTGATATCGATGGCGTCTTTACCGATGAAGGCTTCCGCTTCCTGCGCGACTCCGCGCGCTCGGACGCCCCCGACAGGTCCGCCGAGGAGCCGGCCGAGAACCCCAATGCTCCGCACCCAGAAGACACTGCGTGGATCATCTTCACCTCCGGTTCCACCGGCAAGCCGAAGGGCGTGGCCGTAAGCCACCGTTCCGCGGCCGCCTTCGTGGACGCCGAGGCCAGCCTCTTTTTGGTCAATCACCCGCACGGGCCGCTCGGCCCAGAGGATCGTGTGCTCGCCGGGCTGTCCGTCGCCTTCGATGCCTCCTGCGAGGAAATGTGGCTGGCCTGGGGCCACGGTGGCTGCTTGGTCCCGGCGCCGCGATCTCTGGTGCGCTCCGGCATGGACTTGGGCCCGTGGCTCATCCGCCGCGATATCACCGTCGTGTCCACCGTGCCTACCTTGGCGGGCCTGTGGCCGGCCGAGGCGCTGGATAATATCCGCCTGCTCATCGTCGGCGGCGAGGCCTGCTCGCAGGAGTTGGTGGACCGCCTGGCCACCGAGGACCGCGAGATGTGGAATACCTACGGCCCCACCGAGGCCACCGTCGTCGCCTGTGCGCAGCAAATGCTGCCGGGCCGGCCGGTGTCCATTGGCTTGCCGTTGAATGGGTGGGACCTGGTGGTCGTCGATAAGCAAGGCATGCCTGTGGAATTAGGCGGCGTCGGCGAGCTAGTGATCGGCGGCGTGGGACTGGCGTCCTACCTGGATCCGGCCAAGGACGCGGAGAAGTACGCCCCGCTGGAGTCGATGGGCTGGCAGCGTGCGTATCGCACCGGTGACCACGTGCGCCTGGAAGAAGATGGGCTGTACTTCGTCGGCCGCGTGGATGACCAGGTGAAAATTGGCGGGCGCCGCATCGAGCTCGGTGAGGTCGAAGCCAATGTCGCGGCCCTGGATAACGTCTATAACTCGGCCGTGGCCGTGCAAAAGACCCCCGGCGGCGAATCCGTCCTGGTGGGCTACGTTTCCCTCGAGGATGAGGCCAAGGGCTTCGATCACGAGGCCGCGCACGCCCGCTTGGCCGAAACCATGCCGGCCGCACTCGTCCCGCGCATCTGCGTCATGGAAGAACTGCCGGTGCGTACCTCCGGCAAGGTAGATAAGAAGGCCCTTCCGTGGCCGCTGCCGGGAGTGGGCGTGGAATCGACCACGCTGACCGAGACCGAGAAGTGGCTCGCGGAGCTGTGGGTCGAAACGCTCGGCGTGTCCGTGGAAGACGAGAACGCCGACTTTTTCTCGCTCGGCGGCACCTCGTTGGCGGCCGCGACCCTCGTGGGCCATATCAGGGAGCGCTACCCCACCGTGGCCGTGCGCGACCTCTACGACCACCCGCGCTTGGGCTCGCTGGCCGAGCTCATTGCAGGAGCCGAACCGCGCCCCGCGGCTGCCGATGCCCCCATGCGCGAGGTCGCCAAGGTCGGCTTCGGCACCCGCCTCGCCCAGACCCTGATTCAGATTCCCGTCATGACACTGGCCGCCTCCAGCTGGCTGGCCTGGCTCATGCTGGGTTCCACCGTGGCGGCATCGCTGGGCTTTGAGTGGGCCGCGGCCTATCCGTGGTGGCTGGTCATCGCTATGCTCATCGTCTTTGTCACCCCCGTCGGCCGCATCCCCATTGGCGGCTACGGTGCGCGTCTTATTACGGCCGGAATTAAGCCGGGCGATTACCCGCGCGGCGGTTCGACGCACCTGCGCATCTGGGCGGCCGAGCGCTGGGCTAATGCCTCCGGCGCGAGCTCCCTGGCCGGTGCCACGCGCGTGAATAACTACGCCCGCGCGCTCGGCGTCAAGGTCAAGCGCGGCGTGGACCTGCACTCCCTGCCGCCGGTGACCGGTCTGCTCACCTTGGGCAAACACGCCGCCATCGAGCCTGAGGTGGACCTCTCCGGCTACTGGCTGGACGGCGATATCCTGCATGTGGGTGCCATCGACGTCAAGGAAGGCGCTCGCGTGGGCGCGCGCTCCACGCTGCTGCCTGGCACCGTGGTGGGCAAGTATGCCCACGTGGAGGCCGGTTCCACCGTTACCGGCCGCAAGAAGATCAAGGACAGCCAGCGTTGGTCCGGCTCGCCTGCCCAAAAGGTGGGTCGCTCCAAGCACCGCTTCCCATCCCATACGCCCAAGCGCCGGCCGTGGTGGGTGGCCATTTATGACGCCACCTCCGTCCTGCTGGCCATCCAACCGGTTGTAGCGCTGGCGGTAGGCGCGGCCATCGTCTTGGCCCTCGTGCATTCCACGGGCGGCGATAGCTTTGTCGGTGCGATCTTCTTCGCGCCCGTTGGCGCGCTGGCGGCCTTTGCCACCTATATGCTGCAGACCTGGCTGGGCGTGCGCATTCTCTCGCTGGGCATTAGCCCGGGCGTAGCACCCGTGCGCTCGGCCAAGGGCTGGCGCCTGTGGGCCATCGAGCGCCTCATGGACGAGGCTCGCACCAAGCTCTTCCCGCTCTATGCCTCCCAGCTGACCCCAGCGTGGCTGCGCTCGCTCGGCGCGGAGATTGGCGCCAACGTGGAAATCTCCACCGCGGTCATGATCCCCAAGCTTACCGAGGTCAAAGAGGGCGCCTTCCTGGCCGATGACACCATGATCGGCGGCTACGAGCTCGGCGGCGGCTGGATGCGCACCGGCGAGACCAAGGTGGGCAAGCGCTCCTTCGTGGGCAACTCCGGCATCACCGCACCCGGCCGCAAGCTATCCAAGAACTCGCTGGTTGCCGTGCTTTCTTCTACCCCGAAGAAGACAAAGGCCGGCGCCAACTGGTGGGGTGCACCGCCAGAGCGCATGCGCCGCGTGACCGTAGAGGTGGACTCCCCCGCCAACTCGGGCGAGGCGCTGACCTATAACCCGGGCTTTGCCGTCAAGGCCGCCCGCGGTGTGGTGGAAACCATGCGCCTTTTGGCACCGATGTATTCTGCCATGCTGCTCGCGGCAACCCTCAGCGTCTACGACTCGCTTCTCGACGCCCTCGGCTTCCCCCTCACCTGGCTCCTCTCCGGCCTCGTGCTCATGGGCATGGGTGCGGTGGCCATGGCCGTTACCGTCGCTGTGAAGTGGATCTGCGTGGGCAAGCACCGCGCGGCCGACCACCCGCTGTGGTCCGCTTTTGTCTGGCTCAATGAGCTGCAGGATACCTTCGTGGAGGTCGTCGCCGCGCCGTGGTTCTTCCAGCACACCTACGGCTCCGGCGAGATCAACCTGGGGCTGCGCGCCCTCGGCGTGGAAATCGGCCGCGGTGCGTGGATCGATTCCTACTGGTTCCCGGAAACGGACCTCATCCGCGTCGGTGAGGCCGCCACCGTGGGCCCTGGCACGGTGGTGCAAACCCACCTTTTCCAGGACCGGGTGATGAGCCTAGATACCGTCACCGTAGAGGCCGGATCTACACTGGCCTCCCATTCAGTGGCACTGCCGGCCTCGCTCATTGGCAAGGCTTCTACCGTGGGTCCCGGCTCACTGGTCATGCGCGGCGACCGCGTGCCCACCAACGCCGTGTGGCAGGGCAACCCCATCGAGCCCTGGAAACGCTAGGCCGCCGGCAGGAAACTGCGCCCTACCGCGCGAAGTCCTGATACTTAATCATCTCGCCGGACTTAAAGTCCCAGGCCTCCACCCGGACGCGGTCAGCAAAGACCTTGACCCGCAGTCCAGTGGAGGCCTCTTCTTTTTCCTTGACGATTGTCTCGTCATTATCGCCATCCGGCAGGTACTCATTGAGGATGGCACCGGTGTTGACCACCGGGAAACCGGTGCGGCCGGCCTCGCCGGTGCCGTCGTAGCGGCGGGTTCCCCACCAGTTATTTTGGTGCAGCGAGGAATGGCTGTGGCTGCTAAACCACACGATGTTGTTGTACTTATTGACCACATTGGAAAGCGCCTCGAGGTCCTCAAAGTCATTCTGGTACCACGCCGAATGGGACATCGATACGGTCTGCGGCAGCAGCGGATGGCTGAAGACTAGCGCCGGTGTGCCCTTAGCATCCCAATACGCTAGGCGCTCATCTAGCCAATCGAGCTGCTCCTTGCTAAGGCGCTGGAACGGCTCCTTGCCGTGGCGCAGAATATCGGAATAAAACTCGGTATTTACCGAAATCAGCGGCACCCCATCCACCACTTCTTCCTTCCACGGCTTGTCCTGGCCGGAGTACTTCAGGAAGCGATCCAGGTAGGTCTTAGAGCCTTCCTTGCCATACATTTCGTGGTTGCCGATGGTCCACAATTCCTTGCCCGAATCGTGCGGCACCTCACTGTGCGCGGCCAAGAAATCATCCCACTGCTGCTGCGAGCCATCGTCCACGAGGTCGCCGTTGAGCACCAGCGCCCCGGCCTTATCCTCCATACCGTTCAACTGGCGGACCGCGTCTTTGTAGTCTTGGGGGTCGCCCTGGACGTCGGAAAGCACGTCCACGGTAGCCTGCGGCGAGCCTTGAAGCTCACCGAGCGGCTTGACGACGCCCACGTTATCCACCGCCCACCACCAGTCATCATTGCCGTTGTTGTAGCTGAAGCTGACCTGCATTGTCTTCGCGCCGGCCGGCACGTCCACGCCGATGGACTCGTGCTTGGAGAAGACATCCTTATCAAAGGCGGCGATTTCCTGAGCTTCCCCACCATCGAAGGAGACCGTCACCGTGGCATTTTGCCCGGCCTTACCCTGGCGGTAATGGTGGTCGAATTCCACATTCACTCGCTCCTGCCCCGCCACCGGGATGGCCGGGCTCTGTAGACCCGCGGTCATGGAATCGCCCTCAGCCAAACGCTGCTGCTTGTTGTCGATGATGGCGAAAGTGTCATGCGCCTGGGTGAAATAATGGCGCATATCGGTACCAGATGCCCAGGTCCAGTGGCGCATATCGCCAAAGGTCCAGCCCTTCCAGCGGGACTCGCCCGAGTCCACGCCCTGCACATCCGTGCTCCACCCCTCCGGCGCGCGGTGGGTAAACCATGCCGGGGTATCCACCCCGTCGAAGCTTTCCTGCCACAGCACCCGCGACTCAGCGCCTTCCCCCGGCTGCGCCTCGTCCCCAGCGGAGGAACCCTCGGACGAGCCCTGGGAAGACCCCCAGGAAGAGCCCAACGATGACCCCAAAGAAGAACCAAAGGAGGAACCTGGAAGCGAGGACTGGGCCGCCGCAACGGGCGCGCCTACCATTCCGGTGAGCGCCAGGACAGATGAGAAAGCACAGAGTTTATTTTTCATAATTCAATATCTATCTGATCTGGGCAACGAGGCGGTTACATATACGTAAACTCTTGGCAAGCACTGCATGCCTGCCAAGAGTTCTCGCTTTGTGTCCCGCGTGGATTTAGGCGTGGCGGTCCAGCCAGTCCACGACGGTGTCGAGGGCCTGATCGGCAGCCGGCTCATTGAAGACCTCGTGCTTCTGACCTTCCCAGGTCACATACTCCACGTCTTCGGAAGAGATGGAGTTGTACCAATCCTGGGAGAAATACGGCGGCACGATGCCATCCTTGGTGCCGTGCATGATGAGCGTCGGTGCGGTGAAGAGATCCGCATTGACGGCATCATAATTCGCGATTGCCGCCAGCTGCAGGGCGGTACCGGCGCTGGTCTTCTGTGCGATGAGCGGGCTCGAAGCATACTCGTCCTTGACCGCCTGGCTGGTGGAGACCCCATCCGTGAATGGGTTAGAAAGCTTGATGTTCTTGCTCCACTCCGGCGATTGTGCGCCGATTTCGGTGCGGTGCGGAATCAGGTTCTGCGCATAGTGCGCATTAAAGCTGGTGAGTTGGGCCAGCGGCAGGCGCTCAAAGATGGTGGGATCCAGCTTCTTCTGGGTCTCCGAAATATCATCCGGGGTGATATTCTTTCCGGCCACATTCCTGCCCGAAAGGTTCAGCGGCGCCCCGCCACCGTTGGTGATGATGCCATCAACCTTGCCCGGCTCGCGGATGCCATAGGCCTCCACGGTCAGCGAGCCCATCGAGTGGCCCAGCAGGAAGGTCTTTACTCCCTGATTTTCTTCCGTGGCCATGTCCACCACATGGTCGAAATCATCCAGGATGTACTGGAAGTTATCGATGTGCCCCAGTGGCACGCTGCCGCCCGCGGACTTTCCGTGCCCGCGGTGGTCTACACGGTAGACGTTGTAGCCCGCATCCAGCAGGCGCTTGGCGACGTAATCATATCGCCCCGAGTGTTCAGAGACACCGTGCGCAAGAACCACCGCACCGCGTGGGTTGGCCACCTTCTGCTTGCGGTAGTAGATCTTCACGCCCTGGCCGTGAGCGCTGTCGAAGTAGCCTTCCTCATCGGATACCTGCATTTCCGAGACAGTTGGGCGCCCCAATACATCTGGTTTCTGGTCTGCCGCGGGCGCAGGCGCCGGGGCTTCCTGAGCGATTGCCCCTGCTGTGAGCGTGCCAGATACCGCGACTGGTGCCGCCAGTACTGCTGCCGCCGTCAGGCAAGCGGTTACGTGCTTCTTCATCATCACTGTCTCCTCGTGGTGCTGTAGGTCATATCTTTGCGTTAGATGAGATTGAGATAACAGTAATGCTAAATATCCTGAGACGGATACCACAAATAGTTTTCGACAATGTTACCTACGGTTCCGTAACATAACCGCACGGAAATAGCCCATTAAAATCCCCTAATTTCCGCGAAACTATTCCTCCCTATTTACCCCCTTTTGGTACCCCTAAAACAAAAAGCGGGAAACCCGGGCTTACCGAGTTCCCCGCCTAAAGGGCGGCTAATTTAGCTCAACCTAGTCACCAATCTGGTCGCGACCACGCTTGACGATGTTCTCATCGACCTCGCCCACTAGCTCGTGGTCCTTGTTCGTGTACTCGAACTTGGACAGCACATAGCGCATGGCGTTAATACGGGCGCGCTTTTTGTCGTTGGACTTAATGGTGATCCACGGCGACTCTTCCGTATCCGTGTAGCGGAACTGCTCTTCCTTTGCGCGGGTGTAGTCATCCCACTTATCCAGCGAAGCCAAGTCCATCGGGGACAGCTTCCACTGGCGCACCGGGTCGATCTGGCGGATAGCGAAGCGGGTGCGCTGCTCCTTACGGGTAACAGAGAACCACAGCTTGGTCAGAGAGATTCCCGAGCCAAGAATCATGTTCTCCAGCATCGGAACCTCACGGAGGAACTCCGCGTGCTGGCTTTCGGTACAAAAGCCCATAACGCGCTCCACACCGGAGCGGTTGTACCAAGAGCGGTCAAAGAAGACGATCTCGCCACCGGCCGGGAAGTGTTCAATATAGCGCTGGAAGTACCAGGAGGTGGACTCACGCGGCGACGGCTTCTCCAGAGCGACAGTGCGAGCGCCACGCGGGTTCAGGTGCTCGTTAAAGCGCTTAATGGTGCCACCCTTGCCGGCCGCGTCGCGACCCTCAAAGATAATGATGTGGCGCTGGCCAGTCTCCTTGGTCCAGTTCTGCCACTTCAGCAGCTCAATCTGCAGAGCACGCTTCACAGACTCGTACTCATCGCGAGTCATACGCTCATCGTAGGGGTAATTTTCCCGCCAAGTCTGAACCGGGGAACCATCCGGCATGATCAGCGAAGGATCATCCTCATCGGTTCCATCGACGACGTAGCCGTCAGTTTTTGCCAGGTCAATCTCGGGAAGGTCGTCGTCTTTAATATCAGCCATGCATTTAGTGTAACCCGAATGTAGGCATCAAGCGCGCTAAATTTTCGCAGTTACCCCTGCCCCCCAATTGAGCAATAAAACAAAAAGAAGGCCTACCGATTCGGTAGGCCTTCCTTCTTCAGCGAGCGTTAAAGCTCAGAACTGAAGGATATTCTTATGCGAACATGCCGAGCAGCTTGGAAGCGCCCTTAGCAATCTGAACGAGCGGATCGATCAGGGTTGCGTAGATGTTCAGGTCGTTTGCGAACGCGGAAGAACCGGTTGCGAATTCAATGAAGCCGTCCATTTTATCTCCTTAGGACTAGTATTTGAAGATTGAAGAACAGAACCTAAAAGGCCCCGATGAGAAGTGAATGAATTACTTGTTCTCAGCAATCAGGGAAGAGGTGGCTGGGAAGAAGTCAGATGCCTCAGGCTCGGAGGACAGGAAGCCGAAGATATTGATGGTGTTCTGGAAGAAGGAACCAACGTTGCCCAGGATCTTGCCCCAGCCTTCCCAGGTGTCAACGAAGTTGTCGAGGTGGGTGATAACGTTAGAGAGATCCATATTTGAACTCCTAAAATAGAAATAGATCCGAAGCTTTTGCCGCGGAGGGGTTTGCAGTTTGCAGACACCCTCAGTGGGCGTCACATGATTTATTTTGGCACAAGTTTGGACGAAATCAAGTCAAATTCGCATGAACGTTCCGACACACTGGCAACTTGATAAGGATGGGGTTATAAGTTATGACAGTCATTAAAAACTTTTTACCCCAACTCAAAGTCCACTGAACTGGGCTTTTTCACCACGCTCCAAATAGGTAGGCGAATTAAACCTTAACACTGTAACGCTTTTCCGTGTAACGAACGATAGACAGGCCTTAAACTCCATCTCTGGGAGCGAAAAACTTTTATAAATTTCTGCCCTTCAATTACCCCTATACGGGGTCACTGGGACGCATGGTTCAGGTGTTAAAAGCTGTGGCGGTAATTGTTAAGCCCTCAACCGCGATAAAGTTCCGGGGTGTTCATTATCCCGCAGGCCAAATCGAAATCAGCTATGACGAGCATCTTCTGAGGGCTTTCCCGTAGAGACGAGGCGCCGCTGTATCGCACCAATTAAGCAGAATGATGCAGACACGCCGAAGCGCCCCGCTTCATGCGCTCAAAAGCACAGAAACGGGGCGCTCGGAAGGGACTAGAGGGCTCTAAAAATTGCCCTAATACCTCCCTTTCGGGACTTAGAATCCCATGCCGCCCATGGCGTCAGCGTCCGGCATACCGTTGTTGGCGCCGGCCGGCTCAGGCTTGTCGGCAACGACAGCCTCGGTGGTCAGGAACAGAGCTGCAATGGATGCAGCGTTCTGCAGAGCGGAGCGGGTGACCTTAACCGGGTCATTGATGCCAGCCTCCATGAGGTTGACGTACTCACCGGTAGCAGCGTTAAGACCCTCGCCTGCTGGCAGGGAGGCAACCTTGTCAGCAACAACGCCTGGCTCGAGGCCAGCGTTGTGTGCAATCTGCTTCAGCGGTGCAGACAGTGCCTCGCGGACGATCTTGACGCCGGTAGCCTCGTCGCCCTTGAGGTCATCCAGGGAATCCAGGACAGAAGCAGCCTGCAGCAGCGCTACGCCGCCGCCGGCAACGATGCCTTCTTCCACGGCAGCCTTTGCGTTGCGGACTGCGTCCTCGATGCGGTGCTTGCGCTCCTTGAGCTCAACCTCGGTAGCGGCGCCGACCTTGAGGACGGCAACGCCGCCGGAGAGCTTAGCCAGGCGCTCCTGCAGCTTCTCGCGGTCGTAGTCGGAATCGGAGCTTTCGATCTCGGCACGAATCTGCTTGATGCGGCCGTCGATCTGCTCTTGGGAGCCAGCACCCTGAACGATGGTGGTCTCGTCCTTGGTGACGACAACCTTGCGGGCCTGGCCCAGGTACTCGAGCTCGGCGGTCTCGAGGGAGAGGCCGACCTCTTCGGAGATGACCTGGCCGCCGGTGAGGATAGCCATGTCCTGCAGGGTGGCCTTGCGGCGGTCGCCGAAGCCCGGTGCCTTAACCGCAACGGACTTGAAGGTGCCGCGGATCTTGTTCACAACGAGGGTGGACAGGGCCTCGCCCTCAACGTCCTCAGCGATGATGAGCAGCGGCTTGCCGGACTGCATAACCTTCTCCAGCAGCGGAACCAGGTCCTTGATGTTGGAGATCTTGGAGGAAACCAGCAGGATGTATGGATCCTCGAGGACGGCCTCCTGGCGCTCCATATCGGTAGCGAAGTAGCCGGAGATGTAGCCCTTATCAAAGCGCATGCCCTCAGTTACCTCAAGGTCAACACCGAAGGTATTGGACTCTTCCACGGTGATAACGGAGTCCTTGTTTACGGAGCCGTTGCCCACGGTGTACATAGCCTCGGCGATCTTCTCGCCGATGGCCGGGTCAGCAGCGGAAATGCCAGCGGTGGTAGCGATCTGCTCCTGGGTTTCTACTTCCTTGGCGGAAGACAGCAGGGAGTCCACGACCTTCTTGGTTGCGGTCTCGATGCCGCGCTTGATGCCCATTGGGTTGGAACCTGCGGCTACGTTGCGCAGACCCTCGCGTACCAGAGCCTGTGCCAGCACGGTTGCGGTGGTGGTGCCGTCGCCAGCGACGTCATCGGTCTTCTTGGCAACTTCCTTGACCAGCTCAGCGCCGATCTTCTCGTAAGCATCCTCGAGCTCGATTTCGCGAGCGATGGAAACACCGTCGTTGGTAATGGTCGGGGCACCCCAGGACTTTTCCAGGACGACGTTGCGGCCCTTGGGGCCGAGGGTGACCTTGACGGCGTCGGCAAGCGTGTTGAGGCCGCGCTCGAGGCCGCGGCGGGCCTCTTCATCAAAAGCGATAATCTTTGCCATTGTGTTTGTGCTCCTTGGTTTATTGAGGACGACACTCACGTCTTTCTCGCTGCGGACGCCCGCGACGGCATGGCTGGTGAGTGTGAACCAACCTCAACCACAACGATGTAGATTTATCTGGCACTCATACTGTGCGAGTGCTAACGACCATTCTGGCACTCTCCTACCGCGACTGCAAGAAAAAATGGCGCCCCCGCGAAGGGACGCCATTATATAAGGAATGGATCAGAAACTAGGAGCTCTTCACCGTGCGCTTAGTCCAGCGGTAGATGAACGTCAGCGCGACAATAAAGAGGATCACGCCCACCACGGTGGCGGAGGCACCACCCTCGAAGATCTCTAGCGGGCTCTCGCCGCCAGCGGCGGCAATGATACCGGCGTTGACCACGCCAAAGAGGGACTCGCCCACGATCAGGCCGGTGGCCAGGAGGGTACCCATACGCTTGGCAAACTCTGGGTGGGATTGCTTCGCGGCCCACTTGTCATAGAAGGTGCCCAAGATGGCGCCAATTGGAATGACGATAGTCAGGGCGGCTGGTAGGTACATACCCATGCCGGCGGCCAGCGGGGACAGCGAGTACTTATCGGTGAACTTGCGCAGGAGCTCGTCAATAATAATGAGGACAGCGCCAATGGCCATACCGATAAAGATGAGGTTCCAGTCCAACGAGCTATCGAAGATGCCGGAGGCAACGGAGGACATCAGGGCGGCCTGCGGGGCGGCCAAGGCGTCTTCACCGGCGCTTTCCATGCCTTGGAAGCCGAAGCCATTGAGCATGACCTGCAGAATCGGCGGGATGACCAGGGAGCCGAAGACCACGCCGATGATGAGCGCTACTTGCTGCTTCCACGGAGTAGCGCCGACGAGCTGACCGGTCTTGAGGTCCTGCAGGTTGTCATTGGAAATGGTGGCAATGCCAAAAACAATGGCCGCGGTGAAGAGCGTATAGGCCACCAAAGACAAAGGATCCGCAGTGGTGCCGCGGGTGACAGCCGCGATGAGCAGCGAGGCGGCGAGCACGGCGATGATGCCGATGGAGGAAATTGGCGAGTTAGACGCGCCAATCAGGCCGGCCATGTAGCCGCACACGGAGGCGATAATCAGGCCCACCAGCAGGGTAAAGAGGACAGAGACGGTGATGAGCACGGCCATGTGGTCGTGAATATCGGTACCACGCACGAAGTCCCACAACAGCAGCGCGATAGGCACCATGAACGCCACGATGGTGGTGGCGACATAGGGGAAGGGAATATCGCGCTCGGTGACGTCCACAGCGGAGCCGGACTTGCGGGCGCGCGAGGAGGCCAGGGACTGGCGGATGCCCACAGCAATGGGAGCGGCGATCTTCAACAGGGTCCAAATGGCAGCAATGGCCATGGTGCCCACACCGATGAAGCGGATGTCATCGGAGAAGGTGGTATCGACGACGTCGGCAAGCGCGGTGGCGCCCGTAATATCGCCGGTGGTGAAAATGGGCAGCAAAATGAAGTAGGAAATCACCACGCCAACCAGCATGGCAATGCCTACCGGCAGGCCCACCATGTGGCCCACGCCGATAAGCGCGGTGGACAGGCTGGTACCCAGGGTGGTCGCGCCGGCGCCGAGCTTGAAATAGGCGGTGACCTCGGAGGCGGCGGCTTTCATTGCGGTCAGCAGCGCCATGACGGCCGAGGTAATGCCGCCGGCGACGATGACGCGCAGGCCCTTGGCGTTTTCTTCTTGGCTGGTGCCGGACGCATTCTCATCACCCACCTTGAGGACCTCGGCCGCGGCCACGCCCTCCGGGTAGGGCAAATCGGAGCCGGTGACCAAAGCACGGCGCAGCGGGATGGAATACATCACGCCCAGCACGCCGCCGATGATGCACACGCCCGCCGTCTGCACGAAGCCAAAGCCCTGCCAGTACCCCACCATCACCAGGCCCGGGAGGACAAAGATGATGGCGGACAAGGTGCCTGCGGCAGAGGCGATGGTCTGCACGATGTTGTTTTCTTTAATGTTGTGGCCCTTGAACCGGCGCAGCACCGCCATGGAAATCACGGCGGCCGGGATGGAGGTAGCAAAGGTCAGGCCCACCTTCAGGCCTAAGTACACGTTGGCGGCGGTGAAGATGAGGGTAATCAGGCCACCGATAATGATGCCGCGCAGCGTCAGCTCGGGCAGGGAGGCCTTGGAACCTGCGGCGGATGATGCGTTCGCCATGCCAGGTCCTTTCTATTCTCGGCTATGAAAATTTCTTATTTCACCCACGCAGCGGGCTACAACGGATTGCAGCCCGCTACGTCCGTTTCTATCTGTTTGGTACCGGTTGCTTTCCCGCTTTGAGTCCGAACGGACAGAATCCGCACAGGGTGGAATGAAAAAATTTTAGTTCACCACCCCAGCGTTTTCCTATTCCGGTTGCTCTATAGCTTGGGGCGGGCGGGTACCGTAGAGAACATGACTGCACTTAATGAAAGCATTCGCAACGATCGCGAGACCATTTTCCGCCAGCTCAGCGAGCTCGTGGCCTTTAACTCCGTCCACGACGAGGCAGGTTTGGAAGACCAGACTAAGGGCGCAAGCCAGTGGGTTAAGTCCGCACTGGAAGAGGCTGGAGTGAGCGTGGAAACCATCACCACGGCCGATGGCTCCACCGCCATCTTGGGTGAGCGCAAGGGCGATGAGGGCGCCAAGACGGTACTGCTGTACTCCCACTATGACGTGGTGCCGGCCGGTAACCGCGAGGCTTGGGAATCCGATCCGTTCACCCTGACCGAGCGCGCGGCCGCCGATGGCTCCACCCGCTGGTACGGCCGCGGCGCCGCCGATTGCAAGGGCAATGTGGCCATGCACTTAGCCGCCCTGCGCGCGGTGGACAATAACGGCGGCACCAAGGTGAACCTGAAGTACCTCATCGAGGGCTCTGAGGAGCGCGGCGGCGAGGGCTTGTCCCAGCTCATCAAGGATCGCCCGGAGCTTTTTGCTGCCGACGCCATCCTCATCGCCGATGCCGGCAACGCCGCTGTGGGCCAGCCGACCTTGACCACGTCCCTTCGTGGCGGCGCGCAGATTGGCGTGCAGGTCGATACCTTGGCCTCCGCCGTGCACTCCGGCCAGTTTGGCGGCGCGGCACCGGATGCCGCCAAGGCGCTAATGCGCGCCATCGACTCCCTGTCCGATGAGTACGGCCGCACCGTTATTGACGGCGTAGATACCACCGCCGAGTGGTCCGGCCAGGAGTACCCGGCCGAAGCCTTCCGTGCCGATGCGCAGCTGCTGGAGGGCACCAAGATCATGGGTGAAGACGACCCGGCCGGCGCCACTCCGGTGGCCAACATGGTCTGGTCCCGCCCGGCCATTACCGTGACCGGCTTTACCTCCACCCCGGTGTCAGAGGCCGTCAACGCCGTACCTGCCACCGCTTCCGCGCAGCTCAACCTGCGCGTTCCGGCCGGCGCCGATGCCGCTGCGATTGCCGACGCCGTCTGTGACCATCTCCGCGCCCACACCCCATGGGGCGCCCACGTTAAGGCCGAGGTGCTCGAGGCCAATGCCGGTTTTTCCACCGATCCGGAAAAGCCCGCCGCTGCCCTACTGGGCGAGTGCCTCACCGAGGCCTACGGCACGGATACTGCCGCACAAGGCATGGGCGGCTCCATTCCGCTGACCACCGAGCTGCAGGAAGCTCACCCGAACGCGGAAATCGCCCTCTACGGCGTGGAGGAGCCAAAATGCACCATCCACTCGGCCAATGAGTCCGTCGACCCCACCGAGATCGAAAACATCGCCGCCGCGGAAGCGCTCTTCTTGCAGCGCTACGCCTAAGGTTAAAACCCTAGGTCCAGCTTGGGCTCTGCCTGCCGCCACGATTGATGCGGCTTACCCCGCACTCTGGGTGCGGGGTTTCTTTATGCCGCGAAATGGCCCCATATAATACAGCGCATAAAAATAATCCTTTCGAAGCCGTAGAAAAACCGGTAAAGTGGCAGAAAGTTGGCCCCGCGCTCGGCCATGTTGCTTGCATCGTGCCGCCGCAGCGTACTCAACAGCGCGCGGCACGTGAATGTTCTCGCCTCTCAGCAGTTGTGGTGTTTGTGGTGTTCGCGGCAGCGGGGCAGGAGAACTTGACACAACCATAAGGAGCGCAGAAACCAACGTGCTATTACTTCTGGGTGCTCTCATCGCCGCGACCGTGGCCGCACCGTTACTCATCATGCGGATGGGGCGCCCGGCATTTGGAATTTTGGCACTGGTCCCCGGCGCAGGCTTCGTGTGGACTCTCGTGCATTTCCTGCGCGGCACCTTCACAGATGGCGGCGCGGTCGAACACACCGTGGAATGGATGCCGTCCGCCAACCTGAGTTTTAGTCTCCGCTTGGACGGACTAGGCGCGCTATTTAGCCTCATCATCTTGGGCATGGGCGCGTTGGTATTGGTCTACTGCTGGGGCTATTTCGACGGCACGCGGCGCCGCCTGGCCATGTTCGCGGCGCAAATGGTGGGCTTTGCCACCGCCATGTTTGGTCTAGTGGCCGCGGACAATTTCCTGCTCATGTACGTGTTCTGGGAGATTACCTCCCTGCTGTCTTATCTCTTGGTTAGCTACTATGCGGAACGAGCCTCCTCCCGCCGCGCGGCACAGCAGGCGCTGATGGTCACCGCTCTGGGCGGGCTAACCATGCTCATGGGCATTATCTTGCTCGGGCGGCAAACTGGGGCGTGGACCTTTAGTGATATCTCCGCCTATGAGAACTTTGCGCAAACACCCTATGTCACGGTGGCCATCGTGCTCATCTTGGCGGGCGCGCTGACAAAGTCCGCAATCGTACCGGCGCACTTTTGGCTCCCCGGAGCGATGGCGGCCCCGACTCCAGTCTCCGCTTATCTCCACTCCGCCGCGATGGTTAAGGCCGGCATCTACCTAATCGGGCGCCTGGCGCCCTCAATGTATGAGGTGGCCACCTGGCACGTGGTGGTTATCTCCCTAGGCGTATTTACCATGCTGCTCGGCGGCTGGATGGCGCTCAAGCAGCGCGACCTGAAGCTGATTTTGGCTTATGGCACCGTCTCCCAGCTAGGGTTTATCACCTCCATCATGGCCGTAGGCTCGCGGGAAGCCATGCAGGCTGGTCTCGCGCTGACCTTTGCACACTCGCTATTTAAGGCGGCGCTTTTTATGGTCGTCGGAGCTATCGATCACTGCTCGGGCACGAGGGATATCACCAAGCTATCCGGCTTGGGGCGCAAAGAACCCTTCCTTTTCGGTATTGCGATCATTTCCGGGTTCTCCATGGCCGGCGTCCCACCACTGTTTGGCTTCGTGGCTAAAGAGGCCGTGCTGGAAGCCACCATGCACGAGGAACTTTTGGCCGGCATGCCGCGCAATATGATGCTTGTGGCCTATGTCCTCGGTTCTATCCTCACGATGGCCTATACGCTGCGCTTTTTGTGGGGTGCCTTTGCCACCAAGAAGGAGGTCAATGGAACGGAGCCCGCAGAGGCCGTCGCCAAGATGCATCCGGTCAACCTAGGGCTATGGCTCTCCCCTGTCTTACTTACCGTCCTGACAGTGGTACTTGGCGTATTCCCCAAGCCGCTTTCGGCGGCCTTTGACCAACACCTCAATTCCACCTTCGGCCCGAAGGAACATAGCGAGCTAGCCCTGTGGCATGGCTTGACGGTAGCGCTGGGCCTCTCCGCACTCATTATTGTGGCCGGTATTATTATGCACTGGCAACGCCAGGTCCTGGTCAAGTGGCAATTCTCCTACCCCGCGCTGGGCAATGCGGATGACGCCTATGATTCAGTCATCGCTCTTTTGCGGCAGCTCTCGCTGCGCACGACGGCAACCACGCAGCGCGGCTCCCTGCAGCTGAACTTGACGGTTATCTTTGCCACATTGATGCTGCTGCCACTGGCTATGATCATCAAGGGCGATCTCACCGATATCCGCATGATTGTGGCGGAAAATCCTTGGCAGATCGTCGCTGCCTTCATCATCATGGTGGCCGCCGTAGCCGCCACGGTAACCGATAATCGTTTATCAGCCGTGATCATCGTCGGGGTGACTGGCTATACCCTCGCCTTCATCTTCGCTCTGCACGGTGCGCCGGACTTGGCGCTTACCCAGCTGCTGACGGAGACCATAGTCATGGTTCTTTTCATGCTGGTGCTGCGCCGCATGCCGGCCTCCACCGAGTGGAAGCAGGATCCCAAGATGGGGCGCCTGCGCGCGTGGCTTTCCGTGGGCACGGGCCTTACCGTCACCGTGGTGGCGATGTTTGCTATTAACGCACGTCAGTCTAAGCCCATCTCCGAGTTCATGCCGGATCTGGCCAAAGAGATTGGACACGGCGCCAATGCTGTCAACGTCTTGCTAGTGGACTTGCGCGCCTGGGATACCTTTGGCGAAATCACGGTGATCATTATCGCCGCACTGGGCGTGGTCTCTCTGATTTATCGCACCCAATCCTTCGGCCGCGAAAGTCGCCGTCCCACCCTGCGGGTTACCGGCCGGCGGTGGCTGGCCGCCGGGGTGGAATCAGAGCAGGCGCTCAACCGCTCGCTGATGATCGATGTCTCCACGCGCGTGCTCTTTCCGTCCATGGTCGCACTGTCCTTCTACTTCTTCTTCGCCGGCCACAATGCCCCTGGCGGCGGCTTTGCCGGCGGCCTCGTCGCAGCGCTAGCGCTCATCTTGCGCTACCTGGCTGGTGGGCGCGCGGAGCTGGAAGAAACCCTGCCTATTGATGCCGGCCGCACCATGGGCACCGGTCTCTTGCTGTCCGCACTGGCCACGGTGACCCCGATGTTCTTTGGACACCCGCCGCTTACCAGCGGATACACCTCGCCGGAGATTCCGCTCATCGGCAAGGTTTCACTGCCTTCAGCGTTGGTCTTTGACGCAGGTGTCTACCTCATCGTCGTGGGGCTCACGCTCTATATCTTGAATTCGTTGGGTGCCAAGCTGGACGAGGAAGAGGATATGCGTAAGCAACGTGCCCGTGATCGCGCCCGCTCGCTGGCCCGGCAGCAACGCCAACGCACCGCCAAGCAAAAGGCACAACGGGCCCAGCGCAAGGAAAAGAAACAAGCCGCTACAGCAAGCACAACCGCCACCACAGGGAAGGAGAAATAAATGGAAGCCAACCTCTTCCTCCTCTTGGCCGCCGGTGTGCTCGTAGCCGCGGGCGTCTACCTACTCCTGGACCGCGCCATGACCAAAATGCTGCTTGGACTGTTGCTTTTGGGCAATGGCGCTAACCTCTTCTTGCTGCAGTCCGGCGGTTCGGCCGGTTCCCCGCCTATCGATGGCCGCGACTCGGAACCTTTCGGCGCCGAGATTGCGGACCCGCTGGCGCAGGCAATGATTCTGACCGCCATCGTCATTTCCATGGCGTTGACCGCTTTCATCCTCACCTTGGCATACCGGCAGTACCGCTACCGTACAGACGATGTCATTGAAGATGACGCGGAAGATACCGCAATTGCCGCCAAGGCCGCACGCCCCGGCAATGCGGCCGCCAGCCCGGACCACGATGCGTCCAATGATCCGACTACGGGCCGCGCCACCAAGCAAGGCGATAATTTCGGTCCCGTATCTTTCGAGGAACCAGTAAAGGGAGCCCACGATGAGTGAGACCGTACAGCCGCTTGTCGATGTCCTCTTTCCCTACATCGGCTACCTCATTCCGCTGCCGATTATCATCCCCGCAGTGGCCGCAGCCCTCGCATTGATTTTTGGCCGCATTCCTAATGCGCAGCGCCAGATCGTATTTTTCTCACTGCTTATTACCGCCGTGGTCAATGCCTTACTCATCCTCATCGCGGATTTTGAAGGCATCCAAACCCTGCAGATAGGAGGTTGGGACGCCCCGGTGGGCATCACGCTCGTGGCGGATCGCCTATCTGCGGTCATGCTCTTTACTTCCTCCGTAGTGCTGTTTTCTGTCATTTGGTACGCCATTTCCCAGGGCGTGCGCGATGGCACCAAGGACGAGCCGGTGGCCGTATTCCTGCCCACCTACATGCTGCTGACCATGGGCGTTAATATCTCCTTTTTGGCCGGCGATCTCTTCAACCTCTACGTGGGATTCGAGGTCTTCCTCGTGGCGTCCTATGTGCTGTTGACCCTAGGCGCCTCGGCCGGTCGAGTTCGCGCCGGCGTGGGCTACGTGATGGTGTCCATGGCTTCGTCGATGATCTTCTTGCTCGCGTTGGGGTATGTGTATTCCTCCGTGGGCACGATGAACATGGCCCAGATCGGCCAGCGCATGCAGGATATTCCAGAAGGAACTCGTACCGCCATCTTTGCCACGCTGCTCATCGCCTTTGGCATTAAAGCCGCCGTGGTGCCGCTGGATGCCTGGCTGCCGGACTCCTATCCCACGGCCCCTTCGCTAGTCACGGCCGTATTCGCCGGCCTGCTGACCAAGGTCGGTGTCTACGCCATCATCCGCGCCCGCACCTCGGTCTTCACCGCCGGTGGGCTCGATACCGTGCTCATGTGGGTCGCCCTCGCCACGATGCTGGTGGGCATCCTAGGCGCGATTGCGCAGTCCGATATTAAGCGCCTTTTATCCTTTACCCTGGTTAGCCACATTGGCTACATGATTTTCGGAGTCTCCCTCGGCACCGCCCAGGGCCTGTCCGGCGCCATTTTCTACGCCGTGCACCACATTCTGGTCCAAACAGCGCTATTCCTTGTGGTCGGACTGGTTGAGCGCCAAGCCGGCACCTCGTCGCTGCGCCGCTTGGGCTCGCTAATGTATTCTGCTCCGCTCATCGGAATCTTGTATTTCATCCCGGCCATTAACCTGGGTGGTATCCCACCGTTCTCCGGTTTCTTGGGCAAGGTCATCCTGCTGCAAGCCGGTGCGAATGAAGGCTCCTGGATGGCGTGGGTACTCATCGTCGGTGCCGTAGTCACCTCGCTGCTGACCCTCTACGTCATGATGCTGGTGTGGGCCAAGGGCTTTCAACGCGACCGCGCCGATGCCCCAGAAGGCAACGTAGCACTCGCCCGCCCGGCCCCGCTTTCCGATATCACCGATGAGGTGGAATTTTCCTCCCGCCAGGATGTAGGCAGGGTGCCCTTTGGCATGATTGCTTCTACTACCCTGCTGGTGGCAGCGTCTACGTCCATTACTTTCTTGGCCGGACCGATTTCCGGTATCACCTCACGCGCGGCCGAATCCGCGCAGGATACGTCCATCTACCAGTACGCGGTGTTGGGCGACCGCGCGGATGATCCCACCCGCCACCTCAACCAGAAGGAGCGCTATACCGGCGGCGCGGACTCCTATGAAAATCGCCGCAACCCCTCCCCTGAGGCGGAGCCCCCGGCCTCACCGGACTTAGATGCCCGCACCGACCCAGAAGCCGGTGGCCGCGATTCGCATTCCACGGATGTAAAGTCCCCGGACGCCGCCAAGAGGAAGGATATTAGCGATGACTAACATGCGCTTTTCCGGTCTGCGCCACCGCTTCCGCCCGTGGTTCATCGTCTGGCTGGTAGTCATGTGGTGCATGCTCATGGGCGAGGTCACCGTGGGCAACCTGGTGGCAGGGCTTATCATCGGCGTCGTCATTGTCTTTGCCCTGCCGCTGCCAGCCATGCCTATCACCGGCATCGACGTCTCTTGGGGCAAGCTCATTGTGTTCATGCTCCGCTGGTTCTGGGAGTTGTTCTACGCCTCGCTCAAGGTGGGCTGGCTGGCCGTGCGCCCGCAGCCGGTGCCCAAGACCGCCATCTTGGAGCTGCCCATGCGCTTGGATAATGAGTTCGTACTCTCCCTGGCCGTAACGCTGTATAACCTGCAGCCAGGCGGCACGGTGACCGATATCGACATTGCCAACCGCATGATTACCGTCCATATCTTAGACGCCCGCGATGAGGCCCAGATTCAGCGCGAAATCGGTGCCGTGGCCCACCTTGAGGCCTCATTCATCGACATCTTTGAAAGGAGCCACCCCTAATGGATCCGCAGATCTATAACGCGATTTTGCTGGTGGCCGCCGCGCTGCTGGTGGTCTCCTTCCTCATCACCGTCTGGCGTATTGTCACCGGCCCCAATTCGCTGGACCGCTTGGTGGGCATGGATGGCTTTACCGCGATGTTCCAGTGCGCGCTGGCTACCTATATGTGCTGGTCACTTAATACGACCGTGGTCTCAGCCATGCTGGTCATTGCGCTGCTGGGATTCATCTCCACCGTGTCCGTCACTAGGTTTAGGAAGAGGGATAGCCAATGAGCTGGTCCTTTATTGCAGATGTACTCTCGCTCATCCTCATTATTGGCGGCAGCGTCCTCACCTTGGCCGCAGCCATCGGCATCGCTCGGTTCAAGGACACGATGTCTCGTGTACACGCGGTAAGCAAGCCACAAACCACAGGGCTTATCCTCACCATCCTCGGCGCCATCATCCGCATCACTGGCGCGGAATCCTTCAGCGTAGCCGAGCGCGGGGATTTAGGAATACTCGTTTTGCTGGTACTGTTTGCCATGTTCACTAGCCCGGTAACCGCGCAGCGCACCTCACGTATTGCACGCCGTGAGGGTCTGTACGGCACCGAGGAATCCATGTCCCGCAACGACCGACCCGCCGCGAAGTCGCTGCGCCGCAAGTAGGAGACGCTTTTCACCGTGAAAAAGCTTTATGGGCTTCCCACTGTGGTGACTTTGCTCGCCGCCCTTATCGGCGTCATCGTCTACCGCTTCAGCATCTTCGACGGCAATAGCGCCTTTGTGTGGCGCGTCCCCCTGGATCTGAAGATTTATTGGCTCGCCGGCGGAGAGGTGGCCCAAGGCGCGGATCTCTACGATAACGCCTACATCGGCGACCTGCCTTTTACCTATCCGCCCTTTTCCGGCACTCTTTTCACGTGGCTTTCCAGGCTTGCCGACGCCCCCTTGATCCTTCTCTGGCAGGGCGGCACCGCCCTCGCCTTGTTCACGGTTATTATGCTGGTCCTGCGCGAGCGCGGCCTCAAGCTCTCCCCGGCAATTTGGCTGCTGGGCGTTTTGCTGCTGTGCTGCACCCCGGCGAATGAACCGGTGCACGGCACCTTATTCTTTGGCCAGATCAACATCTTTTTGATGCTGCTGGTGGCCTTGGACATCCTCCCGCGCAAGCGCGCTCTTCCCGGCATCGGCATTGGTTTGGCCGCGGGTATGAAGCTCACCCCGGCCTATATGGGTCTGGTCTTGCTCTTCCAGAAGCGCTGGTGGCAAGCGATCATCGCCATCCTTACCTTCGCGGTGACCGTTGCCATTGGTTTCGTGACCATTCCGGATGCCGCCGATTTCTGGACCGACGCTATCTTTAAGTCCTCCCGCGTGGGCGAGCACACCAACCCAGGTGCGCAGTCCATTCGCTCGGTGATGGTCCGCGCATGGGGCATCGATGGCGGCTGGATCTGGCTCGCCGCCGTGGTCGTGGTCTTCATCTTGACCTGCCTGGCGCTGCGCACCGCGATGAAGCACCGCAATAATTCCGCCGCACTCGCGCTTGCCGGCATCAGCTCCTGCTTGGTCTCCCCCTTCTCTTGGTATCACCACTGGGTGTGGACGGTGCCGCTGGCCGTCGTCGTGCTGGTTGCCGTCAACCAAGGTCTGGGCAAGCGCCTGCCCGGCATCCTCGGCGCGCAGGTCGCTGGCTTCGTGTCGGTGCTCGCTATGTGTGCGGTAACCATGCCGTTTATCTCCGCACCCGTGTGGCTATCTGCGGCTAGCCGCTCGCTCAACCACTGGGATCTGCAGCCGTGGGGAACGTTGGCCTTCACCGGCGCCGGCGTCCTCTTTATCGCCTTCTACGCGGTGTGGGGTTTTATTCCTGGCAACCAGCCGGAAGAGGAAGCGCCCGCCCCGGGCCGCCACCACTTACCTGCGCAGCCCACTGGCGCAAAGCCCGCTGGTGCGCAACCTGCTTCCGCGGAGGCCGGAGCACTCCCGGCGCGCTCGTTTAATACGGCAGCTACGAGCCGGAGGGGCCAGGGTCATCCACGGGCAGCGCAACCCGTCAGCGATGAAACGGCAGAAATGCCCGCGGTAGGGCCGGAAACGCGCGCGTTCCCGGCGGCTCAGGACATCACCGATATCCCCGATATCCCGGCCTACGGTCGCCATTCACGCTCCGAGGACTAGCCCCGGGCCCGCCTGCCCGCCGCTTTAGAGCGGGCGGAAGGTGTGCAACTCGCGGCAGGTCTCTTCGACCACCTCGCGCCAGCTGCCCGTCTCTTTAAAGAGACGGCGCTGCCGCTCATAGCCGGCTCCGCCATCGATAATTTCGTGGATGAGCTTTAACTCGTTGACGCATCCCAGCTCGCGCGCAATGGGGCTAAACTCATCCACCATCTCCGCTAACTCGTCCTTAACCCAGGCCTCATCGGTCTCGCGGGAGGTAATCACCAGCGCGTCCATGCCATAGCGGGCACCGCGCCACTTATTTTCTGCCACGTGCCAGGGCTGCAGGGTGGGAAGGGGCTCCGCGGCGTCGATAAGCCGGTCGTAGTACACCACCAAGCAGTGAGTGAGCGCCACGATGGCGGAGAGCTCGCGCAGGTTGGACGTCGCATCAGAGACGCGCACCTCCACCGTGCCCCACTTGGACGCCGGCCGAATATCAAAGTGCATGGAACCGGTGTGATTAATAACGCCGGAAATGGCCTGGTCGCGCATATAGGACTGCCACTCGGCCCAATCGCGGAATTGATACGGCATGCCTGCGGTGGGCAGCTGTTGGTACAGCATGGTGCGGTTGGAGGCATAGCCGGTATCGAGGCCCTCCCACCCGGGCGAGCACGCAGAAATGGCCAGCAGGTGGGGGTACTTGGTCATCAGCGCATTGATGATGCGCCATACGCGGTCCTCGTGGCTAACGCCCACGTGCACGTGCGTGCCCCAAAGCAGCATCTGCTTGCCCCAGTACTGGGTGCGCGCGATGATTTCTTGATAGCTGGGCTTATCCGAAAGCGGGTTCTCCCGGAAGTCCGTAAACGGGTGGCCACCAGAGGCCCAGACGTCTACGCCCAGTTTATCGGCTGCTTCTTCCACTGCCTTCAGGGAAGTGTTCAGGTCAGCGATGGCTTCCGGCACGGTATGGCAGACGCCGGTGACCAGCTCCACCGTGTTCTGGAGAAATTCCTTTTCCAGATGAATCTCGGGGTGGGTTGCAGTGGCGAGGTCAATGAGTTCTGCGCCGCGCGGGACAAGGTCGCGCGTGCCACGGTCCACGAGCGCCACCTCCCATTCCACGCCGAGCGTTGGTTCGGGAGAGCGGGCGAATTGTTCTGCCGGGATCTTCACCCATTCAGCTTAACGGGTGACAGGTATTAAGAAGTGAATTTTATTTAACCTGTTCGCACCGGCGGGCCTGCGGGCGCGGAAAAGGTCAGATCACAAAAGTCCAAGGCCTTCGGTCGAAGAACTTTGGTGTTTCTCTTCGGCCGGATGGCCTTGGACTTTAAATTAGGTGCGCGGCTTGCTTAGGCCTGCGGAACCGCCAGGGCGACGACGACGGCGCCGTCATCGGTTGCTTCCTTAGGCAAATCGCGGTTCATCGGGGCGATATCGGCCTGGTAGCGGGCGGCGACCTCCTTAGCCAGTGCTTCAGCGGAGGTATCACCTTCTGGGAAGAAGACGGTGGTCTTCGGGACGGTAAGGACGTCGCCAGGCAGGTTACCTACGTAGCCAACCTTGAAGCCGCCCCCCTTGAGGGAATCGGCTTCCTTCTTGGCCTTGTCTACCTCGCCGGAGTTATTGAGAACGCTGACCTTAATATCGTTGCGGTCGCGCGCGGCGGAGTGGGCGTTCTCCTCGCCTGCGGCGGCTTCTCCCCCGGCCGCGGCTCCCTCATCGGCAGCGCCGGAGGCAGCTCGGTCGCCTGCGCCGTCGCCTTCGCCCTCACCTGGTGCCGGTGCGGGGGCAGGGGCGCTCGCACCCTCGGAAGCGCCTGGCGCGCCAGGGGCACGGGAGCCTGCGGCGTCGGGGCCGGCAGATCCTTCGGGCGCGGCACCGATGGTGGAACCGGTGGAGTTTTCCTGCTTGCTCTCGGAGGCAACGGTGGAGTCATCGTCGCCTGAGGTCATGGAGTACAAAGCCCAGAGTCCGAGCATAACGGCCACGGCGATGAGGACCATCGCCAGGCCGCGCAGCGGGAGGCCGCCCTTTTTAGCGTGCGCGCCACCACCAGCGGGGCGCTTAGCTGCACGGGAAGCGGACGCACCGGCAGCAGAGCCGGCGCGGATTTCGTCGGATACCTTGTCGGTCGAATTTTCCGGATTCACATTAGTCACATACGCAACACTAGTACCCAGAATTAACTATCTGGGGTATTTCCCCGCGCGGCGCGCCGCGTGTCTTCTCGCTCCTCGCGCAGGCGCCGCAGCCGTGCGACCAGAAGCGGGTGGGATTGGGCGGCCGCGGGGGCGTCGAGAAGCAGGTTAAGGCGCTGGTGGTAGCGCACCGGGGAGATGTCCAGCTGCGCACGGATGGCCTCTTCCTTGCGGCCGATGCTGCGCGGCGCGGTTTCCTCGAAGTCCAAAATGGCGGCGTCTAGGTCAGACAAGGGGTTCATGCCTAAACTGTAAGGCATGACTATTCGCCCCATCGTTATCCACGGCGAGACCGTGCTTCACGAACCCACCCAACCGGTGGAAGAATCCGAGATTTCCACCCCGGAAATGCAGCAGCTCATCGCGGACATGTATGAAACCATGGACGCCGCCAATGGCGTGGGCCTGGCCGCTAACCAGGTAGGAATTGGCAAGCGCCTCTTTGTCTACCACTGCCCCGATACGGATGGCCCCAATGGCACCGAGCTGCCGTCCGAAGAGGCGGGCATGCGCAAGGGCTGCGTCATTAACCCCGTGCTGGAGACCTCCGAGATTCCAGAAACCATGCCGGCCGACGACGGCTCCGATGACGAGGGTTGCCTCTCCGTGCCGGGCGAGGGCTTTCCCACCGGCCGCGCCGACTGGGCGCGCGTGACCGGCAAGGACGAAAACGGCAATGACATTTCCGTCGAGGGTTATGGCTTTTTCGCCCGCTGCCTGCAGCACGAGACCGGCCACCTCGATGGTTTCCTCTACACCGATACCCTCATTGGCCGCTATAAGCGCCAGGCCAAGAAGGCCATTAAGCGCCACGGCTGGACCGAGCCAGGTTATTCCTGGGTACCGGGTGAGGACGCCGATCCCTTCGGCCACGACGACTAATGTCACGCATTTTCCGCTCCGATGCCGTCCAAGTGGGCGAGCGCGTGGTGGCCCGGCGCGACTTCGGCGATGTGCATAGCGATGTCATTGGGCACGTACTGAGCCTCAATCCGCTGGTCATTCGCCCACAAGAGGTCGGCGGCTACCCCTCCGACCTGGAGGCGGTGGAGATCCCGCCGGAGCAGCTGAAGATCATTAAACGCCTCTCCCCGCGCATGGTCCGCAATTCCGATATCCGCGCAGTGGAGGTTGCCGCGGCCTCGGCCTTCCCCGGCACAGACCACGCCTGGACCAGCGATGGTTCCTGGCTACTGCGCGCGAGCGACGGGGTTTCCGGCCACTCCAACTCGGCCGTGCCCCTTGGCCCTTCCGCGGGCTTTACTCCAGTGCCGTTGGAAGAGATTAAGGCCTTCTACGCCCGCCACAACCTTCCGGTGCGCCTGCTAGTCCCGGAGCGCATTGGCAAGCCGGCCGAGCGCCTGCTCGCCGACCCCGCCTGGGAGACCGAGCCAGAGATCCTCGCTATGGTCCTGCGGGATCTGCCCACGCTTGCCGACGCCCCCTCTCCCTCCCCCACCTTCCACCTCACCGCCCAGCCCGATGACGAGTGGCTGGCGATGTATCAATCCCGCACCGATACCCTTTCTGCCGAGGCGTTGCAGAGCCTTGGCTCTCACGTCGAGGGAACGCTCGGCTTTGGCCGCCTGGCCATCGATGGCGAGACCGTCGCCATTGCCCGCGGCGCCCTGAGCGAATCCGGCGATGGCACCACGTGGCTGGGTCTTTCTGACATCGAGGTAGCCAAGGACTTCCGGCGCCGCGGATACGGCACGCTCGCGCTCCAGCACCTGCTGCACTGGGGCCACGACAACGGCGCTGAGCACGCGTACCTCACCGTCCCGGCCTCGAATATCGCCGGCGTGCGGCTGGCGGAGAAGCTCGGTTTCATCGAGCAACACCGGCGCATCTACGCCCGCCTGCGCGACTAGCTCTCCGCGCTGCGGACTTCCGGTCTGGGCGGTGAGCCTTATGGGACTGCCCGCTGACCTTGCTACAGCGGGCAGGTAACCTATGTGGCATGCGCATCGCCACGTGGAATATTAACTCCGTTCGTACCCGCACACAGCGGGCGCTGGACCTTATCTCCAAGCACGACATCGATGTTTTGTGCCTGCAAGAAACTAAGGTAAAAGACGATAAGTTTCCACGCGAGGCCTTCGAGGACGCGGGCCTACATGTCACCTGCCACGGGCTCAACCAGTGGAACGGCGTGGCCATTGTGTCCAAGGAAGAGCCCGAGGACGTCTTTATCGGCTTTCCGGGCCAGCCAGGCTTTGCCAAAGATCCAGAAAAGCCGCAAGACCGTGAGGCCCGAGCACTAGGGGCGCGCATCCGTGGCGTAGAAATCTGGTCTCTCTACGTGCCCAACGGCCGCGAGATTACGGACCGCCACTACGACTACAAGCTGGACTTTCTCTATCACTTGGCGCGCTATGCAGAAGATCATGCGCAATCCAAGCTGCTTATGACCGGTGATTTCAATATTGCCCCGCGCGATGAAGACGTGTGGGATATTGAGGCATTCCGCGGCAAGACTCATGTCACCGAGCCAGAGCGCGCCGCGTTCCAGATGCTGGAAGAAGCCGGCCTCGAGGAAGTTACCCGCCGGTTCACGGAGGACCAGCGCTATACCTACTTCGATTACAAAGGCATGCGCTTCCAAAAGAACGAGGGCATGCGCATCGACTTCCAGTTGGCTTCAGCCCCGCTTGCCAAGCATGTGACCGGCGCGCAGGTAGACATGGTGGAGCGCGCCGGCGATAAAACCTCTGATCATTGCCCGCTTATCGCAGATTACGATCTGCCCGATTTCGATTCCGTTCGTTAAATGTCTTGGTCTCTTGATCTCAGCTTCTGGCAGCTCGTATTCCTGATCCTTGATTACGGCATCAAGATTATTGCCGTTGGTTTTGTGCCGGAAGGCCGTCGGCCTTCCAGTTCCACCGCGTGGCTATTGGCTATTCTGGTGCTGCCATTTATCGGCCTGCCGCTGTTTTTGCTCATGGGATCGCCGTATATCAACCGGCGTCGCCACCGCATCCAGCAAGAAGCCAATGAGAAGATTGAAAACGTCACAGCCCGCACCCCGGATCATCCGCAGGGCCTCCTTTCGGCGGAAGTAGAGTCGGTTATTCGGCTCAACCGCGAGCTGACCGGGTTCCCAGCATTGGTGGGCCATAACCTTGGCCTGCACGCGGATTATGACGAGTCCATTCGCGCCATTACCGCCGCTATTGACCGCGCCGAGAAGTACGTATCCATCGAGATCTACATCCAGTCCTGGGATGAGACCACAGACGTCTTCTTTGAGTCGCTGCGCAGGGCTACCGCCCGAGGTGTAAAGGTGCGCTTGCTCTTGGATCAGATCGGCAGCTTCAAGTACAAGGGCTACTTCACGCTGGGCAAGCGGCTAACGGAGATAGGCGTCGACTGGCATCTCATGCTGCCCATCCAGCTCCACAAGGGCCGCTTCCGCCGCCCTGACCTGCGCAATCACCGCAAGCTGGTGATTATCGATGGCAAGGTGGGCTTTATTGGCTCGCTGAATATGATTAAGCGCCAGTACAAGACCAAGGACCGCTACTGGATTGACTACATGGTGGAGCTTTCCGGCCCGATTGTGACCTCCATGTCCGCAATCTTCGCCGTGGATTGGTACCTCGAGGCAGAAGAGAACCTGCCACTGGATGAGCTGCCCTATGACGACGCCCAGACTGCCGACGCCAACCACCTCCAGATAATCCCCTCCGGGCCGGGTTACACCACTGAGCCAAACCTGCGCATGTTCAACTCCCTGGTACACCACGCCAAGGACCGGCTGGTGCTGTGCTCGCCCTACTTCGTCCCGGATGAATCCCTGCTGGAGGCCGTGACCACCGCCTGCTACCGCGGCGTGGACGTGGAGCTTTATGTATCGGCAAAGGCGGACCAGTTTATGGTCAACCACGCCCAATCCTCTTACTACCAGGCGCTGCTGGAGGCGGGCGTGCGCATCTACCAATTCCCCTACCCCTTTGTGCTGCACTCCAAGTTCATCATCACCGACCCGGATGATCCGGGCCGCGATCCGTTGTGCATGTTTGGCTCTTCTAATATGGACCCGCGCTCGTTCGGCCTAAATTACGAATCCACCATGCTGGTGGCCAAGGGAGACCTCATTGACCAGTTCAACCAGCTCGTGGCCAATTACCGCGCCGTATGCCACGAGCTGACCCTTGAGGAGTGGAATGAGCGCGGCTTCATCCGCCGCTACGTGGATAACGTCATGCGCCTAACTTCTGCGCTGCAGTAAAGCGGGTACTGGCTGCAGCGGCTTCAACGAAGACTGCGCATATTTTCCCATCCGAAGGCACTTATCCTCAGGATTTTATCTGTGGGTTTAACTATTTTCCCAGGTGGCTTATAACTATGTCCCTGTAGATCTATATCCCCAGCCGATCAACCAACACAACCGTCATATTGTGGGTTACGGGTTTATACTCCCGCTTCGCCTTGCGGCTCGTTGGGCTGCCTGCCAAATCAAAGAATTGGTTGCCACCAACCAGCCCTTGTTGCGGGTGCGTCGTGAAAGAATCAACAACTAAGACTTACCTACCCACCTTAGAAAGCCATGACCACACCACAATCCCTGATTACTCGCCTGGCGTCTCCAGACGCCACTGGGCGCACTGAAGCTGATATTCAGTCTGACATCAAGACCCTGCTGATTACCGCCGACTTCGACCTGGATACCCCACGGTTGGAAGAGCAGATCGGAGATGGTTCTCGCCGACGAATCGACATCGCCACCGGCGCTACTGTCATCGAAGTGAAAAAACGGCTCACTAATGAGACCGCCGACGCGGACTACATCAACCAACTCGCTGGCTACGTCACTACCCGCATGAGTCAAGATGGTTCCCGTTACAACGGAATCCTCACCGACGGGAAAACCTGGTGGCTGTTCGAGCAGTCCCCCGCCGATGGCTCCTTCGCTCGGCGCAGCACCTTCGAGCTTGCCCCGGGAGCCACCGGGGTCGGGCTTATTGAATGGCTCCAAGCCGTGCTGGCTACTCGGAGCAACATCACCCCCACCCACGCCAACATTGAAAGCCTGCTCGGAGCCTCCTCCCCCGCCTACGACCAGGACGTGGCCTACCTGTTGGACTTGTATGCCCAAGTTCGTACCAACCCTACTGTGGGATTAAAACGCGACCTGTGGGCACGTTTGCTGCGCAGTGCGCTGGGTACCGGCTTCGATACGGACAACGACAAACTGTTCATCGATCACACCCTGCTGGTGGTTGAAGCCTCTGTGATTGGTCACGCCGTGATGGAGCTTCCCCTCGACGATCTGCTCCAACACCCCGAGCGCCTGCTTAGTGGTGACGAGTTTCGGCAGGCCGGGATCTACAACGTTATTGAGTCCGGTTTCTTCGACTGGATTCTTTTTGCCGAGGGAGGCGAGCAGTACCTCTCTCGCATCGTGAAACGTATTCAAATGTTCGACTGGTCAGACATTGACCACGATGTGCTGAAAATCCTCTACGAGTCGGTCATCAACGCCGATGTGCGTAAAGGCATGGGCGAGTACTACACCCCCGACTGGTTAGCCGAAGGGGTCACCGCCAAGGTGCTGGATAAACCGTTGGAGCAATCTGCTCTCGATCCAGCCTGCGGATCAGGAACGTTTGTCTTCCAAGCTATCCGACGCATCATCACTGCCGCCGAAGCCGCCGGGTGGGACTCTCCCACAATCGTCGAGCACGTCCAAAACCACGTTTTTGGCCTCGACATCCACCCCGTGTCCGTGCTTTTGGCCCGTGTGACCTACTTGCTTGCGCTCGGCGAACATCTCCAGGACCGTGGGGACGTGTGGGTACCGGTACACCTAGGCGACTCGATGCAGTGGTACCAACCCGGCGACCACGAGGAAAACGTCATCACCATCAACACCGAAGGCGTTGACTTGGCCGATGTTCAAAACGCCACCTTGTTCTCCATCGCCCGCACCCTCGCCTTCCCCCTGAACTCAATGGGCGACACGGACACCTTCGACCAGTTGGTCACCGCCATGACCGACCGAGCGAAAGAACACACGGACCCCACAACACCGCGACCCGAAGTTAAATCGGTCCTCAAGAAGTTCGGAATCACTCCGGGCACCAAGGACTACACCCTCCTGGCGGAAACCTTCGCCACCCTCTGCGACCTCAATGCTGAAGGACGCGATAGTATCTGGGGCTTCTACATCCGCAACCAAGTTCGCCCCCTGTGGCTATCCATGCCCAGCAGGCGAGTCGATGTACTCATCGGCAACCCACCGTGGGTGGCCTACCGGTACATGACCCCCGATCTTCAAGAGAAGTACCGAGCCTTCGCGAACCGCTACAACCTATGGCATGGCGGTAAAGTCGCCACTCAACAAGACCTGGTGGGACTTTTCATCACCCGAAGTGTGGCTAAGTACCTCAACGATGGTGGAACCTTCGGCTTTGTCACCCCGCTGGCTGTCTTGTCGCGGAAAGCCTACGAAGGCTTCCGGGCCGGTCGATGGGGAACGTACCTGCGCGGTGAGTTCACCGAAACCTGGGACCTAGACACGATGCGCCCACGCGGGTTCTTCCCCGTCCCCTCGGCAGTGGTGTTCGGCACGAGGCATACTTTCCATGACCCCACCAAGATTAGCGAGGAACCCGCCTGCGGGTTCCCACCCACCAAGAAGGTGCTGTCAGGACTGCGAGTCCGCAACGACTGGCCGGCCACCTACGAAGCGTTGACCATCACCGAGGCAAAAAACGTCGAATTGGGCACCGATGCTGGTGACCGCTCCCCCTACAACGAGGTCGTGGTCAACGGGGCCACGATATTCCCAAGGATGCTGTTTTTCGTCGAGGAACAGACCCAAACAACCTCCCGGCTGGGCAGGACGCAGGGAACCACCACAGTGGAGTCCTACCGCACCAAGCTGGAAAAAGAACCGTGGAAGTCCCAGCCGTCCTGGTCAGCCACCCTGCCCAGCAGGTACGTCTTCGACGTTCACCTCGGCTCCACGCTTGTCCCCTTCGGCCTATTGGAGCCGTGGCGGGCAGTGCTGCCCATTGATCGACAGCAGTTGATGGACGAGCAGCAGATCAACAACGCGGACAACGGTGTGCGGGACTGGTGGCGTGACGTGTCCCAGCGCTGGGAGGACAACAAAACCAAGCAATCCAGGCTGTCTTTGATGGATAACCTGGATTACCAGCGCAAGCTGTCGAAGCAGCTCAACACTGTAAAGCACCGGGTGGTCTACACGGCATCGGGAAACACTATTGCAGCAGCACGACTCGCCAATCCTCGTGCTCTCACAGAGCACGCGCTGTACTGGCTTCCGGCTAGTGGTGCGGATGAGGCAAAGTACCTCACCGCTATCCTTAACGCGCCGGTAACAACCGAGCTGGTAGCGGCATACCAGTCCCGAGGCCTGTTCGGGGGTCGGCACATTGATAAGAACGTATGGCGGTTGCCGATCCCGAAGTTCGACCCGGCCGATCCGCTGCATACGCAGCTAGTTGATCTCGCAGCCAAAGCTGAGGAAGTTGCAGCCGGGGTGGAGGCGGGAAACTATGGTTTTCAGAAACACCGCCAGCTCGTGCGTAACGCGCTCGCCGAGGCCGGGATCACCGAGCCAATGAATACGGCCGTGAAAACTCTTCTAGGCGAGGACGACTAGAAAAAGGGGTGTGGTCGCCTGCGGAGCTGCCGTGTCCACACCCTACGTCGCGTCTCTTATTTCTTGAGTAATCTACAGAACCGTAGGTAGAACTACACACGACCGGGCATATGCTTTAGCATATGCCTGAACATATGTCCTGCCATATAGCGGCCTGAAGGGCGTTCATAATCCGGATTCTGACTGCACATAGTTTCTGCTTCAAAGGGTGTTCGGTTTCTTGTTGGGATGTGCTTTCTTTTACCGGATGGAATTGGGGGTGAGTAGTAAAGAAAAGCGCAATGCCGGGGTACTATAAAATTCTTCCATCCGAGCGTGTCAAGTTGTTTGTGTGTGGGGCTGGGTTTATAGGTATTTGTCGAAGCGGTCGGGGTAGGCCACGGCCATTTGGTTGATGGCTTGTTTCCAGCCGGATACTCGGGCTCCTTCCATGAGTCTGCCGGCTGTTCTTGAGACTCGTTTACCTTGCTTTGCTCTCTTGGCGGCTCGCTTGTCTTCAATATTGCAGATCATCAACCACAGCGTCTTTAGGGCTGATTCATCGTTGGTGAACTGCACCCTGTTGCGAGTAGCTTTACGCAGCTCATTGTTAAAAGATTCAATGGAGTTCGTCGTATAGATCACCTTCCTAGCTGCTGGTGGGAACTGCAGAAACGGGACAAACCGCGCCCACGCGTCCTGCCAGACCTTGACTGAGCGGGGATACTTCTCACCCAGCTCGGAAGCCTCGAATTCGGCTAAAGCAGCCCTAGCTGTGGACTCGTCTGTGGCGGTGTAGACCTTCTTCAACGCGGCTGATACAGCCCGGCGATCCCCGTAGGCTACCCACCGGTTCGCGGCACGTATCAGGTGCACGATACAGGTTTGCACCATAGAGTTCGGCCAGGTTGCCTCGACTGCTTCTGGTAGGCCTTTCAGCCCGTCACAGCAGACGATAAAGACGTCTTTGACACCACGGTTAGAAAGATTGGCGCATACCTGCGCCCAAAATGAAGCGCCTTCTTCTTTGGCAATCCACAATCCTAAAATGTGTTTGATGCCGTCAAGGTCCACACCGATTGCCATGTACGCACTCTTGTTGACTACCCGGCCGCCATCGCGGACTTTAATGCGCAGCGCGTCCAGGAAAATGACCGGGTAGAACTCATCTAGCTGGCGGTTTTGCCAGACCATAACCTCATCCAAGACGGCGTCAGTAACCGCTGAAATCGTCTCATGGGAGATATCAACCCGCATCGCCGTTGCCATGTGGTGCTGGATATCCCTGATTGTCATCCCACCGGCGTACAAGCTGACAATCATGTCATCGACATCAGTTAAACGTCTCGAGCCTTTAGGGACCATAGTTGGGATAAACGTCCCAGTCCTGTCTCTGGGGATATCCACGGTGACCGGCCCGTAGTTAGAATCCACGGTCTTTGGATACGACCCGTTGCGGTGATTGTCTGTCCCAGCTGCAGCTTTGCCGCTCCTATCACCAGACTCGTAGCCGAGGTGGGCATCCATCTCGGCATTCAAACCCCTAGTAATCGAGGCTTGCAGCATGCCGCGAACCAGGTCATTGGCATCCGTTGTGGACGTGCCTAGGTCGTCAATCAGTTTCGCGATTTCAGGGTTAGCAAGAAGCTTCTTTTCAATCGCATCAATCTTGGCCTTATCGGCCGGATCTCGTCTCGCCACAGTAGTCATTCTGGCTTATCTCCTTATGCGGGATCGGTTCCCACACACAAACCATCAGACACTCTCTTCCATCCCCTGTTCTCTCAAGGAGATTTCTCATGAAAAAGCGAGCACTCGTCGCTGCTCTATGCTGCCTCTCTACCGCCTCGACAACCGTTGTTGCTGCCCCAATTGCTACCGCCCAGGCCGAGACCGCGAAGAAGACAATGGCTGACCAGTATCAGCCTATTTTCCCTGAACCGCATACTCCATTTGGAACTAATGACGATAAAACTGTAGAACGAATTTATTTTTCTGGGGTTCCCGAGGGGACAACGCTAGAAAGGATTAACTCAGAACCCTTGTCCGACATGATGGAGGGGGGAAACAAGTTACTTATCGACGTCCTTCCAGCATCTTTCTGGCTCCAGATTTTTCCGGACGCTAGAAGCTATGACAAAAATTTTGAGAAAACCATTAATCTTGCGGTGAACTATCCTGATGGATCAACTGAAGTCGTTACGCATACTTTCACTATCTATCCAGCGGAAAGGCACCAATACCTTCCTGAAATCAAAAATGACCTCATTGAGGTAGGTCAGAACACCCGCCTGGAGGTTTCAGAAATTCCGTCCTCTGCCACCGTGGCCCTCTTGCGGTCACCCGAAGACTGGAATGTAAAACAGGAGGGAAATGCGTTTACTGTCACTCCTCCGGTCGAGGGAAACGGGGAGTTCGTCTACAAGGTAACTTTCTCGGACGGAACTTCTAAGATCGTCACCAGCGATGTGTGGGCAGAAAAAGCCCCCAAGAACATCGATAACCCTGTGCGCCCTGGAAACGACGATTTTAATCCGTCGTCCCCTGTAAATGATGATAGGCCTTCTGCCCCTGTGGCTAGTGGTGGTTCTTCTACTGCTGGGATTATCGCCGGTGTTATCGGCGCAGTACTCGCTATTGCATTGTCCATTGGTGGCGCAGCCTTCGCGGGCCTTATCCCCGGTCTCAAGCTCCCCTTCTAAGAAGGGAAAATAAGAGCGCTCCCGATTGTGGGGCGCTCTTTTTCTTTGCTCGATGAACGTTATTCAGATGGGAACGTGCAGGTAGTTTTACACCTTCGGTACCATATGTTTAAGCATATGCATAAACATATGTCCCGCCATATGGCAAGACATATGACGAGACTAACGGGTGCGCTGATTTTCTAAAAAGGGAACTTACTTCCTCGGTTTAAGACGTAAACATTAAGGGCGGTGTGTAACTTTCTTCTCTGCGCGCTTGTTCAAAATGAACCACACGACCTGAATAACAAAGGGGATAAGGTAGGCAAATATTAAGATAGCGACATTTAACAACCTCAGCTCAATAGTTTGCTGAGCTCCTGCCGCATCCTCTGATCGCACCAACAGTAAGGCGGAAAGTGCTATAAAGCTCAGCACTTCAATGAGGGTAACAGTCCACCATAGAGCCCATGACAGTTTCACAAGTTTCTACCTCTCCCTAATGAGTGTGGGGGTAAGTTGAAGTTATTTCCCAAGCGTCAATCTAAGAAACAAATGTTTCCTATAAAACTTTTGCAGTGGAAATTGCTGCAAAATAATATACCACAAGGTTCATTCTGGATATGTGGCTAGCCTCTCGCGGTCGGCAGGTGGAACGAGGTCGATATCCTTAACAGAAGATTGCATACAACCATAAGGAATTCTTCATGGAAACAGAAAAGGGAACACCGGACAAGCTTCTTAGTCATACGAGTGGGCGATACGAAATTGCCAATGGGATGCTAGCGGTGGTGGCAGCTATTCTTGTTTTAGTTATAGCTTCCGCTGGCATGCTGCATTGGGGTTGGCAAGGTTGGGTGCTAATAGCGGTGTGCTTTGTAGATGCGCTCATCTTCATATCGCGCACATTCTGGATGCAGTGGGCGCGTGAGCAGGGAATGAAACTTACCGACGATAGAGGCGACTATGTCCTTGAGAGAACTACCGGTTTCGGATGGGCAGTTTTCCTAATCTTGGGAATTGTTGCGACTGCCCTAGGTAGTCCCATCTACGAGAATCCGGATAACCCAGTTGTTGGTTGGTTGATGGTCTTAATTCTCTGGACTCCTATTCCTAGTGTGGTTGGTTCCAGCATGGGAAAGCTGAAGGCGTACAAGGACGGTGGGGAAAGTGTCGCCTGGCCCTTTAAAGGAGGGAAGGCGTGGTTTGAACGCTTGGCCAACAAAATAGACGAGATAGGTTCCACCACTAATCCTTTTAGGAAGAATGATGCTCAACCTAAGAGATTTAGAAAAAAGATCCTGGGGTGGGGACAAAAGGTTCGAAGATGTGCCGACCGTAATGCTGTGCGCTGGGGGAATGTCTCGCTTGTCTTAATTCAAGGAGGTTCGTTTGCAGCGTTTCAGATCGTTTCAGTTAATGACGATGCAAAAGCAGCTACGTTGTTCTCCCTCCCGTTGGTGGGTATCGGGCTTCTCGGCCTTCTTTTAACTGTCGAGTTGTCTGGAGCAATAATTGTTTTCTATGGGATGTCTATTTTCCTTCTTGCTGGAGTGTTAATTGGAATCCCGGTCGAACGACTGCCGTTCCTTATTGCTGCGCAATTCATTTCTTTGACAGTTGCAGCGTGGGTATCGGCGCATATAAAGACGTCTCGTGGAAATGTGGACGAGAAAAAGTAAAAGTGGCGGACATTGTTCATGAAGCCCAGTACATGCACCTGTGCGCCCTATTTATCAAAGCCCAAGGCGACGGTGGAGACTACGAGTAAGAACTAGACGCCGCCAACAGTGCAGCCAAACACCTGCAAGTAATACTGGCAAGACTGCCCGCCACTTCCCCACTGACTCGCGATGCCGGCATACTAGCTAAGTTCGTACGCGCGGCGCAACGAAACCTGTCTCAAAAGCGTCCCGCAGATAATCCAGACGAACTTCTAGGCTTAGCCACCAGCCTCAAAGGAAAGCTGTTGCGGAGACGAGAAACCGCCCCGACAGGCAGCCACTGAGCTGCCATCCGGGGCGGTAAAGAGCTTAAGCGGTGAGATGCTTAGGCGTCGCGCTTTTGTAGCAAGATGACACCAAGGACCCACAGGATAACGGCCCAGGCAACAAATACCAGGCAGAATCCCCAGTTTTCCTTCCACGGAGCATCAACCGGTTCCATTTCCAGCAGCCAGGACTGGAAAGACTTAAACGGCATATAGTTCACCAGCTTGCTGCCGACCTTGGGGATGGTGGCTACGAGATTGTCCACGCCAAGGAAGAGGATGAGGCCGATAGCCACGGCACCAGCCGTCGAGCGCAGCAGCAGTCCTAGGCCTTGTGCGAAGAGGACAAGGAGCGCGGCGGCTAGCGGGTACTTCCACAGCTGCTTTTGGCCCATCTCATCGTCCCAAGGGTGGAATTGCGCGGCTACCTCATCGTGGGCAAAAAGCTCGGTAAGCAGGTAGGCGCCCGCTACGGCGATAAAGGTCAGCGCGGCTGCGATAACCGCATACATGAGCAGCTTGACCAAAGCCACCGACCAGCGGCGCGGGGTAGCCATAAACGTGATGGTTTGCGTGCCATAGCGGTACTCGGTGGTCACGATCATGATGGCCTGAATCATGAGCACGGGCAGGCCGAGGAACAATAGGAAGGACACCGCACCATCCGAGGTGATAACTCCCATGCCCATCGCTGCCTCTTCAGGGGTTTCTGCCGGCTTAGTCAAACGAGCATTGAGGATGGCCCAACCCCAGGCAAAGAAGAGGAAGATGAAGGTGGTCCACCAGAAGGAGCGGGTGGTGTGCAGCTTGGTCCATTCGGACTTCAAGGTATTCAGCATGGCGAATTAAACCTCCTGCTGGGTGGGTCGAGCGAACGGAGTGGCGGCGCCAGCGGTTCCGGGGTTGGGGGCGCCAGTGGAGCCGTGGTACTGGACAGCGTCGCCAGTAAGCTCCATAAAAGCGTCCTCCAAGGAGGCGCGCTTGAGGCTGAGCTCATTAAGCGGCACCCCGGTGGAGTAAGCCAGCTGGCCCACAAAATCGGTGGTCTGGTTGGAAATCACCAGGCGGGGGCGGCCTTCCTCGTCGGTGGACTCGGTAAAGGCGATGCCCTCGGCACGCAGCGCGGAGCTAAAGGCATCGAGATGGTCGGAGCGCACCAGCACGGAGGACTGCGAGTGGTCCTTCACAAAGTCATAGGTGGGCTGGTCCGCCACCAAGCGGCCCTTACCAATGACCACGAGGTGATCGGCGGTCTGGGACATCTCCGAGAGCAGGTGGGAGGAGATCAAAATGGTGCGGCCTTCATCGGCTAGGGCACGCACGAGCTGGCGGACCCAGCGGATGCCCTCCGGATCGAGACCATTGACCGGCTCGTCGAGGATGAGGATGCCCGGGTCACCGAGCAGCGCACCGGCGAGGCCCAGGCGCTGGCCCATGCCGAGGGAGAAGCCGCCGACCTTCTTACCGGCGACGTCGGAAAGCCCTACCAGCCCCAAGACCTCGTCAACGCGGGAAGTAGAAATGCCGTTGGACTGCGCAATCCATTTCAGGTGGTTGGCGGCGCTGCGGTTGCGGTGCACCGCTTTGGCATCGAGCAAGGCGCCTACCTCACGCAGGGGCTCCCTCAGCTCGTGGTAGTGCTTGCCGTTGATGCGCGTCCTGCCGGCCGTCGGCGTGTCCAAGCCCAGGATCATGCGCATGGTGGTGGATTTGCCCGCGCCATTGGGACCCAGGAACCCGGTGACCATGCCGGGTTTTACCTGAAAGGTGAGATCATCAACGGCGCGGACAGACTTATATTGTTTAGTCAGTCCTTCTACTTCGATCATGGCACTAGCGTGCCATAAATCCGGCAACTTTACCTGTTTAATGCCTCCACGCTCTCCCGCAGGGCGGGAAAGGCGTGGCGGAAGGCGGCCAGAAGGGGGAGGCTTTCTACCTCCTCAAAAGGCACCCAGCGCAGCTCATAGGACTCTTCATTAGCTGTAGTAGGAAGCGGGGCGCCAGTGCGCGTGCGTGCTAGGACGGTAGTGTAGGTCCACTCCCCCGGCAGATCCCCCGCCGCGGGATAGGGCCCGGCCGTTACTCGCGCGTCGAGCACCTCTACGTCCTGGGGTGCAATCGCGCATTCTTCATGGGTTTCACGCAGCGCGGCCTGGGTAGGCGTCTCCGCAAAATCGCGGGCGCCACCCGGAATTCCCCAGGTATCGCCGTGATTGGTCCACGCGGCGCGGTGCTGGAGGAGCACCTTGCGCCCGGCGACGAGGAACAGGCCGGCGGCACCAAATTTTCCCCAGACGCGAATGCCGCCGGGGCCTGCCGCCCAGCCGTCTCCACTGTGAGGGTTATGCATGCTGCCTATCCTAGCCACACACGCGGGTATATGGTGGCGCCCAGCACACTGCGGGCGCTATTCTAAGTGAATGACCGAGCAGGCAGTCCGGGCAGAAAGCGTGCACGACGAGCACGCTCACCCGAGCGATCACTGGCTCGATGAGGTCACCGCGCCCACCGGCCCGGCCTTCAGCGGGCTCAGTAGCCGCGCCATGGAATGGTTCGCGGGCCCGGCGCGCCTGCTGCGCCGCTTTTACTACTTCGCCTCCACCACCCCGGGCAAGCTTTTTACGGTCACGCTCATTCTCACCGTGGCCCTAGGCGCCGCCGGCTTATCGATGTCCCAATCTTCCGCCGCCCGCCATTCCGACCTAGACGAGCTGCTGAGCACCACCGAGCCGATGTCGAACGCGGCGCACCACCTTTATAGTTCGCTTTCGGTGGCCGATACCGTGGCCACCACCGGCTTCGTGCAGGCCGGTGTGGAATCAGAGCAAAACCGCGATAGCTATAACGAAGCCATTGATGCCGCTTCGGTGGCAGCCACCGAATCCGTGCTGGGTACCACGCAGGAAGACGGCCGTGTGCGCGAGCTGGTGACGTTTATCCAACGCGAGCTCCCCGTCTATACCGCAATGGTGGAAAAGGCCCGTGCCAACCACCGGGCGGGCAATGCGGTGGCCAATTCTTATATGTCCAATGCCTCGGCCCTGATGCGCGAGCATATCCTGCCGGCTGCCTCCGAGTTGTTCCAGCTGACCACCGCCAAGGTAAATCAGCAACAGCAAGAGCTCACCTCGCCGCAGTGGGTGCCACTCTCCGGCCTCTTGGCGGCGCTCTTCTTCCTCGCCGTGGCCCAATGGTGGCTGTGGCGCCAGACCCGCCGGCGTTTTAACCGCGGCTTCTTAACGGCCAGCGTGCTGCTTTTCTTGGCCATCTCCTGGGTGGCACTATCCAACCTCGCCACCTGGTCCACCGGCCACCAGGGCTTTGAGACGGCCTCGCGCCCGTGGGATTCGCTCACGGCCTCGCGGATTGAGGCGCAGCAGGCGCGCACCTCTGAGACCCTGGCACTGGTGCTGCGCTCCTCCGAGGAGGATTCGATGGTGCGCTTTTCCAGCTCCATCAACTCCATCGAAGGGGCCCTCGAGGATTATGAAGAAGCGCTCAATGATGAGGACGTGGAGGTCACCGACCCAGAACTCATCCACAGCGCCCGGGCGGCCGCCGAGCAGTGGCGCGGTACCCACGACAAGCTCATGGGTGCGCTCAAAGACGGCGACTATGACGAGGCCATCTACCAGGCCACGGCGACCGAGCCCAAGAACGGAGAGATGACCGCGGCGCGTTCTTATGATGAGCTCGACGCGGATCTCTCGGATCTCATTGGCCAGGCGCGCATCGCCATGCGCAGCTACTTGGAGCGCGGACTGACCGCCATGACTGCGGTGTCCTCGGCCGTGTTCCTGCTGACCTTATGCGCCATTATTGCCGTGTGGCTGGGCATCCGTCCTCGACTGCAGGAGTACCTCTAATGCGCCGCACACGCCTTACCCTCGCCACGCTTGCCTGCGCCTGCGCCGCGCTGCCGCTCGCCTCGTGCGATGTTCGCTCCACCCCGCCGCTGGAGGCGCCCGCCGAGCACGCCCTCGATTCAAAACCGGGCCCACCGCTGCCGGAAGGCGCGGAAATTGAAAAGGCCGGATCTACCGCAGCTCACCGTGCCTCTGATGAGGAAATCAGGGGCAGCTACCGCCCAGATGATAGGAAGGCGAAGGAGCGGGTGCCGGACATCGTCAAGCGCGGCCGTCTCATCGTGGGCGTGGACCGTTCCAATAACTTGCTGAGCTACCGCGATGCCGCCACTGGTGACGTGCGCGGCTTCGAGGTGGATATTGCCCGCGAGATTGCCCGCGATATTTTCGGTGACCCGAATAAGGTGGACTTCCGCTTCGTGGAATCCTCCGACCGCGTCGATGCCCTCCATTCCGGCGCGGTGGACATGATTGTGCGCACCATGACCATTAGCCCGGAACGCGAGCGCGACGTGGCCTTTTCCATTCCCTATATGAGCACCCAAACCCGCATGCTGGTGCTTACCAATTCCGGCATTAAGTCCGTGAAGGACGCCGCCGGTAAGACCCTATGCGGTGTGGGCGCGTCCACCGCGCTGGAAACCATCCGCGAACACGCCCCCAAGTCCGATATCTTGGTTACCCGTTCCTGGGGCGATTGCCTGATGGCCTTACAGCTCAACCAGGCCGATGGCATCGTCGTCGATGATGCCTTGCTCTCCGGCATGGCCGCCCAAGACTCCTATACCTCCATCGTGGGCGAGCCGCTAGAGACCGAGAATTACGGCGTGGCCGTCCGCCGCCCCAGCAAGCAGCATGACACCCGCCCGCTGCTGCGCCAAATAAATTCCACGCTCGAACGCATCCGCCGCGACGGCACTTGGTCAAGAATCTTTGAGGAGTGGCTCGGCACCTACCTGGAAGAGCCCACCCTGCCGGCCGGAAAGTACATCGAGGAGGACGCTAAGCCATGAGCCATAACCCGAATTTCAGCGATGACGAGCTCGAGTACATCGAGCCGGAGAACCTCGATACCCAGCGCGCCTTCCGCCAGCCCACAAATGCCGCCAATTCCGCGCAGGAGCCGGATGCGCTGGACGATGCCCCCTCGGGCGACAGCCCCTCGGACGAGGGCCCCGCCACCGCTGCCGTTGCTTTCGACCCCTTTGCGGACGAGGACGAAGAGGGCACTGCAGCCGTGGCCTTCGATCCCTTCGCCGATGAGGATGAGCCCGGCGATGACGCCGGCACTTCCGCGGTTGCCTTCGATCCCTTCGCGGACGAAGACGAGGACGCCGATGGTTCCATCGACCCAGACCATATCTCCAGCCTTCTGGCGGATCTGGATAATATCCGCGCCCAACGCGAACAGCAGCGCGCCCAAAAATCCCAAGAGGACTCCTCGCAGCGCTCGCGCCGCCGCGCGCTCGATACCTTCCGCGAGCGCCGCGGCACCCACCGCTCCGAGCGCCGCGTGGCCGATGGCATGGTGCGCCTGCCGTTTATCACCCCGGCCGAGCCGACCGATGCTCTCATTGACCCCACCGAAGAATCCTCCGGCAAGAAGATTCCGCCACCACAGCTACAGCCCGGTGACATGGTGGCCGGACAGTACGAAATCTTGGGCGTTATCGCCCACGGCGGCATGGGCTGGATTTACCTGGCCAATGACCACTTTGTCTCCGGAAGAGTGGTGGTCCTCAAAGGTATGCAGGCCCAAAAATCGGCCGATGAAACCGCCGCTGCGGTGGCAGAACGTGAATTCCTCGCCGATATTACCCACCCTGGCATCGTCAAGATTTTCAACTTCATCGATGACGCCCGGGTGCCCGGCGGCTTTATTGTCATGGAGTATGTCGGCGGGCCGTCGCTAAGAAGCAGGCGCAAAAAGCAGCCGGATAAGCTCCTGCCGGTTGATATCGCCATCGCCTATATCCTAGAAATCCTGCCGGCCCTGGAGTACCTGCATTCGCGCGGGGTGGTCTATAACGACTTAAAGCCGGATAACATCATCGTCACCGAGGACCAGGTCAAACTCATAGACCTGGGCGCGGTTTCCGGCATTGGCGCGTTTGGCTATATCTACGGCACCAAGGGCTACCAGGCCCCGGAAGTAGCCACCGAGGGTCCTTCCATCGCCAGCGATATCTACACCATCGGCCGCACCTTGGCTTCGCTCTGCCTCAAGCTGCCCACCGAGGACGGCGTCTACCTGCCCGGCATCCCCACCCCGACCGAGGAGCCGGAGCTGCGTCGCTTCCTGTCGCTCTACCGCCTGTTGCAGCGCGCCACCGACCCGGATCCGGAGCGCCGCTTTACCTCCATCAAGGAGCTGCGCACCCAGCTCTACGGAGTGCTGCGCGAGGTCATTGCCATCCGCGACGGCCTGCAATACCCCTCCCAGCACTCGCTGTTCTCGCCGCAACGTACCACCTTTGGCACCAAGCACCTGGTGTTTCGCACGGATCAGCTTATCGACGGCATCGATCGCACCGTCCAAATCACCGCCCCCGAGGTCGTCTCCGCCCTGCCTACCCCGCTGCTAGACCGCGATGACGTGGGTGCCGGCCTGCTGCAGGGCGCTTCCTATGCGGAGCCACAGGAGGCCCTGGAGACCCTCCGCCAGGCCATGCAGACCCCCGAGTACGAGCACTCGGCCGAAATCCCGCTGGGCGTGGTGCGCTCCATGATCGACCTAGGCTATACCGGCCAAGCCCGCCAGTGGCTGAGTTCCATCGAGGACCGCCTCGGCCGCGACTGGCGTTTCCAGTGGTACGCCGGCATCACCGAGCTGCTTCACGACGACTACCGCGACGCCCAGAAATACTTCTCCACCGTCCTCGATCTTCTGCCGGGCGAGGCGGCGCCCAAGCTCGCCATCGCCGCCATCAATGAACTCATTCTGCAGCAGCTGGACTACAGCGATACCGCGCTTATTGACCCCACCGTGGCCCGCGCCTGCTCCAATATGCATTCCACGCTGGCCGATCTCCCCAACTCCGCCTTTGAGGGCCAGCCGGAAATCTGGAACCACGTCACCCAGGATCCGGCCGCGCTGCGCTTTAACTCCATGCGCCTCTACGGCATTGTGTGGTCCACCAACCCCACCACCGTTTCCTCTTCCTTTGGCCTTGCCCGCCAGCTGCGCTCCGAGGGCCAGGTGGAGGTAGCCGTTGTGGTTCTCGACAAAGTACCCAATGCCTCGCGCCACTATCGCATGGCCCGCTTGACGACGATCCTCCAGCTCATCGTCCACGACCTCTCCGAATCCCGCATCCGCCGCGCCGCCCGACGCCTCGAAGAGGTCCCCACCAACGAGCCGCGCTTCCTCCAGATCAAGATCGCCGTCATCTCCGCCGGCCTGAATTTCCTGCGCAATGCCGATCTCTCGCGCGCCGCCTCCCCCAACGACCTCTTCGAATACGCCTTTACCCAGCGCGGCCTGCGCACCGGCCTCTCCGAGACACTCCGCGCCCTCGCACGCCAAGCACCGTTTAGCCGCCACCGCTACGCACTCGTTGACCTAGCCAACCAGGTCCGCCCCGTCACTACCTTCTAATCGCTACACAGGATCGTACAGCCGCCCCACAAGCGGCACATCCTCTAGGCCATCCTGCGCTGCAAAAATCAGACTGCACGTTTAAACATTTAAGAACGAAGCATTTCAACTGACCTCGGTGTTCCCGTTAACGCTAATGCCGTTAGGATCTCGTCCACACTTCGCGGTGGCTTTTGAAACGTGGCAGCCGCGTCCTCAATCGATTGCTGCACAGTCGCGGGCGAAGAAGCGATCAACTCGCACAAGAACTCATCGGCGCTCTGCCGTCTAATGCCAAAACCATCAAGAATGGAACAAGGAAAGTCTTTTGCATTTTCAGTAATGATACTTTGAGCACCACAACTAATTGCTGCCGCTAGGACATGCCTGTCATTCGGATCTGGTAGCCATAGATCATCGATTAATTCCTCGTATCCAGTCACAAGACAGTCCTCGACCGCTAAACACATCAATCTACGGGTGCGGGATAACTTCTTAGGGTTTAAATCAGGGCGATTGCGCTGCAAGTTGAAAAAGACTTCATTTAGGATTCTCTCCGTCCATCGGGCACGGAATACACCGCTACCAGCCACCCTTATCAGGACATCACGGAGCATGCTCGGGTAGAGCACATTGGCGTCATAAACTACCGTCAACCGCCCCACTAATATAGCTCCAGGTCCTCCGATAAGGCTGTCAATTCAGCTACGGCACGGCGCTGACGGGCATCTCTTTCATTCTTGTATTTCTGCAGATCCGCAAGACTCACACGCCGATGGGAACCTACTTTGTAGCCGGGAAGGCTCCCTTCATCAATAAGCTTTACAACGTGTGGCCGCGAAACATTGAGAAAGTCTGCTGCCTGTTGCGTGGTGAACTCGGATTCCTCGGGCACTACGCGGACCGATTTCCCTGCCGCTTCGATGGCGAGAACTTTCTGCAGGGTTTCGGCGATCTCTCGCGGAATTGCGATTATTTGCTCGGTTCCATGCACGAATATATCCACTGGTGCCGGTGAATCTTTTGTCTCCAACACAGAATTGAGCCTTGATAAAGCCTCTTCCGCTGGGCTGGTATCCCGAGTTGCCCCGCCATTTTGTAAGTCCTTCATACCCTCACCTTACAGAATAAACGAAATAACCGAAACGCTTGCTGTAATAGGTTCAGAGATAAAAAAGAGGCATGCGGTCCCTTGTGGATCGCACGCCTCTCGTTCACATTCCAGCTTCTAACTGGCCGTGAAAGTCTTTACTTGTAGAGCCCAGCCTCACGCGCCATTGCGGCGATTTCGGCGGACTTCTGAGCGATAGCCAGCTCCTCGTTGGTCGGAACGACAAAGACCTTGACCGGGGAATCCTCAGTGGAGATCATGCGTGGCTGGTCGGAACGGACCAGGTTGCGCTCCTTATCAAAGTGAATGCCATACATATCCAGGTTGTACAGGGAGTCCTGACGGACCTCGGTATCGTTCTCGCCCACACCGGCGGTAAAGGTGATGGCGTCCACGCGGCCCAGGGCAATCATGTAGGAACCGATGAAGCGGCGCAGCTGGTGGATGTAGATGTTATAAGCCAGCCAAGCGTCTTGGTCCTCGTTGTCGATGCGCTCGCGCAGCGTACGGAAGTCGTTAACGCCAGAGATACCCTTGACACCGGACTGCTTGTTGAGCAGGTTATCAATCTCATCCACGCTCATGCCCGCCTGGCGAACGAGGTGGAAGATGATGCCCGGGTCAATGTCACCGGAACGGGTACCCATAGCCAGACCAGCCAGCGGGGTCAGGCCCATCGAGGTATCGATGGCGCGGCCATTGCGGATGGCTGCAGCGGAAGCGCCGTTGCCCAGGTGAAGAGTGATCTGGTGGGTGTGCATCGGGTCGCGGCCCAAGAGAGCCGGCACCTGCTGGGAGACGAACTCGTGAGAGGTGCCGTGGAAGCCGTAGCGACGGATATCGTACTTGGATGCCACCTCATTATTGATGGCATACAGCGCAGCTGCCGGCGGCAGGGTGTTAAAGAACGCGGTATCGAAGACGGCAACGTGCGGAATATCCGGCAGCATCTTGCGGGCCACGCGGATGCCGTCCAGGTTGGCCGGGTTGTGCAGCGGAGCCAGCGGGATGAGGTCTTCAATCATGGACTCAATCTGGTCCACGATGAGCTGTGGCTCGGAGAAGAGGCGGCCGCCGTGAACAACACGGTGACCAACGGCGATAACATCCACGTCGGTTGGGCCAACGTTGTGCTCGCTCATGATGGCAAAAGCGCGCTCAAGGCCGAAGGAGTGAGTAGGGATTTCCAGCTCTTCCTTGTACTTCTCGCCACCGGTCTTGACGGTGACGGCGCCGAGGGGCTCGCCAACCTGCTCGACCAGGCCAGAGACCAGCGGCGTATCCGTGGCGCTGGACTCGGGATCGACCAGCTGGAATTTAACGGAGGAAGAACCTGAGTTAAGGACCAGAACGTATGACATTTATTTCTCTCCAGCCTGAATAGCGGTGATTGCAACGGTGTTGATGATGTCCGGAACGGTCGCGCCACGCGACAGGTCGTTTACCGGCTTGTTCAGGCCCTGCAGGATCGGGCCCACGGCGAGCGCGCCGCCGGTGCGCTGTGCCGTCTTGTAGCCGATATTGCCGGCCTCCAAGTCTGGGAAGACGAAGACGTTGGCCTGACCGGCAACGTCAGAATTCGGCATCTTCTTAGCCGCAACGCCTGGGTCGCAGGCGGCGTCGAACTGCAGCGGACCATCCACCTTGACGGAAGAATCCAGCTTCTTGGCGGCTTCGACGGCGGCCACTGCACGGTCAACGTCCGGTCCGGAACCGGAAGTGCCGGAGGAGTAGGACAGCATGGCCACGCGTGGGTCGATGCCGAACTGGGAGGCGGTCTGTGCGGAAACGATGGCGATCTCGCCCAGCTGCTCGGCAGTAGGGTTCGGGTTGACGGCGCAGTCACCGAAGGCCCACAGGCGGCCACGCATGACCATCAGGAAGATGGAGGAGACCACGGAAGCGTTCGGCTTGGTCTTAATGATCTGAAAGGAAGGCTTGATGGTGTGGGCGGTGGTGTGAGCAGCACCGGAGACCATGCCATCGGCCAAGCCCTTGTGCACCATCATGGTGGCGAAGTAGGAGATGTCCTTCATCGTCTCGCGAGCCTGCTCGAGGGTGACGCCCTTCTTCTTGCGCAGCTCGGCAAAGTCGGCGGCGAATTCCTCTGCCAACGGGGACTCGAGGTGGTTGATGATCTCGGCACCAGCCAGGTCGAGCTTGAGCTCTTCGGCACGGGCCTTGATATCAGCCTCGTCGCCCAGGATGGTCAGCTTGGCAACCTTATCGCGCAGCACCACGTGGGCGGCCTCGAGGATGCGGTCATCGTCACCCTCTGGCAGAACGATGTGCGAACCGGCGGCGCGGGCCTGGTCAATGAGCTGCTTCTGGAAGAGGTCTGCGGACATGACCGGGGAGACGTCGCCAAGCGCAGCAAGTGCGCCCGGAACCGCTTCCAGATCGGTGAAGATGCCAGCGACGGTAGCCCCCAGGGATTCCGCATTGTGCTGGGCAAGCTCGCCGGTGCGCTGCGGGGCGCCGGAAATGATGGCCAGCGGCAGGCCAAGGGCGGCAGCTACCTCAGCATCGAAGGCGATATCGCCGGTGCCCTGCGCCACGATGTTCTCAGCGGCGGGAGCCTCAGCAAGTACGGCGGCGACGGTGGCATCGAAGTCTTCGAGGCGGATGAGCTCCGCGCCTAGGTCTTTAGCCAAGGCGGGCACGTCGAGGCCATCGAAGCCACGGCCGATAGCGCTAATAACTGCGGAATGGGATGCAGACATGCAATTTACCTTTCAGTCACGGTCACTTGAACACAATTAACGCGTGTCATAACTTCATGTCAGCCATCACAGTTATTAACACGCGGTGACTATTCCACTGTACGCGATTTACCCCCTCCTATGCCCCATCGTGACCTCCCTAAACTGGGGTTAGTAACGCTGTGGTTTTTATCGCATAGTGACCGCGTAGAATATGCAGCACAACGAAAGAAAGGACTCCCTAAGCACATGACTACCCCAGTGCGCGTCGCCGTGGTCGGCTCCGGCCCGGCAGGCATTTACGCCTCTGACCTTCTAGTGAAATCCGACCTCGATGTGCAGATCGATCTTTTTGAAAAGATGCCGACGCCGTTCGGTTTGATCCGCTACGGCGTGGCACCGGATCACCCGCGTATTAAGGGCATCGTGCAGTCCCTGCACAACGTTATGGAAAAGGAAGAGATCCGCTTCCTAGGCAATATCGAGGTGGGCAAGGACATCACCGTCGAGGAGATGCGCGAGTATTATGACGCCATCATCTTCGCCACCGGCGCCACCGCCGATAAGCGCATGGGCATCCCGGGCGAGGATCTCAAGGGCAACCATGGCGCCGGCGAATTCGTGGGCTTTTATGACGGCAACCCCAACTTCGAACGCGATTGGGATCTCTCCGCAGAGTCCGTCGCCGTGGTTGGTGTGGGCAATGTCTCCCTCGACGTCTCCCGCATCCTGGCTAAGACCGCGGACGAGCTGCTCGTGACGGAGATCCCCGATAACGTTTATGAGGCGCTGAAGAAGAACCGCGCCAAGGAGGTCCACGTCTTCGGCCGCCGCGGCCCGGCGCAGGCTAAGTACACGCCGAAGGAGCTCAAGGAGCTGGACGAGTCCCCGACCATCGAGGTCATCGTCAACCCCGAGGACATCGAGTATGACGCCGCCTCCGAAGAGGCCCGCCGCACCGCCAAGTCCACCGACCTGGTATGCCAGACCCTCGAGTCTTACGCCATGCGCGAGCCGGGCGATGCCCCGCACAAGCTCTACATCCATTTCTTCGAGTCCCCGGTAGAGGTATTGGGCGAGGACGGCCACGTCACCGCCATCAAGACCGAGCGCACCGAGCTCAATGGCGATGGCTCCGTAACCGGTACCGGCAAGTTCACCGAGTGGCCGGTGCAGGCCGTCTACCGCGCGGTGGGCTACCACCCGCAGTCCGTCGACGGCGTACCTTTCGACGAGACCCAGGCCACCATGCCTAACGACGGCGGCCACGTGCTGGCCAATGTCGACGGCGAGAAGCTCCCTGGCCTCTACACCACCGGCTGGATTAAGCGCGGCCCAGTAGGCCTGATTGGCAATACCAAGTCCGATGCCAAGGACACCACCACCATGCTCATCGCCGATTACAAGGCAGGCGACTTAGAGCCGGCCACCAAGCGCGATCCGCAGGATATCCTGGACTTCCTGGCTTCCCGCGATATCGCCGTGACCACCTGGGAGGGCTGGCACCGCCTGGATGCCGCCGAGCGCGCCGCTGGCGAGCCGCACGGCCGCGAGCGCATCAAGATCGTCGAGTGGGACGAGATGGTCAAGCACGCCGGCCCGCAGGCCTAATCCGTGCCGCATATCATTTCCGCCGCGCCCCTGGGGCAGCTGGCGGCCTTGGACGTCCACCAGCTCTACAAGCTGCGGGTGGACGTCTTTGTGCACGAGCAGCGCTGCACATACGCCGAGATTGACGCCACCGACGCCGATCCCCAGACCGTGCACCTGCTGGCCTGGGACGCAGACACCCACGAGCTGCTTGGCACGGCCCGCGTCTTTCCGGCCGCGCCCACTGACGCCGCGCTTGCCGACGCCGCCGGCGCCCAAATCGGCCGCTTCGCACTCGCGCCCGCCGCGCGCGGCACGGGCCTCGGCCGGGAACTCTTCCAGGCGGCCGTCGACCTAGGCGAGCGCATGCACCCAGGCCAGCCGCTCTACCTGGAGGCGCAGGCCGGCCTCGTGGATTATTACGCCGGCTTTGGTTTTACTCCGGTAGGCGAGCTATTCGACGACGAGGGAGTCCCCCACCAGCCGATGCTGCGCCCCGCTTCCTAGTCGGCGTCGTCCACGCCGGAGGCGAGCTTCGGGTCGAGCTCCACGCCGCCCTCGTACTCCACGACCTCGATATCGGGGACATTGTCCGCCTCCGGCTCGATGCCGCGCGCACCGCCCTGGGCCAAAAGGCCCGGCGTGGAGGTCACCTCGATCTTGTGCGCCGCTAGTGCTGCGCGGTCGCGCGCCTCTTCCGCGCTTTCCGCGGTGGCAGACACCAAGCCCATGCGACGGCCCTTGTAGGCCCCGGGCTTGCCAAAGAGTTTTACATCCGTTTCCGCGTAGTTGAGGGCCGCGGCGATGCCGGTATAGGCAACCTCATTTAGCTCCTCATCCGCATGGATGACCACGCTGGCACCCGGGGTGACCAGGGTGGCGTCGATGGGGTAGCCCAAAATCGCGCGCGCATGCAGGTCAAAGGCGGAAAAACGCTGGGTATAGCAGGTCAGCATCGCCGTATCCGAGGGCCGCGGGGAGACGGAGGAAAAGTACACGTCATCGCCAGCGACGAAGAGCTCCACGCAGTACACGCCGCGCCCGCCCAACTCATTAGAGATGCGCGCGGCCACCGAGCGTGCGTTTTCCAGCGCGATCTCGCTCATGCCCGTAGGCTGCCACTCCTCCACGAGGTCGCCGCGCTCATGGCGGTGACCGATAGGCTCGCTAAACCACGTGGCCAGCTTGCCCGTGGCCGGATCGATGGACCGGATGGCCAGCAGGGTAACCTCGAGGTCAAAGTCCACGAAGCGCTCGGCCACCACGCGCTGCGAGTCCGAGGACACCCGCCGCACGGTCTCCCAGGCCACCCGCACATCGTCCTCCTCGCGGGCAATCATGTGGCCCTTGCCGGAAGTGGACACATCCGGCTTAATAATGCACGGAAAGCCCAGCTCCCCCACCGCTTCCTCCAGCTCCTCCAGAGAGCTGGCAAAGCGGTATGCCGAAACCGGCAAGCCGATATTCTCCGCCACCTCGCGCACGCACTGGCGGTCCTGCGTCATGGCGCAGGCACGAGCGGAAGGCACCACGATGGCGTCACTTTGCGCTTCCATCTCCTCCAGTGCTTCTACCGCTACGGTTTCTACCTCCGGAACCACAAAATGCGGCTGAATCTCTTGGGCCAGCTGCAGGATGCGGCCGGTGTCCTTGATATCGGCGACGTAGCTAAACTGCGCCACCTGGTGCGCCGGTGCGCCCGCATACGAGTCCACCGCGTGGACCTCAAGGCCCAGATTCTGGAAGGACATGGCCAGCTGCTTGCCCAGCTCGCCCGAGCCCAGCAGCAATACCTTGGTGGCATTGCTAGTCAGCGGCGTGCCAATATGACCGGCGATCTCTCCTGGATTATCCATGAAAATGCTCCTTCTAAGCCGCAGGCAGCGGCGTTTACTGCCCTAAATTATTTCATATTTAGGTCCCAACCCCACCACCTACATGCCAGGTGAGCCGGATAAGCAAAGGCGCCCTGTGGGCAATTCCACAGGGCGCCTTAAAAGGTTCAGCCTAGGCTGCAGGTGCCTCAGCCGGTGCCTCGGCTGGGGCTTCGGCCGGAGCCTCCCCTGCCGGCTGCTCGGCGGGCTGCTCTGGCTCGCCTACCGGCTCCGCCACGGTAATGATGTTGTCCTCATAACCCAGCGCGCCGCCAACAAACTGGCCGCCGCAGGTAATGAGAACCAGGCGGTTCTCGCCTTCCTTATCATTAACCACGTCCGGGAATCCGGAGCCCTTAGGCAGGCGGTACGGCGCCTCAGTTACGCGGAAGGTGCGCTCCTGGCCGTCGATGACCACGGTAAATTCCTGGTCCTTCTTCAGCTTGGTGAACTTCTCCGCATAACCGGTTCCCTGGCCCTGGTAGTTAATGTGGCCGGTAATCACACTCGAGCCCACGTTGCCCGGCTCACCCGGCACAGCGGAGGCGGAGTACCAGCCCACGCGGGTGACGTCGTGTGGCGGAAGCAGCACGCCCTGGTCCGTGACCTGTACGGGGTCTACGGCCGCATATTCGCCATCGATACCCACGGACATGCCCTCAAAGCCCTTGAACTCACCAGGCGCGGCCTCATACTCGTGCTCCTGCTGGCCCGAATCATCCACGAAGGCATCGGATTTCGGCCCGGATTCCTCCGGTGCGCTCTCGCTGGCTACCGTCTCCGGCGCCGAGCCGGCCTCATCCTCATCATCGCGCGCCAGGTACAGCACTACCTGCAGCAAGACCAACGCCACCGCAATGATGGCCGCGATAATAGCGATCAGCTTGCCACGGCCCATGCCCTGCTTGCCGACGCCCCCTTCTTCCCTACTCGCCGGATGCTGCGACATTCCATTGTCTTCTGGCTGCTGTGGTTGCGCGTGCTTTCCCATAGCTAGCTTCCTCTACTTCCTCGATTTGTCTACCTTGTGCAGGTTATATGCAAATCCCCTCCAGCGTGTGCAGTCACACCCTGGAGGGGATTTTTGGTGTTTAAGTCTCAACCCCGGTGGGGCGACCCGCGGGCCGCCGCACCGATGCTTATGGACTACTTGATGTAATCCTGCATACCCGGCTCAAGCTCGGTTGCGCCGGACGGTACGGACTTAATCTCAACGCGGTCAGCGTTGGATGGCAGTGCGTTACCAGTCTCTTCAGGTTCCTGACCTTGGACCTCGACGCCACGGCCGTGTCCATTGTCAGAGTTGCCGCCCTGAGGAGCATCCTGACCCTTGTCCTCGTGACCATTGTCAGAGTTGCCGCCCTTAGGAGCATCCTGACCCTGGACCTCGTGACCATTGCCACCATCGTGGTTACCGGTGTTGTCACCGTGGCCACCGTTGTGGTTGCCATGATCCTTGTGGTCGAAGTGATCCTTGATGATCTTGCCCAAGCCGATGCCCGGAATCAGGATGAGCCACCACTTATTGTCCTTGGAGGAACCGTGGGAGGATCCGCCGTCGCCCGGCTCCTGACCCTCAACCTCGTGGGAGGTTACGGTCTGGTCCTCATCATTGATGTCCTTGTGCTCAGCGATGTGGTTCGGATTCTCCGGAGTGGTATCCGGGGTGTCCTCACCCTTCTCGTTGACCTCAGTGGAGGTGAGCTCCTCGAAGGCAACCGCAGCCTCAACCGGCTCGGTCACATCATCATTGACGGTGATGGTGACAGCCTCAGTGCCATTAGCGCTCTCCGGGGTGAACTTGTGACCCTTAGTCTCACCAAGAACGGTCTTACCGTCCTCCTTGGAAATCAGCTGCGCATCCAGAATGTATTCCTTACCCGGAACCAGACCCTCGTAAGAAACCTGGTCCACAACCTTGGCACCAGCAACAACCTCACGCAGGCCACCCTCGAAGTCAGCGTTAGTGGAAACCTTCGGAGTCTTCTCAGAACCCTCAGAGGTCACAGTCTGATCTTCGTCATCGATGTCCTTGTGCTCACCAACCGGATTCGGGTTGTCCTCATCGGTCGGGTTGTCCTCACCGTGCTTATCCACCTGAGTGGAAGTCAGCGTCTCGAAGGCAACCGCAGCCTCAACCGGCTCGGTCACATCATCATTGACGGTGATGGTGACAGCCTCAGTGCCATTAGCGCTCTCCGGGGTGAACTTGTGACCCTTAGTCTCACCAAGAACGGTCTTACCGTCCTCCTTGGAAATCAGCTGCGCATCCAGAATGTATTCCTTACCCGGAACCAGACCCTCGTAAGAAACCTGGTCCACAACCTTGGCACCAGCAACAACCTCACGCAGGCCACCCTCGAAGTCAGCGTTAGTGGAAACCTTCGGAGTCTTCTCAGAACCCTCAGAGGTCACAGTCTGATCTTCGTCATCGATGTCCTTGTGCTCACCAACCGGATTCGGGTTGTCCTCATCGGTCGGGTTGTCCTCACCGTGCTTATCCACCTGAGTGGAAGTCAGCGTCTCGAAGGCAACCGCAGCCTCAACCGGCTCGGTCACATCATCATTGACGGTGATGGTGACAGCCTCAGTGCCATTAGCGCTCTCCGGGGTGAACTTGTGACCCTTAGTCTCACCAAGAACGGTCTTACCGTCCTCCTTGGAAATCAGCTGCGCATCCAGAATGTATTCCTTACCCGGAACCAGACCCTCGTAAGAAACCTGGTCCACAACCTTGGCACCAGCAACAACCTCACGCAGGCCACCCTCGAAGTCAGCGTTAGTGGAAACCTTCGGAGTCTTCTCAGAACCCTCAGAGGTCACAGTCTGATCTTCGTCATCGATGTCCTTGTGCTCACCAACCGGATTCGGGTTGTCCTCATCGGTCGGGTTGTCCTCACCGTGCTTATCCACCTGAGTGGAAGTCAGCGTCTCGAAGGCAACCGCAGCCTCAACCGGCTCGGTCACATCATCATTGACGGTGATGGTGACAGCCTCAGTGCCATTAGCGCTCTCCGGGGTGAACTTGTGACCCTTAGTCTCACCAAGAACGGTCTTACCGTCCTCCTTGGAAATCAGCTGCGCATCCAGAATGTATTCCTTACCCGGAACCAGACCCTCGTAAGAAACCTGGTCCACAACCTTGGCACCAGCAACAACCTCACGCAGGCCACCCTCGAAGTCAGCGTTAGTGGAAACCTTCGGAGTCTTCTCAGAACCCTCAGAGGTCACAGTCTGATCTTCGTCATCGATGTCCTTGTGCTCACCAACCGGATTCGGGTTGTCCTCATCGGTCGGGTTGTCCTCACCGTGCTTATCCACCTGAGTGGAAGTCAGCGTCTCGAAGGCAACCGCAGCCTCAACCGGCTCGGTCACATCATCATTGACGGTGATGGTGACAGCCTCAGTGCCATTAGCGCTCTCCGGGGTGAACTTGTGACCCTTAGTCTCACCAAGAACGGTCTTACCGTCCTCCTTGGAAATCAGCTGCGCATCCAGAATGTATTCCTTACCCGGAACCAGACCCTCGTAAGAAACCTGGTCCACAACCTTGGCACCAGCAACAACCTCACGCAGGCCACCCTCGAAGTCAGCGTTAGTGGAAACCTTCGGAGTCTTCTCAGAACCCTCAGAGGTCACAGTCTGATCTTCGTCATCGATGTCCTTGTGCTCACCAACCGGATTCGGGTTGTCCTCATCGGTCGGGTTGTCCTCACCGTGCTTATCCACCTGAGTGGAAGTCAGCGTCTCGAAGGCAACCGCAGCCTCAACCGGCTCGGTCACATCATCATTGACGGTGATGGTGACAGCCTCAGTGCCATTAGCGCTCTCCGGGGTGAACTTGTGACCCTTAGTCTCACCAAGAACGGTCTTACCGTCCTCCTTGGAAATCAGCTGCGCATCCAGAATGTATTCCTTACCCGGAACCAGACCCTCGTAAGAAACCTGGTCCACAACCTTGGCACCAGCAACAACCTCACGCAGGCCACCCTCGAAGTCAGCGTTAGTGGAAACCTTCGGAGTCTTCTCAGAACCCTCAGAGGTCACAGTCTGATCTTCGTCATCGATGTCCTTGTGCTCACCAACCGGATTCGGGTTGTCCTCATCGGTCGGGTTGTCCTCACCGTGCTTATCCACCTGAGTGGAAGTCAGCGTCTCGAAGGCAACCGCAGCCTCAACCGGCTCGGTCACATCATCATTGACGGTGATGGTGACAGCCTCAGTGCCATTAGCGCTCTCCGGGGTGAACTTGTGACCCTTAGTCTCACCAAGAACGGTCTTACCGTCCTCCTTGGAAATCAGCTGCGCATCCAGAATGTATTCCTTACCCGGAACCAGACCCTCGTAAGAAACCTGGTCCACAACCTTGGCACCAGCAACAACCTCACGCAGGCCACCCTCGAAGTCAGCGTTAGTGGAAACCTTCGGAGTCTTCTCAGAACCCTCAGAGGTCACAGTCTGATCTTCGTCATCGATGTCCTTGTGCTCACCAACCGGATTCGGGTTGTCCTCATCGGTCGGGTTGTCCTCACCGTGCTTATCCACCTGAGTGGAAGTCAGCGTCTCGAAGGCAACCGCAGCCTCAACCGGCTCGGTCACATCATCATTGACGGTGATGGTGACAGCCTCAGTGCCATTAGCGCTCTCCGGGGTGAACTTGTGACCCTTAGTCTCACCAAGAACGGTCTTACCGTCCTCCTTGGAAATCAGCTGCGCATCCAGAATGTATTCCTTACCCGGAACCAGACCCTCGTAAGAAACCTGGTCCACAACCTTGGCACCAGCAACAACCTCACGCAGGCCACCCTCGAAGTCAGCGTTAGTGGAAACCTTCGGAGTCTTCTCAGAACCCTCAGAGGTCACAGTCTGATCTTCGTCATCGATGTCCTTGTGCTCACCAACCGGATTCGGGTTGTCCTCATCGGTCGGGTTGTCCTCACCGTGCTTATCCACCTGAGTGGAAGTCAGCGTCTCGAAGGCAACCGCAGCCTCAACCGGCTCGGTCACATCATCATTGACGGTGATGGTGACAGCCTCAGTGCCATTAGCGCTCTCCGGGGTGAACTTGTGACCCTTAGTCTCACCAAGAACGGTCTTACCGTCCTCCTTGGAAATCAGCTGCGCATCCAGAATGTATTCCTTACCCGGAACCAGACCCTCGTAAGAAACCTGGTCCACAACCTTGGCACCAGCAACAACCTCACGCAGGCCACCCTCGAAGTCAGCGTTAGTGGAAACCTTCGGAGTCTTCTCAGAACCCTCAGAGGTCACAGTCTGATCTTCGTCATCGATGTCCTTGTGCTCACCAACCGGATTCGGGTTGTCCTCATCGGTCGGGTTGTCCTCACCGTGCTTATCCACCTGAGTGGAAGTCAGCGTCTCGAAGGCAACCGCAGCCTCAACCGGCTCGGTCACATCATCATTGACGGTGATGGTGACAGCCTCAGTGCCATTAGCGCTCTCCGGGGTGAACTTGTGACCCTTAGTCTCACCAAGAACGGTCTTACCGTCCTCCTTGGAAATCAGCTGCGCATCCAGAATGTATTCCTTACCCGGAACCAGACCCTCGTAAGAAACCTGGTCCACAACCTTGGCACCAGCAACAACCTCACGCAGGCCACCCTCGAAGTCAGCGTTAGTGGAAACCTTCGGAGTCTTCTCAGAACCCTCAGAGGTCACAGTCTGATCTTCGTCATCGATGTCCTTGTGCTCACCAACCGGATTCGGGTTGTCCTCATCGGTCGGGTTGTCCTCACCGTGCTTATCCACCTGAGTGGAAGTCAGCGTCTCGAAGGCAACCGCAGCCTCAACCGGCTCGGTCACATCATCATTGACGGTGATGGTGACAGCCTCAGTGCCATTAGCGCTCTCCGGGGTGAACTTGTGACCCTTAGTCTCACCAAGAACGGTCTTACCGTCCTCCTTGGAAATCAGCTGCGCATCCAGAATGTATTCCTTACCCGGAACCAGACCCTCGTAAGAAACCTGGTCCACAACCTTGGCACCAGCAACAACCTCACGCAGGCCACCCTCGAAGTCAGCGTTAGTGGAAACCTTCGGAGTGTCGTTCTCGTCGTCACCAGGGGTACCCGGCTCGTTAGGCTCGGTCGATTCAGAAGGCTCGGTCGGCTTATCCGGGGTCGTCGACTCGCCGTCCGAAGGCTTGTCAGACTCAGAGGTCTCGGAAGCCTCAGAAGACGTGGTCTCTACAGACTCAGACTCAGAAGGCTCGCCGGACTCAGACTCAGACGGCTCTTCAGACTCGGAAGGCTGCTCGCTCTCAGAATTACCCGGCTCCTCAGACTCGCTGGTCTCGCTAGTCGTCGAGGTAGAGGAATCCTCAGAGGAAGAAGGCGTAGAGGTTTCGACCTCGCCACCGCCACCAGGCGTATCCGGAACGTCAGTTTCCCCGGTAGGCGTAGAGGTGGTGGTCTCCGGAGTGGTGGTCTCGGAAGGCTTGTCAGACTTTACGGTCTGGGCCTTGTCCTCGATGTTGGTGTGGTCGGCGATGTCATTCTTCTCACCAGTGGTGGAATCCTCGCCGTCCTTGTTAACAGCAGTAGAGGTCAGGTACTCGAAAGCAACTGCCTCATCAACAGCCTCGGTAACACCCTCATCAACGGTGATCTTAACCTCTACCTCGCCCTCAGAAGCAGAAGGCACGAAGGTCTTCTCACCGTGGCCGATTACCGGGTACTCACCGTTGTCATCCTTGACCTTGGAACGCAGCTCTGCATTCAGAGTGTATTCCTTGCCAGCAACCAGGTCGTTGTACTTAACCTTATCGGTGATGACGGTGCCAGCCTTAATCTCATCGCCCTCAGCCTTCTCAGCCTTGGTGCCGATGGATGGCTCCATCTCGGAGGTTACGGTCTGCTTCTCATCGTCGATGTCGCGGTGATCGGTAATCTTCTTCTCTTCATCAGAGTTCGGAGTTTCCTTACCGTTCTCGTCGACCTGCTTGGAGTAGAGGTCCTCGAATGCGACGGCCGCCTTGATGACGCCCTCCACATCGTCGTTGACCTTGATGTCAACGACCTGCTCACCGGCAGACTTCTCCGGGGTGAAGGTTACATCGCCCTTGCCGACGACCTCGTGCTCACCCTTATCATTCTCAGCCTTGTTACGCAGCTCAGCCTTCAGGGTGTATTCCTTACCAGGAACCAAGTCGGTGTAGGTAACGGTGTCCTTGACGGTGACGCCAGCCTTTACCTGCTTAGCGTTGTCAAGGTCAGCGTTGGTCTCAATGGACGGGGTCCACTTGGTGTTAACGGTCTGCTTCTCATCGTTGATGTTTTCGTGAGTAGCAATCACGTTTTCATCGGTGGAGCCAGTGGTCTCGTTGCCGTCCTTATCTACCTCGGTAGATACCAGCTTCTCGAAGGCAACCGCAGCGTCGACAGCCGGATCTGCCTTGTCGTTGACGGTAATCTCAACGTCCTTTTCACCGGCGGACTCTTCCGGAACCAGTTCCTCGGAGCCTTCACCCAGTACGGTTTCGCCATCTTCCTTGGAGATCAGCTTTGCCTTCAGGGTGTACTTCTTTCCCGGAACAAGGTCTTTATACGTCACAGTGTCAATAACCGTGGCGCCCTTTTCCACACGGTTTCCGTCCTTGATGGAAGCTTCCGTTTCAATCTTGGGCTCAAGATCCTTTTCCTGCTCGCTAGTAGTAGGAGTCGGTTCTGGATTAGGTACTACATCAGTCGTCTTATCCGGAGTCGTCTCGGAGGTGGTGTCCTTCGGAGTGGTCCCCTCAGAACCAGACGGCTCAGGATTCTCGGTCGTTCCGCTAGGAGAGGTCTCACCACCCGGGTTCTCAGGAGTAGTCACGTTAGATGGCTTCTCCTCAGAAGTTGTGGGCTCTTCAGAGCCACCACCATTGTCAGGCAAACCAGGCTGATCAACTGGGACTACTCGCTGACCACGACCTTTATGAATATTCCATACACCGTCCGGGCCGACAATAGTAATAAAGGCGTCAGCCGGCTGACTCTCAATAGTCACCGACGGGTCAACTTCAAACCATGTATCTAGGTCATCATTTTTACCAGAGTCGCTTATAATCCGGAGGCCCGTGACAGAAGTGAACTCGTCCTCACTGCCCGTAAAAGCCGCAAAGCGGTCGGGGTCAACAACGCCGTCCCCCCGAATGACCTTAATAGCCTCTGAGCGACCAGCAGCATCCGAGACCAAAGCAGCCAAGTAAACACTGTAGTTCGCGGTAAGTTTCTTATCCCCTGCCTTAGTAGCATCACGAAGCTTCATCGCCACACCAATCGCAGCGTCTTGATACTTCGGATCGTCAAAGCGGAGAGCACCGGCCGTCGACTTGTGGTAGCTCCGATTTACATCAGCTGGGTCCCGGGTTGTGAAATCAATACACCACGCCCAACCAACATCATTGCCGGTTTGCTTAGATTTAGGTTGTCCCTCCGGTACACCAGCCCATACGAGTGGACCCCACGTTGTATCACGCCCGTCTTTCACATGATGGGGACTAAGTGTCTCATTCGGCACGAAGTCGGTAGGCTCAGCAGCCTCCGCCTTGCCACCCGGAACGGCGACCATGGCCGCAATTACCGCAATTGCAGCAAGCACTGCGGTAAAGACCATCCACCCCTCTCGGGATATGTTTTTCAATCTACTCATTCTTTCCTCTTCGAGCGGTACAAATACTTACATTCGTTTTCCTGTACAGCGAATGTTTTCGCTGAGCAGAACCTGAAATTGAGACTTGAACGCACTCCAGTTAATCAGGGTTCTGAACCCAAATCTGAATTAACTCTTATTGTGCTCTCAGCATAATATCACGGAAAAATTTAAAGCTCCAGCCAGAAAGTTTTAGAAAACTGCACGTTATGCAGGATTTCTAATTTCATACCCACAGGTAAATGTGCTTATTTCCACGGTCAACCTAGTTTTAAATACATATGTTCGATGTACCCTAGGCCTTCCCTAAGGTCGGGGCGCCACGCCAATGGCTTAATCAATACTACGATTAGTTTTGACAAAAGCCGTGTGAACACTTCTATGCGCTACGTTTTGTCTAATTTCGTGCAAATTCAAGGGTTTGATTTGCGTGCAATTTCTTCGGGTTACTCCGGGACCATCCATAGAAAGTTGGTGTTACAGGTGTGACTGGAGAGCACTCAATAGGGGTGCACACACGTTCGGCGCATAGGAGGCGTAGTAATCCTTAACCTATTGCCATTCACCTTCAAGAAGGCATATGTGAGCGAAAACTCTGCCTAGGGTCATCACAGTCACGCTTAGGGGTCTCGCACAAGGTCGAGGGAGAATTGGGCAAAGAAAAATCCGCACGTGCGTCGGCAAACGGATGCTTTACCGAGGCCGCAGTGCGGATCCTGGAATGAACTAAGCCTTAAAGAACGACAGTGACCTGGTAGCCCTTTTCCTGCAGGAGCTGGGAAACTGCCTCAAAGGTATCGCCATCCTTGTCCGGGTTGTAGGTCTCCGGGTTCAGGGCAATATTGGCGGTGTCGCCCTCGTAGCGGACGCTGATGAACTCGTAGCCGGCCTTGGCATGGGCGGCGTCGATAAGAGCCTGCACGTCATCGTTGGCGCCCTGCTCAGCAACAGCAACCTGCTCTGACTCAGGTGCCGGCGCAGCCTCCTGTGCCGGGGTGCCCAGGCCGAAGAATCCCATAATGGTGGCAAGCAGGCCGCTCAAAAGCTTAACAATCATTACAGTAACTCCCTGTGTTGAAATACGCGGGAATAGGGTCCCCGAAAGCTGAAAAACTCTCTGCATTTAAAACAAGCTTAACTTTATATTAGTTTTTGATTGCGTTCAACGGGAAAGAACCTATGCTGGCATGCGACGCTTCTGCAAGCAGCTAAAAGGGCACTGAAATGCCGCAGCGCCCGTACTCCGTCTCAGGGGCGGTACACGGGCGCTTTCGCTCAATTAGGGCTAAATCCCTTAGAGGGGACCAAGAGCTAGGTAGGGATAGGAACCTTTGTTGTCTGCTAGGGCGGCTAGAAAAACATCGTGCAGAGAGCCAGTTCAGCTGTGCTAGAGAGTGGGGCTCTCACACCACGCTAATAAGGACTACATCCTTACTGGTCTTCCATGACATCGTGACGCACGATGGTCTGGTCGCGGCCCGGACCAACGCCGATATAGGAGATACGGCAGCCAGACAGCTCTTCCAAGCGCAGGACGTAATCCTGTGCCTTCTGCGGCAGCTCCTCAAAGGTGGAGCACTCCGTGATGTCCTCATCCCAGGCCGGCATGGTCTCGAAGATGGGTTCGGCGTGGTGGAATTCGGACTGGGTAAGCGGCAGCTCGTCGTAGCGCTTGCCGTCGACGTCGTAAGCCACGCAGATCGGAATCTCGCCGATGCCGGTGAGAACGTCCAGCTTGGTCAAGAAGTAATCGGTAAAGCCATTGACGCGGGTGGCATAGCGCGCAACAACGGAGTCATACCAACCACAACGGCGCTTGCGGCCGGTGTTCACACCAATCTCACCACCGGTGGTCTGCAGGTACTCGCCCCACTTATCAAAGAGCTCCGTGGGGAACGGGCCGGCACCCACGCGGGTGGTGTAAGCCTTGATAATGCCCAGCGAGGTCTTGATGCGCGTTGGACCAATGCCGGAGCCCACGGAAGCACCACCGGCGGTCGGGTTAGACGAGGTCACGAACGGGTAGGTGCCGTGGTCCACGTCGAGCATGGTGGCTTGGCCACCCTCCATGAGCACGTGCTTGCCAGCTTCGAGGGCCTGGTTGAGCTCCAGCTCGGCGTCGATAACCATCGGGCGCAGGCGATCGCGGTAGCTCAGGAAGTACTCCACAATCTGGTCCGCCTCGATGGCCTTGCGGTTGTACATCTTCACCAGCATCTGGTTCTTAATATCCAGGGCGGATTCCACCTTCTGGCGCAGGATGGACTCATCAAAGATGTCCTGCACGCGGATGCCAATGCGCGCAACCTTATCGGCATAGGTCGGACCAATGCCGCGGCCGGTGGTGCCGATAGCGCGCTTGCCCAGGAAGCGCTCCTGCACGCGGTCCAGGGTCTGGTGGTACGGCGCCACTAGGTGCGCATTGGCGGAAATCTTCAGGCGCGAGGCATTCGCACCGCGGGCCTCAAGGCCGTCAATCTCATCAAAGAGCGCCTCAAGGTTGATCACTACGCCATTGCCCAGCACCGGGGTGGCGTTCTCGGACAAAATGCCGGCCGGCAGGAGCTTCAGCTCGTATTTTTCGCCGCCTACCACGACGGTATGGCCGGCGTTATTACCGCCGTTCGGCTTGACCACGTAGTCAACCTTGCCGCCGAGGATGTCGGTCGCTTTGCCCTTGCCTTCGTCGCCCCACTGGGCGCCGACAATGACGATCGCTGCCATTGTTTAGTCACTTCCTCATAATTGGAGCCAAAATACTCTCCAACTTTACACTTTCCCGGCGCAAAAAGCCCGCGTAGCATTGTCCGCATGCGTTTTTTGTTCCTCCGTTGCGGCGCCCCGGGCGTGGCCATGCCTGCCGACGCCCATGATCTCTCCCCCATCCCTACCCGCAAAGAGCTCGCGCTTATCGACGCCTTCCTCAACCCTCTCCTCCCCACAGACCCCACTCCCTCGCTCGATGACATTGCCGCGCAACCCGACGTCCGTCACCTCGGCGCCCCCGAACCTGCCCCACAGGCCCCGCACTTAGCTGAGCCCGCCCGCATCGTCGTCGTCGGCTCCGACGCCGCCCTCTCGGCCGTGCTGACCCGCCTCATGCGCTCCGACCGCCTCTGGGCCGAGGTCGCCTTCATCCCCGTCTCCTCAGCCGCAGCCTCCACCCCCTCAACCACCGCGCCGGCCGCCTCCACTCCGTCCACCCCGTCCGCGGCCGCCCAGAACTGGGGGATTCCCACCTCCCCGGCCGAGGCCCTCGACTTCGCCCGCACGGCCCCGGTCCGCCCTGCGCCGCTTATCCGCAACGATTCCGGCCTCGCCGTCGCCGGCTCCGCCACCATCTCCGACGCCTCCAATGGCTCTTTCACCGGCGAAGTCATCATCGACGACCACACCCTAGCCGCCACTTCCCCCAAAACCTTCGGCGCGCGCCTCGTCCCGATGACCGACGCCCCCGGCATCCTCGCCGCCCGCGCCACCTCCCCCGTCGAGTCGCAGGGCCGCCTGCGCTCGCTGCTGCGCAAGCCAGGCCAGCTCGACCCCGAATCCGTCAGCACCGGCCGCGCCGTCCAGGCCGGCGGCCCGCAGCTGCGAGTCATCGTCGATTCCGTCCCCCACAAGCGCCCGGTAACCCGCGTGACGTTCTACCGCCACCTGCGCGATCTCCAGATCGTCCGCCCTTAACCCCGCGCGAGGTCCTTGCCTCCGCGCGAGGACGCTAGTCCTCGCGCCCCCACACCTCCGGCGGGTAGGCCGGGTGCTGCGAGGTCGGCACGAGGTGCGCCACGGCCGACTCGCGCGAGAGCCCGCACACCATCAGCATGTCCACCACGATCGAGCGCGTCTGGCCCAGAATCATATAGGCCGACAGCGTGCCTTCCCTATCAATGATGTCCAGCCCGGCGCGCCCGCCCACGATGCGCAGACGCTGCACAAGGTCCGGAATTTCAATCGCCTCATCGTGCCCATGCTTCTTGCCCTGGCCGTAGAGCTCACTAATCGCGAGCATGATTTCAGAAAGCTCATCGAGCAACTCCACCTGCTTGTCCGAAACCTTGTCGCGGTCCTCCGTCAGGCCCAGCGCCTGGCGGGAGAGCACGCGCACGCCGCGGACCGCGTTATCCACCGGCAACAGGATGCGCTCCAGCGAGCGAATGCTGCGCCGCGAGGCCCACAACAGCGGCGAAACCTCCGAGGCCTCCCTGCCCGATTGCGCCGCGCTTAGCAGGGTATTGACGCTATTTTGGGTACCGCGCACCGCCTCGCGCGCGTCGCGGATGACGCCGGGGTCTTGGTGGCGGATGCCATAAGTGACGTCGGCAAGAATGCTCGAGGCAACCTTAAGCACCTTCGACACCTCGCGCCGCGCTTCCACCAACGGGGAATTGGGAATCAACGCAATGGTTATCAGGCCAATGCCCGAGCCAATCATCGCGTCAATCGCGCGGTGCAGGCCGCCCGGGCCCTCCGTGGGTGGGAAAATCGTGGCGATCAAAATCGCGCCAAAGACAATCTGGTTGGTCACCAGCGGCGACTTGGTCAGAAACGAGCCCACCACCAGGCCCGCGCCCACAATGAAGAAAATCTGGAACGGCCCTTGGCCCACTATCTGGAAGAGCAGGTCGCCCACGGCCACGCCAATGATGCCGCCAATCGACATCTCCAGCGCCTTTTTCATCCTGTCCCCACCGGACATCCCCAGAATGATGACCGCAGAAATCGGCGCAAAGAACGGCTGCGGGTGCCCCACCACATCGCCGGCCACCCAGTACGCGAGCGCCGCGCCAATGGTCGCCTGGATGATGTAGACAAACCGCGAGCGGATGCGGTTGACCCGCGAGAGCACCGAGCGGTCAATCACCCGCAGCTTCTGCCGCGTTGAGACTCTTTCCTTCGCTTCCGACATGACCTCCAGCATAGAAGACCGCCCTTACCATCGCCGCCGGCCCCGCGCATCTCGGCCGTCGGCCGGCTTGTGGATAGCTCTTGCCGACGCCCCCTTTTCCCCCACCTATCCACAATTTCCACCTCCCCGGCCGCGCACCGCTTGTTCGGCCCTCGAGCCCCCTTTAGCTTCGGCCATGTGAACACCGAATTTCTCTCGCTATGCCGCCGCGGCGTCGATCTCATCGCCGAATTTCAGGGCTGCTCCGAAGACTCGCTCCTCGAGGCCGGAGCCAGCCCCCTTCTGGCTGCCCAGCTCGCCCGCCTGCAGCACGTCTACTTCGGCCGCACGTCCAATACCCGCAAGCAGCGCCTCGCTCGCGACGCCGCCCGAACCCGCGCTCACGACCTCGCCACACTCGATAGCATCGAGTCCTATACCCGCCGCGTGCGCGATACCAACCGCGCCTGGGACTTGCGCCTAGAACTGTGTCGCACCGAGGCCCGCCTCATCCCTTCTGTGGCCAAGAAGCTCCTCAAGCAGCTCAATCCGCCCCGTCGCCCCGAGCCCGGCGTGCGTTATACCCGCCGCCCCGACGGACCGCACACCATCTCCATTACGGCCGATCCCACCGATATCGCCGATATCAAGGGCGTGCTCGCTTCCGTCAACAAAGATGATCCCCTCGCCGCCGCCAAGAAGGTCCTCCTCGAGGGCAACCCCGGCGCGCTGCCGGCCGTGCATACCAACGTCATCCTCACCCTGGACCAGCTCGACCGCATCGTCGCCGCGCCTGCCGACGCCGCCGATATCACCCTCCAGCTCACCAACGGTGCCCGCATGACCGGCGCGCAGCTCGTCGCCCGCACCTTAGCCCAGCGCGGCTACGTCAGCCTGGTCCACCCGGAGCACGGCCCGGTGAACCTGTACCGCACCGAGCGCATGGCCACCTGGAAACAGCGCATGCTCGCCGCGGCCGAGCACCCCGTGTGCGCGTGGCCGGGCTGCAATACGCCTGCCGACGACGCCCAAGTCCACCACCTCACCGCCTGGTCCGCCGGCGGGCCCACCAACCAAGAAAATCTGGTCACCTTGTGCGCGCACCACAACGCCGTCAACCAAGACGACCCCTCCCGCCCCACCGAGCGCGGCCGCATGGTGCGCATCGATGGCCGCGTCGCCTGGGTACCGCCGTGGAGCAACACCCCACGCTTCGTCCCCAGCCCCGCTAGGCCGCCAAACCCCGCCCCTAACCACAACCCCAGCCCCACACAAAACCCCTAACTGCACCGGCCGATCATCGATCCCTCGCCCGGAACCACCCCGGCCGAAAGTACGAAAAGCCGCCTCCCACGCGGGGGAAGCGGCTCATTCGGCATGCCTATATACGAGGCTGCCTCAACTCAAAGCAGTGTGGAGCAGCTAAGGGCAATTACTTGGAGATGGACTTGCCCACGGAGTGCAGGTCCTGGCAGGACTCGATGACGCGCTCGGACATGCCCTGCTCTGCCTTCTTCAGGTAGGAGCGAGGATCGTAGGCCTTCTTGTTGCCAACCTCGCCGTCGATCTTGAAGACGCCGTCGTAGTTCTCCATCATGTGGCGAGCAACCGGGTTGGTGAAGGCGTACTGGGTATCGGTATCCACGTTCATCTTGATGACACCGTAGCGAAGTGCCTCTTCAATTTTTTCCTTCTCGGAGCCGGAGCCACCGTGGAAGACGAAGTCGAAAGCGTACTCGTCCTCGCCCAGGCCGAGCTTCTTCTGCGCCACCTTCTGGCCCTCGAGCAGGACCTCTGGGCGCAGCTTCACGTTGCCTGGCTTGTAGACGCCGTGAACGTTGCCGAAAGTAGCGGCAAGCATGTAGCGGCCCTTCTCGCCGGTACCCAGGGCATCGATGGTCTTTTCAAAGTCCTCTGGGGAGGTGTAGAGGTTAGCGCCTGCCTTGGCCTGGACGCCGTCCTCTTCGCCGCCGACGACGCCGATCTCGGCCTCTAGAATGACGTGCGCGTTCTTAGCCTTCTCCAGCAACTCCTGGGCGATGACCAGATTCTCGTCGATGGGGATAGCGGAGCCGTCCCACATGTGGGACTGGAACAGTGGGTTCTCGCCGCGGTCGACGCGCTCCTGGGAGATGGCCAGCAGCGGGCGGACGTACTCATCGAGTACCTCCTTCTGGCAGTGGTCGGTGTGCAGCGCGATATTCACGCCGTAGTGCTTGGCGGCCTCATGAGCGAATGCGGCCAGTGCCTGAGCACCCTTGACCTTGTCCTTCAGTGCCAGGCCGGAGCCGAAGGCGGCACCGCCGGTGGAGAACTGGATGATGCCGTCGGACTCGGCCTCAGCAAAGCCCTTCAGAGCTGCGTTAATTGTCTCAGATGAGGTGCAGTTGATAGCTGGGAACGCGAAGCCATTCTTCTTCGCGGTATCCAGCATCTCGTTATAGACCTCAGGGGTTGCAATTGGCATGAGTTTCCATCCTTAAAAAGTGGGTTTGTGGTCAAACACGTTCCAACAGCCAAGTATGCCCGTTTCACGGAATTTCTGCCGCAAAAACCATGTGACATTTTCAACCCAGTCATTTCCGGGACCAATCCACTCCGACAAGCGTGGGTTATTTAGCCAAATATCGCACCACGCGGGCGCAGGCCTCCATCAGCATCCAGCCGGAAAGCTGCACGGACAAATCGCGCTCATCTACGCGAATGATGCCGACCTTCTCACTCATGGTGCGCCGGCCGAAGCCGTAGTTATGCGGCAGGCGCGCATCGGACAGCCAGTCAGATCCGAAAATCGGCAGGCCGTCGACCTCGAGGCGGTGTTCCCACACCGACTCGGCCGAGGCCACCACCATGCGCGCAGCCAGCTTCTTCGTCGCACGGTTGGCGGGGGAATCGCCGGGCAGGCGCACGGCGACGTCGGCAAGATAGCGCATCAAAATGCCCTTAAACAGGCCACCGTCACCATCGCCGGTCTCCCAGTCCACCACGCCGGAAGGCGTAGCCATGCCCGAAGCCACGGTTTGCACCAAGCCCCGGATGCGGATGATGTAATCCATCATCTCGGAAGCCATCTCAGCCTCGTACACGCTGTCGATCTGTTCCAAATCGCCCACGCCAGCCTTTTCCCGCAGCGCCAGCACGATTTCCAGGCACGCGCCGAGCACTACGCCCTGGCAGTAGGGGTGAATGTTTTTTACCACCTCAGGGCCGTCCATGCGCATGCGGACGCCGTCCATAATGTAGCCGTCGTCGTCAAGCAGGTGGTCATAGATCCAGTCAACGATGCGGCGCGCTTCCTCAATGCGCCCCATCCGCGCGAGCATGATGGCGCCCGGGCCGTTGGAGGGCACGTTCATGAAGTTCTCGCCCAGGCGCCACGGCAGCACGCCAAGCGTTTCATCGAGGCCTTCGTGGATATTGCGCTGCAGGGCCGCGAGACGCTTGGGCGTCTTTGCCTTCTTCAGGCCCTCCACGCGGCCGAAAGCCAGCGCGAGCCAGGCCTTGTCGTCGTAGTACTTATTCTTGGTCAGCTGCGCGAGGTTGCGGATGCGAATGCCGCGCAAGGTGTCATAGATGCGGTGGCGGCGCACCTTGGTGTTATTGCGCAGCGCCGCATCAACGAGGCAGTCCAGGTAGTGGGCCTGCCACCAGTAGTGCCAGTGGACAAAGAGCTTTTCCTTCGTCGTGGGCGGCCAGCTAACCACGGCAAGATTGGTGCGCGGCAGGCCCCATACGGAGTGCGCGTGGCGCTCGTTGATGGCGGCCTCTGCGAGTTCGGCGCGGTGGGCCCACTTTTCTTCCACGGTTCCTCAATCACTTCAGTCGCACGGGTAGATATAGCTAGTGTAACGATCTTCCTACCAGGAATTTGCCAGATCGGCGTGCTGGCGGATCCAGGCGTGCATGGCAATGCCGGCCGCAACGCCCGCGTTAATGGAGCGGGTGGAGCCAAATTGGGCGATGGAGCAGGTCATCACCGCAGCATCCTGGGCCGCTTGCGTCACGCCGGGGCCTTCCTGGCCGAAGAGCAGCAGGCTGCGCTCCGGTAGCTCGGCCGTTTCCAGGGGCACGCAACCGGGGGTGTTGTCGATGGCAACGACGGTAAGGCCCTCCTCGGCTGCCCACGCAATAAGCTTCTCGACGCTCTCGTGGTGCATCAAGTGCTGGTACCTATCCGTGACCATTGCCCCGCGGCGATTCCACCGGCGGCGGCCGACGATGTGCACGGTATCGACGGCGAAGGCGTTGGCGGTGCGCACGACGGTGCCGATATTGGCGTCGTTTTCGAAGTTCTCGATGGCGATGTGCAGGCTATGCCGGCGCTTATCGATGTCCTCTTTGATCGCTTCCCTGCTCCAGTAACGGTAGGCGTCGACGACGTTGCGACGGTCGCCTTCGGCAAGCAGCTCCGGATCGTACTTCTCGGCCTCCGGCCCTTGCGGCAGCGGACCTTCCCAGGGGCCTACGCCATGGCGGCCCTCGTTCCACTCGGTCGGTCCCTTGACCTCGTCCGGCTTAACCTCGTCCGGCTTAGCCTGGCCGGCCGCGCTATCTGCGTTAGGCGAGGTCAAGGTCGCCCAGGCCCAGCAGGGAGCGGTACTCGAGGCCTTCTGCGGCGATGACGTCGCCGGCACCGGTCTCGCGGTCCACGACGGTCGCCACGCCCACGACCTCGGCGCCGGCCTCGCGCAGCGCGGCCACGGCGGTCAGCGGGGAGTTGCCGGTGGTCGTGGTGTCCTCTACGACGAGGACCTTCTTGCCTTCTACGTCGGCGCCCTCGATGCGGCGCTGCATGCCGTGCTTCTTGGCTTCCTTGCGCACGACGAAGGAGTCGATATCGCGGCCGTCGGCATGCATGATGGAGGTAGCAACCGGGTCGGCGCCGAGGGTCAGGCCACCGACGGCCGCGAAATCCCAATCCGCGGTCAGCTCGCGCAGCAGGGCACCGATAAGGCGGGAGGCTTCGTGATGCAAGGTAGCGCGGCGGAGATCCACGTAGTAGTCAGCTTCCTTGCCCGAGGACAGGGTCACCTTGCCGTGGACGACGGCCAGTTCCTTAACCAGTTCAGCGAGGCGGGCCTTCTTCTCGGCGTCCAGGTTCTGGGCGTGCGCATTCTGGGCGTTGGTGGTGTGAGAATCCACAGTCATCTGCTCCTTGTCGTGGTTCGTGGGCGGCGGCCGGCCGCCAGTATCGGACTCTAGGCTACTCTCCCCGGCGCGGGTCCGATTCCTCGGCCGCGGACTCGCTCGCCGGGTTGGGGTCGACTGGGTTGGGGTCGGCCGCGCGGGAGCCGTCGGTGGTGGAGTCGGCGGAGGGGCTATCGAAGATGGAGGCGGCGCGGAACTGCTGGCGCGGCAGGCGGGCGGTATGGGAATCGGGGGTGGGGCGCTCGCGGCCGTCGGCAATCGCGTCGACCTCGTCGCCGCCCAGAGCGGTGTGCTCGACTGGGCCGCGGGTTTCAGAGTAGGCCCGAGACGGCATCTGCAACGGCTCCTCCGGCCGTTGAATGACGGGTCGTTCGAATTCGGGCGCGCCGGCGGCCGGCGTGCCGCCGACGGCCTCGACGATGGGCTGGGCGGGAATCTCGCGGGCTGGGTCCAATTCCTCGAGGCGCACCACGTGGGTGGCCGAGGAACGCGGTGGGAGGACGCGGGCGGCGTCGGCAAGCAGGGCAAGAGGCGGCAGCATCGCGTCCCATTCCGCGGAGCGCGCCTGCTTTGTGGTCTGCGCCAGGACCCACTCGGTTTCCATCCACAGTGCAGTAACGGCCTCGGGCATTTGCTGCAGAGCAACATGCACGCGCTCGTCGACCATGCGCTCGGTCACGGCGCTATCCGAGGAATACACATCGAAACCCTCGATGGTCATCGCCAACAGCAGGTCCTCGGAGGCCTTCGCATCGTCGCGGTCGAAGCGACGGAAATCCACGACCATGTCGGAGGCCGCTCCGGTACGCATGGCCATGACGTTGACGCCATCGATATCCATCAACAGCATCTCGTGGCCGTACACATTGCCTGCAACAATGTCTTTGGGCGCCGCGCCCGTGGAGGCCACTCCCCTGGTCCACTCGTCTACGAGATAAGGATCGGACTTCATAAATTCAAAGCCTTTGGCTTCTGCCCAATTGCGGCGCTCGCGGCGCATGGTTCCTGGCAGAACCGGCCGATGGCGGGTGTGCGGCTTCGAATGCGGGCGTGGCTCGCTTTCTGGATCGCTTGCTGATTGGCGGTCCGACTCGTGGGCTAGATTGTGGATCAGGGCTTGCTCTGGTGTGGATTCTGCGCTGGACGCGGACTCGGAATCCTTGTCAGGCTCCGGTTCGCGGACCGGTTCCGGTTTAGAATCCGGCTCGGGGGTGGGCTCGGATGAGGGAGCTGAGTTGGGGGCAGTATCGGAATCCAGGTTGGGCGCGTCGCCGGCGGGACTCGCGGTGTCGTGTGGCGCATCGACGGGAAGGGCTTCTGCTTGCACGTCGGTGGAACTGCGCTCGGCGAGAGCAGAGTCGGTCTCGGCGGACTCGGCGTCAGCGGAGCTGGAATCGGCGGGCGCGGCCGAAGCTGGGTCCGTGGAGGCCGGCTCGGTGGAAGCCGGCTCGGTGGAAGCGGTGTCTGCGTCCGCGGAGGGTGTAGGGGTGGAGGTGCGCTGTTTGCCGTCGTAAAGCAGCAAGGCACCGCCGGCAATGCCGAGAAGAACCGCGAGAGCAAGGATTAGAAAAGCCATCACCCCACGATAGTAGTAGGAACGAGCAAGCCCTCAGCGCTCGGCGCGCGGACGCGGGAGGCTGAGGGCGAAGGCGAGGGGCGGGCTGGGGCGATTAGCCGTTGACGGTGAGGCAGTCGCCGCGCTCTACGGGGTTGTGGGGGTTGGCGGACCACTGGGACCAGCCGCCGACATAGTGGCGCAGGCCGGTGAACCCGGAGTCTTCCATGGCGGCAAGGGCGAGGGCGGAGTGGTTGCCGGAACCGGAGTAGATGATGGCGCCTTGGACGTTGTCGGGGGTGAGGCCGGCGTCGAAAAGCACTTCGCGGATTTCGCCCGCGGACTTCCAGGTGCGCAGGCCATCATTGTGGAACAGGCGCTCCGGCACGTTGACGGCGCCGGGGATGTGGCCGGCCTTGAGGTCGAGGTTCTCGCGGCGGCCAGCGAAGCGGTTGCGGGTGCGGGTATCGATGAGCAGACCATCGTGATTGCGCACGTCATCGATGGTGGCCACGGGCATCTGACCCGGGTTGACCTCGGCGGTGGCACCGACGGCGAAGTTTCCAGGGCCGGTGAGCGTGGTATAGCCCAGGTGGCGCCAATTGGCCAAGCCGCCGTCGAGGATGCGGACGTTGTCCAAGCCGGCCCAGCGCAAGGTCCACCAGGCGCGGCCGGCGAAAAGGCCACGGCCCTCGTCATAGACCACGACGGGACGGTCCTCGCGGATTCCCCACTGGCGGAAGTGCTCCTGCAACTTATCTGGGTCCGGCAGCGGGTTGCGGCCTACCTGGGAGCCGGGCAGGCCGGCGAAGGAATTGGCGGTATCGCTAAATAGTGCCGTCGGAATGTGCAGGGAGGTGAATTCGTTATAGCTCTGGCGCAGCTGCGGCTGCCAGTGGGTGGCCAAGAGGGTGAAACGCTCGCCGTGATAAATGGATTCGCGGAGTTCTTGCGGGGAGACCAAAATGCTCATGCCCCGAGTCTAAGGGCATGAGCAGGATTTGGCGCGGCGGGCGCTGCGCGGCCGACTAGCGAGCGGCGATGTCTAGTTCAGCGCCGCCATCGGCGACGTCCACGTGGACGGTGTCGCCATCGACAATATCGCCGGCCAGCAGCTTCTTGGCGAGCTTGTCACCAATGGCCTGCTGGATGGTGCGGCGCAACGGTCGGGCGCCGTAGGCCGGGTCGTAGCCGCGCTCAGCCAGCCAGGACTTGGCGGAATCCGAGACCTGCAGGGTCAGGCGGCGGGCATCGAGGCGCTCGGACAGGCCGCGCAGTTGGATGTCGACGATGCCGCGCAGGAGATCCTCCGAAAGGGGCTCGAACATAACCACATCATCGAGGCGATTGATGAATTCGGGCTTGAAGGCCTTCTTCACCGCGTCCATGGTCTCCTCGCGGGTGCCGCCGGCGCCCAGGTTGGAGGTCAGGATGATGACGGTATTGCGGAAGTCGACGGTGCGTCCTTGGCCGTCGGTAAGCCGGCCTTCATCCAGGACCTGCAGGAGGACGTCGAAGACGTCGGGGTGGGCCTTTTCTACCTCGTCGAAAAGCACGAGCGTGTAGGGGCGGCGGCGCACGGCCTCGGTGAGCTGGCCGCCGGACTCGTGGCCGACGTATCCCGGAGGGGCACCGACGAGGCGGGAAACGGAGTGCTTCTCGCCGTACTCGGACATATCGATGCGCACCATGGCGGATTCCTCGTCGAAGAGAAAGTCTGCCAATGCCTTCGCCAGCTCGGTCTTGCCCACACCGGTGGGACCGAGGAAGAGGAAGGAACCGGTCGGGCGGTTGGGGTCGGCCACGCCCGCACGGGAGCGGCGCACGGCGTCCGAAACCGCGGTGACGGCTTCCTTCTGGCCGACCACGCGGTTGCCCAGCACGGATTCCATGTTGAGCAGCTTCTCGGTCTCGCCCTGCAACATCTTGCCGGCTGGGATGCCGGTCCAGGCGGAAACGACCTCCGCGATGGTGTCTGGGCTCACCTCCTCATCGAGCATCGTATTGCGCTGCTCGGCGGCTTTGACCTCCGCGGCCGCGAGTTCCTTTTCCAGCGGTGGAATCTTGCCGTAGTTGATCTCGGAGGCGAGTGCGAGGTCGCCGTCGCGCTCGGCGATTTCGGCTTGGCGGCGCAGGTCATCGAGTTCTTCCTTGATGTTTTGGACATCGTCGATGGCCTTCTTCTCGTTGGCCCAGCGGGCTTTGAGCTCGCCGAGCTTCTCGCGCTGGTCCGCGAGCTCGCCTTGCAGGGTGGCTAGACGGTCCTGGGAGGCAGCGTCAGATTCCTTCTTCAGCGCCAGCTCTTCGATCTCCATGCGGCGAACGATGCGCTCGAGCTCGTCGATTTCCTGTGGGGAGGAATCGATCTCCATGCGCAGGCGGGAGCCTGCCTCATCGACGAGGTCGATGGCCTTATCCGGCAGGAAGCGGTTGGTGATGTAGCGGTTGGATAGCTCTGCGGCCGACACCAGCGCGGAGTCCATGATGCGCACGCCGTGGTGGACCTCGTAGCGCTCCTTCAAGCCACGCAGGATGCCGATGGTGTCTTCCACGGAAGGCTCGGCGGCGTAGACCTGCTGGAAGCGGCGCTCGAGGGCGGCGTCCTTTTCGATGTACTTGCGATATTCGTCCAAGGTGGTGGCGCCAACCAAACGCAGCTCGCCGCGGGCCAGCATGGGCTTGATCATGTTGCCGGCGTCCATGGAGCCGTCGCCAGTAGCGCCGGCGCCGACGATGGTGTGCAGCTCATCGATGAAGGTGATGATCTCGCCCTCGGAGGACTTAATCTCATCAAGCACGGCCTTCAAGCGCTCCTCGAATTCGCCGCGGTACTTCGCGCCGGCGACCATGGAACCTAGATCAAGGCTGATGAGGGTCTTGCCCTTGAGGGACTCGGGGACGTCGCCAGCCACGATGCGGCGGGCTAGGCCCTCCACGATGGCGGTTTTGCCCACGCCGGGCTCGCCAATGAGCACCGGGTTATTCTTCGTGCGACGGCTGAGCACCTGGACTACGCGGCGAATTTCCTGATCACGGCCGATGACCGGGTCGATCTTTCCCTCGCGGGCACGCGCGGTGAGGTCCGTGGCGTACTTTTCTAACGCCTGGAACTGGTCCTCTGGGTTCTCGGAGGTCACCTTGGCAGCGCCGCGAACGGAGGGGAAGGCGCCCTTGATGGCGTCATAAGTAGCACCGCGGCCGGTAAGCAGCTCGGCGGCGTCGGTCTTGGAGCCAGCAATAGCGGCGAGAAGGACCTCGGTGGAGACGAATTCATCGCCCAGCTCCCCTGCCAACTCCTGCGATTTGGTCAGGACGTTGAGGCCGTCGCGGTTAAATTGCGGGTTGGCCATATTGGCACCCTCGGCCTTGGGATAGGAATCAACGAGCTCGCGAGCTTCCTTGAGCACGGTATCCGGGTCTACGCCGGTGGCCTTAAGTACTGGGGCGGCAATTCCGCCTTCTTGGCTAAGAATAGCCGCCAGCAGGTGGGCCGGGCGGATATCCGGGTTGCCATTAGAGGAGGCGGTTTGCAGGGCGTCCTGCAGGGCCTCTTGTGTTTTAGTGGTGGGGTTAAATGAGTTCATGTGTGCGTTGCTCCTTCTAAGTTTTATTCACCCACTGTAGGGCTTCACTTAGCACAACGCATCCAGAGTTGAGCCTATTCCACTCAACCTAAATATTTTTGAGCGTGGGCCGCTCAACTTTACACAGGGCTATTAAACCTGCTTGTACTCCTCGTTTTCATGGCCCAGAATCTGCAAGCTATGCGCGATGGCAAAGAAGGATACGGTCACTACCTGGACAAAAAGCGCCCACTTGAGATCTTCATTGAAGCTCTTAAAATCGCCAATGCTGCACAGGTGTGCAATGCCGTTAGCGCCGGCCCACACGGCCAAGGTGCTGATATACACCAGCTGGTCAGTAGGGGTAATACCCATCTCGATGACGAACTTGCGGAACAGGTCCATCATGATGGCGAAGTTCTTGGTCATGCCCTCGTGCGAGCTGCCATCACCATTGTGCGGAACGATGGAACCGCTGGCCAGCGCGATAATGGAGCTGAAACGCTCTGGGTACATCATCGCGTAATTAAAATAGGCAGCCGCAACAATCTGCAGTTGGTCTACAGTGGGAGCGTCTTCCGGAAGCGCAGCGAGACAATCCTCGAAGACCCTGGCCATTTCCGTGGTGGTGAGATCCTCTGCGGCCTCACGCAGCGCGAAGTCATTGTCCACAATGGTAGCCAGGAAATCCTTGGAGGTACCGAGCCTGTCGGCCACGCGATCGAAGAAGTGGCGGTCCACACTGCGGCGGCCGGCAACACGCAAGGAGGCCTCGATGATAACCTTCTTGGCTTCCTCAGGATCCATCTGCTCAAGATTATCCGGGACCACGAAAGGCTGTTCGCGCTCGCTACCCATGACCCCTTCTACGATGGCACGGGCATCATTCATGATCGGGCGACGGTGCGGGATCTGCTTATTCTTAAACCAATATTGCAGGGCATCGACCACGAGGCGGTCTACCTGCTTGAGGTTGGCGGCACGAATAACGGCATGTTGCAGGCGCAAGATACCTACCACGCTCAGGTGACCCATACCGTGGATGACGGACCAGCACGCCAAGGTGATGCGGCCGATTTCCAAAGGCGAGATGTCTCCATCGTGGGCCACGACGGCACCTTGCTCTTCGGCAAAGCGCTTGACGACGTCCAGCGCCATGTCCGGACCCGGAGTCCCCGACTTTTCCCCCTTGGCAAATTGGCAGACGTGCTCCTCATCGAGGGCGTCATACTGTTCAAAGAGGTAATGGTAGATGGCGGGCTCGTCTTGCGCATAGGCAAAGTAGGCCTCTGCCAGCTGCATGAGGACATCGCCGCCTGAGTTGCCCTCCGGCAGATGGCGCGCCGCTTCCACCATGTATTCAGACATGCGACGATCCAAGAAGGCGGGGATTTCCGCGAGCATGTCGGCACCGGTGGCGAATTCCTCAGCCACCGCCTGTGGCGAGAGACCAGCCTGGTCCGCCACAGATTCCACGGTAACGGCCTGCTCGCCTTCGCAGCCCGCTACATAAACAGCGGCTTCCAGGATGATCACCCGCCTGGAAGCCCCATCTAACTGGTACATCTAGTTCCTCATAAAGACAGAGATTAATACCCGCTGATTCTAACAAATTTTAAGGTACAGGGATAGTCCCAATCGATTATCCTTTTTAAGGAATCCGGCACCCACCGATGTTAACAGTGGTAGCGTGGCTGATGAGCCATGATTACGGCGGCAAGCGCCTCGATTCACCCGTACCGGCGAATTATTTTCTTAACTTTAGTGCGACTAATCTCATAGTCTTTTAAGGTTGACGGAGGGGCGTCGGCAAGCGCGGCTATGCTTGCTTCTGTCCTACATGGCCGATGCCCTCTTGGAAGATAGTGCCGCGCGGCGGCATAAGGCGCATGGACTTGAAGGCAATGTAGACGCCGATGGAAATCGCCAGGGAAATGGCGCCGAAGGCGCCGGTAAATCCGTACATGACGGCCATAGGCGCGATGATGGTCCATGAAATTTCAAAGGGACCGAAACCGATGTAGGCCATGCCGTATTCGGACAACGTGCCGGACTTGAGCTTGGGATCCACAATCTTGAGAATGGCGATGCCGGTCGCCACGGTGGCGGTGGCCCAGCCCCAGCCAAAGATGCCGCGCTCAATCCAGCGCTCACCAAAGAACTCGGCCGGGAACCACAGCAAGAAGAACACGCAGAAGATGGTGCCCAGGATAAAGAGCAGGAGAAGTGCCTGCCAGTAGGAGGCAATAGCGGCCGGGACAATGGCGGCCACACCGAAGGCAATGAGGTAGTCCGTGGCCGCACCAGAGATGGAGGAAATGGAGTCCTTATCCAGGTAGTCCTCAGCACCGACGAAGTTCATGAGCGCACGGAAGAGAAGGCCGACCACCATGGACATTGCAAAGAGCGGCACGGAGACATTTTCCCAGATGCTGCTCAGGCCCTGGTTGATGCCGTAGGCGGTCATCACGGTCAGGATGATGAAGCCGAAGTGCAATGCGAGCGGCTCGATGGAAGAAGGGTTGGTGGTAGCGCGGCCGAGCGACGGGCGATCATCGATGTTTTTAATGTAGCCGCGGCGCAGCTCTTCTGGCAGTTCCTTGGGCACGTGGGAGACCTTGCCCTTGCGGATGCCCCAGTTGCCGGCGATCACGCCGCCGATGATGGCGGCCAGCGTGCCGACGGTCGCGGAGGTAAAGCCGAGCGAAGAGGCGGCATCGGCACCCACGCCTTCCAGCGCGCCACCCACGGCCGCGGCGGTACCGAATCCGCCGGTGAAGCCGACTGGAAGCATCATGCCGAACCAGTTCGGGGTATCGAAAAGCGGCGCAAAGAGGAAAAGACCCAGTACGATAAACAGGCCCCACTGGCCGGTGAACATCATGGTGGAATAGCCCCACATATTGCGCGCGCCCTTGCCCATGTTTCCGCCGACTTCCATGGAGTAGGCCATGGAGGCAAAGACCACCGCGATGAGGATGGAGGTGTAGTCGCCCAAGTTATCGGAGAAGTTGATCCAGCCCAGCACGTTTGGACCTACCAGCAGGCCGATAAGGCCGGCGGTAATCGGGGCAGGCAGCAGCAGGTCCTGGAAGATGAACTTCACCTGGTGGCGCAGGACGTTGCCGATGACCATGAGCAAAGAAATCCAGCCCACATCCAGCATGAGCGTATAAGCGGAAAAATCTTCCATGAGGACCCTTTCTAGCTGTGCAATTATGGCGACTTGCCCCCGTTAGAGGGCAGACGGATAGGGAATACAATACCTTTCGCTAAGTGATCCACAACATAGGCTCCCGTTTTCACCCCCACTACAGCTTTCAGTAGGTAGCTCGACCCCCAGTTGGGCGCTGACTATTAGGATGATGTGACATGTGGGAACTGGGCGAGCATTTTCGAAATTACGCAGACGAGTACCGCGATGCGGTGCACGAGCATTTCTTTAACGCGGTGCCTGAATCCCGGCAGATTTTTGCCCTGTCCATGCGCGATACCCATACCTCGATGGTGCCTGCGCTGGCGTGGGTAATTGAGCATACGGAGCCTGGGGAGCCCCTGCTTGCCGACGTCTCCGCAAAGCTCACCCAGCTCGCCCGCGATCACCGCCGGCATGGGTTTCCGGCCGAAATCTATTCCCGCTTCGATGATGCCCTCGTGGCCGGCCTGCGGGTTTTGGCGCTGACGCAGTATCAATACAACTTTGCCTGTGACGTCATCCACCAGGTGTGCGCCACGATGGCCGACGCCGCCCGGGAGTCCGATGCCGCCGGCGAAGCACCGGCGCACTCGGCGCAAGTGGTGGCGGTGGATCACCCCACCCGCGAGACGTCCATCATTCGCGTGGAGGCTGGCCTGGCTGTGCCCTATCAACCGGGGCAGCACTTTCCGGTAACCACGCAGTACTTGCCCGGGCAATGGCGGATGCTCACCCCTGCGCAGCCTAGCGACGGAACCGGCCAAGTGGTCTTTCACGTCTCCACCGCGGACGAGGCTTCCCGGTCCCTCGCGCACGCGCAGCCCGGAGACTGGTGGACCTTGGGCCAGCCCGCCGGCGGCATTAGCCTCCAGAACGCGGACGCAGGTGAACTGGTCATCATTGCCTACGGCACCGGCTGGGCCACGGCTCGCTGCGCGGCGCTCGCCGCGCTGGGCGATAAAGACCGCAGCCGAGTACCGCGCCTCTTTGCCGTGGCGGGCAGCCCCGGCGCCCACTATGACACCTACTTCCAGCAAAACCTGGCAGCCCTTGGCGCACCGGTGCGCCGCATCGTGCGGGAAGAACAAGACCCGTGGTTGCTCAATGCCCGCGAATTGGCACCCGGCGCCGACTACGTAGTCTCCGGGGAACCGACCGATGTAGTAGTCAACGAGGTGGAGTTATCCACAGGCACTCCCCCGCGCTTCCTTCTCGTCGGACCGGCCGACGAGGTTGTGGAAGGTGAAGAAGGGTTGGTTCAAAGGGGCGTCGGCAAGCAGCAGATCGACGTCCTTAGCTGGGGCCGCGACGGGCGCTGGCAGCCGGAAGACTACGCGGCGCTGACCTAGTCCGCAGTGGCCACAACCGGCAAAGCGCGGCGGGTTTTCGCTACCTCATTCGGATCGATGTCGGCATAGAGGATGTCATCCTCGTAGCCGGCCTCGGCCATGCGCACGCCATTCGGATCGACGATGGTGGAATGGCCAATGCCCGTTGGGCCGGAAGGATTGCCCGCCTCAGCGTCACCGCCTGGGCGCGATTGGCCGGCCGCGAGGATATAGCTGGTGGAGTCCAAGGCACGCGCGGCCGTGAGCAGGCGCCACTGCTCCAGCTTTCCGGGGCCGTCCGCCCAACTCGTGGGCACCACAATGAGCTGCGCGCCCTGGCTCGCCAGCTCCTTAAACTGCTCCGGGAAACGGATGTCATAGCAGGTGGCTACGCCCACAATAAGGTCATCCACGTCGAAGGCCACCAGCGATTCGCCGGCCAAGACCGTATCCGATTCGCGGTAGTCAAAGGCATCATAGGTATGGATCTTGTCGTAGCCGCCCAGCACGCCAGGGCCTGCAATGAGCGCCGTATTGGTCACGCGATTAATGGTCTTGCCGTCGCGCTCCACGGTATCGGCCGGGCAGAACATGCCGACCACGACAGTGACCTCAAGCTCCTCTGCGAGCGCTTGGATCGCCGTGGCGAACGGGCCTTCGAGCGTCTGCGCCTGCTCATCAAGGCGCCCGGAGTGGAAATTCTGCGCCGTGGCCTCCGGCAGCACGATTAACCGCGCCCCGTTTCCGGCCGCCTCACGGATCTTGGCGAGGGCCAATTCCTGGTTTTCGGTAATATTACCGGTGGACGTTAACTGCACTGCTGCTACCTTCATGCCTCCCAAAATAATGAAGCAGGGCGAAGTTATCCACAGGCTGCGTCTGTACCCCTAGCGCGGCGTTGTGTGGTCCTTCAGGCTTAGGGGCATGAGTTATGTAGAAATTCCCACGCACCTGCCCGATTACGTCCGCTCCCTCATGGCGCGCCCTCCGCTGCCACCGCCGACGGCCACGCTCGATACCGCCTGCCGCACCGCGGCCGCACTAGAGCGAGCCCGTGCCACCTGGTCCAGCGCCGTGGCCGCAACGGAGGACGCCACGGCCGAGCAATTGCGCTCCATTGAGGCCTTCCTCAACACTGCCGCCGGGGTGGATTCCCACCTGGGCCAGGCATTGGGAGATGCGCGATGACCCTATCCGTGGCTTTAAGACATGGCGCCAGTATGTTGCATAGCGAACGCGCTGAACTGCGCTTTCGTTTTATCGATGCACACCAGGATTGGCGTGGCCTATCACTGGGTGGCCCCGCCGGTGACGCCGCCCGCACCAGTTTGGCGGGCTACACCGACTGGCTGGCCCAACCGCTGCACCAGATGGAGCAGGTTGCCACCACCCTTGAGCTCCACGCCAGCCTGCAGGCCCGCCGCGAGGAACTCGAGGACCGCATCATCGCATTTCTAGGACAAGTGGATGAGCGCAATGGCGCCGCGGCCAGCGCCGCTGGACTCTTGTTGAATCAAGTGCGGGCGCTGGGCGATTCCCTCGACTGGCTATGCTCCCAAGAAATCGATGCCCTATGTACGCCTAGCGGGGTGGCCCCACCCGTTCGCTTGGAAGACTTCTCCGATCTTCCAGTGGATACCGTCCACGAGATTAATCTTGCCCACGCCAGCGAGCACGTATCTCAGCTAGCCGCGCAGAACCCAGATATGCGAGTGCTAGAAACTAGCGACGGCCGGCTCGTAGCCATGGTGGACCCCGGCGGCTTCCGGACCACACCGGCATCACTTACCACGTTCGTGGAAGGGGTTCACTCCTCCGATCCAGAAACCTGGCAGCGTGCGGTAGACCGCGGCCGCAATCTTGCTAAGGCCAGCGGCGGTCCCGCGGTCGTGTGGTTGGGCTACCAGGCGCCCTCCTCCCTGCCCCGTGCAGTTCACGCCACTCCCGCGCGAACTGCCAGTCAAGAACTCGCCCGGTTTCAGCGCTCGCTCGGTGCACGCTATCCACAGGCCAAGCGCACCGTAGTGGGATATTCCTATGGTTCAGTAGTCACCGGGCATGCCGCAAAGCAGGAAAGAATTGCTAATGACGTAGTGCTCGTCGGCAGTCCCGGCACCGACGCTGGCCACGCCTCAGAACTGCATGGCCGCATCTGGGCAGCCACAAACGCCAACGACCCCATCGCTATTACGACGGGGCCTCACGCTGGCATCCATGGCCCCGATCCCACCATTGATGCCTTTGGCGCTACTCCCCTTCCCGGTGCGGATGGTCTCCCTGGCGATCATGGCTCCTATTGGGAGGACCCCCAGTTCTTGCGGGGCCTAGGCCAAGTGGCACGCGCGAACTAGTCCGAGGGGTAGGGCCTTTTAGAACAGACCAGCCGGCTGGTCCGAATAGGAGACCAACATATTCTTAGTCTCCTGCTAGTGGCCCAGCATCATCAAGTGGTTCTCACGGCCAAGGCCGAAGAAAACCCCGCAGCCAGCGGGGAAGCTGGCTGCGGGGTTGGGTGTACTCGTCTGCAGAACGAGAGTTAGTCTTGGCCGTATCCACGGCCGCGGGAGCGCTTGCGCTCACGCGCGGTGCGCGGGCTCCACATCACCACGGAGGTGGACCGTGGGACATGAACAAGCTCACCGCTGCGCTGGGAGCGACGGCCGGCGGCCTGCTCGCGCAGGGCCCGAACTTCCTCGGCAAGGGCATCGCGCTCGGCCTCGAGTCGATCGCGTTCCTCGGTCAACTCGATGATGGACTTGATGCCGGCAAGGTTGACGCCATCGTCTTGGGACAGCGCCTGAATCTTGCGCAGCAGCTCGATGTCCCGGTCGGAGTAGCGGCGGCCACCGCCACGAGTGCGGGCAGGGGAAACCAAGCCCATGCGGTCATAGGTGCGCAGGGTTTGGGCATGCATTCCGGAGAGTTCCGCAGCTACGGAGATGACGTAGACCGCGGTGCCGGAATCTTCTGCCTTTCCAGTGCTCATTTTTTAACACACCTCCTGCCTTAAGCATTCTCGGCGCCGGCCCAGCCCGCACGCGGGTTGAAACCGGAGTCCTTTTCCGCCTGAGCATAGGTGCGCAGTGCGCTAGAGGCGGCGGCATCGAGCTTGGTAGGCACGGTAACCTGCACGCTAACCAGTAGATCACCGGAGTTGCCACCGCGCTTGGCGATGCCCCTTCCGCGCACCCGCAGCGTGCGTCCATCCGGCGTGCCAGCGGGGATCTTCACGCGCACCGGGTTATCCAAAGTTGGAACCGCGATGGTATCGCCCAAGGCCAGCTCGGTGAAGGAAACCGGAACGGTGACGTGGAGGTCATCTCCCTCGCGAGTAAAGACCTTATCCGGCTTTACAGTCACCGCTACGAAGAGGTCACCGGCCGGAGTGCCGTTGGGACCTGCTTCGCCTTGTCCGGCGAGGCGTACCTTTTGGCCATCAATAACACCGGCCGGGATGCGAACGGTGATATTGCGGGTGCGGTGAACCGTGCCGGTGCCGTGGCAATCCTTGCACGGATCCGTGATGCGTCGGCCGGTGCCATCGCAGTCCTTACACGGGGCAGAGAAACCGAAGGCGCCGCGGTTTTCCGAGGTAAAACCGGTACCGTTGCAAGTGCCACAGGTAGAGGTCTTGCCGGAAGCGGAGCCCGAGCCGTGGCACGTGGTGCACGGCGCATTGCCGCTGAGCGCTAGGGGAATGGTGGTTCCCTTAGCGGCCTCGCGGAAGTCGAGGGTTATTTCCGTTTCGACGTCGGCCCCCCGCGACGGTTTAGCTGAGTGGCCAGCACTACCGCCGCGGTTGAAAACGCTACCGAAGATATCCCCAACACCGCCGCCTTGAGCCGATCCTCCAGCGGATCCTCCGAAGAGGTCCGAGAGGTCGAATTCTTGCGCACCTTGTCCACCCATGCGCGTGGATCGAAACCCGCCGGGAAATCCGGCGCCTCCCATCCGTCCAAAGCCGCCTCCATTGCGGAGCATGGCCTTGAACTGGTCGTATTCTTTGCGCTCGGTGGCGTCGGAAAGCACGTCGTAGGCTTCCGCAACCTTTTTGAACCTTTCCGCTGCCGCCGGGTCGTCCGGGTGGGTATCGGGGTGATTCTCGCGCGCTAGTTTGCGGTAAGCACGCTTAATCTCGTTCTGGTCTGCGGACGAGGAGACCCCCAGATCCGCATAATAATCTTTGTCTGCCCATTCGGGTTTAGCGCTCACTGGGCATCTCCTCCTTTCAAAGAGAATCGATATAGGTTAAGTAAAAGGGCGCCGCGGGAAGGTCACTAGTCAATTCCCAGGGCGCCCTTTATGTTATTTACTCGGATTCTTCCGAGCTGCCGGACTCATCGCTGGGGTCCGCGATGATGACCATGGCATTGCGTACGAGCCTGTCGCCCACGCGGTAGCCCTTGCGCAGCACGGTGCCAAGCACCTGCTCATCGCCGGAGGACAAGTCCTGCACGGCTTCGTGGACCTCAGGGTCGAAGGCATCGCCTTCCTCACCGAAGGCAGCAAGGTCGTGCTTTTCCAGCGTGCTGTGGAGCTTATCCGCAAACGCCTTGAGCGGGCCTTCCAAGTCGCCGTGTTCACGAGCCAGTTCCAGGTCATCAAGGACAGGCAGCATATCTGCGATGACCTTGGCCTTGGCGGTCTCGATTACGACCTGGCGGTCGCGCTCGGTGCGGCGGCGGTAGTTGGTGTATTCCGCATTCAGACGCTGCAGGTCTTCTGTGCGTTCTGCCAACTGTGCTTCCACATCGCTGGCGCCGGTGCCTGCGGGCTCTTCGCCCGCTGCTTCGGCTTCTACCTCATCAGCGTTGACATCTGCCAGCGCTTCTTCGAGGTCAGCATCGAGGGTGGGATCCAGCTCGGCTTCTTCGGAGGCGTCAGCCTGCGCTTCCTGCGCAGCCTGGGCCTCCTCGGCCTGCTCGGCAGCAGCCTCAGCGCGGTCAGCCGAGGTAGCCTCCGGATCCGTGTTTTCCGGGTCGCCTGGGTTGTGCGGCATTCCGCTGTCCTGAGTCATTACTTATTGCCATCCTTGTTCTCGTCCTCGTCAACGACCTCAGCGTCGACGACGTTCGGGTCACCCTGCGCAGCACCAGCATCGGCAGCGCCCTCAGCGCCGGCCTCAGCAGCCTGCGCCTCGTAGATCTGCTTGCCCATCTCCTGGGATTCGGTGGACAACTTCTCCACTGCGGACTTGATGGCCTCGAGGTCATCGCCCTTCAGAGCCTCATCAACGGCGTCAGCAGCCTCGGTGACCTTGGTCTTAACGTCCTCGGATACCTTGTCAGCGTTGTCATCCAAGAACTTGCGGGTCTGGTAGGAGGTGGACTCTGCGTTATTGCGCAGCTCCTGCTCCTCGCGGCGCTTCTTGTCCTCTTCAGCGTGCTGCTCAGCATCCTTGACCATGCGGTCGATCTCTTCCTGGGACAGGCCGGAACCATCCTGAATCTTGATGGTGTTTTCCTTGCCGGTGCCCTTGTCCTTTGCGGTCACGTGGACGATGCCATTGGCATCGATATCGAAGGTGACCTCAATCTGCGGAACACCGCGCGGTGCCGGAGCAATTCCGCCGAGCTCGAAGGAGCCGAGCAGCTTGTTGGCGGTAGCCATCTCGCGCTCGCCCTGGAAGACCTGAATCTGTACGGAAGGCTGGTTGTCTTCCGCGGTGGTGAAGGTCTCGGACTTCTTGGTCGGGATGGTGGTGTTGCGCTCGATGAGCTTGGTCATCACGCCACCCTTGGTCTCAATGCCGAGGGACAGCGGGGTGACGTCGAGAAGCAGCACGTCCTTAACCTCACCGCGCAGCACGCCTGCCTGCAGGGCAGCGCCGACTGCAACAACCTCGTCCGGGTTAACGCCCTTGTTGGCATCCTTGCCGGTCAGTTCCTTAACCAGGTCAGATACGGCTGGCATACGGGTGGAACCGCCAACGAGAACAACGTGGTCGATATCGCCGACGGAAAGGTCAGCGTCCTTAATGACCTGGTTGAACGGAGCCTTGGTGCGGTCCAGCAGATCCTGGGTGATCTTCTGGAACTCGGTGCGGGTCAGGGTCTCATCCAAGAACAGCGGGTTCTTGTCGGAGTCAACGGTGATGTACGGCAGGTTGATGTTGGCCTGCTGGGAGGAGGACAGCTCAATCTTGGCCTTCTCTGCAGCCTCGCGCAGACGCTGCACGGCGCGCTTATCCTTGGTCAGGTCAACGCCCTGGGAGGTCTTGAAGCGGTCTACCAGCCAGTCGACGATGCGCTGATCCCAGTCATCGCCACCCAGCTCGTTATCGCCGGCGGTGGCCATAACCTCAACGACGCCATCGCCGATTTCCAGCAAGGAGACGTCGAAGGTGCCGCCACCCAGGTCGAATACCAGGATGGTCTGCTCCTGCTCGCCCTTTTCCAGGCCATAAGCCAAAGCAGCTGCGGTTGGCTCGTTAACGATACGGAGCACGTTCAGGCCTGCAATCTGGCCAGCTTCCTTGGTGGCCTGACGCTGTGCGTCCTCGAAGTATGCAGGAACGGTAATAACGGCGTCAGTAACATCCTCGCCGAGGTAAGCTTCTGCGTCGCGCTTCAGCTTCATCAGCGTGCGAGCGGAAATCTCCTGGGAGGTGTAATCCTTATCATCAATGTTGATCTTCCAGTCGGTGCCGATGTGGCGCTTGACGGAGCGAATGGTGCGGTCAACATTGGTTACCGCCTGGTTCTTAGCGGACTGACCGACTAGGATTTCGCCGTTCTTTGCAAAAGCAACGACGGAAGGCGTGGTGCGAGAGCCCTCGGAGTTAGCGATAACGGTGGACTCGCCACCTTCCAGTACGGAAACGACGGAGTTCGTCGTACCAAGGTCAATACCTACTGCGCGTCCCATGATTTCTTCTCCTTTTATCTTGGGGTAATTAATAAAGTTGACTGTCAGTGACTCAACTTCTCGTTGCGTCCGAGCGCTACTGTAACAGAACTTCTACGTCCGGTCACACAACCTTGAGCCTGTGTCACTCAATCTCTACAACGAGTAACCTACAAAAGTTATTCCCCGCGACTCAACTTTTCTTGTAAACCTCGCCTTTATGCAGCTCAGAGCCGCTCTTGCCGACGCCCACCCCCTACCCTCCGCACAATCACCCCCTTCACCCAACACTGCCCCATACCCAAACGGGGATCCTTAAATAACCCTAAGAGGATCCAAAAGTCACCTCAGAAAGGATCCAAAAGAGGATTGGCAGTCCGCCCCCGCTACCGCATACTAGGAATCACAGCAGTTAAGAGCTGCTACCCCAGAGAGAGATTGTAGTTTTACTCCGCCGATCCGAAAGGAATGTATATGTTCGATACCCTCGCAGACCTCAGCTCCGCCATCGACTGGGAAGCACTCGTTAAGGGCATCAAGGGCCTCATCGACGCTTCCTCCGAGTCCAACACCGACTCCGAGGGCCTGTCCTCCGTATTCGAGGGCCTGTCCTCCAAGGATGACGCAGAGGCTGCTGCAGAAGCTAAGTAATTAGCTTTCTGTACTCCTTCATGAAGACCAGCTAAACCCCCTCACCTTCTTCCTCCGCTCGGAACCCACCACAAGGAACCGCGCACGAAGGTGCGGGGGTTTCGCTGTTTTCAATCGCTGTTTCACGTTCGCTGTACTTACACTAGGGAGATAAAACCCATTGAGCCTTAGCATCCAGGAAGCGTGGACCGCACCGTGTCGAAACCTTCACAGCCGCCCCTTCACCAACGCATCCGCGCGGCCATGACCCTGCAGCGAACAGCCGCTTTAACTGCGGTGATCTGCGTGGCGCTGACATTACTTGGCGCATTCTTCACGCCCACTGAGTATCAGTTGATTGCCGCGGTCGTCGGTCTTGCTCTGAGTACAATCACCGTTTTCGCCTTTCGACTGCCGCTCGCTATGGCGGCACTTTTCGTATTGGTATGGCTCGGGGCAACCATAACGGCAGAAGCGCCTTACCTAACCTGCGTCTTCCTTACCCCTGTCTTCCTGGCAGTGGTGGCTTTTCACGAAAGACATGCTCAAACTCTCGGTGTTGGTTTGATCCTGTGGATCGTAGGCCAATTCGATCCAGAGGCCGGTAGTTTAGTTTTTAACCCCGCCTCGGCCTTTACTTGGGCCATGTTTATCGGAGTCGGCGCAGTGATTGGCGCTACTCTCGCACACTCCGCTCGACGCTACAAAAATGCAATGGTGGAATGGAACGACGACGTGAAGCGCCGCCAATCCGACCTCGCAGAAACCTTGCACAATTCGGTTGTTTCTAACCTCACGGTAAATACCATGCAGCTAGAGGCCCTGAGCCTCGAATATTCCAAACAGCCAGAGCTAGCGAAGAAACTCGATGAGCTCAGCGATTCCATGCGTTCTTCCATGTCGGAAGTACGGGCACTAACCAAGGTCCTGCGAAATAATATCGATGGGATTAACGACGGCATGAGTTTTGGTACAACCACAAAGCCAACGAGCTTTGCCCAGCTCATTTCGGAAGAAGAAGAACGCCTTTCCCGCCTCAATCGATCACCCGTTGTTGAGGTCACAGGGGAAGAGTTTGCACCGGAATTCCCGCAAGCCATTCTCGATTCCATTGCAGCCATCACCACAGAAGCCTGCCTAAACGCGGTGAAGTATTCTCCACCGGGGGCAGAGATTGTAATTTCCGTTCAACCCCATATGGGCTGGACGGTCATTACCATCACTAACCCCGTAGCTAAACCAACAAGCAAGAACATTGAAATGTCCTCGGGTATAGGCATGTCCTCCATGAACCGGATTGCAGCCACGATTGACGCACGATTAGACACAGAGTTGGAATCAGGGAAATGGGAATTGATCTTATCTCTGCCGCCCAGTGCCCATAAGCGGCGTTAGTTCCACCACGATGTATAGCAAAGGCTTAATTCATACACTAAGCTTTCGTTTGTTTCTGCCTATTCAAACTTTCACAAAAGGAGCGCCTTAATGCAGGCCGCACTCGCAAGTCTTCTCACTCCACTCATACTGTCCTCCTCCCTCTTGGGTGGCCTTACCCCGGGCGATCTCCCAGCCACCACCGAATACAAGTCTGCAGTCGAGCTCGCTTTCGGTTGCCCCTCCCCATGGTGCGTGAAGTAAAAACATCCCTCTTGGTCGTCGATGACGACCCACTTGTCCTTGAAGCCTTGGGGCGCTACTTCGCCTCGGCTGAGGACATGAAGGTGCGCGCCACCGCAGAAAATGGCAAGGTCGCCCTCGAGCTTTTGCAAGAGCAGGACTTTGACGTCATTGTCGCGGACATCCATATGCCCGAGATGGATGGCACTACCCTCTTGCGTGAGGTCAACAAGCTGGAAGACCCGCCGGTCTTTGTTGCAATGACCGCGATGGACAATGACGAGACCCTCAAAGAGGTCATGTCCAATAAAGCTGCGGCCTATATTTTGAAAAGCTCCAAGCCGGTCTACATTTTGGATACCGTGCGCGAGGCCGTGCGCGGCGGCACGGTTGTCACCCCGCAGTCGCTTACCCGCTTGTTTGAGCAGCTTCCTAATTGGAACGCTGAGGGAGCAGGCGCCAATGCGGCAGCCGCAACCGCGAAGATCAAGGACAATCACCACATCTCCCCTGCGCTAGAGCAGGTCCTGGACTTGGTCTGCCAAGGAAAGTCCAACGAAGAGATTGCCAAGAGCACGCATTATGCACCGGGCACGGTGAAGAAGTATGTGTCCACCCTGCTCAGTGAATTCCACGCCAAGTCCCGCCTCGAGCTAGCAGTGAAGGCGCTCAAGGCCGGCTACGGCTCTTAGACCCCGATTGTTGGACAATCCGGGGGTAGACTACCCCCGGATGAGTCAATACCCCCTCTAAACCCCACATGCTGGGGTTTATTTTTTGTTTTTCTACCCCCGCTTACCGTTTTCGAAAGGAGACTAGCATCACGTTTACCGCTTTCCTATAATTGCGGCAACACAAAAGTTCATAGTATTCCCCAGGCAACAATTGGAACCTGAACCTGCAGGGTTGCCGCACGTCAGAGCGCTATAGCGCTCGTGTTTTCCTCTAGCCACACACAGTCACGTCATAGAAAGCAGGTGAGTGTTGAACACCAACCTGGCGCGCGTTCGTCGCAGCAGCGATAGGCCTCCCGTCCGCACTCGGCCCGCATAATGGCCCGCTGAACATCGCACTTCACATCGAATCCCTGCGACCCTCACATTGCGTCGCGCGCACCCGCGTGTTCGCTCCTCACCCGACTGCCCCCTGCAGCACCCCATAGCTCACCGCTTACGTCCCAGCCGCCCGTATCGCCCGGCAGCCCACTGTCCGGCACGAATACTTCTTGCGGCTTCGGGGATGTGACCCGTTTGAAGAAGAGGTAGAACCATATGACTTCTCCTGCCAATACCCGCATGCCCATCTCTGATGATGTGGAAGCAGTCTTGCCCGCAGCTATCAGCCGCGCACACGACTGGTTGAAGTCCACTGCGGACGAAGAAGATAAGGCCACCGAACAGCTCGCGGACCTGCTGCGCGATGAGGACGGCGTGAAGTTCACCATGGACTTCGTCGACCGCGTCATGCGTCCAGAAGATGACAAGGTTGCCGCGCACGCGCTGAAGGATATTTCTTCCCACTATGACCCGTCGTTCCTGGGCAGCATCAATGGTGCGCTCGTTGGCGCCGGCGGTTTCTTCGGCCCCATCCTGCCGAACCTGGTCATGCCGATAGCCCGCCTGTACATGCGCAAGATGGTTGGCCACCTCGTTCTGGACGCCGAGTCTGATGCCCTCAACAAGATCCTGGACAAGGCCGCCGAATCCGGTGAGCAGCTTAACCTCAACCTGCTGGGTGAGGCCGTACTTGGTGAGGAAGAGGCGAAGTCCCGCGCGGAGCGTACCCTCAAGCTCATCCAAAACCCCCGCGTGACCTACGTATCGGTTAAGGCTTCTTCCATGGTGGCCCAACTCAACCCTTGGGATATCGATGGCTCGGTAGAGCGCCTTAAGGAGCGCCTGCGTCCGCTGTACCAGGCTGCAGCAGACCGTACCGAAAAGGTCTTTATCAACATGGACATGGAGGAGTACCACGATCTCCACCTGACCATCCGCCTGTTCAAGGAGCTGCTCAGTGAGCCGGAATTCCTCACCCTGGATGCCGGCATCGTGCTGCAGGCTTACCTGCCAGATACCTTCGATGCGCTCAAGGATGTCGCCGATTTTGCCAAGGAGCGCGTGGCTAAGGGCGGCGGCAAGGTCAAGGTGCGCATTGTAAAGGGCGCGAACCTGTCCATGGAAAGCGTGCAGGGCGAGGTTCACGATTGGCCGCTGGCTACCTACACCAACAAGCTCGACGTGGACGCAAACTACTACCGCCTATTGGATTTCATCCTGCGCGACGAGTACGCCGATAGCGTCCGCATCGGTGTAGCAACCCACAACCTCTACACCGCGGCAATGGCCTATGAACTCGGCAAGAAGCGCGGCGTGCTGCACATGATGGATTCGGAGATGCTGCAGGGCATGTCCCCAGCGCAGCAGGCAGCGGTGCGCAAGGTCTTTGACGGCCGCCAAATCCTCTACACCCCGGTTGTCCACGCAGAAGACTTCGACGTCGCCGTGTCCTACCTGGTACGCCGCTTGGAGGAGAACTCCGCGCCGCAGAACTTCCTCTACGCCCTCTTCGCCCCGGGCGAGGAGCCGTTGGCGGACCAGGAAGAGACGTTCCGTCGGGCCGTCGCCAAGCGCTGGGAGACCTTCGCTGGTGCCCGTCGCACCCAGAACCGCCTTGAGGAGGACGGCCGCCAGGCACCGCGCACCGGCCGCTTTACCAACGAGGCCGATACTGACCCAGCTCTCGCCCCGAACCGCCAGTGGGCGCAGGAAGCGCTCAAGAGCAACCCGGGCGAGCACGGTATCGCAGAGGTCACCGACCCAGCCGCGGTAGAAAGCCACATCGCCCGCGCCAAGGAGCTCGGCACCGAGTGGGGCAAGCGCCCTGCCGCCGAGCGCGCCGCCGCACTGGAGGCCGTGGCAGATCAGATTGCGTCCCAGCGCGGCAAGTTCATCTCCGTGGCTGCGTATGAGGCTAATAAGACTGTTACCCAGACCGACCCTGAGGTTTCTGAGGCGATTGACTTCTGCACCTACTACGGCCAGTCCGCGCGCCTGCTGGAAGAGTCCTACTCCGAGTTCACCCCGCACACCGTCACCGTGGTAACCCCACCGTGGAACTTCCCCATTGCCATCCCCACCGGCGGCATTGCGGCATCTTTGGCGGCGGGCTCGGCGGTCATCGTCAAGCCTGCACCGCAGGTGGTTCACTGCGGCAAGCTCGTGGTGGAGTCCTTCCGCACCGCCCTCGAGGCACAGGGCTTGGATCCGGATCTGGTGCAGCTGGTGCTGACTGATGAAGCCGAGGCCGGAAAGGCCCTGCTCTCCCACGATGACGTGAACAATGTCATCCTCACCGGCGCCTCCGATACCGGCGCGCTCTTCCGTTCTTGGAAGCCGAAGATGAACATTATGGCGGAGACTTCCGGCAAGAATGCGCTCATCATTACCCCAGCCGCAGACCCGGATCTGGCCATCGATGATCTCTACAACTCTGCCTTTGGCCACTCCGGTCAGAAGTGCTCGGCGGCCTCCCTGGTTATCTTCGTCGGCGCGGCTGGCAAGTCCGAGCGCCTGCGCACCCAGCTGCTTGATGCCGTCAAGACCCTTAAGCCAGGCCCGGGCTTCGATATCACCACCACCATGAATGGCCTTGCGGAAGAGCCGAGCGAGAAGCTACTGCGCGGTTTGACCCAGCTCGAGCCGGGTGAGAAGTGGCTGCTCAAGCCGAAAAAGCTCAACCAGGAAGGGACCCTGTGGTCCCCGGGCATTCGCGATAATGTGCAGCCGGGTTCCTGGTACCACAAGAATGAGTGCTTCGGCCCCATCCTCGGCATCATGTACGCCGATACCTTGGAGGAGGCTATTGCCTGGCAAAACGCCACCGGCTATGGCTTGACTGGCGGCATTCACTCGCTTGACGACGCCGAGATTGAGTACTGGATCGACAACGTTGAGGTGGGCAATGCCTACGTCAACCGCGGCATCACCGGCGCGATTGTCCAGCGCCAGTCCTTCGGCGGGTGGAAGAAGTCCGTCATGGGACCGGGCGCCAAGGCTGGCGGCCCGAACTACGTGGCGCAAATGGGTGAGTGGGCCGATGGCGAGCTCAAGCCGCGCAACGTGGATATCGCCCCAGCCAGCCTCGCCGCGCTGCACCGCCTGCGCGATAACCTCTCTGGCAGGCTCACCGAGGACGACATCACCTGGCTGTGGCGCGCCGCTGAACTGGACCAGGTGGCGTGGCAGGAAGAGTTTGGCCGCAACCACGACCGCACCGGTTTGGTTTCTGAGGCCAATATCTTCCGCTACCGTCCACTGCTGACCAAGCTGCGCGTGCGCGTGGGCGAAGGCTACGAACTGCGCGAGGTTGCTCGTCAGGTGCTGGCCGCCGCCATCACCGGTACTGCAACGGAGATTTCCGCTACCCCGGAGGTTGCCACCCAGCTGCAGGACCTCGGCTTCGACGTCAAGGCCATCACCGACGAGGCTTTTGCTACCGACGTGGCCAATGACGCCTCCTCCCGCGTGCGCGCTCTGGGCACCGTGCCGGATTCCACCTACGAGGCCGCGGTGCGCTCCAACTCCGTGGTGCTGGACCAGCCTGTGCTTGCCGACGGCCGCCGTGAGCTCATGCCTTACCTGCTTGAGCAGGCAGTTTCGGTTACCATGCACCGCTTCGGCATTATCCGCAACGTAGGTAACCTGCGTGACGAGTAATCCCCGGCCGCGTCAGCAGACGCGTTAAAGGTACTGAAGGGAGGTAGCGCCCCGCCCGTGGGCCGCTACCTCCTTTTTCGTATATGCGCTGCGAGTTTTGTGTGGCATAGTGGTAGACAATGTCTACGTCACATAATTCGTCTTCCCGCGACGAGGCCAAGCGCCCGTCTGCGCAGGAAAAAGGTAACGCAACACAAATCCAAAAGCCGGGCGAGGAAGATTCGCATACCCTCGTCGCTTATGATGACGCGCACCTTGGTGCAGAGGCTGCCAGCGAGCACCCTGCCGAGCGCGACGATAAATCCGCCGTCCTGGCCAAGGACTTCCGCACCATGGCCAAGGTCTCGGTGGTCTTTATCCTTATCGTCGCCGGCCTAGCGCTGGCCGGCTACCTGCTCAAGTTCATTTGGGTAGGCCTGCTGCCGGTCTTGCTCGCCATCCTCGTTTCCACGGTGCTCTACCCCATCAGCGCGTGGCTGCGCAGTAAGGGATTTCCGCGCTCGCTCGCGGCGGTGAGCACGCTGCTCGGCCTCATCATTGTCTTCTGCGGCGTCTTTGCCGCCATGGCGCCAGTAGTCACTAGTCAGAGCCAAACGCTCATTAATCAGGCTGAAGACGGCATCAACCAGCTGACGGAGATGGTGGAAAAGTCCCCCATCGATATCCAAAGTGACCAGCTACAGTCCGTGCTCCAGGACGTGGTCAAGTTTGCCAAGGGCCAAGCCTCCACTATCGCCACCGGCGTTATCTCTGGTTTCTCGATGGCCAGCTCCATCGTCGTGGCCGCGCTGATCATGCTCTTTGTCACCTTCTTCATCATTAAAGACGGCGACAAATTCCTGCCGTGGCTGCGCAAGTACACCGGCAACTCCACCGGCTGGCACGTTACCGAGCTCGGCGCGCGCATCTGGAAGACCTTGTCGGGCTTCATTCAAGCGCAGGCCGCCGTGGCCATGGTGGACGCTATCCTCATTGGCCTTGGCCTGTGGGTTCTGCAAGTTCCGCTTGCGCTCGTCATCGCTGTGGTGACGTTCTTCGCCAGCTTCATCCCGATCATCGGTGCGGTCACCGCTGGCGCCCTCGCCGTCATCATCGCGCTGGTCTCCAATGGCCTGACCAACGCGCTGCTGGCGCTCGCACTTATCATCATCGTCCAGCAGGTGGAAGGCAATGTCCTCCAGCCGATGCTGCAGTCCAAGGCCATGGGCCTGCACGCGGCCGTTGTCCTGCTCTCCGTCACCGTCGGCTCTACCCTGGCCGGCATCGTCGGCGCCTTCCTCGCCGTCCCCGTGGCCGCAACCATCGCTGTTGTTGTGCGCTACCACGCCGAGATGGCCGCGCTGCGCTCCGGCGAAGTCGAGCCCTCCGATATAGACATCATCACCGGCTCCAAGGACGACCCTGAAGACTTCAGCGACGTCGCCTACGAACACCCCAAGACCCCACGCGACAAGGTAGAGCAGCTCTACCAGTCCATGAGCCCGCTGAGCTAAGACTCAGCCACCACTAGCAGCGCGCCGGCCCTCCGCCGGCGCGCTTTTAGTTTTTAGCGCAGAAAGCCTAGGTCCGTAGCTGCCGAGGCGAGCTGGCGCGCACCGCGGTCAAGGACGTTGGCCCAGGTGCCCTTGGACTCCTCATTGGCGGAATCGGACACCTGCTTAAGCAGGGTGCAGGGCACGTCGAAGCGCTGGCATACGGCGGCGATGGAATAGCCTTCCATGTCGCACAGCTGCGATTTCTTGGCTAGCTCGGTGCGCAGGGCGGTATCGGAGACAAACATGTCGCCCGTGGCCAGTCCGCGCACCGGCAGGCGGCCGGAGGTCTCGAGCTCGATGGCCTCTGGCAGCAGATAGCGATTGATATCGGTAAGCACTTCGAGCTTGAAGTCATACTTGGTGACCTTATTGACTTCGAAGACGCCAGCCATGCCGTCGACAAGCGCGCCGGCAGTACCGATATTGACGACGCGGTCGGGGAGGGCGCCGTTAGCGCGGGCGTCGGCAAGAGCTTCCGTCAGCGCAATGGCCGCCGGAACCGTACCGATTCCGGTGATGAGCAGGGGTTCGCCTTCCGGAATGTGGGCGGCTTCCGCGTCCACAGCGGCGACGAAAAGGGTGCGTCCGTTGAGATTCTCCATGCCTGCGAGAATACCTGCCCGCCCTAGTCAAAGTTCAATGTGCGGTTCTTCTGGCGCAGGCGAATCGTAATATTTTTCTGGCCGGCGCCGAGGGCAATGATTTTCCCGCTGAGCACCCGGGCGACGGCCAGGTCCTCTTCCGTCGGTGCTTCGGCCGCGACCCGCGCCGTAGGCAGCCATGCATCGTGCGGGTCTGGCGCGCCGAGGTGAATGAGCCGTTCGCGCTCCACGTCGATCCAATAGCCCTCCGTGGCCATGAAGCGATCGTGGCTCCCCTCGAAGGAATCGCGGCGCCACCCGCCCTCGGCCACGCGGAAGACAAAGGGGCAGTAGCCAAAGCGCGAAGGCACGATATAGCGCGTCTGGGGGCTGACGCGCCAATGGCCGCGCGCGGAACTCCAGACTTGACGGTAGGTATCGGCCAAGCTCATGCCCAGACGCAGGCGCTGCTGCCTGTCTTCGTCCAACCCGGCACCATCTACCTGGGTGTTTAGCTCCCCTAGCCGCGTGGCATCGGCCACGTACATGCCCAGCCACGCTTCCTCCGGAGTGGTGTACGGGCCGGTGATATCACGGTGGAAGGAATCCGGCACGGCTCTTTCCGCATCCTGGGGCAGGCGCTGGCGGGCGGCAAAGGCCCACAGGCGCGGATGCCCCATGCGATACAACATCACCGTCGCCCGCGGCAGGCGGTCGTGCACCTGCTGCCGCGTCAGATAATCACCCGCGCTGATGCGCCGCAGCAGCTGCTTAGCGACGTCCCCCTCTACCTGCTGCTCCACACCCGGCGCGACCTCCATCTCCGGCAGCTGGCTCAGCAGCATCAAATCGATGATGTCTCCCAAATCAAAAACCTTGCTCAATTCCGTCTGCGCCTCTGAGCCAAAAGCCTCGATTGCGTGATATCCCAGCGCACCGCCCAAGCGGCGGATGAGATCCGGAGACACGCTCACCCGGTTTCGTGTCGCGTGCAATTCCGCGGCGTTGAGATTGCGGTCCAGGCCCACGAGGGCTCCTTCCTCCCCCTCATCGGGGATTTAATTCTTGGTCATGCTTGGGATTAAGCCGGACATTGGTCTTTGCGTTGTAGGAGGCCGACCTTTCCTGTGCGCCTTCTGAATGTTTCTTGGCAACGTGATGAGGGCGTTTTCCAGACGGCAAAGCCACTATGGTGCCCTCCGTAGCTTATACAGATCCGTGCAGCAATGTTTCCCTTAAGCCTTACGCGTTACATTTTTCTCCTTTTACATACATTGAAACTACCCCTTCAGGGCATCATTCAGAAGAATTCATGCAATCCGTGTGTCTATAGTATGACGCGGATTGATTCTCAGCTTTCCGCTCTCTTTCGCATTCGTTTCCCACTCTGCGTGCATTGGAGTCCAAACCTTGACTAATAACAACGCTTGGGGTCAACCGGAGCCCTCCTCCCCAGACTCCGGCTCCTCGGGCAGCGCCCAAACCTGGGGTGCGCCCTCCCCCGCATCCCCTACGCAGGAACCAGATCCCAAATCCACTGGCAAGGGCAAACGCCTAGCCATAATTGTGGTAGCCGTCTTGGCGGCACTCGCTCTTGTAGGCGCTGGTGCATGGGCGCTGCTAAATAATCACGATTCCACAGACGACCCAGGCTCCACTCTTTCAGCCCCAGCTTCTACGCCTTCAGGTTCAGCGGCCTCCAAAGAGGCTTCTTCAACCGAGTCCGAAGAAGTTACAGAAGAGAAGTCCGAAGGCAAGGACAAGAACGCTGCCGCAGCGGATGCTCCTACCAAATACGAAAAGTGCAATGACTTCGCAGATGAAAAGCTCAGCTCGTTGACTAGACCAGTTAAGCAGTATTGCGATGACTCATGGCTTTTTGCCGGTGAAGACGGGACTTCAAACTTAACGTTGTTCTATTGGACTGACAATGCGTGGCACAAATACAAAACGGATGGAACAGCTTGGCCCTCTGATATCGGATGCTATGACCAAGACAAGCTTGAAGAAGCAGGAGCACCGCTTCCCCTCCTTGACAAGGTCGCACTTTGCACCGATGAAGGCGACACTTCAACAGAAGCCGAAGACACCGAAGAAGACCCCGCAGCAGACGAGTTTGCGTGGGCCGGCGACTGGAACGGCAAATGCGATGGTCGCTATATCCTCATCGTTGAATCCGCACTGATCGATGGGCCAGAACCATATACTGAGACCTCTCGCGTCCAGGATAAATACCCCGGTTCCAAGATCCTTCGCGGCGGGGCCTGCAGCTCTCTACGTGAAACGGTAGACGGCAAATCCGTCTACGCCATTTACTATGACGCCGGTTATAGCGTGGACAAGGTCTGTTCCCTTAAGGCCCAGTATGGCGGCAATGCTCGTTCCCTAAACGATAAAGGAGACTTCTCCGATCCCTGTTAATCCCCCTATACCCCTCCCCTATCACTCTCCTTCCGGCATTTTCACGGCCTATTTACACCAGAAAGGACCCTGCCGTGGCTCACTACAATCTCTACAACTCCCTCTCCCTGGATCCTTCCGCTGAGTCTTCCCAGCTAGTCGCCGATGTCGAGGCCAAGCTAGCTCAGTTAAGTCCGGAAAACGCAGCAGCTCGAGACGAGCTCACCACTGCTCGTGAGATTTTCTCGGCTGAAAGTCGCCGCTCGCAATATGACAAAGAGCTGGCAGACCCGACCGGTCCAGAGGTAGATATCGCACGCATTCGCCAAATTGCAGCTTCCCCTGCTGGAACAGCTACAGGCATATCTACTCCCACGCATGAGGCCCCATCCCCTGAAGCCAATAGCGCATACACCCCTGCCCCCGGATATACCGCTGCACGTACGTCACAACACGGTTGGCCTACTCAAACCACTTCCCAGACCCCGGCTCCATCCAATAGCACCGGCTTCAGCAGCTCTAAAAAGCAGTTCACTGTTGACTTCAGCAATATGTCATTCCCGGTTGAACCTGCCCGCCAACGCTGCCAGTCCATAATGTGGTGCGTGGTGTGGGGAATCCTACTGTTGATGTGGCTCATCGCCGGTATCCGCGGGCTCTCCTTAGCCGGCACAGCCAACGATGCCACCGCAATGAGCCTGATTATGGGCTCTTCCGATCTCGAAGCAAAGACCGCAAACTTCACCGCCTCAATGATCAAGACTGTTATCGCTACCCCGCTTCTGCTTGTCCTGGCAGAGTTCATTTGGTCTATCCGCAAAACCCTCGGTCTAAAGGGCGCCAATAATGCATAGACTTCGCTTCACGGCAGGCATTGTGTTAGCGGGCTTAGTCGTGACCGCCTGCACTGAGAATTCCACGGACACCACAGGCCAAGAGCCTACGATTGAGACAGCGACTATGTCCGCTACAGAAGAAAACAGCGATGCCAAGCCGGAAGAATCGCCCACTGACTCTGCTGCGACGGAAGAAGAAACTACTCGGCCGGTGCCTCCGAACGTCGTGATGGATGACGAGCAGCCGAGTCCAGAAGCCGACACCACTTCGTCGTGTGGCGCAGCTGATGCCCAAACAGCATTCACCGAGGGAGTATCCCAAGTCGCTCCGTGGGGCACCATCGGATGGGAGCTCTTTGATTCCTCCGGCTATGACCCCTGCGCATCCCTATCGTGGGAAACCCTGATGATTGAGGGAGGAACTAGTTCTTCTCCTTTCCACATCATGCTGTTTAATCACGGCGAATACTTAGGCACCGCAACGGCAAAGCCCTATGGATTCGCCCCCACTATTGAGCGTGTGAGTGATTCCGAGATCGCGGTAACCTACCACTGGCCGCGCGAAGGTGAAGGCAATGCCAACCGCTCAGGCACAACCGACGCAGGCTTCCGGTGGGATGAAGGACAGCAAAAGGTCATCATGTCCGGCGACGTACCGCCAACGGGATAAGAAGTCTAGGATCGTCATTTCGGCTTGTCTTGGCCAGCGCTGTTGCTATTGTCGGGTTTGACTCGGCTTCCTGCTAATAGTCCCGCGAAAGGAAACTCGACCATGCTCAACAGCCTCGACCATTTCTTGCTTCAACTGCGTTCCGCAGCAGCAGTGGCTAGCGCCGGTGTTCTCTGCTTTTCCTTAACAGCCTGTGGAAGTGATTCTGCGGATCCAGAAGATTCGCCTTCTTTCTCTGCTGCAAAGGAAAGCGCTTCCGAAGCGGATCAAGCTACCTCTTCCGCCGACGGAAATACTGAAGAAAAGCCCGCGCGAAAGACCACTACCGTAGTCGAAACTCCTCCAGAGAAGAAGCAGGACGAGAGTGCACCTAGCCGGGGTCAAGGCAATGGTGGCTCTTCTGAATGCAGCTCTGACAATGACGAGAGTGCCTATGAAAAGGCAATCGCTCAGGTCGAACCATATCCAGGACTTGATAGGCCGTGGAGGCCTTTTGACTCCAATTTTGACCCGTGCGCAGATCTTTCGTGGATAACCGTCACGCTTGAAGGAGCGACCGCTTCCTCGCCATATCACATCCTGCTTTTCCACAATGGCGAATACCTAGGAACGGCCACTGCAAAGGCATACGGGTTTTCGCCAAAGGTCAGCCGAGTGGATGATTCCGAGATTGCAGTTACCTACCGCTGGCCAAAGGAGGGTGAGGGCAACGCTGAAGCATCGGGGACAACACAAGCCGGCTTCCGCTGGGATGAAGGTGCGCAAAAGGTAGTCATGTCCGGCGACGTTCCGCCTATGCAATAGTTCGATGTAAAACAAGCACGTTTCGCTAAAACTTCACCAGTTAGGCGGCGAAACGTGCTTGTTTTGTTTGCGGAGGCGGCCGCGGTGCGGCGGAGCGGTGCTTCGAGGGGAGCACGGAAGCCAAGAAATGGCCGCGTTCTAGGCTTTCGCGGGGAGCTAGGGGCGGTTATCGTGGCTGTAACGTAGCCGAAGGAGAGATAAGAATGAGCGAGAAGACGTTTCAGCAGAAGTTCGGGGCTTTCGCGCTGGTGGCGGCGGTTGTCCTGCCGATCGTGAACTTGACCGTAGTAGGGCCTACGGTGTTCGGTATCTCCACGCCGCTGCTGCTCGGCATCACGGGCATCCTAATGATGCGCGGTGAAAAGAACAGCAGCAGCGCAAAGAGTGACTAGCGCAGGCGGTGGCCTACGAAGCCGGCGGCGAGGGTGTTGCCGGAGGATTGATCGATGAGCAGGAAGTTGCCCACCGCGCCACGGGCGGCATAGTCCTCGACGGGGAGCTCGGCCTGGGTCTGGATGGTGATGTGGGCGATGTCGTTCATGGCGACGGACTCGGGGTCCTCGACGTCGGAAACGCCATCAAGATCCAGGGTGCGGGTGACGGCGGCGACGCGGGCTTTGACCAGGGAAGAGCCGTAGCGCAGCTTGAGCATCTGGCCAGGCTTAATCTCCTTTTCGGTCAGGCCCACAACGGTGGCGTCGAATTCGCGGGTGGACGCGGGACGCTGGGGGCCGGCGAGGAGATCGCCGCGGGCGAGATCGACGTCGTCGGCAAGCAGGAGCGTGACGGAGTCACCGGTGGCGGCTGTGTCGGCTGGGCCGTCAGCGGTGTCAATCTGGGTGATGGTGCTGGTGCGGCCTTCAGGGAGGTAGACCTCGTCGCCCACGGAGATGGAGCCCGCCTTCACGCGGCCGGCGTAGCCGCGGTAATCGGAGGCGTGCTCGCGGATGACGTACTGGATGGGGAAACGGAAGTCCAGCTCATCGGCGCGGCCGGTGGCCACGGGGACGGTCTCGAGAACCTCGAGGACGGTCGGGCCGGTGTACCACGGCATAGTGGTGGAGCGCTCGACCACGTTATCGCCCTTGAGCGCGGAAATCGGCACCACGGTGGTATCGGTGATACCCAGGCGGGTAGCGATCTGGTTGAACTCGGACTCGATATCGCGGAAGACCTGCTCGTCGTAGTCCACCAGGTCGATCTTGTTCACCGCGAGGACCACGTGGCGCACGCCGAGGAGGGCGGCCACGTTGAGGTGGCGGCGGGTTTGTTCGACAACGCCATGGCGGGCGTCGATAAGCAGCACCACCACCTGAGAGGTGGACATGCCGGTGACCGTATTGCGGGTGTACTGCACGTGGCCGGGGGTATCGGCGAGGATGAAGGTGCGCTTATCCGTAGCGAAGTAGCGGTAGGCCACGTCGATGGTAATGCCCTGCTCGCGCTCGGCACGCAGGCCGTCGACAAGCAAGGAAAGGTCCATGCCGTCGAAGCCGCGGTCGGTGGAGGTGCGCTCCATGGACTCGACCTGGTCCGCGAGCACGGACTTGGTGTCATAGAGCAGGCGGCCGACGAAGGTGGACTTGCCGTCATCAACGGAGCCGGCGGTGCACAGGCGCAGGGTATCGCGCTGCTTGAGGGCGCCGACATTCGGCGTGAGGGTCGTGGTCATCAGAAGTAGCCTTCCTTCTTGCGGTCCTCCATGGCGGACTCGGAAAGTTTGTCATCGGCGCGGGTGGCGCCGCGCTCGGAAAGGGTGGAAATGGAGATCTCCGCGAGTACCTCATCCGGGGTCGACGCGGTAGATTCCACAGCGCCGGTGCAGGACATATCGCCCACGGTGCGGTAGCGCACGGTGCGGGTTTCCAGTTCCTCGCCTTCGGCCGGGCCGCCCCATTCGCCAGGTGCTAGCCACATGCCATTGCGCTTGAATACCTCGCGCTTATGCGAGTAGTAGATGGAGGGCAGCTCCAGTTCGCGGGCGCCGATGTATTCCCAAATATCGGATTCGGTCCAGTTGGAGATGGGGAAGACGCGGACGTTTTCGCCGGCCATCTTGCCGCCGTTGTACAGGTCCCACAGCTCGGGGCGCTGGCGGCGGGGATCCCAGCCGCCGAAGGAATCGCGGATGGAGAAGATGCGTTCCTTGGCGCGGGCGCGCTCCTCGTCGCGGCGGGCGCCACCGCACACGGCGTCATATTCGCGCTCGGCGATGGTCTCTACCAGCGGCACGGATTGCAGCGGGTTGCGGGTGCCATCGGGGCGCTCTTGCAGGTCGCCGCGGTCGATCCAGTCCTGGACGCGGGCGACGTGGAGGCGAGCGCCGGATTCTTCCACGAGGCGGTCGCGGAAATCGATGACCTCAGGGAAGTTGTGGCCGGTATCGACATGGAGCAGCTCAAACGGCACCGTGGCCGGGGCGAAGGCGCGGCGGGCTAGCTCGAAGACAACGACGGAGTCCTTGCCGCCGGAAAATAGGATGCCTACCTTGTCGAACTGCCCGGCCACCTCGCGCAGGATGTGGATGGACTCGTTTTCTAGGTCTTTTAAGTGTGGAGAAAGTGTGCTCATTATTCGTGTAACCCGCATTCTGTCTTGCCGTCTGCAAATACGCGCCCGGACCGGGCATCGTCGCCTTCACCAACCGGGAAGGTCAGCGGTGCGCAGCCGATGGAGCGGTATCCCTGCAGGGTGAGTGGGTGGATGATGAGGTCGTTGTCCTCGATATAGCGGTCCGTATCGTCTAGATCCCAGGTGATGATGGGCGAGATCTTCAACCGGCCGGTGCGGTCGAGGCTCAGCGCCGGGGCGGTGGCGCGGTGCTCGGAATCGGCGCGGCGCAGGCCGGTGACCCAGCCGGCATAAGGGTCCATGGCCATGTTCAGCGGCTCAACCTTGCGCATGCGGTTATAGGCCGCGGTATCGCGGGAGTAGAGGCGCGGGCCGTATACCTCGTCTTGTTCTTCTGGGCTAAGCAACGGCAGTACGCGAACAAGTGGCAGGTCCGGGTAGCGCTTTTCTACCTCGTCGGCCACCTGGAGGGTTTCCTGGAAGTGCCAGCCGGTATCGATGAAAAGCAGGTCTGCATCGAGCCCGGCGCGGTGGGCGAGCTCGGCCAGGACCGTATTTTCCATGGACATGGTCACGGCCAGGCGGCCGGGTGCGTGCTCGGCGGCCCATTCGGTAATGGTTTCCGCTGAGGCGTCGTAAAGCTTATCCGCCCACTGGTCCACCAAGTGCTGGTTGCGCGCGGCTACCTCGGCGTCCAGCGGCGCGGTATCGCGCGTGCCTTCCGGGGAGATGCTGGGGTCGCGGTAGTTCTTGCCACCGTCCAGCAGGTTCGTCGTTGGGTTCATGCCGTCACACATTAGGCAAAACCCCGAGGCGGCGCAGCGGATTCTAGGCGAAAAGCCGCTGAGCTTGGCGGGAGGTGCGAATAAAAAGTTTCCAATCCGTACCAAGCGGACTAGATTTACAGACAAGACAGTCTATTGCGGGCGTGCGCGCCCTGCACGAGGAGGCACTTTCATGCAGCGTATAGCCATCATCGGGGAGGGCCCGGCAGCCTTATCCACCGCCGAGAAGCTTATCAGCGCTGGCATGTGTGTGGACCTCATTACCCAGTGCACCGCACCATTCGGTCTACTCCGCCGCTTTGCGGGCTTGGCGGGCGTGCTGGGCGACGCCGTCACGGGCTCCCACTGCGGCCCCGGCACCACTCCCCGCTTGCGCCTTATCGGCAACGTGCGGGTAGGACCAAACGGCGATATCACACATAATGAAATCCACCGCCTGGCCGCCTCTGGCAATCGCGAGCTACTCGTCTTGGAACTCAAGGCCCGCGGCGTGGCCGTCACCACGTGGGAAGGCCTATGCGCCCCACTGCAGGATTTTGAAGACTGGCGCAGCGTCATCACCCGCGCGCAGCTGGCTCACGTGGGGATTTAGCAGCAATTACCGACTAGCGCCCCACCCACCACCGGTATAAACTTGCACGGCTACCCAGCCACGGCAAGGAAAGGGGCGCGAGTCCATGGATCTGGTTCGCATTCTCATTACACGGTCGGCGCCGTATACGCCGTATTTCATCGCGGTACTTGTCCTGCAGGCCTTGTCAACAGCTGCCACGCTGTACCTTCCATCGCTTAATGCCAAGATCATCGATGAAGGTGTGTCTCAGGGCGATGTGGACTTCATCTGGCGCACCGGCGGCATCATGCTGGCCGTAGCCTTTGCCCAAGTCATCACCGCCATCGGCGCGGTATGGTGCGGCAGCCGCACCGCTATGGGCGTCGGCCGAGATCTACGCAGCGAGGTCTTCCGCCACGTGAATTCCCTGTCCACTGAGGACATGAGCCGTTTTGGCACGCCTACGCTCATTACCCGCGGCACCAATGACGTCCAGCAGGTGCAAATGGTCTACATGATGATGCTGAACTTCATGGTGACCGCACCCATCATGTCCATCGGCGGCATCATCATGGCCGTGCGCGAAGACGCCGGTATGTCCTGGCTGGTGTGGGTATCCGTGGCGGTTTTGCTCGGCACCATCTCCGTTATCATTTCCCGCCTCATGCCGCTCTTCCGTTCCATGCAGGACAAGCTGGATTCCATCAATGGCACCCTGCGCGAGCAGATCACCGGTATCCGCGTGGTGCGCGCCTTCGTGCGCGAGGCCTATGAGTCCGAGCGCTTCACCAAAGAAAATAAGAACATTACCCATCTGTCCTTGAACATCGGCCGGCTTTTCGTGGTGATGTTCCCGCTCATTACGGTGATCCTCAACGTGGCCACGGGCGCGGTCCTGTGGTTCGGCGGCCACCGCGTGGATGAGGGCTTGGTCAACGTCGGCTCGCTGACCGCATTCCTGCAGTACCTGCTCCAGATTTTGGCGGCGGTCATGATGGGTACCTTCATGGCAATGATGCTGCCGCGCGCCATCATCTGTGCCCGCCGCATTACCGAGGTGCTCCAGCACGAGCCCTCCATTACCCCACCCAGCTCCACCACCTCTCCGGAGGCCTGCGCGGGCACGGTGGAATTTCGCAACGTGGGCTTTTCTTATGCCGGTGCGGATGCGCCCGTGCTAGAAAACATTTCCTTTACCGCCCAGCCCGGCACCACTACCGCCATCATCGGTTCGACGGGCTCGGGCAAGACCACCCTGGTTTCCCTCATCCCACGCCTGTACGTGCCGACGGAGGGCCAGGTGCTTATCGACGCCACCCCTACCACCTCCCTGGCCCGCCAGGACATTGTCCAGCGCGTCTCCCTTGTCCCGCAGAAGGCTTACCTATTTAGCGGCACTGTGGCCTCCAACCTGCGCTTGGGCCGCCCCGAAGCCACCGATGACGAGCTCTGGGAGGCGCTGCGCGTGGCTCAGGCGGACTTCGTAGAAGACTTGGACATGCCCATCGCACAGGGCGGCACGAATGTCTCCGGTGGCCAGCGCCAGCGCCTGTCCATCGCGCGCATGCTTGTTGCCCGCCCGCTGATCTATCTCTTTGATGATTCCTTCTCTGCGCTGGACGTGGCCACCGATGCCAAGGTGCGCGCCGCAATGCGCGCCTCCTTTGCCGAGCGCGGTCAGCCGGTGACCAGCATTATCGTCGCCCAGCGCGTGGCGTCTATCCGCGATGCGGACCAGATTCTGGTGCTGGATGCCGGCCGCATCGTCGACCGCGGCACCCACGAGGAGCTCCTTGGCCGCTGCGCGGTCTACCAAGAAATCGTTGATTCCCAAGAAACCGCCGGTGTTGCAGGAGGCGAAAACTAATGGCTGAAAACACCACCTCTACCACCGAGTCCACGGACGCCGGTCTTGATCCCATGGACGGCTCCGCACCCCGTCAGGCCAAGAATTTCTGGCCCTCCACCAAACGCCTTTTCTCCCTGCTTGCTCCCTTCAAGCGCCACCTGTGGGCTGTCGCGGCGATGAATATCGTCTGCATCTTCTTGGCCGTGGTAGCCCCGAAGATCATGGGCAAGGCCATGGACGTCATCTTTGCCGGCGTCATTTCGCGCAACCTGCCCTCTAATATTTCCGCCGAGCAAGCCATTGCGGGCATGCGCGCTGAGGGCCAGGACCGCTTTGCGGATATGGCTTCCGCGATGGACTTCGTCCCCGGTGAAGGCATTGATTTTAACCACCTGGGCACGCTCATCATCACCGTGATCGCGATGTATATCGTCTCCTCTGGCTTCCAGTGGTGGCAGGGAGCCATCCTCAACAAGTTAAGCATGGATATCGTGTTTGACCTACGCGAGCGCGTGGAGGCGAAGATTAATGCGCTGCCTCTCAACTACTTTGATTCCCAGCAGCGCGGCGATATCCTTTCGCGTACCACCAATGACATCGACAACGTGCAGCAAGCCCTGCAGCAGGCACTATCGCAGCTGTTTTATGACGCGCTGCTGGTCATTGGCATCACCATCATGATGTTCAGCGTCTCCTGGCAACTCGCTCTCATCGCCCTCCTGTCCCTGCCGCTTACTGGCCTGGTCATTGGTGTCATCGGCACCCGCTCGCAGCGCCAGTTCAAAACGCAATGGCGCTCCACCGGTCAGCTCAACGGCCAGGTAGAAGAATCCTTCTCCGGCCACGACCTAGCCATCGTCTTCGGCCGTACCGAGGCCATGACGGAGGAATTCGACAAGCGCAACGAGGAGCTCTACCGCTCCGCAGCTAAGGCTCAGTTCCTGTCCGGCATCATGATGCCCATCATGCAGTTCCTGTCCTACCTGTCTTATGTGGCCATTGCGGTCCTGGGTGGTCTGCGCGTGGCCAATGGCCACATGACTCTGGGCGCTGCCACTGCATTTATCCAGTACTCCCGCGAGTTCAACCAGCCGTTAGGCCAGCTCGGCGGCATGATGCAGCAGGTGCAATCCGGCGTGGCCTCGGCCGAGCGCGTCTTTGAGCTTCTCGACGCCGAAGAGCAAGCCCCCGACACCACCAACGAGGACCTTCCCGGCCGCGCCCTAGGACTCGTGGAGTTCCAGGACGTTGACTTCTCCTACGCAGAGGATAAGGAGCTCATCACCGGCCTCAACCTGCGCGTGGAGCCCGGCCAGACCGCGGCCATTGTCGGCCCCACCGGTGCCGGCAAGACCACCCTGGTCAACCTGCTCATGCGCTTCTATGAGCTCGATGGCGGGCAGATTCTCATTGATGGGCACGATATCGCCCGCATGCCTCGCCATACCCTGCGTTCCCAGGTGGGCATGGTGCTCCAGGACGCCGTGCTCTTTAAGGGCTCCATCATGGAAAACATCCGCTACGGCCGCTTGGACGCGACGGATGAAGAAGTCATTGCGGCGGCAAAGGCGACCTATGTGGACCGCTTCGTTCACGCGCTGCCCGATGGCTATGACACCATCATCGACCAAGACGGCGGTGCCATCTCGGCCGGCGAGCGCCAGCTCATCACCATCGCCCGTGCGTTCTTGGCCCAGCCCGCGCTGCTCATCCTCGATGAGGCCACCTCTTCGGTCGATACCCGTACCGAGGTCCTCGTCCAAGAGGCGATGAACGCGCTACGCGCAGACCGCACCTCCTTCGTCATTGCCCACCGCTTGTCCACCATTCGCGATGCTGACCTCATCCTCGTCATGGAAAACGGCACCATCGTGGAACAAGGTTCGCACGACGATCTCCTTGCGGCCCAAGGCGCATACTGGCGCCTGCATCAATCCCAGTTCGCTCAAGGATAGGTCTTCGCCGGCAGTGAGCTAGTCCAGCCCTACCGTCACGGTCGGCGCGTTGAAGTGAGCACCCTTGAGGTTCACCAGCTCAAGGGTGACATCGCGCAGCTCGAGATGCTCCATGATTACATCAGGCACTTCCGCATCGGGGACGGGGTGCGGCTCTGGAACACCAAGTTTATCCAACACGGCATTGATATCGTCGCGGCTTAAATCGATATCCGCCCGGGGAGCAGAAACCTGCCCCACCGCCGGGGTGGCTGTGAGCTCGGTAGCCATAATGGTCACCGGTCCGCCGCGTACCTCGGTGGTATCCCCTCCCGTAGTCAACATGCCATCGCCGTAGCGGCCAGGCAGCGTGATCCCAAGGTTTTCGATGTCGAGGTTGTCGCCTTTTAGCTCCAATACCCGCACATCGCCAGTGGCGGTGGGAAAGGTACCCAACGACACAGTGACATTCTTTCTCAACGTCACCGTATCCGCGAAGACGGTACTGAAGTACGGAGCCGCTGGAGCGTCTTGCGCATTAACCCGCTCTGAGCCGCTGGCACCAGCAACCACCAGCGCACAAGCCAGCACAATTAGGCAGCCGCGCGCCGCTCGAGGCAACGCCCTCATCATTGATCCGCTGCTTCCTTCGTACCGCGCTTCTTCTCCCCTGGCTGCCACGCAAAGGTAAAGGCCCCGCCAATAATGCCGAGCAGGGAGCCGATGACGAAGCCGCCCAAATTGGACGTCGGCAAGGCAATAATGGCCACGATGATGCCTAGCACACCGACATAATTCGAGGTTGCCGGCTGGAACCACGCACCAAGACCGAACATGGCTAGCAAGACGCCAATAAGCAGCGTAGAGACGCCAGAGATGGTGGAAATCATGACCAAAAGGTCAGAGATGCGGATGGTGATATAGGCCGGCGCGGCGATAATAATTCCGGAAAGGATGAGCAACAACCCCGGAAAAAAGGGCCGGCCAGAACGCCAGCGGCGAAAGCGCTGCCACACGCCAGGCTTAGATTCTTCGCCCGATGCCTCTGCTAATGGAAGGGACCGGGTTTCTTCCGCTGTAGGCTCAGCAGCCATTTTCGGAGCCCTTCCGCACCGTTACTCCCACATTCTTGGCGGAAAGGCGTTGCGCGCCCACGGAGGTGGCCTTCACATCATCCGCTTTGAGGGAGACCTGCTTCGAGTACAGGCCCCACGCGCCGGGATCGGCGGTATCGCTGAGCTGATTCGCATCGATGCCCACGTTGACATCCTGCATCACCAAGGAACCATCCACGTCGGTCGCGCCGACCAGCAGGCTATCGGATTCCACGCTGCCCTCACCCTCAGCTTTCAAAGCTAGGGTAGCCTCCCCACCAACGCCGGGCACCTTCGGAACCGTCACGGAAAGGCACAGGTCAGAAACCTTGGCATGGTCCAGTTTGATACGCGCGACGGGAAGGTGTTCATCGCCCTTTTGATCATCATCGACAAACAGCGAAAAGCCCTCGCCATCTAGATGCCCCATCGTGATTTTGAAGAAGCTACCCGAAAGCGCCAGGTTGGCAGTCAAGCCGCCTTGCGCCACGGCGAATCCGGTAACGCCAAAGGCGGCAAGGCCTGCGGTCAAGGCCACCGCGGCCTTGGTGATATTCGTTTTGCCCATGGCGGTTTGCCCTTTCTACGGCGGTTTAGGCTCTCTTCTTGCCAGGTTAGGCCACGCTGCAGGCACCGGCACTGGCTTTACACTGCCGCCGTGTACAGCACGTTCAAAAGAATGTGACGGCCGAGTTTCTCATCTTGACAGTGTACAGTCCATCCCGCCGCGGCACCGCACTGAATGCAGACTCTGGGATTTTTGCCCCGAGGCTTTAAGGTAGATAACAACGTGGAGCATCAGTAATAAAGGAGCACGCATGACCACCGTGTTCGGTTGGATCGCTATAGCTGCATCGATTCCGGTGTGGCTGTACTTTTTCACCCGCGTATGGGCCCTCTTCAAGTTCATCCGCTCCGGCGGACCTAACCAGCTCAAGCGCACCGATAATATAGGCAAGCGTTTATGGCGCGTTATTGCAGAGGTCTTTGGCCATTCCCACTTCAAGGGTAAGCCTCTGGTCAATGCCGCCCACTGGCTGGTGATGGTGGGATTCCTTTTCGGCATCCTGGTGTGGTTTGAGGCCTATATTCAAACCTTCGCGCCGGACAAGGGCTGGCCCTGGCTCAGCCACTGGCCGGTCTACCACTTCGTTGAGGAAGTCTTGGGCATCGCGACGGTCCTCGGTATTGGTTTCCTCATCGCCGTGCGCCTCAAACTTGGCGATACCGAGCGCGGCAGCCGCTTCTTCAACTCCCAGACCACCTCGGCACGCTGGGTAGAGTTCATTGTCTTTTCTGAGGGACTCGGCATGATCTTGGTGAAATCCACCAAGATCGCCACCTACGGCGGCGGTTCCGCTTGGGCGGATTTCTTGAGCATCCACTTGGCCAAGCTCTTCCCCGAATCCCCGGCATTGGTGAGCTTCTTCGCCTTGTTCAAGCTGCTGTCCGGCATGCTGTTTATCGTCTTCATTTCCCGCAATTTCCAGTGGGGCGTGATGTGGCACCGCTTCACCAGCTTTTTCAATATCTTCTTCCAGCGCAACGCCACCGGTGAAAAGGCCCTACAATCCCTGCCCACCCTGGACTTGGAGGAAGACATCACCCCAGGTAGCTGGAAGATGCTGCTGGATTCCACCTCGTGTACCGAGTGCGGCCGCTGCCAAGAACTATGCCCGGCGTGGAATACCGAAAAGCCTCTGAGCCCCAAAAAGGTCATGATGGATCTGCGTCAGGGCGCACTGGATAATTACAACCCGCACGAAGGCCTGGATGTGCTGTCCATGGCCGGCGTCATCGACGATGACGTGCTGTGGTCTTGTACTAACTGCGGTGCCTGCGTGGATCAGTGCCCAACCGATATTGAACACATCGACCACATTGCGGACCTGCGCCGCTTCAAGGTGCTCGCAGAATCGGACTTCCCTTCCGAGCTCACCGGCTTGTTTAAGAATATGGAAAACAAGGGCAATCCATGGGGCCGGAATAATTCTGAGCGCCGCGCCTGGATCGATGAGGCCCGCGCCGATGGCATCGACGTCCCCATCATCGGTGAGGACGAGGCCGATTTCTCCGATATGGAATACCTGCTCTGGGTGGGCTGTGCTGGCGCTTATGATGACGATGGCCGCCGCACCACTCGTGCCGTAGTAGACCTGCTGCATACCGCAGGCGTAAAGTTTGGCGTGCTCTCCACGGGTGAGACCTGTACGGGTGATCCTGCCCGCCGCGCCGGCAACGAGTTCCTTTTCCAGATGATGGCGCAGCAAAACGTTGAAACCCTCAACAACGCCTTTGACGGCGTCCCGGAGGGCCAGCGCAAGATCATCACCACCTGCCCACACTGCTTTAACACCATCCGCAATGAGTACCCGGACTTTGACGGGCACTTCGACGTCTTCCACCACACCCAGCTGCTCAACCGCCTGGTCCGCGAGGGCTTGCTCAAGCCGGTGCCACGCACGCCGGAAAACCGCAAGCCCATTACCTACCACGATCCTTGCTTCCTCGGCCGCCACAATAAGGTCTTCGATCCTCCGCGCGAGCTGCTCGAGGCCACCGGCGTGGAGCTGCGTGAGATGGACAAGAACCGCGACGAGGCCTTCTGCTGTGGCGCCGGCGGCGCCCGCATGTTCATGGAGGAAAAGCTTGGCACCCGCATCAATGACTTCCGCACCGAGCAGGCCCTCGAGACCGGCGCGGAAGAAATCGCCACCGGCTGCCCCTTCTGCAATGTCATGATGACCGGCGGCGTGAAGTCCTTGGCGCAGGATTCCACCCCCACCACCAAGGTCAATGACGTGGCGGTTATGCTGCGCAATTCCATCTCCCTCGACGAGGCTGGCACCCTGCCGGAGCCCCACCCCAAGGCGTTCCTTGCTACCCCGGTACGCAACCAGAAGTCCGCGGGCACCAATGACGCCCCGCTTGCCGACGCCCCCACTTCTACCACCCCAAACACCACCCACACCCCTGCCGCATCGGCACCAGCACCAGCCCCCTCCGCTCCTGCAGCGCCGGCCGCGCCCGCAGCACCGAGCGCACCTACCCCGCCAAGTGCCCCAGCAGCACCTGCGCCCAAGGCACCAGCAGCTCCAACACCGCCTAGCGCACCTGCAACGCCTCCGGCACCGGCCGCACCAGCTGCGCCACAAGCTCCCCAAGCACCGGCAGCACCAGCTGCTCCAGCGGCACCGAGCGCACCTACCCCACCTAGTGCTCCAGCAGCACCTGCGCCCAAGGCACCAGCAGCTCCAACACCGCCTAGCGCACCTGCAACGCCTCCGGCACCGGCCGCACCAGCTGCGCCACAAGCTCCCCAAGCACCAGCGGCACCAGCTGCTCCAGCGGCACCGAGCGCACCTACCCCACCTAGTGCTCCAGCAGCACCTGCACCCAAGGCACCAGCCGCGCCGACCCCGCCTAGCGCACCTGGAGCGCCAGCGGCGCCAGCAGCTCCGGCAGCGCCGACGCCGCCCGCAGCACCAAAACCGCCAGAGGCCCCTGCTGCGCCTACGCCGCCAAAGGCTGAGCCGCCAGCCGCACCGACCCCGCCAGCACCGCCGGCGGCTCCGGCACCACCGGCGTCGGAAAGCGTGCCCAAGCCACCTGAATCTGAGTAGGCACGCAGAGGCATTGGTGCGTACGCTGTAGTCCATGCATTTTAATGCGGGACTCGCCACCGATGCCCTGCTGCTGGCGGCAGGCGCAACTGAAAATACAAATTCCCTCGTCTCTTTCGCCTGGATTATGGCCGCGGCTCTACTCGCGCCGCTGGTCTCTTATATGTTGGGCTACCGCCTGCCGTCGGTGGCCCTCTTGCTGATTTTCGGCATGATTATTAGTCCTTCCGTACTCGACCTCGCGGCCGAGGACGAAGGCATCGCAATGCTCAAGGAGCTCGGCGTGGGCGCGCTGTTCCTTCTTGCAGGCTTTGAGATTCAAATCTCTACCCTCAAAACCAAAGAAGCCGGAACGGCACTATCTACTTGGATCATCTGTGCCCTCGCCTGTGGAGTGGGCGCCTACTTCTTGGTGGATAACGTGCCAGGTGCCATCGTCGTCGCCTTGGCCCTGACTTCAACGGCGCTGGGCACGCTCACGCCGATGCTGAAACAGGACCGCATTCTAGGCACCAAGGTGGGCAACTCCGTGATGATTCATGGTGCCATTGGTGAGGTCGCCCCCATTACCGCAATGGCGCTGTTGCTAGGTACTCGTTCCACGCTGACGACGATGATCATTTTGTTGTTCTTCATCATCATCGCCGTTGCCGTCGCCGTCATGCCAGCGGCCATCGCCTCGACCATCCCCTGGGTGAAGACCGCCTTTATCTCCGGTGCGGGCTCCACCAACCAGACGATCTTGCGTCTTATCATCCTGATTCTGGCCATCCTCATGGCGGTTACGGCAGTCTTTGAACTCGATATCGTGCTCGGCGCCTTTGCCGCTGGCATTATTTTGAACCGCATCATCCCGGATGAATTCCACCGCCGCCTTGAACACCGCCTCGATGTGGTGTTTTATTCGATGCTTATCCCGGTCTTCTTTGTGGTCTCCGGCATGAGCATTAGCTGGGATACCATTGCCAATAATCCGTGGAAGGTGCTGGGCATTCCAGCCCTCATTCTGGTGACGCGTGGTCTACCGGTCTTCCTGCGCGAAAATGTAGCGCATACCGGATCCGATATTGAAACCATCCGCGAGCGCCTCCAAGTGGGCTTGTATTCCGCCACCGGTCTGCCGATCATCGTGGCGGTGACCACCTTGGCGGTGAACTCCAAGATTATGGAACCCGAAAATGCCTCCATTTTTGTCTCCGGCGGCGCACTTACTGTCGCCCTCTTCCCATTCCTCGCCAGCCTGGTGGGCGGCAAGAAGCAGCCCGAAAAGAAGGACGAGGAATCTTCCGCCGCTGAGACCAAGGACCTATAGGCAGCGTTCGCTAAGAGCACGCCCCTAGCAGGGAGGAAATTTCCTAGACTGGGAAGCGTGAGTAATAGCTTTGGTTCTTCCCCTATCAATCGGACGATGCGCCTGTCCGATTCCGAGCGCAACGATGCAATCAATGACCTCGCCCGCGCCGTGGGTGAAGGCCGGTTAACCATGGAAGAGTTCGAAGACCGCTCGGACGACGTCATGCGCGCCCACACCCACCAAGACCTCGTGCCCGTCTTCCAAGACATTCCGGCGCGTGGTTCCCACGAGGTCAAGGTCTATTCCCGCGGTGAGGTCACGCGCGCCCATAATGCGGGCAAGAAGCCAAAGTTTGCGACCGCACTTTCCGGCTCGGTGGTGCTTGCCGTTGCCAGCCCAACGCTTATCGTGATGAGCGCGACCTTGAGCAGCCCATGGCTTTTGCTGGGAGGCGCGGTAGCAGCCGCGCTCATCCCTATCCTGTGGATTCTGCTCTACGTTGCCAAGGTGGGCCCATCCTCGTGGCACGCCCCATCCGTGCGCCAAATTGAAAAAGAGCAATTGCGCGAGATTCGCGCACTCACGGCGCATGAGCGCGCACAGCAAAAAATGATCGAAGAAAAGATGTGGGCCGATCGCCGCATGCAAGCCGGCGAAATAACCGGACAGGCTATGGATCTGGCCAAGCGCAAATTCAGCGAGTGGAATAAAAAATAGTCATCGCCGCTGTTAAAGCGTTTTGTGTAGCTGTGAATCGTGGCACAATATTCCCATGACTTCTCCGAAACACCGCATCTTTGACCAGTCCGACAAACTCAAGGGCGTCGCGTATGACATTCGCGGCGAGGTCTCTGCGGAAGCGGAACGCATGGAGCTCGATGGGCACACCATCTTGAAACTCAACACCGGTAACCCAGCCGTCTTCGGCTTCGAGGCTCCCGATGTCATCATGCGCGATATGATCGCTGCCCTGCCTACTTCCCAGGGCTATTCCACCTCCAAAGGAATCATTTCTGCTCGTCGGTCCATTGTTACCCGCTACGAGCTTGAAGATTTTCCGCCCTTTGATATCAACGATGTCTTCTTGGGCAATGGCGTCTCCGAGCTCATCAGCATGACCACCCAGGCGCTGCTCAATAATGGCGATGAGGTTCTCATCCCGGCGCCGGACTATCCACTGTGGACGGCAGCTACGTCCCTGGCGGGTGGCACCCCAGTGCACTACCTGTGCGATGAGGAGGACGACTGGAACCCATCGATCGAGGACATCGAGTCCAAGATCACGGATAAGACCAAGGCCATTGTGGTCATCAACCCGAATAACCCAACGGGTGCTGTCTACTCGCGCGAAGTTTTGCAGAAGATTGTCAACATCGCCCGCGAACATAACCTGCTCATCTTGGCCGATGAGATCTATGACCGCATTCTTTACGACGGCGCGCAGCACATCTCCATCGCTTCGCTCGCCCCAGACCTGCTCACCATCACATTTAATGGCTTGTCCAAGGCTTACCGCGTATGTGGTTACCGCGCTGGTTGGATGGTGCTCACCGGCCCTAAGCACCACGCCCGTGGCTTCATCGAGGGACTGGAGTTGCTCGCCGGAACGCGCCTATGCCCGAATGTGCCAGCGCAGCACGCTATCCAGGTGGCGCTAGGTGGCCGGCAGTCCATCTACGAGCTCACCGGTACCGGCGGGCGCCTTTTGCGCCAGCGCAATATTGCCTACGAAAAGCTCAACGAGATTCCGGGCGTTTCTGCGGTAAAGCCCATGGGCTCGCTGTACCTCTTCCCGCGCTTGGATCCGAACGTGTATGAGATCCATGATGATGCCAAGCTCATGCTGGATATTTTGAAGGCAGAAAAGATCCTCATGGTGCAAGGCACCGGCTTTAACTGGCCGAACCCGGATCACTTCCGCGTGGTGACGCTGCCGTGGGCATCCCAAATCGAAAACGCCATTGAGCGCCTAGGTAACTTCCTAGTGAGCTACAAGCAGTAGTTTCCCGCCAGTTGCTAATGATAGTGATAATCCATAACAATATGGTGCATGGGAAGACATTCTGCGGAACCTAAATCTCAGCCGACCCCTAGTTCATGGCGTCGGCTCTCTACTTCGATAACTCAGCATCCATGGCGATTGACTTTGCTCGGTGTGCTCGTCACAGCGCTTATTGCCACCATCGCGGGCATGGCATTGCTGTGGCCTCAGAGTCCAGCCTCCGAGCACACCTCCACTGATTTTCAGCAAACCTATGCCCTCAACCACCCACAGGTCGAGGGCACGGTCGACACGACAGATCACTCGGCTTGCCAATCGGAACTTACTGGACAGGCCTTTGATAAACCGCCGCTCATTCCGGGGACTGAGGAAGTGCAGTGCGACCGCGCCTTGGTCAACATCACCTCCGGCGAGGACGAAGGACGCATGACTCAATTGGTCACCTACGGAAATGCCGGCGATCCGCAGCTCAAACCGGGCGACAACATTGTTCTTTCCAAGGCTAATGACCCTTCCGGTGCTGTGTCCTATGCTTTCGCTGATTATCAGCGCACCGGAAGCCTAGCTCTGTGGGCAGTTATCGTGGCCGTCGTCATTATCGCTTTTGCGGCCTGGCATGGCGTGCGCGCCCTTATCGGCTTGGCGCTCAGCCTAGGCGTGATCTTTGCGTTCCTCGTCCCCGCTCTTATCGACGCCCATAACCCCCTCTGGTCCGCCCTGGTCGCCTGCTCCGCTATCATTCTGCTCGCCGTTCCTCTCGTCCACGGCCTGAATTGGAAATCGGCATCGGCGGTGGGCGGCTCCCTTATCGCTCTCATTCTTGCAGCAGCGTTAGCGTGGGCCGCTATCGATAGTTCGCAGCTACAAGGCTATAGTTCCGAGGACAACCTGAAGCTACTTCTTTATATGCCCAACGTGTCCATCGTGGGCGTGCTCTTATGCGGTTTTGTGGTCGGTGCCTTGGGCAGCCTTGCCGACGTCGCCGTGGCCCAAGCATCCACCATTACCGAACTCCACGGAGCGGACCCTGATGCTCGCCCTTCACAGCTTTTCCTCTCCGCAATGAAGGTGGGCCGCGACCACATCGCCTCCATGGTCTATACGTTGATTCTCACCTATACCGGCGCAGCCTTGCCGCTGCTCATGCTGATTACCGCAGCAGAACGCCCTGCCGGCCAGATTTTGAGCAGCGATCTCGTCGCCACTGAGCTGCTGCGTTCCGGAGTGGGTGCGATGGCATTGACCCTCGCAGTTCCCATCACTACGGCCATCGCAGCTTTCACAGTGCCACAGCGCGCACAGGCTTAGGCCCCTATACAAAAGGCTGAGCAGGGCGATTATTTCGCTGCTCAGCCTTTGTATCTCAGAAGTAGAGGACCTAGAGGGTGCGCCCCAAGGCCTCAACCTTCCAGCCTGCCTGCTGCCAATCTGCGACAGGCAGCACATTGCGACCATCGATAATGTGCTTATTGTCCACCAGCTGGCCTGCCTGCTGCGGATCCAATTCCTTGAACTGCTTCCACTCGGTAGCCAAAATCACCAGTTCAGCCTCGCGCAGGGCATCGTCAGTGTCCGCGGCATAATCCAAGGTGGGGAATACCTTCTTCGCGTTGTCCATGCCTTCTGGGTCATAGACGGTTACTGCCGCGCCAGCCAGCGACAGGGAACCCGCTACGGCAAGGGCGGGCGAATCGCGCACGTCATCGGAATTCGGCTTAAACGCGCAACCCAATACGGTCACGCGGTGACCAAGCAGGGAACCATTGAAGGCTTCCTTGGCCAGGTCCACCACGCGGTCACGGCGGCGCATATTGATAGCGTCCACCTCACGCAGGAAGGTTAGCGCTTGGTCGGCGCCCAGCTCGCCAGCGCGGGCCATGAAAGCGCGGATGTCCTTGGGCAGGCAACCGCCACCAAAGCCGAGACCGGCGCCAAGGAACTTGCGGCCGATGCGCTCGTCGAGCCCAATGGCGTCGGCAAGAGCGGTAACGTCCGCGCCTGCAATCTCGCAGATCTCAGAAACGGCGTTGATAAAGGAAATCTTGGTGGCCAAGAACGCATTAGCGGAGACCTTGACCAGCTCGGCGGTCTGCCAATCCGTCACGATGAATGGGGTGTCCTGCGAGAGCGGCTGAGCATAAACCTCGCGAGCTACCTCCTCGGCACGGCTTTCGCCCTCGCGCACACCGAGAACGATGCGGTCTGGGGTGATGGTGTCCTTAACGGCGTAGCCCTCACGCAGGAACTCCGGGTTCCACGCGATTTCCACGGTGGTGCCTTCTGGGGCAAGCTCATTAGCCAGCTCCTGGAGCTCTGCCGCCGTTCCCACCGGAACGGTGGACTTACCAAAGATGATGTGATCGCCCTTGAGCTTGGGCACCAGGTCCGTAATGACGGCTTTCACATAGGTCATATCCGCCGCATAGGAACCGCGGCGCTGCGGGGTACCTACGCCCAAAAAATGCAGGTTGCCGAACGCGGCTGCTTCTTCATAGTCCGTGCTGAAGTCAAGGCGGCCGGCCTCGATATTGCGCTCGAGAACCTCCGGCAGGCCCGGTTCAAAGAACGGAACCTTGCCCGATTTAAGAGCGGAAATTTTATTGTCATCTACGTCCACGCCTAGTACTTCATGGCCGAGCTCGGCCATGCAGGCAGCATGGGTTGCACCCAAGTATCCGGTGCCGATTACAGTCATACGCATAAAACCCCATATTAGAGGCTCTATGTGAATGCCGGTTTAAGCCTATCGAAAATTCAGGTAAGACTTCGATGGCGTCGGGCCGCGCTGGCCCTGGTACTTCGACCCCAGCGAGCCGGTGCCATATGGGCTTTCCGCTGGTGAAGTCATCTTGAAGATAGCCAGCTGCCCCACCTTCATGCCCGGCCACAGGGCGATGGGCAGGTTGGCGGTATTAGAAAGCTCGAGCGTGATGTGGCCGGAAAAACCAGGGTCAATAAAGCCCGCGGTGGAGTGGGTCAACAGGCCTAGGCGGCCGAGGGAAGACTTGCCCTCCAAGCGACCGGCCAAGTCTGCCGGCAAGGTGAATTTTTCCAGCGTGGCGCCCAGCACGAACTCGCCTGGGTGCAGGATGAAGGACTGATCTTCTTCTACCTCCACCAAGGTGGTGAGATCCGGCATTTCCTCTTTGGGGTCAATATGCGTGTACCGCGAGTTATTGAAGACTCGGAAGTACTTATCTAGGCGCACGTCTACGGACGAGGGCTGGATAAGTTCGCTGTCGAAGGGCTCGATGCCCAATTCTTCGGCGTCAATGGCGGCACGGATATCACGATCTGAAAGAAGCACGGCCCCAATTCTACTCATGCCGAAGGCCGCGGTGTATAGTAGGCCGGAGCGCACAAACGCGCAGTGCCGACGTAGTTTAATGGTAGAACTGCAGCTTCCCAAGCTGCTAGCGCGGGTTCGATTCCCGTCGTCGGCTCCAATGTCATGAGTCGCGACATGTTTGACAGATGAGTCGCGACATCGTTAACAAACCGGCATTCCAGTTGCTTTTTGTTCTGGGGTGCCGGTTTCTTCGATCAGGCGAGCAGTGCCAGGGCGCATCGTTCCAAGCAGCAGTACCAAGACGCCGTAAGAACACCTACGTCTGACGGGCGGAGCCCTTTCCCTCTTGGGCTCTAGAAGGTGCCTTAGGCCCTGAATGGCCGCACTCTATTTCGACGCCACCGGATTGGCGTACAGCTTTGACGATGGCCATATTGCGGTTAGGACTGTTCATAGTGTCAAACATGTCCCGACTCACCAGTCAAGCATCACCCGACACGGTAAGGTAGCCCTAAGCGTCAAATATGTCGCGGCTCACCTGTCAAGCATCACGACGATTCCCTCAGGCACAGACTGTCAAATATGTCATGAACTCAGACACCGTCGTCGGCTCCAATTTCGGGGGAAAATTTCTTGCTAGTCGGTGGCGCTTAGCCACTGGGCCAGTTCTTTTTGTGCCCGTTCTACCCCGCCTGGATAGTGGGCTTCCAACTCTGCGGCAGCTGGTTCGAAGAATTTCTCTGTGAGCGCGGCTAGATCGCGCTCAGGAACGGTGCCACGGATGTCATCTAGCGGGGCACGAAACGTCATTCCACAATCGGTGCGGCGCTGATATCCGCGCCAGTCTTCGCTGTAGATGCGAAGCTCTGCCCCACGCAGGTTGGACTCAATGACCACGTTGCCGAATATGAGTGTGGTAAGGGTTCGCTCTTGCATGGCGCCGAGTCTACTAGCCGCAGCGGACGATGGGCTGCGGGTCGTAGACCGTGGTGGTGGTCTCGCGTGAGAGCTCCTTGCCGCCTAGGTCCTTGATGATGCGGGTATCGGACGTCGTAAAGCCCGGCGCGCCAGAAGAAGGCGAGCAGTCGCTGCCGGGCACGGACATAGGTTGTGGGTCGGTCTTAGCCCAGCGGCCGTTGTTCACAGACTCGACGTCGACGGTCTTGGTGCCCTTCAGGCGCACGGTGATCTTGCCGCCACCAAAGTCGGTCTCAATGCGGACCGGGGTATTGAAGGTGTTGGTGAACTGCAGGTCGATGGCGCCCTCGTACACGGTGGCCTCGCGGCCGGCTGGGTAGCGGGAAATGTAGTACGAGTGCGGGGTGTGGGCGGTATCTTCCATGCCCGCAAAGTAGGCAGCGTTGTACAAGGTGGTGGCGAACTGGGAGATGCCGCCGCCCACGGCGGAGCCGGAGTGGCCATCGATAATGATGCCGGACTCAACGTAGCCCTGTGCCGTGCCGCGAGGGCCCGTGTGGCCGTTGAGGGAGAAGGTCTCGCCTGGGTTGACCACGGCGCCGTTGACCTGTTGGGCTACCAGCTCGATATTCTTGCCGGAGGCAGCGGAGTAGCCCTCAGTGGTGAACTCGCCCACGGTGTCGTTGAAGGTCGCCTTCTTGGCATCGTCGGTGGTGAACTCTGCCGGATCCGGCTTGTAGGTAGCATCCCACTCGCGGTCATCGCCGGTCACGCGCTTGTCAAAGTCCTTCATGGTCGGCTCCCAGTCGATGATCTCGCCGTCTTCGGACGGGGTGATCTGCTTGTCGTTACCGTTGAAGGAAATCTTGGCATTTACGCCAGGGACATCGGCGCCCTCGGAGCGCTCGGCCAGCAGCTCTTGCGCGCGGTTGGTATCCACGGCGAGCTTGAGCTTGCCGTCCTTCTTTTCAATGCTGGTGAACTGGGAGATTTCCGGCTTATTCAGGGTAGCGCTGACATTATTCTTGGCCTTCAAGGTAATGGGATTATCCAGCGCCTTGGCGGCATCGCCAGTGCGCATGGCCTCGATAGCTTCATCATTGATGGCCGGCTCTACCTCTTCTGGGTCCACGTTTACGCCCTCGGAATCGAGCCAATTATCCGTAACCGCATTGTGCAGGGTGCCGGCATCTACGGTTTGGCCGAGCTTGGGGTCGGTGACCTTGAGCTCACCATTGTTGAGCTCCAGCATGCCATCGACTGGATCGGTGGAGAGATCCTTCTTCACGCGGTCCAGAGCCGGTTGCAGCTGGGCCTCATCCACATTGGTTTCTACCGGAATATCCCGGGTGGAGCGGAAGAAGCTATACAGGCGGGTAAAAGGATTGAGGGAAGGCTCCTCAATATTGTCCACGGCGCGCTGGTTATCCAGGGCGAGGCCCGACTCGGAGGGAACGAAATCGGTGTGCAGGTCGCCGGAGGTAACGCTCACGGGCTCGGTTTCTACGCCCGCAAGCTCGTCTTCGAGCTTCTCTACTGCGGCGGTGCGATCCATGGCGGAGATATCCACGCCGTTGACGGAAACGGCGCGCGGAATCTTGTCCTGGTTTGCTGCGACATCCCAGGCATAAGCAATGCCCGCGATCAGGACAAGGCCAACCAATACGCCGAGCGCGATGAGCCAGCCTTTAGCACCGTTTTTTCCTTCTGCCTTTTTCACGCCTTAAAGGTTAACGGTTTTAGTGGCATTTTTCCTAGTCCTGTGCGGGCTCGGGTGCAGCGCTGGCCGGGGGAGCGCTGACATGGCGGGCGGCATCTGCAAGGCGTTCGAGTGGCAGGCGGCCCTGGTCGACGGCGCCAACAACGGCGTCGATCACCGCATTAATGTCGCCTTCGGTGGACCACAGGGGCATGTCGGCACCGGCATTGAGGGAGGCCACGACGGCGTCGGCAAGCGGGAGCGAATCCGCAATCGCCTTCATGCCGCCGATGTCATCGGTATAGATGGGCCCGTCGTACTGCAGGGTCTCGCGGGCTAGGCCATAGGCTTCCGGCAGAATGGAAGCGGGAGTCTGACCATCGCCCAGGCCGGGCACGGCGAGGTGGCCCATCATCAGTGCGGCATTGGGTGCTTGGGGAAGGGCAGCCTTAAAGGGAATGAACTCGTGGCCTTCTAGTTCTTCTAGCGGCGGGGTAACGGCCTCGGCCAGGTGGGTATCGCCAGAAGCACGGCCGTGGCCCGGGAAATGCTTGAACACGGCCTTGACCCCAGCGGAATCCAGCCCGCGTGCAAAGGCCGCACCATACTCGCCTGCTTGGACCGGATCGGTGGAAAATGATCGATCGCCCACAACTTCCAGGCCATTGCCATCGACGTCGAGCACCGGTGCAAAGTCCACGTTGATGCCGTGTGTCTTGAGGCTCATACCAATCTCGTGTGCGAGCTGCTCCACCTCTTGTGGGGAACGCTCGGCCGCCATCTGTTGCGGCGCGGGGTACTCGCCCAGGATCTCCGAGAAACGTTGCACGCGCCCGCCCTCAAAATCGATGGAGACCTCAAAGTCGCGGCCCACCTCTTGGCGCAGGGCATTAATATCGCGGCCCTCTTCCTGCAGCAAGTTTGGATCCGCCCAGCTAGGGATAAAGATTCCGCCCACACCTGCCTCCAGCTTGGCCTTAGCATCGTCGTAGTTGGTGACCGGCGGCATCAGCACGGAAGCAGCCATGGCGCGGATGTCCTGCTGCGGGGCGGCCTCCTGCGAGATCTCTTCGAGCGTTTCGTGCGTCGCGGCAGGTGAGCTCGACCCAGCCGGGGTGGTGGAGCCCTGGCTCTCGTTGTCCTCCTGGGGGGAGGTAGAGCAGGCGCCCAAGGCCGTCACGAGGGCGAGGCTGGCAAGGATGCGCGGAGTTTTCATGCCTTCTAGTGTGCAATATTCCTCGCGTTCTGTCGCAAGCGGTGGGTAGACTAGTGACATGAGTAACGGCGAGACAATGCTAATTGCCTACGATGGCACCGAACGAGCCGGCCGCGCCCTCGAGTACGCGGCCCAGCTGCTGCGGCCCACCACGGTAGAAATCCTCACCGCCTGGGAGCCGGTAGCCCGGCAGACCGCCCGCGCCGTCAGCCGCACCGGAATGCACCAGTCCACCGTCTCCCCGGACGGCGTCGAAGAGGATCCGGCCTATGAAGAGGCGCTAAAGATTTGCCGCCAGGGCATCGAGCTGGCCGAAAGCCTGGGCCTAGCCGGCCGCGCCCACCTGGTGGAATCCGCCACCACCATCTCCTCCGCCATCATTGATGCAGCACACGAGCTGGACGTGGACGTCATCGTGACCGGCACCCGCGCCCTGACCGGCTTCCGCGCGTGGTGGACCAACTCCACCGCCGATCAGATTGTGCGCAACGCCGGCCTTCCCGTCTTCATCGTGCCGCAGGAAAACGAGGATGACGCGGACGATGATGAGGCAGAATACTTCTAAATAGCTGCTAGTATCTTTAGCCATGGCTCTGGAAACCGATTCTTTGAACAAGCGCACCCTTGGCCCTGCCATCGGTAGCGCTGTTGTGGGCATCGCGCTCGGCGTCATCACCATCATCGGCATCGCACAATTCTCCGGCACCGATACCGTGCCGGAAGGCAATGCGGTTTCTGCTTCCGATGCGGTTTTGGGCGGCCCTGAGTACGGATCCCGCAACTAGGTGTGCGTACCCTCCGCGGGCGGCTTGCCCGCCCCTACCCGCTGGGGATCCTTGCCCTAGCGCTCATCCTCCTCGTGCAGCCGTGGGGGCTGACGGCGGCCGATACCAAGCATGATCTGGCGGCCGATCCGCTGCACTTTCTCCGCGGGGCGCTCAGCGCCTATACGGATACCTTTACCCTGGGGCAGCTACAGAATCAGGCCTATGGCTATCTCTTTCCCCAGGGACCATTCTTCGTTTTAACCCAGCCCCTGCCCGATTGGGTGGCCCAGCGCCTCTGGTGGCTACTGGTCTTAAGCGTCGGCTTCATCGGCTTCCATAAGCTCGGCCGCAAGGTGGGCCTGCGTGGCTGGTGGGTCTGGGTGGCGGCGATGCTCTACGCGCTCTCGCCGCGCACTCTTTCTACCCTGACCGCCATTTCTTCTGAGACCTGGCCGGTCATGCTCGCTCCCTGGGTTATCCTGCCCTTCCTCAATGCCAAGCTCACCTGGCGCGATGCCGCCGCGGCCACCATCCCGGTGGCGCTGATGGGTGCGGTCAATGCCACCGCGACCATCGCGGCGTGTATCCCGGCCGCTGTAATCCTGCTCTACCGCCGCGCCTTCAGACCCGGCGCGGCCTGGCTCTTAGGGTGCCTGGCGGTGTCGGCGTGGTGGATCGGCCCGCTCGTCGTGCTTGGCCGCTATGCCCCGCCGTTTACGGAATTCATCGAATCCGCCCGCGTAACCACTCGCTGGCTCAACTTGCCCGAGATCCTGCGCGGAACCACGAGCTGGACGCCGTTTGTCGATACCGAACGCGTAGCCGGCTATGAGCTAGCCACCGAGTCCTTCTTTGTGCTGGTCACCATGGGCATCGCGGCCGTGGGCATCTACGGGCTCACCAAGCTGCCGCGCGTGTGGTCCGTCATGCTGGTGGTGGGCATCGCGGTGCTGGGCTGCCAGGTGGCGTGGTACCTCGATGCGCTCGATGGACCGCTGGCCGCGCTGCGCAACCTGCATAAATTCGATCCGCTGGTGCGCATCCCGCTGCTTCTGGGCGTGGCGCGCGCCTGCGCCAATCTTCCACTTCCGAGGAGCTTGCGCCCCACCAAGAAACAGACGGTGGGTGCGCTGACGCTGCTGTTGTGCATCGCGGTGGTCTCCCCGGCATGGTCGCAGCGCTTGCTGCCGCTGGGTGCCTATAAAGAGGTGCCCTCCTACTGGCACGAGGCCACGGACTTTATCAATACCCATGCCGCCGATACCCGCACCCTTATCTACCCGGAGGCGTCCTTTGCCCGGCAGACCTGGGGATGGACGCGCGACGAGCCGGCCCAGCCGCTGCTCGATGTCCCCTGGGCCGTGCGCGATGCCATTCCGCTCGTGCCCCCAGAGGCCATCCGCGGGCTCGACGGCGTCATGGCCGCGCTCAAGGAGGACCCGGCCACGGGCGTGCGCTCCCTGCAGCGCCTGGGCATCGGCGCGGTCATGGTGCGCCACGATCTCTTCACCGGCGAGGACGAGGCCCTGGCTAGCAAGTTTGGCGGCGAGGTCCATCGCTTCGGCGAGGTCGATGTCATTCTTCTCAACCACGCCGGCATGTCCTTAGGGCCGACGGACCCGGTCCGCGTGGCCGGCGGTGGGGAAGCATTAGCGCTTCTCGACGCCCACTCCACCCCCACCACCCGTAAGCTCGTCGATCGCGACGCCGATATCGTCACCGATACCCCGGCGCTCACGGACCGCAACTACGGCACCCTCGATGGTCCCATCTCCGCGCCCCTGGCCGCGGACGACCCCAGCCACGTGAATAACCGCCTGCGCGACTATCCCTCCGCTGGGCCGCTTACCCAGGTGGAAACCCACGGCGGTTCGGTAGCAGTCTCCTCCTCGGCCGCCGATGCCACGGCCTTTGGTGGCGCCCAGCCGAAGAAGTCCGCCACGGCCGCGGTGGATGGAGAAAACTCCACCGCCTGGTGGCCCGCGCCGGGCGATGATGCTGGGTGGATTGAGCTGCGCGGATCTTTCACCCAGCCGCGCCTCAAGCTCATGGCCACCAGCGCCACCACGGTAACCGTGCGCTCTGGCAGCGCGGCCGTAGACGTGGACTTGCAGCCCTTCCGCGCGCAGGAAGTCCGCGTTCCCGGCGGCGATACCGAGGCCATCCGCGTGGAGCTCTCCCACCGCACCGGCATCGCGGAGTTAGGAGTGGAAGGCCAGCCGGTCGAGCGCGTGGTGACCGTCCCGGATACCTCCCCTGACGTGCACCAATTCTTTTTCCAGCGCATGCTGCAGGATACCGGCGTGCTCATCCGCGATTTCACGGCGCCGCGCCCCATGCGCGTGACGGTGGATTCCACCAAGCCCGTGCTTATCGACGCCCACCGCTACTCCCCCGGCGAATCCCTCACCCTCAGTCCTGGCACGCACCGCGTGCGCACCACGGGGCCGTGGGTGAGCCTGCGCGAGGAGGACTGGCAACCAGCAGGCTCTTCCAAGCCCACCGGGTACTCGATTGCAGCCGCTGATGAGGATCGTCTCTTGGTCACCGGTCGCGCCTTCAATAAGGGACTGCGCGGCTACCTAGGCGAGGAAGAGCTCATCCCGCGCGAGATCGATGCCGCCACCCAAGCTTTTGTCATTCCGGCCAGCAGCTCCGGTGACTTCCGCATGACCTTTAGCGCCCAACCGGTTTACCGCGCCACCCTCCTCTTCGGCGGCGCCTTGGGCTTGCTCACCCTCGGCCTGTGCATCCTGGCGGCCACGCGGCGCCCGTCCCAGCCCACGTGGCGCGCGCCGCGCGGCGGTGCCGCCTCGGCCATCGTGGCGCTGGCCGCGCTGGCCCTGACCGGCTGGCCGGCCGCGGTGGCGGCCGTTGCCGCTTGGTTGGTGCTGCGCTGGACCACCATCCCGCGCGCCTACCTCGCGCCCGGTGTCGTAGCGGCGGCCGGGGCGATCCTCGCACGCGCGCCGTGGACATCGGGATCCTATGCGGGCGATTCGCTCCTGCTTAGCTGCTTGTGTGCCGCGGGCGTGGCCTGTCTTTTCGCCTCCGACCGAGGAGAAAATCCCGGCCGGGACGCTCAATGAGCGTATAGCTCGCGGCCGAGACCACCACGGTGGCCACCACCGTTACGGCCAGAATCACCCAAAAGTCCAGGGGCTTCCCGCTAAACAGCGGCACCCCGGTAAGCGGAAACGCCAGTCCCAGAATGGCCACATGCCACAAGAAGATGGAATAGGACCACGCGCCCAGTGCCTGCATGAGCGGGCTGGTCAGCCAGGACTTATCCCGTGGGGCGAGCGCCACCGGTACCACCACGACTGCGGCGAAGGCCGCTCCCGCAATGATCCGGCGGGAAAATTCACCTGGCTCTGGATGCACCAGTCCCTGCGGCCCGAACCACTCGCGGCTGGAAATCCACAGCACCACCGCTGCCACGAGCCACCATGCCCAGCGCGGCCGCAGCGCGCGTTGCACGCGCCGGCTAACACCAGCTTCTTCGCATTCCGCGGCCAGCATTCCCACGGCAAACCACGAAGCATATGCCGGCGGCCAAATCTGCGAATTGACCTGGTCCTTGGCGTAATCGGCCACAAAGGGAACGAAACCCCAAGCCCAACTGATCACAGCGCCCAGCGCGATGGCCGCTACCCGCCAGCGCCGCGGCAGCACATCGAGGAGCCACACCAACAAAGGCAGGGCAAGGTAGAAGAAGAACTCCACGCATAGCGACCACAGGTGGGTAAGCCCCGGCGCTAGCCCGTCCACCACATAGATCTGGGTAGAGGTGAGGTTGCTCAGCAGTTGGGTGAGGGTGAGCGAGTGGGCGTCGGGAAGCAGGAGCATCACCGCCACCACGCAGGCATAATAGGCCGGCACTAGGCGGGCCACGCGCGAGCGCGCATAGCCGGATAAGGTGTGCAAGCCGCGGCGACGCCACAAGAGGAAGGCACTGAGCGCAAAGAAGACGGCGACGAAATAATCAAAGCGCCCGGCAAACCCCCACCCGGTTCCGGTCTGAAAAGACACGTGGGTGACAATGATTCCAAGGGAAGCGACCGCGCGTAAACCGTCTAGCTCCGGCAGATGCTGGGGTACGCTTTTCACAGATGCCTGCGGCTGCACGCTTGCTCCTAACCCCGGATCGACCTGAAACTGATTGGACATACTACTGCAATGAAACGCTACCTTTGGCCACGCTCGCCACTGGCGTGGGTTTTCATTGCCGCCGTCATTTTCTTGGTGCTGGGTACCGTGGTGCCGCCGCTGTATAACAATCAGACCCGGCCGCTGGCCTTCGACCAAAACATCAACACCGTCACCGCGCCGTCGGCAGGCGTGTGGATGGAAGCGCCTGAATTCATCGCCGGGGCCAAAGCCTCCGGCGATAGCAAGGACCCGCAATGTCAGGAAAAGCAGGCGCCCATGTGGTGCTACCTGCACCACGACCTGCTTACTATCGAGCGCAATACCACCACCTCTGAGGTGGCAGAAGATGATGCGCTCGCTAACTCCGATTCGCTCTCTCGCCTGCTCGCCGGCGATACTCCCCTTGCCCAAATCACGGAGCATTCCGTGTTGAACCGCGAGTCCACCTACCCGGTTGCTTCGCCGAAGGATAAATGGAAGTTTGTCCTACCGGCGCTGGATACCGGCATGGCCCGCACCGACTTCGAGCGCGATGGAATCAACTACTTCTTTCCCTCCGGTACCGAGCAGCGCTCCTATCCGTTTTTCGATCTAGCGACGCAATCCTCCACGGCGGTGGACTTCACCACGACGGAAAAGCTCGACGGAATCCCCACCTATTCTTTCCACCACGATATCCAGCCCATTTCCTTGGCTGATATGCGCAAAAGCATTACCACCGAGGTCGATACCGGCACCGGCGATAAGCAGCTAGCGGCCGAGGATTTCCGCATCTCCGGGCCGGCAAAGCGGTTCTACGACGCCGAGTCGCGCGAACTCCTCGGCTTAGATGCCACTGACCGAGTCACGGTGGAGCCCTTCTATACCATCGGCCGCGATATCTCCGTCGAGCCCACCACCGGCACCATGGTGGACCTGCGCGAGAACATCAAGATCTTCTTTGCCGCGGACGAAAAGCAAGCCGGCACCATGGTGGCGAATGACGATACAGAAGACCGCTCCATCTTCGCCGCCGATCTGCGCTGGTCCGATGAGACCCGCGCGGAGCGCCTTGATGAGGTACGTCCGGTCATTCGCACCATTCGCGCCTTGATGGTGGTCGGCTGGGCCGGCAAGGCCATCGGCGTTGGTCTATTGCTCTGTGCCGCCTATATGTACATGCGCCGCCACCGTGAAGGCTAGGCGTCTTTTACTCCTTAGCTGGGGCGCTCTCCTTGTGGCCGCGGTGTGCTGGCCCTTTGCCTTACCCGGCGAGTTCTTGTGGCGCGATATGGCGTTGCTTGACCATCCGGCGCTTTCCCCTTCTGCCTTTGGTGGCGGCAGTCTGCCCGCCCGCAATGCACCGCAAGATGGTTTCCTTGCTCTCGTGGGCGGCGCGTGGGCGGCGCGGGTGCTCATTTTCGCCGCCGCCGCGTCCTCCGCGCTCACCGCGGCGCGCTGGGCACGCTCTACAGTCTCCGCGGTGAGCGCGATGGCGGTGGCGGTGGCCAATCCCTTCGTCATCGAGCGTCTCCTGCAGGGCCAGTGGTCGCTTGCGGTGGCTGCGTGGCTACTGCCGGTCATCGCGTGGGCAGGAAAAAGGCACAGCTGGGTGGCGTGGCTGGCTATGTGGGGAGCTTCGCTTACCCCTACGGGTGGTCTCTTTGCCGTGGTGACCGCGGCGGTGACCTGCCGCAAGCGGGTAGCGCTCGGCGGCGTGATTCTGTGCTTGCCGTGGGCCATTCCGGGCATGTTCAACCCCGCTGCGCCTGGCGATACCGCAGCGGCGGTGGCCGCGTTTGGCCCGCGGGCAGAAGACTACGTCGGCACCGCAGGCGCGCTACTGCGGCTCGGCGGTATCTGGAATGCGGAGGCGGCCATCGGGTTCGCCGTGTGCGGCGTCATCGTGGCGGTCGTCGCCCTGCTCGGGGCGTGGCGGGTCCCCATGCGGTTAAGCGTTCTCGCAGCGATTGGTCTCGGCGGGGCGATATTCTTCTGGCTGGTTCCCGGCGCGCTGGTGTGGTCTATTGATCACATACCGGGGGCGGCGCTGCTGCGTGATAGCGGGAAACTGACCATGTTGGCGTTGCCGCTCTATGTGGCCTCGCTGGGGGCGCTGCCGAATCTGCCGGCGGCACTAGCCACCGTGGCGGCGACCGTGCAGCTGCTGCCCGTTCCAGGACGCCTCGCGGTGCTCGCGCCGCGGGATACGGGGATAGATGAGCAGTTGGTGCGCGCGATTGACGGCCGGGTGGCCTTCTTCCCAGAACGCGCCAACCTCGTGGAGGTTCCCGGCGGCGTGGCCGTCGACCCCTACTCCAAGGCAGTGGCCATGGTGGAATCGGGGGAATTGAGCGTAGACGGCACGGTGGTGGACCAAGCCTCGCCGCAATACCGGGCGGCGCTGCGCGCGTGGGAGGAGCACGATATGGACCGGCTGGCCGAGCTCGGCGTCGGTGTGGTCGTGGTGGACGGTGCCATTGCCGCGGAGACTAATGCGCCGCGGCCGCAGGTTCCGTGGGCGCTTACCGCTTTGTGGATGGCGTGTCCGCTACTAGCCCTTGCAGCAATTCCGCGAACTGCTCGCCGGTCTTCTTCCACGAGAAGCTAGCGGCAAAATCCCGCGCGTTGGAGCCGAGGGTGCGGCGAAGGGGGGCGTCGGCAAGCAGCTGCTTGGTGGCCGCCACGAAATCCTCTTCGCGCTCTACCAGAATGCCGGTCCTGCCGTTGATAACGCTGTCACGCAGGCCAAATGTATAGCCAACGGCGGGCACCCCATGTTGGGCCGCCTCCATTACTGCCAAACCCCACCCCTCTTTGCGCGAAGGCATGAGCAAGGCATCGGCGCGGGCGAGCAGGGCGTGCTTATAGTCCTCGGTCACCTGGCCGCGAAAGCGCACGCGATCGCTTACCCCATGCTCCTCGGCATAGGCACGCAGGTTAGCTTCCCACCAGCCGGAGCCGATGACGTCCAAGACCGCGCCCGGGGTCTGCGCCACCGTATCCATGGCATGCTCGATCTGCTTATGTGGCACTAGGCGCGAAAGCGTGACTAGATGCACCTCGGCCTCTCGTTCCAAGGAAGGAACGTGATCCGGAACCGGGTCCAGGCCATTGGCGATGATGTGCGCGCCCTTAATGCCCAGCGCCTCCAAATCCTCGCGGGAGGCCTCAGACACGGTGACATAGGGAGCGCCGCGATACACGCGCGGGGCCACCCGGGACTCAAGGAACCAGCCAAGCCGCCCGAGGAGAGGGCCCGCTACCGGCCATTGTTCGCGGTGGCAATGGTGAGTAAGCAGCACCGTCGGCACCCCGGACACCAGGCGAGCGAAGAAGGGGATGCCGTTTTGGGTATCGATTACCGCATCCACCCCGCGCAGGTCTCCCACCCCCAGGCGGCCGACCAGCATCGCCGCCCAGGCACGCGGATATACGCCGAATTTGGCGCCACCGCGGCTATAGCGCACGCCGTCGCGCACCTCGCGGTGGGCGGCGTTCATATGCTTGGAGGTGCGAAAGACCACCTCGTGGCCTTCAGACGCCAGGTACTCTCCCACGCGCTCCAAGTAGCGCTCCGAACCACCGCCTTGTGGGTGGGTGGTATCGCGCCAGCATAGTAAAAGAATCTTCATCGTGAGGTATTAGCCTAGTGGGTTATGAGACATACCCGTGAGATGGCCACGCTCCGCCGCTCCATTCAGCTGCTGCGTTCCTTCCGCTTTGAGCAGACGCGCCCGGAGATTTTCTACGGCGGGCTCGCGGAGGATACGGCCGCGCTGGTGGATAACCTCGGCCGCGACTTGGGCGTGCAGCTTTTCGGAGCACGGGTGCTCGATGTCGGCGGCGGACCGGGCTATTTTGCGGACGCCTTTTCCCGGCGCGGCGCCCGCTATGTGGGATTGGAGCCAGATGCCGGCGAGATGTCTGCGGCCGGCATCCATTTAAGCAATTCCGTGCGTGGCGATGGCACCAACCTGCCCTTTGCCGATGATTCCTTTGACGTGGTCTATTCCTCCAACGTGGCCGAGCACATCCCCAATCCCTGGGATATGGGCGAGGAGATGCTGCGCGTAACCCGCCCCGGCGGACTTACCATCCTGAGCTACACGGTGTGGCTCGGCCCCTTTGGCGGCCACGAGACCGGCCTGTGGGAGCACTACATTGGGGGTGGCTTTGCCCGCGATCGCTATACCCGCCACCACGGCCATCCGCCCAAAAATGTCTTTGGCACTTCGCTTTTCGACGTCCCCTGCTCCGCCGGCCTTGCCTGGGCCCAGCGCACCGGCGCGCTCCAACTCGCCTTCCCCCGCTATCACCCCAGCTGGGCTTGGTGGCTCACCCGTGTGCCAGGGGTGCGGGAATTCGCGGTTTCTAACTTGACGCTAGTGCTGCAAAAATAGCACCCAACAACAGTGCTGTCGCTGGGTGCTATTGAGCTTAGAGCTTAAGAGGCGTTCTCTACACGCTCCTTCAGGGCGTGGAACTGGTCCCACACCTCGGACGGCACGCGGGAGCCCAAGAAGTTGAGGTAGCTGGCGTTATCCTGCATATCGCCTTCCCATTCCTTCGGGTTGACGGCGAGAGCGGCGCGAACATCCTCGATATCGAAGTCGATGCCCTCGAGGTCGATATCCTCGGCGCGGGCGGTGTGGCCCACGACGGTTTCCTCGGCCTCAACGTTGCCCTCAATGCGGTCAATGATCCACTTGAGCACGCGGGAGTTCTCGCCGAAGCCCGGCCACAGGAAGCGGCCGTCATCGCCACGGCGGAACCAGTTAACCAGGAAGATAGACGGCATGCGGTCGCCGCCCTTTTCACCCATATCGATCCAGTGCTGCAGGTAGTCACCGGCGTTGTAACCAATGAACGGCAGCATAGCCATCGGGTCGTGGCGCAGGGTGCCGACGCTACCTTCTGCGGCAGCGGTCTGGCCGGAAGCCAGCAGAGCGCCGATCATGGTGCCATGGTTCCAGTCAAAGGCCTGGGTTACCAGCGGGACGGTGGTCTTGCGGCGGCCGCCGAAGAGGATGGCGTCGATCTTCACGCCCTGCCAGTCGTCATACTCTGGTGCGGCGCTCGGGCACTGGGAAATCGGCACGCAGTAGCGGGAGTTCGGGTGCGCAGCCTTAGTGGAGGAGGACGGAGTCCAATCCTGGCCGGTCCAGTCAATGAGGTGCTCTGGTGCCTCCTTGGACATTTCCTCCCACCAGACATCGCCGTCGTCGGTCAGCGCAACGTTGGTGAAGATGGTGTTGCCCGGCTCCATGGTCCGCATGGCAATCGGGTTGGAATCGTAGTTGGTACCAGGAGCCACACCGAAGAATCCATTTTCCGGATTTACGGCGTAGAGGCCATCCTCACGCAGATGCAGCCAGGCAATATCGTCGCCGACAACTTCAGCCTTCCACCCCGGGATGGTTGGGGTAATCATGGCCAGGTTGGTCTTGCCACATGCCGAAGGGAAGGCAGCTGCAACGTGGTACTTCTTGCCTTCTGGGTTGGTGAGCTTCAAGATGAGCATGTGCTCGGCCATCCAGCCTTCTTCCTTGGCCATAACCGAAGCGATGCGCAGCGCATAGCACTTCTTAGCCAGGATGGCGTTGCCGCCGTAGCCAGAACCGTAGGACCAGATTTCCTTAGTTTCAGGGAACTGGGTGATGTACTTAGTGTCATTGCATGGCCACGCCACATCTTCTTGGCCTGGCTCTAGCGGGGCGCCCACGGAGTGCAGGGCGTGGACAAAGTTGCCGTCAGCGCCGATTTTCTCCAAGGCTTCCGCACCCATACGGGTCATGATGCGCATGGAGAGCACCACATAGGCGGAGTCAGTCAGCTGCACGCCCAGCTTTGGTTCCGGATCGCTAATAGGGCCCATGCAGAAGGGAACCACGTACATGGTGCGGCCCTTCATGGAACCACGGAATGCCTCCGTCATTTCTTCCTTCATCGCAGCTGGCGGGGCCCAGTTATTGGTCGGGCCGGCGCCATCTTCATTCTCTGTACAGATGAAGGTGCGGGATTCCACGCGGGCGACGTCCGAAGGATTGGAGCGAGCCAGGTAGGAATTAGGGCGCTTTTCCTCATTCAGCTTGATAAGCGTGCCCTTTTCCACCAGCTCTGCGGCCAAACGGTCAGCCTCGTCCTGGGAGCCGTCTACAAAGACCACCTGGTCCGGCTGGAAAAGCTCAACGTTCTCGCTGATCCAGCCGATAAGCTTTTCGTTTTTAGTCGGCAGCTCTCCGACGAGCCCTGGGATAGTGGCGGTCATTAGTAATTCTCCTGAGGGTGGGTGTGAAAATTGGGGAAATAAAGCCCCAACTGTGCCTTCCACCTCAAGATTAACGTGCTTGTCCGAATAATTTGCGTAGATTTTGTCACACCGGTTATATCCACCGCGTTTACCAGAACTTCACCAAGCGCAACCACAGATACTGTGTTAAAAATCGCCTTTTTCCATCCCCCTGTCTGGGGGTCTATTCCCCTCCTCAGCGGCAACCAAAACAATCATCTTCCACCCCCAACCGGGCCCACTGGTTATACCCGGATTGCCCTCGCCACACGTGGCCCACGGCGCGGCGTATTGCTTGGCAAGGCTAAGCAGGGAAAAATAGGCCGCAATGAATAACACAGATAACTCTCAAAACACCCGCGCTGGAGAAATGCCTCCAGGGCGCCCGCCACAGACCGACTTCAATGCGGTATTCGACAACGAGCTTGACTACCCACGCCTAGGCAACGTCACCTTCCGCCGCGGCACACTGACCGAAAATCAGCATGAGCTTTTTGAAAAGCGCTGGCCAGAACTAGGCCGCACGCTAGAAGACGAGGTCATTGACCTCGACGCCTGGTTTGGCCGCAGCGGCGCCAAGACCATCGTGGAAATCGGATCCGGTACCGGTACCTCCACCGCCGCCATGGCGCCGAAGGAGGCCGATACCAATATCATCGCCGTCGAGCTCTACAAGCCGGGCCTGGCCAAGCTACTGGGCCAGATCGAGCGCGAGGGCATCGACAATATCCGCATGATTCGCGGCGATGGCATCGAGGTCATGGTGCGCATGTTTGCGCCGGAATCCCTTGATGGCATCCGCGTCTTCTTCCCGGATCCCTGGCCAAAGGCCCGCCACCACAAGCGCCGCATCATCCAGTCGGGCACACTCAACCTTTTTGCTTCCCGCCTGAAGAAGGGCGGCGTGCTGCACGTTGCTACCGACCACGCCGGTTACGCCGAGTGGATCGATGAGCTTGTGGACGTAGAGCCGAGCCTGGATTACAAGGGCTGGCCGTGGCCAGAGTGCCCGCAGTTGGTGGACCGTCAGGTCATCACCAAGTTTGAGGGCAAGGGCCTAGATAAAGAACACGTCATCACGGAGTATCTCTGGGAGAAGAAATAAATGAGCACCTACCTACTTGTCTGGGATGCGCCCAATATGGACATGGGCTTAGGCTCCCTGCTCGGCGGCCGCCCCACCGCCGCACACCGCCCGCGCTTCGACGCCATCGGCCGCTGGCTGGTACACCTTGCCCAGGACGTTGATGCGGAACCGCGCGCCGATGTCTTTACTAATGTCACCCCGGGCGGCGCCGATGTCATCCGCCCATGGGTAGAAGCCATCCGCAACGTGGGCTTCGGCGTTTTTGCCAAGCCCAAGATCCACGAAGACGATGACGTGGATCCGGATATGCTCGACCACATCGACAGCCTCCGTGAGGATCTAGCCGGCGTGATTGTTGCCTCCGCCGATGGCCAGAATTTCCAGGAACCTTTGGAAGAGCTCATCGCGGAAGGCCTTCCGGTAACGGTCCTCGGTTTCCACGAGCATGCAGCATGGGCCGTAGGCCACGCAGACATCAATTTTGTGGACCTGGAAGATATCGAGGGTGTATTCCGCGAGCCGCTACCGCGCGTGAACCTGGATAATCTGCCAGAGGGTGGTGCATGGCTGCAGCCATTCCGTCCCCTGGCTGCGCTGCTTAATAACCGCTAGGAGGCTGCCCCAATGTTTGAAAAATGGGGACGTTTTTCCTATGCGCACCGCCGGCTCATCCCCGCCATCATCGTCGCCGCCATCCTTGCGCTCTTTATCGGCTTTGGCTTGCAGCTCGAAGACCGCATGAGCCAGGAGGGCTGGGAGGATCCCAATGCGGCGTCGACAAACGCGGCCCAGATCGAACAGGAAGCATTCGGCCGCGATAACTCCGGCGATGTCATCTTGCTCTTCCACTCCCCCGATGAGAATTTCGATGCCGCCAAGCAGCACTTGGCGCAGTTGAAATCGGCGTATCCGGACCAGATTGACTCGGTGACCAGCTACTTCGACACAAAGAACCCGAACCTGGTCAATGCCGATCATTCACTAGCCTTCGCAGCCATCGGGCTCAAAGGCGATGACGAGCAAACGCTGAAGGATTTCCGCACCATCGAAGGCGCGCTTACGGATACCACCGCACCGGTGGAGATTGCGGGTGCCACCGCGGTTGCTGACGCTCTTGATGAGGGAATGTCGCACGATATTTCCCGCGCCGAAAAGGCCGCCCTGCCGCTGGTAGGCATCCTCCTGCTGGTGGTCTTTGGCTCTGTGGTTGCGGCCTGCATGCCGCTGGTGGTCGGTGGCCTCTCCATCTTGGGCTCTTTGGGCATCCTGTCCATCCTGGCCGGGTTCTCGCAGGTCAATGTCTTTGCCCAGGCCGTCGTCACGCTGCTGGGCCTCGGCCTAGCCATCGATTATGGCCTCTTTATGGTTTCGCGCTTCCGCGAGGAGCTGGACAAGGGCCGCTCCACCGAGGAGGCCGTGGCCACCACCACCGCAACCGCCGGCCAAACCGTGGTTTTCTCCGCGGCCATGGTCGCCGTTGCGCTCTCCGGCCTCTTCCTCTTCCCCCAGGCCTTCCTGAAGTCCGTGGCCTATGGTTCCATTTCTGCGGTCGGCTTGGCCGCGCTCCTTTCCGTCACCGTGCTGCCGTCCATTTTTGGCATGCTCGGCCCCAAGATCGATACCTGGTCCGTGCGCCGTACCTCGCGAACGGCTCGCACTATTCAGGACACCTGGTGGTATAAGCTTCCGCGCTGGGCCATGCGCCATGCCCGCGGGCTGACCATCGCCGTGTGCGGCCTGCTCATCGCGCTTACCCTGCCCATCATGAGCATCACCTTCGGTGGCATCAACGAGTCCTACCTGCCGCCCGACCAGGACACCCGCGTGGCACAGGATAAATTCAACGAAGAGTTCCCTGCCTTCCGCACGGAGCCGGTCAAGCTCGTGGTGGAAAATGCCTCGAACCAGCAGCTTGTCGACGTCGTCATGCAGGTCCGCGGCCTCGACGGCCTCACCGAGCCCATGGCGCCGACGACCGCCACCAAGGACGGCACTACCGTCCTTTCCGCCGGCATTGAAGACCGCGATGACTACGCGAAGATCGTGCACGAGCTGGAAAAGGTCAAGGCCCCTGAAGGCGTAAACCTCTACGTGGGCGGTACTCCCGCCATGGAGGTGGAGTCCCTCGATGCGCTCTTCCACACGCTGCCGTGGATGGCGCTCTACGTGGTGCTGGCTACATTCCTGCTCATGGCCCTAGTCTTCGGCTCCTTCGTACTGCCGCTCAAGGCCATTGTGATGACGTTGCTGACCTTGGGCGCGACGCTGGGCATCTTGACGTTGATGTTCGTCGCTGGCTTGGGCTCGGACATCCTCAACTTCACGCCCGGCCCGCTCATGAGCCCGATCTTGGTGCTCATCATCGCCATTGTCTACGGCCTGTCCACCGATTACGAGGTCTTTTTGATCTCCCGCATGGTGGAGGCCCGCCGACGCGGCGCTTCTACCGACGAGTCCATTGCGGCCGGCACCGCGCATACCGGCGGCATTATTACCGCGGCGGCGCTCATCATGATCGTGGTCTCCGGCGCGTTCGGCTTCTCCGATATCGTGATGATGAAATACATTGCCTACGGCATGATTTTTGCCCTGCTTATCGACGCCACCATTGTCCGCATGCTCCTCGTCCCGGCCGTCATGCACTTGCTGCGCGAAGATAACTGGTGGGCCCCTAGCTGGCTGCGCCACGCCACCACCACTTTGACCGGCGGTGCGACCCACCGCGGCAAGACTGTTCCCTTCACTGAGCTCAAACAACGCCTCGAAGGGGGTAAGTAAGTGAAGAATTGGCTGCGCCTTATCGCCTCGTTCATCGTCCTGCTGGTCTTGGTTTATGTCTTCCGCGATGAGCTGGACTTCCTGCGCGAAGGCTTCTCGCGGCTTTCTCATTCCAACCCGGCCGCGATAGCACTCGTGGTCATCGCCTCCATTGTGGCGGTGCTCGCCATGGGCGAGGTCATGCGCCTGCTCATTCGCGCCGGCGGCGTCAAGGTGCCGGCCTCAGAAACCGCAGCACTGACGTTGGCCGCTAATGCCTGGTCCACCACTCTTCCGGCCGGCCCAGCCTTTTCCGCCATCCTCACCTTCTACGTGCAACGCACGTGGGGCGCGTCCGTCATGCTGTGTGGCTGGTTCTTCGTGCTGTCTTCTGCCATTTCCACGATGTGGCTCGTGCTCATCGGCTTGGGCGGCGTGCTCTTCCTCAACGCGGATATGGCGCTCTGGTCCCTCATTGGCACCCTAGTGCTCATGCTGGCGCTTTCTGGCGGCCTGTTCTGGCTGACCAATCATCCGGATACCATCATGCGCTGGCTCAACCGCCAACAGCTCATTAAGGGCTCCAAGCGCGAAGCCCTCTTGGACCAGGTCAAGAATCTGGAGGAAGTTCACCTTACCCGCCGCCAATTCGGTTGGGTGTCCTTCTACTCTTTGGCCAACCGCCTGATCGACATGGTCTCGCTATGGGGCTGCGTGTGGGCCGTTACCGGCCACCTGCCCGCCCTGCACGCTGGCGAGGACACCACGACGATGGCCGGCGTGGCGCTGGCCTATCTCACCGCTAAGCTTGCCGGCTCTGCTCAGGTCACGCCGGCCGGCCTCGGAACGGTGGAAGCCGCCATCATCGCCACTCTGGTGGCCACGGGCATGACCGCGGTGGACGCTACCGGCGCGGCCATCATCTACCGCCTCATCTCCTTTGCCTTGATCACCATCATTGGCTGGGTAATCTACTTCTGGCACTATGCCCGCAAGGGCATTACCTACGCCGCCTTGAACCGAAAGGAAAACGCATGAGAATCGCCCCCATTATCGATATCATCGCCCTGATGCTCTTCGCCGTGGCTGCCCGCCTCGCCCACGGCGGTTTGAGCTTTTCCACCTGGGTAGATGCCTTTTGGCCCTGGGCCGTAGGCGCGCTTATCGGCTGGGTCATCATCCTCGCTACCAAGGTCCAGGGCAAGTGGAAGGAGGGCGGCATCGTCTGGCTGAGCACCGTCGTGGGCGGCATGGCCCTGTGGATGCTCGTCAACGGCCGCCTGCCACACTGGAGCTTCCTCATCGTAGCGACTGTGATGTCAGCGCTATTTTTCTTTGGCTGGCGGCTTTTCGCCCGCAAATAAAAAAGAAGGAGGGTTCAACCCTCCTTCTTTTTGCTCCACTTACTTGGAACTTACCTGAATGCCTGCCTGATTCAGAATATCGACCACGAAACCAATGATCTCGCTGACGATGTCCACAGCGCTAGACAGAATCATAGATAACTCCTTCACTAGGATTAGCTCTTTATATGCTATCCAAGCACAAGGCATTACATCGGGGCAATAGTGTGCTTCTTCGGCAGATCGCTTTCCTGCTTGGTGGCCAGTTGGCGCAGTGCCTGACGGAGCGCCAACCGGGACTGATTCGGCTGAATCATCGCGTCTAGATAGCCGCGCTCGGCCGCGACATAAGGAGCGGTCATGGTCTCATCGTAGAAGTCCATGAACATCTTCTTGGTCATTTCGCGCTGTTCCGGGGTCTCGGCGGCCTCGAGCTGCTTACCGGCGATCATTACCACGGCAGCGGCCGCGCCCATCACGGCGATCTGCGCGGTCGGCCACGCCAGGTTAATATCGCCGGTCAGGTTCTTCGAGCCCATTACCGCATAGGCACCGCCGTAGGCTTTGCGCACGATGAGCGAGACCTTCGGCACGGTGGCTTCCACCACGGCGAAGGCAAACTTGGCGCCGCGGTGGATAAGGCCCACCTTCTCCTGTTCCACGCCCGGCAGGTAGCCCGGGGTATCCACTACGAAGACCAGCGGAATATTGTAAGCATCGCAAATGCGGATAAAACGCGCGCCCTTATCGGCGGCGTCGGCATCAATGCAGCCCGCAAGGTGCATGGGGTTATTGGCCACAAAGCCGACGGTCTTGCCATCGATGCGGCCGAAGGCGGTAATCATATTAGGCGCGAAGTTCTCTTGAATCTCAATGAGATCCTCGTCATCGCCCAGCTGGGTCAACAAGTCCATCATGTCGTAGCCGGCATTAGTGTCATCCGGCATGAAGGCGTTGAGGTCTTCGTCTTCGGCCACCTCGGCGTCGGCAGGCGCAGCGAACTCCGGCGACTCATCAAAGCAGGTCAGCGGCAGGTGGTCGAGGAGATCGCGGACCATATCAAAGGCGTCATCCTCGGAAGGGACGACTGCCGAGACATTGCCGTTGAGCTCCTGCTGGCGAGCACCGCCCAGCTCGGCGGAGGTAATATCCTCACCGGTAACCTCACGGATGACGTTCGGGCCGGTGACATACATTTCCGCTTCCTCGTCCACGGCAATGACAAAGTCCGTGGTCACGGGAGCATAGACGGCGCCACCGGCGGACTTGCCCATCATGATGGAAATCTGCGGGCTACGGCCGGACAGCGGGAGCTGGCGGCGGGCGATCTCGGAGTACATGGCCAGCGAGGTCACCGCATCCTGGATGCGGGCGCCGCCGGAATCCTGAATACCGATGACTGGGCAGCCAATCTTGATGGCCATGTCCATGACCTCGGTGACTTTCTTGCCAAAGGTCACGCCGACTGAGCCGCCGTAGACGGTCTTATCGTGGGCGTAGATACACACTGGGCGGCCAGAGATGCGGCCATAGCCGGTGACCACGCCATCGGAATAAATGGCGTCAGGGTCACCCGGGGTCTTGCCCAAGGAGCCGGTTTCGACGAAGGAACCCTCATCTAGCAATTCATTGATGCGTTGACGAGGCGTGGTGCGCCCAGCCTCGTCGCGGCGCTTGCGGGAGCGCTCACTGCCTGGGTCCTGCGCCTTGTCCAGACGCTCGCGCAGGTCAGCGAGTTTCTCAGCGGTTGTCTGCTTGGCCGCCACGTATCTTCTCCTCGATCCATTCGTCCATATGCTTGCCCACGATGCCGATGGCCGGCTCGTCTGGCACTGCAAGGTGATCGCCTTGCAGCTGCACAATTTCTAGATCCTTAACGATAACTCCCCAACCGCCGTCGGGGTCAATCTCAGCGTAGCGCGGCTCCAGCTCAATCGCACCGTCGTGCATGCGCTCGGAACGGAAAAGCAGCACCGGCACGGTGACATCGGCCCAGCGATGGAAGTCGATCTTGGCCAGAATCTGGTTATCCACGAAGGAAGCGCGCTGGTGTTCCAGTACGCCGGCGGCCAGGCCGTGCTCAGAGGCGTCGGTAGTAGCGAGGAACTCCGCCAGCATGGTCATGAGCGCATCTTCGCCCATGGTCTCAAGCATCTCGTACGGCGGCTCGAAGTCCAGGCCATAGGTCTTCTTGGCAAAGGCCGCGTAGCGCTCCCACCGGGCGCGGGTTTCTTCCGGGGTATCCGGCGCTGGGTTCGACGGCTGGGTGGTATCCAGCAACGCGATGAACGCCACATCCGCCGAATCCTGACCGCGCTGGGTGCGCTGATGCAGCTGATAGGCCACCTCGTAGGCCAGCGCGCCGCCAAAGGACCATCCGCCGAGAACTACCTTGCGGCCGCGAGCGTAGTGCAGGATGTCCTCGATATAGGCCTCGGCACGCTCCTCCAGCGAGCCTTCGATGCGCTCTACGCCGTAAACCGCCACATCTTCGGGCAGGCGACGGGTCAGTGGCTGGTAGACCACAGTGGTGCCGCCGGCTGGGTGGAACATGAATACGGCAGGACCATCAGCCTCGCGCAGGACGCGGATATTGCCTTCTACCTCGGTCTCCAGTCCTTCGCGGACGAGGTCGGCCAATGTCTCTAGCGCCTCGGCCTCGTGGACCTGCTGGGCGGTGACCTCGATGCCGACACGTTCGGTGAGGCGCTCGGCAATCTGGGCGGCGACCTCATCGCTCACCTCAGGAAGCGCCGAGGTAACGCCCGCCGCGGCCTTGCCGGTGAAGGTGGCCCAGGTACCAAAGACCATGCGCTCCGAGGCATCGCGCGGGGCAACGCCGACGCCCTGGCCGGGCTCGTCTTCTTCTGGTGCAGGAGTATCCGCAGAAGCAATGTCGCTGGTATCCACGCTGCCGCCGGCTACGGCCTCTTCCACCATGGCAATGACGTCGGCCAAAGAGGCGTCGCGAAGCGCCTGCACCTGCAGCGGCGGAATCTGGAAGTCATTTTCCACGCGGTTCTTAATGCGCATGCCCATCAGGGAATCCAGGCCCAAGTCAATGAGCGGCAGCTCGCGCGGCAGGTCAGAGACGTCGTAGCCCATGGATTCCGACACGATGAGTGCGAGGCGATCCTCCACGGTTTCCTCCGCGGGATCCCAGCGCACGGCATCAACCTCTGCGGTTGCCGCAGGCTCGCTTTCAGGCACATCGGCCACGCCCGGGATGGGCGCCGCGCCCAAGTCCAAGGCGGAGGCAAAGCCTTCCGCCAAGAGCTCCGTCTGCGCGCCACGGACGGCGTAGACGGCTACGGACATACCACCGATGGACTGGCTTACCACCGTGGTGACCTCACCGCGCGGTGGCAGGTCGGCGTGCTCCTCGGTGGCGATGATGCGCGCCCCAGGCTGAACGGCCTCGGCCGCGGCCTCCACGATGGCCAGCGCGGATGGCGCCTGATCCGCATTGGTGGAGAAGGCCACCTTGCCCTCTGGCAGGTTGACGCGTGCGCCCGGCAGGCCGGAAACGCCGGCCGACGGACGGGCGTTGGTCCAGAAGCGCTGGCGGTTGAACTGGGTATAGGGTGCCTCCACGCGCGCACCAGAGCCAAAGACCGCGCCAAAATCTACCGGCATGCCGGCGACATAGAGCTTGCTGAGCAGGTCCAACAACGACTCGGTGGGATCTACCTTGCGCTTCAACGCATACAGCAGCTGCGCATCGGCCTTGCCCACGGCGAAGGCGGTGGACATGAGGCCCATCAGCGCCACCGGGTTCGGCGAGATTTCTACCAGCTGGGTGTGGCCGGCGTTGAAGGCTGCCTCGGTGGCATCCTGCAGATAGACCGAGTGGCGGGTCATGCGCAGCCAATAGTCCTCATCGTGGACGGTGGTACCAGGGCGATAAACCTCGCCCTTATCCACGGAGGAAAACAGCGGGGTGTGCAGCGGCTTGGCCTCCATGCCGGCGATGGCTGCATGCAGCTCGCCCAGGATGGGGTCCACGGCCGAGGTATGCCCTGCGGCCTTCACATTGAGTGCACGGGCGAACTTGCCCTCGCCGTCGAGCTTTTCCACCAGGTCCAGCACCTCTTGGCGCGGGCCGCCCACGGTGGTCATTCCGGGGCCGGTGTACACGGCGGGTTCGATATTGCCGTCGAGCGCGGCAATATCCTCGGCCGAGAGCTCTACGACGGCCATGGCTCCTTGCTCGGCATCGCTTAGCGACGCCTCCCCCTCACCCATCAACCGCGCACGGTGGCAGGCAATGACCATGGCGTCCTCTGCGGAGATGCCGCCTGCGGCATAAGCCGCGGCAATCTCGCCCATGGACATGCCGATCACGCCGGCCGGGCGCACGCCAAAGGAAGCGAGCAAGTCCGTCACTGCAATCTGAATGGCGGTAATGGCCACCTGGGCGGTCTCGGTGTCATAGGTTTGGGCATCGTCGTTGACGATATTCAGGATGGACCAGCCAGACTCAAAGTCCACGATGGCATCCAGCTCTTCCAAGCGAGCCTTGAACTGCGGCGAGAGCGCAATCATGTCCTTCGCCATCTTGCGGTGCTGAGAGCCGAAACCGGAGTAAACAAATACTGGCCCCGGAACGTGCGGGGAATCCGCAGCGGCAATGCCGACGGAGACCTTGCCTTCAGCTACCTGGCGCAGGCGCTTGACCGCTTCCTCGGTGGAGCTAGCCGTCACGACGGCGCGGGAACGGGAGTGGTTGCGGCGGGCGACAGTTCGGGCGACGTCGACAAGCGCGGGCTCTTCCGCCTCAATGAAGTCTGCCAACAGGGCCGCAGCGCGTGCCCGGCGCGAAGGCAAAAGGCCAGAGACCGGCAACGCCACCGTTTCGGTGGAAAGCTGCGGCGCGCGTTCGGCCGGGGTACCGCGGTAATCGGTGAGTACGACGTGCGCATTGGTGCCGCCGAAACCAAAGCCAGACACACCCGCAACCTTGCGCCCGGAGTACTCGGGCCACTCGCGCGGATCCTCGACTACCTCGAGGTGCTCGGCCTCGAAATCGATATAACGATTCGGCGCCGAGTAATTGATATTGGCCGGAATTACGTCATTGCGCATGGCCTGGATGACCTTGATAAGGCCGACCACGCCCGCGGCGGATTCAGAGTGGCCGATATTGGTCTTGGCAGAACCGAGCAAAATAGGAGTTTCGACCCCGCGGCCCGCACCGAGCACGCGGCCCAAGGCGGAGGCCTCGATTGGATCGCCCAGAATGGTGCCGGTGCCGTGGGCCTCGATATAGTCCACGTCCTGCGGATTTACGCCCGCATCAGCATAGGCGCGGCGCAGCACATCCTCCTGTGCCTCCGGGTTCGGGGCGGTCAGGCCATTGGAGTGACCATCGGAGTTGACGGCTGAGCCCTTGAGGACGGCCAGGATATCGTCGCCGTCGGCTTCCGCGTCCTCCAAGCGCTTGAGCACGAGGACGCCGGCGGCGTCGGCACGCACGATGCCATCGGCGTCGTCCGAAAAGGCGTGAATGGCGCTCGTTGGAGAGGTAACGCCCAACTCCGAGAACGCCGTGGACGCGTGCGGGGCGGCCAAGATATTCACGCCGCCGGCCAGCGCCACGTCCGCGCTCCCCGTGCGCAAATCCTTCATCGCCTGGTTCACCGCCACGAGGGAGGAGGAGCAAGCCGTATCCACGTTGATGGAAGGGCCGCGGAAATCCAGGGCGTAGGAAATGCGATTAGCCACCACGGCGGAAGAAATGCCGGTCAGCGCATACGGGTGCATCTCGGCGGAATCGGCACCGATGAGCATGCCGTAGTCATTATTGGTCGATCCCATATACACGCCGGTCTGCGTGCCACGCAGCTCATTGGCGGGAACACCAGCGTTTTCTAGCGCTTCCCACACCAGCTCCAACAGGATGCGCTGCTGGGGATCCATGTTGGCGGCCTCTAGCGGGGACAGGCCAAAAAATTCCGCATCAAAGGACGCGATGTCTTCGATATAGCCGCCGTCGGTATTTTGCTGGGCGATCTTCTCGCTCATGACCGGATCAGCGGAGTACTCGGACCACCGGCCTACTGGCAACGGGCCGGTGCCTGCGCGGGATTCCGCCAACATAGACCAGAACTCTTGGGCATTCTTAGCACCCGGGAAGCGGCCGGAAAGACCAATGACCGCAACGTCAGATCCCTGCGCGATCCGCGGCGCGTGCTCTTCCGGCTGGGGCGCCGCCGGTGCGTTCAGCAGGCGGTCCGCCAGCAGCTCGATGGTGGGATACTCATATGCCACGGTGGCATCGAGGCGGGTGCCCAGAAGGTTTTCCAGCTCGCCGGATAGCACTACAGCATCCCGCGAGGAGAGGCCATAATTTTCCAAAGGCTTGGAATCTAGGATCTCTTCGGCGGAAACACCGGTGGCCTGGGCGACCCAGTCACGCAGCCATGCTCGCAGTTGCTCGATGGTCATAAAAAGGTCTTTCGTTACGGAAAATTACTAAATGGCGTAGGGGTATATCGCTATATTTTGTCACTTTGTTAGCGATATATCAGAATCCCACATAATTCTTCTTGGCTACGCGGCGCGCAATCTTGCCGGAGGACGTGCGGTTGATTTCGCCAGGTGCCTTCCACACGATGTCATCCGGAGTAATGCCATGGTGGGCAGTGACCGCGCTGCGAATGGCCTCGGTTGCCTCGGCATCGCCGGACGGCTGCGCATCATCGGCGCGCTCCACCAGCAGGACGAGGGACTCAGAATCATTGCCTTCCACGGAAAAGGCTGCAACGGAATCCGGGCGAACCTGTGCGGAAGCTGCTTGCACCGTGCCCTCAATATCCTGCGGATAATGGTTGCGCCCAGCAATGACGATGAGATCCTTCAGGCGGCCCGTAATGTACAGCTCACCATCCACGATGGTTGCCAAGTCTCCGGTGGCCATCCAGTAATCGTCTTCCGGCAGGCCATCCTGCAGGCGCTCACCCAGCGTATTGCGGAAGGTCGCAGCAGTTTCCTCTGGGCGGTTGAGGTAGCCGGTGGCCATATTGGGACCGTGGACCCAGATTTCTCCGATAACGCCGTCCTTCACCTCGGTGCGAGTTTCCGGATCCACAATGGCGAGGTGCTGGTGCGGCACGCACTGTCCATTGGAGGCGTAGGCAACGGTATCTTCGGATTTATCCTCAATGACGGCGCGACCTGCGGCCAGCTCCGCGCGGTTAAAGTGCGCGATGACCGGGCGCTTGTCAGTTTGCGGGGTAGACACAATAAGTGCTGCCTCTGCCAGACCGTAGGCCGGGCGCAGTACGGAACGGTCCACGCTGAAGGCATCGAGGAAGGAGTCCACGGCCGATTCCGTCACCGGCTCGGAACCAATAATGATGCCGTCCACGTGGGAGAAATCCGCGTCCTTGGCGTGGCGCGCGGCAAGTTCCAAGGCAAAGTTCGGGATAGCGGTATAGGTGGCCTGTTTGCCGGCTGTCACGCGCCGGACCCAGCGATCCGGGTGCTGGATGAAATCGCGCGGGGTCATCACCTCGAAGTCGAGGCCCAAGATGGTGACAAATACGGCCAAGATGATGCCCATATCGTGGTGCATCGGCAGCCAAGAAACGATGCGGGCCGGCATCTGCAGCTGCAGGGCCTGGAAAATCTGCGCCACGTTGGTGATAATCGCGCGATTGGTGAGCTCCACGCCGGCCGGGGTACGGGTGGAACCGGAGGTGTACTGCAGGAACGCAGTATCCTCTGCGGTTCCCTCCACGGGAGTCCAGGAGGAAGCCAAAGAATCCGGCAGGACATCAAGGGAAATGATGCGCGGGCGCTCACGTTGAGCGGAAAAGTACGTGCGCACGGCCGCCGCCGATACGCGGTTAGTCACCACGATGGACGGGTCACAGTCACCAAATACGGCCTTGAGGTGGTCCGAGTGCCCCGGTTCGTTGGGGTCATACAGCGGAATCGGCACCATGCCCGCATAAAGAGCACCCAAGAAGCCGAAGACGTATTCCGGCGAATTACCAGCCAAGATGGCCACGCGGGTACCGGGCTCTGCCATCTGCTGCAGGCGCGCCGCCACCACCTTGATGCGGTTATTGACCTGTGCGCGGGTAAGCTCCCGGCAGGTTTCTTCCTCACCGTAGATCCACTGGCGCATGACCACGCGGTCTGGGTCGGTTTCCGCTTGGAAGAGCTTCTCTGCCAACTGGGCCAAGGTGAACTCGGGTGCTAAGAACTGCCCCATCTGCGCTTTTAGATCCATCGATTCTCCTTAGGTAAATGGTTTCGTTAATAAAACTATCGGAGTTGGGGGAATGGTTGTTACGCGGCGTCGATAAGCTGGCGGGCCCAGCCCACTACCCACTGGTTGGCAGTCGTGCCATCGATAACGCCACTATTGGAGGCGTACTGCGCATGCACGCCATTCGCGGCAATCAAACCCTGCGCGCGCTCTAGTGCATTGGTCACGTTAGGCGGGGCATCACACACCGAATCATTGGGCGCGCAAATTTGGAAGGTGCGATCCGCGAGGCTACCGAACCCATTCTGGCGCGCACCACGCATGGAAGCACCCGGCACGATGGGCTGCACCAATCCGGATACGGGCTGAAGGGCAATTTCTGCACCGACGCCACCCACCTTGCGGCCTGGGTTTTGCCCGACGCCATTTTGGCGGCGGCCGTCTGCGATAAGGGCCACGCCTGCGATGTTTTCCGCCGGAACCACGCCCTGGCCGCCACCAATCTCATCGGCAACGTCGCCAGCAATCACCGCGCCCTGAGAAAAGCCGCTCAGAATGAACTTGGTAGCCGGGCAGCTTTGATGAACGCTACGCAGCTCGTCATTCATCTTGGCGGTTCCCTCAGTGCGGGAATCGTCGTAGCTCATCTCATGTTGCGCATTAATATTTTTGAATTGCGCGGTATAGGGAAGGGTCCAGACCTTCACATCGTCCCCGTAGGCCTCCTGCAACGGCTTCGTAATAGACAGCATGAACGAGCGCGGGTTGGCAGAAGGATTGATGGGGTCGTCGTCAGCCGCGGACTCCCAAGTACCCGGGGCAGAAATGAACTCCACACGGGGGCACCAGTCAGGCTGCTGCGGTTGCGGCGGCGCGGCCTGCTCCGAGGTATGCGGAGCCGGGGAATCAGTGCCTTGGTTGAAGTAACGCGACGCGCCCACGCCAATGACAGCTAATACGACGAGGGCCGCGACAACGGTAATAGTTTTTCGCATGGATTAGTTGTACCAGGTAAACCTAGCAAATCCCTGAACGTGCAGAATCCTTGATGAGCTGGGAAAGCTCCTCAAAACTCTGCGTGGTGCGCTGCTGCTCGATGAGCTGGCCGGCAACTGCAGAAATGGTGACCTCATTCTCGTCACAGGCCGCTTTACCGGCTCCAAGGAGCTGATCCTCTACGCCATCGACGTTAACGCCGGCGTCCTTGAGCTTGTCCAAGTACTTGGCCTCTGGTTCCGGCACCTCAGCGGAGGGGATTTCAGAGATCTCGCGCGCACCGCGGTCCTCTTGCGACTTAGAGGTGGCACTCTCCGAAGAAGAGGAAGGGGCCTCGGACTCCCGCTCGAGGGGCGCGACCTCGGTCTCTTGCGGCGGTTCGCTATCCACCGTGGCGGAATCGCAGCCCGCAAGACCCAAGCACAGCGCCGCGCCCACAACTACTAGCTTGCGCATAGCTACTTCTTCTCGGTCCGAACCTGGCCGAGGACCTCGCTGATCTTGCCGTGCTGGAATTCCTGGCTCAGGCCGCCAGCGGCAATCTCGGAGTAGTCAGAAGTAGGCCAGCCGAACTCGCCCTGCTCCCAGCCAGCCTGGCCCCAGCGGTCCATGATCTTGCTCTTCAGAATGTAGTGCGCACCAGTCTTCGGGGACCAGTAGATGCTGCCCTTTTCAAAGGTCTGGAAGAAGCCGCCGTTGACGGCGTTCTCACCGGACGTCGGGAAGCCGAGCGCAGATTCAGCGCCGCCCATGTCCTTGTACTTGGCGCCGATAGCACCGTGGACTACCTGGTTGGAGCCATCCGGGTTACGGGTCAGGACGCCATCCTGGAATTCCTGCATGTAGCCCTCGCCGACCTTCTTAACCGAGCCGGTCGGGTACTTCAGGTCGCCCTTTTCGTAGCCGTTCTTGCCCCAGGCCTGGAACATATCGCCGGTAATCTCCCAAGCACCGGTCTCCGGGGACCAGTAGATGGAGCCGTGCTCGAAGTGCACGAAGCGACCCTTGCCGTCCGGGGTCTTAGACTCGCCGGTCTTAGGGAAGCCCAGCCAGGAGGTAGGTCCACCGATCTCGGCGTAGCGAGCACCAATACGGCCGAAGAGGGCGTGCGCACCGGTATCCGGGGACCAGTAAGCGGTACCAGACTCGAAGTCCTGGGCCTTGCCCTTCTTGGCGACGTCGTACTCGTTATTCAAGCAAGAGCCAATGACGCCGCTCTTGGTTTCCTTGGCGATGGCGCCGATGGCCTCACAGTCCGCACCGCGATCAGCTTTGTCCATCTCGAGGGCATCTGCGATGTAGGGCCATGCCTGCTGCATCTCAAACTGCCAGTATTCCCAGCTGTGCACGCCGGATGGGCGGAACTTAATCACTGGGTTAATCTTGGCGCGCTTTGCGTAGTCCACATAGGTCTGGGTGGACATGCGGGAAATGACCTCCAAGCCCATACCGGCAAGGTTGGCCTGACCCTTGGCTACGGAGTTGGCGTTACCAAAGTCATCCTTGCCCGAACCTGCAGAGACATAGACCTTCATGTCCTTCAGGTTTTCAATGCCCAGCTTCGGATCGTGGTCGATCCAGTTTTGAGAACCTGGCTCGCCCCACATCTTGCGGGAATCATAGCCGCCGGCATCGCGCTGCGCAGCCATGATGGCTTCCGGCATGCCGCGCGTAGTGGTGTCCAGGTAACCGGAGAAGGAACCCACGAAGTTGAACAGGTGCGGGTTGCGCTCAGCCAAGTTCATCGCGGCCGTGCCGCCCATGGACAGGCCGGTGACCGCACGCTTGTGGTTCGAGCGGTACTCATTATCCAAGATGGGGATCAATTCCTTGGTGAGGAAGGTCTCCCACATGTAGCGCTTACCGCGGTCTGCCTGCTCCCAGTCCGAGTAGAAGGAAGATTCGCCGCCTACCGGCATAACTAGGTTGACGTTACGGTCAGCGTACTGGTTCAGAATATTGGTCTCGATGGTCCAGCCGGACTCATCGTCACGTGCACGCAGGCCGTCGAGCGCCCATACCTCTGGGAACTTCTTTTCCGGGTGGGAGTACCAGTCACGAGCCAGCTGGATCTGCACCTTCTGCTCTTTGTCCGGCATAGCCGCGGACTTGATGTAGACCATCAGGTGGCGGTTGGTCAGGTACTCCACGCGGTTGATCTTCACGCCCTCCGGCAGGCCCTTAACATCCGGGTATTCGGTGTTCAGCGGGGTGCGGGCGGGCGGATCCTTCGGTGCGAAGTGATCGGACAGGCTGGAATCGCCGCCGATTGCGGAAGAGAGATCGCCTACGGAAGATTGTGCGGTGGCGTTTGGCAGCAGAGCCAAACCCACGGCAATAGCGGTAGGTACTGCGGCCACTGCAAGGCCCTTGCGAGCTTTACTCGGGGAAGTGCTTTTGCGCATAGGTAAACGTCCTTGAAGATTTGCCGCGGTACCTTTCCGAGGGTTCCCCTCCCCCCGGACCGATGCCTGCGGCGTGAGCTGTCTATCGTGTGCTCAAGTTTAAGTTGAACTTGAGACTTACGCTAGACTGACACGCCGCTACATGGCCGGGGAGTTGCCCGGATTATCCTGTCCGCTCACGCGGTACAGGTGCTCGTTGACAAACTCGCCGACGCCCCAGCGTGCCAGCTCGCGGCCGTAGCCGGAGCGGTTCACACCACCGAAAGGCAGGCCTGCTGCGGTTACCGACGCCTCGTTGACAAACGTCATGCCATCGTTGAGCTGGTTTGCCACCTCGAACGCGGCATCCAGGTCGGTGCCCCAGACGGAGCTGGACAGACCATACTCCGAGTTATTGGCAATCTCGATGGCCTCTTCAACATCCTTGGCCTTGTAAACAATAGCCACAGGGCCGAAGATCTCGTTGCAGCCTACGTCGGTGGATGGGTCGACGTCGGTAAGCAGCGCAGGCTCCATGTAGGCGCCCTCGCGGTCAATCTTCTTGCCGCCTACGCGAATCTTGGCGTCACCATTGGCCGCGGCCTTTTCCAGGCGCTCCACAATCTCATCGCGAGCACCGATCGAGGACAGCGGACCAATGTCGGCATTCTCGTCGTCATAAGTGCCGACCTTCATGTCCCCAATCTTCTTTTCCAGGTACTCCACGGTGCGGTCGTAGAAGTCCTCCAGAACGATGAGGCGCTTTGGTGCGTTGCAGGCCTGGCCGGTGTTGTACATGCGGATCAGGTTGTACTGATCCAGGACCCACTCCAGGTTCTCATCATCAATAACCAGGAACGGGTCGTTGCCGCCTAGCTCCAGCACGGACTTCTTGTAGTTTTCACCGGCGGTCTTGGCCACGGCAGCACCTGCGCCCTCCGAGCCGGTCAGCGAAACACCCTTGATACGCTTATCCGCTACAAAGGCATCCATCTGGGAACCGGAAGCGTAGATGTTGATGTACGCGTCCTTCGGCAGACCAGCCTCTTCCAGGATGTCCTGGCATGCCTGGGAAGACAGCGGGCAGATGGAAGCGTGCTTGAGCACAATGGTGTTACCCAGCAGCAGGTTAGGCGCCGCGAAGCGGGCTACCTGGTAGTACGGGAAGTTCCACGGCATGATGCCCAGCAGTGGACCGATCGGCTCCTTGCGCACTACGGTCTTGTCGGCATTCTGTGCCGGCAGGTACTCGTCGGCAAGCAGCTCGTGCGCGTGCTCGGAGTAGTAGCGGTAAATATCGGCAACAATCTGTACCTCGGCCTTGGCCCAACGGGTCAGCTTGCCCATCTCGCGGCCGATGTGATCTGCTAACTCATCAATGCGCTCTTCATAAAGGTCAGCTGCGCGGGACAAAACCGCAGCACGCTCCTCGATGCGAGTGCTACGCCATGCCTCGTAGGCCGCGGTGGAGCGGTCTAGGATGTCATCGCGCTGCGAATCATCGATACGTTCAAACTGGTCTTCACTCTTGCCTGTGTTTGGATTCTCAATAGCGAACATGCGCCCCTGTATAGTCCCAACTCACATACCTTGCAATGAACCCCTCCTGAGCTTGAGGAATCGCTCCCACGTCAGTTTCCAATGAATACTCCGGGGCGCCAATGGACCTGCCGCTCGATCCACCTCATAAGTGCCATCCTCAAACATCCAGACAATATCTCCGGTAAACGGGTCCATGATGTATCGCACCCGACCATCCGTCTTCACGTTATGGTGATGCTGACACAAGCTCACCAGATTTCCCACACTGGTAGGTCCTTTGTCGCCGTACTCCACGCGATGATCCAATTGACAATAGTGTGCTGGCATCGAGCACCCTGGCCACCGGCAGGTCGCGTCCCGTCCCTGCACCCAGGCGCGGATTTCTTCTGAGGGAACATACTTTTCGACGTCCTCGGCGGTAAGAGTTCGCACCGCAGAGTCATGGGCCAGGTCCTCCCCCAGATCGCACCATCCTGCGCTAGGAATGAAGACGCGGGAAGGATCCTCCCCGGTGCGATAGGTGTTAATCACCACCTTGGTACTAGTGCGGTTGAAGATCAGACTTTCCAGCGCCTCCGCCGTTGAAACCCCCTCTTGTGCTGCCGCTTTATCAATATGTCTAGAAATTGCCGCCGCAGTGGCCTTATCTGTCTTCAACACAATCGTGGCCTGTCCACCCGAATAGGACACCGACACTGCGCGCTCGATCTGCGCCGATAAATCTGGCTTCAGCAGCCCATCAATGAATCCACGCAGGAAATTTCGGATTTCCGATTCCGTCGGCACGTGTTGTCCCGGGTCTTTGGGCGTGAGGAAATCTGCCAAGGCCGCATCAACTAGTTGGATCTGCGCTTCGTCCTCGCCGAGGGGACGCAATTCCACGTCAATAACTTGGAGTCGCGGAAGGTCCAAAATCCAGTGTTCCGTTTGCACTGCGGTAGTAAGCGGCAGTTCGCGCATCCGAAAGTGGGCTTGGATTGCACTTGATACCCGCCATCGCGAAAGACCGAGTCTCTTGGACAAAACGGCCAGTGTGCAATCAACGTCGTCTTCTAACTGTGGCAGCACTGCCTGGAACAGTTGCCATGATTGAATTCTTTGCACCATGGCCATGACACACACGGTGTCTTCCATGTCATTGGTAGAAAAATACGCCTGTTTTGGTGGTGCGGTAGCAGTAGTCACGAAAGCTCCCCCTCTGAATAATTTCGCACACCCAATCGAACTGACACGCCTAGATTAGCGCAATGCCGAGACGCCCGCAATAGTTAGACGTATATTTGTTCGATACCCTTCGCAAAAGAAAATCCCCTTTCCTTAAGAAAGGGGATTCGGCCGCAAGAATTACCAAGCGTTCATGACGTTAAGCACCTGTGGCTTAGAGCGGTTGAGCTGGTAGCCGAACTGCTCCCAGTTGTGCAGACCCTGTGCCGGGTAGTCCACGGTCGGGTTCAGGCCCTGCAGGCGAGCGGCACCCTCCCACACGCGGGTGGTGATATTCGAGCCGAACTCGAGCGCGGCACCGGCGGCCTGGTGCTCCGGAAGGTAGTGGCTATCGCCGGCGCCTGGGACACCAGAAGCTGCGGAGATGTACAGGTTGGTATTGCGCAACTTCGGAATAAGCAGCAGCGGATCGTTCTGGAAACGCTTCGGGTTAAACAGGGAACCGTACATAGCGTTGATGTTGAATCCGCCCGCATCCAGCATGGCAAAGCGCATCATGGTCTGAGCGCCTGGGACCGTGGTGGTCAGGAAGCCGGAGTAGGACAGCGCCTGACGGAACTGGTTCGGGTGCTTTGCAGCCAGGGTCAGGGCGGCACCGGCGCCCATGGACAGGCCAGCAATGGAGTTGTTGTTGCGGGCAACACCGAAGTTGCGCTCCAAGTAGCCAGGAAGCTCGCTGGTCAGGAAGGTCTCCCACTTGTAGTTGACCGGATTTTCCAGGTCATAGGTAGCAGGACCCTGCCAGTCAGCGTAGAAGGAAGCAGCACCACCGACGGGCATAGCGAGGGTGATGTTGTGCGGCTCGTAGGTCTTGGCAGCATTAACGTCATTTACCCATGCGTTAGTGCGATCGGTGGCACGCAGGCCATCTAGCAGGTAGAGGGCAGCATTGCCGCCGCGCTTTGCCGGCTGAACCTGCACCGGGATGGTGCGGCCCATAGCCTGGGACCATACGTCGCAACGCTGGACCCACCAGCCAACCTTGTCCCACTCACACGTACCAGTGGCGTCACGGCGCAGCCAGTCGCGGTTGGCTGCCTCTGCCGGCTGGGAACCTGCCACGACGGCCAGGCCCAAAGCTACGGCAACTGCCATGATGACTGAAAGGACGCGACCCTTGATGGATGCAGTCATCTTTCTCCTTCAAACTACTCGGTGATTGTCACTAAGTTCTATCGTCCGGAACCTGTATACCGTTAACGTCACGGATCGATAACAATGTCACAGAATAGTGTAACTTAGGTTCCCCCTAAAGTCTGCATCTAAAGGAATTAGCGCAGGTAGTCAGAGGGATCAGAAGAAAAAGTGAGGGTCCGACCATCGGTCAGAGAGAATTTAATATTTTTCCAGAAACGGTCCCAAGTTAGGGGTTCCCTGTATGTGGCGAAGAGTTTCTGAAAATCGGCGTCGGCAAGCGCGGCGCGAGCCTTGGCCGCCTCGTACTTATCAATCCACGCCGGGATCTCGTCGATATCGGCGGCGGAATCTGCCACCTGCCACGACATATCCAAGCTCTTGTCGTGCCCAATGCGCCCGCCCTCGATGCGCGGCTGGCGCGCCGCCAAAGGGTTGCTGAGGCCGATATTGTCCAGCACGCGAATATCCAGCGGCGCATTCATGGAAGACAGGCCCAAATTGAGCAGGTAAACGGTCGGCGGATCGGTGCGCGAAGGGTCCGCAGGCGTGGCCGTCCACGAGAACCTATCTTCGCCCTTGATATAGCGGAAGGTCATGGCGTCGCCCGCCTCTAGCTCGTCGATGCCCTCCTGGTAGTCCTCCATAAACTTGGCGCCGAGGAACTCTTCGGCCCGCATAGGAGGATCCTGGCGCTGGGTGGCATAGGTCCAAAAATCGCGCTCGTCCACGATGGAAATTTCATCCGCATAGATGCTGCGATCCACCGGATGCCCGCGCAGAACGATAACCAGCGCCCACACCGCACAGAGGACGGAAACGATCCACATGCGTACGCTAACGACAAAGATCGGAAGCAGAATCGCAAAAAGTGGCAGCAGCAGCATGCGGCCGTGCATAAAGTCTCCACCCACGCGCAAGACATAAAGCGTATGGATGAGCGCCGCACCTACAAAAAGATACGTGGCAATGGCGGTGGATCGGAGAGCCGTGGGGCGCAGGTCCGCCTTCCACAGACCCGCAATGGCTAGCACGATGAGCGGTAGGAAGAGCCAGTACGGTCCGGCAAAGTCCGCCAGGTAGGTAAAGCCCTTGCCCCATTCGGAACCGGCCGCGGACTTGGCCACGGCCGTGTGCGGGGTCAGTAGGCCGTAGTAACCCATGCGGAAAATCTCATAGGCCAACGGCAGCGGCACTGCGACGGCAAGAATCTTCCACCAGCGGTGGGATACGAGCAGCACGATTCCCACCAGGCCGCCGTACAGAGCGAGCTCTGGGCGCACCAGCCAGGACAGCCCAGCCCAGAAGGCGAGCCAATAGGCGTCGCTATTGCTCCCGGAGTGGCGACGCGGGCGCGACCACCGCAACAACAGCCACCACAGCACCGCAAGGTAGAAGATGCACAGACCCCATTCCAAGCCGGAAGTGAAAAAGTCGCGGGCCGGTGGCAGGGCCACATACACAAGTGCGCCGGCCGGAAGGACGGCGCCAGAGCGCATGCTTGCCGACGCCCCCGTGCCGACAACCATTGCTGCTACCGCCAAGAAGAGGCCCAAGTAAATGGCGATGCCTTCCAGGTTTGCGTGGGAGACCCAGCGCACGAGGAAGATGAGGTACTGCCACAGCGTGGAAGTATTGGCCTCCACGCGCTCGCCCATATTGAACACGGGCCCGTTTCCAGCTTCGAGATTGCGCACGGTACGCAGGACGATGAGGCCGTCATCGGAAATCCAGCGGCGAGCGAAGCCGCCCCAGAAAGATAAAACACCGATCACAAGAACGACCGCTGGGGCACTCCAGCGGGCGATACTCTTGTGGTCGGTGTTAAGCACGGGGAGAAAGTTTATCAGCCCCGCAGAAAATTTCTATATCGATTCCGCTGTGTCTAGAACAACGGCATGATATAAACCGCCATTGCGATGCAGGCGAGCCAGGCCAAGGCGAGAACCTGCAAAGTGCGGTCCTCGAGTGCAATCTCATCCGGTGCGCCGCCCTGGCCGCGGTCCACATCGGCCGCGTAGCGCAGGATGGCGATAGTAAACGGCACCATGGAAATCTGGTACCACACGCCACCGGTCTGGGCGTCGTTAGCGAGCTCGAAGCCCCACAAGGTGTAGCAGATGACCACTGCGGTGGCGGCTAGGGTCCACACGAAGCGCAGGTAGGTGGGCGTATAGCCCTCCAGGGATTTGCGGATTTTCGCGCCAGTCTGTTCTACCAACAGGATCTCCGAGTAGCGCTTGCCGGAGGCCATAAACAGCGAGCCGAAGGCCGCCACCAGCAGGAACCACTGGGAAAGCTCGATGCCTGCGGCTACGCCACCGGCCATGGTGCGCAGCATGAAGCCGGAGGACACCAGCGCAATATCGATCACCGGCATATGCTTCCAGCCAAAGCAATAGCCCAACTGCAGTGCGATATAAATTGCCATCACGATAGCCAGCTGCGGCCCGGCCGTAGCGAGGAAAGACAAGCCGATGGACAGGCAGATGAGCACCACGGCCATGACATAGGCGAGCTTGATCGGTAGCACACCCGAGGCAATCGGGCGGAAGCGCTTGGTCGGATGCTCTTGGTCCTCTCGCCAATCCTTCGCATCGTTAATCAGGTAAATGGAGGAAGCACCGAGGCAGAAGACGACGAAGGCCAAGAGGACGTCGAGAAGCACGCGGCCATGGAACAGCGCTTCGGCGCCGGCCGCGGCGGGGGCGGCCAGCACCAGGACGTTTTTGACCCACTGCTTGGGGCGCAGGGCCTTAATCATGCCATCGGCAAGATTCTTCGGCGGCTTGCGCTTGCGGCCGGTGTCTACGCCAGAGGTGTGCGGCTCCGAATGGAAAAAGTGCTGGTTTCCATCATCACTCATGCTTCATTCCTTTCATCACGACCTCCGCGGTAGCAGCGCCGATGGCCGCGCCCACGGCCGTATCTGTTGGGTAGTGCACTCCGAGCACCATACGCGATGCCATCATTACCGGCACGCCGAGAAGGGGCGCCTTGCGGCCGGTAAGGCGGCTTACCGCCACCAGGAATGCGGTGGTCGAAGTCGCGTGCGAGCTGGGAAAGGAGAGCTTGGAGGGCGTTTTTACACCCACGCGCACGTAGGGATAATCCGGGCGCTTGCGGCGCACGATGCGCTTGAGCACCACGCTGGCGGCGTGCGCGAGGAAGGCGGCGGCTCCAACACGGATCCAGCCTTCGCGGCGGCGCTTGTCGATGCCCGCCCCTACCGCAGCGCTGCCCATCCAGCCCAAGGCATGCTCGCCCCAGTGGCTAAGCCCGCGGGCGGTGGGAAGCACACCGGGCACGTCGAAGGCCGCATTTTGGATGGATTCGAGGACGCGCGATTCTGCTACGGAAAGCTTATTGGGCATCGAAGACCTTCTTCCAGGACTCGCGCGAAGTCAGCTCCGGCTGTGCCGCGCGGTATTCGGCGCGCAGGTCGTCGAAGTTCTCCTCGATTTCCTTCAGCAGCTCGCGGGTCTGGGTCACGAGGTCCTTGGCTAGGTCGCGATCACGCTTGCGGAAGGCGACGCCGGTGCCACCCGCGGTGGAGACGGTGGCCGAATCTACGCGGGACAAGGTGAACCAGCGGGCCTCGTCCGGGGTGAGGTTTAGCTGCGGCGCCTCATGGTGCGCAGCGTCTTCCTTACTGACGAGGTGCTTGAGGCCCTTGATGGCCCACGGGATCTTCTTAATCTTGGCCAGGCGGCCGCCGATATTACGGGTGGGCACGCCCGGCGCGCCGGTGGGAGCTGGGAGCTCATCGGCGGATTCCAGGATGACGGCATCGGAGTAGTTCTTGCGGATCTGCGCGATGCGCGGCAGCGAAGACTCCAGGATGTCGAAGAGATGGTCCGGTCCGGCCAGGAAGTCTCGCATGGCCTCAATTTGGATGGCCATGGTGGAGTATTCCATGCACATGGTGTGCTTGAGGGTGGACTTAAAGATGGACTTGGTAATGCCCTTGGCCGGCCCCTCGTGGTACATCGCGGCAACGATGAGGCGGTTGCGCAGGTGGAAGTAGGCCTGCCAGTCAATGGCATCGTCCTTATCCGCCCAAGCCATGTGCCAGATAGCGGCACCCGGCCAGGTCACCGTGGGGAATCCGTTGCGCGCTGCGCGCAGGGAGTACTCGGTATCGTCCCACTTGATAAACAGCGGCAGCGGCTGGCCGTTGGTTTCTGCCACGATGCGTGGGAAGAGGCACATCCACCAGCCGTTGTATTCCACGTCAACGCGGCGGTGCAGCGCGCGGGAATCGTACTTCTTGGGATCCAGGTGAGTCTCGCGGGTGCCGATGGCGCGCAGCGGGTACTTGGCAAAGTCGTGGTCGTAGACGGCGTGCGGCGCCGCGCCCCACATGAAATCGGCACGGTTAACCTGTTCGCCGGTGGTGCGCAGCTGGGAGCGCTCCTGCAGATTGAGCATCTGGCCGCCGACGATAATGGGCTTAGCCGCGTAGCGGGCCGCCTGAACCGCGCGCAGCACGGAGTCCGGCTCGATGGCGATGTCATCGTCCATGTACAGGATGAAGGGCGATTCGGTATTCTCCAGCGCCTCGTACATGATGCGGGAGTAGCCGCCGGAGCCGCCCAGGTTGCCTTGGCGGAATTCGCGGAAGCGCTCGCCAAAGTGGGCCACCGCCTCGTCGTACCCCGGCTCATCGGCCGGGTGCTGGTTGCCTTGATCCGGCATGAGGACGAAGTCGATGATCTCGTCTACCACCGGGTCCTCGGCCAGTGCCTTGAGCGCTGCCACGGCATCGGTCGGGCGGTTAAAAGTGGGGATGCCGACCGCCACGCGCTTGTCCTGCGCTGGTTGCTCGGTGCCGTCCGGCAGCAGCTGTGGGCCGGGGGCGTGGGGGGAGCACCAGGCGGCGTCAGCAAGCGTGGTTTCCTGCTCGGCGGTGATATCGAACCACAGCCAACCGCCATCCTCGAAGTTTTTAAGCGGCAGCTCAAACTCGTGGTGGCCGGTGCCTACCAGGTGGTTGGCCACGGAAATGCGCTGGCCATCCTGCTTGGAGCGGTAGAGGGAAATATTTGCTTGACCCTCAATGTCCAGGCTGAGGATTACGGAACGCAGCTGGGACCAGCGGCGCCAGTAGGAAGCTGGGAAGGCATTGAAGTAGGTTTCAAAAGATGCTTCCTCACCGGCCGGGATGGTGACGGAGGTGCGGTTAAACCAGCTGAGGCGTTCGCGGTTTTGCTCGGCTTCGATGAGGTAGAGCATCCGCACATCAAAGGGCTCGCCGCGCTTAGGCAGCAGGATGCGCTGCAGGGGCTCATGGGCCTGGGTGTTGTTGGCAGTCACGATAGCTTCGATTCTCCAAACGGTATAAACAGTAGTCAGCGATTTAGCGTAGTTGCTTTTGCATAAGTACTACGGTTTACACGCGGAGCCCGTATTATGGAACATCATGAGATGGGTTCCTTGCGCGGCAGCAGTAGGTCTTCTCGCTGTAGCCAGCGCGCCCGCCGCTATCGCAGAGGAAAAGCCCGCGGTGGAGTTTCTAGACCACGCCCAAATCCTCAGCAATTCGGACGAAGGGGCCATCAAATCGCAAGCCCAGTCCATGCATTTGCCGGATTCCGTGCACGAGGTCCTCTACGCTACGTATCCGAAGTCGGGCGAGGAATTTTCCCGGACTCTATTCCATGACTTGGAACGCGAGCATCCACATTTCATCAACGGAAGTGGGCTACAGAAAAATGTGCTCGTCATCGCGGTAGGTTTTGAGCCCAATAGTATGGCCGTGCACTGCGGCACAGAGGTGTGCCAGGACATCAAGATTTATGACGAGGGCCGCGTGGACGGCATCTTGGACCAGATGCGGCCTGCGCTGGCGGACGATGACTATACCGTCGGCATGATCCTGGCTACGCGCGCCGACGCGGATACTACCGTGCGCCGGCAATCTATGCAGGATGTGCCCACGTGGTCCGTATTCATCGCAGCGACTATGGTGCTCGTAGTTCTGGGCGCGGTTGGCCTCATTACCTACTTGTTCATCCGCCGCGCCCGAGTGCGCAAGCGCTTCGATTATATTAAGGGCGCTCGCGACGGGGCTGAGGAACTCATCAAGCGCACGGAGGCACGGATTGACGCCCTGCATTCCCCCTTGGCGGGCGACTACCTGAAGGTGCAGTGGCGCTCTCTGGTCAATCAGTACACCGATGCGCGACCGGCGCTCAAGGCGCTGGAGAACATCCAAGACTATTCCCTGCACGCCGCCTCCATCAAGGAGGCATACAAAGCGCTCAAGCAGATTAATACGGCCGCAGCACAGATAGATTCCCTAGAAAATTTCTGCGCCGGCGATACTGCGGTGCGCGCGGGCGAGGTGCAATGGCTGCTTGGCGACGCCCAAGCGGCCCTCTCTCGCCAGCCCGACAACGCCAGCTTGCGCCAGATAACGCAGCGCATTAATGACCTGTCCCAGGATCTGTCGCGAGAAGACTTCGACTCCGCCTTCGCTCGCGTCCTCGAGGACTACCACCCCATGGTGGGCGCGCTGCCAGAAAGGCTATATCCGCAGCGCGACCGCAAAACTCCCCCACTCCTGGGCACGCCGGAATGGCGCCCCGGTATGGGCACGCACTACATGCCCTATAGGTTTGCGGGCTTCTGGGTGGCTAATAATAACGTCTCCTCCCAGCTGCCCGACCCGTACCGCTTCTAGGCGTTGACCGGTTCGGCTACCGGGTCAATGCCCAGCTTGTTGAGCATGTAGAGTACGCGGGCTTCGAGGTCATCAGCCAATTCGCGCGCCTCCTCCACGGTATCCGCGGCAGGAATATCCCAAATTTTGATGTCCTTGCCTGCCTCATCGCGTTCTACCTCGCGGCCCAAGAACACGATGTAATCCGGCATCGCTACCGTGCGCACCTCATCGAGGTACTTATTCGGGGCTTCCCCCATGCCGCGCTCGTTCATGACGTAGGCAAGGTGGCCTTCCGCTTCGTTTTCTGGGTGAGCAACGGCGGTATCTACAAAGAGGGCTTCGCCGGCGTGCTTGCGGGTGAGTTCCGCTGCGGCTTGGGCCAGCGCATTATTGGCACCGGCGGCAAAACGTACGTGCAGGCGGTGAGCACCGAAGTAGTCGCGCACCTCACGCTCCACCAAAAGCGGCACGAATTCATCGAGCTCCGCCTTCTTGGTGTGCTTGGCAATAACCTCATCGAGCTTGGCATCGATTTCCGCGGCCGTGTACTCGTGGCCGTAGTTCTCGTGCAGATCCTGGCGCAGGGTTTCAAACTGGTTCATTGTTATCCCCTTTCTCGGATTATTGTCCCGTTTGCTAATTGTTAACCTGTCGTTAACTTTAATAGTTAACGTTGGGTAAAGTCAAACGGTTGGGGATAACCCAATAGTTTTCTGCACCGAAAAGCGGAAAGGCCCGCCGGGAGTTCCGGCAGGCCTTCTTGGACTGTTCCTTCTTTTTATCGGGAATGCGCGATGCCCGGCTACGCAATTTCAAATGCTCTTGCAGCCGCTCCGGCGACATTTTCCACATGCGGCGGTCAGCCATGCCGTCACCTCCTTTCCTCAGAGGTGATTAAGCATAGCGCTTAGTGGCCACGCTCCTGTTCGATAGCCTTGCCCTCGTTCCAAAATGGTGCGAGCTTATTATCAAACATGGACAGCGCGGAACCGATAGCCATGTGCATATCCAGGTACTGGTAGGTGCCCAAGCGGCCACCGAAGAGAACCTTATTATCCTTCGACTCCTGAGCGGCGAGCTTACGGTAAGCCTCCAGCTTGGTGCGGTCCTCTGGGGTATTGATGGGGTAGTACGGCTCATCGCCCTTGTCGGCGAAGCGCGAATACTCCTTCATGATGACCGTCTTATCCTTCGGGTACTTATCCTTGCGCTCCGGGTGGAAGTGGCGGAACTCATGGATGCGGGTGTAATCCACGTCCGCATCGTTGTAGTTCATCACCGGGGTGCCCTGGAAGTCGCCGGTATCCAGCACCTCCAAGTCAAAGTCTAGGGTGCGCCACCCCAGCTCGCCCTCGGCAAAATCAAAGTAGCGATCCAGTGGGCCGGTGTAGACCACGGGCGCATCTGGGGACTCGGCGCGCAGCTCTTCGCGCACCTCGAACCAATCGGTATCCAGGCGGACCTCAATATTGTCGTGGTCAGCCATGTTTTCTAGCCATGCCGCGTAGCCGTCGACCGGCAGGCCCTCATAGGTGTCGTTGAAGTAGCGGTTATTGAAGGTATAGCGCACCGGCAGGCGGGTGATATTCGCGGCTGGCAGCTCCTTCGGATCTGTCTGCCACTGCTTTGCGGTGTAATCGCGGATGAAGGCCTCATACAGTGGGCGACCGATGAGCGAGATGGCCTTTTCCTCCAGGTTTTGTGCCTCTTCCGGGGAGAATTCGCCGGCCTGGTCCTTAATGAGCTGGCGGGCCTCATCCGGTGAGTAGTAGCGGCCAAAGAACTGGTTGATAAGACCCAGGCCCATTGGGAATTGGTAGGCGGTGCCATCGTGCATGGCAAACACGCGGTGCTGGTAGTCGGTGAAATCGGTGAACTTATTGCAGTAGTCCCACACGCGCTTATTAGAGGTATGGAAGAGGTGCGCACCGTACTTGTGCACCTCGATTCCGGTGGTGGGTTCGGCCTCGGAATAGGCATTGCCGCCGAGGTGATTGCGGCGCTCCACAATGAGCACCTTCTTATCCAGCTGGCTAGCGGCGCGCTCGGCAACCGTTAGACCAAAAAATCCAGAGCCAACAACGATGAGGTCATAAGAAGTCATGGCCTCCACTTTATTGCACTACGGCAGCTGACACGGCGCATCGGCGTGTCGCAACAGATTTCACAGAAGTCACAAACGTACCATCACTATCAACTCTTAACTTTTGGCAACCGTTTTTACAGCTGCACAACCCTAGGGAGATAACAGTGCAACAACGACGTCGACTAGTACCCACCAGGTCAAAATGGTCCACCCCCGTCATCGCGGCGGTCACCTCCATCGCGCTCGCCGTGACGGCCGCATTCGGCGGACAGCAAGTTCTCAAGACCCAAGACTCCGGCAACGGCGGCCCCATTGAGGTCAAAAATTCCTCCTCTAGCTTCAGTGACGGCGAATCCATCGTCGTCGATGACCCAGCCGTAGCCGCTCAGGGCGACGGCGAAAGCCGCCGCGCGGTCAAGCAGTTCCACCGCGACGAAACCTTCAATATGTTCGCCGTCACCTGGGAAGGCAAGCGAGATATCAACTCCTTCGTCCGCTCCAAGCAGCAGGACGGTTCCTGGAGCGAGTGGCTGCCCATGGATGCAATGAATTACACCGAGGGCAAGAACGGCACCGAACTCATCTTCGTGGGCGATACCAACGATGTGCAGGTTTCCATGGCCAACGTTGACCTCGTGACTGGTTCTAACCTGGATAAGAAGGAAGACTCCCTCCTAGACAAGGCCGCCAAGGGCGCTGATGCCAACCGCCCCGCGCCGCTTGCGTACAACGTCGGCGATATCTCCCCCGTGGCCGATGAGCGCACCCAGGTTGCGGATCTCGACGCCGTGTTTATCGACGGCAACGCCCAAGAAGGCGAAGCCATCGAGCCCACCGCAGAAACCGCGGGCATGCCCAAGGTAGTCACCCGCGCTGGCTGGGGAGCAGACGAATCTAAGCGCTGCCAGCAGCCAACCTACGATGATGGCTTGAAAGCCCTGACCCTGCACCACACCGCGGGTACCAATAACTACACCCGCGCACAGGCAGCGGCACAGGTACGCGGTGCCTACGACTACCATGCGCAGACCCTGGGCTGGTGCGATATCGGATACAACGTGCTGGTGGATAAATTCGGCACCATCTACGAAGGCCGCTACGGCGGTCTGGACAAGGCCGTACAGGGCGCCCACGTGGGTGGCTTCAACTCCAATAACTGGGGCATTTCCATGATTGGCAACTACGAGACAGCAGAGCCGTCTCGTGAGATGCTCAACTCCGTGGCCGAGATTGCTGGCTGGAAGGCCGCTATTTCTGGCATCGATCCAATGGGCAAGGCCAGCTTGTACTCCGGCGGATTCAACGGCTCCAAGTTCCCTGCAGGAACCACGGCCACCGTGCCGTCCTTCGCGGGACACAATGATTTCCACTACACGGCTTGCCCGGGCCAGTACACCACGCGCCACTGGGACGAGATTCGAAAGAATACCAAGCGCAAGGCGGATGCCATCAAGTCCGGCAAGAACAGCACGGACCTGAACTGGCAAGAGTCTCCACAGCCCAATACTCCCAAGACCCCGCAACAGGTAGGTGAGGAAATCACGTCCTCGCTGGGCGACGTCGAGGTACCGGTCTCCACCATCTCCGCCCTCGCTGGAATCGCTGCCGCAGTCTTCGGCGTGCTCATCGCCAGCGACCGCGTACAAAAGCCAGACACCGATCAGCAGGTGGCGGGCAACCTGACCACCGGCGATATCCCGGAGATTGTCAATAAGGTTGTCCAGGTCTCCAGCAACGAAGGCCTGAAGGAATCTTGGACCTCCGTCCTCAACGCTTTCGGTCCAGTCCTAGGCCTGGCAGTCGGCGGCCCGGACACCACCGATGGCGGCAAGATCCTTTACCAGCTCTTCCAAAATGGCGTGGTGCTCTCCTCCAAGGAGTCCGGCACCAAGGCCCTGACGGGTGAGATTGCCAAGAAGTGGTCCGAGGGCGATAATGCCTCCAAGCTCGGCCTGCCTACCTCCAACGAGGAAAAGAATGGCAAGGAAATCCGCGTGAAGTTCCAGGGTGGCGAGATTGTCTACAACACCGAAACGGAAAAGGTAGACATCTTCACCGACTAGAACCAGCGCTCTAGCACCTTAGCGACGCCCGCCTGGTGGTTAGCCACGGTGACCGCATCCGCGGCCGCCTTAACCTCCGGGTGGGCGTTTTCCATGGCCACACCACAGCCGGCCCACGTCAGCATCTCTATATCGTTGGGCATATCCCCAAAGGCAATAGTCTCCTGCTGGGCGACGCCGGTGTGCTCCGCCAGCCATTCCACCCCGCGGCGCTTAGTCACATTGGGCGCGGCAACCTCCAAGATTCCTTCCTGCATGGAATAGGTCAGGTGCGCAAGCTCCGGATCGATGTGCGGCGCAATGAGCTCATAGAGCTCTGGGGCGGAGTAGTCCGTGTTGCGGATGAGGAACTTTACCGCCGGCTGCCCCACTAGCTCGCCCATGCTGACCACGCCGAAGCCCTCAAACAGGGCGTTTTCGGAATAGTGGCGCTCGACTACGAAGAGGTCCTCGACGGCGTCGGCAAGCGAGCCCCCTGCCCGCTCCGCGCCAAAGCCTACGGTGCCCAGTACCGTCTGGGCCACGTCCACCACTTCCGCCAACGCGGCGGGCGAAAGCTCATGGGCAGACATCACCCGATCCTCCGCGGAGTCATACAACACAGCACCGTTCGAGGTTACGCATACCGGCCGCACGGGCAGCTGCTCCAGCACCGGGGCAATCCAGCGGAACGGACGACCGGTAGAAAGCGCAAAATAGGCACCCTGTTGGACTGCCCGCGCCACGGCGTCACGATTGCGACGCGGGACGCGATGGTTGCGGTCCAGCAGGGTGCCGTCAATATCGCTCGCGATGAGGCGAGGCGCGCGGGCTGGGAAATTCTCCATACCCGCGAGTTTACGTCAGGACTTAGAAGTTCAGGTCCTCGTCCTCGTTATCCTCCCACTCCAGGGAGCGCTTAATAGCGCGCTTCCAATCGCGGTAGAGTGCCTCTACCTCTTCCTTGTCGCGCTTCGGCTTGAATACCTTCATGTCTCCGGCCTGGCTGCCCAAGACGCTGAGGTCATCCCAGAAGCCATGGTCCAGGCCTGCCGCGAAGGCAGCACCGGTGGCGGTGGTCTCGATATTCTTCGGGCGGTGTACTTCCACGCCGAGGATATCGGACTGGAACTGCATCAGCAGTTCATTCATGGTCATGCCACCATCCACGCGCAGCTCGGTAATCTCCACGCCGGAGTCCGCCACCATGGCGTCGGCAACATCGCGCGTCTGGTACGCGGTGGATTCGAGCACGGCGCGAGCCAAATGCTTGCGGTTAGCAAAGCGAGTCAGACCCACGATGACGCCGCGGGCATCCGGGCGCCAGTACGGAGCGAAGAGTCCGGAGAAGGCCGGCACGATATAAACGCCGCCGTTGTCCTTAACTTCACGCGCGAGGTTTTCGATGGACGCAGCATTGGGGATGATCTGCAGGTTATCGCGCAGCCACTGCACCAGGGAACCGCCCATGGATACAGAGCCCTCGAGGGCGTACACGGGGCGCTCGCCCTCGCGCTGGAAGCAGACGGTGGTCAGCAGGCCGTTCTCGGAGAACTTCGGGGTGGTACCCGTATTCAGCAGGAGGAACAGGCCGGTTCCGTAGGTATTTTTTGCGGAACCTGCACGGAAGCAACCCTGGCCGAACATCGCGGACTGCTGGTCACCCAGGATGGCGCGGATAGGAACGCCGGAAAGCGAGCCGCGCTCACGCACGGTACGGAAATCACCCAGGGACGGGCGAATCTCCGGCAGCATGGACATCGGGATGCCCATTTCCTTACACAATTCCTCATCCCACTCCAGCTTTTCGATGTCCATAAGCAAGGTGCGGGAGGCGTTGGTGACGTCGGTGGCGTGCAGCGCTTCGCGGCCGGCATCGCCCTCGGCGCCGCCGGTGAGGTTCCACAGCAGCCAGCTATCGATGGTGCCGAAGAGCAGGTCGCCTGCCTCAGCACGCTCGCGGGCACCTTCGACGTTATCGAGGATCCACTTCACCTTCGGTCCCGCCGGGTAGGAGTTGATGATTAGACCAGTGCGGCGGCGCCACTTTTCTGGTCCTTCCTCACCCGAGAGTTCCTTACAAATGGCGGTGGTACGGGTATCTTGCCAGACAATGGCGTTGTAGACCGGCTTGCCGGTGTGCTTATCCCACACCACGGTGGTCTCACGCTGGTTGGTGATACCTACCGAGTCAATGTCTTCCACGGTGATGTCGCCATTGGCAAGAGCCTCACCGACGGCGCGACGGGTATTGCTCCAGATTTCTTCCGGATCGTGTTCTACCCAGCCTTTTTCCGGGAAGATCTGCTCGTGCTCGAGCTGGCCAACGGCAGCCTGCTCGCCGTTGTGGTCAAAGATGATGCAGCGCGTCGACGTGGTTCCCTGGTCGATAGCGGCGACGTATTTCTTGTTAGTCATGTGTCTAGTCTCCTATACGAAGATGGAATTAGAGCGCAACGGACAACAGGCCAACGGCTACGGCCGCGACCAATGGGGCCACGATGGGGACCCAAGCATAACCCCAGTTCGCGCTGCCTTTGTCCTGGATGGGCAAGATGAATGCATAAGCAATTCGCGGGCCCAGGTCACGGACCGGATTGATGGCATAACCCGTAGGGGTACCCAGGGACAGGCCGACCGACACCACAACGAAAGCAACGGCAAAGTAGCTCATTGGGCCAAGCTCGCCGCCGGTGGGGCCGAAGGCGATGAACATCAACAGTACGCAGGTGGCGATGAACTCCGTCACCGCATTCCAGCCGTTCTTAGGATGTGCCGGCTTGGTAAAGAAGATACCGTTGGTGTCCTTATTGGCGCCGGTGACGTTTCCGGCGTCGTCGTAATTATTGGCGTCGAAAAGCTGCTTGAACGCAGCCCATGCCAGGATGGCACCCAAGATAGCGCCGAGGATCTGGCCCAGGAAGTAGTACGGGACCAGGGACCACTCGAGCGAGCCATTGACGGCCAACATTACGGTGACGGCGGGGTTGAGGTGCCCGCCCGTGGGATCGGCCACGCTCGCGCCGACGAAAACCGCCATGCCCCAACCCAGGGCGATAACGATCCAATCGGAACCGCGCGCGCCAGAGGTGCGCAGGTTTACCAGCGCACATACGCCGTTACCTAGAAGGAGCAGCAACGCAGTGCCGATAAACTCCCACAGGAATGCATCAAATCCGGTCATAACTTATACCTCGTTTTGGGTGGGTCGGGCGGATCCTGCGCGCACCAAAATGTCATTGGCCTCACGGTCAGTTACCGCAGCTTCTGCTTCAAGTTCGGCCTGCGTGTGGGCCTTGAATTGGGATACCTCGCGCTCCTTGTCGGCGTCGCTCCAGCCCAGCAGCGGTGCTACAAAATCAGCAACGGCCGGGGCGGCGTTCACACCGCGGTCACCGAACTCGATGGCGATGCGCAGGCGGCGGGACAAGATGTCTTCCAAGTGCAATGCACCCTCGTGGGTGACGGCGTAGCGGACCTCGGCCCACAAGTAGGACTCGGCACCAGGAACTGGCTCGAGCAGGGAGGCATCCTCAACTGCCGGTGCCAAAACCTCACCCAGCAGGGAGCCATAACGGCCGAGCAGGTGCTCAATGAACTTCTCGCTCAGGTTATAGCGACGAGCCAAGGATGGGACCTGGTTGGCCAAGGCATGATAGCCGGCGGCGCCCAGGATCGGGGTTTGCTCGGTGATGGACTCTGGGACCTTGGTACCCAGTTCCTTCACCGCCAGGTCCACGGCATCCTTACCGATGACGCGGTACGTGGTGTACTTACCGCCGGCGACAGAGACCATACCTGGGGCCACGCGCGCAACCGCGTGGTTGCGGGAAAGGTTGGTGGTGGAATCGGACTTGCCGGACAGCAGCGGGCGCAGTCCGGAGTAGACGCCCACGATGTCATCGCGGGTGATCTTGCGGCGAACGCGCTGGTTAACCTGGTCCAAGATGTAGTCGATATCGGACTTGGTTGGTGCCGGATCTGGCAAAGAGAGGCCCTTTTCCCAATCGGTATCGGTGGTACCGATAATCCAGTACTCGCCCCACGGGATAACGAAGAGGACGGACTTTTCGGTGACGAAGCACAGGGCTGCGTCTGCATCGAGCGCATTCTTCGGCACGACGATGTGCACGCCCTTGGAGGCGTGAACGGTGAACTTGCCCTCCACGCCGGCCATCTCTTGAATCTTGTCATTCCACACACCGGTGGCGTTGATAAAGACCTTGCCGCGCACGGTGGTCTCGCGGCCGGTGGCGGTATCGCGCACCTTGGCGCCTACGATGCGGCCGCCGCGGTCCTTGTCAAAGCCAATGACCTCGGTATTGGTACGCACGTCGGCACCGTACTCGGCGGCGGTACGCAGCACGGTCATGGTGTGGCGGGCGTCATCAACCAAGGTGTCGTAGTAGCGCACGCCGCCCACAATGGCATCGTCCTTCAGACCCGGGGTCACCTTCAGCACGCCCTTGCGGGTGAGGTGCTTTTGCATTGGCACGCTCTTCGAGCCACCCATGAGGTCATAAAGAGTAAAGCCACCGAACATCATCACGCGCTCCCATACGTGGTGGGTCAGCGGGAAGATAAACTTCAGCGGCTTCACCAGGTGGGGTGCCAGGGTGGACATGTTCAGCTCGCGCTCCTTGAGGGACTCCGCCACCAGGCGGAAGTCAAACATGGCCAGGTAGCGCAGGCCACCGTGGAACATCTTGGAGGAGCGAGAAGAGGTACCTGCGGCGAAGTCGCGCGCCTCAATGACGGCGGTCTTGAGGCCGCGGGTAGCGGCGTCCGCTGCCGCACCAGCGCCTACGGAACCGCCACCGATGATGACTACGTCGTAGTCCTCATCCGCGTACCCATTCCATAGATTTTCAAAGTATTCGGGGTTAAAGGATTGGTTGCTTTGCTGGGTCATTACTGACCGCATCTCCTTCCTTGGTGCTTGCATGTGCCTGCGCCATAAATCCATGAATGAGATGGCAAAAGCACAGCCAAAAGCAGTGAATTGTGGTTTCGGTGGAAAGTATCACACCGCGGCTGCAGAGACTTTATCTCCTGAAATCTATGTTAGGAGTCACGGACGCGAGTTACACATGTGGTTACTCACACGTAAGTTTCAGGCCCGTAAGCAGTCAGTTTTCTTAAAATACTTAGACATTCAAAAAGAAAAACCACCCCCTCGCGGGGGTGCAAAGCGGACGAAAATCCTTCGCTATTTCTGCGCTAACCGCGCCATTGCTTCAAGCACTTCGGACATTCCGGCTTTCTCGGCAGAATAAGTGACCGCCTGAGCGCCTTTGACCACCTCAATAGGGGCAGTTTCCAACGCCACCACCGGCATCCGGTCTAGGAAATCCTCATCTCCTGGCTCGTTAGCAAAAACCAGGGCCTCCTCCGGCTTAGCTTTCAGATCCTCGAGGATGCGCTCCACGCCTTGTACCGCAGTCGCGGCAGTGACGGACAGTGCATCGGTATCGAGTCGCGGCTGCACAGCGTCCTCATCAACGACAACGCTCCACACGGCTTGCGGAACTTCCACTTCACCGGCGGGTGATATCACGATCAGGACTTCGGCCGCCGGGTAGATATCTGCCAAAGCCTTGTGCAATCGCGGAGTTAGCGCGCCATCTTCCCAATTCAGCGCGCTGCTCTGCGCCACTACCACGCGGGGGATGGAAGAAAATTGCGCCTTCATGCGGTGCGGCAAGCGCGAAACGATAAGCCGGGATTGGGTGGCTGCCGCCAACAGGCCCTGCTCCGCTACGGAACCAGCCCATATCTCCTTACTGCTGGCCGTGATGGACGCTTGGGTTTGCGCCACATCCGACTTCAGCTGCGCCATGATATCCGCGACCTTATCGCGACCTTCATCCAAGCCGCGGGTTGCCTCTTCTACCACGGCGTTGAGGTTGTTCTTGATCCACTCCAGGGTCTCCGGGGCGGTCCGCGCCTCATTCTTTGGCTCCTCCCCGTCCGCTCCCTTGGCGGCGGCCATGTGGTTGCGCACCAAGTCAACCGTAGTAACCGAGACGCGTTCTTTGAGGCCCACTAGATCGTCGCGCAACCGGCGTACGCGGTGGCGCTCGGTTTCTACTTCAGCATCTCGAGCTTCTGCTTCTTCAAGGGTAGGAGCCCCTCCTCCTTTACGGGCGGGCACCCAGTATTCACCGGCAGGCATGGGTCCAAATTCGGCTTCGTACTGTTCCCATAGCCCTTCCAATGCCTCTTGCATGCGGCGTCGAATCTCCGCGGTATCAGCCTCCGCATCGCCGGTGGGATAGTACGGTTCGAGGGCGGTAATAAAGACAGGGGTCTTGGTCCGTCCCAGGTTCTTTTTGTGTCCCTTGGTCCACAGGCGCTGCGAACCAAAAATGACCTGTGGGACTACCGGCACCCCCGCCTCATAGGCAATGCGGGAGGCGCCACTTTTCATGCTGCGGATTTCAAAGCTGCGGGAAATTGTGCCTTCAGAAAACACGCCCACGAGTTCGCCGTCCTTGGCCAGCTGTACCGCTTGGCGGAAGGAGGCGCTGCCATCTATACGGTCAACTGGCACGTGATGCATGGCCTTCAACAACGGACCCGCCACCGGTGCTTTGAAGATTCCAGCCTTAGCCAAGAAGCGCACCAGACGCTTCTTGCGATAGGCCAAAAAGGCGCCGAAGAGGAAATCCATGTAGCCGGTGTGGTTGCAGACCAACACCGCGCCGCCCTTATCGGGGATATTTTCTTCCCCCGAAAGGCGCATTTTTAATCCCTGTGCCAGAGTCACCCCCCTGCCAATGTGGGTGATCTGGCGGTACAGGAAATTCGTCGCAGCGTTCATAACTCTCCAGGACGACGGCGGACTTACTGCGGGGTCAGGACATCCTTGCCCACGAACGGGCGCAGGGCCTCAGGGACAACGACGGAGCCGTCGGCCTGCTGGTGGTTTTCCAAAATGGCAACGAGCCAGCGGGTAGTCGCCAGCGTGCCGTTCAGGGTAGCTGCGGTCTGGGTCTTGCCGTTCTCGTCGCGGTAGCGGGTGGACAGGCGGCGAGCCTGGAAGGTGGTGCAGTTCGAGGTGGAGGTCAGCTCACGGTAGGTGCCTTGGGTAGGAACCCAAGCCTCATTGTCGAACTTGCGGGCCGCCGAAGAACCGAGGTCGCCACCGGCAATGTCGATGGTGCGGTAAGGCAGTTCCATGGCTGCAAGCATGTCCTTTTCCATGGACAGAAGGCGCTGGTGCATTTCTTCCGCGTCCTCCGGCTTGCAGTAGACAAACATCTCCAGCTTGTCGAATTGGTGGACGCGCAGGATGCCGCGAGTGTCCTTACCGTGGGAGCCAGCCTCACGGCGGAAGCAGGAGGACCAGCCGGCATACTGCAGCGGGCCATTGGAGAGGTCGATGATCTCATCCTTGTGGTAACCGGCAAGGGCCACCTCAGAGGTACCGACCAGGTACATATCGTCGGCCGGCAGGTAGTAAATCTCATCGGAGTGCTGGCCCAAGAAACCGGTGCCGGACATAATGTCTGGGCGAACCAGAACTGGCGGGATCATCAGCTTGAAGCCAGCTTCGCGCGCCTTCTGCGCCGCGAGCATCAGCATTCCCAGCTGCAGGAAGGCGCCATCGCCAGTGAGGTAGTAGAAACGAGCGCCGCCTACCTTGGCGCCACGCTTGACGTCGATAAGGCCGAGGGACTCACCCAACTCAAGGTGATCCTTTGGCTCGAAGTCGAACTCAGGAATCTGGCCTACTTCTTCGACCACTACGAAGTCATCTTCACCGCCGGCCGGGGCACCTTCGACCACGTTATCGAGCTTGTACTGTAGCTCTTCCACCTTGGCCTCGGCGGCAGACTGTGCCTCTTCCGCCTCCTTGACCTTGGCCTTCAGCTCATTAGAGCCCTCCAGCAGTGCCGGACGCTCCTCTGGGGAGGCTTGGCCGATCTTCTTGCCAAAAGCCTTCTGCTCGGAGCGCAGTTCGTCGGCCTTTTGGATAGCAGCGCGGCGCTGCTCATCAGCTTCCAAAAGCTGGTCTACGAGGGAGGGATCCTCACCTCGGTTCACCTGGGAAGCACGGACAACGTCGGGGTTTTCGCGGAGTAGCTTGAGATCAATCACGAATGTAAGTTTAGCGTATTGGCAACACCTTGCGGTGGTAATAACCAGCGAATTATGATGGCTTTATGTCCGCCGTTCAGCTCCCCGCCCGCACAATTACGGACGGTCCCGTTCCAAAACACACCCAATTGCACGATATCCTCGAAGAATTGTGCCGCACGACCCTCAAACCCGGCGATATCCTGCCCGGCGAGAGGCTTCTTGAAGAAACCTATGGCGTGTCACGAATCACGGTCCGCCGCGCCATCGGGGATCTTGTCGCGGCCGGAAAATTGCGCCGCGTCCGCGGTAAGGGCACCTTCGTAGCGCCCAATCCCCTTGTCTCCCGGCTCCACCTGGCCTCATTCTCGGACGAGATGGGCGCACAAGACGTCACCGCCTCCTCCAAAATCCTTACCAGCGGACGCAGCAGCGCCCCGGAGGATGCCGCCCTCTTTTTTGATACTCCTGCCCAAACCGAACATATTCACCTGCGCCGCCTGCGCTTGGGCGATGGCGAGCCCTACTCCATTGATGACGGCTGGTATAACTCCACGTATGCGCCCAGCCTGCTAGAAAATGACACCTACAATTCGGTCTACGCCATCCTCGACTCCGTCTTTAACGTCCCCATTACCGATGCGGATCAAACGGTCTCGGCGATTTCCGCCGATGCGGACACTGCCCCGCTTCTCGACGTCCCCGTGGGCACCCCACTGCTGCACATCGTGCGCTACTCCCGCTCGGGCGATAGGCCGGTGGAGTGGTGTTCCTCCGTCTACCGCACCGACCGCTACCGCCTGACTACCCGGGTGGCTAGGGAGAACAGTATCTAGCCAGCACCCTGCTTAAAAGGTAAGATTAAAGGCCTTATGAAGAAATCACCTGCGTGGCGTTCCGCTGTGGCCGTCCAGATTGTCTTGATTGCGGCAATCGCGGCGGCCGTTTTCATGGGCATCTATGGCGTTATCAGCTCCCACAAATCGGGCGGCGAAGACACTACCGCTGCCCAGCAGCACAATAGCGGGGATACTTCAGAAACCGCCGCTCCTAAACCGGAGCCCTTCACCGCTGCGGCCGCCGGCGCTTGCTTGACGTGGGACATCGCCCAGGATGGCTCCGCCACCGGGTTCAAGGAAGTACCGTGCTCCGATCAGCACCGCTTCGAGGTTTCCAAGACCGAAGACCTCAGCGTCTACCCCACCAGCGAATTCGGCCCTGATGCCACCCGCCCAGCGCTTACCCGCCAACACCAATTGCGCGATGAGCTGTGCGAATCCGCCACTGTGGGCTACCTGCACGGTAAATGGGATCCGAATGGCAAGTACGATGTGGCGTCCATTCTGCCGCCGCAGTCCGCCTGGGATCGCGGCGACCGCACCTTGCTGTGCGGCCTGCAAACCACCGATGATCACGGCGTACCGCAGCTTACTACCGGCAACGTCGAGGCCTCCGAGCAGGCTAACCTCGCCAAGCCGGGCGAATGCTTGGCCATCGATGACAAGCAGGTTCCGCACGTCGTCGACTGCGCCAAGCCCCACCAAATGGAGACCGTTTCCGTCATCGATGTGGGCAAGCAGTTCCCTGACGGTTACCCGGACGGCAAGGATATGGACAAGTTCCTATCCGATACGTGTACCGCCGCCACCGAGGACTACCTTGGCGGCGAGGAGCAGCTCTACCAGTCCACGCTGCAACCATTCTGGGGCTCTATCACCGAGGCCTCGTGGAACGGCGGCACCAAGTCCGTCAATTGCTCCCTTGTGCACGCCCGCGAAGGCGGCGGTTTCTCTGCCATCACTGGTTCCGCTACCGGTGGCCGCCAGGCGCTGACTATCGACGGCCAACCGCCGGAGGAACGCCCTGAGCGCAATCCACTGCGTGAGAGCAAGGACAATAATCCGGCACCCGAGTCCGCCGCCCCCGCACCGGCCCCAGCGCCCTAATGGTGGAGGTATCGGAAGAGCGCTTCGATGAGATGGTCAACGAGGCGCTCGATCAAGTCCCCGAGGAATTCGTGCGCCGCATGCGCAACCTCGTCATCTTGGTCGAAGATGAAAATCCCGATAACCCTATGTTGCTAGGGCTCTACGAGGGCGTCGCACTGCCTCACCGCACTTTCGATCACGCCGGATTCCTGCCCGATGCGATCTTCATTTACCGCAACACGCTGCAGCGCTGGTCCGGCAGCGAGGAAGAATTGGCAGAGCAGGTTAAGGTCACCGTATTCCACGAACTCGGCCATTACTTTGGCCTCGAAGAAGAGGAGCTGCACCGCTTGGGCTGGGGCTAGAGCTCCGTATCCGCCCACTGGGTTAACGTCCACTCACCAAAGTCCTTGCCGTGCGGTTCCATCACCATAAAGCGGCAATTGGCCAGGTAGCCGGTATAGGCAAAGTCGGCATCAACACCCGTGGCGTGTTTGGTGACCACGCGGATAGCGGCACCGTGGCTGACGAGAATGACATCGTGGTCGTCGGCAAGCTGCTTCGCAATGCCCTCCAGCACCGGCTGGTAGCGCGCCAACACATCATCCAAGGTCTCGCCGCCTTCCATCCCAGCGCCGCGCTCGCCATCGCACCAGCCACGCATGGCCACCATGTGCGACCGATGGGCATCTTCGCTACCGTCCATCTCCCAGTCACCGGCGAAAATTTCGTGCACGCCGGAGATTACGTCAACGCGCTGAGAGAATTCCGGCATACCGCGCTCCTGCTCAAAGGCGCGTGCCGCCAGCATCGCGGTCTGCTGAGCGCGCAGGGCAATGGAGCATTTAAATTCCACCTCGCGCTCGCCCACCAACTGCGCTAGCTCCCGGCCTACCTCCGTGGCTTGGTCGCGGCCGCGCTCGGTAAGCTCTGCCCCGGGCGGGCGAGTATCGAGGAAGCGGGAAATATTGGAATAGGTCTGGCCGTGACGCAGCAGGATAATTCTTCCGGGCATGCTTCTAGATTATTGGCCCCTGCGCGCCCGCGCTACCCAGTCATCCGCCGCTGCCAGATCGCGCGGTGGCTTGCCCGCAGGGGTTGCCGCCGGCCAGGAGCCGAGGAAAAGCAGGTCCTCTGCCCGCAACCACAAGGCCCGCAGCGCCTCCGCCACCGGCTGATCGTCAATGTGCCCGATAAGGTCCACGTAGAAGCGGTACGTGCCAAAGGCCTCTCGCGTGGGGCGCGACTCAATCCGGGACAGGTCCACCCCGCGGTGCGCAAAGTCCTGCAACGCCCCCACCAGGCTGCCCGGTTCATTTGGCAGGGTGAAGATGACGCTGGTGCGGTCCTGGCCAGTCCTTGCAGTTGGTTTTCCCGGACGCCCCACCAGGACAAAGCGCGTTGCGGCGCCCTCAACATCTGCCACGCCCTGGGCGATGGTTTCCAGCCCAAAGATCTCGGCGGCCCGCGCCGGCGCTGCGGCCGCATCCGCTTCCCCATGGGCTACAGCCTCGGCCGCAGCGGCATTGGAACTGGCCGGCACGAACTCTACCTTCGGCAGATTGTCTTTTACCCAGCCGCGAATTTGCTGGAACGCCACCGGGTGGGTGCTCAGCCGCGCAATGTCGCCCGCGCCTTGCCGGGTCATGATGTTAAAAGCCACGGGGATATCCACCTCGCGGTAAATCTGCACCGGTTCGGCTTCAACGAGTGCATCAAAGGTGGTGGTGACCGCGCCGTCGACGGAATTTTCAATGGCTACGCAGGCGTACTCGGCTTGCCCGGCGCGCACGGCGGCCACGGCCTCCGAAGGCGAGCCAACCGGCATGGTCTCTACCTGCGGCAGGTGCGCGGCAAACTTATGCACGGCCGCTTCCGTAAAGGTGCCGGCCGGCCCCAGGAAGGCGATGGTGGTAGTCATGCACGTCACCTTAGCCCACTAGACTGGTGCCCCATGGACTTTTCCGTAGAACAACTCCGCGCGGATCTGCACGGCCTTACCCCCGAGGAGCACGGTTTCACCTACCTGAATGTAGACCGCGAGCCCTCCGGCCGAGGCCGGCTGAGCGGCTGGGTCCTCTCCGCTAAGGATCTCTGCGATGTCCGCGGCATGCCTACTACCTTGGGAAATGTCGATCGCACCTACTACCCCGAGCGCAGCGATGCCTTTATTGAGGCCTTGGAGAAGCAGGGTGCGCACATCATCGGTAAGTCCTCCACCCCGGAGTTGGGTCTGCGCGTAGATACGGAACCAGTAGGCCTGCCCCATCCCGATAATCCCCTCTTTCCCGGCTGCACTCCGGGTGGTTCCTCGGGCGGTGCGGCGGTACAGGTCGCGCGGGGGTTGCTGCGCGCGGCGCACGCCAGCGATGGCGGCGGTTCCATCCGGGTGCCGGCCGCGGCCTGCGGCGTGGTGGGCTTTAAACCGGCAGGAAAAGAACTGGGTGTGCAGGGCTTTATCACCCGGACCGTGGCCGATAATGCCTTTCTGCATGGCCACCGCATGATCACCCCGCGCGCCCGCATCGGCCTGCTGGTAGAGCCCCTGTTTTGTGATGCCAGCGTCGATGCCCACCATCTGCGCGCCACCCGCGAGGCCGCCCAACGCCTACAGGCAGCCGGCTTCACCGTGGTGCCCATTTCCCCGTATCCGCAGGCCCGGGCCACCTTTGCGCATTTCCGCACGACCTTTACCTCCCGCTTGGCGGGGCTCAACCCGGCGGCAGGCTACGCCGAGTGGATTGCTCAGCAGGGCCGGCGCGTAAGCGCCGCTGAGCTGGCCGCGGCGCGGGCGCATGTCCGGCAGCTGCCCGACTTGCTGGCCCAGGAATGGGGCGTCGATGCCATCCTCACCCCGATGCTCACCACGGACCCGCCGCGTATTGGTTCGTTCCTGTCCTTGCCCCATGCGGAGAATTTCGCAGCCCAGACCCGGTGGTCTCCGTGGGGTTCCCTCTTCAACATGGCCCGCCTGCCAGCCATTTCCGTGCCATGGGCCGTTCCCAATCACCCGCCGGTGGGCGTACACCTGGGAGGCATTACGCTTTCCGACGCCGCCCTCCTCGGCCTCGCCCACATCCTGCACCCATGACCAAATCCTTACGCACCGAGCTGCTCATCGTCCTCACCCTCACTTTTGGTATTTCCGGGGTGCGGGCGGTATTAAACCTCGTCAATTCCTTGGCCTCCCCGCAGCGCCTCAACGAGCAATCGGTCACGCTCAATTCCAGCCAATCCTCTCTTGCCTGGGTGGATATGGGACTGCAGCTGTGCTCGGCCGCCGTGCTCTTTTCCTATGGAGCCTTAGCGCTTTTCCTGCTGGCCAAGGACCGCTTTGTGCCCCGTGCCCACCGCGCCCGCGACTGGCTAGAAGGAGCAGGGCTTGCCGCCCTCATTGGCATCCCGGGGCTCGCCCTGTATGTCGCGGCGGTGCACTTGGGGTGGAGCAAGGAGGTCATCCCCGGCGACTTCGCCAATGCTTGGGTGGAAATCCCCGTTTCCCTCCTCAAGGCCGGCGCCAACGCCTTCGCGGAGGAAACCGTGGTGGTGATGTGGCTGATGACGCGTTTGCGCCAGGCCCGCTGGTCGCTGCCAGCCACGCTGGCCGCAAGCTCCATCCTGCGCGGTTCTTATCACCTCTACCAGGGAGTTTCCGCTGGCTTTGGCAATATCATCATGGGTTTAATCTACGGCTACTACTACCACCGCACGGGGCGGGTATGGCCGCTGGTCATAGCGCATTTTCTTATCGACGCCGTCGCTTTCGTGGGTTATTCCTTCCTGTGAAAATGCCTGTAGGGGACGTCGCGAAGCAGGCGTTGCTCCCTGCTCCTTGTAAGGTATAGCGCATGACTGAATCAGGACGAGATCCGCATAGGGAGGCCCGCCGCGCCGGCGACGATGCCTCCACTGAATTCGTCCTTGGGGCCGATGGACGTCCCCTCAAGGATCGATACGGCCGCCCCATTCGACGCCGTTCCTCCGCCCGCCCGGCGCCGCGGCGCGTGGAACCCGAGCAACAATCCTTCCGCGCTCCGCAACCACAGCGGCAGCAACAGCCCCCGCGTCGCACTCCGCCGCCAACACCGAGCCGCTACCCCAGCCAGTACCGCGCACAGCAGCGCCCGCCTCGTCGCACCGAACCGCGCCCGGCGCCCCGGCAGCGCCCGCATAGCCGGCGCAAAAAGGTCAATCCGGCCAAGCGTGCCCTCGGCTGCGTTGGCTTGGCGCTCGTTGTCCTGCTGGTATTCAACCTCGTCTTCATGTTCTGGACCGATGCCCGCCTCACCCGCGTGGAGGCGCTGCCAGAAGAACAAGTGTCTAATACCGCCGGCACCAATTGGTTGCTCGTCGGTTCCGATTCCCGCCAAGGACTCAGCGAGGAACAGCAGGCGGAGCTAGGCACCGGTGGAGATGTGGGCGAGGGCCGCACCGATACCATCATGCTGCTGCACATCCCTCGCACCGGCAAGGCCAAGCTCGTTTCCATCCCACGCGATAGCTACGTGGAAGTCCCCGGTTTTGGCATGGACAAGATCAATGCCGCCTTTACCTACGGTGGACCGCAGCTCCTTGCCCAAACCGTTGAGGGCACGACCGGTTTGCACATCGACCACTATGCCGAGATCGGCATGGGTGGCCTAGCCAATGTGGTCGACTCCGTCGGCGGCGTAGACGTGTGCGTAAAGGAACCCATCAATGACCCGCTGGCCGGCATTGATCTCCAAGATGGCTGCCAGAAGCTCAAGGGCCGCGACGCCCTCGGTTACGTGCGCACTCGTGCTACCGCCATGGGTGACCTTGACCGCGTGCAGCGACAGCGCGAATTCTTCTCCGCCCTACTGGATAAGGTTGCTTCCCCAGCCACCCTGATTAACCCATTCCGCGCCTTCTCCTTGGTCAACCACACCGCCTCCTCGTTCATCGTGGACGAGGGCGACCACGTCTGGCACCTCGCCCGCGTGGCACTGGCCATGGGCTCCGGTGTAGACACTGAAACCGTCCCCATCGGCGGTTTCCAAGATACCGAGGTTGGCAACGTCGTCCTCTGGGACGATGAAGCAGCCGCCGGGTTGTGGGATTCTCTCAAATAGCGATTAAAAAATGGCCCTTCCTCTACCGGGGAAGGGCCATTTCCTGTCTTTAGCGCAGGGTCACCTGGCGGGACTTGATGTTTTCTAGCTGCTTGCGCTCATCGGCGTTCAGCTGGGCATCATTAGAGATTTCTTCCTCCAAGGCCTTGTCCACGCGGGTGAGGTGCTCCTCATAGGAAGCGTGGTCAACCTCTGGATCCAAGTCGAAGACTGGAGCGATGAGACCGTGGGTGCGGAAAACACCGGCGAACTTGGTGCCCTCGCCCAAGTTCAGCTCACCGCGGGCGGCGACGCGCGCCAGTGCGTTCAGGAATGCGGCTTCATCATCACTCGGGCGGACCCAACGGATGTGGGCCTTGCCGCCGCCGGCATTTGCCCAGAAGGCCGCACCGGTGATGTTCTCGCCCACCTGGTGGGACTCGATGACGGAATCATTAGCGGCGCGTAGCGACTGCGCAATCTGCGGGGTGACCTGTGCTCCCTCCGGAATCCACCATTCGAAGTCCTGGTGAACCTGCACGTCGAGGGTAGCGGAGGCATCGATAAGCTCCTCCAGCTTCGGCTCCGAGCCGTCAGCCGCGGTGGATTCCAGGGTGGCACCCGGCTCGTTATTCTTCACCCAGTTAAGGGCAAAGGCGAGGTCGCGGCCCGGGTTGTGGGTGTGGGACTGCACCTGCAGGCCCACGAAGGCATCGCCGCCAAATTCGGTGTCACGAATGAGCGCAGCAGAAGCACCCGGCAGGACGGTGGCTACATACACGTTCTTGTCGCAGCCTTTGACGTCAAGCTTGGCAAAAGCGGAGGGGACGAACTCCTGCATGGCGACCAGGGAGGCCTCCGCAGCAAGTCCGCCGTAGGGGCGGGGATCCTTTTCCAGGGCGGCGCGCTCTTTGGCGCGGGCAGCGAGCTTTGCCTGGCGGCGGGACATGCCCTCAGGCAGCTGTTCCTTGTTCTTTTTCTTCTTGGCCATGCCTCCAAGATACCTGCTTACTAGAGCTCAATGGCATGTAGGGCCACTTCGGGTTGGTTGGTGGCGAGCATATCTACCCCGTTAGCCCACGCCCACTTCATATCCTCCGGCTTGTCTACGGTCCACAGGTAGGTAGGCAATCCCTGCGCGCCGATAATTGCCGGCTGCAGCTTCGCGCGCAACAACGATACGCCAAGCGCGGTGGGCCTGGACAGCATTACATCGGGACGGTTGACGTGGCGTTCCCAATCGCGGCGAAGATAGATCCGGTCCATGTGCGGCGCCAAATTCTGCATGCGGCGGATGGCGTGGTGGGAAAAGGAAATGACGTGGATCCGGGGGTCATCGAAAAGCCCCGCATAACGCAGGCGCAGCACCGTTTGCTCCTCCAGGATGTCGCCCTGCCCGGAGGGGTGCTTAGTCTCGATATAAAGGTGGTGCGGTTTGCCCTCGAGCAGTTCCAAGAGTTCGTCGAGAAGCATCATGCGCTGGCCCGAACCGATGTCAACGCCGCGCAATTCTTCCCAGTCCATCTTGGAAATGCGGCCGGGGCGCCCCGCGGTGCGGTCCAACGTGGGATCGTGCTGGACCACTACTTTTCCATCGCGCGTCAAGCGCACATCGCACTCGACGCCGTGAATTGGCAAATCTAGGGCTTTTTCAAAAGCTAGAGGGGATAGCTCCGGATATTTTCCGGAGTATCCCCTATGGGCGACAATCTTCACTAGCCGAAGAACTCTTCCTTGATGTCATTCAGGGTCTTGGCAGAAGCATCGAAACGCTCCTTTTCGTGTTCATTGAGCTGCAGCTCAATCGCGCGCACGATGCCGGAACGGTTGATGATGGCAGCGGTGCCGATGTAGAGATCCTCTACGCCGTACTCGCCCTGCAGGTAAGCAGATACTGGCAGTGCCACGTCCTGGTTCTGGATGACGGCGGCGGTGATGCGGGCCAGGCCCATGCCGATGCCAAAGGAAGTAGAGCCCTTAGCGTCAATGATGGAGTAGGCGGCATCACGGGTATCTTCGAAGATCTTCTCGATGCGCTCTGCATACTCCGGATCCGAGTCCAGCTTCTTGGACATCGGGACACCAGCGATATTCGCGGTGGAGACGGCCGGCAGCTCGGAATCGCCGTGCTCGCCCACGATGTAGGCGTGTACGGACTTCGGTGCAACATCTTCCAGCTCGCCCAGCATGTAGCGGAAACGAGCGGAGTCCAGCACGGTGCCCGAGCCGATGACGCGCTTGTGGTCCAGGCCGGAAGCCTTCCATACGGCGTAGGTCAGGATATCCACTGGGTTGGAGGCAACCAGGAAGATGCCATCAAAGTCATTCGCCATGACGTCAGAGACGATGCTGTTCATGATCTTGACGTTCTTGCCCACCAGGTCCAGGCGGGTCTCGCCCGGCTTCTGTGCGGCACCGGCGCAGATGACGACCATATCGGCGTCTGCGCAATCAGCGTAGGTGCCCTTGGTGACGCGGGTGCGGGTGGGGGCCCAAACAACACCGTGGTTGAGGTCCATGACGTTGCCTTCTAGCTTCTTTTCATCGATGTCGATGATTGCCAGGTGGTCAACGATGCTTTGGTTGATGAGAGCGAAGGCGTAGGCGACTCCTACGTCGCCGGCGCCGATGAGAACTACCTTGTTTCCTACATGATTTGCCATGACCCCATTGTGCAACTATTTGGGGATCTTTGCACGGGCTAGATCTCACTCTGAAATTCCCACCGAAATCTGGGACAATCGGGCATTATGAAACGCGCTCTCCGCCGCGCTGCACTAATCGCTCTTGGCGTAGCCGCGGATCTCACGCCCATCGTCCGTATGACCAGCCGGCAAACCTTACCGCCCAATATGTCGGCTGGAATTTTGGGTGCGGAATTGGCCACGTGGGCGGCTATTTCGCCCTCTCTCCTTCCTCGCCCGTGGTGGGTGACCGCCGCCAACGTGGCAATTGGTCAGGGCATTGGGCATCTTGGGGCGGCGTCGACAAGCTTTGTCCTCAATAGCATTGGCAAGCGCCCGCAGGACCGCCTTGGCCCTCAACATCGACAAATTGTGCACCTTGCTATTGGCGCCGGGACTGCATTTAATGCCGTGCTTTCGCTGCGCAACCAGAAAAAGCAGGCGGAGTTGGTCAATAAGCAACTCGTGCGTGGGCCCGCCACGGCGGCCATCGGCTTGGCCGCGGGCACCGCGGGCTACGGCACTCTCCTACTCATCGGGGAAGCAACGCAGCTTGCCGTCACTAAACTGTCACGCCAGCTAGGCCGCTGGGTGCCTGCACTCATTGCTTGGCCGGTGGTTACCGCCGGACTGAGCCTCACGGCATTTGCGCTTTCTGATCGCGTGGTCTTTCGACGCTGGCTGCGCTCACTATCGCACCAAGCGCAGCGAATTAATAAACAGATTTTTCCCGGCACTTCTATGCCGTGGGAGCCGGAGCGCTCCGGCAGCCCGTGGTCGCTCGAGCCGTGGTCGGCATTGGGACAGCAGGGACGCCGGTTTGTCTCCAATGGCCCCCGCGCCCGCGATATCCGCACAGCGACGGGAATCGATGCCAAGGAACCCATCCGCATCTACGCCGGATACATCCCAGGGCGCTCCTTCCAGCAATCCGCGGAGAAGATCCGCGCCGAACTCGAACGCACTGGTGCCCTGCGGCGAGAGACTATCGTCATCCAAATGCCCGCCGGCTCGGGGTGGATCAATAATTGGGGTGCTTGCTCTTATGAGTTTTTGACCGGCGGTGATTGCGTCACCGTCACCATGCAGTACTCCTACCTGCCCTCGGTTTTTGCCTACCTCGTGGATAAAAACGCCCCGAAGCAGGCGGCGCGCGAATTGATTCGGGTGATACAAGAAGAAATAGATAAGCTGCCCGAGGAAAACCGCCCACGGCTCTATTTTGCAGGTGAATCGCTTGGCGCCTACGCCATTATGGATAACTACCATAATGTGGAAGACCTACTTTCCGCGTGTAATGGCGCAGTTTTTTCCGGCCCCCCGCGCATGACACACTTTACTCAGCGCCTGCGCCGGGATATTGGTTCCCTAGAACGCCTGCCCGTTATCGATGGCGGTAAACATGTGCGCTACGCGGCGGCTCCTGACCATACGCTGCACGACGCCTTTGGCAATGACTACGCCCATACCTGGCGCCGACCCCGCATGCTCATTGCCCAGCATGCTTCCGACGCCATCGTGTGGTGGGATCTCAACCTTCTCATGCGCAGGCCCACCTGGATTCATGAACCGCAGCCGGAAGCGCTGCACGCGGATACCTTCCGGCAGCTGCATTGGGTTCCGTTTATTACCTGGTGGCAAATTGGCTTGGACCAGATCAATTCCCTCAACGTCCCTGGCGGGCACGGACACAACTATTTTGAAGAAATGCTCTGGTATTGGGATGAGGTCTTAGGATCCCAATCCCGCCAATCGCTCACGCCGAAGTTAGCCAAAAAGATTGCCCGCTTTATTCGGCGCGATGCTTAGTCGCATTTCACCCCAGTACTGTGGTGCGGGCAGTACCCATTAGGTACCTTATATAAGTACTGCTGATGCTCATCCTCAGCCAGGTAGTACTCCCCAGAATCAGTTTCGGAGAGGAGTTTGACTTCCGTGGTGGTATCTCCAAATCCGAATTCTTTGAGCTTCTCTGCATAGGAATCCACGATGCCCTGGATTTCTACGCGCTCTTCCTCCGTGCGTGGGTAGAAAGCAGAGCGGTATTGCGTTCCTACATCGTTGCCCTGGCGGAAGCCCTGCGTGGGATCGTGCGCTTCTAGGGCCTGCACCACAAGATCACGCAGGCTGATACGCTGCGGGTCATAGACCACCTCCACCGCCTCGGCATGGTTGGTTAGCCCACGACACACCTCGTAGTACGTGGGATTCGGGGTGGTACCGCCTGCATAGCCCACCGAGGTGGATTCCACGCCTTCGGTCTCCCAAAACATCTTCTCCGCACCCCAGAAACATCCCACCGCAATGAGGATGGAACGCTGGCCTTCTTTCCACGGTCCGGTAATCGGCGTTCCTAAAACAGCGTGCGGAGCAGGGTCCAGAATCGGTTCGGTTCGCCCCGGCAGGGCTTCGTCTGCGGCGACGAGTTTAGGCTCCGGTTTAAACATCCACATGAGGTATAGCTCCTTCCTTATTCCTTCTTCCCAACGTTGTACTGCGAAAAGCTATTCCGCGGCCAGTTAATATTCCCGCTAGTTCCACAATTCGAATTAATCATGGCGAAATCTTTCCACGGTGCCTATCATCGGGACACGTACCCGAAGAAAGGATTTAAAAATGGCTGTTTACGAACTTCCTGACCTCCCATACGCATTCGACGCACTGGAGCCACACATCTCCGCAGAGATCATGGAGCTCCACCACGATAAGCACCACGCAACCTACGTTGCTGGCGCTAACGCTGCACTCGAGGCACTCGAGGAAGAGCGCAACGGTGAGGCTAACCCGGATCGCATCCGCGCCCTCTCCAAGAACTTGGCATTTAACCTGGGTGGCCACACCAACCACTCCATCTTCTGGAAGAACCTGTCCCCGAACGGTGGCGGCGAGCCTACCGGCGAGCTGGCAGAGGCCATCAACCGCGACTTCGGCTCCTTTGAGAAGTTCAAGGCTCACTTCTCCGCTGCTGCTACCTCCCTGCAGGGCTCTGGCTGGGCAGTTCTGGGCTACGACCACATTGCTGGCCGCCTCATCATCGAGCAGCTGACTGACCAGCAGGGTAATACCTCCATCAACTTCACCCCGCTGCTGATGCTGGATATGTGGGAGCACGCTTTCTACCTGCAGTACAAGAACGTTAAGGCTGACTACGTTAAGGCCGTATGGAACGTCTTCAACTGGGATGACGTTGCTGAGCGTTTCGCTGCAGCCACCAAGTAACTCCTTGTAGTTACTTCGGCCGCCCCTTCGGGGCGGCTTTTTCTATGCCCGGATAAATTCCCGGAATTGCCGCACTGGGGGCGCATCATCCCCGGCGCGCCACACCAAACCGAGCTCGCGGTACGCTGGCGGCGTGAGGGGGATCAGGCTCCCCACCTGCAGATAGGGATCATCCAGCGGCAACAGTGCCACCCCGAGTCCTGCCGCTACCAGCCCCGCAACGGTAGTAAGCTCCATTGACTCGAAGACGAGGTGGGGGCTAAAGCCAGCGTCGTCCGCGAGGGCATCGAGAAGCATGCGCGTGCCATAGCCCGGCAGCATGCCGATGAACGGTTCTGCAGCGAATTCCGCTAGTTTCACCTCCCGCCGGTTCGCTGCCCAATGGCCTTCCGGTACCGCAAGGCCTAGTCGTTGCACCTTTATCTGGTGCCATCCCAGGGCCGCATCAGGCCGCGGGCCCACGAGGGCGAGGTCGGATTCGCCGTTTTCCACCCTGCTCACCAGCTCCTGCGCCGCGCCTTGATGCAGGCGAATATCCACGTGCGGGTGCTGCGCGCGATAACTCTTGAGTAGGTCCGGAACCAGCCAGGTGCCCAACGAGTGCATGAAATCTAGGCGCACGGTGCCGCGCTCTGGATCCATGAGGCGGGCAACATCGTCCCGCCCTACCTGATAGGCGCGGAGCATGTCCCGCCCAGCCGCAGCGAAGGCCCTCCCGCGCGAGTTCACGTGCAGGGTGCGCCCAGTGCGCTCGAAAAGGCGGGCGCCAAGACTAGCTTCTACGCGCTGTACGCGGCGGGTCAGCGCGGATTGGGAGATCCCCAATTCATCGGCCGCAGCGCCCACGCGACCATGATCCACCACGGCGAGGAAGCCGCGGACATCCTCCACATTCATGCATACTCCGCATCGATTAGTGTAATTTTCCACATTTTACACATGCTGCGTGTCCGGGCAGGCTAAATGATATGACTCGAACGCGGCGCGCTACGGTAGCCATGCTCCTTGTGGGCTTGGCTATATTCTCCAGCCTGTATTCCACCCAAGCTATTCTTCCCACGCTGGTAGACAATATGGGCCTTTCTTCCACCGAGGCGGCCATGACCGTATCGGCCGCCACGGGCGCGCTGGCCCTATGCGTGGTGCCCGCATCGATTCTCTCCGAGCGTTTCGGTCGCGGACGTATCCTGCTCATTTCGGCCGTTGCCGCGACCGGCGTGGGGCTCATTGTTCCCCTCGCCCAGGAGGGGTGGCAGCTCATCGTGGTACGCGGCCTGCAGGGTGCGCTGCTCTCTGGCGCCCCCGCCACCGCAATGGCATGGCTTTCTGAAGAACTCGAGGACAAAGCCCTGCCGCGGGCTATGGGCCTATACATTGCAGGCACCTCCGTCGGTGGCCTTACCGGCCGCCTCATCCCCACCGGACTGGTGGAGATTTCCACGTGGCGCTGGGCGCTCTTCGGCTCGGCGCTGGTCTCACTCACCTTTGCCATTACGGCTTGGCTGCTGCTTCCTACCCAACGCAATTTCCGGCCTAAATCCATCCATCTCAAGACCGAAAGCAGGGCACTCTTTGGTCATTGGGCCAACCGGGATTTGGCCTTGCTCTTTCTCACCGCATTCCTGTCCATGGGCACGTTTGTCTCCATGTATAACTTCTTAACCTTCCGGCTCATCGATGATTTTGGTCTGGCCCCTTCGCTAGCCGGCTTGGCCTTTTTGTTTTACCTCACCGGCACATGGTCCTCAGCGCGAGCAGGTTCCCTTGTCGCACGCATAGGCCATGGGAAAACCCTATTCGCCTCTGCCGTGCTTTTTGCCCTTGGCATCGCGCTGTGCGCCGGCAACCTACCGATGACGCTTCTGGGCATGATCGCCTTTACCGTGGGCTTCTTCGCGGTGCATTCCACCGCCTCTGGGTGGGTGGGCCAGATCGCCACCCATGACCGCGCGGAGGCTTCTTCGATGTATGTGTTCTGCTATTACTTCGGCTCTTCTGTGGTGAGCGCATGTGCCGGCCTGCTTTTCGACGCCCTATCGTGGCCCCTCTTCATTGCCTTCTTCACCGCCGTAGCCCTCGCCCTTACTGCACTGACTTGGACCAAGATTAAATCCGACTAAAATCGGTTTTATGCCTGAGAATAAGTGGTCGGCGCGGACATGGCACCGCAAAGCCTCCCGTCCCGTATCCCTATGGATGATGGTTTTCATCCTCGTGGGTGCAACGCATACCTTGGTCCCGAACTACCGGTGGGTACTCATCCACCTATTCACCCTCGGACTGGTGAGCAATAGCATCATCGTGTGGTCCCAGCACCTGACGGAGAAATTCACCCAACAGCGCCTCCCCGAATCCACTCGGCCTACCCAATTGGCCCGCATCTATGGCCTCAATGCCGGAATCATCCTCGCGTTAATCGGTCAAATCCTCATGGAGTTCTGGTCCCAGCACTGGATTGTTACCCAGGTGGGCGCCACACTCATTGCGTTCATGATGCTCTGGCATGCAGCATCGCTTTTCCAGCAATGGCGCGGTGCCAAAGATAAACGCTTCCGCCCCGTGGTGGGCGCTTATGTACTTTCCGCCCTGTGCCTGCCGGTGGGTGCCATCTTTGGCGGCCTGCTGGCCGTCTACCCCGGCCATCCCACGCTGCTACTCGCCCATATCGCGGCCAATATCGGCGGATTCATCGGCTTGGCCGCGGCCGGTTCTCTTACCATCCTTTTCCCCTCCATCTGGCGCACCCAAGGTATTAATCGCCACATACACTCCTCCTTTGCGCTGCTCGCAGTCGGTGTGGTTGCCACCATCGTGGGCGCTTTCCTCGGCTTCCCCCAGTTGGGACTTATAGCCTACTGCTGCGGTTGGGCGCTGAGCTTGCAGCAGTGGCTCGCTAATGTGCTGACGGTGGCTAAGGACCCGCGCGATCGCATCACCTTTGCCTCGGTCTCCGTGCTCATGGCCTCGCTATGGCTGGTGCTGTCTTTGGTGTATTACACGGTGCAGCATTTCTTTATGCCCGAGCCGGCGCTGCCCACCCTCTCCTTGCTGGTGGGGTTTGCCGGTCAACTGCTCATCGGCGTGATGAGCTACCTCTTGCCCAGCACCATGGGTGGCGGCCCCGCTGCCGTCCGGGCGGGCTTGCAGCAACTGGACAAACTCGGCCTCCTGCGCGCCACCTTCGTCAACGGTGGGCTGCTCATCTGGATCGGCACCGATATTTCCCTGCTTAAGGTGGTCGCCTCCCTCTTGTGCATCCTGCCCCTGGCGGTCTACCCCGTGCTCATCGCCCGGGCGGTCAAGGCCCAGAAGCAGGTCTTGATGAAGAAGGCGGAGGGCCCGGATCCGAAGCCGGGGCCAGAATGGAACCAGGTCTATGCGGGCGTAGCGATCCTCGCGGTCGTCTACGCCCTATTTACAGCGCTGTAGTACCCAGCGCGCCGGTATCCATCCACTCGCGGACCGCGCGGGTAGCCTGGACGTCGCCGGAGTTATACTCCAGCAAGCGCTGCCGCGCCACGAGGTCACCGGCTAGCGCCTCGCGGCGCGCGTTCACGGATTCTTCGCCGTCGAAGTCTTCTTCTGGCCAGGTAAAACCCGCTTCCGGGGCGACTACCTTCAGGCCTAGGCCGAAGGGGCCGGCGAAGGATCGTTTGACGTGGGCGAACATATCCACCCACTCCGGTGAGGAGATAAACTCTTCTACTTCCCGCTCATCCACCTCGCGGAAGCGCTGCGCGGACATGCGCATCCAGTGATTTTCACCGTGGGACGAGTAGCAATATGCAGCAAATGTTTTGCCCTCCGCATGGGCTTTAGCACGCACATCCATCAACCAGCGCCAAAACGCCGCAAAGTTCTCTGCCTCGGCGCGCCCACCCAACGGCTCCCACGTAACAAACGGGACGTAGTTACCGTCGTACCACGCTCCCCATAGATACGCGCCCTGGTCCAGGTAGGCTTCCATATCCACGTCTACCTCCACGTCTGCGCGCGGAACGTGCACGTCGCCGCCGCGGCGCAGCAACACCTCCCCGGCGCGCCAGGCGGCAGCAAGGCGCGAGGGCTCGCCCAGGTCGGCGTCGATAAGCGCCTGCACGGTAGTAATCCCGCGCTCGCGATAAGGCTTAGCGCGGTCGCCGGATAGGAAGAGCGAAATATCATCCGCCGCCACCAGCTCTTGCTCGCACAAAGACCAAAAGCGGCAGCTCGCGCACTCCTTGACCCGCACCGGGGCGGTAGGAAGCGGCTGATTCCAGGCGCGTTCCAGATCAAACTTGGCTGTTTCCGTAAAAAATGCCCGGGTGCGGTCCTGGCCGATGGCCCCGCCCCGGCCGGAATCGAGTCCGAGATCCCGCAAAGCACGGGCGGCAAACGCTAAGCGGTAACCATCTACCGCATGATGGCGCAGCTTATACGGCGCCTCGAGCGGCTCACTCAGGCCCAAGCGGTGGGTAGGCACCGCCGGCGTCGTCTTGGTGTCGTTCTTGCGGGCCACACGGTGATTGGACACGATAATTGGGGTGTACTTATCGCCCTCGCGCAACAGCAAATCTACGCGCACCATCCACTCCGCGGTGGCGAAGACCGCGTTGGTGATGTGCGTATACCCAGAAGCTAAGGCCTCAAGGGTGCGCATGGAGCGCTCCCACTCATCGCCTTCCAGATCGATGCGGCGGAACCGGCCAGAGCCCTTGCGGGGAAACATCTCCATGACGGCCTCCACTGCGGCCGCGTGGCGTTCTGCTCGGGCAATCGAGGCATGGGTACGCGGCATCTCGGGGTGCGCGCGCCGCTGTACTAAGCGGTAGCGGCACCCCACAAGGTCCGAAGCAACAACCACATCCTCCACACCGGGTGAGCTTAATAGAACGGCAAGGTAAAGTTGAATCCAGACTCGATCAAACGTGAGGGAAATTTAATGAGCATTCTGAAGAAAGTTAAAAAGGCCCGCCAAGAAGCACGCGCACAGGCAAAGGCCGCCAAGACCCGTGCCAAGGCAGAGGTAAAGGCCCAGTCTAAGGACCGTCGCCGCCAGCAAAAGCTCCTGGCCAAGCAGGAAAAGCACCTCATTAAGTCGGAGGAAAAGGGCCTCAAGAAGCGCCGCAAGCATGAGGAGAAGATGGCCAAGAACGAGCTGGCCAAGCTCAAGGCCGGCCGCTTTAACTCCGATAATGTCAAGCGCTACGCCGGTGCGCTGCGCACCGCCGCCCCCCTGCTGCTGCCGCTCCTCTACCGCGGCTACGTGGGCCTGAAGACCGAAGGCGAAAAGCGCAAGGCCGCTAAGGCCGGCGTGAGCTCGGATCAGATGGCTTCCTTCTCCGGCTACGGTGCGCCGCTCAAGGCCCGCACCGCCGGCATCCGCAACTCCCTCGATAACACGGACGTTCCGGCCGGCTTCAAGCGCGATGTGCGTGACCGCCTGCAAGAAGTAGACTCCGCCATCGATAATGCCGAGTTCATGACCGAGCAGCAGCGCCGCCGCGCTCACAAGACCATTAGCTCGGAAATTGACTCCATTACTGCGGAAATCCAGCAGCGCCTGGCCCAGTAAAAGAGATACACGCCGCCACCGCCTCCTATTCGGTGGTGGCGTTTAATTTTTTTCTATAAAGATCCGGGATTTTTCGGGAAAAGTATTTTCGGCCAGAAAAGTTGCTGATAATCTTCTCACCGCCCTACCCCTTTAGCACCGTTTATGCTCTCTGTGCTTGGTGCAATTTTTAAAATTGGAGGAAATATTTCCCGCCGTGAAGTGACCCAATTTTACGACGACTTGGACCACACCCTAATCCCCGAAGACCAGCTAGAAGTCGTTAGCTTCAGCGTAAACAGTCAAAATTACCTTATCGATCTCTCCACGGATAATGCGCGGCATTTCCATAATCTGCTCGCCCCCTACGTGGACGCCGCCCGCATAGCCCCCCGCGCACGATGCGCAGCGGGCAAACCCCAGCCAAATCCGCGAATGGGCCCGCACCCAAGGCCTGCCAGTGGCGCACCGCGGAAAGATCCCGCAGGACGTCATCGAGGCCTATAACGCCGCTAATTAAAGCACGCCTTGCTCGCGCGCTGCCGCCACAGCGGAGGTGCGCGAGCGCACGCCCAATTTGTCATAAATGTGCACCAGGTGGGACTTCACCGTGGCCTCAGACAGCATGAGATCCTGGCCAATCTGCCGGTTCGACGCACCCGCCGCAACTAGCTGCAAGACCTCAAGCTCACGCGGCGTGAGCGAGGTGCGTGGCGTACGCACGCGAGTCATCAGCCTATCGGCCACGATGGGAGATAGCGCCGAATCACCCTCCGCAGTCGAGCGCACTGCGGCCAGCAGCTCGTGCGGTGGTGCGTCCTTGAGCAGGTAGCCCACGGCGCCAGCTTCGATAGCCCCGAGGATATCCGCATCAGTGTCATAGTTGGTAACCACGAGGACCTTGGGCGGGGTGGCCATCGCGGAGCGAATCTGCGCGGTTGCCTCCGCGCCGCCCATAACGCGGGTTCCTTCCACGCCCGCGCCGAAGCGCAGGTCCATCAAAATGACATCGATGCCGCCCGCCTGCGCTGCCGACACCGCAGCTTCGGCCGTAGCGACCTCCCCTACGACGTCGATATCCTCTGCGCCCTCAAGCACGGAGCGCAGACCCAGGCGGACGATTTCGTGGTCATCTGCCAATAGGACCCGAATCACGACATTCCTCCTATCGATGTCATTGTCAACCAAAAGTTTAATCTACCCGGTTGCCTAAGGGCATACTAACTGACACGGCAGTGCCCTCCCCCGGTGCGGATTCAATAATGACCTCCCCACCTAGCTCCTGTGCCCGGCGCCTAATTGCGGCCAGCCCAATATGCCCCAGCCCTGCCGGGGTACTTTCCACCGCGGCTGGATCAAAGCCCTTGCCGTTATCCACCACGTCCAGGCGCACCTCATCGCCCTCATAGGTCACCGTGATCCGGGCGCGGCTTGCCTCTGCATGCTTGACGACGTTCCCCACAGCGCCCTGCGCAATCCGCAGCAGCGCCGCCTCTACCTTCATGGGCAGCTGCTGTACCTCTCCTTCGGATTCCACCTCGACGTGGATATCTCCGGTAGCGCCGAAATTTTCCGCCATACGGGTCAACGCGGCCTCAAGGGATGCCTCATTGAGCGTCGGCGGCTGCAAAGCGGCAATCATTGCCCGCGCTTCGTGTAAATTATCCGCGGCCGTCCTGCGGGCCAGCTCGATGCGCTCTCGCGCCTTGTCCGCGTCCTGCTTATCCAGATCACGGTCCGCCGAATGCAGGAGCATTTGAATGGAAGACAGTCCCTGGGCAAGGGTGTCATGAATCTCGTGCGCAATGCGCTGACGTTCGGCCACCATGCCGGCATCGCGCTCCGTGGCTGCCAGCTGCGAACGGGTTTCAATCAACTCTTTATTCATCCGCGACAGTGTCCGGAAGGCGTAGGTGATCGCTATCGTCACCAGCGCCGAGACCGCCGGCCCCATGACGCCGCCGAAGGTCAGACCCTGCGGAATCTGCACCACCACGGTGATGATCGAGGCAACGATGACGCACGCGATGCCCGCCGCCATGTCCAGCACCGTGAGGTACAAAAAGAACATGGCGAAAACCAAATAGATTGCCGCGGGGGCCACGAACAGATCCGCAACCCACAGCACCGAGAGTATGCACAGCCACAGGTAGCGCACAGGCCGGGCCCAATATTCCCCGTATACCGAGCCTGCGAAGTACACGGCCGCAAAGCCCACCAAGAGCAGCAGGTTGATGATCGCTTGCGAAAGCGGCATTCGTGCGGAGGTAAAAATGCCTACCACCAGCAGGCCAGCGGTCAGGATATGGATGCCGGTGCGCAACGCATCGGTATCCCGGTCTATTGTGGGGCTCATGCGCAAAAGCCTACTTCCCCTACTCGCCTTAGCCACTTTTGGGATCGCCGGCTGCGATTCATCCGCACCCACCCCTGCACCAACCACTACGGTGACTCCGGAGGCTTCGGAGGCACCGGAGGTTAACGTGGCCCAAACCGCGGAAGTCAATGACTGGAGCGATTGCCCCTACATCGGCCCTGGCTGGCTCGAAGAAACCAACGGCCAGCGCCTGACCAAGCAGGGCATCGACACGCGCTTTCCCACCCCGGCCTGCGTCTTTTGGTCCTACCAGGACGACCCACAAGCCACCGTCATCGTGCGCGATATGCCCACGGTCGACGACGCCCGCGCCGCAGTGGATTGGGCCGCGCCTATCGACGCCACCGAACCGGCCTCCTTCGACGGCTGGGAAGGTGGCCGGGGCGTAGTCAATGAGCACGCCGTGTACGCCGTCCAGAAGGACACGCACGCGGTGCTGGTGTGGAGCAACCAGCAACAAACCGTTAAATCAGAGCAGATCGCCCACGAAGCGATCGCCAACTTGGGCCTTTAAACCGCGACGTCGTTGTACGGCATCATCGGCGACAGCCACGGGAATACAACCTCCATAAGTAGGAAGAAGACTCCCACCGCAATAACAATGGCCAAGATAACCTTCACCGCCGTCGGCCCCGGCAAGAGATTCCACAAAGCGCGATACATTATTTCTCCTCTTTTTCTACTTCCATAGCGTGCACAATCATGCGCTCCGCGTTGGAAAATTGCGGGTGACACGTGGTCAAGGTCAAGATCTCGCGGCTCGGTTCGGCGTCCGACTCTGGCACGGGGTTGGTCACCGAGACGTCGCCAGGCGTCGTAATATGCCGACCAGCCACATGGGAATACTCCGGCGGAATTCCATTGAAACAGTCCGCCTGCTCGCCATCGATGGGCAATACGCGATAGGTAATTCGCTCTTTCTGCGTCTCCACCACGATGTCATCGCAGGTCTCTAGCTTGCCCAAGTCATTAAAGGGAGCTCCCTTGCCCACGCGGTGGCCCGCAACCGCAAAATTGCCCATCTCTCCCGGCATCTGGGAATCCAGGTAACGCCCCGGGCCGCGCAGCAGGTCATCTTCATTGGTGCCCTCAATGATGGCGAAGCGGTAGTCAGAACCGAACGTGGGAATATAAAGCTGCGCGAACGCCTCACCCAACTCCGGCTCCAACTTCTGCCGCGGATTGCGCCATTGCTCGTCGAGGTGGGCGCTCGCCTCCTCCTGCAGCTGACCGGATTCTACATTTGTCCAATAGGCTTCATAGAATGCAAAGAGTAAAAGAACCACGCCAATGGTTAGCATGAGTTCCCCAAGAACTTTAGTCATGCCTTAGACCATACTGCCCATGAAAGGTTAAGCATGTACGAAGTCTTCATGTACCCAGTTTCCGGAATCATGAAATTCTGGCACTGGCTCATCAGCAGCTTCGTCGGTGAATCTACGGCCTGGCTGATCTCCATCATCCTGCTGGTTATCACCGTGCGCGGCGTCGTTGTTCCCTTGAACTGGATATCCGTACGCTCCGCCCGCATCGGCGCACTCATCCGCCCGGAGAATAACCGCATCAAAAAGCAGATGAATAACGCCACCACCACCGAGGAAATGGCGGAGCTCATGCAAGAGGAAAAGAACCTCATGAAGAGCTATAACTACAACCCCGCAGCTGGTTGTGTTCCCCCGCTCATCATGATTCCGGCCTTCATCGGCCTCTATCAAGTGCTCCTGCGCATGTCCAATATTGAGCGCGGCTCCACCACCGTGGGCATGTTGAATGCCTCCGACGTCTCGGCCTTCCGCGAAACCACCTTTTACGGCGCTCCGCTGACGGATTTCGCCCGCGAGCACGACGACCTCATCAATCCCATCCTCATTGCCGCCATCGCCTTTACCATGGCTAGTTCCGTCATTTCCCTCGTGCGCAGTTTCCGCACCACTCAATTTGATCAGAAGGTCAACCGCCGCGTCTTCATTCTCATGGGCTTTTTGCTCCTGGTGATCCCATTCTTCCTGTGGCACCTAGCCCAAACCGGACCTATCCCAGTGGCCATCATCCTTTACTGGGGCTGCGCCTATCTCTTCATGCTGATCCAAACCGCTATCTTTGAGATCATTTTGCACCGCGACTACCCGCTTACTGAGGATGTCCACGCTATGCGCCGCGAAAGCATTCGCCGCTGGCGCAAGCGCGAAAAAGAACCCGCCCTCTCCAAGGAGGAGAAGAAGCGGGTCAGCCAGCTACGTATGGAGGCGCGAAAGTACCTTAAATCGAATAATCAGCAGGGGGAGCAGAAAGCATCTGAGTAGCTAGGTCGCGGGCCGTCTGCAGCGGCCCAATCTCCTTGGTGAGCCGAGCACCCGCACGGCCGCCATCCAGGAAAATCAACAGCTGGCTCGCCTGCGAGGACGATGGGTAACCATTGCGCTCTGTCAGCAAGGCCGTCAGGGTGGAATGCACCCATTTGCGGTGTTCAACGCAGGCAGCCACGATACCGTGTTCCGCCTCGGTTTCGGGTCGCGGATACTCTCCGGCCGCATTCAGGAAATGAGAGCCGCGGAATTCCTGCTGGGGTTCTTCTTCGATCGCCTTATCAAAAAAGGCCAGGATCTTTTGATCCGGATCCGTCATCTCCGCGGTACGCTGTTCCCAATCTTGGCGGAACTTCTCGTCCAAAGCTTCTACATAAGCGATAACGAGCGCGTCTTTGGAACCAAATAAAGAGTACAAAGAAGCTTTAGCCACATCCGCCTCGCGCAGGATGCGGTCGATTCCGATGACACGAATGCCTTCGGTAGTAAATAGCTTGGTCGCTGATTCCAGCAGCCGGCTGCGCGGGCTGGGCCGATTACGGCGCGACTTCTTCTCTGCCATGGGTTCCTCTCTAAAACGACAAAGCCGGTTCATCTATACTTTATAGACAAACCGGTTTGTACGCGAATTAAGTTCGGGCTACTTCTTGATGAGCCCCACGATCCACAACAGGATACAAGCACCACCCGTAGCGGCAATCAAGGAGAAGATCCATCCACCTTCCTCGATATTCAGGAAGTGGATAATCATGCCACCGATGATGCCACCCAGCACACCAACAATAAGGTTGGTCAGCAGGCCGTGGTCGCGCTTCATAATCTTCTCTGCCAGCCAGCCGGCAATGATACCAATAACAATCGAGCTAAAAAGCCCCAGTCCCAAATTCATGCAATCCTCCTAAATTAGCGGGTAGTACCTTAGCGTACACGAGCGCACACTACCTAAGGCGGCCCCACACAACAAGAGCGCTCCGCCCTTGTGGGCGAAGCGCTCTATGCACAGCAGCTTTTAGCTTTCCTCATCCGGACGGACAACCATCATCGGGCACGGTGCGGACTGCAACAGTGCGCGAGAGGTCGATCCCAGGAGCATACCTTTAAAGCCGCCACGACCGTGCGAGCCAACAACCAGTAGCTGCGCGCCTTCTGCAGCCTCGGTCAAAGCGCTCACTGGACGATCGCGGGTAATGAGCTTCTTTACCTCAACTTCTGGGTATTCCTCACGCGGCTCCTTCAGATTCTCAGTCAGAAGCTCGCTCTGTTCCTTTTCAATATCAGCCCACTCGGACTGGGCGGCCGACAGACCCGCCAAGGAAGCCTGCACCTGCATATCCATCCAAGTATGCACGGCAATCAAAGCAGCACCGCGGGCCTGCGCCTCTCGGAATGCGTAAGCCGTGGCCTTCTGCGAAACCTCGGAACCATCCACACCAACGACGACAGGGCCGTACTTGGTGGAGTCCGTAACATGATTATCCTCGCGAACGACGACCACCGGGCAAGAGGCGTGGGATACAACCGAAGCGGAGACAGAACCCATTACCATGCCGGACAGGCCACCCATGCCGCGGGAGCCCATGACGATCATGGTGACATCGTGCGACATTTCTAGCAGCATGTCGATCGGGGAGCCCTCGGCCACAGTGTGACCAATCTTCAGCTCTGGGGCTACCTCATGAGCGATGGCGCGAGCTTCCTCGATCTTCTCGAGGGTCTCAGCCTGCAAGTCGTCGAAAAGCTCCTTTGGCGGAACCATGCCCTCTGCGTACAGGAACTGTGGCATGGTGTAGCTAGATGCGATTCGCAGTGGAATCTCGCGCTTCATAGCCGTATTTGCGGCCCAACGAACTGCATTCTTCGATGCATCCGAACCGTCAACGGCAACGACTACAATGTCTTCCTTAGCCATGATGTGTCCTTTCGGTGGTTATACCTTAATTGTAGTACGGATTAGGCTTGAGGGTTGACGGTTGCAGCCTCGGAATTCGACGGGAACATAACGGTGTACACAAACTCCAGGACGGTGCGAATTACGGCACCAATACCTTCAGAGAAGAAGGCAACAACCGGTTCAATGAGAGAGTTAAAATCCATGGACAAAACATTAATACATCGCCGAAAAGGTTTCACGCCTTTGCCGATCAAAGACGGTCTGAATCCAACCCGCGTGCGCACTCCCGAGGCAGGCATAACGGCCTGGGATTTTCTTAGTGCAGTAATTTCGGCACAACGCCATCGACACCCCGACGACGACGCCTCGGCGCTCCAGGCGCGCTTCGACTCTGGCGAGGTTGTCCTACGCAATCAGACCAAGCTTCGGCCGGACTCAATATTAGGCAACGACGAGGACGTCTTTTTCTACCGCATTCCGGCACCCGAAACACCGGTGCCTTACGACGTCCCCATTCTCTTCGAGGATGAACATATCCTCGTCGCCGATAAGCCGCCGTTTATGGCAACCATGCCACGCGCACGCCACATCGTACAGACAGCTACAGTCCAGCTCCGACGAATGACAGGAAACGACGAGCTCGCACCGGCGCACCGCCTAGACAGACTTACCTCCGGAATTTTGCTATTCACCAAACATCGTGATGTTCGCGGCGCCTACCAAACGCTCTTTGCGGAAAAGAAAGTACAAAAGACCTATCAGGCGATCGCCGAATACCGCCGCTTTCCGACGCCCCTACAGTGGGCCTCCCACCTCACCAAAACCCCCGGCGAAATCCAAGGCCGCATAGGCAATGGCACCCCCAACGCGTTTACTACTCTGACTGCAGTAGAACTAATAGATAACGCCCCGTATGAAAAGATCCACGGAGAACTGCCACAATTAGGCAAATACACGCTCAAACCCACCACGGGCAAGACCCATCAATTGCGTCTCCACATGTGGCAGGCTGGAATACCCATCCTGGGTGATCCTGTCTATCCAGAAATCCTCCCTGAAGACGCGGAGGATATGCGGATCCCAATGCATCTCACAGCAACGCACATCGAATTCACTGACCCGCTCAGCGGGAAGTACCGGGAGTTCGAGTCCGCCCTTCCTCTCTATACGCACCGCTTAATAGATCAAACATAGCCGACACACTGTGTAGTCCATGAAACTGTCACGTGGCGAAAAAGTATAGCCAAAGCCGGTGCCCTTTACGAGTAGATAAAGGAAAATCACCGAGCCATTCCTAGTCCGTAGATCCCAGTAACAAGCACAGTTCGGTGCGGGAACACTCTCAATCGCTCGTCCTGAAGTGTTCTCCTGGGGGCCTAATGCCTATAAACTTCAGCTACGACGAAAGGGCGGCGGTGTGCAACTTGCTACGTGTTCCGTCGCGTGATGCTTGCTCCCCGCAAAACGTGAAAGAAGGGAAGAGGACGGTGGGTGTTCCGTTCTCTTCCCTTCTTTTGGGTTATTAAATTATCTATTGTTGTTTGGTGTCGGCGGTGACTTACTCTCCCACAACCTCCCGGTTGCAGTACCATCAGCGTGTGCAGGCTTAGCTTCCGGGTTCGGAATGGGACCGGGCGTTTCCCTGCAGCTATTGACCACCGACAAACATACGAAGCAAAAATACCCTCTTGGGTGCCCTTGCTTGGGTGTTGTGTCAGATACTGCATAGTGGACGCGGTCACGACAGTGACTGTTTCTTCTTCTTACTCTTTTGTTGTGTTACACCAATGTGTGTTGGTGTTTGTTGTGGTCAATTAGTACCAGTAGCCTTCACACCTTACAGTGCTTCCAGGTCTGGCCTATCTACCCTATCGTCTTTAGGGGACCTTAACGAAACCTCATCTTAAAACAGGCTTCCCGCTTAGATGCTTTCAGCGGTTATCCCTTCCGTACGTAGCCAACCAGCGATACCCCTGGCGGGATAACTGGCACACTAGAGGTACGTCCGTCCCGGTCCTCTCGTACTAGGGACAGCTTTCTTCAAGTTTCAACGCGCGCGGCGGATAGAGACCGAACTGTCTCACGACGTTCTGAACCCAGCTCGCGTGCCGCTTTAATGGGCGAACAGCCCAACCCTTGGGACCTACTCCAGCCCCAGGATGCGACGAGCCGACATCGAGGTGCCAAACCATCCCGTCGATATGGACTCTTGGGGAAGATCAGCCTGTTATCCCCGGGGTACCTTTTATCCGTTGAGCGACACCACATCCACAAGTAGGTGCCGGATCACTAGTCCCGACTTTCGTCCCTGCTCGACATGTCTGTCTCACAGTCAAGCTCCCTTGTGCACTTACACTCACCACCTGATTGCCAACCAGGCTGAGGGAACCTTTGGGCGCCTCCGTTACATTTTGGGAGGCAACCGCCCCAGTTAAACTACCCACCAGGCACTGTCCCCAACCCAGATCATGGGCCAAGGTTAGATGCTCAATCCGATCAGAGTGGTATTTCAACAACGACTCCACCACCACTAGCGTGATAGCTTCATAGTCTCCCACCTATCCTACACAAACCGAACCAAACACCAATACCAAGCTATAGTGAAGGTCCCGGGGTCTTTTCGTCCTGCCGCGCGTAACGAGCATCTTTACTCGTAGTGCAATTTCACCGGGCCTGTGGTTGAGACAGCAGAGAAGTCGTTACGCCATTCGTGCAGGTCGGAACTTACCCGACAAGGAATTTCGCTACCTTAGGATGGTTATAGTTACCACCGCCGTTTACTGGGGCTTAAATTCTCAGCTTCGCAGTCAAAGACTACTAACCGGTCCTCTTAACCTTCCAGCACCGGGCAGGCGTCAGTCCATATACATCAACTTAACGTCTTCGCATGGACCTGTGTTTTTGATAAACAGTCGCTTCCCTCTATTCTCTGCGACCCCACAACGCTTAACACCGCAAGGATGCTCACACCGTGGGGCCCCCCTTCTCCCGAAGTTACGGGGGCATTTTGCCGAATTCCTTAACCACAGTTCACCCGAACGCCTTAGTATTTTCAACCTGACTACCTGTGTCGGTTTAGGGTACGGGCCATACACACACATCGCTAGAGGCTTTTCTCGACAGTACAGGATCACCACCATCAACCCCATTGGGTCTACGCATCACGTCTCAACCAAATGTGTGGCGGATTTGCCTACCACACGATCTGCACGCTTACACCACCAATCCAATAAGTGGCGTGGCTACCTCACTGCGTCACCCCATCACTTGAACCACACATCAGGCCCCACGACATCAACACCACCAATCTTCAAAGAAGACTAGCAGTGCATCCGCGGTGGTTAGTATCAGTGCTTTATCATGGGCGCGCATGTACGGGTACCAGAATATCAACTGGTTATCCATCGACTACGCCTGTCGGCCTCGCCTTAGGTCCCGACTCACCCTGGGAAGACGAACTTGACCCAGGAACCCTTAGTCATCCGGCGGATAGGATTCTCACCTATCAATTCGTTACTCATGCCTGCATTCTCACTCGCACACAGTCCACGCCTCCTTACGGTAACGCTTCAACCCATGCACGACGCTCCCCTACCCAAACAAAAAATGTTTGCCGCGGCTTCGGCGGTGTACTTGAGCCCCACTGAATTGTCGGCGCAGAACCACTCGACCAGTGAGCTATTACGCACTCTTTCAAGGATGGCTGCTTCTAAGCCAACCTCCTGGCTGTCTTCGCGATCCCACATCCTTTTCCACTTAGTACACCCTTAGGGGCCTTAACCGGCGATCTGGGCTGTTTCCCTCTCGACTATGAAGCTTATCCCCCACAGTCTCACTGCCGTACAACACAATTAGTGGCATTCGGAGTTTGGCTGACATTGCTAAGATTGTAGTCCCGCTCAACCAACCAGTCGCTCTACCTCCACCAAGCTATAATACGACGCTGCACCTAAATGCATTTCGGGGAGAACCAGCTATCACGGAGTTTGATTGGCCTTTCACCCCTACCCACAGCTCATCCCCGCAGTTTTCAACCTACGTGGGTTCGCGCCTCCACAACCTCTTACAGCTGCTTCACACTGGCCATGGGTAGATCACCCCGCTTCGGGTCCAGGACATGCCACTTTACACCCCATTAGGATTCGGTTTCCCTACGGCTACCCCACACGGGTTAACCTCGCGACATGCCGCTGACTCGCAGGCTCATTCTTCAAAAGGCACGCCATCACACACAAACGGTGCTCTGACGGATTGTAAGCACATGGTTTCAGGAACTATTTCACTCCCCTCCCGGGGTACTTTTCACCATTCCCTCACGGTACTCATACACTATCGGTCACACTGAGTATTTAGGCTTACCGGGTGGTCCCGGCAGATTCACAGCAGATTCCACGAGCCCGCTGCTACTCGGGCAACCCAACAACCCACATGCCATTGTCTTCAACTACAGGACTCTCACCTTCTCCGGCAGGTAATTCCAAACCACTTCACCTAACAACAACACACGAGCACGATGATGGTAGTCACCGTCCATTGGGGCCCACAACACCGCACACACAACCCCTACCAGGTATCACATGCACACGGTTTAGCCTCATCCACGTTCGTTCGCCACTACTAGCAGAATCATTATTATTTTCTCCTCCTACGGGTACTGAGATGTTTCACTTCCCCGCGTAAACCCCCACAACAGCTATGAATTCACTGAAGGGTAACCCCACATAACCAGGGCCAGGTTTCCCCATTCGGACATCCTCGGATCAACGCTTAATTGACAACTCCCCGAGGCTTAACGCAGCCTTTCACGTCCTTCATCGGCTCAGCATGCCAAGGCATCCACCATGCGCCCTTAATAACGAACACACAAACCACCCACACCAAAAAGCGCAGATGGCCACACAAGTGAACTTGACAAAAATTGATTAAAGAAAAAAGAAATCACACAAACACACACAAACAAACCACAAAAGCAATCCATCCGTGCGTGTTTAATGCTCGCGTCCACTATACAGTTCTCACACAACACCCCAACCACAACCTGCCAACACGGGCAGTGTCAACAAGCCTTATGGTCAGGCACAAAAAAGGGGGATAATGCCCCAGACACCCAACAATGCACCAACATACAAACAACATTTACTTTTCACTGTGCACGGACAACGTGTGTCACAAAGCGCCATTCAAACACTTGGTCTTGCCTCATCAGGTGTGTGTTTCACCCGGACAATTTTTCAACAATAAAAGCTGGCAGCATGACACTCGCATACTCAACCAACCACAGGGTGCAACTGCACCCGAATAATAAAAGCTCCTTAGAAAGGAGGTGATCCACCCGCACCTTCCGGTACGGGTACCTTGTTACGACTTCGTCCCAATCGCCGATCCCACCTTCGACGGCTCCCTAACAAGTTTGGGCCACCGGCTTCGGGTGTTACCAACTTTCATGACGTGACGGGCGGTGTGTACAAGGCCCGGGAACGTATTCACCGCAGCATTGCTGATCTGCGATTACTAGCGACTCCGACTTCATGGGGTCGAGTTGCAGACCCCAATCCGAACTAAGGCCGGCTTTCAGCGATTCGCTCCACCTCACAGTGTCGCTGCGCGTTGTACCGACCATTGTAGCATGTGTGAAGCCCTGGACATAAGGGGCATGATGATTTGACGTCATCCCCACCTTCCTCCGAGTTGACCCCGGCAGTCTCTCATGAGTCCCCAACCAAATGCTGGCAACATAAGACAAGGGTTGCGCTCGTTGCGGGACTTAACCCAACATCTCACGACACGAGCTGACGACAACCATGCACCACCTGTACACCAGCCACAAAGGGAAAGACTATCTCTAGCCCAATCCGGTGTATGTCAAGCCCAGGTAAGGTTCTTCGCGTTGCATCGAATTAATCCACATGCTCCGCCGCTTGTGCGGGCCCCCGTCAATTCCTTTGAGTTTTAGCCTTGCGGCCGTACTCCCCAGGCGGGGCGCTTAATGCGTTAGCTACGGCACGAAAGTCGTGAAAAGACCCTCACACCTAGCGCCCACCGTTTACGGCATGGACTACCAGGGTATCTAATCCTGTTCGCTACCCATGCTTTCGCTCCTCAGCGTCAGTAACTGCCCAGTAACCTGCCTTCGCCATCGGTGTTCCTCCTGATATCTGCGCATTTCACCGCTACACCAGGAATTCCAGTTACCCCTACAGTACTCAAGTTATGCCCGTATCGCCTGCACGCCCGGAGTTAAGCCCCGGAATTTCACAGACGACGCGACAAACCACCTACGAGCCCTTTACGCCCAGTAATTCCGGACAACGCTCGCACCCTACGTATTACCGCGGCTGCTGGCACGTAGTTAGCCGGTGCTTCTTATCTAGGTACCGTCACAAAAAGCTTCGTCCCTAGCGAAAGGAGTTTACAACCCGAAGGCCGTCATCCCCCACGCGGCGTCGCTGCATCAGGCTTGCGCCCATTGTGCAATATTCCCCACTGCTGCCTCCCGTAGGAGTCTGGGCCGTATCTCAGTCCCAATGTGGCCGTCCACCCTCTCAGGCCGGCTACCCGTCGCCGCCTTGGTAGGCCATTACCCCACCAACAAGCTGATAGGCCGCGAGCTCATCCTACACCGAAAAAACTTTCCAACCATCACACTAAAAATGGCTCCTATCCGGTATTAGACCCAGTTTCCCAGGCTTATCCCGAAGTGCAGGGCAGATCACCCACGTGTTACTCACCCGTTCGCCACTCGAGTACCCTGCAAGCAGGGCCTTTCCGTTCGACTTGCATGTGTTAAGCACGCCGCCAGCGTTCGTCCTGAGCCAGGATCAAACTCTCCACAAAAAAATTTCAGAACAACATCCGAAACAGGCCGTGAAAAGCCCGAAACCCAACAAAAGAACAAACCACCACAAACCACAAAAGCCTGTGCTGGCGTCCAAAAATTACTACAAAGAAAAAATAAGTTCCCTCAACCCGACGGGGTCAAAAATAAGGAAACCAAAAAAGTTGAACACAATCACATGCCAACCAATCCATCTCAATGCAGCCGAAACACCAAACAGCATTCAAATAAGTACGTGTTCCACATACCCAACCGGCACACACCAACCAACAAACCACCTAGGTCTATTGGCAGACAAACCAATCAACACACAACCATGCACACAAAAAATAAAAAGTACATTGGCACACTATTGAGTTCTCAAACATCATCACCACACAACAACCACACACACTTTGGCGTGTAGCTCATTGTGAGCAAAAAGAATTTTGTTTTGTCAGGGCCTGTTTTCCTATCGCCGCTTCAGCCAGGAACTTTTCTGTTCCTGTGGGGCGCTGTCGGTCGCGCTGACTCGTATTAAGTTACACAGCGACTTAAACAAACACAAATCCCCAGGCCAACCCTTCTTTTGAGCGGTTTAATCTATGCCCATCCAAGCGCTCATTCCGCCACGGTGAGCGTTTGCTCGGCGAATGTACGCGGGCAGCATCAAAGCCCAGACTGTATAGAAAGCCACCGCCAAGAAGAGCTGGGCAACCGCGGAGACCGGCACCACAGTGCGCAGAAGTGCCATCCCAGCAATGAGGACCAGGTAGAGAGCGAATAAGTGCCAGTTCTTCTTTCCCAGAAATTCCAGACTGACCACTATAGGGGCGCAGGTGGCACTAAGCAGCACGATGTCCGCTACAAGTTCACCGTCGTTTGCCAGTACTGCGCTGGAGGTGGTCGCGACTAGGACAGGTATCAGGCCGAGCACGGCAGTATGCCGGGACCAAACAGCACGACTTCCACCAAGCACCGTGTATTCGCGCAGAGATACTCGCAAGCTGTGGAAAGCTGCGAAGAGCATCACAATTGAAAGTGTCCAGATGAAGATGCCAAGGAAACCAAGCAACGGGATGTCCTCCTTATACCGGCTAAGTACAAACCCGATTGCTTGCGCCAGACACGCAGCACTCCATGCCTTGACCTGCCGGCGGTAAATGGTTTGCCCGGCCAAGGTGCGAGGGAACCATCCAAATCCGTTTGAGGGTTGGGAACCGGTCGTGGTGTACCCGACCCGTTTAGGAGTAGCCCTGCGGTACATGGCCCACGCCGCTGCGACGGCATAAATGGGCAATGCCCACCACAACTGCACGGTGAGGGCACCGATAGCTGCCGCTAGTGCGCACAGGGCAACGAGACAGCGGCGATGTTCATTCCAGATTTTCGAGCCTAGCCCCACCAACTGATACTTCTTAAAGTCTGGTGTCAGGGAAAGTATTAGCGACAAGGAAAAGATCACGGGGAGCGCGTTCCACGTTCCCTGCGCCATGACGGGCATGACGAGCAAAGCGAAAAGGAAAAAGGTCCAGCTCCACCAATCGCCTAGGTACCACAGTAGTTTCATGCTTTCTCCTCCAGTGCCAGGACCGCGCGCTCCAAGGAGACCTCAGTGACGCGCAGACCGTAGGCCTGGGCCGTGCGGAAGATGGGATCGGTGGCGGTAGAGCGGGCGTCGATAAGCACGCGGTCCCCCAAGCCTGTGGTTTCCCTACTGAGTACGCGGAGGTCGAGCTCTTCGACCGCTGCATTGAGAGCCTCCGATGGGCCGGTGAGCTCAAGAATTCCCTCGATGAAGTCATCGATAGGACCGGAAATTGGGTTATCCCCCATCAGCGAAACGGTGTCGAGGAGACCTGCTACCTCATTGAGGTGATGGGTAGAGATGACAATTGTGCGGCCGTGCTCCTCGCGCAGCACCTGATAGAAAAGCTCCCGGCGCTGAGTATCGAGGCCCAGATAGGGCTCGTCGAGAAGCATGACCTCGCAGCCAGAAGCAACGGCGAAGATAAATCCCACCGTAGACTTTTGCCCGCGGGACAGGGAAGAATAAGCCTTGGCCGGCACGTCGAAGCGAACCAGCAGCTCATTAAACCGGTCATCGTTCCAGCGCGGCCAGCGTGCCTTTCCTATGACACCCAGCTTTCCGATGCCCCAGGAATCCGGCAGCGGGTTATCAATCCCCATCAAAATAACCCGGTTGAGAACCGATTGCTTATCAAAGGGCTTCTCTCCAAAGACCGTGATACCGCCTGATTGGATTTGGCCGGCAATCTTGCGCAGGAGCGTGGTTTTGCCTATGCCGTTGGGGCCGACTAAGCCGTGTGTGAGGCCATCAGCAAAAGTGAATTCTCGTGTTGTAATCATGAGTACATTCCTCGGCTTTCTGCAACGCGATCAAATAGGTCATGGAGCTGGGCGCGGTTGTAGCCCAGGCGAACAGCTTCGTCGACAAGCGGTGCCATGTATTCCGCCGCAAAGTCCGCGCGGCGGCGCTCGCGGATCGTTTTCAGGGCCCCTTCCGCCACGAACATGCCGATGCCACGGCGCTTATCCAGCACCCCGATATCCACCAGGAGGCTGATGCCCTTGCGGGCAGTGGCCGGGTTGATGTTGTGAAAATCAGCAAGCTCGTTAGTGGATGGGGCCCTATCCCCTTCGCCCAAGGTGCCATCCACGATGGCGTCCTCCACCAAGGAAGCAATCTGACGGAAGAGTGGTTGCGTGGAATTATCCATCGCCCCTCGGTTCGTTGGTTAGTTACTTGTGTAACCAACCATATCGGCAACACCCCACCCCTGCAATACTTCCAAAGAGAAAACTTTTTTGCTGCCACTGCGCTGGGATTTTGCCCAAGGTTATCGACGTTTTGTGACTAATGGGGCACACTGGAAACCACAAAGAATTTTATTTAGAACAATTAGAACGGAACTTAGGAGCCATGCTTGAACGCACACTCGTCTTTGTCGATACCTCATACTTGCTCGCTAGCTTTTATAACTCGTGGGAAACGGGTGCCCGCGCACAACTAGAAATCGATCTGCCCGAGGTGGTCAGCACCATGGGCGGGATGATTGAGAACCAACTTGGGACCCCCATCCAGCGCCAATACTGGTATGACGGCATTCCCGATACCGGCCCGCACCGCTACCAGCGCGCACTGCGCACCTGCGAAGGGGTCCAACTGCGCACCGGTCAGCTCATTGAATGGGGCGAGCGCCGCACCCAAAAGGCCGTAGATACCCGCCTCGTAGCGGACATGGTCATCGCCGCCATGAAGGGACAATTCACCGACTTCGTCCTCGTCAGCGGCGATGCGGACATGATTCCCGGCGCACAAGCGGCCGTGGATAACGGGATCCGCGTACATCTTTATGGGTTTGGCTGGGACTCCATGTCCTCCGCACTGCGCCATGCGTGCGATTCCACCACCATCTTGGATCCTCGCGAGGACTTCGCAGACGCTATGGAATTGCAGGTCCTAGAAGGCCCGCTTCCTCCAGTGGTGCGCGAAAATGCGCATAAAGATGGCGAGGAAATGCCCGAACCGGATGAATGCGGCGAGCCCTCAGAGGTGGAGGCAGCCTTCGGCGCCACAGAAAAGCCCACCCCGGCCCCGACGCCCAAGCCGGCTCCTCCCAAGGCGGATGCCGCAGAGGATTCCCCCGCCGAGGAGGACTCTCCGGCGGAGAAGCCGGCGCCCAAGCCGTCCATGATGGCACCGCGGCGCAAGCTGCGCTCTAAGTATGTACCGCTGCCGGAAGAAGTATGGAGCTCGGCCGGCTTCCAATCCCCATTCGACGTGGGCCAGCAATACGCCTCGTGGTGGTTCGATAACGCTGCTAGCACCGAGCAGCGCGATCAAGCACATCTGCTTTCTGGCGGCGGGCTTCCCCCAGAGATCGACCGCCCACTTTTGCAGTTTGCCTGCGAGACCCTGCACGAATACACCCTGACCGAAACCCAGCGCGTGAACCTGCGCGATGGATTCCACTCAGGGATTCGTGGAGTTCTGATTAATGTTCGCCGGCAGAATTAATCGCCGGATTCGAGCTCTTTCTTCTTTTTAAGATCCGCCCGGATGGCATCAAGGCGCGCAGTCGCCTTCATGTCATTGCCGGCGGCTTGGATCTCATTAATGCGATCGCCGCCGGTGGCGTGCTGCAATTCTTGGGCGCCAAGGGCATCGGCGTAGCGCTTTTCAATCTTGGCGCGGACAGAATCAAGAGTAGGCACGGAATCGTCCGGGTTGAGCTGATTCATGGAATCAATAGCCTGGGCGTTCTTTTCTTGCATAGCCGCCTGGTCCGCCTGGGCCTCCAGCTGGCTAACTTGCGCTAGTTGTTCCTTCAAGCGCGCCTCAGACTGCTGCTGCTGGCTCTTGGCCTGCGCGGCAGCCTGTTCTGCGGCGGCGTACTGCTGCTTAACGTCCTCCAGCTCCTGCTCCACCGCTACCAGCTGGGAGGCAACCACTTCCGCAGCCTGGTTATATTCGGAAGCCTTTTGCGGGTCCTCTGCAGAATCCGCCAGCTCCAATGCACGCTGGGTTTGAGACTGGTAGTCCTGCTGAGACTTCACCAGGCGGTTCATCTGCATCTCCAGCTGGGACTTATGGCCGATGATTTCTGCAGCGTGATCAGAAATCTGCTGGTGCTGCTCCTTGGCGGCCTGAACGGCCTGCTGGATCTGCACCTTCGGATCAGCGTTCTCATCAATCTTCTGATCGAAGGAACTCATCATGTACTTCCAGCCCTTGCTGAAGGGGTTAGCCATTATCTTCTCCTTTGGACATAAAAAAGACGCTTTCTAGCGAGTTTAGCGATACTCACCAGAAAGCGCCTAGGAAGCCGGCGGGGATTAACCCTGCGCGTTCTGCTCTTCTACCTGGCGGCGAACCTCCGCCATATCGAGCTCCTTGACCTGCTTCAGCAAGTCTTCCAATGCTGCAGGTGGCAGCGCGCCAGCCTCGCGGAAGACCAAGATGCCATCGCGGAAGATCATCAGCGTAGGAATAGACTGAATCTCCAGCGCGGATGCGAGGCCCTGGTTAGCCTCGGTATCGAGCTTGGCAAAGGTAGCATCCGTGTGCTCTTCGGAGGCCTTTTCAAAAACCGGCGCAAAGCGCTTGCAGGGGCCGCACCAATCGGCCCACGCGTCTACGAGCGTAATGCCCTCGCCGGTAACGGTTTCTTCAAAGTTTTCTTCGGTGACATCGATAGTAGCCATGGTTGTTCTAACTCCTTTGCGGATTGCTTTATTCCCCAACGTACATGAAATATCCTTGCTATATACCCCTAGGGGGTATAAAATGGGCCCGGAAACCAACCCTAAGAAAGGATCATCATGAGCACCAAGAACTACACCGTAGAGGGCATGACCTGCGGACATTGCGAAATGTCGGTAAAAGAAGAGGTCGGCGAAATTTCTGGCGTTAGCGAGGTCACTGCTGACCACACCACCGGCGCCGTAACGGTTACCGGCACCGATTTCACCGATGAACAGGTAGCAGCCGCCGTGGCTGAGGCCGGCTACACGCTGAAGTAGGAACCACCATGTCCCACTTGGACCTTGGCGTAACAGGAATGACGTGCACCTCCTGCTCCTCCCGCGTCGAGCGCAAGCTAAACAAGCTCGAGGGAGTAAGCGCCAGCGTCAATTTCGCTACCGAGGCGGCGGCCATCGAGTACGACTCCCAGACGGTAAGTCCACAGGAGCTCATTTCGGTGGTGGAGGGCGCAGGTTACGGCGCCTTCGATATGGCGGGGGCGAAGACGGAGGAGCCCCAGGCCGAGAAAAGCCGTGACGGGGGCCTGCTGCGCCGCACCATTATCTCGGGTGCCCTATCGCTGCCGCTCATGGTGGTCTCGATGTGGCCAGCACTGCAATTTCCCAATTGGCAGTGGGCCTGCGCCATCGTGGCCACCATCGTTTATATCTTTGGTGGCGCGCCTTTCCACACCGCTACGTGGACAAACCTCAAGCACGGTTCTTTCACCATGGACACGCTTATCACCATGGGAACCTCAGCGGCCTACTTTTGGTCGCTATGGGCACTGTTTTTCGGCAACGCGGGCGAACCGGGCATGAAAATGCACATGACACTGGACGCGAATGCGGCGCAGATGGATCACATCTATTTCGAGTCCGTGGGCATGGTCATTACCTTCCTCCTGCTCGGTCGGTGGTTCGAGGCGCGGGCCAAAGGCCAGTCCTCTGAGGCCCTGCGGGAGCTGCTCTCCTTAGGCGCTAAGGAAGCATCGGTGCTGCGCGAGGGAGGCGAACAGCGCATTCCAATTGCCCAATTGCAGGTGGGCGATGTCTTCGTAGTACGCCCAGGCGAGAAGATCGCCACCGACGGCATCGTCGTTTCCGGCAACTCAGCAGTCGACGCCTCCATGATTACCGGCGAGCCCGTGCCCGTTGAGGTCGGCCCCGGCGATGCGGTGACCGGCGCAACCATTAATGCCTCCGGCAAGCTCGAGGTCCGAGCGACCAAGGTGGGCGAGGATACGGTACTGGCCCAAATGGCCCAGCTGGTCACGGATGCACAAACGTCCAAGGCGCCGGTACAGCGCCTCGTGGACCGCATTGCGCAGGTCTTCGTCCCCGCGGTCATGGCCGTAGCAGTGCTGACACTCCTTGCCCATCTTTTCTTCGGCGGGGTGGCCCCGGCCTTTATCGCCGCGGTCTCCGTCCTCATCGTGGCCTGCCCTTGCGCTATGGGCTTGGCGACGCCCACCGCGATCCTCGTCGGCACCGGCCGCGGGGCACAGCTGGGGCTTGTCATTAAAGGCCCGGAGATCCTGGAATCTACGCGGCAAATCGATACCATCGTCATGGATAAGACCGGAACGGTCACCGCCGGAGAGATGTCCGTTACCGCCGTACACGGCGACGTGCTCGACTTGGCCGCGGCCGTGGAACACAACTCCGAGCATCCCATCGCTCGCGCTATCGCCCGAGAAAGCACGGTGGAACCAGCTACCGATTTTGCAGTAGTTTCAGGCGGCGTGGAAGGAACTGTGGAGGGGGCCCGGGTGGGCGTCGGCAAGCGCCAAAGCCCGTTGGGCGACCTAGAAGCGCCATTCCGCGCCGCACAGGACGCTGGTGCCACGCCGGTGGTCGTCACCGTCAACGGGCAGCCTGCAGGCATCATTGAGGTACGCGATACCCTCAAGCCGAGCTCGTCCGCCGCTGTGGCACAGATGAAGGAGCTAGGGCTTACCCCTTACCTGCTGACCGGCGATAATGCCGGGGCCGCCCGCGCCGTGGCTGCCGAGGTAGGAATCGATCACGTCAGCGCCGAGGTCCTGCCCGAGGACAAGGTGAACCACATCAAGGAGCTGCAGGCCGCGGGGCACACCGTGGCGATGGTGGGCGATGGAATTAACGACGCCGCCGCACTGGCCCAAGCCGACCTCGGCCTCGCCATGGGCGCAGGTACCGACGTTGCCATTGAAGCCTCCGATATCACCCTGATGAACGGCGATTTACGCTGCGCCGCTGATGCTATTCGGCTCTCGCGCCGCACGCTAGCAATCATTAAGGGCAATCTCTTCTGGGCCTTCGCCTATAACGTCGTACTCATTCCCGTGGCCGCGCTCGGCTGGCTCAATCCCCTGCTGGCGGGCCTGGCCATGGCACTGAGCTCGGTTTTCGTGGTTACTAACTCGCTGCGGCTGCGCGGCTTTTCCGTCCGTCGCTAAATAAGGCCGCCGAGGCACCCCTGTGCAGGCTAGCATTGGCGGGGGTGTACACTCCCCCGCCACGAAAGAAAGGACTAGCGCGTGCTCAGCAGGGTATCCCTCGCCGCGTGGACCGCGGTCATGGTCGCATTGACCACGCTCAAGCCCTTCTACCAGATTGGCTACTTGTGGAAGCCGGAAAATCAGCGTGCCCGAGAACTGCGCTGGGTACCATTCGATGAATTTTCCGGCGGCAGCTGGTTTGGCCCGCTCTTTGAGTACGCGGGCAATACCGCATTCTTCATCCCCTTCGGCATGCTGGTCTTTAGCCTCTGCCGCTCCGTTAAGAAGACAGCTGCGTGGGGATTTGGCCTCAGCCTCGTACTAGAAGTGTGCCAATATGCTTTCGCCCTGGGGCGCACGGATATCGATGATCTTCTCTTCAATACCCTGGGCGCGCTTATCGGTGCGGCGTTCGCCCGCCTGTGCGGCGAACGCCTTTTCCCCGTGTGGCGATGGCTGGCGATTGCCGCAGCTGCGGTTTTCTTGGTACTGGTCATCCTTGGCCCACGATTGGGAGACCCCAACGCGGTGGTGGACCTGTAATTTATCCGTGCGCCATATTGACAAACTTGGAGTAGTGCAGCTGGTGCGCCACCTGCACGGTATCGATCGGACCGCCACGGTGCTTGGCTAGGATAATATCCGCCTCGCCGGCGCGCTCATTATCGCGGTCCTGGGAATCGGGGCGGTAGAGCAGCATGACCATATCGGCGTCCTGCTCCAGCGAGCCAGACTCACGGAGATCCGCAAGCTGCGGCTTTTTATCCGTACGCGCCTCAGGTCCACGGTTCAGCTGCGAGATCGCGATGAGGGGAACCTCCAGCTCCTTGGCCAAGAGCTTCAGCTGGCGGGAGAACTCAGAGACCTCTTGCTGGCGAGACTCGACCTTTTTACCCGAAGACATCAGCTGCAGGTAGTCCAAGACGATGAGGTCCAAGCCGTGCTGCTGTTTGAGGCGGCGGGCTTTGGACCGAATTTCCATCATCGTGAGGTTCGGTGAGTCATCAATGAAGAGTGGGGCGTCTTGCACTCGGTTGAGGGTCTCATCGATTTTTGCCCAGTCTTCGGTGGAAACTCGGCCACCACGCATATCGGCCAGCTTTACCTCTGACTCCGCCGAGAGCAGGCGCATGACAATCTCAGAAGCTGACATCTCGAGCGAGAAAATCACAGAGGACTTGCCGTGCTGCAAAGAGCAGGAACGCATAAAGTCCATGGCTAGGGTCGATTTACCCACACCAGGGCGAGCAGCAACGATGACCATTTGGCCCGCGTGAAGGCCATTGGTTAGCTTATCGAGGTCGATGAAGCCAGTAGGCACACCTAGCTCCACGCCGCCTGCCTGCTGCAGGGCAGCGAGCTCATCGATGGTGGGGTCAATAAGATCCCCCAGGACACGGTAATCTTCTGCCGTCTTGCGCTGGGCGACGGCGAAGACTTCCTGCTGCGCACGGTCCAGGACGGACTCGATTTCTGCATCTTCGGTGCCGGAAAATCCGAGCTGCACTACGCGCGTGCCGGCATCAACAAGCTTGCGCAGCACTGCCTTTTCCGCGACGATTTCGGCGTAGTAGCGAGCGTTGGCCGCCGTTGGCACTGTAGCGAGCAGCGTGTGGAGATAAGGAGCACCGCCGACGCGCTCGAGGTTATTAAAGCGGTCGAGCTGGGAGGCCAAAATGACGGCGTCGACGTCCTTGCCCTCGGAATATAGATCCAGCATGGCGCGGTAAATCAACGTGTGTGCCGGATAGTAGAAATCCTCGGGCTCCAGCTCCTCAATGACTTCCATCACCGTATGGGGACTGAGCAACATGGCACCCAGAACACCCTGCTCCGCTTCGCGGTCTGCGGGGGGCTGGCGGAATTCGCCATAGCGCTTTGGCTCTTCCTGCTGATAGCGACGGCGCGGAGCCGGTTCCTCCTCCGGCGGTGGCTCCGGTGGTAGGTGTTCATCATCAAAACTGGCGTTGGTCATGGTCTCCCCCTTGTAGCTATTCGAGCGTCCGAGCATATCGGAATCTCAGTTTAGTCTAGTGCCCGGACACCACCCCCTGGGCATAACTTCCACAGTTATCCACAGGGCAATGTGAAAATTGCAGGTCGCGGGAGCCTTAGCCCATATTTGCCCTGCATAGGCCTGTGGATAACTTCAAAACCCCATGACCTGCATAAATCAAAGACCCAGCTCAGAGCATGTTTTTCCAGATGTGAAAATAGGCACATCCTTGGTGGATAAGCGGCCTGACCTGCGAGTTAATAAAGAGGCCTCCGCGTAAACAGAGAGTTAAATTGCCAAAGAGTTATCCACAGAATTCCACAGTTATCCACAGGCCGGTTAAAACGCGCTAAAGGCCCCAAGTTCCTGCCACCTCACATAGCAGGAACTTGAGGCCTAAAGCGTTGCTGTTGTCTTTGGGTCTATATGGACCGTCGTGCGCCTAGTTAGGCAGCAACGACCGAGAAGTTCACCTTGCCGATAACATCAGCGTGCAGCTTCAGCTCGACCTGGTAGTTGCCGGTCTTCTTGACCAGGCCCTTAGGAAGCACAACGATGCGCTTATCCAGCTTAGGGCCACCGGCCTTGGAGACGGCGTTGACAATGTCTTCTGCTTGAACGGAACCGAAGAGCTTACCGGATTCGGAGGTCTTAACCTCTACCTTGACATCCGTCAGCTGCTCGAGCTGGTTGCGGACCTCACGTGCGTGATCCAGGTCGCGAATCTCGCGAGCTTCCTGGGCGCGCTTGATGCCCTCAATCTGCTTCTCTGCGCCGCGGGTAGCCACGATGGCCAGGCCGCGAGGAAGCAGGTAGTTACGTCCGTAGCCGTCCTTAACCTCAACAATTTCGCCAGCGGCGCCGAGGTTCTCAACGGCAGCGGTGAGGATCAGCTTCATGATCCCTGCCTTTCAATTGAGTTAGTTGAATAGTTGCGGGTGACAGACTTAGAACGGAGGTTCAGAATCAGCGCCTCCGAAACCACCTGCAGGTGGTGCGGAGTTCCACGGATCCTCAGAAGGAGCCTGGTTCTGCTGCGGCTGCTGTTGCTGGCCGCCTCCAAAACCGCCCTGATTATTGTTATTCGAGCGCTGCTGGCCGCCGCCAAAGTTATTGCCGCCCTCACGCGGATTGCGGTTTACCTGAGCGGTGGCGTAGCGCAGAGACGGACCGACTTCGTCGACGTCAATCTCGAATACGGTGCGGTTATCGCCCTCACGGGTCTGGAAGGAACGCTGCTTCAAGCGGCCGGTAACGATGACGCGCATGCCCTTCGACATAGTCTCGGCAACGTTTTCCGCTGCCTGACGCCATACGTTGCAGGTCAGGAACATAGCTTCGCCGTCTTCCCACTGATTCGTCTGCGAGTTATAGCGACGAGGGGTGGAGGCGACGCGGAAGTTGGCTACTGCCGCACCCGCCGGGGTGAAGCGCAGCTCGGGGTCAGCAACGATGTTGCCTACCACCGTGATATTGGTATCTCCCTGTGCCATGTCTTTACTCCTTATCGGTTACGTGGATTGTGCTTGATCCCAGTATCCGTTACTTGCTGTCGGTGCGCAGAACCTTGGTACGCAGGATGGTGTCGTTCAGGTTCAGACGGCGGTCGAGTTCGGCAACCGAAGTGTGCTCGCACTCCAGGTTGACGACGGCATAAATGCCCTCTTCCTTCTTGTTGATGGGGTATGCAAGACGGCGCTTGCCCCATACATCAAGGTTCTCAACCTTGCCGCCTTCCTGGCGGACGATTTCGAGGAACTTATCCAGGGACGGGGTTACGGTGCGCTCATCCTGATTAGGATCCAGAATGATCATGACTTCGTAGTGACGCACGGACCTCATCACCTCCTATGGTCTAGTAGTTTTCGGCTGCATCACCTTTGCGGATGCAGCAGGAGGGTACGTTGCGTCAAGCAACCCCACTACAGTACCGCAAATGACCGGCGAAAAGAAATCTAACCAGTGGTCGTTGCGGCGAAAAACACAGCTGCCGTCGCCGGAATGATGGTGAGGAAAAGAATGGCCAAAAGACCCAGCACGATGGGCCCGCGACGATCCTCACGATTGTGGAAGAGCCAGAAGGCTGCCATCACGCAGAGGAATCCCAAAAAGATGGATGCCATTCCGATATAGGTAACGATCATGCGAATGCCCCTGCCAAGGGGTCGCGGCCGGCGTGCGCATCGCGCACCTTATCCGTGGTCTTGCCGCACATCTGGCGAATAACGAGGACAGCCATGGCGATAATGAGGGCGTCGCGGGAGATAATCGCAACGTCAAGCAGCTCGTGCGGAATACCTTTATTGTCTGTTCCCAGCATGTGCCACATGAGTAGGGGCCATACGAGGGCATCGACAAGCGCCCAGCTAAAGACCAAGCGCCAGCGTGGCAGGGCTAGGGCCGCGGGCACTACCAGCCACAGAGAATACTGGGGCGACCATACCTTGTTGAATAGTAAGAAGGCGGCCACGATGAGGTAAACCAGCTCGGCCATGCGCGGCGTCCGCGCGCTGCGCAGGCCCAGCACCGCAATCGCCGCACAGAGAGCCAAAAACGCCACCAGGCTGAAGGTATTGAGGAACTCAGGGCTAAAGCTAATCCCAGTATTGCGGCTGAGCACCGAGTAGATGGTGGTCCACTCCGCACCGCGCTCTTGGTTGAGGCGGAAAAATTCGCGCCATGCCTCCGGATACTTCAGGGCCACCGGCGCGTTGACCACGATCCAGGTCACGGCCGCGCCGAGCAAGGCGTAGAAAAATTGCGGCCAGCGACGATTGCGCACCGCCAAGACCAGGAATGCGCCCAAGAGAAAGAGCGGCCACAGCTTAAAGGAAGTGCCAAGGCCGATGAGGACACCCGCTACGGCAGGGCGCTTGCGCGCGGCGGCCAGGAGCGCACCTACGGCAAAGGCAATGGAGGGGATATCCCAGTTGCTGAAGGCGTGAATAATGATAAGAGGGCTGGCGGCGACGAGGATGGTGTCCCAAGTGCGATTGCCCACCAGCAGGTAGACCATGTAGAGCACGCCTACCCAGATGCACGCCATGACCAAGGCGGTCAGGCCGAAGTACCATCCGGCCTCCGGGATGCCGGCCCACTCAACCAGAGAGTACGTATTGCGGGCGATCCATCCCATCAACCCCTGGAATAGGCCTGCGAGGACTGGGTACTCCATATAGCGGGTCAGGTCACCCTCTTGCCAGGAATAGGCATAGGGGAAGCCGCCTTCATCGAGGCCGCGGCCGCCGTAAAGCGGGATGATGTCGTTATAGCAAAATGAGGTGTACTGGCGGTTGCCCGCCCAATTTAGGTTAATGACCCCGTCATCACCGCGGGTGCCGCCGGCGCAATTAGCCTTCGAGAGGAATCCGCACGCCAGGAAAACCCAGCCGACGGCGATTATGGCGCGCAGCGGGGTCCACCACTGGGTGCGGCGTACACCGGCAAAACGGCCCCTTGGCCCGCCGAGGAATTCAATTACCCCGCGGGCCAAGGGTTCTGAGGAGGCGGGAATGCGCTGGTGCGGATTCGCTGTCACTGCCGCCTACCCTAGGAGGTCTGCCAAGTCGCTATCGGGGCCGATGAGGTCATCCAACGACGGCGCCTCTGGCTGGGCCGGTGCCTGGTTGCTATTACCGCTATTGCCACCATTGCCGCTATTGCCATTGCCGCGTTGCGGTTTCGGGGCAGGCTTCGGGCTCTCCGGCTTGTTCTCCGGCTGAGCCGGCTTGGTTTCCTCTTCCGGAGCTGCTTGCTCGGCAGGGGCCTCGTAGTCCTGGGTATCGCCAGCGCCGCTATCCCAGCTCGGGTCATAGGCCGGAGCAGCCGTTCCGGCGCCCATGTTGCCGAATCCCAGCGGATAGGCAGCCGGGAAGTTTTGGAATTCGGAGTTGGCCAGGGAGTTGTCCAGCACGGCCTTCCAAATCTTGGTTGGCGCGCCGGCGCCGTACATGATGCCGCCGTACTGATCGAAGATGGCGGAGGTGTTGTCCGCGGTACCTACCCACACGGCGGTAGCCAGCTGCGGGGTGGCACCGACCATCCAGGCATCCTTGTTATTTCCGGTATCGCCCATCTGAGTGGTGCCGGTCTTTGAGGCGGAAACACGGCCACCGGCAAGAGCGCCATTAGACCATGCGGCCACCGGCTCCATGGCTTCGATGACGTTATTAGCCACGTTGGACGATACGCGGCGCTCGCCCTCGTCTTCGGGGTGCTCGTACAGCACTTCGCCGGCAGCGTTTTCTACGCGCTGCACAAAGTGCGGGTTATGCCACACGCCCTGGTTAGCCAGGGTGGACATTGCGGTGGCCATATCGAGCGGGCGGGACTGGTACTGGCCCAGAACAATGCCTTCGAATGGCTGCTTGCCGTTTTCCGTCAGCGTCTTTTCAATGCCCGGCAGGGACTTAGCCACGCCAAGGGCGTGCGCCATATCTGCGGTGTCCTGCGTGCCGTTCTTGAGGTCTTCCTGCAGGCGAAGGAAGGAGGTATTCAGGGATTGCTTGGTAGCCTCGCGCAGGTTGCACACGCCGCAGCCGCCGCCCACGTTGGTGACAACATCCGAGCCAGGCAGCTGGTACGGAGCGGACGAGTAATTGGTATCTAGGCTGATGCCCTGCTGCAAGGCGGCCGCAAGGGTCATGATCTTGAAAGTAGAACCGGTCTGCAGCGGGGAGTTGGCGTAGTCCCAACCATTGGAATCGTGGCCGCCAAAGTATCCGCGGACCGCACCGGTCTTCGGATCGATGGTCACGGAAGCCGCACGCGCATCCTCTTGCAGCGGAGCCATCTGGTCATCGACTGCCTGAATGGTGTTGTTTTGCACATTCATGTCGATGGTGGTGGTGATGCGCAGGCCGCCGGTGGACACCTCGTTTTCGGTGATGCCTACCTCTTCCAGTTCGCGGATGACCTGATCCTTGATGTGGCCATTAGCGCCTGGGGCTTCGGTGTAGGCAGAGTACTCAGCTGGGTCGCGGGTCTCTGGGAAGACCATGCCATCGCGCTGTTCCTGGGTGAGGTCACCCATGTCTACCAAGCCATCAAGGACGTAGTTCCAGCGGTCCTCGGAGCCCTCCTGGTTCACGCGCGGGTCGAGGCCGGACGGGGACTGAATGAGGCCGGCGAGCATGGCGCCTTCCTCCGGAGTGAGGTCCTTGGCGTCCTTATCAAAGTAGGCGTTGGATGCCGCCTGGATGCCGTAGGCATTGCGGCCGAAGTACACGGTGTTGAGGTAGGCATTGAGAATATCCTCCTTATCCCACTCATTGGTCATCTTCACCGAGTAGATGAGCTCGCGAATCTTGCGCACGTAGGAGTATTCGTTACCCACCAGCGTGTTTTTCACATACTGCTGGGTAATGGTGGAACCGCCGCCAGCATCTTCATTGCCGGTTACCTTACCAACCACGGCGCGGCCGAGGCCGGTGAAGGAGAAGCCGGAGTTATCCCAAAAGTCACGGTCCTCCGCGGCCAGCACGGAGTCCTGCACGTATTCCGGGATTTCATCCAGCTGCACGTGGGTGCGGTTGCCTTCCGGCGGCACCAAGCGGGCGAGCTGGGTCTGATTATCACCCGCATAGATGGTGGAGACCTGGTTATTGGCTAGGTCCTTCGGCTCCGGAACGGAGTATTGCGAGTATGCGTAGGCAAAAAGTCCTGCGGGCAGTGCTACAAAGACCAGTAGGAACGCCAAAACGACCCACGGCCAGATGCGGCGCTTCTTTGTCGCCTGCTTTTTGCTGGGGCGAGCCACCTTAGTGGACTTGCCGGTAGATTCCTTCTCGGTCACTGATTCGTGTCCTCATTCATCCCTGATCACAAACTAAATAATTGCAGCTTACTGCCTAAGGCGGTGCGCTGGAAACTAACACGCGTTAAATGCAGTAGCAGAACGCAACAAGTGGTTCCACCGGCACTGGCGGCATACCTCCACCTCGTGCACCGTAAACTCCAAGCCCTCAGCTACAAACTCCGCTATTTCTTTCTCACTGCGGGCGCTCCCGGCGCGACGGCCGAGGTTCTCGCCATAGACCCAGCGCGTGAGCCGCAAAGGCTCGCCGCACACGGGGCATTCCTTATCCATGGTGCGCCCGTGGTGCTCAGCTGCGGCGCGCAGCAAAAAGTCAGCATCGCACACGTCCTCCCGCGTGAGCTGCCCGGCGCGAAATTCGCGCAAGTGGTGGGCGCGCTCCCACTCATGGGAGAGCACGTGCTTATAGGCAACGGAATTCACCCGGATCATCCTAATTACCTCTTCTTGATCGATCCACATGGCGTTATGCCACCGTAGGGCATAATTTTCGGCTTACTCTTGCGCAGTCACTGACAGCCACAACTCATGGAGTTAAAGGAGTAGACCGTGTCCGAAAAAGTAAAGGTCGCCATCGTGGGCGTCGGCAACTGCGCCACGTCCCTCATTGAAGGCGTGGAGTTTTATCGCAACGCCGCGGCCGATGCAGATATTCCCGGTTTGATGCACGCCCAGTTTGGCCCGTACCACGTAGGCGATGTGGAATTCGTTGCCGCCTTCGACGTGGATGCGGACAAGGTGGGCAAGGATCTGGCGGAGGCTACGCGCAGCTCCCGCAATTGCACCATTTCCATTACCGACGTCCCTGAGCTGGGCGTTACCGTGCAGCGCGGTCCTACCCTGGACGGCCTCGGCCGGTACTACCAAGAATCCATCGCGGAATCGGAAGCCCCGCTTGCCGACGTCCCCGCCACACTCCGCCAGTCCGGCGCCGACGTCGTAGTCTCCTACCTACCGGTGGGCTCTGAAGAAGCGAATAAGTTCTACGCCCAGGCGGCCATCGATGCCGGCTGCGCCTTTGTCAATGCCTTGCCGGTCTTTATTGCCTCTGATCCGGTATGGGCGAAGAAATTCGAAGACGCCGGGCTGCCCATCGTGGGCGATGATATTAAGTCCCAGGTGGGCGCGACCATTACTCACCGCGTCATGGCGAAGCTTTTTGAAGATCGCGGCGTGCGTTTGGAGCGCACCATGCAGCTCAATGTAGGCGGCAATATGGATTTTAAGAATATGCTCGAGCGCGAGCGCCTCGAATCCAAAAAGATCTCCAAGACGCAGGCCGTAACCTCTAACCTGCACAACTCACCCATCGCCGGCAAGCGGGAGGACCGCAACGTCCACATCGGACCTTCCGATTACGTGGAATGGCTTGATGACCGTAAGTGGGCCTATGTCCGCTTAGAGGGTTCCGCCTTCGGCGAAGTACCGCTGAACTTGGAGTACAAGCTGGAGGTCTGGGACTCGCCAAACTCCGCCGGCATCATCATTGATGCCGTGCGCGCCGCCAAGATTGCTCTCGATCGCGGGGTGGCGGGCCCGGTACTGGCTGCCTCGTCCTACTTGATGAAATCCCCGCCGGTGCAAAAGGCCGATGACGTGGCGCGCGCCGAGCTAGAAGACTTTATTGCCGGAAACTAATTTTTTAACTTCCGAACTACCGCGCAGGGAAAACGGGCTATACAATCGTTTTCTATGACGCAGCAACATGAGGAGAAGGGCCCCGCTCAATCCCCGTCTACGTACGAGGATGCTGTCGAGGTCGCGCGTTCCATCCAGCCGTCGCTCAATAAGCTCATTCTTATTTTCCAGCGCACGGCGGAAGGCTCTTCATTGACCACCTCGCAGGTGTCCATCATGAACCAGCTGCGTATGCGCGGACCGTCCCGCGTTTCCACCATCGCGCAGGCAGAACTTATCCGCATGCCCACCGCCTCCAACGCGCTCTATCAGCTAGAGCGCCGCGGCTACGTGGAACGCCACCGCGATGAAGAGGACCGCCGCGGCGTCTTGGTAGCGCTGACGCAACTAGGCGAATCCGAACTAGCCATCGTCTCGCAGCAGCGCGCCTCCGCCCTAGCAGAGATCATGCGGTGGCTCGAGCCGAAGGATTTGGAGACCGCGAACGACGTTGCCACCGTCATCTCCAAGCTGGCTGATGTCTATCGCCCCACAATGCACGGCGAACAGCGCTAGTTTTGCCCGCGGTGATTTCATTTTTCGTGGGCTTAACGTGATAATTGAAAAAACGAAAACCGTAATCTCTCACTAGTTCACTCCGTATGGCAACTGATTCTTCCGATGGGCATCTGCCGGCCTTGAGCAAGGGCTCGGCCGATAAACCCCTTCGCATTCTTATTTCTTGGAGCCCTTCTTCCTCCGGCACCGAGGCTCTAGATTGTGCCGCGTGGCTCTCCCGCACCGCAGATATCCAAGTACGCGTCATCTCTACCGTGTTCCAGCCGTGGACTACTACTTCCTTCACCAAGCTGGGCGGAAAATATAAGAAATGGTTTAAAGCACAAAAGGAGGCCTGCGCGGCCGCTACCCATGCCGCCCTCGATGAAGCCGGCGTACCCCGCAGCTGCTGGGATGACAAGCCTTCCCTCTTGGTCGACGGGCCTTCGCGCCCCCACCTACTGACGGAGATGGCCAAGAAATTCCAGGCAGACCTCATCATCTTAGGCCCCAACCAGGCGGCGCCGAAGGGCCGTTTCTTTGCTGGTTCTACGGCCGATACCCTGCTGCATTATTCCCCTCAACCATTGGGCTTGGTCCCCCGCAAGGTGAAGCTGTCCAAACACGGCGTCACCCGCTTCAACTTTGCCATCACCGAACGCAGCTCGCGCGAAGATCATGAGATGCTCGCCGCAGCGGAGCTCGCGAACCGCTGGAACCTGCCGCTGCGCCTACTTGTCTTCTCAGCAAAGGGACTGCTCAATACGCCGTCGAAAGACAAGCACGATATGGCGCTCAAGCTGGCAGCCGAGTGGCTCGAGGATTCCCTCGCCATGCTGGACCGCGCCCGCGATAGCATCCAAGAAAAATTCCCCGATCTGGATGTCACCTCAGAAATCGGTTCCGGTGCAGGCTGGGGCGGGGCGGTGGATTCGCTCAAGTGGAAGAAGGGCGATCTGATGCTCATGGCCTCCACCCCGCAGGGCCCCATCGCCCGCGTGTTCTTGGGATCTACCGCCACGGAGCTGCTGCCGCATATTCGGGTGCCTATCTTGGTCCACCCATCCTGCGGTTAGGATTGGGGCATGAGCCTGCGACCAGAGCATCCCGAAAACGATCTGACTTCCGATGCGGACTATGCCAATCTGCGCCGCCCGGAACCGCGGAGCTTTGATGAGCTGGCCGATGAACCGGACCCCTTAGAGATTGCCGCTGCTAACCGCCGCTCTACCCGCCAGGCCGTCTGGTACATGCTCGGCGTTCTTGTGCTCTCCGCGCTTTATGGTTTCGCGGTCGCACTCGTCACTCGGCTCTCCGGCGGCCCCTTGTGTGAGAATGGCACCGCCACGTGGCTCTGCACCGACGGGCAGCGCACCTTCTTTAGCCTGACCACCCCGATCATTCCCTTCTTCGGCATGATCGGCTGCGCCATCATCATGGTGCGCAAACTGCACCGCTATTTGCGGTGGCGCAGTTGGATGGCCATTTTCTGGGTAATGGCCTGCAATTTCATGCTGTGGGCCATTACCGATATCCAGCTGTTCCTCATGGACTCGGCCGCCGCATAGCAACTTTCCGCCTCCCTATGATCCTCCTGCTTGATAATTACGATTCTTATACCTTCAACCTTGCCCACCTCATCGCGGAGGTAGCCGGACGCGAACCACTCGTCGTCGCCGCCGGTGAAGCGGAAAGGCTGGCCGAGCGCGTCCGTGCCGGCGAATTTTCGCATGTGGTGATTTCCCCTGGCCCGGGCACGCCGGAACACGAGGAGGATTTCGGTGCTGCCCGGGGCATTATCGCCGCCGCAGCCGCGGCCGAGATTCCGGTACTGGGCGTATGCCTTGGCCACCAGGGGCTAGGTCTGCTGGCCGGTGCCCAGGTGTCGCGCGCGCCGCAGCCGCGTCACGGTTTTGTCTCTACCGTCAGTCACTCGGGCGAAGGTATCTTTACCGGAATCCCGCAAGACTTCGAAGTGGTGCGCTACCACTCCCTGCATATAGAGGAGGCCCCCGGCATTACCGTGCATGCCCGCAGCGAGGATGGCGTCATCCAAGCGCTGAAGGTCGATGGCTTGCCGCACTGGGGCGTGCAATTCCACCCGGAGTCGGTGCTTACCCAGCACGGCCGGGAGATTATGCGCAATTTTCTGGGTGGGTTTCACCTGCTCCACCGCGAAGTCCCCGGCGCGGTGAATTGCTCACGGGTCTTTGCCGCCCTGCGCGCCGAGGGCAACGATGCCTTCTTCCTTGACTCCGCGGATCCCCGCGGGCGCTATTCCATCCTCGGCGATACCGCCGGCGCATTGAGTCGCTCTTTCCGCTACCGGCTTGGCGACGCCCCCGATATCCTCACCCTCCTCGACCGCGAGCTCGCCACCCGTATCATCGACGCACCGGCCCTCCCGTTTACCGGCGGGGTCATCGGGTACTTGGGCTATGAATGCGCCCAGCTCACCCTGCCCATTGAGCTACGCCACCGCTCCCCTTACCCAGATGCCTACTTTGTGCGGCCGCAGTCCTTCATCGTCTACGACCATCACACAGAAACCGCGCACCTGTGCTGCCTTGCCGGTGACGGCGCCGAGGAATTGCTAAACCGCCTGGAAGCCGCCTTGGGTGCGAAGGAACCAGGGCCAACGGGGGAGGACGGTGGGGCGTCGCTAAGCGGGGGTTCCTGGCGCAGCCCTGGCTACCTGGAGCGGATTAAGCGCGCTCAAGAATTCTTGTACGCCGGCGAGAGTTACGAGGTCTGCCTGACCGATACCTACACGGCCGCGTCCGAGGGCGAGCTCTATCCCCAACTGCGCTCGCACAATCCTGCACCCTATGCCGCACACCTCGTCTTCGACGGCGTGGAAGTATGCAGCGCCTCGCCCGAACGCTTCCTCACCGTGCGCGGCCGTGAGGTAGAGGCCAAGCCGATTAAGGGCACCATCTCGGCCGACCAGGATCCCGCGCTGCTAACCACGGACCCGAAAACACGGGCCGAAAACCTCATGATCGTCGACCTACTGCGCAATGATCTCTCCCGGGTATGCGAGCCCGGTACCGTGCGCGTGCCGAAGTTGATGCAGGTAGAAAGCTATGCCACCGTGCATCAGTTGGTCTCCACCATTACCGGACAGCTGAGCGCCAGTGCCACCGCGGTCGATGCCCTCCGCGCCACCTTTCCTCCCGGATCGATGACGGGCGCGCCGAAGCTGCGCACCTGCGAGATCATTGACCAACTCGAAACGGGACCGCGCGGCGTGTACTCCGGCGTGGTGGGCTACCTGGGGTTTGACGGACAATCCGATCTCAGCGTGGTCATCCGCACGGCCGTGCGCGCGGCCGGTGAGGTCACCATCGGCGCCGGCGGGGCCATCGTCCTAGATTCGGATCCGGCCGCCGAGTTAGAAGAGCGCAACCTCAAGGCCCAATCCGTGTTGGGGGCGTGGCAATGAGCACCTACCTCTGGCACCAGGGCAGCTTCATTCCAAGCCAACCTCACCCCGGCCCCTTTAACGTTGCGGATTCTTGGCGGATGCTTGGCGACGCCCACTCCAACGCCCTTCCCCTGCACCTCCAGCGCTTCGAGTCGGTGGCCGGACCGCTTCCCGCCGGCTTCGTCCCCGCGATGCTGCAGCTTATGGGCCCCGGCGATCTCTTCCCTCGCATCTCGCTAGCCGGCGGACACCTGCGCCTCGATACTCGCCCCGCGCCCCCTGCGCGCCGAACCACCCAGCTGACCTATGTGCAAGCCCCCGACCCGCGCATGCAGCCTTTAGTCAAGGGCCCCGATTTTCCAGCGCTGGCACGTTACCGCGACGAGTATCAGGCAGACGGCACCGATGACACCGCCATCGTGGATTCCTCTGGTGCCATGGTGGAGACCACCACCGGCGCACTCGTCGCCTGGGATGGGGAGACGCTCAGCCTCCCCACCGGTCGGGCGCTGCCCAGCATCACGCTGCACCAAGTTGTCCGGCGCGCCACGGACCTTGGAATTCGTACCGAAACGCGCCCCATCACCCCCGAGCTCGCCGCCGAGTGCCCCCTGTGGTTCCTCAACTCGCTCCACGGCATTAGCCCAGTCAGTAAGCTACACGCCCCCACCAGCGTCATCTATCCGCCGAGCAGCCCGCTTACCACCGCGTGGCAGCACTGGTGGTGGGGCTGCTTCCGCAAGGAACCGGCGCGCGACTAGCTCTCCTGCTTGGCTAACTGCGCTGCCACCTCGGCGCAATCCGGCCGGCCGCAGTGCTGGGTTTCTACGTGCTGGATGCAGTCATCACAGATGAGCACCTGCTGGCGGCAGGTATCTTCATTGATGCAATTGTGGAAGGTATTCGTGCCCTTACCGCAGTGCACGCAGTGGCCGAGCTGAATGAAGCCGGGGTCTTGCAGTCCTTGGCCAAACTCGTGGTGCATGCGCTTGTCAAAGACATACATGGAGCCTTCCCACAGGCCATCATTGCCATACTTTTCGCCGTAGCGCACGATGCCGCCATCGATCTGGTAGACCTCTTTGAAGCCACGGTTCTTCATCAACGAAGACAGGATCTCGCAGCGAATGCCACCGGTGCAGTAGGACACCACCGGCTTATCCTTCATCCAGTCATACTTGCCGGACTCGATTTCCTCGATGAAATCATGCGTGGTTTTCACATCGGGCACGACGGCATTTTTAAACTTGCCAATCTCCGCTTCCATGGCGTTGCGGCCGTCAAAGAAAACGACCTCCTCACCACGTTCTTCTACCAGCTTATTTACCTCTTCTGGCTTGAGGTGCACGCCGCCGCCGACGACGCCGTTTTCATCGACCTTCAGCTCGCCCGGCGCGCCAAAGGCCACGATTTCATCGCGCACCTTGACCGAAAGGCGCGGGAAGTCATCCGCGCCGCCCTCGGACCACTTAAACTGCATGCGCTTAAAGCCTGGGTATTCCTTGGTCTGGCGGACGTAGCGCTTGCAGGCTTCCATATCGCCGCCAACGGTGCCGTTGATGCCGTGCTCGGAAATGAGGATGCGCCCCTTGAGCCCCAGGGACTCGCACAAGGTGCGCTGCCACAGCATGATTGCGGTGGGATCTTCGATGGGGGTAAAGCAGTAATATAGGAGAACTTTGCCAATAGTCACGCCCCAATCTTAGGCCCGCAGCTGTGCAGATCCCCAATCTTGTACCTTTCCTTTATATGATTGCGGCCCCTCCAGCACAGGCTGAAAGGGCCGAATCTTTAGCACGCGGGATCTAGCGCTTCTGGTACAGCGCCTTCTTGCGAGCAAAGACCGGATCAGAGGTCACGAGCACGCCCAAGTTGCGGAAGATTCCCTCATCCACAGAACCCAGGATGGTGGTGGTGTGGACGTCGCAACCAGCAAGTTCCTTGATCTGCTCCAGCGCCTTGCGGGCGTTCTCATCCTTCGCCGCAGACACGGACAAAGCGATCAGCACCTCGTCGGTATGCAGGCGTGGATTCTTGGAGCCTAGGTGCTTGGTCTTGAGCGTTTGAATCGGCTCGATGGATTCGGGCGAAAGCAGGTGGATATCGTCATCGATGCCCGCTAGGTGCTTCAGCGCGTTAAGCAGCATAGCTGCAGAACAACCCAGCAATGGCGAGGTGCGGCCGGTGATCATGGTGCCGTCGTGCAGCTGCATAGCGGAGGCGGGCTGACCGGTTTCTTCCGCGCGCTGGCGGGCAGGCGCCACCACGGGTCGGTCTTCTACCTTGATGCCGGCCTTAGCCATGATGACGGCGGCGCGCTCGGATTGCTCGGTGCCCAAGCCCGCACGCGCCTCTTCCACCTGGGCCTTGAAGTAACGGCGGATGATTTCTTGTTGGGCGGCGGCGCGGCACACGGCGTCGTCAGTAATGCAGAAGCCGGCCATGTTCACGCCCATGTCCGTCGGAGACTGGTACGGGGTGGTGCCGGTGAGCTTTTCCAAAAGCGTGCGCAGCAGCGGGAACGCTTCCACATCGCGGTTGTAGTTCACGGTGGATTCGCCGTGGGCGGACAGGTGGAAGTGGTCAATAATATTGGAATCGTTCAGGTCCACCGTGGCTGCCTCATAGGCCAGGTTCACGGGGTGTTCCAGGGGGAGATTCCAGATAGGGAAGGTTTCAAACTTGGCGTAGCCGGCATTATTGCCGCGCTGGTGCTCGTGGTAGACCTGCGAGAGCGCGGTGGCCAACTTTCCGGAGCCAGGGCCCGGCGCGGTGACCACGACAAGGTCGCGGGAGGTTTCCGCAAACTCATTGCGCCCAAAGCCCTCTTCGGACACGATAAGGTCCGTATTGGTGGGGTAGCCAGGGATAACGCGGTGGCGCGCCACCTTGAGGCCGAGGCGCTCTGCCTTTTCGATGAAGGCTTCGGCTTGGGAGTTGCCTTCCTCCAGCTGGGTCATGACGATGTTTTCTACCAAGAATCCGCGGCTGCGAAATACGTCCACCAGGCGCAGCAGGTCATCTTCATACAGAATGCCCAGGTCCGCGCGCACCTTCTGGCGGGAGATATCTTTCGCGTTGATGCAGATGAGGATCTCTACGTCCTCTTTGATGCGCTCCAGCATCGCGATTTTATTGTCTGGGGTGAAGCCGGGCAGCACGCGGGAGGCATGCATATCGTCAAAAAGCTTGCCGCCCATCTCTAGGTAGAGTTTGCCGCCAATTTCCTCGCGGCGGGCGTGAATGTGCTTCGACTGCAGCTCGATGTATTTCTCGCGGTCAAAGCCGATTTTTTGCGTCATGATTTGAAAGCCTTCCCCTGAGTTAAATCATTCCGCATTTCGAGTTTACGCTATTGTCACCTCCCAAATAAGTGGGCTGGTTAGCGGCAGGTTTGGCCGAAAATTCTTCCCGGTTAGACTGAGTTCTATGCCTGAAGGTCACGTCATTCACCGCCTAGCTAATAAATTCAACGCCGATTTTCGCGGCATGCCGCTGCGCGTGACCAGTCCGCAGGGGCGCTTCGCGGCGGAGGCGGAGCTTCTCAATGGCGAGCGCATCGAGCTGGCAGAGACCTATGGCAAGCACCTTTTCGTGCACTTTAGCGCGCAGGATCCGCACCACATCCTCTATATTCACTTAGGCCTGATTGGCAAGCTGCGCTTCGAACCCCGCGAGGAAGTAGGCGGACAGATCCGGGTGCGCATTGATAATGGCGCCGAGGCCGCTAACCTGCGCGGACCGCAGTTTTGCCGCCTGCTCACGGAAGAAGAGTATCGCACCCAGCTGGCCAAGGTCGGCCAAGATCCGCTGCGCGCGGACGCCGATGTGGAGGCGCTCTGGGCCAAAGTGCATAAATCGCGCCGCAGCATCGGCTCCCTCATGATGGACCAGCACCTCTATGCCGGCGTGGGCAATATCTACCGCGCGGAAACCCTCTTTCGCCACGGCCTCTCCCCTTTCCTGCCTGGCCGTGAGGTTTCCCGTGAAACTTTTGACGCCACGTGGGCGGACCTGGTGGATTTGATGGAGTATGGGGTGGAGCACGGCCGCATCGATACCGTACGCCCCGAGCACTCGCCCGAGGCCATGGGCCGCGAACCCCGCAAGGATGACCACGGCGGGGAGGTCTACGTCTATCGCCGCGCCGGGTTGCCCTGCTATATCTGTGGCACTCCAGTAGCAGAAAAGGTCATGGAGGGGCGCAACCTATTTTGGTGCCCCACCTGCCAGCCGGCTCCTTAAAGGCCTATCCTGGCGGGCATGCGACATGCCTATAGCGTTGCTGCCGTCCGCGCGGCGGAGCAATCCCTTCTATCTCAACAAAACTACGACGACGAACTCATGCGCTCGGCCGCACGCGGCGTGGCAGCCACGGCCACGGCCATGCTTGCCCCTGGGCAGCGCGTAACTATCCTCGCTGGTCCCGGAGGAAACGGGGGCGATGGCCTCTACGCTGGCGCTTTCCTGGCGGAAGAAGGCTATTCAGTAGCGGCTATCCTCGCGGCGGATGCCCCGCACGAACCCGCGCTGCAGGCTTTTACCGGGGCCGGCGGCACCATAACAGAGCGTCTAGGAGAAGCCGACCTGCTTATCGACGCCGTCGCCGGCCTTGCCTCCACCCGCGGCCTTTCCGGTGCGCCGCTACGGGCCTACGGCGAAGCCAAAAAGCGTGGTGTTCCGGTTCTAGCAGTGGACATCCCTTCCGGCATTAACGCCGATACCGGGTTGGCTGCAGCCGAGGCGGTGGAAGCAGATGTGACTATTAGTTTTGGTTGGGCCCGCGCCGGGCATGTCTTTGCCCCGGAATGCGGCACAGTAGTGCTGTGCGATCTGCTCCTGCCAGGTGCCCCGCGTTCCTTTGCAGAAGAGCTTTCTGCCACCGCTAAACCAGTAGGCCATATTGCCAATGAACCCACCATCCCGTTGCCCTATCAGTGGCCATCCGAACCGGTCCTCACGGGAGAGCAGGGCGTGGTTACCGCCCCAAAGCCGGTAGGGTGCACGGGGCCGATTTTGGATCCGACGCCGGGGGCGAAAAGCACCAAGTACACCGGCGGGGTCACCGCCGTATGCGCTGGCAGCAGCGCCTTTCCCGGCGCGGGAATCCTCGCTGCCACGGGCGCGGTGCGCGCTACGCCCTCGATGGTTCGCGTCGTGGGCAACGACTCCGTAACCACAAGCCTGCCCGAAGTAGTGCCCCATGCGAGCGCACAAGAAAAGGTCCACGCCCAAGCCTGGGTAATCGGCCCAGGACGAGGCACCGACCCAGAAGCGGCCGCGGAGTTGCGCGCCGTGCTAGAACGCGGGCTGCCCACCATTATCGACGCCGATGCGCTGACCGTGCTTTCGACCTACGGGGATCTACGCGAGCTCGTGCGCGATCATCCCTGCGCCGTCCTGACCCCGCATGCCGGGGAGTTTGAGCGGCTCTATACGGCAACTCTTGGCCGCGAACTTGATCTTTCGGAAGGCCTCGGGGTGCACCTGCGAGAGCTTTCCGATGCGCTCGACTGCTTCATCCTGCACAAGGGCCGGATCACCACGGTCACGGCCCCAGGCCAGAAAATTTATGGCATGAACGCTGGGCATTCCTACGCAGCCACCGCCGGTTCTGGTGACGTACTCTCTGGCATCCTCGGCGCCACGCTCGCGCAACTGGATGCCGCCGAGGCGGATGCGGAGGCGATCCTTATGGAAATCCTGCACGCCGCGGCCATCCACCAACACGCGGCAGCCATTGCCGCCCACACCCCAGACGGCTATGGGATTTGCTCCGCCTCCCAGATTGCCGCATCTGTGCCGCAGGCAATTGCCCGGCTACTCCTCATGCAGCGCTAGCTGAGCGCAGAGACCTTCTCCTGCTCGGAGACGTGGCCATCCTTGACCTCCACCACGCGGTCAGCGAAGTTGAGCAGGGAGCGGTCATGGGTCACCAGCACGGTGGCGGTGTTCATCTCCTGGGTGACATCGCGCAAGAGGCGGATGATCTCCTGCGAAAGGTGGGAATCAAGCGCAGAGGTAGGCTCATCGGCCAAGAGCAGGTCCGGCTGCTCCATGAGCGCTCGGGCGATATTGACGCGCTGGCGCTGGCCACCGGACAACTGACCCATGCGGCGATTGCCCATTCCTGCCAGGCCGACAAACGCCAATAACTCATCGGCGCGCTGTGGGCGCAGCTTGCGGCCAGCGATATGGTCCATGATCACCAATTGGTCGCGCACATTGAGCGAGGACAGCAGGTTGGCCTGCTGGAAGATAATGGAGCGGGTACCGTCCACGTGCACGGTTCCGGAGTCTGGGGTGATGAGGCCTGCGGCTACGGACAGCAACGTGGACTTGCCGGACCCGGACTCACCCACGATGGCGGTAAGGGTAGTGGATTCGGCGATGAGGGAGGCGTCGGCAAGCGCGGTGGTCGTGGTCTCGCCGTCTTGGTAGGTCACGGTGGCGTTGCGGATATCAAGAATGGTGGACATGTTAAGCATTTCCTCCAAGGGCATCGAGTGGGTTGGCTTTAGCTACCCGGCGGGTAGCAATAAGGGCGCCGGCCATGCCGAGGGCCCAGATGCCAACCGCGGGAACGGCGATGGTGCGCAGGGAGACATCGAAGGGCACGGTGCCGGAAGCAAGCGCGCCGAGCACCCAACCAACGACGGCGCCCGCAATGGTGCCGGCAGCCAAAATGATGGCGGCTTGTGCCAGGGCATCGCGCAAGAGGTAGCGCACGGTGGCGCCGAGCGCGCGCAGAATGGATAGGTCGCGGGTGCGCTGGATGGTCCATACGGTCAAGAAAGCGACGGTGACCAGTGCGGAGATGCCGTACAAGAAGCCCTGCATGGTAAGCAGCGAGCCGCGCTCAGACTGATAGGCCGCTAGGCCGGAGAAGGACGTGGACACCTTCACAGAGCCTGGAATCTCGTACTTATACAGCGCTGCGGTGCCGATAACGCCTTCTGGAGCATGGCTAATCTGCTGCCAGGACTCGGTGGAGGCCCACACCACCTCGGAGTGGGAATACATGGTCTCTGGGACGGTGCCCTCCACCGAAAAGTCGGCGCCGCCTAGGGTGACGGTATCGGCCGCGTCGATGGACTCGGGCAGGAGCACGCCCTGCTCCGGAATGGTCTTATCGGTACCCGGGACCTGAGTGCCGGCCGGCAGGCTGAGGACGGCAACGCCGCCGTGGCCCTCCAGCTTGGTCTGGGCCGCACCGAAGGGAATGCCATCGCTGGCGATATCGCCGGCGTACATCTCAGATTCGCTAAAGGAAGGGTCCTCGGTGGAAAAGTAGATATATGGGTACTCCTTTTCCAGGGACTCCAACGCGGAAGTATTTTGCTTGGACAGGCCCTCCGTGAGGCCGGAGAGCATCACGAGCAGAAGGGTAATGAGCGCAACCGTGCCGCCGATGAGCGCGAAGCGACCGCGCGCTGTGGTGATTTCTCTGATTGCTAGGAACATAGTTCTATATTCGCTTTATGCAGGTCAGCAGTAATCGGCCAGCTCGCTGAACCTCGAGTCAACCAAGTGGTTGATTCACGGTCCACCGGTGCGCGGATATCCTGGGTGGTTGTGTTTAAGGGACAAAAATTATGGGTTTATGGCCTGCACGCCATGTTCGCGTTTCTGCTAGTCTTCGGCGTGACGCGCGCCTATGTGGATGACCGGCTCGACGCCCGAGTGATCGGCTTAGCCATCGCCCTCGCCGTGGTGTATGCCGCACAGCGTTGGCTGCCCACATGGTTATGGCTGGGTGGGCTATGCCTCCTGTGGCTGGGCCTGATGGTGCATGCGCAGGATTTCATGTGGCTGGAATTCCCGCTCATTTTTGTCTTTCTGCGTGCCCTGCCCACCGTGCCTGGGTTGGTCTCCATCGCCGTGCTGTGGGCAGCAGCGGCATTCATTCCCGCCTGGCTGCACCCCGAGGGCTGGTCCATCGCTGCGGCCGTGGGACCGCTTATCGGTACCGCCTTTGCGGCCACGGTCTTTTTCATCCAACGGCGGCTGCAGGCAGAGGCGGCGCACCACAGGGACATCGCCAAGCAGCTGCGCGAAACCCAAGCCGAGCTGGCCGCCAGCGAGCACCAAGCCGGCCGGCTAGAGGAGCGCGAGCGCCTCTCCCGCGAGATCCATGACACCGTCGCGCAAGGCCTCAGCTCCATCTTGTTGCTCTCCCGCGCGGCCCGCGGCACCGATGATCCAGCGACTAAAGAGGAGCAGCTGGCGGTTATCGAGGATGTCGCGAGCGAAAACCTGGCTGAGGCCCGCCGCTTCGTCCGCGAGCTTGCCGGCCCCGATGAGCGACTGGAAACCCAGCTCACTTCCCTGCTGTCCCAGATGCGCAGCCGCGTGAAAGCCTTAGGCGAGGACACAACCTTTGAGCTGGTGGTTTCCGGCAGCGGCAAGGTGCCCGAACGCATCAAAGAGGTCGTTGTGCGCGCCGCGCAAGAGGGCCTGAATAACGTCATCAAACACGCCCACGCCTCGCGCGCCGTGGTCACGCTCGGCCTTTTCGAGGATGCGGTGACCTTGGACGTCGTTGATAATGGATGCGGACTATCCGCCTCCCCTCGCCCTAGCGGCAGGGATCATGGTTTCGGGCTTACCGGCCTCCGCGGCCGCGTGGAAGCTGTGGGCGGCACCATGAACCTGGAATCCGGCGAAGGCACCGCCCTGGCCGTCCGTATCCCGCTGAAGGAGAAAAGCAATGGTTAATGTCATGCTGATTGATGATCACCCAGTGGTCCGGGCCGGCCTGCGTGCCATCCTTAATGCCTTCTCGGATGTCGAGGTAGTCATGGAAGGTTCCACCGGCGCGGATGTAGATAAGCTCTTTACGGACGACGCCCCGCAGGTAGACGCCGTGGTCTGCGATATCCAGATGCCCGGCATGGATGGCATCGCAGCCACCAAGCGGGTAGTAGAAGCCGGCGGCCCACCCGTGCTCATCCTGACCACCTATGACACGCAGGCCGATATCCTTGCCGCGGTGGAGGCCGGCGCGATGGGCTATCTGCTTAAAGATTCCCCCGAGCAGGCGCTGCACGAAGCCGTGCTCAATACCGCCGCGCACCGCCGTACCTTGGCACCGGAGGTAGTGGACCTCCTGGCCCAGCGCGTGGGCCGACCGCAGGAATCGCTGTCCACCCGCGAGCTAGAAATCCTCCGGGCGCTGTCCACCGGTTCCTCCAATAAAGAACTAGCCAAGCAGCTCTTCATCTCTGAAGCCACGGTCAAGACCCACCTCATTCACATTTTTCAGAAGCTGGGCGTGGAAACTCGCACCGCCGCGGTGACCGTGGCGCGGGAGAGGAAGCTCATTTAATGCTGGACTGCATAGTCATTGGCGCCGGTCAGGCGGGTCTTGCGGTGGGCTACTACCTGCGCAAGAAGGGGCTGGATTTTGTCATTCTGGACGCTGAACCCGGCCCCGGCGCGGCCTGGCGCCACACCTGGCCTTCGCTTACGCTCTTTAGCAATTCCGCCTCCTCTAACCTGCCGGGATGGCCCATGCCCCACCACGAGGGCTTTCCGCCGGCCAGCCACGTCATCGACTATTTTGCGCGCTACGAGCAGCGCTATGAACTGCCCATCCGCCGGCCGGTCACAGTGGATGAGGTAACCCATGACGGCGCGTGCTTCCACGTCTTTGCCGGTACAGAGCATCTGACCGCGCGCACGGTCGTGGCGGCCACGGGCACGTGGTCCGCTCCCTTTATCCCCTACTACCCCGGTACTTTTGACGGGAGGCAATGGCATTCCGCCTTCTATCCAGGCCCCGCGGACTTCGCCGGATCTACCGTGGCGGTCGTCGGCGCGGCCAATTCCGGTGCCCAGATCGCGGCCGAGCTCCTGCTTTCCGGCGTGGAGACCACCTGGTATACCCGCAGCTCCCCGCGGTGGATGCCCGATGATGTTGACGGCCGCGTACTCTTTCAGCGCAATCGCGCCCGCCTCAACGCCATGCTCCGCGGCGAGCCAGACCCCGGCGCGGATTCCAACCTGGGCGATATTGTGATGGTTCCGCCGGTCCTACGCGCACGGGATTCCGGACTCTTGCAGGCCACCCCCATGTTCTCTTCCCTCGATGAGGTCAACACAGACCACCTCATCTGGTGCACCGGTTTCCGGCCTGCCCTCCGGCCCATCCGCGGGCTTCTTGATGGCACCTCCCCCACCGTCGATGGCCTTTTCCTCGTGGGTTATGGCACGTGGACCGGCCCTGGCTCCGCAACCATTACCGGGGTAAGCCCGTTTGCCAGGCAAACCGCGCACGATGTAGCGAATATATGTGACTAAAGCGATAGGTTAGTCCCAGCTAATTCGACTACACTGCCTTCACACAGAGAGTGCGACACAATGTGGGAAAGCTGGTTTATACATGTCTGCCTGGGATCTCTACGATGACCTCATCGATGCCATTCCCCGTGACATAGTGGTCTCCCGCGCCGCCCAAGGCCCGCGGTGGACCCGGGTATACACCGAAAGCCCTAGCTGCGGCATGGCCATGACCATGTCAGCAACTTCTCGCCCGGCCCAGATGCGCGCCGAGTACTCCGGTGTTCCTTTACGCGCCATCGCCCAGCTGGCCAAGAGTTGGAATTTCTCGGAGGCTTCCTTCGGCATGGCCGCGCTAAATTCCTACTACGCCACGCCTTCCGTGGCCGACGAGAATGGCTTTGCGCTTGCCGACGCCCCCTGGCCCCACATCTTCGATCCCTTCCGCAACGCCGTCGCCGGGAAGAAGGTCGCGGTCATTGGCCACTTCCCTTTTGCGCCCAAGGCACTCAACCAGGCTGCAGATTTTTATATGTTGGAGCGCTCGCTCAATGATGGCGACTATCCCGATTCCGCCGCCGAATACATCCTGCCCGAGTGCGATTATGTCTTCATTACCGGCTCCGCCTTTGTCAACAAGACCGCTCCCCGCCTGCTCGAGCTCTCTCGCGAGTCCTTCAATGTCGTCCTAGGCCCATCAACTCCCTTAGCCCCGGTACTGCTGGAAGACTACGGCGTATCGCAGGTCACCGGAATGGTTCCCACCTCTCCCCTCGCTATGTTCGAGGGCTTAAGTGGCACCGATGCCGGCACCACCATGTTTGACTGGGGCCACCGAGTGGAATTATCCGCCTAAGGCCGCGCCTCCAAAAGCGCCTCGCATGCTACTGCATAGATTTCTGCTAGCTCGTCGATGGTTTTCTCCCGCACATAAGGCACGAGGATCACGTTGCGCCTAAGTTGCGACACCAACCAGCCTAAGGCCCACCGCTCGAGGCCTAGTTTCTAGAGAACTACCCCGGCCATAACGGCAAGCAGTAATGCACCCAAGCTCAATGCCGCAAGCCACCCAATGACGCGTACAGTCCGCAGCTGCGCCTTTGCGCTGCTGCGGCTTACTAGGAATGCGCCCACAGACGCACCGAGGGTGTTGAAAACGAGGTCATCGACATCGCTAAATCCCAACGAGAATACGTATTGGGTAATTTCGATACCCAGGCTGAGCGCCATTGCCAGAAGGATGGTTCCACCGCGGCCGAAGCGAACGCGCCGCGAATTCTGTCCCAGCACCACCAGGCACGCCCCAAGCGGCATAAACAGCGCGATATTGCCAAAGGTATTGGTCCACGGACCCCACCACGGATGAGGGTTATTAAAGCCGTTGAACATCTGCAGATCGAGGCTGCGGCGAGCATGCGCACTGGCATCGATCACGCCGGGGATATCAATAAATGGCTTACCCACCGTAGCTACGGCGATTGCCATCAAAACGACCACGCAGGCGATACCGGCATTGCGCCACAGGGTGGGCCGAGCGGGCACGCCCGGCGCCCCAACCTGGCGCGAGATGCGGGTGGATGTCGTGGTCATCGTCATGTTGCTCAAGCTAACAAGCGAGTCTGAAAAATCCCCGTGAGATTCGCTGTTAAATCCCTGCATCACATTTAACGTACGATGGTGAGCATGAGCACGCTACTAGTAACTCGCAACGAAGATAAGTCCGTTACGACCTCCTTCGAAGAGGGAGAGTTCCTCGGCGAGGGCGACCTTACCGTTGATGTTTCTTATTCTTCCCTGAACTACAAGGACGCCATGGCTATCGCAGGTGACCGCGGCGTCATGCGCACCAGCCCGCTGGTTCCGGGCATCGACGTGGTCGGCACGGTTTCTGAATCTAGCGTCGAGCGCCTCCCAGTTGGCACCTTGGTAGCATCCTTCGGCGATGGCCTCGGTGAATTCCGCCACGGCGGCTACACCCCGAAGCAGCGCGTCAACTCCCAAGCAACCGTCGCCCTGCCCGCGGACTTCACCGCAGAGCAGGCGGCCGCCGTTGGCACCGCAGGCTACACTGCCGCACTGTGCGTTAATTCTCTGCGCGGGCTGCCCGACGGTCCGGTCCTGGTCACCGGCGCCACCGGTGGCGTGGGCTCCATCGCCGTGAACCTCCTTTCCAATGCCGGCTACGAGGTTCACGCGATGACCGGCCGCCCGGATGACTACTCCCAGTACCTCCACGAGCTAGGCGCCCACACCATTGTGGACCGCGCCGAGTTCGCCGAGGCCGGAAAGCCACTACAAAAGGCTAGCTATGCCGGTGCCGTCGACACCTCCGGCTCCCACGTCCTGGCCAATGTTTTGGCCCGTACCGTGTGGGGCGGCACCGTCGCTTCCACCGGTATGGCCGCCGGCCCAGACCTTCCCACCACCGTCTTGCCGTTCATTCTGCGCAACGTACACCTGGCCGGCGTTAACTCTGTCGACGCCCCGCTGCACTACCGCCAGAACGCATGGCAGCTGCTCGCGCGCAAGCTGGACTTGTCCATCCTCAAGTCCCTGACCAATACGATTCCACTGTCGGACGTTGTCGAGGAATCCAAGTCCCTCCTCGAGGGAACCCACCACGGACGCACCGTCCTCAAGATTTCCTAGGCCACCCCTACATAGTCTTGTACGGCACCCGCCATCTCGGCGGGTGCCTTTTTGTATGCCCGGTTACTACGCGAAGCTCTAGCTTTCCGACGTGCCCTCTTTAACTACCCCGCGTAGCAACGTGCGGGAAATCCTGCCCAAGGTTTGTAGGTCTTCGTCACTAAGGGTACCCACCACGATCTCCTCAACTGCGGCGGTATGTCGCGCGATCGCCGCGTTGAAAGCACTACTTCCCTTTTCCGTCACAGTGACTTCAACCGCGCGGGTTCCCAACTCCGGCGCCTCGCGCCTGGAAACCAATTTTCGGGACTCCATGCGCACTAACTGCCGATGCAGCCGCGACTTCTCCCACCGAAGCTCTGCCGCCAGTTCATGCGGGCGTGTTGGAATCTGGCGGCGACGATACAGCACGGCCAAGACCGCGTAGTCTGCCTCGCTCAAACTAGAGCCACTCTGCAACTCCCCAGAAAGCCGCGCGTGGAGCGCTTCCTGCATGGCAACAAAGTCACCCCACGCCGCACTCTGCTCAACACGCATCGCATTCCTCCTTTGGCGGTCTCCTCCTATCAACAGTCTATACTGCAAAGTTGATCTAGCAACTCATTGGATTGTTGGGAGTTGATATACCAACTCCCACTACTGCACGGTGATGTGTGTATAGGAATTCCACAATTTCCCAAACCAATGCCTTTGGTCTCGAAAGCACTTATGTTTTGCTTTTGAATACCTATCTGCTGAAACCCACCATTGTTTGAGTAGATATGTTCTTGAACGGAAAATTAAATAGTGAAGCAACTACTCGCGGAAAAGATGCGGCTGCGAACGCAATCACCGCTCCAGCAGAGAAGACAGCAGCGTTTAGAATGGCAAACATGGATAAGCTATTTAGCACGTGCGGTTTCGACTTCGCGGATATGGAAGAGCTCGTTGCGGAGCTACCTACCGACCACGACATGTGGGAGGCGCCCGGATTTGATCGAGTGCTATTCCACGCCGACCCGTCCGGCATGGCGGTCACAGCTATGGAATACGAAGGGGAGTGGGCCGCGGTGCCTTCGTACCGGGGTGGGGAAGAGGCACCGGGCACGATATATCGCGCAACGCCCTATATCGGCATTGTGGAAACGGGGGATTTACGGTTCGCGGCGCTGGCGGATGCGCCTTTTGCCCTGCCAGCAGGCAACCCGGTCGGCGGAGAGAAGCTCCAGGGACAGGTGCGGCCGGCGGTTGTGGCATTGAAATACGAGGTAGGGGAGCCGGAAGAGTTTTCCTTGACTTCGCCTGCTACCGAGCGCTTCTACCGGAACTTCAAGCCCAGCATGCTTAACCCGCAGGTAGAGGTGGCGGGGACTATCGGGGGCGTCGCCAAGCACAGCAATGAGCTGGGCATGGGGGAGTTTTGGGTATGCGACCTCGACGGCCTCCCGCTCATTGTGAACGAGAAGCTGGAGGTAGGCCAGGGGATCCGGGCGCACGGCATTGCGCTATGCGCCACGGAATATTGGGACGAGTAACTACTTGACCACGAGGTTGACCATGCGGCCCGGAACGTAAATCTTCTTCACTACGTTCTTTCCGCTGGTCAAATCAGTAATCTTTGCGTCGGCGAGGGCAACCTCAAAGACCGCGTCCTGGTCCGCATCAGCGGCAACGTTGATGCGAGCCTTGACCTTGCCATTGATTTGAACCGGCACCTCGATCTCATCGTCTACCAGGTACTTTTCCTCAAAAGTGGGGAAGGGCTGGTAGGTGATGGTCTCGTCATGGCCGAAGCGCTGCCACAATTCCTCCGCAATATGCGGGGCAATGGGGGAGACCAACTGTGCTATCGGCTCTACGGCGGCGCGTGGGGCCTCGGTGCGGTAGGTCTTGGTCAGGTAGTTGACGTACTCGATGAGCTTCGCCACCACGGTATTAAGCCGCAGGTTCTCGTAATCATCGCGCACGCCCGCGATGGTGCGGTGGAGCTGCTTGAGGTCATCCTCGCTCAAGGCGGCGTCGGTAGTCGCCAGCTCGCCGGTGTCCTCGTTGACGGCTAGGCGCCACAGGCGCTGCAAGAATCGCTGGGAGCCTACGACATCCTTGGTAGCCCACGGGCGAGACGTATCCAGCGGACCCATGGACATCTCATAAACGCGCAGGGTATCGGCACCGAAGCCGCGGCAAATATCGTCCGGAGCAACGGCGTTCTTGAGGGACTTGCCCATCTTGCCGTACTCCTGATTGACCTCTTCTCCGTTGTAGTAGAACTTGCCGTCCTTTTCCTCTACTTCAGCGGCCGGAACGTACACGCCGCGGGAATCCGTGTAGGCATAGGCCTGGATATAGCCCTGGTTGTACAGGCGGCGGTAGGGCTCTTGGGAGCTAACAAAACCCAGGTCAAAGAGCACCTTATGCCAGAAGCGGGAGTAGAGCAGGTGCAGCACGGCGTGCTCGACGCCGCCGACGTAGAGGTCCACGCCTCCCGGGTCCTGCGGGCCATGCTGCTCCGGACGCGGGCCGGTCCAGTAGCGCTCGTTCTCGATATCGCAGAATGCCTCATCATTGCGGGGATCGATATAGCGCAGCTGGTACCAGGAAGAACCCGCCCACTGCGGCATAACGTTGGTATCGCGGAAATAGGTCTGTGGGCCGTCGCCCAAATCGAGTTCTACCTCGACCCAATCGCGCACCTTTGCCAGTGGTGGTTGTGGCTCGGAGTCCTTGTCCTCTGGATCAAAGGAAACGGGCTTATAATCTTCCACCTCTGGCAGCTCTACCGGCAGCATGGATTCCGGCAGGGCGTGGGCAAAGCCGTCCTTGTCATAGACGATGGGGAAGGGCTCGCCCCAGTAACGCTGGCGGGCGAAGAGCCAATCGCGCAGCTTGTACTGCACCTTTTCCCGGCCGGAGCCGTCCTTTTCCAGCCATTCGATGGCCGTGGCAATGGCCTCGGGCTTGTTCAGGCCGTTGAGATCCAGGCCCTTGTCGTTGGAGGAATTAACCAACGCGCCGTCCTCGGTCCAGGCTTCTTCCTCCACGTTTCCGCCAGAGACAACCTCCGTAATGGGTAGGCCGAAGGCCTGGGCGAACTCGTAGTCACGGGTGTCGTGCGCGGGAACTGCCATGATGGCGCCGGTGCCGTAGCCGGTCAACACATAGTCGGCGATGAAGATCGGGACCTTCTTGCCAGAGACCGGGTTGGTGGCATAAGTACCCAGGAAGACGCCAGTCTTTTCCTTGTTCTCCTGGCGCTCCAGGTCGGACTTGGCGGCAATATCGGTACGGTAGGACTCCACGGCCTCCTTCGGATCATCGTGGCCATAGGTCCAACGCTCATCCACGTCATCGTCATAAGGGATGGGGGAGAGGAGGGCGTCGACAAGCTCATGCTCCGGGGCCAGCACCACGTACTCGGCGCCGAAGAGGGTATCCGGGCGGGTGGTAAAGACCTCGATCTCGTAGCCCTCGGCAGGGAAGGAGACCTCTGCGCCGCGGGAACGGCCAATCCAATTGCGCTGCATGGACTTGACCTTGTCCGGCCAATCCAAAAGCTCCAGGTCATCCAGCAAGCGATCGGAGTAGGCAGTAATGCGCATCATCCACTGCGAGAGGTTCTTGCGGAAGACCGGGAAATTGCCGCGCTCGGACTTACCCTCAGCGGTGACCTCCTCGTTTGCCAGCACGGTACCCAGGCCCGGGCACCAATTCACCGTGGAATTAGACAGGTAGACCAAGCGGAATTCATCGATGGCCGCGGCCTTTTCCTCTTCGGTGAGGTCCTCGTAGTAGCGGCCGTCCTTAGTGGTGCGCTTATTGGCCTCTAGTTCCTTGATGAGCTCTGCAATCGGGCGCGCCTTCTGCTGCTCCTCATCGAACCAAGAGTTATAAATCTGCAGGAAGATCCACTGCGTCCACTTGAAGAATTCCGGATCGGTTGATTCCACAGAGCGGCGCGGATCGTGGCCCAGGCCCAACATGCCCAGCTGGCGGCGCATGTTTTCGATATTTGCCTCGGTGGTGGTGCGCGGGTGGGTACCGGTCTGAATGGCGTACTGCTCGGCCGGCAGGCCGAAGGCGTCGTAGCCCAAGGTGTGCAGCACGTTCTTGCCCAGCATGCGGTTATAGCGGGCATAAGTATCGGTGGCAATATATCCCAGTGGGTGTCCCACGTGCAGGCCTGCACCAGAAGGGTAGGGGAACATATCCTGCACATTGAGCTTTTCCTTAGGCAACTCGCCCGCATCGGTGGCGAGCTCGCCTACCGGGTTCGGGGCATTAAAGGTGCCATTGTCTTTCCAGTACTGCTGCCAAGTCTTCTCGATCTGGTTCGCCAGCTCCGGGGTATAGCGGTACGAAGTGGAATCGCTCTGGGTAGTCATAATCACACAGTGTAATAGCCGCATCCCGGCGCGGGGTAGTTCACTACGCTTTCCGCGTTCCGCAGGGCACGCACACCCAAAATCCCCGCCGTAATCGCCCCCGGTTTTCGCGTCATTTCCGCCGCTCGCAGCCAAAATGCAGATCTGCATGAAAATGATCTAGGCTGGGGTAAATGAGCCAGGAGAAGTTTCGCAGCCAGCTATCATCTTTTGCAGACGCAGCGGTATTCCAGGGAATCCCGCACCTGCGCCTCTCCCCAGCTACCGACACATTGGATCTGTACCTACCGGCCGTAACCGCAGGTTATGAGCCAGAAGATCCCCAGTGGACCGTGACCGCACAGCTGCTCGACGGCAGCGAGGACACCCGCAAGTTCTACTACGTGGAGGGCGAAGAGCCCGGCTTGTGGATCAGCATGCCGCGTGCCTTTAGCCACCTCAGCGTCTCCTTTGAGGAGCACACCGTGGAATTCGCCGGCGTGGCCAATGGCGGATTGCTGCTCGATTCCACCCATCGCCCAATCGATACCACCACCGCGGTGGCCAAGGGCTCTTATACCTTCATCGCCCCCGCCGGCACGGAGCTAGCCAAGGCCAAGGTCGGCGAGGCCCGTCCCCACGGCGCATGGGAGGGCTGGACCATCGCCCCGGTAGAGGTCAGCCAGTCTTTCACCGTGGAGGTTCCGCGCCAGGAACCCGCGACCATCAAGGTGTCCGGCAGCCCTGACTTTGCCTGGGACATGGCCGTGAAGACGCTACCCAATGCCCATGGCCTCGATGGCGAACTGGTCTATACCCAGTCCCCGCGGGTCATCGCCAATACGGAACTCAGCATGGAGCTGACCTATGTCCCCATCGGTGGGGAAGAGGAGGCCGTGCTGGAGGATGAACTACCGGAGGGTATTCACGAGGTGCTTCCCGCAGACGCCTTCGAGGATCCCTGGGTAGGCCGCTACCGCTTCACCCTGTATAAAGACGAGGAACTGGTGGATATCCAGTACCTCAATTTTGCGGAGTCGCTGCACATGCGTGCCAAGAACGAGGGCCCGCGCGGCACCAATTTCCGCTTTATCGATGCCCTGGGCAATCTTTCGCCGTTTAGCTATGCCCTGGCTTCTGCGCCGGGCAAGGCTATCCAGATGGAAAAGGGCCAGCGCATCTTTGGCGAGGACGAGAGCGTGCGCGAGGAGACCGTCGGCAGTGAGGCCGGCTATGAGCTGACCTTCCAGGTGGAGCCGGCGACGATTCGTACTCGCGTGAAGCGCACCGCGGCCGAGCCCGTGGATTACCTGGATAAGCAGGTCATCCTGGCGGACCAGCTCGATGCGGATGCACTTTTTACCATCCACTCACCGGAGCCACTGCCGCTGGCAAAGTTCGTGGTTATTGATAAAAACCAGAAGATTAGGGACCTTGTCACCGCCAATGGCTCTACGGAGGCCGCCACCAGCCTGTCCGTGCCTAACCGCGCGCTGAAGTCGGCGCTGACGAAGAAGACCTCGCTGGAGCTCTACCTCCTGTGGTCCACGTTGTCCTATGAGGAATACCTCGAAGGACTGCCGGAAAAGGAGCGCGCAGCGCACCAGAAGCGCAGCTTTGAGCGTCGCGTCATGGAATATGAGGCCACCGCGGCCAGCGACCTCATTTATGCCGCCATCGCCACCGTGCGCAAGGCACCGTTGGTCGCCCGCGCAACCATTGAGGACGGCATCCTCATCCCCGAGCAGGCGCATGAGGAGGAGGTAGAGCTGCTGGCTTGGGCGTGGCCGCTGGGCAATCCTGCGGGCGAGCCGCAACCGCTGGAGCCCACTGAGGAAGGCTTTGAGCTGCCCGAGGAGCTGCTGGACGCCGGCCACCTCATCGTGGACTTCCGCGAGGATGAGCCGGCCAGCGACTTGGCCGCGCCGCAGTACCCGCCGGCGAGCGCACTCATCATCTTCCACGACGGTGAAACCGAAAACACCGAGGGCCTGTGGCCTACCTACGCGGCCATGCGCCGCCTCGCACCCAAGGCCAAGGAAACCTTCGAGGGAATCATCAAAGAGATTGAGGCCGATCCGCGCGCCAGCATGGATGCCCTTATGGCCGCGGACTTTGAGCCGGGGCAGCGCATGCGCGCCTTTGTTCGCACCGGCTTGGTCTCCCGCACCTTCCGCCGCGAGGAGCCGGCCGGCGAGCCTTCCTCGCTCTTGGCCGCGCTTGCCGACGCCGCCCATGACTACGTCGAAGCCCACGGCTCCGCCTCCCTCGCGCGCGTGCCATCCACCGGCGTCGACGATGTCACCCGCCCCATGCTGCTGATGAGCGCCACGGGCGAAGCGCCTACGCCGGCAACGGACAGCGACCAGCTCTGCGATGATGCCCACCGCATCGCCGCACTGCGCGAGTGCTTTGCCAATGACCTTGCGCTCACCCGCCTGGGCACCATTTCCAACCTGCGTAGCACCGCAATGCAGCTGCGGGTAACGCTGCAGCAGTTGGGCGTCGATAAGTCCGTCCTGCATACCCTGCTCGCGCTGGACGCCTTCGGCGATGGCAATTCGGAGCTCGGCGATTCCGCCTGGATGCCGTTTATTTCCTATGTCTTTGCCATCACGGCGCGCGGTGTGGCCAATGGCAAGCTGGCGGACCCTGCTTTCGCCGCCACGCTTGACGACGCCCTCCCGCAGCTCGCCGAGGCCGTCTCCCTCGCCCCACAGCTTTTCTACCGCGATATTCTCACCGCGGAGGCGCTCACACTCAGCTAGGGTGACAGGCATGCAGGTCGTCTCCACCAATGTCGCCGTCCGCCGGCCGGACCCGAGCGGGCGGCATGAGTTCTCAGGCATCGACAAAAAGCCGCAGGATTTCATCGATCTGGCAGCACCCGGACCCCATTATGGCGATGGTTCTGGCGTGCGCGGCGATATAATTGGTGACACCAAACATCACGGCGGCAACGATAAGGCCGTCTACGCCTACTCTCGTGAGGAACTGGATTACTGGCAATCCAAGCTTTCCCGCCCTCTGGCCTCCGGCGGCTTTGGCGAAAACCTCACGACGCAGGGCATCGATCTTTCTGCTCTGCTCATCAATCAGCGCGTGCGCATCGGCACCGCCGTGCTTGAAGTATCCGTGCCCCGCCAACCGTGTGCCACCTTCGCCGGCTGGCTAGGGGAGCGCGGCTGGCTCAAGCGCTGGACCGCGCGTGGCGACTGCGGCACCTACCTGCGCATCATTTCCCCCGGCCGCATTCGTCCCGGCGACGTCATTGAGCTAGATAACCCACCCAGCCACGACATCACCATGCGCATCGCCTTTGCCGCCAAGATGGGCGACCGCGCCCTTGCCCGGCGCGTTATCGACGCTGGCTGCCTGCCCGCTCACCAACAGAACTCGCTTCGAACCTAGTTACACAGGCACTTATAGTCCGCCATGTCGAGCTCAGCAATGTCCCGTTGTTCCGCCGGTACTCGATGCGCCCAAACATGCAGTAGGCAACGGGACCGTTAATCAGCACATCCATGCTCAGCGGGTCTCGACGCATACTCTACTTCCGGAACCGCAGACTGTGTCTGGATCTTTAGCTTACCGGCGAGGCCAGCACACTCTTCTTGCCCGGAGTGCGCGCAAAACAAAAGCACGCCAGCGCTAAGCGCTGGCGTGCTTTACATGCTGAGTGCGAAGGAGGGTGTTACTTTCCCTCTTCAAAGCTCAGATGGTGCCCCTTCGCCTTAGGGAAGCGGCCGTGCACGAAGAAGTAGTAGATAGCGGCGATGACCACGAGACCCGCGAGAATGAGATACATCGTGTCAAAGCCAGTTGCCGCAACGATGGGGCCCAAGCCAAACGGGGCCAGGCCAATGCCGAGGTCCATGAGCAGGAACATGGTGGAGATACCGGCTCCCAACTGCGCGGCAGACACCGAGCGCACGGAGATGGCTTGGCAGGCGGGGCTGAGGGTGCCGAAACCCAAGCCGGTGCAGGCGCCCGCGACCACCAGCATGACGTCATTGGTGGGGAAGCCCATGATCAGCAGGGCCACGACAAAGGCAGCCAAGCCGAGGTACATTACGGCATTATCACCCTTATGGTCCTGGATACGGCCCAAGAAGAAGCGCATGATGAGCATCGTGACCGCATAGCCGATAAAGAAGAGCCCTGCGCCGGTGGCCAGGTCTTCCTTGCGGGCGTAGGCGTTGAGGTAGGTCACCACGCCGGAGTAGGCGATGCCGACTAGGAGCATGAATAGACCGATAGGAACCACGTTGGGGTGCACGGCATTGCGCAGACTAAAGGCCGGCTTTTCGGAGGAAACCTCGGCCGGATAACGCAGCACCAAGGCCAGGATCAGGGAAACAATATTTGCACCAAGGGCGACAGCAAAAAGCGTGGTGTAGCCGATGTTATTAGCCAATAACAGGCCGATAGCTGGACCAAACGCGGTTGCTAGGGTAGTGCCCAGGGCGAAGTATCCGGTGCCTTCCGCACGGCGTTCGTGTGGGATAACGGACTGCGCCACGGCCATAAGTGCGGTGGAGGTCAAGGCATAGGCCGCGCCGTGCACCATTCGCACGATAATCAAGACCGCAACATTATGCGCAAAAAAGTACGCCACAGCTACTACTGTGACGAAGGCTAGGGAAGCCAAGGCCGCCTTCTTGTGGCCCACGCGGTCCACGATCCAGCCAGAGAACACGCGCATGCACGTCGCGCCCAAAACAAAGGCACTGGAGGCGAAACCGCCCACGGTATCCGATGCCCCGAAGCTCTCTACCGCGTAGAGGGCCATGGTGGTTACGAACAGGTAAAAGACCAAGAACTGACAAAAATTAGCCACCCACGCGAGGACAAACGTAGGCGTAATCAGCTGCGGCTTAGCCGCTGCAGATTCGGGAGGCGTCATATACTCACTCCAAATAACAAAAAGAAAATTCCCTCTCCACGCGCTGGCCATAAGGCCGCGCATCGCAGACGAAGGAAATAGAAATTGAATTATACGGAGAGGCACTATACGCCCCGCAGGCTGCAAAGATTAATTGAAAAGCTTTCCAGGCTCTTATCGACGCCGCCCTCGTGCAGGTGGCTACCGGCAATCGCCGTAACTTGAGCCGGGTCGCGAAAAGGGGACCCGGCTGGTTTCTCCCGCCTTGTTAAGCGCTCAAATCTCTAGGCACCGGCATAAGGATCACGGATACCCAAGTACTGCACCGAGGTATATTCCTCAATACCCTCGGCGCCGCCTTCGCGTCCTAAACCAGAGTGCTTGACTCCGCCGAATGGGGCAGCGGCATTGGAGATGACACCGGCATTGAATCCCATCAAGCCAAACTCGAGGCCGTCGGCAACGCGCCAGAGGCGATCGGAATTTTCCGTATATACATAGGAGGCAAGTCCGTACTCCGTATCGTTCGCAATCTCTAGCGCTTCCGATTCATCCTTAAAGGTAAGGATGGGCGCGACCGGTCCAAAAATTTCTTCTTGGGCCACGCGAGTTTCACGTGAAACATTGCTCAGGATTGTGGGCGCATAGAAGTGGCCCGCGCCCTCGCCGCGAGTGCCACCGGTGACAACGGTCGCACCCTTGTCCACCGCATCCTCAACCAGGGCTGCGACATTATCGAATGCCTTAGCCTCAATCAGCGGACCACACGTCACGCCTTCGTCCATGCCATCGCCAACGACGAGCTTCTCAAACTCTGTTGCCAGCTTCTGCGTAAACTCCTCCGCCACGGACTCGTGCACCACGAAGCGGTTGGCCGCGGTGCAGGCCTCGCCAATATTGCGCATCTTCGCACCCATGGCTCCCGCTACGGCTTGGTCAATATCCGCATCCTCGAAAACAATGAACGGTGCATTACCGCCTAGCTCCATAGAGGTGCGCAAGACATTATCCGCGGCACCCTTGAGGAGGGTTTTGCCCACTGGGGTAGAACCGGTGAAGGAGAGCTTGCGCAAGCGGGCGTCGGCAAGCAAGGGCTCCGAAATAGCCGAGGCGGAGCTTCCGGAGACAACATTGAGCACACCCTGTGGCAGGCCGGCATCGAGCATGGTCTGCGCGAAGTACTGCGCGGTGAGCGGCGTCAGCTTGGCCGGCTTCAGGACCATGGTGCAGCCCGCTGCAACGGCCGGGGCAACCTTTCGGGTGGCCATGGCGAGCGGGAAGTTCCACGGCGTAATCAATAGGCACGGACCCACAGGCTTGCGGCGAGTAACCATGCGCAAGGTGCCTTCCGGGACAGGGGAGTAGCGGCCATAATCGCGCGTGGCTTCCTCACTAAACCACCGCAAATATTCCGCGCCATAGGTGACCTCACCTTGGGACTCAGCAAAAGGCTTTCCCATTTCAAGGGTCATCAGGGTGGCGAACTCATCGGCGCGCTCGTGTACCAATTCAAAGGCGCGGCGGAGAATATCGGCGCGCTCGCGCGGGGTGGTGCGCGCCCACTCATCTTGTACCGCACAGGCAGCATCGAGGGCAGCCACCGCATCATCAGAATTAGCGGAAGACAGCGTGGCGATGGTCGCGCCCGTCGCCGGATTTTCTACGTCAAAGGTCTCGCCGGAGGACGCGTCGCGCCACTGTCCGCCAATCAAAAGCTGAGTGGGGACCTTCGCTAGTAGTTCCTTCTGATCGATGCTCATATTCATCACCTTTCTCCATTGCGTGAATGCACTCCACAGTACCGCGATTCGTTAGCTGGTTTTCTTGGTTCGGCGCCAAGCACAAGCGCATAGGGGGATAGAATGAATATTTTTATCGATTACCTGACAGGCTATAGAAATGTAGGTTAGTATGACCACTATGAAGAAGATGACTACTGCTTGGTGGTGGCGCGCGTAACCCGCGGGCCCTATTTCACCTCCCATTTTTAGGCTCGCATTCTGCGGGCCTTTTGGCGTTTTAGTGCCTCTGCTCGCGGAAGCTTCCTATCCGTTTCCCGTTTCCCTCACCCAGCGAAAGGGCACTGCAATGCCATACACCGCCACTCGCGATATACCCTACGACAGCGACGCGGCCGCGATTTTTGACGGCCTCGCACAACCGCACGACTCCCTATTGCTCGAGAGCGCAGACATTGAGACCAAGAAGAATCTCAACTGCCTCGCCGTGCTCAAGGCGGCCCTGAAAGTAACGTGCCACGGCCAGACGGTAGAGGTACGCGCCCTCACGGAGGCAGGGGAGTCGCTCCTTCGTTCCCTGGAGGAGCGGTTCCACCATCGCTTAGTTTCACGTGAAACTACCACCGCGGCTTTCGAGTTCTCGCTGTCCACACACCCCGACGAGCGGGAGCGGCTTCTTGCCGAATCTACCGCCGATATTTTGCGGTTCCTGCAATTAGAAGCCAATTATTCCTCTCCTTTATTGCCGTTCCTTGGGGGTGGATTCGCTTATGACTACCTCGCTACTTTCGAGGAACTGCCCGAGGTTGAGCCCGGGGCCAACACCTACCCGGACTATGAATTCTTGGTAGCCCAAACCGTCCTCGCAGTGGACCACCTGCAAGGGACTGCGCACCTAGAAGGCTGGGACATCGACGACAAGCGTCTGCGGGAAGAGTTGGATTCTCTTGCCTCACTGCCGGCCGCCGCTCGTCCCGCGGCGCCGCAAAGGGAAAGGATCCGGGCGGTGGCCGATGTGGATGATGCAGGGTTTCGGGCGGGCGTCGACAAGCTTAAAGGCAATATTCACGCCGGTGATATCTACCAAGTAGTGCCCGCGCGCGCCTTCACCGTGGAATGCCCCAACGCCCTGGCTGCCTACCGAGCACTGCGCGAGACCAACCCCTCGCCTTATATGTTCTACCTCCGCGGTGCCGCCTATGAGCTCTTCGGCGCCTCGCCGGAATCAAACCTCAAATTCACGCCAAAAGATAGGCAGGTCCAGCTCTATCCCATTGCCGGAACCCGGCCGCGCGGGCTCAACCCGGATGGCAGCATCAACCATGAACTAGATATCCGCAACGAGCTGGACATGCGTACAGACCAGAAGGAGATTGTGGAACACACGATGCTGGTTGATCTTGCACGCAATGACCTCGTTCGCGTGGCCGTGCCCCGTAGCCGGCAGGTAGCAGAACTCCTGCACGTTGACCGCTACTCGCGAGTGATGCACTTGGTCTCCCGCGTCACGGCGACGCTCCACCCAGACTTCGATGCGCTCGATGCCTACCGTGCGTGCATGAATATGGGAACGCTTACGGGAGCACCCAAACTGCGCGCCACCGAACTGGTGCGCCGCACGGAGGGAAAGCGCCGCGGCTCCTATGGCGGGGCGGTGGGATACCTGCGCGGCGATGGAGCCATGGATAACTGCATCGTCATCCGCTCGGCCTACGTCCAGGACGGCACCGCAGTGGTACAAGCCGGCGCCGGCGTGGTCAAGGATTCCGTGCCGCAAGCCGAGGCCGATGAAACGGTGCATAAGGCCTACGCCGTCCTCCATGCCATCGCTATGGCACACGGAGCCGAATTGGAGGTACAGCGATGACCTCGCCGCATATTGTCCTTTTGGATAACCACGATTCTTTTGTCTACAACCTCGTCGATGCCCTCGCTGGGTTCGATACCACCGTGTTTCGCAATACCGTTGCGGTCCAAGACGTGATGCGCGCGCAGCCCGACATTATTGTGCTTTCCCCGGGCCCCGGTCATCCACGGGACGCCGGCTGCATGATGGAGCTTATCGACGCCGCCCTAGGCACCATCCCGATCCTCGGCGTGTGCCTCGGCTTCCAAGCGCTACTCGAGCACCACGGCGGCGCAGTCGAACCGTGCGGGCCCGTACACGGGAAATCCGTCCCGATGACTCTTACCGAGGCCGGGGTAATGCACCCCGTCTTTCAGGGCCTTGCCACTGATACCGAGCCGGACCAACCGGGTCACCTCGGTACGCAGGTTCCAGTGGCACGCTATCACTCCCTTGGCTGTACGGACCTCCCGCGGGGAATGCGTTGTCTCGCGCACACGGCAACGGACATCGGAGAGGTAGCCATGGCGGCCGAGACGGATGACGGTAGCGCCCTCGGCTTCCAGTTCCACCCCGAGTCTATCCTCACGCCCCGCGGCCCCCTCATGCTCGAGCGTTGCATTCATCAATTATATACGCACACCACTATGGATACGGAGCACTAAAAATGAATCACCACCCCCTGCGTACCTTGCAAGCCTTCCTGAATAACCCTCAGCCCACCATCGAAGAAGCCATGGAGGTATTTACCCCCTTGGCCGTCGGCGACTACGACGATATTCATATTGCGGCGCTACTTACCCATATCCGCACCCGCGGCGAGACCTTCGCAGACATTGCCGGCGCGGCCAAAGCATTTTTGAAAGTGGGCTATCCATTCCCCATCACCGGAGAAGGACTCATGGATTCGGCCGGAACCGGTGGCGATGGCGCGAATACCATCAATATCACTACCGGCGCCTCCCTCGTTGCCGCCGCAGGGGGAGTGAAGATGATCAAGCATGGCAACCGCTCGATCTCTTCCAAGTCCGGATCCGCCGATGTACTCGAAGCCCTAAATATCCCACTGGACCTAGACGCCGCCCGAGCAGTACGCCAATTTAAAGCTTCCAACTTCACGTTCCTATTCGCCCCGGCCTACAACCCAGCAGTCGCCCACGTACAACCGGTGCGGAAGGCGCTAGGTATCCCCACCATCTTCAATACGCTAGGGCCGCTCCTGTCCCCAGGACGCCCGTCACTGCAAATCATGGGCATCGCCAACCCGGCCCAAGGCCAAGTTATCGCGGAAGTCTTCCGAGAACTCGGCCGAAAGCGCGCCTTGGTAGTCCACGGTGCTGGCACCGATGAGATTGCTACCCACGGCACGACGCAGGCCTGGGAGCTCAACGACGGAGAGATTGCCTCTTACGAGCTCACCCCAGAAGACCTCGGCATCAAGCGCCACGAACTAGCGGACCTAGTCGGCGGCGACGGCGCCGCCAATGCCCAAGCCCTCCGTGCGGTTTTTGCCGGCCGTGGCGAACCCGCCCATTGTGACGCCATTGCCGCCACCGCTGGCGCCATGTTTTACCTCAAAGGGACCACGGAGACTATCGCGGCGGGAGTCACTCACGCAAAGGAACTGATTAGCAGCGGCACTGTTGAAGATTGGCTCGCGCTCCACGAGAACACCAACTATGCCGTAGGGGAGGAGAGCTAATGTCGGAGAATACTTTGCCTACGGTGCTCGAGGAGATCGTCGCCCAGCGCCGCACTCACCTGCCCGCACTCCGGGAGCGCCTGTCCCACGTGGACTTGGCTCGCGTGCCACGCTCGGAGCGTTCGCTTGCCGACGCCCTCCGTGGCACCAACCGCTTCATCATGGAGTGCAAGTCCGCCTCGCCGTCCCTCGGCATGATCCGTGAAGACTATCGGCCCGGTGATATCGCCCGGATCTACTCCCGTTACACCTCCGCCATCTCAGTGTTATGCGAGCCCGATCGGTTTGGCGGCGACTACGACCACTTGCAGACCGTCGCGCTATCCACCCATGTGCCGGTGCTGTGTAAAGACTTCATTGTCGATCCCATCCAGGTCTATGCCGCGCGTTATTACGGCGCCGATGCCATCTTGCTCATGATGTCTATCGTGGACGATGACACCTACGGTGAGCTCAAGGCACTGGCAGACGAACTCGGCCTAGACGTCTTGACCGAAGCGATCACAGAGGATGAAGTGGATCGCGCGGTGAATTTCGGCGTGGATATCATCGGCATCAACAACCGCAACCTCCACGATCTCAGCATCGATCTAGGGCGCACCGAACGCCTAGCCCGCCATGTTCCAGACGGAAAGGTGATCGTTTCCGAATCTGGAATCCGCGATAATGCCACCGTCCGCCGGTTAGGAACCCACGCACATGCTTTCCTTGTAGGCTCCCAGCTCACCTCCCAGGAGGACATCGATCGGGCGGCGCGCGACCTCGTCTATGGCGCCAATAAATTATGCGGCCTTACCACCGCCTCCTCCGCACAAGCAGCGCGCGCTGCTGGAGCCCGTTACGGGGGTCTCATCTTCGCGCCGGATTCGCCCCGCAGTGTTTCACGTGAAACCGCACAAAGCATCATCTCCGCGGAACCAGAGTTGGAGTACGTAGCCGTGACGCGGTCTACGGATTTGGAGACGCTACGGAGCATAGCCAGGATCCCCGGCCTCAAAGTTCTCCAGCTTCACGCCCCATTCCAAGGTAGTAGGGAAGCAGAGCTGGAATTCCTTCACGATGTTCGGGGCGTCGCTGACGGCCTTAACCTTTGGCGGGCCATCGACATGAATAACCCTGACTTCGCTGCCTTGACGCCGGACCTTGTCCCAGAGGTAGAGGCCCTCGTCCTCGACTCCGGCAGTGGAGGGACGGGCACCACTTTTGAATGGCGGACGATCCCCGATGAAGTGAAGGAGAAATCCCTCCTCGCCGGAGGGCTCCGGCTAGACAACTTCGAAGAGGCACTGTCAATCGGCACGGCAGGACTCGACCTCAACTCAGGCTTGGAGTATGCACCCGGCCGCAAGGACTCCTCATTGATCGCCCAAGCCTTTAGCACCATCCGGAACTACACACACCCATAGAAAGAAGAGAACGATGACAGTTTCACGTGAAACGCTCCTTCCGGCATACTTTGGCGAATTCGGCGGACAGTTTGTCCCCGAATCCCTCATCCCGGCGCTCGACCAACTTGAGAAGGCTTTTGTCGACGCACAAAATGACCCAGCCTTTCGCGAAGAGCTCAGCGTCTTGCTGCGTGACTACCTCGGCCGCCCCACACCAATTACAGAGGCGAGGAACCTCGGGGGCAAGGCGCGCATCTTCCTCAAGCGGGAAGACCTTGTACACGGTGGAGCACACAAGACGAACCAGGTCCTTGGTCAGGCACTGCTAGCTAAGCGGATGGGGAAGACACGCATTATTGCGGAGACCGGAGCGGGCCAGCACGGCACCGCTACTGCACTTGCTTGCGCATTGCTGGATCTCGAGTGCGTGGTCTATATGGGCGCGAAAGATGTGGCCCGACAGCAGCCAAACGTATTCCGTATGGAGCTGATGGGCGCGAAGGTCGTCGCCGTCGACACCGGATCCGGAACTCTTAAGGACGCGGTGAATGAAGCCCTCCGTGATTGGACCGCCACTTTCCATGAATCCCACTATCTCCTCGGTACCGCGGCCGGACCTCATCCATTCCCAACCATCGTCCGAGAGTTCCACAAGGTCATCTCTGAAGAGGCTAAGACCCAGATGCTTGAGCGCACCGGTGGGCTACCGGATGTAGTCGTGGCTTGCGTCGGCGGCGGTTCTAATGCAATCGGTATGTTCGCAGAATTTATTGAAGAAGAGGAAGTAGAACTCGTCGGCGCCGAACCTGGCGGCGAAGGCCTAGACTCCGGCAAGCACGGTGCCACCATCAACAACGGTACGGTCGGCATCCTCCACGGCGCGCGCAGCTACCTCATGCGCAACGCGGACGGCCAAGTGGAAGAATCCTATTCGATTTCCGCCGGACTCGACTACCCAGGCGTAGGACCACAGCACGCGCACTTACACGCCAGTGGCCGCGCGCAATATGTCGGCATTACTGACGCCGAAGCACTCGAAGCATTCCAGCTTCTTTCCACTAAGGAAGGCATCATTCCGGCCCTCGAATCCTCTCACGCGTTGGCCTACGCCTTGAAGCGTAAAGACGAGGACATCACCATCTTGGTCTCCCTTTCCGGTCGCGGCGATAAGGACATCGACTACGTTCGCCACACCCTTGAGAACCACCCAGAATTTAACCTCCAGGAGAAGAACTAATGAGCACCCGATACGAAGACCTATTCCGCTCACTACACAACAGGGGAGAGGGCGCTTTCGTCCCATTCCTCATGTTGGGCGATCCCACGCCGGAGCACACGCTGGCCATCGTGCGAACCGTCGTCGCGGCCGGAGCCGATGCATTGGAGCTAGGAGTTCCATTTTCTGACCCAGTGGCCGACGGCCCCACCATTCAGGCCTCCCACCTTCGCGCGCTCGACGGCGGCGCCACCGTAGACTCCGCCTTAGAACAGGTGCGAGCAATCCGCGCGGAATTTCCCGAGCTCCCCATCGGCATGCTCATCTACGGCAATGTGGCTTTCACTCGCGGTTTCGACCGTTTCTACGCCGAGTTTGCGGAAGCGGGCGCGGACAGCATTTTGCTTCCCGACGTCCCCGTGCGCGAAGGTGCTCCCTTCATCGCCGCAGCAGAAAAGGCCGGTATGGATCCAATCTTTATTGCCCCGGCCCGCGCGACCGCGCACACCCTCGAGGGCGTCGCTCAAAGCTCACGCGGCTATATCTACGCAGTATCACGAGACGGAGTCACCGGTGCCGAGAAGGAATCCGAGACTATTGGTCTCGAAGAAGTCGTCGCCAACATCCAAAGATTCGACGGACCTCCGGTACTGCTAGGATTCGGCATTTCCGAGCCGCAACACGTGCGCGATGCCGTGACGGCTGGGGCAGCGGGGACAATTACAGGCTCCGCAATCACCAAGATTATTGATCGCCACGTTTCACGTGAAACGGACGCGGAAGGCAGGCCAGTGGAAGGAACCCCAGGACGCATTTCCGATGCGAAAGCCTTGCACAAAGAACTCGCCGAGTATGTAACTCGCATGAAGGCGGCAACTAAGAAGTAGTCCTGAAGACGCGAAGAACCCTCCTCAGCTCTCGGCAGCTGAGGAGGGTTCCCTATAAAAAGCCTCTACGCGGTTGCTTCTGCAGATTCCTCTTCGGTGTGGTCCTTCTTGGAGCCCGCGAACTTGTCCACGATCATCGCAATGGCGCCGTCGCCAGTAACGTTGGCAGCCGTGCCGACCGAGTCAATGGCGATGTAGGCCGCAATCATCAGCGCCACCATGCCATCGTCAAAGCCCATCATGTCCGCCAGTAGTCCAGCTGCGACCATAACCGCGCCGCCGGGCACACCTGGTGCCGCAATCATCATGATTCCCAATAGGAAGATGAAACCAAGGCCGGTGCTCGTACTAATATCCAGGTGCGCCATGTACACAATCGCAAAGGCATAGAGCGTCAGCTTAATCATGGAACCAGAGAGGTGAATGGTCGCACACAACGGGATAACGAAGCTTGCCACCGGCTTCGAAATGCCGTTCTTCAAGGTGGACTCCATAGACACCGGGATGGTGGCGGCAGAAGAGGAGGTTCCCAGTGCGGTGAAATATGCCGGCACCATATTGCGCAGTGCTTTGAAAGGATTCTTACCGGTGATGGCACCAGCGATAATGTACTGGAGCACCAGATAGACCAGAGTCATAACAACCGCCAGGATCAGGACCTTCGCGAAGGCCGAAAGCACTGAGCCCAAATTGCCATTCATGCCCAAGCCCAAGAACATGCCGAAGATATAGAAGGGCAGAATTGGAACTACAAAGCCCCAAATAACCTTGACTACTACGCTCTCCAATTCCTTTGTAACCGCATACAAGGTATCGGACTTCACTGTAGTCATCGCTACGCCGATGCAGAATGACAACAAGAGAGCCGTCATAACCTCAAAAGGCGGAGCCATTTCCACCTCGAAGTACGGAGTGAGTGCCCCCTCATCAATATCGGAGACATTTGTAATCAGATCCTGACCACTGAGCATGGTGGGGTAGAGCCAGTGCGCAACTACGTAGGCAAGAAGACCCGCAACAATCGTTGAGCCGTAGGCAATACCTGCAGTAACGCCCAGCCATTTTCCGGCCCCTCGTCCCAGACCAGCAATCGACGGGGCGATAAGCGCGAAGATGAGGACCGGAATAAAGAAATTGAGGAAGTTACTAAAGAGTCCATTGAAGGTGGCGAATACGCGGCCAAACCATTCGGGCGCGAATTGGCTCACCACCACGCCAAGGATGATGGCGACGATGATGCGGAACAACAGAGATTCCGAGAGTTTCTTGAAATTCATGTACTTACAATCAAATCGGGTGTTTCGCCCCTTGGTAAAAGTTCCAGAGTGAAACAGCGCGGTACAGAGGCAACGGCCGCTTCAATATCTATCAATCGACCTTAAAGGCATACTACCCGACTGGAGGCATAGTCAGAACACTCACCCCAGCGACGATTTTTATCTTGGCGCTACAAGGTTAAACTAAGTACATGATCGCTGTGGGAATCATCTTTTTAATCCTCGCCGTCCTCCTCATCATCGTGGGAGCCTTGGCCTCAACCAAGCGCCTACCTGGAAATAGCTATATCGGCTTGCGCCTGCAGGAGATTCGCAAATCCCGCGAAGCATGGGACAATGCCCATCGCATTGCCGGGCCATTCTGGATGCTGAGTGGCGTCTGCTTAATCTTCGGCGGCATCGTCGCGCTCCGCGCTGAGGGCTGGATGTGGCTCATCCCGGTTCTTACTTTTGTGGCCGCTGTACTAGCCCTCTCCATCGGTTCCAACCTCGGCTCACGTGCCGCGTTCCTCCACGAACAAGCACACGCAGACGAGGAGGGTTGCGGAGACTCCTGTAATTGTGGTTCCGACGGTTGCGGTGGGGAAGAGGCTGCCGCAGCACCCGCCCCTCAGGTTGATGTCGACGCGCTCCGTCACGCCGCTCGCGAATCCGATAGGTGACCAAGCACTGCTGCTGCGTAATCTTCCCCTTCTGGAAAAGAATCACATTTCATCCAGAAGGGGAATTTTTGTAGCTATGCCTTTCGTATTGAATTATCGTCACACGCTTCAGCCTAGTCACAGTGACGTTAATTTCCGGAGCAGTTGCTTACTCGATTTTAGTAACAGCCGATATTATAACTCTGGATATCTTCTGTCCTAACCCATACTTGACCGCACCTACAGTAGGTCCGTCGTCCCATTCTGGTTCCTGCGAGGGAGGGTAGAGGTTGCGTAAAACTGCCATGGAACCCCGGCGGCTAAGGACGTAATCAGTACCCTAAAGGGCAGAATATAGTCCATGAAGAAAAGTACCGCCCTGGCGGCCATCGCCGCTTCAACTTTTGTTATCGGCGCTTACACTGAGCAAGACCACAAGGTAGCGACGTCCGTAGCAAAAGCACACGAACAGCAATCTGCACAGAGCATCGTTGATGATTTAGGAATTGAGTCCGGCACCTATGAACTTATCGCTACCTCCGATGGCTCTCCGGAGACGTGGGAGGGGCTCCTAGCTGACCAAGTTCAGAGTTTCACGTGAAACTATAATTTCAACCGGGCAAACGGGAACGGCACAATACGCAAGACCGACAAGCTAGAGTAGAGGCATGATTAAGTGCTCTCGTCGAATGTTCTTGCTTGGAACCGCCACCACATTTGCAGGCGCCTACGCCGCGGCCTGTGGCTCCTCTCCCTCCGCAGAAATAGCGGCGACCGAGATTCCGATTGGCTCCGCTAAGATTGTCGATGGCGTGATCTTCACCCAGCCCAAGGAAGGCGAGTTTAAGGCCTACTCCCAAACGTGCCCTCACCAGGGCAATCCAATCACCGAGATCGATGGCATGACGGCAACCTGCACGGCACACAACACCTCCTACAATCTCAGCGATGGAAGCGTAATCTCCGGCCCGGGGCGCGATCCATTGGAGGAATACGAAGTTAAACAAGACGGCTCTAACGTCACCACGGCCTAGAATGCATTTCCCGTGTGGTTTCACGTGAAACTACACGGGTTGTGATTTCTTGGCCCGAGTATCTGCAGCATGTGAAGACGAATCGGGTTTAAACTCTTAACATGCTGCAGCGTTTGAAGAAGCCCGACCCGCTTATTGTCCTCATTATCCTGGCGGTCATCATTGCGATAATCGCACCAGCCCGCGGGAACTTTGCCGACATATTCGGCCAATTAACAAACGCAGCCATCGCGCTACTCTTCTTTTTGTATGGCGCGAGGCTTTCCACTCAAGAAGCCCTCAACGGACTAAAACACTGGCGGCTACACCTCACAATTCTCGCTTTTACCTTTGTGGTTTACCCGCTAATAGGCATAGCACTGCGGTCGCTCACCGCTGTCATATCGAATGACATGTACTTAGGAATCCTATTCCTCACGCTGGTTCCATCCACGGTGCAGTCTTCGGTTGCCTTCACCTCAATCGCGAAAGGAAACGTGCCGGGCGCAATCGTATCGGCTTCTGCCTCAAACTTGGTGGGAGTAATCATCACTCCATTGCTCGTCATGTTCCTCATGGGAACTGGGGGAGGAGTTCACATCGATACGCCAGTATTCGGCGAAATTGCACTTCTATTGTTGGCGCCATTTGTTCTAGGTCAGCTTACTCGGCGCTGGGTAGGCAAGGTTGCACAAAGCAAGGCCACTAAGGTCGTGGACCGCGGCTCAATCGCGATGGTGGTATATTCCGCTTTTTCTAAGGGTGTGGTGGACGGAATTTGGTCCTCTATTTCCCTGTGGGATCTGGCTTTCCTAGTTGTGTTCGCTGCTGCCTTCGTCGCCTTCATGCTGTGGCTCACCAGAACGGTAAGCCAAAAGATGGGATTCAATCGCGCCGACACCATTGCAATCGAGTTCTGTGGCTCGAAAAAGTCTTTAGCCACGGGACTGCCAATGGCGTCGGTAATCTTCGCTTCTGGCGGCGCATCCCTTGGCCTACTAATCCTCCCGTTGATGATTTATCACCAGGTTCAGCTAATGATGTGCTCGTGGCTAGCGGCCCGTTACGCGCAGTGTCCTAGCACGTAGCTACACTTAAATGCCATGACGAATTACCTATACGTACGAACCGAACTGAACGTGCCTGACGTGGGCTCAGCGATCCACATGGCGGAAATGGAAGAGCGCGATGCAAGCAGCTGCTGCATGGTGCGCATGATTGCACTGGATCCCTCGGATGCCATCGTCGGGGTAGCAACACCGAATAGTTCCACGGGAAACGTAGATCAGCCGCAAGAGGTTGTCCCGCACCCGGATACCTATGATGATTTTCCGGACATTAGCGCGCAGTACGTGGACCAGTCTCGGTTCGACGCCCTGTGGTCCGAAGCCACCGCCAAGTTCGGCCTATAAGAGTTGCAAGGGCTAAAAGACTACGTTGACGAGGAGCATATAGAAGGCGGTTCCTCCGAAAATGGACAGCGCTGAGTCCCGCTTCCACAGATGCAGCAGGAAAGTGACCACCACTCCGAGGAGAGCCGCCCAGATGCCACCGGGGGCGCTGGACTGCCCGTGGACGGTATAGACGACCAAGATGGTCATCACACCCACAGGCATCATCATGCCGAGCACGGAAAAGAACTGACTATCCTTCATCCATTTCACAAAGGAGAAAGGAAGTTGGCGTAGTACAACGGTAACGAGGCCGACGGGAACTAGGACGGCCGCGATGGAAGCAAGGGTGACTCCAGCGGGCATTAGTACTCCTCACGGAATCTCTTAACGTCGCCTCGTCTACGCAAGGTAAAAGCCGCATCGACGCGTGGGGATAGATACCGGATAATCAGCAGGATGAAGTAGGCGCTCAGGGCCACCATGAGGAGTTGACCTGGGGCGAAGGCGGCCGCGAGGATCCCCACCATCGCCGCGCTTAGTGGTAAAGAGAAGTCCTGGTTATTGCGGAAGGAATCCATCGCCAGCACGACGAAGAGCGCCACTAGGGCGAATTCCATGCCCTGCACGGTAGAGGGAATCACCTGGCCGGCGAGAGCACCGACAATGCCACCGCCTACCCACAGAGCCTGACAAAAAATTTGGATGGTGAGGATCCGAGTCCCTGTGGGACGGTCATCGGTGGGGAGGGAGGAGACGATGGCATAGGTTTCGTCGGTAAGCGCATAGGTGGAATAAGCTCTGCCCAGGCGCGAGTGAAGGCGGTGGCGAGGAAAAGTGAGACCATAGAAAATATGCCGGAAGTTCACCATGAACCCGGTGACCAGGGAAGCCAAGGCTGTGGCGCCGCCGGTGACCATGGAAATGGCCAGGAACTCCATCGAGCCGGCGTAGATGACGATGGAGAAAATAGGCGTCCACCACAAACTGAAGCCGGATTGGACCATGAGCAGGCCGAAGGCTAGGCCGAGGGGAATGAGGCCGATGGCGGCGGCCCAGGTATCCCGCAAACCTTGTGAAATATCCTCACGCATGCGGGCTAGTTTAGCCCACTGCCTGCAGCGCGATAGGAATTAATTGTCTTCCACGTTGACGGGGTAGGTGGAGTACAGCGGCAATGGCATGGGCTGGCGCTTCATCACATCGGACCAGAGGTCGGCCGGACCCGGCGTAATAACGTCTTGGGCCAGGGCAGGGGAGACGAACCATTCGCCGGCCTCGATTTCCTCTTCTAGCTGGCCCGGGCCCCACTCGGCGTAGCCGGCAAACATGCGCATACCCGAGACCAAGGGCTCTATCTCTTCCGGCTCCGCGCGCAGATCCACATGCGCGAGGCGCGGGGCGAGGCGGGTGAGTCGGTCGTGCTTGTCCGGATCGACGCCCTGGTTGGTCTGCGCGAGTCCTACGACGGATTGCTGATTGAGCGGGCCGCCGATGTACAGCGCCTGCGGCTTGGCCACAACGGGAAGCCATTCCGGCAGCACATTGAAAATCGCCACCTCGGAGCGCTTGGTCAGATCCACGCCGAAGGTCATCATGTCATTGTGCTCAATGACGAGAATGACGGAACGGGCGAATTCCGGCGAAAGCATACCCGGAGCGGCGATGAGCAGCTGGCCGGGGGCGGGGTCATTGCGCTCGAGGGCGTTGAATAATCTATCGGCAAACATCACTGTTTAGAATCCCACCACTCGCGCAACTTCGCAATCGCTTCCTCGCGCTCGAGGGGACCATGCTCGAGGCGCAGCTCCTTGAGATAGGACCACGCCTGGCCCACCTCAGGGCCGGGCTGGAGGCCTAAGATCTCCATGATCTCGTTGCCGTCGAGGTCTGGACGCACGCGGGCCAGGTCCTCCTTGCGGCCGATCTCTTCGATACGCTCCTCGAGCTGATCGTAGGTGCGCTGGAGGCGGCGGGCCTTCTTGGCATTGCGGGTGGTGCAATCGGCGCGCACCAGCTTGTGCAGGCGAGGGAGAAGATCGCCGGCGTCGGTGACATAGCGGCGCACGGCGGAATCAGTCCATTGATTTTCCCCAAACCCGTGGAAGCGCATGTGTAGGTACACCAACTGGCCGATGGACTCCGTAGTGGCCTTGGGATACTTCAACTTGCGCAGGCGCTTACGGGCGAGTTTGGCGCCCACCACCTCGTGGTGGTGGAAGGAGACCTTGCCATCGGTGTTATCAAAGGTATCCGGCTTGCCAATATCGTGGAGCAGCGCCGCCCAGCGCAGGACAAGATCAGGACCATCCTCCTCTTGATCCATGGCCTGGCTCAGCACCTTGAGCGAGTGCGCATAGACGTCTTTGTGCTGCGCGTGTTCGTCCGCGGTCATGCGTAGCGCGGGGATCTCCGGGAAGATATAGTCCGCGATTCCCGTAGATACCAGTAGATCAATGCCATCCCACGGGGCCGTGCCGCAGATGAGCTTATCTAGCTCCACCTGCACGCGCTCCACGGTGATGCGCTGGATCTCGCCGGCCATATCCCGCATGGCATCTACCACGCGATCGGCCACGCGAAACTCCAGCTGGGAGGCAAAACGGGCCGCACGTAGCATGCGCAGCGGGTCATCGTGGAAGGAGATCTCCGGCTTATCCGGGGTATCGAGCACCCGGTCAGCTATGTCTTGGAGGCCATGGAGGGGATCGTGGAACTTAAAGGAGGCGTCGGCAAGCAGCTCAATGGCCATCGCATTGGCCTTGAAGTCGCGCCGGACAAGATCGCCTTCCAAGGTGTCACCGTAAACCACCTCAGGATTGCGGGACTGGCCGTCATAAGAATCGGAGCGGAAGGTGGTGATCTCAATCTGCTGGCCCTTGTAGGCCGCGGAGACGGTACCGAAGTCTATGCCGGTATCCCACACGGTTTCGGCCCACTCATCGAGAATCTCCTTGACCACCTCGGGGCGAGCCGGAGTAGTAAAGTCCAGGTCATTTCCCAAGCGGCCCAAAAGCGCATCGCGCACAGAGCCGCCCACGAGGTAGAGCGAGTAGCCGCGCGCGGCAAATTTCTCCACCAGTCCGCCCAGCAGGTTGCTGAGGGAGGAGACGGTGGATTCCGCGCGGGCAAGAACGCCGATTAGCTGAGTGTCCTGAAAATTCACGGGTGAGAGTCTACTACGATTGGCAGGGATGACTAACCAAGAACAGGGCCCCTCCAAGGGAGGCGGCCGCAACCGCAACCGGTCCCGGCGCAGGCGGCGCCGCCGGCCGGATAATCGCGCGCGCCGCACCACCCAGCAGCGCAAGCCCTACCGCGGTGGCAATGGCCAATCCACGGCCATGGAAACCCGCGATGAAACCTCCGCGGGTGGCCTCGTTGTCTCCGGCTTGGCGGAGTGCGTCGATGCCAATGGCAACGTCGACCTTTCCCGGCTCTATGTGGCGCTCATCGGCCGCCTCGACCGCCGCGGGCGCCTGCTGTGGTCCATGCCCAAGGGCCACGTGGAAAATGGCGAGGCCAAGGAGGTCACCGCTGAACGCGAGGTATGGGAAGAAACCGGCATTTCTGGTGAGGTTTTTGCGGACCTCGGCATGATTGATTACTGGTTCGTCTCTGATGGGGTGCGCATCCATAAGACCGTGCACCACCACCTGCTGCGTTTTGTAGACGGCATTATGAACGATGAGGATCCTGAGGTCACTGAGGTCTCGTGGATCCCCGTCTCCGAACTCATCGAGCACTTGGCCTACGCCGATGAGCGCAAGCTAGCGCGCATCGCGCATGATCTCCTTCCCGATCTCGCACGAAAGGAAGCCGCGGCGGGGAAAGTGACGCCACGGTAATGCGCCAGCGCCTGAAGTCTTGGGCCGCCGTGGGCGGCTGCATGGCGGTAGCGGGGTGGGGCTTGTGCATGCCGCTACCAGAAGCCGCCGCGCAGATGGACGCGGCCGCCGAAAAGCAGCAGGATATCCAGGCATGGTTGGGTGCGCGCGGGCCGGAGCGGGCCAACCTTGATCTCCTTGCGGCCGAGCCCTTTACCGTGGGCAAAGACCTCAAACTGACCTTCCGGCTGCACAATCCTACCGATGAAACCATGGAGGATCTCCAGCTCACGAGCCGCCGCGGCGATGCCGTGGAGGATACCGCGCAGGCCCGCACGCAGTTGGCCACCGGCGAATTCCCGTATTACGGTCCCAGCACTACCACCGCGCCCCTGCAGCCGGGCGAATCCCGGGAGGTCACCTTCCAGGTTCCTACCTCCCTGCACGGCGAGCAGACCCTGGCCATCGAAGAGCCTGGCTCCTATCCGCTGCTGTTTACCCTCACCGGCACCGTAGGCGGCGAGGCGGTCAGCTTTGCGGAGGAACGCCTTGTTGGCCAGATAAAGAGGAAGGAGCAGGCGCTTGGCGATGCCCCCTCGGATCCCACACCCCACGATCTCACCGTGATCTATCCCATCAGCGCCGATATTGACTCGGTACCAGGCGGCGCTGGGGGAGAGGACCTTATCCTCTCCTCTGATGAGCTGGCCGGTGAGCTGGCGGAGGGTGGCCGGCTCGATCGATTGGTCAGCACGTATGCCAGCCACGATCTGCGCGGGGCAGGCTGCGTAGCCATCGATCCCGCCCTCTTGGATACGGTCAACCGCATGGCGGAGGGCTATAAGGTAGGTTCGGCCCGCCCACCTCAAGCCGAACGCCCTAAGCGCCTGCGCGATTCGTGGTTCACCAACGAGGACGATGTGCACCTCGAACCCGGCACTGGCAAAGAGGATGCTGCCCGCTGGCTCAAGCGCCTGCGCGAGCTCGATTGCTTTATGTCTATGCCGTGGGCGAACGCCAATGCTTCCTCCGTGGCCAAAGCGAATAATCCCTTCCTTACCTACGAGGGGCTACAACGCGGCAATCACACCATCGAGCGAATCCTCGGTGCCAAGCCGGCCACCACCGTGCTCGCGGTCGGCTCCGGCTATGTGGATCAGCAGCTGCCCCTGCCCGCGTTGGTGGCGGATAATACTTCGTGGCCCGGCCGCGCCGTGACTTTCGACGCCTCCCTGGGCGCCCTCCTCGCCCAAACCGGCTCCAAGCCACAGACGGTGGGCTATTCCAACCCGGAGCTGCGCTACGATTACTCGCTCGATTCCGATCTTTCTCGTGCCATCACCGGCGGCGCCGCATTGAGCTTGGCCGCCAGCGATGACACCGTGGCGCGCTTGCCCAATTACTTGGATCCCAGCGCGGCCGAGTACGCACTCGACTCTGCCGAGGCACTCATCGCTTCCGGTAAGTCCCATCCGCGCACCGTCGGCAGCCTAAAGCAGGAGACCGCAGAGCCTGGTTCACTGCCCGGCAGCCCCTTTAGCGATCCCGCCGCCTTCGCCGAATCCGATATCGTCCGCGTGGAGCAGCAGGCCCGCTATACCGATGAGCTGATGAATATCATGGTCGATGATCCAGATATCGCGCTCACTCGCTATGAATTCGTCCTGCCTTTGCGCCGGGATCTGCTCGCCGCCCTCTCGCTGACCAACCGCGATAGCTTGGGAAGCAATGCAGAGGCACGGCGCCGGTTCACTCACACGATGGATGTGCATTCCGATACGCTGCGGGACCTGCGTTCTTCTGTGGCTCTTATCCCACCGGGCAATGTCTATACCCGCGTATCCGAGTCATCGCCGCTGCTCATCGTGGCAGAAAATGGCCTGCCACTACCGGTGGAGGCCAAGCTGCAATACGATGCCCCCGATGGCGCGCGCCTCAACACGCCCAAGAGCGTCCGTATTCCGGCCAAGGGCTCTATTACTGTATCCATGACCGCCGATATGCCTAAGGACGTCGATCGCACGGACATTGGCTTGTGGCTTGCTACCCCAGAAAAGCAAACCATCTCTGAGCCCATCAATATCGCTGTGCAAACGCGTGCCGGTATCGTAATCGTGTATGGCGTCGGCCTAGCCGGCGCCCTTGCGCTGGTCTTAGCCACGCTCTTCCGGCTAGGCCGCCATCGGCGCAAAGAATCACAAAGGCTTAAAAAGTAAGTTGAAGTTGTATCCTCTATGACTGATAAGACTGGCCGCGAGGCCGAACACGTGGAGAAGTCACCTGCGGGTGTAGTTGACCCGAAGGATGCCGCCGTGCCGGCAGAGCACCCCGCCCCAGCGGGTGCCCGCGGCCGCATCGTCCAGGCCTCTCCTCCCGCTCCGGTACCAGAAAAGCGCCCCACCCCAGCGGTGAAGGACACCACCGTTCCTCCTGAGGAGGATAAGTCCGCGCTCACTGGACGCAACGCGGACAATGAATCATCCAATCAGGATGTCATTCGCGCAACGGGCACGATGGCCATCGCGACGCTACTATCCCGCATCACTGGCTTCTTGCGCCAGATGCTCATCGGCGCCACGCTCGGCGCCACGGTGGGAACTGCGTTTAGTAGCGCCAACCAGATCCCCAACCTCGTCACCGAGATCGTTTTGGGTGCAGTGCTGACCTCTCTGGTTGTGCCCGTCCTCGTGCGCGCCGAAAAGGAAGACACGGACCGCGGCGAGACCTTTGTCCGGCGGCTATTTACCCTGGCCTTTTCCATCCTGGGCATAGTCACCATCGCCTCCGTGGTCCTCGCACCCTTCTTAACCAGGATGATGCTGCCGGAAGATTCCAAGGCCAATGCCGTGCAGGCAACTTCCTTGGCCTTCTTGCTGCTGCCGCAGATTCTTTTCTACGGCCTCTTCGCCCTTTTCCAGGCCGTCCTCAATACCAAGAATGTCTTTGGTCCGGGCGCCTGGGCACCGGTGATCAATAACTTCATCTCCATTGGCGTGCTGCTGGCTTATCGCTTCCTGCCCGGCCAACTAGACCCGCATGAGCCCACGCCGGTGGCCGATCCCCACGTCATGCTCTTGGGCTTGGGCACCACCACAGCGGTGATGGTGCAGTGCCTCATCCTATTGCCGTATCTCAAGAAGGCCGGCATTAATCTGCGCCCCAAATGGGGCCTGGATGCGCGCATCAAGCAATTCGGCGGCATGGCTTTGGCCATTATTACTTATGTGGCCATCTCCCAGCTGGGCTACGTGGTCACCTCCCGCGTGGCCGCCTATGCGGATGCCGGCGCACCGCTGGTCTATCAGAATGCCTGGCTCATGCTGCAGGTGCCTTATGGCGTTATCGGCGTGACGCTCCTGACGGCAATTATGCCTCGCCTGTCCCGCAACGCCGCCGACGGCGATGTAGATGCCGTGGTCCGCGATCTCACCCTGGGCTCCAAGCTGACTTTCATCGCGCTTATCCCCATCGTCATCTTCATGACCGGCTTCGGCGTTCCTATCGCCCGCGCCCTCTTCCAATACGGTGCCTACGGCGCCGAGAGCGCCGAGCAGCTCGGCCTGACCATCAGCTTCTCCGCTTTCACGCTTATCCCGTATGCCTTGGTGCTGCTGCACCTGCGCGTGTTCTATGCCCGCGAGGAAGCCTGGACGCCTACCTTCATCATCGCCGGCATCACGCTGACCAAGATCGTCCTCACGCTCTTGGCACCATTGATGACATCCAACCCGGACCGCGTGGTGATTCTGCTCGGTACGGCCAATGGCTTTGGCTTCGTCTCCGGCGCGGTCATTGGCGGCTTCCTGCTCAAGCGCAAGCTCGGCAGCCTCGGCGGCAAGGCCGTCACGCAGACCGTGCTGTGGGCTTCCGGTGCCGGCCTAGTGGGCTTGGTCGTCTCCTGGGTGCTGTACTGGGGCGTGAATTTCCTCCTCCCGGAGAATCTGCCGTCCATCGTCTCGCTGATCAAGGTCGCGGTGCTCGGCGTCATCTTCCTCATCGCCACCGGCCTGGTGCTGTCCAAATCCTCCTTGCCGGAGGTGCAGAACTTGGCCCGCGCCCTGCAGCGCATCCCGGGCATGTCCCGCTTCATCAAGGTCGATTCCTCGAAGGCCATCGAGCTGGAGGAGCCCGACGTGCCGGAAATCCGGCCGGTATTTACCCAGGACGCCTTCAATGCCACCCTGGTGCCGCCGCCGATGTCCGCCGGAATCGTCCGCGGACCACGCCTCGTGCCGGGTGCCCCGGTATCGGATGGTCGCTTCCGCCTGCTCCAAGATCACGGTGCGGTCACTGGTGCGCAGTTCTGGCAGGCACGCGAACAGTCCACCGGCCGACTGGTCGCCTTGACGTTCGTCGATACCAATAGCCTGGCGCCAATTGCGCCGGCGACGCCGGGAGTTGCAGCCCGTCGCTCCGCAGAGATTTCGCGCAATACCCGCCGCCTTGCCGAGCTGGAGCTCGATACCGTGGCGGATAATATCCAAGTTCTGTCTTATCGCACTGGCTGCCTGGTAGTGGCGGATTGGTTTGAGGGCACCTCCCTTAAGCAGGTGGCTGAGGCCGATAACCTCGATCCCCATTCCGTGGCTCGTGCTACTGCACCGCTATTTGCTGACGCCGCCGCTGCCCACGATGCCGGCCTCATCCTCGGCGTGGAGCACCGCGATCGTTTCCGCGTTTCTACCGATGGCGTGGTCAAGGTTGCCTTCCCCGCCGTGCTGGATGGCACCTCCGCCGCTACCGACCGCGAGGCTCTAAGCTCCGCCCTGGAACTGCTCGTAGAGTCCACGGAGCCTTCGCCGAAGAAGCTGCGCGATATTTCTGAGGACGCCAACCTTCCCGCGGACGAGGCCGCCCAGCGCGTCGAAGATGCGCACTACGCGCTCGATAGTGCCGACGAAGACAGCCGCGAGGAAAAGATGGAGGAGCTACAAGAGGCACAGGCGCTCACCTTGGCCGGCATCGCCCAGCGCCTGCGCGACTTCGCTCCGGAAGAGCCAGAAGAAGCACCTGAAGCCCTGCCGGTGAAGGCACAGGTAGAACCGGATCAAGAGGATGACCCGGCGCAAGAACCCGGCTTTGGCGGCCGCGGTTATTCCGGTTCCGGCGTCATCATCATCGGCATCTTCGCCACGATCTTCGTCGTAGCAATGGCCGCGCTCACCACCTGGATCATGTCCTTGCTCAGCAATGTGGAGGCATCCAACCCGGTCAGCGAGACCATCCACGGCAGCACGGATATTCCGGATACCCCGCCGGTGCGTCTCCAGCCTTCCTCTGCGGTTACCGTCCCTGATAACAAGGACTATGCAGCGCTTATCGACGGCAAAACGGCCACCACTTGGTCCACCGAAAAGGAGGACACCGGCGTCCTCGTCACCTTGGATACGCCAACGCACCTTGCGGTCCTGCCGGTGGTGCAGTCCAACTCCACTGGGGCGAAGTACGCCGTCTATGGCGTAAATCAGGACAGCTTCAATCCGGAGAACCCACAAGCTGGCTCCCTGCACCAACTGGCCAGGGGCAAGTTCGAAAGCGGCAAGGAAGATATCGAGCTGGAGGAAACGACCGAGCAATTCGACGGCCTCCTCCTCATGATCACCGAGCTGCCCAAGTCCAATAAGGCAACCATCGCAGACATTGGTCTCGTCGGGCAGCCCTAGGCACAGCCCACACGGCCGAATCGAGGACACGCCCCTCGATTCGGCCTTCTTTCTTAAGATTTTCCGCATTCACACCTCTTTGAACTGCACGTTCAAAAATCATTTACTTCACGTGTTGACTATTTAGAAGTGGTACTTACACTGTGGGGCGTAACGCACACAACAGCCTTAGGAGTATTCATGGTGCTGTTGCAAAGTTGGGGCAGTAGAAAGACCGGCGTGAAATAATCAGAGCCATGGGCATCTTCTCCGGTCGTCATTTCCCCCGTGACATCATCCTGTGGGCGGTGCGGTGGTACTGCCGCTACGGGGTGAGCTACCGCGATTTGGAGGAAATGATGACCGAGCGGGGTGCGCCAGTCGATCACACCACGATCTACCGCTGGGTGCAGAAATACGCCCCTGAGCTGGATAAGCACACTCGCTGGTACCGGCAGGTACCCGACTGGCAGGCCCGGTCCTGGCGGGTGGATGAGACCTATATCCGGGTCGGCGGCACGTGGTGCTATCTCTACCGGGCTATTACCGCCGGTGGGCAGACCTTAGACTTCTACCTCTCACCAAAACGGAATGTGGCTGCGGCCAAGCGTTTCCTGGCCAAGACGCTGCGATCGAATACGACAGCCGGGTCCCCGCGGGTCATCAACACCGACAAGGCACCAGCTCTGGCCAAGGCAATATCCGAGCTGAAGGCGGAGGGAATCTGCCCTCAGACGGTGGAGCACCGGCAGGTGAAATACCTGAACAACGTTCTCGAGGGAGATCATGGCCGACTTAAAAGAATCCTGGGACCGAAGGGGGCGTTCAAAAACCGAATTTCCGCCTACCGGACGTTGAAAGGGATGGAAGCGATGCATTCATTACGGAAAGGTCAGGGCACGATGTTTGCTTATGGGCACCCCAATCCGGACGCGGTGATCGTCAACCGGGTCTTCGAGACGGCCTGAGAACGCCGGCACGCAGCGGCCATCAGGAAATGAGAAACTGGGTCGTCTCGGCTCTCCGCCCAACTTTGCAACAGCACCCTCCACGGCACGGAAGACCTCCGTGCCCGCGGCGTCCAGGATTACAGCGGTGCTTACCTGGTTTATCCGGTAGGCGGTGATGAGCCGCGTATCGGTATCAGAGGCAAAGGCCAGGGATGACGCCCCATTTCCGGCCAGGAATTCCCTGATTTCATCGGCCGTCTCGTAGGACGCGATGTCCACCGCGACATAGTTCACGGCAGCAGGAGAGCTTCGCTGGACCTTGGCAAGCACCCGGGCTCCCGGCTCGAAGGTCAAGCCCCATGGTGATGCCGTGGCCCGGCGAGTGAGCGAGGTCAGGCCGGTTGGCGGCGGCTTTCGGTGGGAATGATCTGGGGTAGGAACCGGACGTAGAGGATCGTGCTCTGATTCTTATCCTCTCCGAGACAGATAACACTTGTAAAAGTTGATTACACCCTATTGTTACGCCGCTTTGGAGCAGAATGTTTCCTGTAAATAGGGCCGTTCCTAGCATTGTTTTACACGCGTCTAGTGGGGTCTAGGCCTTATGTTTACAGAAAGTGGTGAGTGTGGTGTTATCGTCTGACGGTTTCCATAGGTTGCATCCCTCAGTGTGGTGTGACGCTTGCTGATGGTCACTGACATCTTGCGCCACTTGAAGAGTGTGAGACGGCAAAAACTAATCCAACAGGTTCAGAGTGAGGCTCCAATAGAGAGTGTCTGATGGTTTGTGTGTGGGTTCCCAACCTGCATGAGGAGATGGACCAGAATGACTACTGTGGCACGACGAGATCCGGCCGATAAGGCCAAGATTGATGCGATTGAAAAGAAGCTGCTTGCTAACCCTGAAATCGCGAAACTGATTGACGACCTAGGCACGTCCACAACGGATGCCAATGACCTGGTTCGCGGCATGCTGCAAGCCTCGATTACTAGGGGTTTGAATGCCGAGATGGATGCCCACCTCGGCTACGAGTCTGGTGATAGGAGCGGCAAAGCTGCAGCTGGGACAGACAATCACCGCAACGGGTCGTACACAAAGACCGTGGATTCTAACTACGGGCCGGTCACCGTGGATATCCCCAGAGACAGGACTGGGACGTTTATCCCAACTATGGTCCCTAAAGGCTCGAGACGTTTAACTGATGTCGATGACATGATTGTCAGCTTGTACGCCGGTGGGATGACAATCAGGGATATCCAGCATCATATGGCAACGGCGATGCGTGTTGACGTTTCCCATGAGACGATTTCTGCGGTTACTGACGCCGTCTTGGATGAAGTCATGGTCTGGCAAAACCGCCAGCTAGACGAGTTCTACCCGGTCATTTTCCTGGACGCGCTGCGCATTAAAGTCCGCGACGGTGGCCGAGTAGTCAACAAGTCCGCGTACATGGCAATCGGCGTGGATCTCGACGGTATCAAGCACATTTTAGGATTGTGGATCGCCAAAGAAGAAGGCGCTTCATTTTGGGCGCAAGTATGCGCCAATCTTTCTAACCGTGGTGTCAAGGACGTCTTTATCGTCTGCTGTGACGGGCTGAAAGGCCTACCAGAAGCAGTTGAGGCAACCTGGCCGAACTCTATGGTGCAAACCTGTATCGTGCACCTGATTCGCGCAGCGAACCGGTGGGTAGCCTATGGGGATCGCCGGGGTGTATCGGCCGCGTTGAAAAAGATTTACACCGCCACGGACGAGTCCACAGCTAAGGCGGCCTTAGACGAATTTGAAGCCTCTGAATTGGGAGAAAAGTATCCACGCTCAGTCAAGGTCTGGCGAGGTGCATGGCAGCGTTTCGTACCGTTTTTGCAGTTCCCACCAGCAGCCAGAAAGGTTATCTATACGACGAACTCCATTGAATCATTCAACAATGAACTGCGTAAAGCTACCCGTAACAGGGTGCAGTTCACCAACGATGAATCAGCGCTGAAGACGCTGTGGCTGATGATCTGCAACATTGAAGACAAACGCGCTGCCAAGAGGGCGAAGCAGGGCAAACGAGTCTCAGCGACAGCCGGCAGACTCATGGAAGGAGCCAGAGTTTCCGGCTGGAAACAAGCCATTAACCAAATGGCCGTGGCCTACCCCGACCGCTTCGACAAATACCTATAAACCTAGCCCCACACACAAACAACTTGACACGCTCCTCCAATACCCGCTGGGTAATTTGCTGCTAAAAGGCAGCGGAACTTAGAACCCCAACCCCGCACCTTACGTGACGGCGGTAACTATAGTTCGTAGACATGACCGCACCACAAACTAAGACGCAGCACGAGTTGCTCCAAGAACGCGCAGCGACGGTGGACCTGCGCGCTTATCACCTCCACCTTGACCTCTCGGAGGTACTCGATAGCCCCACCTACCGCGTGACTACCCGCCTCGAACTCAACAGCAGTGAGCCCGAGCTTTTCCTGGATTACCTAGGCGAATCCGTCGCGGAGGTCAAGGTCAATGGCACCCCGCAGGAGGTGGACTTTGATGGCAGCATCATCCGGCTGCACGGCCTGCCGGTAGGGGAGGAGCTCGCCATCGAAGTCACCGGCCACTCGCGCTATTCGCGCACCGGCCAGGGTCTGCATCGGATGCACGATCAGGCCGATGACGCGACCTACCTGTATTCACACCTCGAGCCTTCTGATGCCCGCCGCATCTTCCCCTGCCTAGAGCAGCCGGATCTCAAGGCCGTCTTCCACGTGCGCATGACCGCACCGAAAAAGTGGCAGATCCTTTCCAACCAACCGGAAGTCGAACGTCACGAGGAGGGGGGGCTCGCCACCGTTACCTTCGCGCCGACCCCGCCGCTGTCGACGTACCTGACTTCTTTTGCGGCAGGCCCTTACCAGTACCAAGAGCGCACCTGGACCGCCCCGGATGGCAGCCACTCGGCACAGCTGCGCGCCTTTGCGCGCGCGTCCATGTTTGAGCACCTGGACGAGGAAATCCTAGAACTTACCGCCCAAGGCATGGACTTTTTCCATCAGAACTTTGGCTATCCCTATCCGTGGGGCAAGTACGATTCCATCTTTGTACCCGAATACAACCTCGGCGCGATGGAAAATCCCGGCCTGGTGACGTTTACGGAGAACTACATCTTCCGCTCCCGCGCTACCCGCGCGCAGCACGCCGGCCGTGCAAACACCATCCTGCACGAGATGTCCCATATGTGGTTCGGTGATCTGGTCACTCCGCAGTGGTGGGATGACCTGTGGCTCAAAGAGTCCTTCGCGGAATTTATGGGCGCGGATTCTTCCGTCCACGGCACCGACTACACCGAGGCCTGGGCAAACTTTGCCGGCGCCCGCAAGAACTGGGCCTACCTGCAGGATCAGCTGCCCACCACGCACCCCATCAAGGCGGAGATCCCGGACGTGGATGCCGCGCGCCAAAACTTCGATGGCATCACCTATGCCAAAGGAGCGGCGGTTCTCAAGCAGCTGGTGCATTACGTCGGCCGCGATAATTTCTACGCCGGTGCGCGCGACTACTTCCAGGAGCACGCCTTCGCCGCCGCCACCTTTGATGACCTCCTGCAGGCGCTCAAGAAGCACACGGACCGCGATCTTGATGCCTGGTCGCAGGCCTGGCTGCGCACGTGGGGCCCGGATACCCTCACCCCGGAGTTGCACACCGAAGGCGAGAAAATTGCGGAGCTGGCCATCAGTGCAGACGCCGAGGACGTCACCCGACCGCACCGCCTGACCGCTTCGCTCTTTGATGCGTCCCTGCACAAGTACCGCGAGATCGACATCGATCTTCCCGCCGGTGATGGCACCACCCGCACCATCATCGATGAAGCGGCAGGCCTCCCGGCCCCTGCATTGCTGTTGCTTAACGACGCCGACCATACCTACGCCAAGATCCGCTTCGACGAGACCTCCCTAGACACAGCGAGTGAGCGCCTGACCGACATCGAAGATGAATTGACCCGCGCGGTAATCTGGACCGCCCTGTGGAACCTCACCCGCGATGGGGAAATGTCGGCGATTGACTATGTGGGGGTCGTCGTCAAGCACGAAGCCCGCGAACCCAATACCACGCTGCTGGCTGCTGCCTGCGCCAATGCCAACTTTGACAGTGCGCATTATGTTGCAGACGCCGACCGCGAGCAGGTCCGCACCGACTATGCCGAGGCAATCTGGGGCCATCTGAACGAGGCCGAACCAGCCTCGGACGCCCAGCTTGTGCTCGCTCGCGCCGCCATCCGCGCACTCGCCGCAACGCCGGAGGAATCAGGCACCGCACGCCTTAAGGCCCTGCTCTCCGGTGACATTGTCGGCCTTCGCTTGGACCCCGAAATCCGCTGGTCGATCTTACGCGCCCTCGCCGCCCGCAATGCCGTAACCCCGGCCGAGCTCGAAGAGGAAAAGCAGCGCGATAATACGCTGACCGGCGCTACCGAATTCCTCGGCGCCAGCCACGCCTTCCCCACGCCGGAGACCAAGCGCTCCGCGTTCGATAAGGCACTCACGCCCGGCGCATATTCCAATGCCGAAGTCGACGCACTGGTCACCGGTTTCAATGCCCCGCGCTCAGCTAGCCTGCAGGAGGCCTTCGCGGAGGAGTTCTTCTCCCGCGTGGAAGACATCTGGGCCGCGCACCCGATTGAGATTGCTAACCGCCTCATCCGCGGCTTCTACCCAGAGCTGCCGATGGCCGATGCCGCCACCACGCGCCTGCTGCACCGGGAGCTGCCAGGAGCGCTGCGCCGCATCCTGCTGGAATGCCGCGATAACCTGCGGCGCACCCTCCGCGTGCGGGCTGGTCAATAAACTGTACAGCCTAGCGCTCGCGCCCTAATTCCCCTCGGGTCACACTGTGTATAACAGTTGTTGATCCGGGGGGAATCTACATATGACGCTCAGTCATGACCGCAGTGACGAAGAACTAGTTGATGCTTTTATTGAGGGGGACAATAAGGCCTTTTCCACCATCGTGGAACGCCACCGCACGCGGCTGACGACGGTAGCGCGGCGCTACACCAGAAACGATCATGATGCCCAAGATGTGGTCCAGGAAGCCTTCCTGCGCGCCAGCTGCAACCTGCACTCCTATCGCCGCGAGTCTGCGCTATCGACCTGGCTGCACCGGCTGGTGAAAAACTCTGGCTATGACTACTTGAACCACCGTTCTAACAGGGAAAATGCTTCATTAGATGCGGAGGACTTTGACTACGATCGCAACCCGCTGCTCGCGCATAACCCTTCCGAAAACCTAGCGGAGCAGCTAGTGGTGCGAGAAGCAATGCAGCTGCTGCGGGAGGATCAGCGCGAAGCACTGGTGCTTACCGACGTCGCCGGGTTCCGCGTCGGCGAAGTTGCCACCGCCCAAGGGGTAAAGCCCGGCACCATCAAATCCCGCCGCGCCCGAGCGAGGGAAGTCCTACGCGCCGCCATGGGGTGAGTTTGCTAATACCGACGTTTGTCAACGTGGCGGGTAGACTCAGGGCGTTACGCGAAACCACACTCTGATTTAAGGGAGTTAGCAATGACCGTCCACGATGTTGCCATCGTAGGTTCCGGCCCTGCCGGTTACACCGCCGCGCTGTACGCGGCACGCGCCGAGCTCAACCCGATTGTATTCGAGGGCTTCGAGTACGGCGGCGAGCTTATGAATACCACCGAGGTAGAAAACTACCCCGGCTTCCAAAAGGGCATCATGGGCCCAGAGCTCATGGAAGAAATGCGCGCCCAGGCCATCCGCTTTGGTGCGGATCTCCGCATGGAGGTCGTTGACTCCGTTGAGCTGGAAGGCGATATTAAAAAGCTGCACGTGGGTGACGAGCTCTTTGAGGCCCGCGCCGTCATCCTCGCCACCGGTGCCGCCCCGCGCCACCTCGGCGTACCAGGTGAGGAAGAACTTACCGGCCGCGGCGTTTCTACCTGCGCTACGTGCGATGGCTTCTTCTTCAAGGACCACAATATTGCCGTTATCGGCGGCGGCGACTCTGCCATGGAGGAGGCTACCTTCCTCACCAAGTTCGCGGACTCTGTCACCATTGTGAACCGCTCCGAGAACTTCCGCGCCTCCAAGATCATGCTGGAGCGCGCCCAGGCCAACGAAAAGATCAAGTGGGAGACCAATAAGGTCGTCGAAGAAGTTATTGAAGCCGATGGCAAGGTCGGCGGACTCAAACTCAAGGACGTCACCAACGGCGAGACTTCCACCTTGGACGTCACTGCCATGTTCGTAGCAATTGGCCATGATCCGCGCTCTTCCTTCCTCAATGATCAGGTCAAACTCAATGACAACGGCTATGTTGTAGTTGAACAACCCACCACCAAGACCTCCCTGCCAGGCGTTTTCGCCTGCGGTGACTTGGTGGATGACCACTACCAGCAGGCAATTACCGCGGCCGGCTCCGGTTGCCGTGCGGCAATTGATGCGGAACATTTCCTCGCAGAAAACCGTTAATTCAGTATGAGCAATGTCAAGAAAGTAACCACCGATACGTTCCGTAAGGACGTCATCGAGTCCGATAAGCCCGTCGTCGTCGACTTCTGGGCCGAATGGTGCGGCCCGTGCAAGAAGCTTTCCCCCATCCTGGAAGAGGTAGCGGAGGAGTTGGACGGCCAAGTCACCGTCGCCAAGGTTAACGTCGATGAAGAGCGCAATCTGGGCGCCATGTTCCAGATCATGTCCATCCCAAATGTGCTGATTTTCAACCACGGCGAGAAGGTAGATGAATTTGTTGGTCTGCGTTCTAAAGATGACATCGTGGCGCAAGTGAAAAAGCAGCTTTAACTGTTAATCTAATTTCTATTAGATTAAGCGTGTAGAAATTCTGGAATGCGGCCCAAACTAAAGCGGGCTGCGAAAGGGGTAAAAGGCGTGAATCGCGTTCTTCGAGTCGGCGATACAAGCGTGCGTGTAGCTGAGGCTCGCGCCACCTTGGCCCGTCTCGGCCTCTTGTCAGATTTCAAGGGGGAGCTTTCTGCATGGAAGAAGCAGAAGTACTCCGAGAGCGACAAGAGCTTTGATGCCAATTTGTCTGAGGTCCTCAAGGCCTTTCAGCAATCGCGCGGCATCGTGCCCACGAGTGAGATCGATGACCTCACCCTGCGCGAACTGCGCCAAGCCTCGTACACGCTCGGCAGCCGCGTGCTCAGCTACGAGCCCGCAAATACACTGGTGGGTGACGATATCTCCCAGCTGCAGCAGCAACTGCAGGAACTTGGTTTCTACCAGCAGCGTGTAGATGGCCACTTCGGCCCTAAAACCCACGCCGCGCTGAAGGAATACCAACACAACTGCGGCCTGCAAGAAGACGGTGTGTGCGGCCCCGCCACCATCCGCGCCCTTGGACTGCTCGGCCGTCGTATTACCGGTGGTTCCGCGCACAATATCCAAGAGCGTGAGCGCGTTCGCAACGCCGGCCCAAAGCTCGCGGGCAAGCGCGTCGTCATCGATCCCGCCCTAAGCGGCGGCGACGCCGGCCAGCTGGTCAAGGGTCGCTTCGGCGATATTTCAGAGCAAGAAATCCTGTGGGATCTTACCCAGCGAATCGAAGGGCGCATGATTGCAGCGGGAATGGAGACCATCATCTCCCGGCCTCGGACCTCCGATGCGGACGTCAAGTCCCGCGCCGAACTGGCTAACGCTTTCGATGCGGACATGGTCATTTCCCTAGCCTGCGATTCCTACCCCAATGAGAAGGCAAATGGTGTTGCCACCTTCTACTTTGGTTCTGAGTTGGGCAATTCCTCGCTCATTGGTGAGACCCTCTCCGGGTTCATCCAGCGCGAAATCGTCGCCCGCACCGAGCTGCTAGACTGCGGCAACCACGGCCGCACCTGGGATCTGCTGCGCCTGACCCAGATGCCGGTCATCCAGATCGTGCTAGGATATCTGACCAACCCAGAAGACGTAAAGATTCTCACCAATCCGTCCCGCCGCGATGACATTGCCGAAGCCATCGTCATTGCAGTAAAGCGCATGTACCTCATGGAGCAGGACACCGCCGTGACAGGCGCATATAAGTTCTCCGAGCTTCTGCAAGCCGAGCAGGCCTAGACCTAGTCACCTAAGCCAAAGCGCGAGCAAGCAAATCTTCAACAGCCGCCGCACTGAGCACATCGTGCTCCGGTGGAAGCTCCAAGCGCAGGCGGGGGAGTACTGGGTGATCGGCGGCCACCTCGAAGCCCGCTGAGCGCAGGGTGTCATAAGCCATTAGCCCCATATAGGCTGGCTTATGGCCCAAAAATTCTGCCGCAGTGACGGGGTCACCGTAATAGCCAAAAGCCTCTACTGCGCAGCTGCCGCGGTTAGTTAGGTGCATAATGGCGGCGTCGACAAGCACTGCCTCAATGCCACGCCCCGCTAGATGCGCCTTGACGAAGAGCGAGGTAATAACCTCCGCATCCTCAGAAATGGGTGCTGTGGGAAGTTTGGCGGTGCCGGCGGCATCCTCGCGGGAGCAAAACAAAATGGTGGCGTCCTCGCCCACGGTAAAGCCGCACTGCCCAAAAGACAGCAGGGTGGTAGCCAGCCATGCTTCCTTTTCAAAAACGGGATCGCTGACCGCAGCCTCAAGCTCCCAAAAGGTACTACGCGCAGCCTGGCGGTGGATGCGCGTGCCTTCGATCACCGGCTCGAGGATCATCGCCTCGGACTACTGCTGGCCCTCAATAAGCGACATGATGCGCTCGAAATCTTCTTGGTCACCAAATTCCACGACCATCTTGCCCTTGCGCTTGCCCATGGTCACGGTGACCTTGGTATCGAAGCGGTCGGACAGGCGCTCAGCGGAATCGGTAAAGTACTGCGGCTGCGGTGCCGGCTGCTTCTTCTTGGCTTCGGCCGGCTTACCATCGCGCTTGTAGAGGGTCACGGCCTCCTCAGTAGCGCGCACGGAAAGGCCCTCCGCGATAATGCGGTTGGCAATGTACTCCATGGCCTCGGTGTCCTCCAAGGACAAAAGCGCGCGGGCATGGCCGGCAGATAAGGTCCCGGCGGCAACGCGCTTTTGTACCTCTACTGGCAGCTTGAGCAGGCGCAGCATATTGGTTACTTGCGGGCGCGAACGGCCAATGCGGTCCGCCAGCTCGTTTTGTGTAACACCGAATTCTTCCAGCAGCTGCTGGTAGGCGTGCGCTTCTTCCAAGGGGTTGAGCTGCACGCGGTGAATATTCTCCAGCAGAGCATCGCGCAGCAAGTTGTCATCCTTGGTATCGCGCACGATGGCCGGAATCGTGGCCAGGCCCGCCTTGGAGGAAGCGCGCCAACGGCGCTCACCCATAATGAGCTCAAAGCCGCCTTCTTCGGAAGGACGCACAACAACAGGCTGCAAAAGGCCGAACTCGCGAATGGAGTGTACGAGCTCGGCAAGCTCATCTTCATCGAAGACGGTGCGTGGCTGTTTGGGGTTGGGGATAATATCCCCAATAGAAATCTCGCGATAGGTCGCGCCAATGGGGGCCGGAGTGGACTGGCGCTTCTTGGAAGACTTAGAACCCGAATCCTGTTGAATGGTCGGGGCACCTTTAACGCGCTTGCCCTCGCCACCCTTACGGCCCGACTGCGGAGTGGAATTGCCTAAGATGATATCCGCAGCGGAATCGCCCAGGCGCGGCTTGCGGGTAGGTGCATCAGGACCGGACGGGATGAGTGCGGCTAGGCCTTTGCCAAGGCCGCCTTGCTTCTGTTCTGCCATGAGTTCCTATCCTTCCAATTCCGCGTAAATCTCTGGGCTTACGCCAATCGCACCGGTTGTCGGATGCGGGCGATAATCGCCGCGCCGGTTGAGCTCGCGAGCCGCCGCAAGGTAGGCCCGCGCACCAGTAGATGAGGGCGCGTAATCAATAACCGTAGTACCGTACCCCGGCGCCTCGGAAACACGCACGGAGCGCGGGATAACATTGCCCAGCACCACGGCACCGAACTGCTCGCGAACGTTATCAGCCACATCTTCCGCCAGACGGGTGCGAGCATCATACATAGTAAGCAGCACGGCGGAAATGTGTAAGTCCTCGTTGAGGTGTTCACGAATCATGGAGATATTACCCAAAAGCTGGCCCACGCCCTCTAGGGCGTAGTACTCACATTGAATCGGGATGATGACCTCTTCAGCGCACGTCATCGCATTGATGGTAAGCAGGCCAAGCGATGGCGGGCAGTCAATGAAGACATATTCGAAGCCATGCTCTTCCAGGAAGCCGTTATGTAGGGCGTCATAGAGCCGAAATTCGCGGCGTACCATAGACACCATTTCAATCTCCGCGCCAGCCAAGTCGATGGTGGCGGGGATGCAAAAGAGATTCTCATTGTGGGAAGAAGGCTGCATAGCCTTTTCCGCATTGCAGTCACCTAGGAGGACCTCATAGCTGGAATCGGTGCCGGAGTTATGTTCCGCGCCCATGGCCGTGGAGGCGTTTCCCTGCGGGTCGAGGTCGATCACCAGCACTTTCTTGCCCTCTGTAGCTAGCGCTGCGGCCAAGTTAGCGGCGGAGGTGGTTTTACCTACGCCGCCTTTCTGGTTAGCAATGGTGATAAGGCGCGGATTAGTCATGCCGTCTACTTTAGTTCACGCGCGAGACACGAATGATCGTGGTTCCCTCGATGGTGCTGACCTCGGCCTTTCCTCCGCCGGCCTTCTTAATGTCGCCGGCATCGCGTTCCAGTTCCTCGTGCACCGAAGAACCCTTCAGCGCGATCATTTCACCACCCTTGCGTACGAGTGGCAGCGACCATTTCGCCAGCTTGCCCAGGGGCGCGACGGCGCGGGACGTGACCACGTCTGCTCCCGCCACGGCCTTTTTAATGGGGCCCTCCTCGGCACGGCCACGCAGGACCGTCACGTTGTCTAGGCCAAGCTCCTCAACGACCTCGTTGAGGTAGTTATAGCGCTTGAGCAACGGCTCAATCAGCGTGATTTGCAGGTCCGGGCGCGCAATGGCCAGCGGAATACCGGGCAACCCAGCACCCGAGCCGACGTCGATAACCGTGGCATCTTCTGGGATAGCCTGCTTGACGACGGCGCAATTAATAATGTGCCTATCCCACAAGCGTGGCACCTCGCGGGGGCCTATAAAACCACGAATGGACCCGTCCGTAGCGAGCGAATCATGGTAAGCCTGCGCGAGGGGCAAGCGGGAGCCGAATACTACTGACGGGTCCATCTCGGACACGATGGGGTTCTCCTCCGTGTTTATTTGTTTTTGCGCTGTTTCTTTGTGCGGTTGTCCTTCTTACGGGCACCCGGCTTAGGAGCGGAGGTGCGCTTGGCCTCAGCCTTAGCGGCTTCCTCCTCTTCTTCCTCGCGGTCCATCTTGGCATAGACAATGCGGGTTTGGAAGAAGGTCCAAACGGTATTGGCCATCATGTAAAACAGCAGACCAATTGGCCAGATGAAGCCGGAGAAAATCAGCATGGCCGGCATGACCCACAGCATCATCTTGGACATCATGGCCATTTGCTGTTGCATCATTTCCGCATTCTGGCCCTGCGGAGCTTGGGTTTTGCCAGCAGCACGACGCTTTTCTTGACGGTTCAAGCTCATGCGGGCATTGAAGTGGGTCATGACTGCAATGATGGCAATCATCGGAACGATGATTACTGCCGCCTGGCTAGTGGTCACGCCTTCTACAATCGGCGAATTCAAACGCAGATTGGTCACCAGTGGTACATCAAAGATCTTGGCATCTAGGAATTGTTGAACCAGATCCGGCTTGAAGATGTAGTTCGCGGTATTGGCGTTTTCTTCAATAGACATCGGATCGCCACTGGGGTGGCCAATACCACCGGCCACAGCGACGGTGCGGTCGAAAGAGCGCAGCACGTGGAACAAACCAACGAACATCGGAATCTGCGCAAAGACTGGTAGGCAACCAGCCACCGGACGGACTCCGGATTCCTTGTAGACCTTCTGCATTTCCTGCGCGGCCTTGGTTTGGTCGTTGCCATACTTCGCCCGAATTTCCTGCACCTTAGGCTGGATTTCCTGCATTTTGCGCGAAGAGCGAATCTGGCTGATGGTCGGCTTGACCATTAGCGCCTTAAGCGTCCAGGTCAGCAGCACAATGGCCAGGATCCACGTAATGCCCCAGGATGGGTCCATTACGAGGGATAGCAGCCAGTGCCAGAACCATAAAACGGCCGAGATTGGCCAGTAAATGAAATTAAGCACGAGTGTTTAATCCTCAGTTGTTGTTGGTATCCCGGACTGGGTCAAACCCACCCGGATGCCAGGGACCACATTTGCAGACCCTAGCTATTGCCATCGCCGTACCCTTAAATGCGCCGTGTTTGGATAATGCTTCAAGGGCATAAGCACTGCATGTCGGTTCGAACCGACAGGTCGATACCATCTTAAGGCCAGAGACATGTTTTTGGTAGAAACGAACCACTTTTACCATTGGTTCGGCTAATCCTCTGGCCGGTGGAATTTCCTCCCCGCGGGAATTTAGATATCCCATTGTTTGCGCAGCGCTTTGGCAAGATCTTTTTCTAGTTGCTCACTGCTGGCAGTAGCGCTGGCGGGAAGGGCACGGATGACGACGTCCACGCTGGCAGGCAGCTTAGGGACAAATGTCATGCACACATGGCGAAGCCGCCGGGAGGTGCGGTGGCGAACCACTGCATTCCCGACGGCTTTGGAAACAATCAGCCCGAATCGCGGCCCAGAGGCCGCGATACCGGCTGCCTTGTCCGTACCTGCGTTATCGCGCGCATGCACGACGACCGTACGAGTGCCCGCCCGGCGGCTGCCCTTCATCGTGCGCCGAAATTGCACCGGCGACGTGAGCTTATGCTGGGCTGGAAGCATAACTTATGCAGTCAGCTTTGCGCGGCCCTTCTTGCGACGAGCTGCAACGATTGCGCGACCTGCACGGGTGCTCATGCGGGTGCGGAAGCCGTGCTTACGAGCACGACGACGGTTGTTCGGCTGGAACGTGCGCTTACCCTTTGCCACGTTAATTCTCCTTGAAGTTGTGCGTAGGCACACCACCGCGATGCAGCGGCACGCCCACTGATGAATAGATTCCATGAACCTGACGCATCACAGTCTCTCCGGTGCACGGCGAGCCGACGGGCCCAGCCGGTGCGAGGTGACGCTGTCACTTTCACGCGCAACTCTTTGTTGCAATAGACCATGCCAGATTACGTGATTTCTGCCGCTGGGAACAAATCGACACCCGGGTACACCCGAAATTACATAAATGTTTTTTCCTGCAGCTAGACGGCCAGATTCTACGCTCTTACTGCACCTAATCCATCACGCAGTAAGACCCACCCCAACCCACACCCGGGTGGTGAATTTTTCTCGCTAGACACACCCGCCGTTTCGGCGGTAGAACAGAAGAATCAAATTCCACAGCCCAACCGGTCATGTGGATAACTCTAAATCAACGCTTGAGACTTTTGTAGTTTCCGCAGCATACGGCCATAAACTGACCAATGAAGAGTTATCCACAGTCATGAACTAAGCTGTGAATAACTATTTCATCCACACCTGTGGATAACTCTGTGGAGATCGAGGTGACTCGATAAAAACCGGTGTGAAAACCACGGTGGAATCCGCAGTGAAAATTGTTATTCAATGTCCACCCGTCCCCGACTAAATTCCACAAAGGTAGCCTGTTGTGACTGACCCACAAGCGAACCTGCATGCCGTTTGGCGCGCGGTCGTTGATGACCTGCTCGCACAATCCGAGCAACCCAATTCCGAGGTCCCCAGTTTTTCGCACTCACAGCGCCTTTATCTCCAACTGGTTCGCCCCATCATGATGGTCGAGGGCTACACCCTCGTTGCCGCCGAAAACCTGGATGCCAAAAATGTGGTCGAAAATGAGTTGGGCGAGCACATTGCCAAGGCATTAACCCGTCACCTAGGCCGGCCGTGTTCCTTTGCGGTTACCCTTGCCACCCCGCAAGAGCCACAGCCGCCGGCCGCGGACCCTGCACCACAGCCAACACCCCCTCAACAACAGCAATCGCCTCAAGCGAAACCGCCGCAGAACACGGAATCTACCCAGAACTACATTCCGCGCCCGCAGCAAACGGATGCCGCTGCACAGCAGGCCCCTTCCCAGAACAATTGGCAGTCGAGTCACGCCCCTGCAAGCCTGGATGAGCTGGCCCAGCACTATACCCAACAGCAGGCAGAATCTGCGGGAAATTTCTCCGGTTCTGACACCAATTCCGCCCGCATCCCGCGCGAGGCCCCGGCGCACGATCCCAACCGTGAAACTTCCCTCAATCCGAAGCACACCTTTGATAGCTTCGTGATCGGTTCTTCGAATCGTTTTGCCAATGGTGCCGCCGTGGCTGTAGCCGAGAATCCCGCCCGTGCGTACAACCCACTATTTATCTGGGGTGGCTCTGGTCTAGGTAAAACGCACCTTTTGCATGCCGCTGGCAATTACGCCCAAGTACTGCATCCGGGTCTGCGCGTGAAGTATGTGTCTTCGGAAGAATTCACGAATGACTATATTAATTCCCTGCGCGATGACCGTCAGGAATCATTCAAGCGGCGCTACCGCAATCTCGACATTTTGATGGTCGATGACATCCAGTTCTTGGAAGGCAAAGAATCCACCCAGGAAGAGTTCTTCCATACTTTCAATGCGCTGCACCAAGCCAATAAGCAGATCATTTTGTCTTCGGACCGCCCACCGAAGCAGCTAACCACGCTGGAAGATCGCCTCCGCACCCGCTTTGAAGGCGGTCTTATCACCGATATTCAGCCGCCAGATCTAGAAACGCGTATCGCGATTTTGATGAAGAAGGCGGCCAATGACGGCACCGAAGTGGATCGCTCCGTGCTTGAGCTCATTGCCTCTCGTTTTGAGTCATCTATTCGTGAGCTCGAGGGCGCGTTGATCCGCGTTTCGGCCTATTCCTCCTTGGTGAATGAGCCGATCAACGTAGAGATGGCGGAAATCGCACTGCGTGATTTGGCCCCAGATTCCGCCGATAGGCAAATCACCGCCACCTCGATCATGGAGGTCACGGCAGAATTCTTCGATATTGATGTAGAAACTCTGCGCGGTGCTGGCAAGAAGCGTGCGGTGGCGCATGCACGCCAGTTGGCTATGTATCTGTGCCGCGAACTGACCGAACTATCCCTTCCCAAGATCGGTGAACAGTTCGGCGGCAAGGACCACACCACCGTCATTTATGCAGATCGCAAGATCCGCAAAGAGATGACTGAAAAGCGCAATACCTACGACGAGATCCAGGCGCTTACCCAGCGCATCAAGAATCGCGGTCGCGCGTAGTTCTCCCCACCACTGCCGCAGCGCCTTCCTTATATAAAGGAGGGCGCTTTTGTTTTCCCTCTGGCAGTTCGCGGATTCTGATCGCGCTACTTAAAGGTGAAACCAGAACTACAAGATCCGAGCTCCTTAGCCGAGACACCGAAACTAGGAACAGAACCGTCCGTCAGCCGCCCACACACTCGTGTAATTCCACAAAGAACCCGGAAGATCCACTAAAAGTAATCAATTAGCTGGGAAAAGAGTTATCCACAGCGTTATTCACACTTGTGTAATTTCATTTTTGTAATTCATAGATCTTACTCACAGTTTTAAATTCCACAGGCCCTATGCTGGGAGAACTGCCCTGTGATCAGCGCTGTGTGTAGATCGGTGATCAAATGACAAAACCTGTGGATAAAACGGTGATCCCGTTAGTTGTCCACAATTCGCCCCGATTGATCACAGCAAGATCACAAGAATTGGCACACCCCGGATCTGCGTCTTGAACTTGTCATTTACCTAGTTACCCACAGATCTCACAGCGCTTATTACTACTACTAAATTATTTCTCTGATCTGTATAGAAGAAAGAGGGTGTGTGGAATTCGGCCCGGCCTACCTTCGGCCAGGCGCCGATCGGGCGGGCAAAGATGGAATTACACGTTGTGGCGCACCGCGCCCGATGCGGTAAGTTGGAAGCCAGTCTTTTGTAAGTAACAAATTTCCTACTTGCCTCAGAGGAGCTCTTCGCACCATGGATGAAGCCGTGTCATTTCGCGTTGCCAAAGATGACCTTGCCAACGCCGTAGCGTGGGTTGCTCGCAGCCTGCCGTCCAAGGTCACCCAGCCCGTGCTCCGCGCGATGCTGATCACCGCGGATGACAATGGTCTTGAGTTCACTGGCTTCGATTACGAGGTTTCCACCCGCGTCCGCATCGCCGGCATGGTGGATGAACCCGGACAGATCGCGGTAGCCGGCAAGCTCCTCTCTGACATCGTCGCTTCCCTTCCCAATAAGGAAGTGGAGATCTCCCAGGTAGATTCCAAGGCCCTGGTTACCTGTGGTTCTTCCCGCTTTGAGCTGCCACTGATCCCTCTGGATGATTACCCGCAGCTTCCGGTCCTGCCGGAGGTTACCGGCACCATTCAGCCGCAGTTGTTCGTCGAGGCCATCCACCAGGTCGCTGCCGCGGCCGGCAAGGATGACACCCTGCCCATGCTCACCGGTGTGCACATGGATATCCGTGGCAAGGACATTGAGATGACGGCGACGGACCGCTTCCGCCTGGCCATGCGTACCTTGGAATGGGAGCCGAAATCGCCGGATGTAGAAGCCAAGCTCTTGGTGCCTGCGAAGACCCTGCAGGAAACCGGTCGTTCTTTGGATCCGCACCTGAATATCCCAGTGGAAATCGCTGTGGGCACCGATGACAATATTGGTGCCGATGGCCTCTTTGGCCTGCACGCGGATAATCGCGAGACCACCACGCGCATGCTGGATGCGGACTTCCCTAATGTGCAGCCGCTGCTGCCGAAGAATCACACCAATATTGCCTCCATTGAGGTCGCCCCTCTGCAGGAAGCAATCCGCCGCGTGTCTTTGCTGACGGATCGCAACGCGCAGATTCGGATGGAATTCGCCGATGGCCAGGTAACCCTTTCCGCCGGTGCGGATGCTGGTAACGCGACCGAGACCCTGCCGTGCGCATTCCATGGCCGCGATGAATTCCTCATCGCCTTCAATCCGGGCTACCTCAAGGATGGCTTGGGCGTTATCAACACCGACCGCGTGGTCTTCGGCTTTACCGAGCCTTCGCGCCCAGCCATCATGATCCCAGAACCGGAAGAGCTGCCTGAGGCCGATGAAGATGGCAACTTCCCCACGCCGGAGACCAACTTCACCTACTTGCTCATGCCGGTTCGCCTGCCGGGCTAATGTACGTCAGGGATCTCGATGTTCGGGATTTTCGCTCGTGGCCCGAACTTAATGTGCAGCTAGGGCCGGGGATCACCCTTTTTGTCGGGCGCAACGGCTTTGGCAAGACCAATATCGTCGAGGCCATTGGCTATACCGCCCACCTTTCTTCCCACCGCGTTTCCCACGATGCACCGCTGGTGCGTCAGGGCGCGGACAGCGCGCGGGTATCCATTACCGCGGTGAACCAGGGCCGCGAGCTTACTACCCATTTGCTGATTAAGCCCCACGCGGCCAACCAGGCGCAGATTAATCGCACCCGCCTACGCAGCCCCCGTGAGCTGCTGGGCGTGGTGAAGACAGTGCTCTTTTCCCCGGAGGACTTGGCCCTGGTGCGCGGGGAGCCGGCTGGGCGCCGCGCCTACCTCGATAGCATCATTGCCTCGCGGACTCCGCGCTTAGCGGGTGTGAAGGCCGACTACGACAAGGTACTCAAGCAACGCAATGCCCTGCTGAAATCGGCCTCCGGCAGCCTGCGCCGCGGCTATTCCGATAGCGATGGCGCCGCTGCGTTGGCCACCTTGGATACCTGGGATGCACAGCTTGCCCGGCTTGGCGCCCAGGTGATCGCCGCGCGCCTTGCGCTTGTCGACGCCCTCTTGGACCACATCCCCGCCGCCTATTCCGGCCTGGCGCCAGAATCGCGACCGGCGCACGTTGAGTATAAGTCCACGATCGATACCTCCGATCGCGAGGTACTAGAGGCCGTGCTGCTCACCGAGTTGGCCGCCGCCCGGCAGCGCGAGATTGAACGCGGCATTTCCCTGGTAGGTCCGCACCGCGATGATCTGGTGCTCAACCTGGGTGATCAGCCGGCCAAGGGCTTTGCTAGCCACGGCGAGACGTGGTCTTATGCCATCGCGCTGCGCCTGGCGGAATTCAACCTCCTGCGCCAGGAGGGAGGATCCGATCCGGTGCTCATCTTGGATGATGTCTTTGCCGAGCTCGATGCCAAGCGCCGCAAGCAGCTGGTCCACTTGGCCGCCGAGGCCGAGCAGGTGCTCATCACCGCGGCCGTGGATGAGGATCTGCCCGGAAACTTGGAACCCATCGTGCGCTACCGTGTGAGCGTAGAAGATACCGAGACCGGTCGCATTTCCAAGCTCAGCGCCGAGGAAGGTGAGGGGAATGAGTGAGGATCAAGGGGGCGTCGGCAAGCAGCGCATCGATCCCGTCACCCAGTACTTCAAGCTGGTTCGGTCCACCTCCAAAAACCCGCCGAAGCTGACCCGCCCGGTGCCGAAGATGCCGGTACCCTCGCTGGAGAAGGCGCAAAAGCAGGGGTATATGGGCTATCAACGGGGCTTACCCACGGGCCCAGATGGCAGGAAGAAGCGGCGCACCCTGGCCGTGCCGAGCCTGGGATCCCAAATTAACCGCGAGGTGGTCAATCGTGGGTGGGAGCATGATCTGGCTAATGGCTGGGTGATGGGCAATTGGGAGCATTTGGTGGGCGAGCGCATCGCCGCGCATACGCAGCCGCAGCGGATTAAGGACAAGATTGTCTATGTATCCTGCGATAACTCCACGTGGGCAACGGAGCTGCGCTACCTGCAGCGCCAAATCCTGCGCAAAATCTCTGACCGCCTAGGCCCCGATGTCATCGTGGAACTGCGGATTCACGGGCCGAAGCAAAGGCGCAATTACGAGGGGCGGCAGTGGGTCAAACCGCAAGGATCACAAGATACCTACGGCTAATAGGCTGAGGTTTACTCAGACCTGCACAATGTAAATAACCTCAGAGCGCGCCAGATTCCTATCTCTCACGGGTGTGGGGTGTCTTTCAGTAGGGGGTATCCGTGTAGAATAGTCAAGGTCTTAGAATTAGCTATAGCCAAAAGGAGAGCACGAATCCGTGGCTGAAGAACACGCATATGATGCCGGGTCAATTACGATCCTGGAGGGCCTCGAGGCCGTCCGTAAGCGCCCCGGCATGTACATTGGTTCGACCGGTTCGCGCGGCCTGCACCACCTCATTTGGGAGATCGTCGATAACTCCGTCGATGAGGCCATGGCCGGCTACGCCGACAAAGTTACCGTCAAGCTGCTGGAAGATGGCGGCGTCGAGGTCATCGATAATGGCCGCGGCATCCCGGTAGAAATGCACGCCTCTGGTGCACCTACCGTCCAGGTGGTCATGACCCAGCTGCACGCCGGCGGTAAATTCGACTCCGACTCCTACGCCGTTTCCGGCGGCCTGCACGGCGTCGGCATTTCCGTGGTGAACGCGCTTTCTACCCGCGTGGAGGCGGAGATCAAGCGCGACGGCAAGCACTGGTACCAAAACTTCCAGAACGCCATCCCGGATGATCTGGTTGAGGGCGGCAATGCCCGCGGCACGGGTACCAAGATCCGCTTCTGGGCGGACCCGGAAGTTTTTGAAACTACCGAGTACGATTACGACACCATTTCGCGCCGCCTGCAGGAAATGGCCTTCCTGAATAAGGGCCTGAGCATTGAGCTCATTGATGAGCGCGTCACCGAAGAACAGATCGAGCTGGAAGAGATCGCCGATGCAGAATCCGGCGAGACCAGCGCGGATGAAACCTCCTTCGATGATGCCCCGGACGCCGGAGATACCTTCAACGAAGAATCCGGCGAGGCGAAGGACGCTGCGGCGGATAAGAAGCGCCGCAAGAAGGTAACCTTCCACTACCCGGATGGCTTGACCGACTACGTCAAGTACCTCAATAAGTCCAAGACCGCGATCCACCCGACCATCGTTTCCTTCGATGCGAAGGGCGAGGATCACGAGGTCGAGGTAGCGCTGCAGTGGAACCAGGGCTATAAGCAGTCCGTTCACACCTTTGCCAATACCATCAACACCCACGAGGGCGGCACGCACGAAGAGGGCTTCCGTGCGGCCCTGACCTCCCTGATGAACCGCTACGCCAAGGAGCATAAGCTCCTCAAGGAAAAGGACGGCAACCTTTCCGGCGATGACTGCCGCGAAGGCTTGGCGGCAGTCATTTCCGTCAAGGTGGGCGATCCGCAGTTCGAGGGCCAGACCAAGACCAAGCTGGGCAATTCCGAGATCAAGGGCTTTGTCCAGCGCGCGGTCAACGAGCACGTCAATGACTGGTTCGATGCCAACCCGGCAGAGGCCAAGGCCATTATCAATAAGGCTGTGTCCTCCGCGCATGCTCGCATGGCTGCCCGCAAGGCTCGCGAGATGGTGCGCCGCAAGTCCGCCACCGACCTTGGTGGCCTGCCGGGCAAGCTTGCAGATTGCCGCTCGAAGGATCCGAAGATTTCCGAGCTCTACATCGTGGAGGGTGACTCCGCAGGTGGCTCCGCTAAGGGCGGCCGCGATTCCATGTTCCAGGCCATCCTGCCGCTGCGCGGCAAGATCCTGAACGTGGAGAAGGCCCGCATGGATAAGGTCCTCAAGAATGCCGAGGTCCAGGCGATTATTACCGCGCTGGGTACCGGCATTCACGAGGAATTCGATATCAAGAAGCTGCGCTACGACAAGATCGTGCTCATGGCCGATGCTGACGTCGACGGCCAGCACATTGCTACGCTGCTATTGACCCTGCTTTTCCGCTTCATGCCCCAGTTGGTTGAGGACGGGCACGTGTACCTGGCTAACCCGCCGCTGTACAAGCTCAAGTGGTCCAAGGGTACTCCGGGCTATGCCTTTTCCGACGACGAGCGCGATAAGCTGCTGGCCGAGGGCCTGGAGCAAAACCGCAAGATCAATAAGGATGACGGCATCCAGCGCTACAAGGGTCTGGGCGAGATGAACGCCGCCGAGCTGTGGGAGACCACGCTTGACCCGAGCACCCGCATCCTGCGCCGTGTGGACTTGGAAGACGCACAGCGCGCCGATGAGCTCTTCTCCATCCTCATGGGTGATGATGTCTCGGCCCGCCGCTCCTTCATTACCCGCCGCGCGAAGGATGTTCGCTTCCTGGATATCTAAATCGCAGCACAAAGCCCACCGCGGAACTTCCGCGGTGGGCTTTAATTGTGCGGCGTCGTGAAGCGCCGAGCCTAGGCTTGGGAGCTGCGCTGGTCCGCTATGGCGAATCCTAAGGATGCAAGACACATGGCGAGGATGACGCCGAAGCCGGCGATGATGGAAAGCGGCCAGTCCGCACTGGTGCCGTGCAAGGTAGCAAACACAATAGCCGTGATAACAGCAAGCCCAACGGCAGTGCCAATGCGCTGGCCGGTCTGGAGCACAGCGCCGGAAGAGCCGGCATAGGCTTGAGGAACGTGCGCCAAGGTAAGCGTTTGATTGGGGGAAATTACCGAGCCTTGGCCGCCCCCAACAAAGGAGAGCGAAAGAACCATCCACCATTCACTAGCTCCCCACTGCTCAGTGGCCCAGATAAGCGCAATTGTGGCCACTAGACCGAAGATGGTCACCAGCATGCCAAGTACCACGACCTTGCGCCCATAAACGGAAACGGATCGGCCGGCCAGAGTAGCGGAAATGGAGCTCAATAAGGCGGCGGGGATACCTACGGATCCGGCCGCGAGGGCGGAGTGTCCGAGTCCGCTTTGGAAGTAGAGTGCCACGAGCACCCAAATGCTGGTAATGCCCATAAACCACAAGGTGGCGATGATGGTGCCATTGCGAAAGCTTGGGGTGGAAAAGATATTGAGGTCCACCATCGGCGGATGACCAGTGGATTTGTGGTGGCGCTCCCACTGTACCCACGCTACGAGCAGAACGGCCCCTAGCAGTAGAAGCCACCACACGGCCGGTGATCCAGAGGATTCCATGAAGGGGAAGAGGATAGCCCACACGGCGGTACCCAGGATCAGCGCGCCGATGGGATCAAGGGTAGCCAAGGTCTTGAAAACACCCAGCTTATTTCCTGCTTCATCGCGCACCCGGGAAAACAGTGGCCGTGGAAACCAGGTCAGTCCCAAAACGATAGCGACTAGGCCGACGGGGAAATTGACCAGCATGGTCAATCGCCAACCCAGATCCGGTCCGCCGAGGCGAATGAGCAGGCCGCCGAGCACTGGCCCGATGGCTACGGCTATCCCCACCGTGGAGCCAAAATATCCAAAGGCGCGGGCCCGTTCGGCACCGCGGAAGTACTGCTGGATCATGCCCACGCCTTGTGGGTTGAGTAGGCCGGCACCTACGCCTTGGATAAAGCGGGCGGCGTTGAGTGCCTCCGCGTTGGGGGCAAAGCCGGCGACGGCGGCGCTGAGGGAATAGATAGCAATGCCTGCTAGAAAGATTCCGCCGCGGCCGACGAGATCTCCGGCGCGACCGGCCGCCACGAGGATAACGCCGAAGGTGAGTGCATAGCCGGAGAGTACCCATTGCACATCCGAATTAGAGGCTCCGAGGCCAGATTGAATAGACGGCAGGGCCACGTTGACGATGGATACGCTCAGCAGCGACATAAAGAGTGCCGTGAGCAAAACGATAAGTACCCGCCAGCGGGCAGGATCCTGGCCGGCGGGGTACTCAGTTTGGTTAGCTTCGGAAGTAGTCACTTCCACACTTATACCTGGCGTTTGGAATGCGATTCAACCGCAAGGAAACTACATATGCTGTTGCAGTACGCGGCCGAAATCTGGGACCGCGGGGGTGAGGAATTTCGAGGCCTTGCCGCGCAGGGAGTTATAAGGCTTGGACAGCGCGGGGGAATTGATTTGCTCTGCGTGCTTATCGGCTACCGACATGATGGAATCGCTCACCTGGGCGCTGCGCGGCTCCACGAAGGAACCGAAATCCTGCTCGGAACTTTCCGAAAATTCTTGCCAGTGCGGATCCAGAGCATCCAGGACATCCGGCAACACGCGGCCTAGGGCCTTGGTAATGATGGCGGAATCGACCTTCTTTGCGGCGGCGACGGCGCCTTTCAGCGCCATACCGGTAATGCCCGATTGCTTGGCGACGACCCCCTCAACCAACTCGCCACAATCGCTTACTACCGCAGTGCGCTGCGGACCCCACATAAGTTCAGAAAGATGTGTCATGCTGCACCACCTTACGCGAGTTAGGCGGGCTGTCCCGGCAAGCCGGGAAGGTTGGCCTGAATCGCGGCGATCTGATCGGCGATCTGGCTCAAGCCGGCATCGCGCGCGGCTTTTTCCAGATCCACGTTAGGGGAGTAAAGAGCCACGGCACCAGCCAGCGCGGTGACGCCAGCAGCCGCTGCGGTGATGATCAAAGTGAGGTCCAGCTGGGAAGAGCCAGTAGAGGAGCCACCAGGCTGGCCTTGTTCAAAGTCTGGATTCATGTTGTCTTTCCAGGAATCAGCATCAGCTGCAGTGGCGGTAGGAGCAGTGACGGCGGTGGCGGCTAGGGCCACGGCCGTGAGGCTCGAGGCGGCGATCTTCTTGAAGCGGGACATGGTGGTGGTTCCTTCCTAGGGTCACTATCCCCAATAACTTAGGCAACTTCTTTAACACTAAGGTAGACGCGCACGCTGAACTTTGCGAACTCTGCGTTATGCCCGCTTAGCGCCGGCACGCGAGCTAAGACCTCCGCCATGGAACCGGCGGCATCGCGGTGGCTGTCGTGGATGGCTATTCCTTCTAACTTGGCGGTGCTGGCGGCTGCGGCGGCCGCAAGAGCGGCGAAGTTGGTGATGCGAACGTTAAAGCGTGCGCAAAACTCCTGCGCTAAGAGGCAGAGCTGCTCAGTGCTCATGACTACCTAAGGCCGCGCGGGCCGAGCCCGGCGGATTTCCGTCTCTAGTTCAGCGCGGCCGGGGAGGAGGGCGCGGGCGGTGGATTGCACGTGGGCGTCGGCAAGCGTGCGGGCTGCCGCTGAAACAACGGCGCGCACCACCGCCTCGTGCTTGGAGGTGCCCTGCGCGGAAGCCAACAAGGTAAGGGCGTGATCCTGCTCGTCTGTGAGCCGCAATGTCATTGCCATACTTCAGTGATACCACGGTGATACCACCCGTGCGGCAATTCGAGCCCTGAAAGGCGCTAGAGGGTAGAATTTGGCGTTATGAGTGACAATAACGACGATCTTTTTGATCGCATATTTCCCATTGACATTAATGAGGAGATGGAGTCGAGTTACATCGACTATGCCATGTCCGTCATCGTCGGCCGCGCCCTGCCGGAGGTGCGCGATGGCCTGAAGCCGGTGCACCGCCGCATCCTCTACGCGATGTTCGATTCCGGTTACCGCCCGGAGCGTGGCTACGTGAAGTCCGCCCGCCCGGTTTCGGACACCATGGGTCAGTTCCACCCGCACGGTGACTCCGCCATCTATGACACCTTGGTGCGTCTGGCCCAGTCCTGGAACATGCGCTATCCGCTGGTGGATGGCCAGGGTAACTTCGGTTCCCGCGGTAACGATGGCCCGGCAGCAATGCGTTATACGGAGTGTAAGCTCACCCCGTTGGCCATGGAGATGGTGCGCGATATCCGCGAAAACACCGTAGATTTCTCGCCCAACTACGATGGCAAAACCAGCGAGCCAGACGTCTTGCCGTCCCGTGTTCCGAACCTGCTCATGAACGGTTCTGGCGGTATTGCCGTGGGCATGGCCACCAATATTCCGCCACATAACCTCAACGAGCTGGCCGAGGCCATCTACTGGATGCTGGATCACCCGGATGCAGACGAAGAGACTGCGCTGGAAGCCTGCATGGAACGCGTCAAGGGCCCGGATTTCCCCACCGCCGGTCTAATCGTGGGCGATCAAGGCATCAAGGATGCCTACACCACCGGTCGTGGTTCCATCCGGATGCGCGGTGTGACCTCCATCGAGGAGTCTGGATCTCGCCAGACCATCGTAATTACCGAGCTGCCATTCCAGGTCAACCCGGATAACCTCATTTCCAATATCGCGGAATCCGTGGCCAACGGAAAGATTGCGGGCATCTCCAAGATTGAGGATGAGTCCTCCGACCGCGTTGGCATGCGCATCGTAGTCACCCTGAAGCGCGATGCCGTGGCCCGCGTGGTGCTCAATAACCTCTACAAGCACTCCCAGCTGCAGACGTCCTTCGGCGCGAATATGCTCTCCATCGTCGATGGCGTGCCGCGCACCCTCCGCTTGGATCAGATGCTGCGCTACTACGTGGAACATCAGATTGAGGTCATCGTTCGCCGTACCCAGTACCGCCTGAATGAGGCCGAAAAGCGCGCCCACATCTTGCGCGGTATGGTAAAAGCCCTGGATATGCTGGATGAGGTTATTGCCCTCATCCGCCGTTCGCCCACCGTGGACGAGGCGCGCGAAGGCTTGAAGGAGCTTCTCGACGTCGACGATATCCAGGCCGATGCCATCCTGGCCATGCAGCTGCGTAAGCTGGCCGCCTTGGAGCGCCAAAAGATCATCGATGAGCTGGCGGAAATCGAGCGCGAAATCGCGGATCTGAAGGACATCCTTGCCCGCGAGGAGCGCCAGCGCCAGATTGTCCACGATGAGCTGGCAGAGATCGTCGATAAGTATGGCGATGAACGCCGCACTGAAATCATCCCGGCGACCGGCGATGTCACTGATGAGGACCTCATTGTCCGCGAGAACGTCGTGGTTACCATCACCTCTACTGGTTACGCCAAGCGCACCAAGGTGGATTCCTATAAGGCGCAAAAGCGCGGTGGCAAGGGCGTGCGTGGCGCCGAGCTGAAGCAGGACGATATTGTGAAGAACTTCTTCGTCTGTTCCACGCACGACTGGATTTTGTTCTTTACCAACTTCGGCCGTGTTTACCGCCTCAAGGCTTACGAGTTGCCAGAGGGCGGTCGCGCTGCTCGCGGCCAGCATGTGGCTAACCTGCTGGAATTCCAACCAGAAGAAAAGATTGCTCAGGTCATCCAGATCCAATCTTATGAGGATGCTCCTTACCTGGTTCTCGCCACCCAGCAGGGCCGTGTGAAGAAGTCCCGCCTGACCGATTACGAGTCCGCGCGTTCCGCTGGCCTTATCGCCATCAACCTCAATGAGGGCGATGCGCTCATTGGTGCACAGCTCGTCTCCGAAGGCGATGACATCTTGCTTACCTCCGAGCAGGGCCAGGCTATCCGCTTTACTGCCGACGACGACCAGCTGCGCCCCATGGGCCGCGCCACCGCCGGTGTGAAGGGCATGCGCTTCCGCGGTGATGATCAGCTGCTGTCCATGTCCGTGGTCCACGATGGCGAGTTCCTCTTGGTAGCCACCTCTGGCGGCTACGGCAAGCGCACTGCCATCGAGGAATATACCCCGCAGGGGCGCGGCGGCTTGGGCGTTATGACCTTTAAGTACACCCCGAAGCGCGGCAAGCTCATTGGCGCTATTTCTGTGGACGAAGATGATGAGATCTTCGCTATCACCTCTGCCGGTGGGGTCATCCGCACCGAGGTGGAGCAGATTCGTCCATCCTCCCGTGCAACCATGGGCGTGCGCTTGGTGAACTTGGGTGACGAAGTCGAACTGCTTGCCATCGACCGGAACGTGGAAGAAGATGGTGAGGAAGACGCTCAGGCTGTGGCCAAGGGCGAAAAGACCGTGGATGAGGTCCAGCAGGAGCACAAGGCTGGCGATGCTTCCAAGGATGAGGAGTAATTAATGGCACGACGAGACGTAACTATTACGCGAATCTCGCCTACCTCGGCCTTCCGTGTTGGTCTGGCTTTGTCACTCGTCGGACTCATCGCCTGGATGCTGGCCGTATGCCTGCTCTACATCGGCTTGAACCAGGTGGGCATTTGGGAATCGCTCAATAGCCTCGTCGGCGGCGTGGGCGGCGGATTTGAGGTAACCTTCGGTGTCATCATTTCCGCCTCCGCACTCATCGGCGTTATTTTCGCCGTTCTCTTTACGTTGCTGGCACCACTGATGGCGGTCATCTATAACGCCATTGTGGATGTCTTTGGCGGCCTACGGGTCGACCTAGACAACCGCTAGCGCCTCTCTTGCGTTTGAAGATGCCGGTACCTTCGGGTGCCGGCATTTTTCTTTCTTCCGTGCGAATCTTTCCCTGCTTTTGAGTTGCAAGAAATATCTGTTGAGCAGGCGATTTGTGTAAATCCGGGGATAGTATGTAGAGTTAATTCTCGTTCCGCACAAGGGCCTATAGCTCAGTCGGTTAGAGCGCATCGCTGATAACGATGAGGTCGCTGGTTCGATTCCAGCTAGGCCCACCACGGAACAATGGGGCATTAGCTCAATTGGTAGAGCATCTGCTTTGCAAGCAGAAGGTCAGGAGTTCGATTCTCCTATGCTCCACAGCATGAAGTCCGGCTTCCTCTTCGGAGGGGCCGGACATTTTTTATTTCCGCGGTACCCAGGAGCTCTGAGAAGTGGCACAATGGCGAGCGCTCCACTCGGATCACCATTTTCGTCCATATAAACCGGCAAAACCGTCGACGAAAACCGAGGTTTGGATGGACGAAATCGTTGAAGACAACACTAAGCCAGTCTCGAAGAGGGAGCCGATGATGGACGGAAGTCGATGATGGACGGAAGTGGTATCTACGCAGTTGCTCGCCAACGCGCCGGAGAGATGCTCGGTTCACAGGCGCAGCGTCCTTTCGGGCCCGATTGGGAAGTATTCAAAGTGCGCGGCAAGGTTTTCTTGTTGTTGACCGCGGTGACGGGCCAAGAGCAAATGATTGTTAAGGCCGACCCAGAAGACGGACAGGCTCTACGGCAGCAATACCCGTTCATTACGCCGGGGTATCACATGAATAAGAAGCATTGGGTTTCTGTCTACCCACACGCAGAGCTGCACCAACAGCTGATAGAGGAGTTAGTCACGGATTCCTATCGTTTGGTGGTGGAGAAGTTGCCGAGAGGGCAGCGGCCGATCGATCCGTCCTCTGGGCACTAAGACCTTGGAGTTTAGGACAGTGGCGAGTCACTTTAGAATTAAAGCCAAATTGATACAATAAATCCCATGACCGAGCGCGATGACTACTGGCTAAATGATGAAGAACTGGCATCATTTATGTCGCTAATGAGCGTAAATATTCGCTTAACCAATATTTTGGATGCTCAGCTGCGTGATGATGCAGGTCTGAGCTTTTTTGAGTACACAGTGCTCTCGCGGCTTTCTGAAGCGGAGAATCGCGAAATGCGTATGCGTGAGCTAGCGATTACTGCCAATGGTTCTTTGTCGCGTTTGAGCCAGGTTGTGACGCGCCTAGAAAAGCAGGGGTGGGTTGTGCGCCAGCCGTGCCCGACTGATGGACGCACCACCATGGCGCAGTTGACGGATAGCGGCTGGGACAAGGTGGTAGATACGGCACCTGGGCACGCTAAGCAGGCGCGGAAATCCGTAGTGGACAAGCTAACCCGCACGCAGATTCGCCAGATGCTGCAGATTAACCAGCGGATCATTAAGGCCATCGAGAACGATGAGCGCTACGGCGGGCGCTATTAGCTAGCGGAACTAGCAGGGCTAATTCTTGGGATAGCCGCGGCGGCCCGAGACGGTTTTATCGAAGGGGATCCAAAACCGTAGGGCTGCTTCTTGGTTTTTCGAGATTCCAATGCGTGGGCCGCGTACCCATTCTGGTTCGGAAGACCGCTCGGCAAGTTGTATCGGTTGGTGGTTGTCTTCCAGCGTGAAACCGAGGGCTTTGCCGAGGTTCCCTGGTCCGCGGGCGAGATTATGGAAATCGCTGGTGCCGCGGCGGGCGAAAGCGATATCAGCGCCATCGATGATTTCACCGCCGCGCAGCAGGCAGCCCTGGCCAGTGCCTTCAGGGGCGCAGACGATATTGACGTTGCGATGGATGCCGTAAGAAATATAAACGTAGAACCTACCCGGCGGGCCGAACATGGCCGCATTGCGGGGGGTTTTGCCGTTAAATGTGTGTGCCGCGGAATCCTCGGCACCGAGATAGGCCTCTACCTCAGTAAGTCGGATGCTAACCCCGGCATGGGTGAGGGTGCAGCCGAGGAGTTGGGGAGCGACGGCGTCGGCAGTCAGGGAAAAATCAATCATTAACCACGAGCATAGTAGCGCTTACCTGGCACAGGGGTGCGCAGAAGGCGATCCAAGCTCACAGGTTCGAGGCCCTTGGCGCGTAGGCCATCGATAACGCAATCGGCGGCATCCACGGTGGTGGGGTGGATATCGTGCATCAAGACGATGGAACCAGCGTGGGCGCCCTGCACGGCTGAGGAGCAGACGTGGTCAGAGTTGCGATCCTTCCAATCCACGGTGTCGACATCCCAGAGCGCTTGGGAGACGCCCTTATCGCGGGTTGCCTGATCCACGGTGGCATTGGTGGCGCCGTAGGGCGGGCGTACCCAGCGCGTACCCTGGCCGGTGGCCTTGCTAATGGCGGCATTTCCGGCATCGATTTCTTGGGATACCTGCTCATAGGACAGGGTATTGAGCTGGCGGTGGCTCTTAGTGTGGTTGCCGATGGTATGTCCCTCGGCCTTCATGCGCTTGAGCAGCTCGGGGTGCTGCTCAGCACTGGGGGCGATCACCATGAAGCTTGCGTGCGCGTTCTTGGCCTTGAGTTTATCCAGCAGGCGGTTGGTCTCGGCACCTGGGCCGTCGTCGTAGGTGATAGCTACGCAATTGGCACAGTCGACGCCACCACTGTTGCGAGGCTCTGTCTTCTTCGCTGGGGTAGGTGCCTTTTGCTTAGGAGCTTTCTGCGGGAAGGCCTTGGAGGTGATGTCCTCGACCTGTGCGCGGGCGTCATCGATGCGATGGTTGATTTCGTCTTGGAAATTCGAGCTGGAGGACGCAGGCAGCTGCGGGATTTGCGGCAACTGTGCGTTAGCGGCCGCTGGAACGGCAGCGGCGACGAGCACGGTGAGGGCGGAGGTGAGAATGCGACGCATGGTTTTCCTAAGGATGAGGGAAAGTGGACACGATGTGCCCATGACCCTAGCGCCTGCGTGTTACGGAAGTGATAGGACATGCCTAAAGTGGCGAAAGTGATTTGAGCGGTTCAGGTTGGGAGCGGTTTGTAGTTACTTCGGCTGCGGTAGTAAAGTAACTAGGCACTGGGGCATTAGCTCAATTGGTAGAGCATCTGCTTTGCAAGCAGAAGGTCAGGAGTTCGATTCTCCTATGCTCCACAGCATGTAGTCCGGCTTCCTCTTCGGAGGGGCCGGACTTTTTCTACGTGGTGGGGTTCAGGGGTCGAATTGGCTGCGATCGCAACTTTCGTCCATACAAACCGTGGTTTCCGTCGACGGTTGTGCCGATTTATATGGACGAAAATCGTGAACAGCGAAAGAAGCGGGCGGAATTGTGCAAGGTCGCGGGCGAGAAACTTTCAGTACAGTGAATGGGGAATCATTACTGTCCCGCGATACCACCAGGAGACCAACCATGACCGCCAACGCTCGCTACAGTGATCCCTTTACCTCCGCAGACAAAGAAGTTGCGGCGCCGGAGGGCGCGGAATTCGTGGTAGTGCGCAAGCGCGGCGAGTCCGCGGTGGATGGCGAGGTTGTGAGCTTTCACAGCACCCGCGAAGAGGCGCGCGAGGCGGTTATGGCAGGACTGACCGAGGAGTTTAAGACGGCCGTGGATAACGAGCCCATTTATGTTACTCACGCCCGCCTGCGTTCGCTTTAGAAGCGCTTGACCATCACAAAGTGATCCTCGTGGCTGCCCACGTGCTCGAAGCCGAGGTGCTCATAGAGACCCTTGGCGCGGGGATTATCGGGGTGGACGGCTAGAGAGATGCCGGGGGCGCGCAGGGTCTGGGCGAGGGAAGTGGCGGCGTCGATAAGCGCGGTGGCAATGCCTTGGCCCTTATAGCGGGTCTCGACCGCGATGGCGAGCTCCGGAATGGCGGGCTTAACAAAGCCAAAGCCGTGATTGTCCTCCGTGCCCCAATTGAGCCACACGCCGCCGGCTGGGACGAGCTCCTCCCATGCGATGAAGCCGCCCTGATTGGGCTCCCAATTTTCCACGTAGAAGGCAAAATCATCGGCAAAATCGGGGGAAAGCTCGCCGTGCTCGTCACCGAAAGTATCAGTAAGAAAGTTGAGGCGGGCGAGGTAGGTGCGGTCAGATTCCTGCGTTGCGCGAAGTTCCATAAGATCCACGATAGACGGCGGGCCGTAGCGTGGGGTGGGCACGCGAAAAATCCCTTCCGTACAAGCCGGTGACCTGCGAGGAAGGGATTGTGCTAACGCTTAGGCTAGGTGGTAATTGCGGACGTCGTGACCGTTGAATTCGCGCTCGATGCCGGCCTCATCCACGGAGTGGAAAGTGGTTCCGTTATCGATGGCGAAGCGCAGGTTATCCACGCGAGAGGAAGGGTCTTTGGACACCGCACCCGCCGGGAAGTAGTACGTTGAGCCGTCTTTGAGCTTGACGGTGAGGGACTCAAAGCTCATTGTTCATCTCCTTGTAGAAAGATCCCTAATGTGGGAATTCAATCAAGAGATTTTTGTTTAGGCAAAGCAATGAGATCTAGACAACGCTACGCATACCCCCACGGCGGGGTGGTAAGCGTATTTATTCCTCGGTTTACAGGCGGTGCTTGCCCTCGTTTTGGTGGTCATCGGTAACGCGGGTGGTATCGGCCGGCTGAGCTGCTTCTTCCTCGCGGTGCTTGGCCAGCTGCTCATCGATGGAACCGAGGAGCTCCTCATCGCGTACGGCACCTTCTTCAACGAGGTCAGACTGGGTGTCATTCTCGCTGGCGGAAGTGTAGACCAAGGTGGACTCCGGAGCGGTGTGGGATCCGGGCTGGAAGTCATCCACGCGCGGCGGGGTCTGGGAAGGCTTGTCGTTGGAGCGCAGCCAGTAATAGGCGGCACCGGCCGCAGCGGACAATAGGGCGATGATGCCGGCGAAGATCCAGCCCTTAGAGGACTTCTTATTCTTCTTCTGCTTTTTGGCTACCTTGGCGGATTTCTTCTTGAGGTTCTTCTGGGCCTTCTGGGAATCCTTTTTTGCCTGCTTGCGGGCTTTCTTTGCCTTCTTGGTTGCCTCTTCCTTGGCATCGTTCAGGCGCTCGGTAGCGTCCTCGCGGTAATCGTTGAATTCCCCTAGGGCGCGCTCGAGGCGGGAGTGTGCGGCGCGGGTGACGGCGCCTGCCTGGCGGCGGGGTTCAGCGAAGTTGCTGTTATCGCGCTCGTCCATCTTCTGCGCAGCTTCTTCTAGGGCGGTATAGGCTTCGCGCGACTTTTCCTCGCGGTAGTTATTGAACTGGCTCCACAGGTTCGATGCAGTCTTAAAGGCCACGTTCAGTGTGGTGGGGTTCATGGGGTGGAATACTCCTTAACTCTGATTTATCAATTCGCTTTCACCCAGCATAGTGACGTGTTGGGTGGTGTACCACCGTGAGCGCGGTAGCGTACTGGGGGAACGGGGTAGAAATAGACCGCTTGGTTCAGAACCTGTGATTATTATTCAGCCGATTTTTCGCCAACCTCGCAGTTTGCGGGCTTGCAATGGTATCACCATTGAACAATCGCTATCGCACAAACTGAACAGCTTGGTACGTTTTTTCCCAACGCACCAACGACGACCAGCAAAGGAGGTGACCATGAGTCCGCGACTTTCGGCTTCCGCGCCCTTGGATTATGAAAGCGAAGAGGAAGCAGATGCGCCCGAGCGCCTTGCCCTTTCCTTCGAGGTAATCCCACCGCGCCACGACGCCGATGCCGCCAAGATCGACCGCCTGCTAGAAGTCTTAGAAAGCTACCATCCCGATTACATCGCGGTGACTAGCTCCCAACGCTCCGGCTGGCTAGAGGGGACCGCGGCCTTTATTGAGAAGATCTCGCAGAACACCTCCATGCGTCCGCTGGCGCACTTAGCCTGCACGGCCGGCTCGCGCGAAGAGCTCATCGAGTGGATCAATCGCTTGGTAGACGCCGGTGTTCGTGGCCTACTGGCCTTGCGCGGCGATCTCCCAGAAGGGGGCATGCCAGAACACTACCTGCAGCATGCTGATGAGCTGATTCGACTCATCCGCGAGCTAGAAAGCCACCAAGCGGCACGCTTTGCCGCCGGCCGGCTAGCGGTGAGCGTGGCCTGTTACCCCAGCGGCCACGCAGAATCCAAGAATGAAGACGAGGACTTCGACGTGCTGCTCAATAAGCAGCGTCTCGGCGCGGACTTCGCCATCACCCAGCTCTTCTTTGACGCCGAGGATTTCCTCCGCTTCGCCCAAAGGGCGAAATTGGCCGGGGTAAAAATCCCCCTCATTCCCGGGATTATGCCCATGACCAGCCTGCGCCGGTTGGAACGAATGGGGCAGCTGTCCGGGCTGACCGTACCCGAAAGGGTGCGCACTCAGCTCGCGGCAGCGACAACCCCAGAAGAGGAATACGAAATCGGCATGGAGCTTACTGCCCAATTGGCCCGCACCATTGTGGCCGGCGGCGCGGAAGGCCTCCATATCTATACCCACAACAATCCGGACATTACACAAGACCTGTTATCTCGAATCGGAGTAGACAATGACTAACACTAACTTCCCCAAGGCGACGATTGAGGGCTACCCCCGCGTCGGCGCTAACCGTGAGCTAAAGCGCGCGCTGGAATCCTACTGGGCCGGCCGCATCGATGCGGAAACCTTCGAGTCCGCCGCACATTCCCTCCGCCTGGATACTTATAACCGCCTGCGCGATCTGGGACTTACTGAGGACTACGCCATTCCTGCCGACGTCGCCTACTACGACCAGGTGCTCGAGAGCGCACTGACCGTTGGCGCCGTGGCCGGCGAGACCCTGGATGATGAGTTCACCTTGGCGCGCGGCAATAAGGACACCGCGCCGCTGGAGATGACCAAGTGGTTTGATACCAATTACCACTACATCGTCCCGGAAATCGCCGATAACCAGGACTTCAAGGCGCACCCGCAGCGCGTTACCAAGCTGGTAGAAGAGGCCCGCGCGGCAGGCCACACCGTGCGCCCGTACCTCGTCGGCCCAGTCACCTTGCTGGCCCTGTCTAAGCAGGCAGAGGGTGCTACCAAGTCTCCGCTCGACCGCTTGGATGATGCCGTCAAGGCATACCAGGAGGTACTGGCCGAGCTGGATAAGTCCGGCGTGAAGTGGGTACAGCTGGCCGAGCCTGCCCTGGTAGCGGACCTGACCATCGCCAACGATGAGGAACTGGCCGCCCACACCAAGCGCGCCTACGAGGCTATTTTGGGCGCGGACAACCGCCCGCAGGTATACCTCACCACCCCGTACGGTTCTGCCCGCAAGGGCCTCGACGTTCTGGCGGAGCTCAAGCCAGAGGCCGTCCAGGTGGACCTTTCCGTAGGAACCTTGGCACTCGATGAGGGCTACCTCGATCGCGTGAAGAACCTGAAGTCCCACCTGGTTGCCGGCCTTATCGACGGCCGCAATGTCTGGGCCGCCAACCTACGCGACCTGCGCTCCAAGTACGACGACCTAGAGGGCAGCCTCGATTCCCTTTCCGTGTCTACCTCCGTATCCCTGCAGCACGTGCCACACACCGTGGAGGCGGAAACCAAGCTGCCGGCCGACGTCGCCACCTGGTTCTCCTTCGCCAACGAGAAGGTCAAGGAAGTCGTCGCCCTCTCCCAGGGCCCGCTGGAGGCACCGGAGGCTTATAGCATCAGCGACCGCGCAGTGCGCACCCGTGCCGAATCCGAGCGCATCCACAACGCGGCGGTGAAGGCGCGCATCGAAAAGCTGCCGGCCGGCGAGGTCAAGCGCGAGCCTGCCTTTGCTGAGCGCAACGAGGCGCAGAAGGAACTTGGCCTGCCGCAGCTGCCAACCACCACTATCGGCTCCTTCCCCCAGACCAAGGAGATCCGCCAGGCGCGTGCGGCGCACCGCAAGGGCGAGCTTTCCGACGCCGACTACAACGCCGCCCTCAAGGACGAGGTCAAGTCCGTCATTGAGCTGCAGGAGCGCCTCGGCCTCGATATCCTCGTTCACGGCGAGCCGGAGCGCAATGACATGGTCCAGTACTTTGCCGAGCTGCTCGATGGCTTCGTCACCACCGAAAACGGCTGGGTCCAGTCATATGGCTCCCGTTGCACTCGTCCGCCAATCGTGGTTGGTGACATCTCCCGCCCGGCTGCGATGACCACCGAGTGGTCCAAGTACGCCCAGTCGCTCTCGGAGCACCACGTCAAGGGCATGCTCACCGGTCCGGTGACCATCTTGGCCTGGTCCTTCGTCCGTGATGACGTACACCAGTCCGTCTCCGCGGACCAGCTCGGCGTCGCGCTGGCGGATGAGGTGCATGACCTGGAAGAGGCAGGCATCGACATCATCCAGATCGACGAGCCCGCCCTGCGCGAGCTCCTGCCGCTGCGCGAGGAAGACCGCAAGGCCTACCTGGACTGGGCCGTGCGTTCCTTCCGCCTGGTAGCCCTCGAGGCCAAGCCGACCACCCAGATCCACACCCACCTGTGCTACTCCGAGTTCGGCCAGATCATCGATGCCGTTGCCGGCCTGGATGCCGATGTCACCTCCATCGAGGCGGCGCGCTCCCGCATGGAGCTGCTGGAGGATATCGACGAGACCTTCCACTCCGAGATCGGCCCGGGCATCTACGATATTCACTCCCCGCGCGTGCCTTCCGTAGCGGAGATGGCAGAGCTCATCCGCGCCGCGCTCAAGCACGTGCCGGTCGAGCGCCTGTGGGTCAACCCGGACTGCGGCCTGAAGACCCGCGGCTACGAGGAGACCGAGGCCTCCCTGCGCAATATGGTGCTGGCTCGCGATGAGGTGCGCGAGTCCCTCTAAATCCTCCCTAATCGCACCGCAATCCCGGCCGGGTAAAGAACAAAAGTTCTTATTTGGCCGGGATTTCGCGCTGTGCCTTGCGGCGCTTATTGATCCAGCCGATGATCATCGGCAGCACGGAAATTGCCACCACGATCAGCATGATGATGTCGATGGAGTGGGCAATGCCCGGGATACCGCCCAGCAGTACGCCGACGAGCAGCATGGAACCTACCCAGCCTATGCCGCCAAGGATATTCCAGCGCAGGAACGAGGAGTAGCCCATTTCTGCGGTACCCGCGGCGAAGGGGACGAAGGTGCGCACAATCGGCACGAAGCGTCCCAATACCAAGGCCACCGGGCCGTGACGCTGGAAGAAGTCTTCCGCGCTATCGAGGTGTTCGGTGCGCAGAACGCGGGCGTCATCCTTGAAAAGCTTGCGGCCAAAGCGGCGGCCTAAGTAGAAGCCCACCTGGTCGCCGGCAAAGGCGGCCACCGCGGCCACGACAAAGAGCAGCCAGGCATTGATGTCGAGTTCGTGGCGCAGGATGGCCGCGGTAACGAGCAGTGAATCACCCGGCAGGAATGGGAAGAGCACGCCGGACTCGATGAAGATGACGACGGCGACGCCGAGCAGGATATAAGGTCCAAAGCTTTGGAGCAGCGAGCCTGCGTCCATGAGGTTGTGGAGGGAGGACAAGAAATCCATGAGTGGATCCTTTCATTGTGGTTCTTTTAGTATCCTCCGCAAACTGCAAAGTAGCTGCGAATCCGCTGGGTGTCTGAATGGAACCGGTATGTTTCTTTTCTCGTTCTAACCTTTGGGTTAAAAACATCACTAGCGAGAAAGATCCGCAAACTGGGTGCGCAAGTCTCGGTACCAGCGTAGTCAGCTGGCTATCTGGGAAAGAACCTCTTTCAACGCGCTAAGCAAGCGCAGATCCCCATTCCCCGCACGGTCGAGGTGGAGCGCGTGCAGCCCCGCCGTGCGCGCGCCCTGCACATCGTTGGCTAGGGAATCGCCCACCATGAGCGTGTCTGCGGGGGCCGCACCCAGCTGATCGCAGGCGGCGAGGTAGGCCGCGCGCTGCGGTTTGGGGCAGCCGAGGTCGACGGTGGGGATGAGGAGGACGTCGGCAAGCGCAAGGCCCGTGGCTTCCAGCTTGGCCTGCTGCATCTCGCGCTCGCCATTGGTGAGCACGCCCACCTGGAAGCCGGACTCGAGGGCCCAGGTGAGGGTGGGCAGGGCGTCGGCAAAAGCGCGCCACTGCTCCCGGTAGGCGGAAAGATAGCCGTCATAAGCGGTCAGCGCCTCGGCATCGCTCATCTCCCGGCCGAGGAATTCGCGGCAGCGGGCCGCCCGCTGGCCTTGGTGGGTGACCTCGCCGCGCTCGTAGGCGTTGAACCAGGTGCGCTCGATGGCCGCAAAGCGCGCATGCTGGCCCTCGGGCAGTCCTAGCTCGCGGCACCATTGATCCACCGCGTCCCGGGCCGCGCCGGTGTGGTCGAGCAGGGTGTCATCCAGATCAAAAAGTAGCGCGCGAATCATGCCTTCAGGCTAGCGCGATCGCTGACAGCGTTATGTCATGCGCGGCAGGCGCGCGTTAAATTCTTTACAATGGCTGGCATGACTCAGAAGACCGCAACTGCAACGATGCATACCAACTACGGTGACATTGTTATCGATCTCTTCGGTAACCACGCACCGGTAACCGTTGAAAACTTCATCGGCCTGGCCAAGGGCGAGAAGGACTACTCCACCCAGAACGCAAAGGGTGAGCAGTCCGGCCCGTTCTATGACGGCGCAATCTTCCACCGCATCATCGATAACTTCATGATCCAGGGCGGCGACCCTACCGGCACCGGCCGCGGTGGCCCGGGCTACCAGTTCCAGGACGAGTTCCACCCGGAGCTGCAGTTCGACCGCCCATTCCTGCTGGCCATGGCCAATGCCGGCCCAGGCACCAACGGCTCCCAGTTCTTCATCACCGTGGCGCCGACCCCGCACCTGAACAACCACCACACCATCTTTGGTGAGGTTACCGATGCTGCCTCCCAGGAGGTTGTGTCCAAGATCGCCAAGGTTGATACCGACCGCATGGACCGTCCGCACGAGGACGTTGTTATCGAGTCCATCGATATCGCGTAATCACCTTTTCCCTCGGGCCCGTCACCGCATTATCCATGCGGCGGCGGGCTCGTTGCAGTTTTACCCCGAGCCACCCACCACTAGACCCGCCCCAAGGACTGACAACTTCATGACCATGGTGAGAAACTATGTCCGCACTACCCCGGCGACCGCGCTCATCGCCGCCGTCTGCATCATTGCCTGGCTTATTACCGCGGTGCAGGCCCGGACGCTGGGCGCTACCTTCTATGAATCCGACCTCGCGGTGGATTGGGGCCTGTGGGGCCCGCAATATCCGATTGCGCCGCAGACGGCGCTGTCCTCCGCGTTTATGCACCTGGATGCGGGCCATTTGGCGGTGAACATGATCATGCTCCTTCTCATAGGCAAGGAGGTGGAGCGGGCCCTTGGCACCGGGTTGTACCTCGCTGCCTATCTCATTTCTTGTCTTGGCGCGTCCGCCATGATCCTGACATTCGACTTTGAGACCCCCACCGTCGGCGCCTCGGGCGCGCTCTTCGCGCTCATGGCCATGCTGGTGGGTGCTTACCGCCAGCGCGGGCTCGATCTCCGCGCACCCATCGCCCTCGTTCTGGCGAACGTGGCCTATACCTTTCTAGCCGATGGCGTATCCCTGTGGGGACACCTTGGCGGGTTGTGCACAGGCATCGTGTTGAGCCTTTTCCTCTATCGAAAAAGCCCCACCCTCCGCTGGGGCGGCGTTGCTGCGGTGGCCGCGGTAGTCCTCGCACTATTAGCCCACCAAGCTGGGGTTTGGGGATAACTGTGGAATTTGATCACCGGAAAGCGTGTGCGAAAGAATTCCACAATGGTTATCCACATTGTGGATAACTACATTTTTGTAATTTACCGAACGCTTTTCCGGAGTTTTCCCTGATCACGCTGGTCTAGCCCGTGCGAAAGTGTGAAAATCAGCTTGTGGAAGCCCGTGAAAACAGTTATCCACAGGGTGTTAATAATTGTGTGAAATTCACATTTCACAGGTTTTCTCCACAGCCTGTGGATAACTTTCTACCCATTGTGTTAACAAGACTGATAAATTTGGGCATTGACCTGCATAAGGAGCATTGTGGATTATCAACCTCGCGCTGTGATCGTCGGCGCAGGCCCGAATGGCCTCACGGCCGCGGCCCGCTTGGCCATGGCCGGGTGGCGTGTGGATATCTACGAGCGCGCCGGCCGGCCCGGTGGTGCAGCGGCATCCTCCGCGGAGATTTTCCCGGGCACGATCGTGGATCTCGGCGCGGCTGGGCACCCCTTTGGCGTAGCGAGCCCGGCCTTTCGCGCCCTCGACTTGGAAGCCCACGGTGTGCGGTGGCGCAATGCTCCTTATCCCATGGCCCATCCGCTCGAAGGCGCGCCGGCTGGGGTCCTGCACGGTTCCTTGGCGGATACGGCGGCGGAGTTGGGGCCCGATGCCCAGGCGTGGAGGCGGCTGCACGGGCACATTGTCCGCCACATCGATGAGCATGTGGACAACGCGCTTACCCCGCTGGTGCGCTGGCCAGATCGCCCTGTGCGCTTGGCGCAGTTTGGCGCGGCCGGGGTGTTGCCCGCCAGCAGCTTGGCGCGCGCGGCCTTCCGCACGCCCCAGGCTCGCGCCCTCTTTGCAGGTAGCGCGGTACACGCGATCACCTCACCGACTACGCCTTTTACCTCGGCGTTCGGCCTGCTCTTTGGCGGGCTTGGCATGACCCGCGGCTGGCCTGTGGTGGAGGGTGGCACCGGCGCTCTTATCGACGCCCTCCTTAACCTCCTCCGCTCCCACCATGCCCGCCTCCACACCGGATGCGAGGTCACCGACCTGCGGGAGCTGCCTCCGGCCGATGCGATCATTGTGAACCTCACCCCGCGCCAGATTCTGCGGCTGGGTGGGCTGGAACTGCGGGACGGCACTCGGCGGAGCCTGGCACGCTGGCGCTATGGCAGCGCCGTATTCAAAGTGGACTTTCACCTCAGCGAACCCGTGCCATGGGCCGATCCGCGCGTGGGTCAGGCCGGCACCGTGCATGTGGGTGGCAGCTTGGAGGAAATATGTGGGGCTGAGGGGGACGTCGGCAAGCGGCGCATGCCTAAGCGCCCCTTGGTATTGGCATGCCAGCAATACGTGGCAGACCCATCTCGAGGGCAAACGCTGTGGACCTATGCGCATGTCCCGCGCGGCTATGTGGAGCGCTATCCGGGTGAGGTCACCGAGCTGATTGCTGCCCAGATTGAGCGCTTTGCCCCCGGATTTCGCGATACCATCCTGGCCACCCGTGCTACGAGCCCGGCCGATCTGGAGCGATGGAATCCTAATTTGGTGGGCGGCGATATCGCCGGCGGTTCCATGACCGGGCTGCAAACCCTCCTGCGACCACGCTTCTCGGCCCATCCGCACCGACTCGCCCCGGGAGTATTAATGGCCTCTAGCTCGGCCGCTCCTGGCGCTGGCGTGCACGGCATGCCGGGGTGGTGGGCCGCCGAAGAAGCGCTTAGCGCGTGGAACGACGCTGCCAAATAAAGAAGCCCGCGCCGATGAGCCACAAACTCGCGGCGGCGAAGTACCCAGGGATGGTCGTGGTGCGGGGCAGGTAGGAATTGCCTGGGACGAGTCCGGCAACCACGGGCTCGAGGAGGAAACCAAGTACGGCGAGGTAATCGAACCAGCAGAACCGTGCCGAGGCCGCGCCGGCCAGCCCCAGTACCGGTCCAGAGAGGAGCGCCAGGAAGAACCACTGGGCGTTGTACTCGAATGCCTCGCGCCAGTTATATACACCGAAAACCACGAGCAAGGCATAGTGCACCGCCAGCATCATAACGATGATTCCCGTACCGGCCAGGAGTGCCTTGAGCCACCGGCCCGGAAACTCCTTACCCATGAGGTAGCTAAAGATTCCCCACACCATGCCCGAGCCTAGGACGTTGCCTAGGTAGTTGCGCACGGAAAGGCGGAAGGGAGCGGCGCCGGTGAGTAGGGTGGCGTCGGCAAACGCGATGTGCACGGCCGCGTAGGCCACCGAAATGATGAGGCCAGCAGCAAGAATATGGCGAGACATGTGGCTCCTAGATATGAAAAACCCTCGCCGCCTACAAAAAGTAGGGAGCGAGGGAATAGGTTGTGGAGTTTAGCTTAGCGCCAACCCATGGTCATTAGCAGGCCGATGATGGCCAGTCCGAAGCCGATGCCGTAATTCCATGCGCCGAGATCCGCCATGAACGGGATGTCCTGGCCAGCGAGGTAATTGACCACCAGCCACAGCAGGCCGATGACCATCAGTCCCAGCATGATGGCGACGTACCACTTCGGGGTGCCCTCAGAATTGATCTTGACGGGCGTGCGGTTGGTAGCAGAGCTCGAGGTAGGGACGGAGGAGTTCTGGGAAATCTTTGACTTCGGCATAAGATACCTTTTCTAGATTTAAAGTCTTATCTAAGTTCGTACTGAGGCCTTAGGATACCAGCAGTTATGGCTGCGGCAGAAGTGCAGCGGGGTCGAAGCTCCACAGGCGGATATCAATATTTTGATCCTTGCGCATGGTATCGCCCGGGTTCACAGACGCCCAGCCAATCTTATTGGCATCCACCAAGGCACCGGTAGGAGCCGGCTCGCCCACGACGAACTGGCCGGTCCAGCCAGCCTCCCGCAGCGCGGCCTCGGCCTGGCCCTCATTCTTGCGTACCAGGTCAGGGGCCTTAAAGAGCATGCCATTGGATACCTCAACGGTAACCGGCTTGCCTTTTTCCAGCTCCGCGCCCTGGTTGGAGACGCTGAGCACCGTGCCCTTCGGCTCCAAGGAATCCACCTCGCGGACGTCTACATCAAAGTCATTCGACTCGAGGCGGCTCTGGGCATCATCGACGTCCATGCCGGCGACATCGGGAACGCGCTTCTTTTCGACGCCCTTAGATACCGTCACCCGCACCTTCGACCCCTTGGACAGCTGCGTGCCGCCGGCCGGGTCCTGCTTGATGATTTGGCCGGCTGGTGCTTCATCGTTTTCCTCCGAGACATCGGAGTTGAGCGCCAAGCCTGCCTCTTCGAGGGCCCGAGCAGCCTTATCCAAGGTCATGCCGGTGATATCCGGAACGTCCGTAATCTCCTTGCCGGAGGAAATAGTCAGCGTGACCGAGGCGTTCTTCTGCAGCTCGGAGCCTGGGGCCGGATTAATGCGGATGGCATTATTGCGTGGAATATCCGGGTTGGCCTCCTCATTGACGGTGACCTGCAAACCCATGTCTTCTAGTTCCTTAACCACCTCGTTGCGCGGGCGGTTTTCCACCTCTGGCACGGTGATTTTGTCCTCGCGGGCCGATTGGGTCTGGCGTGGCTTATCTTCAGAGTCTTTATCGTTGGAGAAGAAATCCCAGGCGAAGTAGCCCACGATGGCCACCAAGAGTGCGGCCAGGAAGGCTGCCAGCCACTTCATCCAGCCGCCACCCTGATTGTCATCGTCCTCGGTGGGGCGGGTGGACTGGATTGGCGCGCGGTGCGCGGCCGCAGCTGGTGCGGCGGCGCCGACCATTTCGGTAGGCTGCTCGTCTTCTTCCTCGTTGACGTGCATGCGCGCCGCCGCGGTGACCTGCCCATTGCGTAGGCGCTCCAAATCGCCGGCCATCTCCCAAGCGGACTGATAACGATCCGCCGGGTGCTTGGCCATAGCGGTAAGTACTACCGCATCGATATTGACGCGCTGGGTAGGAGTCAGTGAGGGCTCCGCGATGAGCTCCGACGGCGGCGTCGGCTCTTCCTGCACATGCTGATACGCAACCGCAAAGGGGGTTTCGCCCTCAAAAGGCGTATGGCCAGTAAGCGCCTCATAGAGAACGCAGCCCAGCGCATAGACATCCGAGCGGGCATCCGCGTTCTTACCGCGAGCCTGCTCCGGGGAAAGGTACTGGGCGGTGCCGATAACGGCGGAAGTTTGCGTCATCGCCGAGGTGGAATCATCCAAGGCACGGGCGATGCCGAAATCCATCACCTTCACCTGGCCGGTGTTGGTGAGCATAATATTTGCCGGCTTGATATCGCGGTGGATAATCCCGGCCTCGTGCGAGGCTTGCAGTGCATCCGCTACCGGTTTGAGGATATCCGCCGCTTCCTGGGCGGACAGGGCTCCGTCCTCGCGAATGATATCGCGCAGGGTGCGGCCGTTGACCCGCTCCATGACGATATATGGGATGGTCATACCATCCAGTTCGGTTTCGCCGGTGTCATAAACCGCCACGATATTGGGGTGATTCAGCTTGCCCGAGTTCTGGGCCTCGCGGTAAAAACGCTCGCGGAAGTTGACGTCGCGCGCCATTTCCGGGCGGAGCATCTTTACCGCTACTTGGCGGCCTAGGACGGTGTCTTCGGCAGCATAGACCTCAGACATGCCGCCGGCGCCGATGATCTCGCCTCTCCGATAGCGGTCATTGACCATCGCTTAGTCACCCTCCTGTGTAATTAGATCGGCTAAGTCTCCGGGGAGCTCATTAGCCTGCGAGTTTACTGGAGTATCCAGCTCAGGTGTAGTTTCAACGTGCGTATCCTGCGGATTCTGTTGCGTTGGTACGGCCGGGGGCTGTTCCTGGTGGGTAGGCGAGTGGCGCGTGGGTGTCTCGCGGTGAGTAGTGGTACGCGGGGCTTCTTCCTGATCGGATTCCTGCGGCTCGGTCTCTGTCACCGTCACCGGTGCCGGGGCCTCTTCCGTCTCTTCCTCCGGAGTGTTCTGCGGGGTGGTGGTGGGATCGCGGTACTCCGTAACCACCGAGGTCTCCGGGGTACTGGAGGGTTCGCTTTCTCCCTCGTTATCGCTCAAGTTGTGGTAGGCGGCGTAACCACCACCGGCCACGGCTGCGAGGAGCAGGGTGATACCCAGGCCCTTCAGGAAGGAGGATCCGCCCTTGGACTCCTTGTGCGGAGCGGTGCCCGCAGCCGGATGGATCGTGGTGGGCTGGGCAACGTTGCCCAACATCTCCGTTGATGCGGACGGCGAGGGCTCCGGTGCGCGTTGCGTTAGTGGTGCGGACTTAGGCTGCGGCGGGCGCTTGCCCAAGCGAACTGCGGAGATGGCCAGAGTGAACTCATTGCCATCGGCGTAACGGGTAGAGGGGTCCTTGCGCAATGCGATGCGAATGAGCTCGCGGGCTGGAGCGCTGATATTCGTCGAGAGCGGCTCTGGCTCCTGGTTGATGTGCGCCAAGGCGATGGACACGGAGGAATCTCCGGTAAAGGGACGCTTGCCAGCCAGCATTTCATAGCCGACGACGCCGAGCGAATAGACGTCGGAAGCCGGCGTGACGTCCTTGCCCTGTGCTTGCTCGGGCGATACATATTGCGCGGTACCCACCACCATGCCGGTGCGGGTCAGCGGCACGGCCGCGGCCGCCTTGGCAATGCCAAAGTCCGTGATCTTGACCTGGCCATTTTGCGTAATGAGGAGGTTGCCGGGCTTAATATCGCGGTGGACCAGCTCCATGCGGTGAATGATGGATAGGCCATGTGCTGCCTGCTCGAGGACGTCGAGAGCGAGCTCTTCTTGCAGCGTATTTTCGCGCGCCAAAAGGTCTGCGAGGGATTCGCCGCGCACATACTCCAAGGCCATGAAGCAGAACTTGCGGCCGTTATCCTCTAGCTCGCGGTAGTCATAGGTGGCCACCACGTTCTCGGATTGAATGGATTTGGCCGATTTCGCCTCGTTGCGGAAGCGGGAGAGGAATTCGTGATTATCGGAAAACTCCGGGCGCAGGACTTTGATCGCCACCTCGCGATCGTTGCGGGTGTCATCGGCCAGCCACACGGTGGACATTCCGCCGTGGCCGATGATCCACTGGAGCTCGTAGTCGCTGCCAATAAGTTCTTGGAGATGTTCTTTATTCTCAGCGCTATTCATTACTGCTCCCCCTGGTATGCGCGCAGGATGGCGCGGCCAATCGGGCCGGAAACCTTGCCGCCCGTAGCGGACTCACCCAAGTTACCACCATTTTTCACCACGACGCCCACGGCGATATCGCGTTCCGGATCGAAGGCAACGTACCACACGTGCGGGGCCAGCCCCTCGCCGTGCTCGGCGGTGCCGGTCTTCGAGGCAAAGCCGTTACCGTCATAGCCCCAGGACGAACGCTCAGAGGCATACATCAAATCAGTAAGCGTAGCCGCGGTCTCCTCATTAACCGCCTGGTCTGCCTTCTTGGGTTTGGTGGTGCGGACATCTTTCATCTGGGCGTCGGTAATGCGATTGACCAGGTAAGGCTGCATGCGGGTACCCTTATTGGCCACGGTGCCTGCCATGACTGCGGCCTGTAGCGCGGTCATGGTGACATCGCGCTGGCCGATGGCAGACTGCGCCGTGGCCGCACCGTCCGGCAAATCGCCCAAGGTGCCGCCGGAGGTGGACACGCCAAGGTCGTAGTTCTCACCCACGCCAAAGGCCTTGGCGTACTTGCGCAGCTCATCCGCGCCGATCTGCTCCGACATTTCCACAAACGCGGTATTGCAGGACAGCGCAAACGCGGTCTGGAGCGTTACCGAATCCTGGCCATTGCACTTTTGATTGGCGTAGTTGGTCAGCTCCGTAACCGTATCCGGCAAAGTAATGACGTTGGAACCGGTCAGCGTGGAAGAGGGATCAAAACCATTGTTTAGGCCTGCCGCAGTGGTGATGATCTTGAAGATGGAGCCAGGGGGCAGCGTTTCTGCACCGGCGTGGTTGACCAGCGGCTGGCCCTCCTGCTCTTGCAGGTTGGCCCAATTATCCTCGGCAGAATCGCCCATCAGATCATTGGGGTTATAGCCAGGGTTGGAGGCCATGGCCAGGACCTTGCCGGTGGAAGGTTGAATGGCAACCGCAGAGCCCTCGTAGCCAGGACCCACCAGCTGATCATAGGCAGCCTGCTGGAGCGCAGGATCGATGGTGACCTCCACATTTGCGCCCTGCTTCGGCTTATCGGCCAGAGTATCCAGCCAGTTTTGCTTCATTAAAGAATCATCAGAGCCATTGAGGATGTCATTTTGGGAGGACTCCAGTTCCGAGGCACCAAATTGGCTAGACAAGTAGCCGGTCAAGTTGCCAAAGGCCGGTGAATCAATGGGGTAGGAGCGCGAGTAGGTTTCATCCGGGTTCTGCGTCGACTGTGCCAACACGGTATTGCCCGCAAAGATCTGGCCGCGCGGAGTGGTCTGCATTTCCATGAAGCCGCGCATATTCCGTGGATTATGGGCGTACTTATCTTCAGAAAATGCCTGGATCACCGTCAAATTGACCAGCAAAATAGCGGTCAAAATGACGGCAAATAAGGACACTAGACGGATGGATCTATTCATCGGTGAGCCTCCTGGACCGACGGGAACATGGAGGTATCGCTCGGCGCATTGCTCGAGGTCTCCTGCATGGGGCGGCGAGCCGCGTTAGAGATCCGCAGCAAGATCGCCAACAATACATAGTTAGCCATGAGAGAGGAACCACCGGCAGACATGAATGGCGTGGTCAAACCGGTCATCGGCAGCAGGGCAGAAATACCGCCGGTGACCACAAAGACCTGCACGGCCAAGGTAAGAGAAAGACCGGAAGCCACCAGCTTGCCGTAGGTATCGCGGGTGCGCAGCGCAGTGCCAAAGCCGCGGGTGGCCAGCATACCGAAAAGCACCAGTACGGCGGCTAGGCCAATGAGGCCGAATTCTTCACCTATTGCGGCAAGGATGTAATCCGAGTGGGCCACCGGAACGAGTTCTGGATGCCCCTCGCCCAAGCCGCTGCCAGAGATGCCGCCGGAAGACAAGCCGAATAGCGACTGGGAAAGCTGGAAACCCGTGACGTCATAATTGCCGAGCGGGTCTAAGAAGTTAGAAAAGCGTTGCTGGATTTTTGCGGAGATCTGATAAATACCAAAACCGCCCACACCGACGAGGACAACGCCGATAAGCAGCCAGCTCACCCGGCCGGTGGCCATAAACAGCATGCCAAGGACGGTGCTAAATAACAGCAGCGCTGGGCCGAAGTCATTGGAGATACCCATGATGACGATCGCGACGGCCCAAATGATCAGGATGGGTGCGAGGTCGCGCAAGCGCGGCAGGGAGATACCCAGTACTCGGTATCCCGCCACGGTAAATAGGGAGCGCTTCTGCGTCAGCAGCATGGCAAAGAACAAGATCAGCAAGATCTTGGAGAACTCGCCGGGCTGGATTGAAAACGGACCCAAGTTTATCCAGATGCGTGCCTCCACGTCCGCAGGCTGCGGCCATACCAGCGGCAGGGCCAGCAGGACAAGGCCTGCGGCGCCCAAGATATAGGAGTAGCGCGTCAGTGACCTGTGGTCCTTTAATATGGCTAAGACCAGCACGAAGAGTACGAGTCCGACGATGGTCCACATGACTTGACGCACCGCGAGCCCGCTTTCATTGACCAGATCCAGGCGGGCCAACATGATAAGCCCGATGCCGTTGAGAATCGCCACAATGGGCAGCATGATCTGATCGGCATAAGGCGCTAAGAAACACATCACCAAATGGGCGACGGTGAAGACGCCAATGAATCCGCCAATAAGGTAAACCAGATCCATGGTCAGCGCGTTGTCTTGGGATAGCTCCAGGCTGACCAAAGTGATAGCAAAGACGATGGCGGCTAGGATGAGCAGGCCGAGTTCGGTTCCTCGGCTAAAAAACTTTTTCACAACCTACACCTCCCGGCAGGTGACGCCAGGCTTGTTCTTCTTGGCATCTTTTTTATCTTTTTGGCTCGGCGCAGTGATACATGGCTTGAGCGCCTTATCGCCCAAATCATTGACTTGCTGCTGTACCTCACCTAGATCACCAGTGGAGAGATGGTCGACGGCGCTGCGTTCAGATTCCGGTAGGTCCGTAACCTTTAGTGGTGCAAAGTCGCCCTTGCACGGCTCGCCGGAAAAGAGGAGCGAATTGCTGTCATTAATGCACACGTTTTGGTGCGTGGAGTGTAGTTCCTTGCCAAAGACGGAGTAGTCAGCACCCTGTTGGATGGTGATTTCCTGTGCCTCGTTGGTAGCCACGTAGTAATTATTGGACAAGAAGTTCTTCGCCCACAGTCCGGCACCGATGACCAACGCTAGGACGATGAGCAAGGCAAGGAGTACTTTCCAGCCGATCTTTCGGCCGGAAGTTTCCTCCTCCGCTTCGTCATCATTAGGCTCTGGGTGCTCGTCCTTGCCATCCGCCATGACGGCCGGCGGAATTACTTGAGGCTTGCGGGAGAGCTGTGCCGCCCGCGAGGCGGAAGAATCCGGATGGGTTGGTTCTTCCGTAGGACCCGCGAGGGCGCCTACGCGGAATGGTTCGTGCTCCTGGGGGCTTTCCTCGGTTACTTCACCAATAACCACGGTGACATTATCCGGACCTCCGGAGCGAATGGCCAGGTCTACCAGCGCGGATCCCGCCTGCTCGATGCTGCCTTGCCCCAGTGCGGTTTCAATAGTGGAGGCTGTTACCGGATCAGAAAGCCCATCGGAGCACAACAGGATACGGTCGCCGGGCTTGGCGTCGAGGGTAAATAGCGTTGCTTCGACCGGGCGGCCCGTATAAGCCTTTAGAATGAGGGACTTTTGCGGGTGCGACGAGACATCGCCTGGGTCCAGTTCGCCTTTATCGACCAAGGATTGCACGTAGGTATCATCCTTGGTGATCTGCTCGAGTTTGCCGTCGCGTAGCAAGTAGCCGCGGGAATCACCCACGTGGCAGACGCCGAAATCCGTGCCGTTGAAGAGCATGGTGGACAGCGTGGTGCCCATGCCTTCGGTTTCTGGGTGGGCCTTGACGTGATCACTAATGGCCTCATTGGCTTGTTCGGCGGCCGCTTCTAGTAGCGCCGTGGTGTCTTCTTGGCCCGGATCTTGGTCCAAGATTTCTAGGTGGTTGACCATCAGCTCGGAGGCAACCTCGCCCGCCGCGTGGCCACCCATGCCATCGGCCAAAATCAAAAGGTGAGGACCGGCGTAACCTGAGTCCTCGTTGTTATCGCGAATGAGGCCGCGATCGGACTTAGCAAAGAAGTTCAGCTTCAGTGTCATGCGTTCAACCTCACGGTAGTGCGCCCCAGTTTAATTTCGGAGTCCGCGCCGACTACCTCGGGTTGGTCGATGCGCACGCCATTGACAAAGGTGCCATTGCGAGATTCCAAATCTTCCACAACCCATTCGCTACCGCGGCGGAATAGCCGAGCATGGTGGCCGGAAGAATAGTCGTCGCCCGTGACAAAGTCGCAGTCAGAGGCTCGGCCCAGCGTGCAGTCCTCCAATGTGCCCAATTCCATATGGGATCCCTGCAAGGGGCCCTCAACGATGGACAGTTGCTTAATCGCTTCCCGACGCCGCGGTGCCCCCACCTTCTTCGATTGCTGGCGGATAGCCCCAGCAGATTTATTAGTATCGCGGCGCATGGCGTTTAAGGCCACCAGGATAAAAATCCACAGCAGAGCCAACAAGCCGATGCGAAGCGCCAGCATGATGACTGCATCCATGGCGACCTCCCTTCCTTAACTGAACTTAGTAGCTGTGCGAATCAAGGCCCGTGATGCGGACCTCGATGTGGGAATGGCCCATAGTGATCACATCGCCATCGGCCAGCAGCCAATTATCAATCGGCGTCTCATTCACCGTGGTGCCATTAGTGGACTGCAAATCCACCAGCACCGCATCCTGGCCGTTCCAGGTGATTTCCGCGTGCTGGCGGGATACGCCCGTATCCGGAAGGCGCAGGTCCGCGTCATTGCTGCGGCCGATAATATTGGAGCCTTCTTGCACGTGATAAACGCGCGAAGAGCCATCCTGCAGCATCAGGTTGACTGCGGGGCCCTGCGGCTGCGGGGCGGGTTGACTATCTGGAGCAATGAAAGCGGTAGTTACCGCGTCATCAGCCGTATTCTCGTGCTGCTCGGTCATCTGGTCCTCCTGACCATCAAAGTCGTGGAAAATAGCCTCAAAACCGGTCTCTTCCGTGGGCTCGTGATCAATAAACGAGGACACGCGAAGCTGACCCGTGCGCAAACCAGATTCCTCCGCCACTCGCACAATCACGGGGCCCGCGAGGGACCATCCGCTATTGCGAATAAACCGCGTCAACTGGTCTGCACAATCGGCCGGCAAATTGCGATCCTGCGACAAGTTCTCCAAATCCTTGGAGGAGACACCCACAGTCATCACATTCGGACTATAAAGGTTGTCATCGTCCCCGCGTGCGAGATTATCCTGGGCTTCCTGCTTTAAAAGCTCATCAATCTCCGCTGGAACGACCTTGCCGCCGAAGACAAGAGCCATGCCATTATCAAGGCCGCGTTGCATGGCGGAGTCCAGCTTCGCCAGCTTTTCCAAAAACGCCACGAGCCATTCTCCTTTCCACCATGCAGCGATCAGTAGCGATCAGTATAGTTTGTTCACTCCCTCGAAACGTAGATGGCGACGCGAAAGTTCCCAGAAATTTCGCTGCTCCTTCCCCGAAATAGTTTATTTTTCCTGCAGATTTGTAGTTCTGAGGAGCATTCGTGGTATCTTTATCAAGTCGCTAAGACATTCACACCCTGCCCGGGTGGCGGAATTGGCAGACGCGCTGGCTTCAGGTGCCAGTGTTCGATAAGGACGTGCGGGTTCAAGTCCCGCCCCGGGCACCATGAGCAGTTGAACAAACTGCACGACCGGAAGTAACAAACTCGAAAGGGTATGTTACCTCCGGTTTCTTTCGTTTTCCGGTTTTTAAGGGCCGAGGATTGAACGTGCGGGGATTGAGGGCGCACATCCCGTTTGAGGGCAATGTTTGATGTGACGATGGGTTATGGGTTCGCGAGTTCGGAGGGATTTCGCTAGGAGCGGAATCCGTGGCTTTTTTATGTGGGGATGGGGATTATTGACGGCATGGAACAATCAACGAAGAAAGCCGCATTAGTTACTGGTGGGTCGCGTGGTATTGGACGTGCGGTAGTAGAAACCCTTGCACGGGGTGGGTACGACGTTGTACTGACGTGGAATAGTAACCGCACCGCTGCGGATGAGGCGGTCACTGATTTGTCGTCCCGGGGCTATCAGGTTCGTGCTGTACGTGCAGATCTAAGTGCCAGTGATTCTGTCGAAGAAACGGTTAAAGAGCTAGCGCAAGAAGGTCTTTTTAATGTCGTTGTCAACAACGCCAGTGCCGGAACTGAGATCGGGCCCATAGTTGATACTGAGTTAGACGAATGGAATAAGGCCATCACTATTAATGCGACGGCCCCTTTCCTGCTTATTAAGCATCTTGCTCCTTCGATGCCTCAGGGAAGTTCCATTATTAATATTTCGTCGTTGAATACTTTGTTGCCGCAACCTGGGATCGCTGAGTATTGCGCGGGGAAGTCTGCTTTGGAAGCACTGACGCAAGTAGCTGCTAAAGAACTTGCAGCTAAAGATATTACGGTCAACGCAATTCGGCCAGGAGTAACAGATACCGACGGCCAGCAAGAGGCCAATCCGGACCCGGAACTAAGGCAACAGCTCGCACAGATGACCCCTATGGGTAGGTTGGGCCGCCCGGAAGATATTGCAAAGGTAGCCGCTTTCCTTGCGGGGCCAGAGTCGCGCTGGGTTACTGGCCAAATGATTACGGCCTCAGGCGGACTGTAAATCGGTGCTTGGATGTGTTTAGGCTGCTAGGCACAGGCCCTGATTCGACGAGTGTGAGGCGCGGTCGAGTAAATCGTCGATGCTGAGGTTTAAGGATTGGTGGATGCTGCGAATGACTTCTGAGGATGCTTCTTTCCTGCCACGTTCAATATCTGATAGGTGGGATCGTGACAGGTTTGCCTCATCGGCTACGTCTTGGAGAGTCTTGGATTGTGCTATCCGCGTTTGGCGAAGTGCTTGTCCGATGCGTGTTCGAAGCAAGTCGGGTGTTGGGTCGGTTGATAAGGAAACGAGTGTCAGCGGCATACTCTTACCCTACGGTCAATGTGCAAATCGCGCATAGCGAATTTGTGAATTGAAGTGCCCCGGGTTTTGTTCCGTACCCTCAAATTGACGGCATAGATTCAATCTCCGATGCCCACTTTCAAGGGTTCAGCCCGGTAGCCTCAGCCTGTTGATAAGAGATGCCCTAGCCTTTACTTTATCGGGCGAATGCGCGTACGTCTTACCGCGGGCTGTGGCTAAAAAGCTCGTCCACTGTTGATTGAAGAACATTTGCCACCCTTTTTGCTACCGAAAGGCGCAGATCGGCTCCCTGCTCAGCGGCATAGATTGTTTGGCGTGATACTCCTGCGGATTCCGCAAGTTTCGATTGGGTTAGCCCTTTCCGAATTCGCGTGGTTCTTAGCATGTTGTTTGTTCTATCGGGCGTTTGCATCTTTGTCACTGACATCAACGGCCTGAGCCACTGCAACACCGCCAAAAACCACCGCTAGCATTGCCAGGCCAGCGTATACATAGATATTGCCCCAACCCTGAGAGTAAAGAGTCACTAGGGCCATCATGATTAAGACGTTTACGGTTGCTACCAGGGTGCGTTGCTTAGTCACATTTCCTCCTCGGATGTCTTTAACGTCGGTGACGTAAATATACTTTACACAATGACAACCATTTAATGCCTAGGAAAGGTCAAATCAACGCTTATTGATCGCTATGAATTTTCCTAACAGAGAGGGGAAAGTCGGTTCTGTAAGTCGATCTTTCCTTTTGGCTCGTTCTTAAAGCAGAAAGCTTGAAAGAGTCTCCAATCTGCTGTTTTGGTTTTCCGGTTTTGGGGTGTGAGTAGAGGTGCTGGGCTCTCTTGGAGAGCAAAGTCGATGAGGTTCCAAAAATGCTTTTCACTCGCCCCGTTTCGTGCAGGGGTGGAAGGTTACCGGCCTGACCGAGGGGCTACTGACTTGTCGAATGTGTCGGTGCCAGGTGGTTGGGTTGCTGGATTAGGAGTTAGTAAATCCGCCGGATGGTTTAGTCCACCTGAGTGTGTATCGGTAGTAAAAACGTCGTTGAATGCGGCATCCGGGGAGAACAATTTTGGCTATGTCGCAAATTTCTTTCAGCGACTTTTGTGGTTTTGAAGTCTTCATACCGGGATAATATTCCTCACGATGGGCTTTACTCATCAAACGTACTGGGATGACGAGTGCTCCGGAGATGAACCAGTCGGCCGCAGTTTTGTTGGAGGCAATCCCTATCACGAATAGTTCTCCTCCGGGTGATAGGAGTTCTGCGAGCCGTTTGAGTGCCGGTTCGAGTGGGAGGTGGTGGAGTGTTGCCACTGCCGTGATGAGATCGAACTGCTGTCCTAGTAGTTCTGGGGCGTCGAAAACATCGCCGAGAATTACAGTTGCGTTTGGGACGGTGGCCAGAAGGGCCCTAGCCTGTTTGACTGCATGGGGGTCTGAGTCTATGCCTCTTACGTCATGGACTACCTCCGCGAATTTGCTGACTAGCAGTCCGTCTCCCGAACCAACGTCAAGGACTTTCGAATCCGGCCCCGGGGCAGCGGCGAGCAGTTCAGAATGGTAGGCCGTGTTGTGATTCCAGCGACTTGTCATGGCATGGTCAATTTTACCGAATTGGATGGAGCTGAATTGTCAGAATCTTGCAAGCTAACTATTGGGACAATCGTTCCATTACTAATTTGTAGTTCACTTGCCGCCGCAACAGACTCAGAGGAAGCGCAAGATGAGGCGTCCTGCGTTGCGTTTCGTCTATTTCGGTATTTTTTAAGAGACTGAATTGAGAGTGGAAAGGAAATGGAAGAGTTTACGGTCGGGGCTAGAGCAGCGGCATGCAGAGCTTGCAGTGAATGCTGCTCGTCTGTGGTGTGACATGGTGCTTACAACTTACAGTTCTGAAACCGCACCTTGGCGTTCCGAGGAGCCGGAAGAATAAGACTGTCAATCCAGTTGCGGAATGTCGACCGATAAACCTCTGGGAGATTTTATAAAACAAATGTTCTAATGCTCGTCTGGTCCTGCTGGCGAGTTTTTCATGTCCACAGTATGTGCTAGATAAGGGAAGGAAACGGTTTAGCGGTGATTCTGTGGCCTAATTTGCGGCCGATTGAAGCGCCTTAGTAGCGGAATTAATACTCGGGAGATTCCATATCCGCAGCTCGGGAGACACTTTTTGAAAAGCCATGCTGAGCTGCCATCGTGAACATCACACCACCAAGACCGGAGATGGAAATACTTTTCCACTCCGGTTCTTTTTGTGTGTCCTAGTCGCTATTCTTTTGCTTGGTGCGCAGCATATCCATGCTCATCACGGCGCCGATGATGGCGGCGTGATGTTGCTCATTGAGGCCCGGCGTGATGCGCAGGCGGTACGTGTTTTTGCCCATGAAGAAATTACCCATGCCAGTCCATTCGTTAGAGACGTCAGCAAGCAGGCGATCTTCTGAAGTGATGGAAAGGTTCCAATCCCAGAAGTCGCCGTGAATTTCGACGTCGGCAAAGCCCTCCATGGTCAAGTCCAACTTTGTCTTGAGCATGGAGAAACGCTTGGTGATAACGGCCATGGGCTTTTCGATTCCCGGCAAGTGCACCTCATAGGTATCCCGCAGAAAATTCGGCGGATCCGAAATCGTCATGACCGTCTGTAGCGGGTTGCCTTCAGCATCCGTGAGTGCGACCTCCAAGCTTCGAGAGGATTTAAACACCATGTCTTTGAGACTGGTGGATTGCAGGATAGTGCCCACAGGAGTGCCGTCTAGATCGGTGATCATGAACTGATCGTTGAGGAAGGACTTGGTCTGAGAAATTACGAGCTCGTCAAGTGTGAATAAATTTTGCGTCATGCCAGCCACTGTAGGGAAGCTGGTGGTTTTATTCCTCCTCCCTAGGGGTGGTTTTCTGCTGGCGCATGAGTGCTTGCGCTTCCTCGTAGGCGCGAGCGCGGTGGGCGGTCATGGTTTGGGCGAAGGTCTGCACCCAGTTTTTGTTCTTGTGCGCCAGTGGACCGGAGGGTTCGGTGGTGGTCCAGGTGCCATCTTCAAATAGCCAGATGATGTCGCGCGTATGCGGGTCCATGATATAAAAGGCCCGGCCATCGGTCTTCACATTGTGGTGGTGCTGGCACAGGCAGGCAAGGTTTGCCGGGGTGGTCGGCCCGCCATCCGCGTGGTTGATGCGGTGATCTTTCTGGCAGGCCGTGGCCGGGCGGTTGCAGCCGGGGTAGCGGCAGGTACCGTCAAATCCTTCCAGGTACGCGGCCATGGCCGCGGGAGTGACATAGCCCTTGACCTCGTGGTTAGGGTCCATCTCCCGGATTTTAGTGTAGGGCAGCGCATTGGAGCGCGCCGGGTCGAGCCAGCCCACGGACTCAATAAATGCCGGGGAATTGGGCACGTCGGTGGCCTTGTAGGCGTTGAGAATGATCTCGGGGGCTTGGGTGCGGCCGGTGAGGAGTGCAACGGCGGCGTCGGCAAGCGAGCAATCTAGCTCCAGCGCGGTCTGCCGGACGCACTTATCGACGCTCGCGATAACCGCCGGGTCCGCACTCAAAGTCACCGCCGAGGTGTTATCGCCCCAATTTTCCATGGTGTAGCGCGGCTGTGTAGGGCCCTGGGTGACGGCTAGTGTGTCATCGGCGAGGTTGATGAGCTCGTTGAGCTTGCGCTTGATCTGTGCCTGCGTACGCATGGTCTGGTTCGGCCGGGTAGGGGTGAGGTAGTCGGTGAGCTGCTCATCGATGCGCGCCACTACCTCCGGTGTGGGGTTACCCAAGCGGTTGAGGGACTTATTGATGGCAATAATCCGGTCGAGGTCTAAATGATAGAGGCGGTGCTGTAAGGCCTGCAGCTCAGGCAGCTCCTCCAAGCGGTGCAGCGCCATGAGGATATGGCCGATCCGGCCTTCGTTAACGCCGGTAGTGCGGTAGAGGGATTGGGTAACTAATTCGAAATCAGAATCGAGATCCGGGACTTGGCTCACCCAGAACTCGTACTCCGCCTTTCGCATCTCAAAGGCTAAGCGTGTGGTGGGGTCGGTGGTGTTGGTCGTGGAAAAGTAGGGTTCTTCCATGGCGCATAGTACCTAAATTATCGTGTGAACTGGTGTACGATTCACACCTTATAACACCCCTCGGACACGAGCCTTTTTCTCCACATTGAACCAGCTCAGGAGCTATATTCCGGATCTTTAGTGGGGAGGGAATTTTCGCTGCTTTGTGCCGCGTATTTCTTGTCCTGCTTGCGTATGAATCGCAGACCCCAGATAATAAGCGCCCACGTGATGAGGACGATAACGAGGAAGGTCGCCGGCCATTCACCCACAATCATGGTCGCGCCATTGAACAAGGTATGCAGGGCGATAGCGGCCAGCCAGAATCCGGCCACCTGCCAGTAGCCGTGGCGCGCGCCCACATAGAGCTTGCCGACGCCCCACGCCGCAACCCCCGTATACAGCGCATGGCCAAAGGCGCCAGTGAAGATTCGCCCGGTACCAGTAATGAGCACGCCCCAGAGATCGCCGTCCAGGTCATCGATGGCCGCGTTCAGGATGAACGGCACGTTTTCCATGGCATCGAAGCCTAGGCCTACCGCCATGCCGATCGCGGCGGCCTGGTAGGGATGTCGCACGTTTCCAAAGGCCGCAATAATAATGACGACGCCGAGGAGCTTGATGGTTTCCTCCGGAAGCGGCGAGTAAAAGGCCGCGTCCAAGTAGGCAAGCCCCAGCTTGTCTGAAATCCCCACCATTTGATCGTTGAGGCTTACCACCACCGGCTGGGCGAGCGCGCCCCAGAGGATGCCGTGCCACATCGGTCGCGGCCTAAACCACAAGAATCCCAGCCCGAGCGTCAGGCCCGCGCAGATGAGCGCGCCGAGGAGGCCAACCTCGGTAAACCGACGACCAGGCAAAAAGAAGCCGGAGACTACCAGGCCAAAAGCGATAAATAGCCAGTACAGATTCTTCATGCCTTTTCTACCTCCTGGGCGAGTTCTTCAGCGCGCGGTCCGCGCAGGGAAACGAACGTGGTGGGGCCATCGCCCTCGACGCTGATGGCTACTAGGTCGCCATCGACAAGCGTGCGCTTATCGCCGTCGCGCACGATGTCTCCTCCCGGCATGGCCGTGCCCTCGCCCATTGCCCGCAGGTACCGGCGGGTTGCTTGGTCTTTGTCCTGGACGCCGGCTTCCTTGGCGCGGATTTGGGTGCCATCACAGTCCCAGCGCGGATTGCCAGTGGTGGAGCCATCTTCTTCGAGGCAGGACAAACCGGGGATGCGAGCCGAGCCGGCCTGCACCTCAGAGGTGGGGTTGTCATACATGTCTGGCAGGAGCGCATTGGTGCCGTAGATGGCACCAAATATCACGCCCGCCGCGAGGATGAGTGGTGTGCTTTTCATACACTCAACGCTAGGTATGCCCTGCTCAGCGCGGTATCCTCCGCGGGGAGGATTAAGCCGGACATAGGGAGGATTTCTCCCCCATAAGTTCTGCCAAGCCCTGTGATAGGTTGGGTGCGTGTTTGAGGAGCTAGCGGAAGAAGCAGAAGCAAAGGACGAGCCCACCCGCGTGTGGTGGCAGTGGTGGGCACCCGTCGCCATGGCCGCGGTCTTTGTTGGCCTTCCGCCCGCGGTCTATCACCTAGTCTCCGGCGTAGTTCTGCTCATCCTCATGGCCGTGCTGACGGTGGTCATTGCTCTTGCCGACGGCGCCACCTTCCGCGCCTCCTGGACCATCTTTAGCGTGGCAGGGTTGGCCTATTTTGCCGCCATGTCCCTGTACTTCAACGAAGGCACCTGGATATACCTCCCGGTATTTGTTTTCCTGGCATGGGCCGCGAGCAGGCTGGGCGCCGTGGTGGGCTCTAAGGCAGGGAAGAGTTAATGGAAACGTGGCGCCTAGAGCACCCCGAAGTGGGCACCATCGAGGTGCAGCGCGGGTATGATGCCGAGTTCGCGGAGATGGGCCAGTGGCCTAAGAAAGCGAAGGACTTCACCCCGGTTCCAGGCGATGCCACCCTGCCGGAACGCCTCCGGCTCTGGCGGAAGAACCCGAGCCCACGCTTGCAGATTGTGGTGAACGGTCAGGTACGCAGCCGCCACGATCGGCCGCGTGCGGGCCGCTATTCACTTAAGAAGAAGATCGAAAAAGACCTCACCCTGCTCGAGAACTCCGCCCCGCGAACCAAGCCTTACCTAGATATCCAAGCCTCCCCCTTTGGCGAGCTCCTCGACGTCTACTACCGCAATGGGGAGGAGGCAGTCGCCCTCGATCCCCCGGCCGGCTCCGTGGGGGAAAAGCGCCGCCACGCCATGGAGGAAAGCTCCTTTAAACGGGTGCTGTATCCGCTTTTGGGTGGCTTGGGAAAGTCCGGCTGGGCCATTGGCGTGATCGTGCTAGGCCCGATCATCAGCCGCATTTTGTCCCGATTGCTGCCGGATTGGGAGCTGCCGGAGATTAACCTGCCGGATATCGCGCTCCCGGTGCCGGAGTTTCCGCAGATAGAGCTGCCGGTGCCGAATCTCGACTTCAACATCGACATCGATCTGCCCGACTGGCTCGTATTCCTCATGGATTACAGCAAGGTGTGGGTGCCGATCATCATTGCCATTGTGGTGGGCATTCAGGCAGTGCGCAATGCCAAAAAGTCTGAAGAAAAGAAGCACCAGTGGCAGCAGAATGGCGCGTATGCTGACGGCCATGAAGATTCACGGCGCGATTGATGCGGAGGGCCGGTGCAAGCATTGGCATTCCCCGCTGGACGTGGTGGCCAATAAGTGCGCCACCTGCGGGAAGTATTTTGCCTGCGCGCTGTGCCATGCCGAGCTCACTGAGCATGAGTTTGGGCCCATGCTTGTCGACGCCCCCTCGGTCCTCTGCGGCGCTTGCCGCACCGAAATGAACTATCACGCCTATTCCGCCGCGCCTGCCTGTCCCTACTGCGGGCATAAATTTAATCCCGGCTGCAGTGCGCATGCCGGGATCTATTTTCAGCTAGACCGCTAAGCGGTCCGGCCAAGTCAGTGTCTTAGAAGGAAGACAGCTGCTGCAGCTGCTGGATCTGCGGGATCTGTGGCAGCTGGAACTGGGATACGGCGTTCTGGGCAATCTTGGCCGCGTCCGGGATGCGGAAGGTCTGGCCCAGGAAGGGGACGTCGACAGTCGGCTGGCCAGGGATGGTGCCCAGCTCGATGACCTTGGCGTTCTTGGCTGGCGCTGGGGCAGGGGCCGGTGCCGGTGCCGGCTTTGGCGCAGGAGCATTGCCGCGCTGGCCGCCGGTGTTGACCGGCTTGCCCTGACCGGTGGTGCCGTTTAGGCCGCAGCGGGCAATGGCCTCATCCATGCGGCCGATGGCGCCGCGGACTTCGTTGCCGCGTGGGTGCACGGTGGCAACGGCGAGGGCCTGGGACTTCTTCTGGTTGTAGTCAGCGGAGTTGGTCCAGTATTGCTGTGCCTGGGAGCAGGAAATCTGGCCGGCAGGCATCTTGTCGAGGAGATTATCAACGGCGTCGGCATGGGCAGCGGCAGGGGCGGCAAGGGTTACGGTCAGGGCGGTAGCTGCAGATAGCAGCGCGGACTTACGTGCAAAGCTCATGCCAGACATCTTGCCACATTTGTTACGCCTGTGACAGGCCTAGGAAGCGATTGACCAGGCTGCGGTAGGCACGCACGGTGAGCTCGAGGTCCTCTAGGTAGAGGTGCTCGTCGTGGCTGTGCAGCTGCGAATTGGCACTAGCCATATCGCGGCCCTCGGCGTGCATGGCAAAGCCATAGGCATTGCCGCCCTTGCGGCGGGCGAAGCGCAGATCGGAGCCGCCGGTGGCGTGAACTGGGACAACGTCCTTGTCGGGGAAGAATTCCTTGGAGGTGGCCTCAATGGCGCGCCAGAGCTCGGTATCGGTGGAAGATTGCGTGGCATCTTCGGTGATGAGGTGCTCGATTTCTACCTCATCGGCCATGTCCCCGAGGGCGCTGCGCAGGAAGTCATCCAGATCCTCCTGGGTCTGGCCGGGGAAGGGGCGCACATCCATTTCCAGGTAAGCGTGCGAAGGCAGCACATTGATGGCGCCGCCCGCGCGCAGGACGGTCTCGGCGATGGTGGTGTGGCTAAAGGCGTGGGCGTAGGCGTCGAGGTTGCCGAACTTGGAGTAGTCACCCGTGCCGTCGATAAGCTCCTGCTCCGTCTGGGGATCAAACTTGAAGGTGCGCACGAAGCCCTCCCAGATCTCATTGGAGGCCGTGGGCGGCTCAGCGGTGGCGATGCGGCGAGCGACCTCACCGATCTTCACGATGGCAAAGTCCTTGCCATAAGGCGTGGAGCCATGGCCAGCATCGCCATGTACGTGCAGTCGGCGCTGGCCAGCGCCCTTTTCTCCCACGTTGAAGCCCACCGCGCCGGGCAGGTGGCTGCCGCCGGTCTCAGACAGGCAGTTCTTCCACGAAAAGGCATCGGGGTGGTTCTCGGACATAAAGCGCACGCCAAGGCCGCCGCGGGCCTCTTCATCGGCCATGCCGACGAAGGCGAGGGTGCCGCCCGTGTTACCGGTGCGGGCGACCTCGCGCGTGACGGCGGCCATGGTGGCGGTAATAAAGAGCATGTCTACGGAACCGCGGCCGTAGAGCTTGCCGTCCTCGATGAGGGCCTCGAAAGGCGGCTTGGTCCACTTGGGCTCATCCACGGGGACGACGTCTGTGTGGCCCATGAGGGTGAGCGGTTCCTTTTCTGGATCGCCGGGGACGGTTACCACGATGGAAACGCGGCCCGGGTGGGACTCGAAGCGCTCAATCTGTACGTCTTCGCCCGCGAAGAATTTTTCCAGGCTATCCGCATTGCGCACCTCGTGGCCGGAATCTGGGGTGAGGTCATTAACGCAGGCATTGCGGATAAGCTCTTGGAGGAGGGAGAGGGTGTCATCATAAAGCGTCATGCCCCCGAGGGTAGTTCCGTACAGATTTATATGTGGTTTTAACCAAAGTTGAACGCCGTTCAAGTAAGGTTTAGCACCATGAGCATCGTTGACATCGCCCGTGAGAAAGCCCTGGAGCAAGGCAAAGGCCTCAACCAGGAAGAGCTACTGCAGGTATTGCAGGTTCCGGATTCCCAGCTGGAGGAGATCGCCGATATTGCGCACCAGACCCGCCTGAAGTGGTGCGGCCCGGACGTATCGGTGGAAGGCATTATCTCCATTAAGACCGGCGGCTGCCCAGAGGATTGCCACTTCTGTTCCCAGTCCGGCCTTTTTGAGTCCCCGGTGCGCGCCGTGCGCCTGAACATCCCGGAGCTGGTGGAGGCGGCACAGAAGACCGCTAAGTCCGGCGCTACCGAGTTCTGCATTGTTGCCGCGGTGAAGTCCCCGGACGATCGCTTGCTGGACCAGGTGGGCGAGGCGATTGCCGCGATTAATGACGCCGTCGATATCGAGATTTCTTGCTCGCTGGGCACCCTGACCCGCGAGCAGGCGCAGCGCCTGAAGGATATGGGCGCGCAGCGCTATAACCACAACCTGGAGACCTCCCGTTCCTTCTTCCCTAATGTGGTCACCACCCACACCTGGGAGGAGCGCAAGCAGACCCTCGACTACGTGCGCGAGGTGGGAATGGAGGTCTGCTGCGGCGGCATCATCGGCATGGGCGAGTCCCTGGAGCAGCGCGCCGAGTTCGCCGCGCAGCTGGCAGAGATTGATCCGTGCGAGGTACCGATGAACTTCCTTGATCCGCGCCCGGGCACCCCCTTCGCCGATCGCCCGCTGGTTCCCTTGGGTGAGGGCCTGCGCGCCGTGGCGGCGTTCCGCTTGGCCATGCCGTCTACCACCTTGCGCTTTGCTGGTGGCCGCGAGCTTTCGCTTGGCGACGACGGCACTGAGCGCGGCCTCCTCGGCGGCATCAACGCCATTATCGCCGGCAACTACCTGACTACCCTGGGCCAGCAGATTGAAAAGGATGTGGACATGTTGCACCGCATCGATCTGCCGATTAAGGCCCTGTAGTGCCTGGTTTTTCCGAGCCAACATCCGAATTGGCTGCTGCCGTACTGGCTGGGGACGAGCCGATTTTCCATCCAAATACCGGCAAGCCGGTCGAAGAGGAATTCACGCTGCACCCGGCGGCCGCAGCCGGCCTCGACGTGCCACGCTATTGCCAGATCTGTGGCCGCCGCATGGTGGCCCAGGTGCGCCCCGATGGTTGGCACACTAAGTGCTCACGCCACGGGGAGCTGGATTCGGAGTGGCTTTATGTAGAGCACCTGCCCGAAAGCTAGCATCGGGGGCATGGATCCCGCCGTCTCCCTTGCCCACCAGTCTGCGCTGCGTTCGATCGCCCGAGTGGTCGAAGAATCGGCGCCGCATACGGAGGAAGGGAAGGCCTTAGGGGACGTCGTCAAGCAGCTGCGCGAGGGCCCCGTAATGGTGCTGACCGGGGCTGGGGTGTCTACGGACTCGGGCGTGCCGGACTATCGGGGGCCGCGCGGCTCACTCAGTAGGCACCGGCCGATGACCTATCAGGAATTTCGCCACGACCCGGCCGCGAGCCATAGGTATTGGGCCCGCAGCTTTGTGGGATGGCGGGTTATGGATTCCGCGGTGCCGAATCGCACGCACTATGCACTCGTGGAACTGGAGCGCGCCGGGCTGGTCAATGGCGTGGTCACGCAAAACGTGGATGGCCTGCATAAACAGGCGGGAACCGCGAACTTGGTGGCGCTGCATGGCGATATGGAAACCGTGGTGTGCTTGATGTGCGGGCACCGGGAGGCGCGGCCGCACTTCGATGCGCGCCTAGCTGCAGCGAACCCGGGTTACCTGGAACGCCTCGTGGTGGAGGCGGATCAGGTGAACCCGGACGGTGACGTGACGCTCGCTGAAGCAGACGTGGCAGCCTTCCGCATGGCAGGGTGTGAGCGCTGTGGTTCTGCCTTGTTGAAGCCGGACGTCGTCTACTTTGGCGAGCCCGTGCCGGCGGAGCGCCGCGATGCTGCTTTTGCACTGCTGGGCCAGGCGCGTTCGCTCGTGGTGGCCGGCTCTTCGCTGGCGGTTATGAGCGGGTACCGCTTTGTGCTGGAGGCAAAGAAGCAGGGCAAGCGCGTGGCCGTTATCAATGGCGGGCCCGGCCGGGGTGATCAGAAAGTGGATACGCTGTGGCGCACCCAGGTGGGTCCGGCCTTTGACGCGGTACTCGATGAGCTGGGGCTATAACTAGCGCGGGATGCTCTCCACCAATTCCAAAATGGTGCGCACGATGGCGCGAACGCGCTTATCCATCGGCATATCCTCATGCATGACCATCGCGAGGCGGTCAAAGTCCTGGACATAAATATTGCGGACCGTGCCCTCTGCGACGCCGCGGGGGTCGAGAAAGCAGGTCTCGGGCGGGACAACGACGGCGTCGGACCGCGTGGCAATGCAGGTATAGCTCACGCCGGATTCCAGATCGCCGTCCCGGTTGGTTTCGCGCAGAGCCTCACTGCCGACGACCTGGTCCATGCCCGCCGGCCCAAACCAGCCATCAATGATGGAGCGCAGGACCGCCTCTTGGCGCGGAGTGCGGATGAGGCGGCTGGCGATTCCGCCATAGGTGGTCCCGTGATTCGGCGCGCTAATGCACATCAGGTGCAGGACGTTTTCGGCGCCTCCCTCCATACGCATCCAATGGCGGGCAAGAAGCCCGCCCTGGGAGTGGCCGATGAGGATGACCTTGTCCGCGCCGGTAGCTGCGCGGACGGTATCGATATAAGCGCCAAGCTGGCGTGCAGATTCCGCGAGCGGCTGGGTAGCGCGGTGCCCATAATCAGGGGCGAAGACGGCCCAGCCGTCCTGGCGCAGTTCATTGCCTAGGAGCTGCCATACGCCTTTGGTATCGCAGGTGCCGTGGATGAGGATGACCGGCCAGGGTCGTTCCGCAGTAGGACGCGCGCCCCAGTCATCTTCAAAGACGCCGCGCGGTTTGATGCGGGCTCCAAGGGGAAGGGTAGCGGCGGCATCGGCGTCGAGGGCGGTATCGCCTGGGCTGGTCTTGACCTTCTGGGCTTTGATGAGGTCCGCGATTTCGGCCGCGACCTCCTCGCGCAGTGCCGTGGCCTCGGCAGGGGAGGCGACGCCGCGACGCGGGGAATCGGTCAATTCCTTCTCGTTGGCACGCCAGAATTTGCGGAGTTGTTCGGAAATAGTGGATTTCAACTCAGCCATGGTTCCGGATTGTACTCGTTATTGCAGGTTACCTGTGTTTTTGCCAGGGGTGAAGAAATTTATGGGCAAACCCTTGACCATCCTACGAAAGGTTTATAAACTTAGGCTTGCCTAATCACGGGCGGTGCTTGCAGGAGGGTGCGCTCCACTCCCTCCTTGGGTGCCGAGAGATTAGTCATGGGGAGAAGGCCCACCGATGCGCTGTCGGTGGGCCTTCGTTTATGCAAGAAATCTTGCACGAATGTCTCGGGTAACTTAGTGTGGCTAATCGTTCAAGAATTATTGCACGATTGGAGTTGGAATGAGCCCACGAAAATATGAGCATCCGGCTACCGAGGATTTAGAATTCGTCCGTGTATTGGCTGCAGTAAGTGATCCCATCCGGTTGGAAATGGTCAAGCGCTTAGCAGACGGCAAGGAGCACGATAGCTTGACGCTTGCTGACGATCTGCCTCGGTCGACCCTGACTTACCACACTCGGCGGCTGCGTGAAGCCGGTGTGACGTGGACAAGAAGCCAGGGGCGCAGTTGTGTCATCTCTTTGCGCCGAGACGATCTAGACGAGTGCTTTCCAGGTTTGCTTGACATGGTGATTTCTAATGCTTAAACAGCTATGGCCGTTAGTTTTGGGCAGCGTAGCACTCGGGTTGGATGCGTATGTTATTGCTGGGCTGCTGCCTCAGATTGCCGAAGACTTGGGTGCAAGTGGCAGCGTGATTGGCTTAGGTGTTACCGCTTTTACCGGTGCGTACGCGGTATGCGGCCCACTATTATCAGGTAGGGCGGGCAAGAATCCGCGAAATGGACTGCTGGGCGCTATTGCTGTGTTTTCTCTGGCCAATGTTGTGACCGCTGTATCCCCTACGGTAGGTGTTTTTATAGTTTCGAGGCTGATTGCGGGGGCGGCAGCGGGAATCTATTCGCCATTGTCCGCGGCGGTAGCGGGCATGTCGGTCACAGCGGAGCGTCGCGGACGTGCGCTTTCATTGGTACTAGCCGGTTTGGCGGTAGGAACTGTTGCGGGTGTACCAGCGGGACTGGGAGTGGCCAAGCAGCTAGGCTGGCGGGCTGCCATTGCTTTGGTATCGGTGGTTGGCATGGCGGCGTTGGCAGGTTTAGCGATACGTAAAACGAGTGCTGTACCAGCTGTGCCCTCTTCCTCGCTAGGGCAGCGACTCCGAATCATTGGTCGGGTGGATAATTTCCTAACGGTCTTGGTTACTTTCTTCGTGGGAGTCGGTTCGCTGGGACTGTATACCTATATTTCCGTGGTGCTCGAACGAGTGCAGGTAGACACCATTCCTGGCATGTGGATTTGGGGAATTGGTGGTGCAGTTGGTGCATTTGGAATCGGGCGGGTGCTCGATAAGGTAGATAGTTCTCGCAAGCTAACGACCATAATCATTGTTTTGCTTGCTGCTGATTTTGCAATGTTGTTGCTATTTCCCTCGAGCCGCATGGTGGCACTGGTGTGTCTTTTTGTATGGGGGCTTTTGGGATGGTCTTCCATGGCGCCGCAACAGCATTCGCTGCTCAGTGCAAATCCTGATGAAGGTGCGACTGCCGTTGCTGCTAATGCGTCCGCGAATTATCTGGGTTCGGCTGTTGGCTCCGCAGTAGGTGGCCTATTTTTGCCCTCCTACACGGGAATCTTATTGGGGGCGCTATTCGTAGTCTTAGTAGGAATCGTCTGCAGTATCGGAGTGGGAGCCTTGTCTTTCCCTAAGCCTAGGGACAATGAGAATTAGGAATCTCACGGATCAAAGGCAGGATGCCTTTGTCGGCAGAGGCGCATATATTTCTCGTGGTGCAGTGTGCCGATAGGGTTCGGCAGACCGCAGTTCTTTGCGTGTTAACCGTGGCAATCTGCTTGCCGAATGCGGGGTTCGAACTTCATGGCCTCTGAAATGAGGTTCGTACCGACGATGGTCATGGGAACTCATAGTCCGCGCCTCATCATCGCGTGGTGGGAGGGGAATCTCAGCAGGAGCTTCGCGGGAGTCCTCATGAAGCGCTACCCCAAAGGTTCTTCGGTTGAATTGTATCGCTGACTACCGTACGCACTTCCGCCTCCATGTAACGGATACTGTTTTGGCTCGTTGACTTTCGTGCGCCTTTCTTTTTGACAACGGTATCAGCAGCCATATCGCCAAAACCACAGCGAAAAGAGGAGTGAAAAGCGCAGACCGCTGCCGCGCAGCTAAGTCCCCGCTACACTCACGTCTATGACCGACCTGCAGCATGTCCACTCCGTTGATGAGGCGGTAAACCGCCTGATTGAGCTCTATGAGAATTCCTGCGAGCTTGCCCGCAAGACGTTGGAATCAGGAAACCTGGATGACTATCGCTACGTGGTTTATCCGAAGGTCACGGTGGATATCCGCAAGTGGCAGCCTATCGATCGTTCCGAGCCCTTCGGCTACGTCAACGAGGCTGGCAAGTACTCGGCGGTAATTTCCAAGCCGCACATTATTCGGGACTACCTGCACGAGCAGCTCACCCGCTTGGCGGGCAATTATCCTTGCGATATCTTTGTTGGCCAGTCGGACCAGCGCATCCCGCCGGAATACATCAAGGACACCGCCACGGCCCCGCAGGAACGCGGGCCCATTCCGCGGCCCACGTTGGATGAGGTCAACGATGCGATCATTGATGGCGAATGGGATGCCTTCCATGGCGAGGAAAAGCCGCTATTCCACTTTGGCGCCCAGCGCTTCGATATCGCCTGTGCGCGCATCGAGCATTACACCGGTATCGAGGTCGATACGGTGCAGAAATACATTCTGTTTACTAACTACGCGATGCACACCACCGAGTTTGTGAAGTTTGGTCTGCGTGAGCTGACCAAGGAAGACTCGCGCTATACCGCCTTGGTGCTGCCCAATGGTGAGACCATCCACCCCAACGATGCGGTGGACCTTGATGTGGACGGTTTAACGTTGACCTCCCGGTACCAGATGCCCCGCTTTGACCTAATTACTGCCGGCGGCGATGGCATCACGATGATCAATATCGGCGTAGGCCCCTCGAATGCAAAGACCATTACGGATTGCTTGGCGGTGCTGCGCCCGGAGGCATGGATCATGATTGGGCACTGCGCCGGCATGGACGGCCGCATGCGCATCGGTGACCTGATTTTGGGCAATGCCTATCAGCGCAATGACCACATCTTGGATCAGAAGGTTGCGGCGACCTCGCCCATCCCGGCGATTCCGGAGGTACAGCGCATGCTCGAGTCCGCGGTAAAGGCGGTATACGGCGACGATAATTCGCTCATGCGCACTGGCACGGTGCTCTCCACCGATGATCGCAACTGGGAGTGGCGTACCAATCGGGATCTGTGGGAGTGGTTGCGCACCTCCACCGCGGTGGCAGTGGATATGGAATCGTGCACGCTTGCGGCCAATGGCTACCGCTACCGCGTTCCTTATGGCACGCTGCTGTCGGTCTCTGACCTGCCGCTGCATGCGGTGCCGAAGCTGCCGGCGCAGGCGCAGGCCTTCTACTCCAATTCGAAGGAAGCTCACGTGATGTGCGCGGTGCGCGCCATGGAGCATCTGGCCGAGAATCCGGAGCGCTTGCGCACCCGCAAGCTGCGCCGGACTTTGGGCGAGGTTCCATTCCGGTAGCTGCCTTTCCTTTGGCAGGCATCGCTCGTTAAACTACAAAGAAAGCCCATGACGCAAAAGGAGCCACACAATCGTGACTGAAAATTGGATCCACCCGGACCGGGAAAACCTCACCTGGGAGGTCTTCGGCGAGGCGAGCCGTAACCTGTCGGAACAGATTGTGGAATCTGGCTGGTTCCCAGACCTTATCGTGGGCGTCGCCCGCGGCGGCCTGATCCCAGCCGGTGCTATCGGTTATGCCATCGGTGTCAAGGCCATGGGCGCTATCAATGTGGAGTTCTACACTGACATCGGCCAGACCTTGGATGAGCCTGTAATTCTTTCCCCGCAGCTGGATACGGATTCGCTAAAGGGCAAGAAGGTCCTGGTTGTCGATGACGTCGCGGACTCCGGCAAGACCCTCGATCTGGCGGTTAACCTGCTCAAGGAAACCGCAGATGATGTGCGCTCGGCCGTCATTTACACCAAGCCGAAGACCATTTTTGAGCCGGACTTCTCGTGGAAGAAGACCGATCAGTGGATCAACTTCGCGTGGTCCGTGCTGCCCGTGATCACCGCGGATGGCTCGTTTAAGGAAGGCTCCTAAAGTCCACTAGGATGTGCAGGCGTGATTAAAGAACAGCCTGCTCCTACCGGCGTCATCGCCAGTTTCCGCTATGCATTTTCCTCGCCTGCGCGCCTGCGCAAGGAGGTCTTCGGCGGACTAGCGGTGGCGCTTGCTTTGATCCCGGAGGTCTTAAGCTTTTCCATCCTCGCAGGGTTGGATCCGCGGGTGGGATTGTTTTCCTCCGTGGTGATGGCCATGTCCATCGCCTTTACTGGCGGCAGGCCGGCGATGATTTCCGCCGCGGCCGGTGCGGTGGCACTGGTGGTCTCTCCGCTCGCGCATGAGCATGGGCATGACTATGTGGTCGCTGCAGTGCTCTTGGCGGGAATCATGCAGGTGGTATTGGCCGCGGTAGGTGTGGCCAAGCTCATGCGCTTTATCCCGCGCTCGGTGATGACGGGATTTGTGAATGCGTTGGGCATCATGATGTTTACTACGCAGCTGCCGCACCTTATAGATGTGCCGTGGATGGTGTATCTGCTGGTGGCCATTGGCCTGGCTATCATGCTGGGGCTACCGCGGTTGACCACGGTGATTCCCGCCCCGCTGATCACCATTCTGGTGGTCAGCATCATTGCGGTGGCGGCTGGGTGGAAGGTGCCCGATGTGGCGGACCAGGGCGAGCTGCCCACCACGCTGCCGGGGCTTTTCGTGCCGGATATTCCGTGGAACCTAGATACCCTGCAGCTTATTGCTCCGTATGCCTTTGGCATGGCCTTGGTGGGCCTGATGGAATCGCTGCTGACGGCCAAGCTGGTCGATGACATTACGGATACCCACTCCGATAAGACGCGCGAGTCCTTTGGCCAGGGCGTGGGCAATATCCTCGCCGCGGCCATTGGCGGCATGGGTGTGTGCGCCATGATTGGCCAGACCATCATCGGTGTGAAGGCATCCCAGGCGCGCACGCGCTTGTCGACGTTCCTCGCGGGCGTCTTCCTCCTCATCCTCTGCCTGCTCTTTGGCGAGACCGTCGGCCGCATTCCGATGGCCGCGCTGGTGGCGGTGATGATCATCGTGGCCGCAACGACGGTGGATTGGCATTCGGTTCACCCGCGCACGCTTAAGCTCATGCCGCTATCAGAAACGCTCGTGATGCTGGTGACGGTGGTAGGAACGCTGGCCACGCATAACTTGGCGGTGGGCGTGGTGCTCGGCGTGGTGGCAGCCTCGATCGGCTTTGCCCGCCGCGTGGCCCACCTGGTGGAGGTGAAGCACGTAGGCGATGCCGAGTATGCGGTGCGCGGCCAGCTTTTCTTCGCCTCCTCCAATGACTTGGTCTACGCCTTTGACTACACGCTGGATACCCAGCGCGTGGTTATTGATATGTGCAAGGCGGAGGTCTGGGATGCTTCTACCGTGGCGACGCTGGATGCGGTACAGAAGAAGTACGCCGAGCGTGGCATTGAGGTGGAGTTCCGTGGCTTGGGAGGCGCGAGTGCACAGCGCCTGCATCGCCTGAGTGGCCGCCTGGGTGATTAAAGTCACACTCGCACCCTAGCGTGCGGCGGCTTAAACCTTAGCCGCCGAAGTGGCCGCGGGGTTCGCGTAGGTATAAGTGCGGGGTATCCGCGATGACCTCGCGTTCTTAGGGCAACTTTGCCCGCGCTTGGGCGCTAGCTTTGTCTTGGCTAACTTAGGTTATCCAATCTAAAAAAGCATAATGACGTGCAAGTTTACTTAAGTAGGCCTTGCTGGATCGCGGGAGAATCTTCGGTAGTGTGGTGCTTAGCACTAATTAATTTCCCCACACAGAAAGGTTTTTACGATGGACGAGAAGCTGCAAACCCTGTTGAATGACCAGGTTATTAGCGAATACGGCGCTTCCATGGTCTACACCCAGCTGGCCTTCGAGATGGATAACCTCTCCTTCCCGGGCATGCGTGATTGGTTCATGGGCCAGGCTGCGGAGGAGCGCGAGCACGCCGAGAAGATTGCGGACCACTTGCTCTCCCGCGGTTACCGCGTAGAGCTCAATGACATCCCGGTTGGCTCCGTCAAGGCCGCTAACCCGCAGGATGCCTTCCAGGCTTCCCTCGAGCACGAGCAGAAGGTGTCCGAGGAGATCCGCACCATCGCCCGCGCGGCGCTAGACGCACAGGATCTGGAATCCCGCCAGCTCGTTGACTGGTTCCTGAGCGAGCAGGTGGAGGAAGAAGCTACCGTTTCTGAGATTCTGGACCAGATCAAGCTGGTGGGCAATGACGGCTCTGGTCTGCTGCGCATCGATGAGCGCCTGGCTGGCCGCCCCGATGGCGGCGCTGCCTAAGCGCGCGTGGGTGAATAACAAACCCATCAAGATTTAGCTCAATCCTCCCATGGCACTGCGGTGCGGTGGGAGGATTGTTTCTATGTCAACGCAACGCAAGGCTTCGTGCGCCATAACCCTGTTAGTTCTGGCGCTCTTTCTCATCGTGGGAGCGGCAATCATGTCCACGCACATGGCCTTGGGGGTATTTCTGACCACTGCGGCGCTGATGCTCGGCCCATTCGCCGGGCTCGCCCTGCTGGTTTATGGCGTCGCCGGAAAGCGTGGGGTAGTCACGCGCTCGCTCTACAGCCTCGGCGGCATGCTGCTCCTCGGTGCCATCGGCGGCATCTTCGCTCTGTCCATGGACCAGGCTCCTGCGATGCTGCCTCTCTTTGTCGCTGGTGCGGGCGTGGGGATCGTAGCCGTGCTGACCCAAGCGCCGAAACGCGCCTAAACTGGCCCCCGTTATGCCCAAACTCCTCTTTGATATGTACGGCGTGCTCATGCGCCCGGCCACCCCAGAAAGCCATGCGGACTTGGAGCGCCTCCTCGCGCCGCCAGATGCAGAGGCGATGTGGGAGGCCTACGGGTTTTATCGGCCAGACTACGATGCCGGCATCTTTAGCGATAGCCACTACTGGAACGAGGTAGCGGCCCGCGCCGGGCTAGGGGAGGTTCCCGTCGCGGAGGCGGTAGCGTGCGAAAACAGCGGCCTACTGGAGGCGGATCCGGAGATGGTGGCGCTGGTCAAGGGCCTTATCGGGGAAGGCTATAGCGTGGGCATCTTGTCCAATATCCCCACCACGCTGGCGGGCCAGGTGCGAAAGAAGCAGCCGTGGCTCGAGGACTGCGCGGCGGTGACGTTTAGCTGCGATATTGGCGTGGCCAAGCCGCACCCAGAAGCCTATCGCGTGGCCGTGGATGCGCTCGCCGCGCAGCCGAAGGATACGCACTTTTTTGATGACCGCATCGACTACGTGGAAGGCGCGAACTACTGCGGGCTCAACGCCCACCTCTTCCGCGGCATCGACTCGGTACGCGAGGTGCTAAGCGTGCTGGAGTGAGCGGCCCAAATCCAGCGGCTGGCGCAGTAGCTGATCGGTGGCCACGGTGCGGGCTACCGCGCGGACAATCTCCTTATGGCCGGGGATCATGCGCAGCTGCAACTCTTCGCCCGCAGAGGCGCGGACGGTGGCGGCGAATTGCTTGGGGGCCTTCGGGTCGTCGGTAAACGCGCCGCCGGCGATAACCACGGTGGCCGGGGAGTGGGCCTTGACCAGTTCCGCGGTGATGGCGCCCAACTGGCGGGCGCGCTCGTCCAAAATGGCGCGGACGGCGGGGTGGGAGTCGGCTACTTGGGCGGCGTCGGCAAGCGAGGCTGCCTCCACGCCCTCATGGCGTATCGCCTCCAGGATGTGCTGGGTGGCCAGCAGGTGCTCGGACGCGCCGTGGCCCAGCAGCTCGGAGTGAGTCGCAGGCACGGGAATAATGGGGCTGACCTCGTCCTCTACGGAGAGGGCGGAGCCGATGGAATCGTCCGCGAAGAGCACCAGGACGCGCTCGCTGGTGCCAATCTCGGCCGCCTGGGTTTCGGAGCCGAGGATGGCCGGGATGACGGAGGAGACCACCACGGGTACGCCGAACTGGAAGCGCAGGCGCTCGGCAATGTCCACGCCGTGCCAATTGAGATTTTCCGCGGTGACCAGGCCGTTATCATCCACGGTGCCGGAGGTGGTCACGCCGAGGGAGACCAAGCGGTGGTTCAGGTTGGTCATCATGCGGTTGATGCCGGCCATGATGTGCTCGAGGAAGTCATCCTCGCTGAGGTTAGCCACCGGGGTGGTCAATTCCTCTTCGCTCAACGTGCGGCCCTTGATGTCATAGAGGCCGATGTAGGTCTGTTTGGTGCCCACGGAAATGCCGCCGAGCGCCCAGTCATTATCGGCCGCCTCAAGCGGCACGGTGGGCCGGCCGCGCCCGCGGGACTGGGTGAGGTCGGTGCGTTCCTGGATGAGGCCCGCGTTGAGTAGGGAAGTAGTAGCGCGCGTGATGGTGGGCTGGGAAAGTCCGGTGGCTTCCACCAGCTCGCTCCGGGTGATGATCGGGTTCAGGCGCACCAAATGAAGGCACTTTGCGGCCGGTGTGCGGGGGCGCGTGAACACTGGGCCAGGTTTGATCATAAAAAGAAGTATAAATATTCCAGACTGCTTTGTCTAATCTCATAAACTCACCATGTACCGAATGGTCTAAAGGTGGTGGTGGGCGCGCAGATATCTATGCTGGAGAGCATGCAGTCAGTAGCGGTTTATTGTGGTTCAGCAACAGGAAACTCGCCGGCCTATACGCAGGCGGCACAGGAATTGGGCGCGGAGCTGGCCCGACGCGGCCTGACTCTGGTTTACGGCGGCGGCAATATCGGCTTGATGCGCGAGGTGGCAGAGGCCTGCCTGGCCGCCGGCGGTACCGTCACCGGCGTGATGCCGCAGTCGCTGGTGGACCTGGAGATTTCCCACCCCGGCCTGACCGCCCTTGAGGTGGTCGGCTCCATGGCTGAGCGCAAGACCCGCATGGAGCAGCTTGCTGATGCCTATATTTGCCTCCCCGGCGGCGTCGGCACCCTCGAAGAGCTCACCGAGGTGCTCACCTTGCAGCAGCTGGGCCACATCCGCGGCCCGGTAGGCCTTGTTAATACGGAGGACTTTTGGCGCCCGTTCTATGCCATGTACGCCGCCATGGCCGAGTCCGGCTTCATCCTGCCGCGTTTTGTCGACGCCTTGGTGATGGAGGAGAAACCGCAGGATATCCTGGATAAATTCAGCGGCTGGAGCTACCCCGGAACAAAGTGGGACAACGATTAGTTAACAAGTTCGCAACTTCAGCCCGCCCGGGTGGCCTATAGGCGATACTTAGGGATAGACTTCCTCGTTATGAGTTCTGAGCAGACCGCTAAGCGCCAGCCCTCTCTACTGGACGCTTCGTGCGATAACTTCGTTCACGACCTAGCCGAGCTTTCCCCCACCGATGCCACCGCGTGGGGCATTGACGGCTACGAGGGCGAATTGCAGGATTTCTCCCCCGAGTACTTCACCGCCATCGCAGACCGCACCCGCGAAATGGTCGCGGACCTGGATGCCCTGGATGACACCACCGATGAGTCCGATGATGAGGATGACTTTGATGACGTGGACTATGTCACCGCGGCCGTCCTGCGCGATCGCCTCTGCCTTGACCTCGATCTGCACCACCACAGCGAGGATGTACGCTGCCTGAATAACATCGCCTCCCCGGTGCAGACCATCCGCGATACCCTGCTGCTCATGCCGCAGGATACGGACGAGGACCGCGATGCCATCCGCTCCCGCCTGTCCAAGGTGAAGACCTCCCTGGCCGGATACCGCAGCTCCTTGGAGGAGGCGGCCTCCCACGGCATGGTGGCACCGCACCGCCAGATCTCTGAGGTCATTGTGCAGTGCGAGCGGCTTGCCGACGCCGACTCGATGCTCGAGTCCCTCGGCCTCGACGCCGACTCCGCCGAGGTGCAGCAGGCCAAGGAGGCCTTTGGCGAGTTCTCCGATTGGCTCTCCAATGAACTGCAGCCCCAGGCGCCCACCAAGGACGCCGTGGGCCGCGAGCGCTACGAGCGTTTTTCCAAGCTCTTTGTGGGCGATGCCGTCGACCTCGACGAGGCCTATGAGTGGGGCCTGGACCAGGTGCGTAGCCTGCGCGCGGAGCAGGAAAAGATCGCCCACGAGCTCTACGGCTCTGAGTGCTCGGTGCGCTCGGCGATGCGCAAGCTCAACCACGAGGACCGCTACACCCTGCGCGGCACCGATGCGCTGGTGGAGTGGATGCAGTCCACCGCCGATGGCGTCATTGCCGAGCTCAACGGCAAGGAATTCGATATTCCGGAGGAAGTAGAAGAGATCGAGTGCTGCATCGATCCAGCCGGCACCGGCGGCATCTTCTATACTCCGCCGAGCGATGACTTCTCCCGCCCGGGCCGCATGTGGTGGTCCGTGCCAGAGGGCCAGGACACCTTCCACACCTGGCAGGAGCTGACCACCGTCCACCACGAGGGCGTGCCAGGCCACCACCTGCAGCTCGGCTCCGCGCTGGTGCAAGAAGATCTCAATCTGTGGCGCCGCGCGGTGACGTGGAACTCTGGTCATGGCGAGGGTTGGGCGCTCTACGCCGAACAGCTCATGGCCGAGCTGGGCTACATGGACGATCCGGGCTTCCGCATGGGCATGTTGGATGCGCAGCGCCTGCGCGCCGCCCGCGTGGTCGTGGACATCGGATTGCACTTGGGCAAGCAGTTGCCGGATTGCTCGACGTCCGGCGTGTGGGACAAGGCGCACGTGAAGACCTTCATGCGTGAGAACACCGCTATGGATGATGCGAACCTCAACTTTGAGGTCAATCGCTACCTCGGCTGGCCGGGCCAGGCGCCGTCCTATGCATTGGGGCAGCGCCTGTGGCAGGAGACCCGCGCCGCGGCCGAGAAGCAGGGCATGAGCGCGCGCGAGTTCCACTCCGAGGCCCTCGCCCTTGGCTCCGTGCCGATGTCCGTCCTGCGCGAGGCCGTCTTGGACAACTAGCGGCGCAGCAGCCGCTGGGCCAGCCGCAGCAGCTGTGGCAAATAACCAGCGACGACGAGCACCCCGATGAGACGGGTGAGCTGTACCGCGATGACCGCTGGGCCCGCCCCGCCCTCCGCTGAGAGAGCGAGCACCGTTTCCAGCGCGCCGGGGCTGGTGGCCAGGTAGGCCTCAAAGTAGGTGATGTGCAGCCACATGGTCAGCGGCCAGGCGGTGGCCGCGCAGATGCCGATGATGACCACGATGAAAAGAACCGTGGCAGGCAATTGCTTGGCAAAGGCCTTGAGCGCGGGCAGCGAAAGCCCGCCACCGCAGACCCAGCCGATGGACAAAAACGCCATCACTTTAAAGGCGTAGAGCGGCTCGAGCGTGTGACCCTCCGGCAACACGAAAGAGGCTAGAACCGTCAGCAGTAAGGGGCCGAGCACCGCGGCGGCGGGGAGATGGAGGAACTTGCCTACCTTTTCTCCTATGCAAGCAATGACAACCACTAGGGCAACTATCCACCACGTGGTTTCCCCGTCGACTGAAAGATCTGCCCCCTCGCCGGCGGGCGTGTCCAATAAGACGACCACGGCGGGTAGCGATACCGAGACTACTAAGAGGCGCAGGTATTGGGCGAGGGCGACGTAGCGGAAGTCGGCACCGAGTTCGTCGGCAAGCGCGGGCATCAGCGAGGCACCACCGGGCAACATGGACAAAATTCCTGTCTCTGAGGACACATCGCGCGGCTGCGCGCGGTGTAAGAGTTGGCCGCCGATAACGCCTACCATCAGTGTGACAAAGGACATCGTCAGGGCGGCAGGCAGGAAGCCAAGCAATTGGCCCACCGGCACCACGGTCAGCGGGATCGCAGCCATTATGCCGATAAATCCACGCGACATGCTATAAAAACTGCGGTTCACGCGCAGATCTTCCCCAGTAAAAAGCGCCATGGCGCCGGAGGAGAGGATCGCTGCCAAGATCCAAGCCGCAGGTACGTGCCACATGCTAAAAAGCCAGCCCAGTACGACCGATGCCGGAACAACAATGGCCCACCGTGCCACGGTATGGGCACTAAGCCCGGTGCCTTCCTGCTGTGCGGCCATGCGAGCCTCCTAGTTCTGCTGCGACAAAAGTATAGTGCCTCTTTCTGCTCTACTACGGAGAGGGCGGTAGACGGGTTATCACCTTACATCATTCAAGATTTATGATCGGGGGCATGGAAATCGATGTGGTGCAGTGGATAATTCTCTTCTTTGGTACCGCGGCCGCGGGGTGGGTCGATGCGGTCATTGGTGGTGGCGGATTGATCCTGATCCCGATGCTGCTGGCGGTCCTGCCGGGCCTTGCTCCGGCCGCCGCTTTGGGCACTAGCAAGCTCGCCGCGGTAACCGGCACCGGCTCGGCAGCTGTGACCCTTGCGCGCAAGGTGAAGCTGGACAAGGCAGAAATGGCGCGCTTCATCCTTATCGCGCTGGTCTGCTCCGGGTTGGGGGCCAGCGTGGCCTCGAGCCTCGATAAAGACATCATGCGCCCCATCATCATCGTGCTCATGGTGGCCGTGGGCGTCTTCGTTGCCTTCAAGCCAGATTTTGGCAGTAGCGACTCGGCCGGTACCCGTGGTGGTTGGCGGACCGTCGTGGTCTTGGTGCTCTCCGGCATCATTTCCTTTTATGATGGCATCTTCGGTCCGGGTACCGGAATGTTTTTGATCATGGCCTTCACCTCTATTTTTGCGCAGAATTTCTTGACCTCTGCGGCCATGGCCAAGGTAGTCAATACCGCTACCAACTTAGGTGCGCTTATCGTATTTATTATTGGCGGGCACGTGTGGTGGACGCTCGGCATTGTGCTCGGCGTAGCCAATATCGCCGGCGCACTTCTCGGCGCTCGTACCGTACTTGGTGGCGGTGCCAAATTCATCCGCTACGCCTTGCTTACCCTGGTCGTGGTCATGAGCTGCTACCTGGGCTGGCAGCAGTGGGGTTAGCTACATCCGGTTTTTAGTGCGCGCGGTAGCAACGGCATTCCACGGATCCTCGGGCCATGGGTGCTTGGGGTAGCGCCCGCGCATATCGGCGCGCACACCGGCATAAGGGCCGGACCAGAAGCTGGCAAGATCATCGGTTACCGCGAGCGGGCGGCCGGCGGGGGAGAGCAGGTGGAATTGCACACGGTGGCCGCAGTATTCGGGGGATTCGGCCAAGCCGAAGCATTCCTGCAGCTTGATGTGGACCACGGGGCGATCGCCGGACCAATCGATGGCGGCATCACGGCCGGAGGGAACCGGAAGGCGCTCGGGAGCGAGATCGTCCAGATGGGTGGCTTCCGGCCAGGGCAGAAGGCGTTGCAGCGCGGGGTACATGTCGAGCTTGGCAGCGGGAGTGCCCTCCGCAATGCGGTGGAGCTCGGGCCCGAGCCACTCGGCGGGATCCGCGGAATCGACATCGGGCCACGGCTTGCCATAGTGGGCGTGCAGGTGGCGCAAACGGTCTTTTAAGTTTTGGGCTTTCTCGCTGAAGGTGAAAAGCCCCAACCCTTCCTCGCGGATGCCGGCGGCAAGGGCTTCCTCGGCCGCGGGGCCGGTGACCTTGACTGGGGTTTCAGAGAGCGTGATGGCGCCCGCAGCCTTGACCTTGACGCCGCGCACGCGACCATCGCGCAGGAAGGCGCGGGTCTCCTCGGTGACGCCGATGGTCTCGAGGGCTGCGGTTTCCTCGATGCGCGCGGCCGAGCGGATGATGGCATTGCCCGCGTTGGACAGGGATACCTCCGCGATGGCGAGCCACGGGGCGCCGGCCAGGCCCGAGTTGTCCAGCAGCCGTGCGCGGGTGCCGCTGGCCAGCAGGTAATCCTCGCCCACGCGCTTGGCAACCTGCTCGGGAAAGGCGGTGGCGACGACCTCGCCGGGATCGGCGGGGCCGAAATCGTCGACGAGGCGGGCGAGCCGCTTGACCTCTTTTTGAGGTGGGCGGTGACGGGTGAGGTTGGGGGTTAAGGGGGCGTCGGCAAGCGAGGCAATAATGGGCGCGGCCTGACTGCCGTGCCGGAGCAAGGAGGCGCCGAGGCGCGGATCGGTGGGCAGGAGGGCGAGCTCCTGCGTGGCACCAATGCGCTCAAGGGTGGCGTGCGCGGCCGCAAGGGCCGGGGCTGGCGGCGGATCGAGCAACGGGAAGTCCGGGCCTGCGCCCCAGCAGTCCAGAAATAGCGCGGCCTGGGTCAGATCCGCGGACAAGATCTCCGGGGTGGTATGCGGAGAAAAGTGCTGGTAATCATCCTGCGAGTAGCAGCGAATGACGGTGCCAGGCGCCTCACGGCCGGCACGACCAGCGCGCTGATCGGCACTCGACTTCGAGGTAGACACCGTCACCAGCCCGGACATGCCACGCTGCGCATCGCGCCGGGGAACGCGGGAGAGCCCGGCATCCACCACTACGCGCACGCCCGGCACGGTAAGCGAGGACTCCGCGATGGAGGTAGCCACGACGATGCGCCGCTCCTCGGTATACAGCGCGGCGTCTTGCTCCGCGGTGGTTTGCTTGCCGTGCAGCGGGAAAACATTATGGCCGTCCAGCGCCTCGCACACGAGGTTCACCTCGCGCACGCCGGGCACAAAGACCAGCGTTGATTCGTGCTGGCGGGCTGCTTGCTTGGCGACGTCCCCGTAAAACTCCCTCGCCCCCGCCGCCCTGCCCGGCATGGGGGCGTAGTGGATATCGAGCGGGTGGGTGACTGCCTCGGTGACGTGGACGGGGGCGTCCATGAGCTGGGAAAAGCGCTGCGCATCCACGGTGGCGGACATGGCGATGACGCGGAAGTCCTCGCGTAGCTCGGCTAGTTCCAGGCACATGCCCAGCACCAGATCCGTATCAAGCTGGCGCTCGTGGACCTCGTCGATGGCAACGGCGGCTACGCCCTCGAGCTCCGGATCCTTCAGCAGGCGGCGCAGCAGCACACCGGGCGTGACGAACTCGACCTCGCTGCCCTTGCGGGACTCGCCGCGGATGGCAAAGCCAACCTTGTCCGGGGTGCCGCTGAGGGTACTCAAGCGCTGCGCGGCCGCACGCACGGCCACACGGCGCGGGGCGGTGACGATGACCTTGCCGCGCCCGGCGGCATGATTGGCTAGCGCCGGTGGCACGAGCGTGGTTTTACCCGTACCGGGCGGGGCCTGAATAACTACGTTTCCGGTGCTCGGCAGCGATTCGATGGTCTCGGCTACGGGCAAGCCCGCGCCGATTCTGGCGAGATCAAACATCTAGTTGGCGGCTCCAAAACCTTCCACGGGACCGTTGAGATCCTGGCGCTCCCAGGCGTCCTCGTTATTCTCCAGCTGGCGCACCACGCGGCCGGGAGTGCCGAGAACCAGCGAATTATCCGGAATATCGGTGGTAATAAGCGTGCCTGCGCCGACGACGCAGTTCTTTCCAATGCTGATCCCCGGCAGCACGGTGACATTGGCGCCGAACCAGGTGTTGTCCCCGATGGTGATGGGCTTGGCAATCTCCCACCCACCGGCGCGCATCTCATGATCATTGACCGGATGCCCCACCGTAATCAAGGAGCAATTGGGGCCCATCATGACGCCATCGCCGAGTGTCACCTTGGCCTGCGCCAAGATGGTGGCACCGAAATTAATGAAGACGCGCTCCCCGCACACCAGATTGCATCCATATTCCAGGTTCAGCGGAACGTGCAGGCCCGGCACCGCGGATTCCTCCGGCAGAATCTCGCGCAGGATGCCCTTCGCGCGCTCCGGGTCCGTATTCTGCAGCTCATTGAGCTGCTTGACCATGCGAAAACCGCGCTGATGCTCTTTCTTCGCCTCCGGCATGCTCGGCAGGAACCACTCCCCGCCGGTCATCCGCTCCCATGAGCCGTAACGCTCCAAGTCCTGCCGCCTCTGTGCATCCATGGGTGTCATTGTAGAGGGCGAGTGGTGCTTAATAGGCACCTGCGAAATTCACTTAGGTTTCCGTAAATCACAAACCCCACAGGCCGCTTTTGCTAGTTCGATAAAAATCGTAGCCAACATTGGCAAAGCGGTTGCTAATTCTCAGAGTTAAGGTTGAGTGCTAGTAGAAGGCGCAAACACAACGAGTGAACATATGGAAACAGATTTGGGGTTACCCGCAAGTCGTGGACCCGTTGTTAAGCTGCTTAGGGGTTAAGCAGCGGCTTTCTTATTACCGTTTTGATTAGCGAGCTGGGCTTCGAAATTGACGGGGCTTACCATCCCGATGGACGAGTGGCGACGGCGCCGGTTGTAGACGATCTCAATCCAGCGAGCCACCGTCTTCCGGGCTTCGTTGCGGGTTTGTCATTTCTTCCGATCGTAAAATTCGGTCTTTACTGTCGACCAGAACGACTCGGCCATCGCATTGTCAAAGCAGACACCAGTACGGCCGACCGATTGTGCAATCCCTAGTTCTTGTCAGACCTGCCGCAGCTGTTCGCTGGTGAACTGGGTACCACGATCGGCGTGGAAGACCACGCCGTCGGGTACTTCACCACGCAGGGTGTAAGCCATGCGCAGTGCACGTTCAACCAGGTAAGAATCCTGCACGCTATCCATGGACCAGCCTAGGACTCGGCGGGAGTGTCCATCGCGGATAACGCATTGGTACAGCTAGCCCTCATTCGTGCGCAGATGGGTAAAATCCGACATCCACACTCGATTAAGCTGCCCTTGATCAAATAGGCGTTTTACCAGGTCTACAAGCGTGAACTTCTGCTTGGATTGAATTGTCGTTACGGGAACAAACGCCCTGTGTGAGATACCCTCAATACTCATCATCCGCATGCGTTTGGCCACGGTTTAGCGATTGACATAGACCCCATCCTCAGAGAGTTCTGCACTAATCCGTGGGGCACCGTAGACTTCGTCAGAATCTTCCCAGATATCAAGAATTTTCCTGTCTAACTGGTCGAGGAATCTCTGACGCTGATTTTCACCACGATGTCGTACTGCTTGAGCCTTTTGCCATTTATAGTAGCCAGAATGGGAAACCTCTAATAACCTGCTCATTCGTTTTATGCTGTAGTTCGCCTTCTCCTGGTGTAGTAGCTCAAATTTTTCCGATCGCGTTGCCTCAAAGCGACGAAGGCGGTGGCTTTTGACAAGAACTCATTACCCATCTTGGCCTCAGCTAACTCACGACGCAGGCGAGCGTTTTCGGCTCGTATATCGGCATCACTGCGGCCATCTACCGAGCCTTGGCGTTCCCGCTCGAGTGTGACCCACCTGCCTAAAATTGTGGCTGATACGTTAATTTCCTTAGCCGCATGAGCGATTGGGTGCCCGGACTCAATGACCAGTCTGGCGGCCTCCTGCCGGTACTCCGGGGTGTACTTCTTCCCTGACGAACTCACAATGAACACCCGCTCCTACAGGCACAAGATCCGTACTAATAGGGTGTCCACTAAACGAGGGTAACCTCACCAGTGCCCGAGGTTGTGGGGCCCTCCTCGCCTTCCTGCTTGCGGAAGTTCTTCCACCACCAGCGGATCAGCAGCAGCACGATGATCGCCGCGGCAGCGAGGATGGCCCACATCCACCACTGCCAGGTGGTGCCCTGCCCGTCGAAGACGGACTCTTCCTGCGGGTCCATCGGCACGCGCTCGGCGGTGATGATCAGTCGGTGGGTGTTGATGCCATAGGGGGTGCAGGTGATGAGCGTGACCAGGTCCTTATTCGGCGTGCGACGCAGCAGGCTGGTCTTATCCGGGGTGACGACCTCGATGTCTCGGACCTCGTACTTCAGCTTCTCGCCCGCCGCGGCGACGTAGACCGGGTCGCCCTTCTCGATCTGGTCGAGGTTGTCCCACAGGGTGGCGTTCTGCAGTCCGGTATGGGCAGAAAGCGCGGAGAGTCGGCCCTCTGGTGGGGCGGGCAGGATAGCGCCATCTTCGCCGAGCTCGCCGGGTGCGCCGACAGGCAGGTCCGTGCCGTAAAGGTGGCCGACCCCGCGGGCCAGCACGCGGTCGGAGGTGCCGTGGAAGATTGGCAGATCGGACTTGATGGAGGGCAGCACAATGCGGCCCATGGCCTCGGTCTCGTTCAGGACGGAGAGGTAATTCAGGTAGCGCTGATACGCCGGGGAGCTCTCGTCGTCGGAGCTGGTCCACGCATCGCTGGGGTCGATGTCCCCGAGGCTAGCGTTGTATTGCTGTGCCTCCTCCCGGGCCTTGTTGAGGACTTCTGGGGGTACGCCCTTTTCTAGCTGCGAGTAGGCCTCGGCGGCGCGGGACTGCTGGTAGTTATTCCACTGGGTGGCGAGCACCGGGTATAGCAGTACGCCCAGGCCGGCGAGGATGAGGGCGACGGCAATGATTGCGTTGGCGTTCAGTTTCTTATCTCGGCGGTGCGGGGTCGCGTCCGTCGTGTTCGGCGTTGGGGGTTGGTCTGTCATAGGCCTTAACTTCTACTGAGGGGTTGGGGCTCGCTCCGGTGGAACGTGGACAGTTGGAGTCTATTCTTCGCTGCGAGGTTACAAAAAGGCGCAATTTTTGCTGTGAGATGCTTATCACTTATCACCCTAATGTGGGGGGGCTATTACTGGTGCGCATAGAGCGAAAAACTGTTCAACAGTCCAGTTCAGGGACGATTTTGAGTGGCTCCAGCCGGGTTTGTGTTGGGGGCAATAACGCATGTCTCAATCGTTTTAGCTGTAGGGGGTGCCGAATATGTGCCATTGGCTATAAGCTAATTATGTGCGATTCACTAGGTGGGGATCGCGGGACTGAAGCCCGAGAATTGGTGGCATCACAACAAAAGTGATCTGTCAACAAAGGGGTTTTGGCGCGTGTGACCACCAGCGAATTTTAAGGTGTCGTGACCGAAAGGGCGGCAAGCTTAAAATCAGCTAACCGGAGTGGGTCGCTGAACGTCGAGGGGTGCTACGCGCTCCAGTCACTACTGATGTAAAGGAATTCACTCCAGTGAAGAAGAACTCTCTGACCATTCGTTCGGTCACTTTCGCCGCCATCGCTGGTCTCTCTTTGGGTATCGCTGCCCCGGGCTCGATCGCTGTTGCTCAGGAAGGTCAGGACCCGACCGTCAACCAGACTGCAGGCGACTCCCCGCTGGTGAATAAGAACGCCAAGGGTGCACTGACCATCCACAAGTTCGGCAACCCGATCAATGAAGGCACCCCGTCGGGCACTCTTGAAGATGCGAAGGACGTCGAGCGCAACGGTGGCGAGCCTCTGGAAGGTGTCGGCTTCACCGTATACAAGATCAACACGACTGCGGATGGCGCTACCGACATCGATGTCACCACGAATGAGGGGCTCGTCGCTGCCTCCAAGCTCAAGGCTGCAGACTTCTCCCAGGGAGCACAGCTGAAGGACGGCCTCCCGGCTGGAGCCCTCACCAAGGTCGATACCGGTACGACCGGTGCAAACGGCACCTGGGAGGTAAGCAAGGAGCTGGAGCTCGGTGCCTACCTCGTCGTGGAGACCACCCCGAAGGAGGGCTACGACCCGGCTGTCCCGTTCATTGCATTCGTCCCGATGACCGCGGATAACGGTGCGGATAACCAGGGCACTAGCTGGAACTACGACGTCCACGCGTTCCCGAAGAACTACAAGGACGAAGAACCGACCAAGACCGTCAAGGACAAGGACCAGAACGCCGGCGACGAGAACCTCATCTACACCGTCACTGGTACTGCTCGCCAGCTGAAGCCGAACACGGAGCGCACCCAGTTCCGTATCACTGACCAGATTGACCCGAAGCTGGAGATCACTGGCGTTAACGTGACGGCCGCGGGCAAGGAGATCCAGCCCGAGCAGGATGTAGACGGAAAGTTCTACGAGGGTAACAACGTCGACGTCGCCCTGAAGCCTGAAGTAGCTAAGACGCTGGAGGCGGGCGACAAGGTCGAGGTAACGATCACCACCAAGCTGAAGGCTGAGTTCGCGAAGGACACCGACATCGCGCCGAATAAGGCTCGGGTGTTCCAGAACAACCCGGACGGCTCGGAGTCTGACAAGCCTAAGGAGACCCCGGAGGTCAAGACCTACTGGGGTGGCCTGCAGTTCAAGAAGGTCGATGGCGACCGCAAGGCTCTGGAAGGCGCCGAGTTCCAGATTGCTCGCCAGGCAGCTGGCAAGCAGTGCTCCGAGATCGACACCACCAAGAAGGGTTCCTGGACCCCGGTCAACGGTCAGCAGGGTGGAAAGGTTAAGACCACCTTCGTCTCTGGCCAGGACGGCATGGTGAAGATCACCGGTCTCCACGTCAACGATTTCGAAGACAATGCCGAGGTTGCCGCTGGTGACCAGTCCCACTACTGCCTGATTGAGACCAAGGCTCCGAAGGGCAAGGAGCTGCTGCCGGAGGCACTCGAGTTCAAGCTGGTTGCTACCTCGACTGACCCGGAGCGCGTCTACGAGCTGGCTTCCGTCCAGGTCGGCGCAAACAAGGGCGAGGTCGTTAACTCCGACGACACCACCCCGAACCTGCCGATGACCGGTGGCATGGGTATTGGCATCCTGGCCGCAATTGGTGCCGCCATCGTGGCAGCCGGTGCATGGTTCGCACGCCGCGGCGCTAAGAACTAATAGCCCGCTGAACCGGTAAAACCTTCGCCCAACGGACAACCCCGGGGGCGAAGGTTTCACCCAGGCGAACCCAAGCAGAACCAGCCCCAGGAGCACCCCGTGGATCACACCCTCAGCACAGACGTGGAACCAAAGAAGGAACCACGCCGTGCCAACAGCACCAAGACCAGCCCCGTGCTGGCCGCGGTGCTCGTGATCCTCGGGGTGCTCGTGATGCTGTACCCGGTGACGTCCACCCTGTGGAACAACTACGTCGCCACGAAGGTCGCGCAAGACTACGCGGAACTCGAAAAAAGTACTCCAGAAGAAGTCAAAAACACGCAGTGGGATAACGCCCACAAATACAACGAGAACCGAACCACCGGCCCCATCCTCGACCCCTGGCTCGCCCGCTTCGACGAGAACAACCCGGACTACCAGGAATACCTGGACCAACTCGACGCGAACGACGCGATGGCGCGCCTCATCTTCCCAAAGATCAAGGCCGACCTGCCGATCTTCCACGGAACAGATAGCGACACTTTGCAACGAGGCTTGGGCCACCTGTTCGGCTCCGACCTGCCGGTCGGCGGCAAGGGCACGCACTCGGTGATCACTGGCCACACGGGCCTGGCGAACTCCACCATGTTCGATCACCTCAACAAGGCGGAGAAGGGTGATGCCTTCTACGTCCAGGTCTCCGGCGAGAAGCTGAAGTACGTGGTCGACCAGATCAAGGTCGTGCTGCCCACCGAAACCGAGGACCTCCGCCCCGAGCAGGGCAAGGATTACATCACCCTGATCACCTGCACCCCCTATGGGATCAACACGCACCGCCTGCTGGTGCGCGGCCACCAGGTTCCGCTGGACGAATCGGATCACGAGATCTTCGACAAGAACCACGGTGCTGGGTGGCAGTGGTGGATGTACGCCCTCGTCGCGGCAGCAGCGCTGGTGCTGACCCTGCTGCTGCGGTGGCTGCTGAAGCAAAAGCGGGATCGCGAATCCCAGGAAACGACAGAAACGATGAATGACGAAGGGGCTGGCGCAGATGACTAGCCAAGCACGCGCGGCGCGGACCAGCCGCAGCCTCGTGGCGGCCATCGCCCTCAGCGCTGGCCTGCTCGGCGGCGCACACGGTGCCGTCGGTATCGCCGACGCAGCCAAGGTTGCCGGGCTCAGTGATCAACCCGGGGTGTCCCGCGACTACGGGACCGACACGCTGAGCATCACGCTCTCCCCGGGCAATGGGGACCCGGTCAACCCTGCCACGGGCAAGGTCGCGGGCGTGACCATCAAACTGGAGCGGCTGAAGGGCATCGACCCGGAGAACGCCGCAGACATGGCGAAGGTCCGCAACACCGGTGCAGACAAGATCGCTGACTGGCCGACCGACCGCACGATCAGGGCCGTGACTAACGACGCCGGCCAGGTCCGCTTCCAGGGGCTCGAGAAGGGCATCTACCTGGTCACCTCCCAGGCGCCGGCTGGTGCCGCGGCGGGGGAGTACCGGGAGATCAGCCCCTTCCTCGTGGCGGTGCCGTTCCACACCGTTGCCGATAACCCCCGACCAGTGGAAGGCGTGATCGTGGCGAAGACGAACACCACGGTTCCGCCGACCACCCCACCGACCGAACCTCCGGAGACGCCGCCGTCGACCCCACCGGGGACGCCACCGACAGCACCATCTACCACCCCACCCCCAGGGGACACCCCACCGGGCGAGACCCCGCCACCAGGCGAAACCCCCGTGCCGGGCGATGAGAAAGAACGTGAACAGGGCGACCTGGCGATGACTGGTGTACAGATCATCGGGCTCGTCCTCGCCGCGGTGGCGCTGATGGGCGCCGGGCTGTTGATGCTGTTGATCACGAAGAAGCGAAAGCAAGAAGGGTAGCGACGATGAAAACAAAGTTCATGGGAGTAGCGGCCGCGCTGACCGTTGCGCTTGCGTTGGTTTTTGGCGTCGCTATCCCGGGCGCGCTACCGAGCCTGCCGGCCCCTGTTGCGCAGGCGCAGACCACGGCGATCCCGGTGAGCCCGCAGAAGCGAGACTTCAAAGACCTGGATACCAGAAAGTACAACCCGCCGTTCGAGTTCACGGTTGAGGAAGACGCCACGATCACGAGCCTTGATTTTCAAATTGGTGGTTCTGGCTGGCTGAAGGCATACGAGCTGAAAGTCGGGAACACTACACTTTCCCCGAAAATTTCACCATCGGGCAGTGCACAGCAAGCTCCGTTGACGGTTACCCATGATGGTCTGAATATTGCAGTGAAAAAGGGCGAAATCATTAGAATTTCGCCGTACTTTACTGCGCCTAAAGTATCGGGAACGGTGTCCGTTAGCCCGAAGGGCACTTTGAGCGGCAGTACCCCTCCGCCAACCGAGCCGAACCCGGAGCCGCAGCCTGACCCAGAGCCAACTCCGGAACCGAACCCGGGGGCGTCCGTGACTCCCGCAGCGCCAACTGCAGTTGATCCAGCCACCGCTCCCTCGTGTGTTGAGAAGGGCTACATCAACATTCCAGACACGAAGGGTGTTGACTACTTCATTGGTGGCGAGCGAAAGCCCGCTGGGCAGCACTTCTACGAGGGCCAAAAGGCCACCGTTAAGGTTACGGCGAAGCCGCAGAACGGATACCAGTTCGCTGCCGGTGCGAAGACCGAGTGGTTCTTCGACTTCAGCGGGGAGGTGAAAGACTGTTCAGATTCTTCTGAAGACCCCAAGCCACCGGCGGTCGAAGGGCGTCACTTTGATGCCATCGGCCACGAGTTTGCAGTTAAAGCTGACCCAGTAGATCCGACCAAGCCCAATGCCTTTACGGCTAAGGTGACTGCGGAATCTCACATGAAGTACGCAACCGTGCGTATCGAGACTGACGCGACTTTCTTGGATCCGCAGAAGTACAACCTCACCCTGGATCAGATTGAGCCAGGTGTGACCTTGCAGAAACGCAACGTCAATATTGGCAACGGCTTCATCACCATGGACGTTGTTCCGGTAAAGGATGGTAAACCGGTTGACTCTGCCGTTGTACCGAAGGATGCGGTATTCACCTTCACTAATAATCTCTCGGAGAACAAGAATTTGAAGGTCGGTCTTGATGTGTATGGCGCGAATGAGAGCACACCAAAACCACCAGAGATTATCTCTCAGCCGTATGGAGCTCAGTGGGTTAACGGACGTGTCCCTAACCCGCCGATGCCACAGCGTTGTGGTCTGCGCATTGCTTTGGTGGCCGACCTATCGACATCGCTCCGCTACGCAGATACTAATGGCTTCGAGGCATCCAAAAAGGCTGCGAATGCATTTATTGATTCCCTGCAGGGCACCCCAGCTGAACTCGGAATCTATAATTTCGCAAGTGGCGGTCCGGCTAATCAGGCTGGAACGACACACGGTCAGAACCCACCCTATATTTCAATGCTGTCGGAGCAGGGCGTCCAGCGAGCAAAGGACGTAGTTAAGAACTGGAGTTATAACGCAAATAACAGTGCTACGAACTGGGAAGCGGGCCTGAAGCAGGTCAAGGATCACGACTACGACGTGGTGTACTTCATCACGGATGGTATGCCCACGACCTCCTCGACAATCAAGAGCAAGGGCCTCGGTGGTGAATTCGTTCAGGCTAGTGCTCTCAACGACGCGATTAAGGCAGCCAACGAACTCAAAGCTGCCGGTACCCGTGTTGTGCCAATCATGGTTGATCTGACGCTTGGCGGAAATACGGGTAAAGATTGGGTTGTTGAGCAAGACTATGTTCTCAAGGACATCAAACGCATCGGTCTGAATGCCGAAGTGCCGCAACAACCTGGTGTCTACTACAAAATCGACTCCGGGATTCAAGCCGCGCGAGAAGCAAACTACAACGACAAGGAACGTAAAGGAACTAACGAAAGCGGCGAGCTCATTATGGCGAACCTAGAGAGAGCTGCGAAGCTGGCGCCGAATCGGGCACTGCAGGTGTTTGAGCGGTTGCCTAATGGGAGGTCAGTGACAGTCACTTCGGACATGTCGAGGTGGACTTACGGTGCACGTGGTGTCAAGACCATGGGCGAGGATATCTCGGGCACGGGTCACACGGTGAAGGTGTCTAACTACAGCAACCTTACCGAACAGATGAAGAAAATCGCCCAAGACGTAACCGCACGATGCAATGGTGCGGTGACCGTCAAGAAGCGGATCGTTGACGAAAACGGCAAGGTTCTTGAAGACGGTGTCCCAGGCTGGGAGTTCACCCTGTCTGCCGGTGGCCAGGACATCATCGACCCAGGTAATGGCGAGCTCGTTCGGAGGTCGCTGAAGGCAACGTCCTCGGCCGACAGGGACCTTGGCACTGCCTCCTGGAACATCATGAGCGAACAAGAGCAGCAACTGACTCTGGTAGAGACACAGCAACCGGGTTTCAACCTCTATAAGAGGAATGACAAGAATGCCGTGTGTACCGAAACCCGTGACGGGGTAACGAAACCGGTTGAGGTCACAAATGACGGTGAGTTCGGTTTCAAGGTCAAGATGAGCGAGAAAGATAAGAAGCTGTCTTCGGTTTCCTGCGTAGTTGATAACTACAAGCAGCCGGAAACTCCGCCGGGCAAGCTGACCTTCAAGAAGGCTCAGTACGACGGCGATAAGATCGTGGAGATGTCTGGGCTGGGTGGCGCGACCTTCAAGATCTACCCGTCCAAGGGAGGCCAGCCGGACTACAGCGCTGGAGAGCTCTACACCATCAAGCCCGGGCAGGAGTCTATCGAAGTGAAGACGACCGGTACGTTCTTCCTCGTTGAAACGAAGGCTCCTAAGGGGCTCAACCTGCTGGCCCAGCCGGTCGAGTTTCAGATTTCAGTGGATGAGCAGACTAAGCAATATAAGATTTCTGCGGTCAGCACTAGCAGCGGACAAATCCAAGTGAGTGGCCAAGGCGATAAGATGATCCTGCAGGTGGCGGACACCACTGCCGGTAAGCTCCCGAAGACCGGCGGGTACGGCGTGGCCCTCGTGGGGCTCATTGGTGCCGTGCTCGCAGGCGCGGGCCTCCTGCTCGGCCGCCGTAAGACCGCCTAAGCGGTAAAACCAGGCAGGGGAGTGGCGCGTGCATCGCGCCACCTGACCTAGGTAGTAGGCACATAAAGGAGGGGCGGGCTCAGCACACAACGCTGAGCCCGCCCCTTTTTCCTTGGGCTGCGTGCCACGGGCATGATCTCGATGCCAAGAACCGCTACCCCCGGTGGGCACTAATCGCTGCGTCACGCCAGAAGCAGAGGCAAGCGTTCAGAGGAGATGGACACCGGTTGAGGGCAAGCAAAGAATAAGGTTACCCTCGTTTAGCGGACACCCTATTAGTACGGATCTTGTGCCTGTAGGAGCGGGTGTTCATTGTGAGTTCGTCAGGGAAGAAGTACACCCCGGAGTACCGGCAGGAGGCCGCCAGACTGGTCATTGAGTCCGGGCACCCAATCGCTCATGCGGCTAAGGAAATTAACGTATCAGCCACAATTTTAGGCAGGTGGGTCACACTCGAGCGGGAACGCCAAGGCTCGGTAGATGGCCGCAGTGATGCCGATATACGAGCCGAAAACGCTCGCCTGCGTCGTGAGTTAGCTGAGGCCAAGATGGATAGTGAGTTCTTGTCAAAAGCCACCGCCTTCGTCGCTTTGAGGCAACGCGATCGGAAAAATTTGAGCTACTACACCAGGAGAAGGCGAACTACAGCATAAAACGAATGAGCAGGTTATTAGAGGTTTCCCATTCTGGCTACTATAAATGGCAAAAGGCTCAAGCAGTACGACATCGTGGTGAAAATCAGCGTCAGAGATTCCTCGACCAGTTAGACAGGAAAATTCTTGATATCTGGGAAGATTCTGACGAAGTCTACGGTGCCCCACGGATTAGTGCAGAACTCTCTGAGGATGGGGTCTATGTCAATCGCTAAACCGTGGCCAAACGCATGCGGATGATGAGTATTGAGGGTATCTCACACAGGGCGTTTGTTCCCGTAACGACAATTCAATCCAAGCAGAAGTTCACGCTTGTAGACCTGGTAAAACGCCTATTTGATCAAGGGCAGCTTAATCGAGTGTGGATGTCGGATTTTACCCATCTGCGCACGAATGAGGGCTAGCTGTACCAATGCGTTATCCGCGATGGACACTCCCGCCGAGTCCTAGGCTGGTCCATGGATAGTGTGCAGGATTCTTACCTGGTTGAACGTGCACTGCGCATGGCTTACACCCTGCGTGGTGAAGTACCCGACGGCGTGGTCTTCCACGCCGATCGTGGTACCCAGTTCACCAGCGAACAGCTGTGGCAGGTCTGTCAAGAACTAGGGATTGCACAATCGGTCGGCCGTACTGGTGTCTGCTTTGACAATGCGATGGCCGAGTCGTTCTGGTCGACATTGAAGACCGAATTTTACGATCGGAAGAAATGGCAAACCCGCAACGAAGCCCGGAAGACGGTGGCTCGCTGGATTGAGATCGTCTATAACCGGCGCCGTCGCCACTCGTCCATCGGGATGGTAAGCCCCGTCGATTTCGAAGCCCAGCTCGCTGATCAAAACGGTAATAAGAAGGCCGCTGCTTAACTCCTAAGCAGCTTAACAACGTGTCCACGACTTGCGGGTAACCCCACTACCGCTGACGATGGTCAGCGGCGAGGGCCGAGTCTGCGGGATATTTCCCAGCAGAAGTTAAACGCTGCCACCGATTACATGATTGATGAGTTAATGAGCCAGGGCATGAGCGAGAAGGAAGCCATCGAGTATTTAGACCGTGAGTTGGAAGAGGCTATCCCGGATGATTTCTGGGAAAGCACCGACTAAGGACTAATCCTGTTCCGGCTCCGGTGTGATTAGAGTTCGGCGTCCTAATCGTCTTCATGCTGTGCTTCCAGCTCTGGTGCCTTGTTCTCACTCTGGGTGTCGTGTGCGTTATCCACGGTCTGGTAGCCGGTAGGAGCCTCCTCGCCTAGTTCGAGGCTGGTGAGAAAGTCGAGGTTGTTGTGTTCCTACGGGCCGTGTGCAGTGGTGGTCTGGGGCACTTCAATAGGCCATTTGGAACCAGATAAACCAGCCGGAGAAACCCGCGTGAGGTGCCCTAGGCTTGGGCCTATTGGTCTTGAACAGATTCTGATCCTTGGCGAGGATAATAGGTCTTGGTCGATTTATCGGGGCGTTGGGTTAGGGTGAGGTCATGCTTTTTGATTCGCTGCCGCGGCCGAGCGTGCGTGTAGCTCCGGGGGTGGGGCATGTGCCGGGATGGGTGGGCGTCGATAAGCAGAAGGCCTTGGTAGAAGAGATGCGCGGCATTGCGCGCGAGTATGCGGCGACACCGATGGCGATGGTGCGCCCGCGGTTGAAATCCGGCGGGCAAATGAGTGTATTTCAGCTGCATGTGGGTAGGTATTGGCATTATCCCAGCTATCGGTACGTGGACAATATAGACGGCACGCGGGTTCCGCCGGTGCCGGAGAGCCTGCGGCGGATTGTTCCGGGGGCATTGCGCGCCGCGGCGGAGGTAGCACCCGAGATAGAGCCATGGGTGGAGACTTTCGTGCCGGAGATGGCGCTGGTGAATTACTATCCACCGGGATCGGCCATGGGTATGCACGTGGATGCCTTTGAGGAATCACCTGCGCCGGTGATTTCGCTTTCCATTGGGGATGAGGCACTTTTCCGTATGGGGCATACCGAGGCGCGCACGCGGCCGTGGGACGATATCACGTTGTGCTCAGGGGATTTGGTGGTCTTTGGCGGACCGAAGCGCTTTGCCTACCACGGGGTAGTGCGCGTCAATGATGGCACGTTGCCGCAGGGGTGTGGGCTTAAAGAGGGACGTATCAACATCACTATCAGACAAGTATCTGTACGGGCGGTAAGCTAGGGATGTTACATAAAGCTTAAAGGAAAGAAGGTTCTTTTATGTCTCGTATCGGCATCATCATCGGCACTACCCGCGATAACTCGGCCGGCAAGGTAGTGGGCGAGTGGCTTTATGATCTTGCCCAGGGGCGCCAGGATGGGGTGGAGTACACCCTGCTGGATCTCAAGGAGTTTGATATTCCGCTGCTGACCACTGACGTCATTCCTGCCACCGCCAATAAGCAGTATGCGGATGAAAAGGTACAGGCGTGGTCTGATGCAGTGGATGCCTGCGATGGTTTCGTATTTGTCACCCCAGAGTACAACCGCTCCGTGCCGGGTCCATTCAAGAATGCCTTCGACTGCTTGGCAGGGGAGTGGACCGGTAAGCCGGTTGCGTTCGCCGGTTACGGTCCAGCGGGCGCAATCCGCGGTGTGGAAGCATGGCGCACCATCGTGGTCAACTTCTCCATGCCGCAGCTGCGCAACCAGCTCAATTTCGGTTTCTTTACTGACTGGACCGATGGCGAATTCCGCCCCGTGGATGCAAAGGTGGAGCGCACCAACTCCTTGCTGGCTGAGCTGGAAGACGTCGTTTCCGCATAATCAGAGCCTGTTGGCCGCATACAAAAGTCAGCCCCCGCGCTCTTTCCGAGCAGCGGGGGCTGACTATTATGCGGCCGGCTTAGTTACTGCAGGCCAAATTGCTCCCAAGCGGCAGGGGAGAGGTTCTGGTACACGTGCTTGTGCTCCTGGTACTCGGCCAAGCCGGTGGGGCCAAGCTCGCGGCCGTTGCCGGACTGCTTGTAGCCGCCCCACTCTGCCTGCGGCAGGTAGGGGTGGAAGTCGTTGATCCAGATGGTGCCGTGGCGCAGGGCGCGGGCGACGCGCTCGGCGCGGCCGGCGTCGGAAGTGTAGACGGCGCCTGCCAAGCCGTACTCGGTGTCATTAGCGATGGCGATGGCCTCCTCCTCGGTGGTGAAGGTCTCGATGGTCACGGTCGGGCCGAAGGCCTCGTCGTGCACGCAATCCATCTCGCGGGTGGCTCCATCGATGATGGTTGGCAGGTAGTAGACACCAGCGCCTAGGTCGGTGGTGCCGGTGCCGTGCTGGCCATTGGTGTCCTCGCTGGTAGCGGCGCGGCCGCCGGTAAGGATCTTGGCGCCCTGCTCGCGAGCCTTGTCCACGTAGGCGGCAACCTTCTCGCGGTGCTCGGCGGAGATGAGCGGGCCGGTCTCGGCCTTGTCATCGGTCGGGCCGCCGATCTTGATCTTATTGGCGCGCTTTACCAGGGCATCGACGAACTTATCGTGCAGGGACTCTTCTACGACGATGCGGGAGCCTGCGGAGCAGACCTGGCCGGAGTGGAAGAAGGCGCCATTGAGGGCGTTGTCCACGGCGACGTCGAAATCGGCATCGGCGAAGATGACGTTCGGGTTCTTGCCACCGAGCTCGAGTGCGGTGCGCTTGACGGTTTCTGCCGCATTCTTGGCGATGATCTTGCCGGTAACAAGGCCACCGGTGAAAGAGACCATGTCCACATCAGGGTGCTGGGAGAGTGGGTTGCCGCAGTTAGCGCCAGCACCGGTGATGAGGTTGCCCACGCCGTCTGGCAGGCCGCACTCCTTGAGGGCGGCCATGAGCAGCATGGCGGTGTGTGGGGTGAGCTCCGCCTGCTTGAGGACGAAGGTATTGCCGGCGGCCAGGGCTGGGCCGACCTTCCAGGAGACCTGCAGCAGCGGGTAGTTCCACGGGGTAATCAGGCCGCAGACGCCAACGGGCTCGGCGTCGATGCGCGAGCGCAGGTTGGGATCCTGTGGGTCGACTACGCGGCCGGCCTGGTGCTGGGCCAGGGTGCCGAAGAACTCGAAGGCGTTGGCGATGTCATCCATATCGCCCAGGGACTCCTCGTAGCGCTTGCCGGTATCGGCGGACTCGGCTTGGGCGAAAAGCTCCTTGTGCTCGCGGATGAAATCGGCCACGCGGATGACGAGCTTGCCGCGCTCGGCGGACGGGGTATTGGCCCACTCGCCGTTGTCGAAGTTTTCACGTGCAACCTTGATGGCGCGCTCGGTGTCCTCGTCGGAGGCCTCGGAGACCAGGCCGACGGTGGAGCCATCGGCCGGGCAGATGATCGTACGGGTCTCGCCGCTTTGGGCGGCTTCCCACTTACCGTTGATGAACAGGGACTTCGGGGTGCCGTCGGCATGCACGCCCTTCAGCAAATCAGTCTGGGTGGGGTCGAACAGAGTGTTCTGGGTGCTCAAGTGAAAAGCAACCTTTCTCTCATAGAGGTAGTTGTACTGGCCAGCTTAGCTATCTTCGCGCCAGGTGCGCTCAGGCTCGGCGCCATCGGAGACATCGGACTCACCCGGTTGGGTCTGCTGCATGTGCAGGAAGGCCAGGTGGCGCTCGTAGAGGTCCAGCACGTTATTGATGATTTGGTTCTCGGAGTAACCGTAGACGTCATAGCCCAAGGAGCCAGTCATGTCATAGACCTCGAGGCGGTAGTATTCGTCTCCTTCGCCCGTGCTGAAGTCGGGGCGCTCGGCCGCGACTGGGAAGAGCTGATAGCGGAACATGCGCTCATTGTGCAGCTTAACTTCTAGGTCGAGCTGGGGAAGTTCGACGTCGGGAAGCTCGCTGGTGAGCAAGAGGGCATCGTAGCCGCGGCTGCGCATGTGCGTTGCTACCTGCTCCAAGGCGTAGGTAGCGGTCTCGCGCAGGTAGGTATCCATCTCCTTCTTGGAGGGGAAGGTATTGGCGCGGTCGAGGCGGCTCTTCCAGAGGTCGGCATTGGCCGGTTCGCGCTCGGTACGCGAGGAAATCACGCCATGCATAGCGGTGGTGCGGGCCTCGCGCTGGATATTTTCCAGGCGCAGGGACTTCCACAGCGAGAACATAATGAGGTAGACCACGAATGCGAAGGGCAGGCCCATCACGACGGTCGCGGACTGCACGGTGGCAATACCATCGATCTGCAGCAAGGCCAGGGTGAGCGCGCCCACGGTGACGGACCAGAAGATGCGCAGCCAGCGGGAACCGTCCTGGCGGTTATCGGTAATGCGGGAGGTGAAGTTGGACATCACCAACGCGCCGGAATCGGCCGAGGTGATGTAGAGCAGCAGGCCGATGAACGTGGTCAAGAAGATAACGATGCCAGAGCCCGGGAACTCGTGCAGCATGTCATAGAAGCCCTGCTCCGGAACGTTAATGGCGTTCTCGGCGAATTCAGGGTAGTCACCGGAGCGGACCATGTCCAAGGCAGTGTTACCGAAGAAGGACATCCACATCAGGATGAACAGGAACGGGAAGGTCAAGGTGCCGAAGATGAACTGGCGCAGGGTGCGGCCGCGGGAGATGCGGGCCAGGAAGAGGCCGACGAAGGTCGCCCAGGCGATCCACCATGCCCAGAAGAACAGGGTCCAGGACTGCATCCAGGTATCGGCGGCCGCTTGGTCCTCGGCGAAGGCAAAGGTCTCCATGGTCCAGGACGGGAACTTCGAGACATAGTCGCCGATATTGGTCACGATGGCATCGAAGAGGTACGCGGTCTTGCCAAAGACGACGACGTAAATCATCAACGCGATGGCCAGGTAGACGTTGAGCTCGGAGAGGAAGCGAATGCCCTTATCCACGCCGGATACGGCCGAGAGGGTCGCAATAGTAATGGCGATGATGATGAGCGCGGCCTGCAGACCGAAGCCCTGCTCAAAGCCGAAGATGAGGTGAATGCCGTAGGACAGCTGCACCACGCCGATACCCAGGGAGGCGGTCACACCGAAGACGGTGCCCAGCATGGCGGCGATGTCGACAGCGGAGCCAATAGGACCGTGCACGCGCTTGCCGATGAGCGGGTAGAGCGCGGAGCGAATAGCCAGCGGCATATTCAGGCGGTAGGCAAAGTAACCGAAGGCCATGCCCATGAGGGCGTAGAGCGCCCAGCCGGTCAGGCCATAGTGGAACATGGCGTAGACCACGGCTTCCTTGGCGGCCTCCATAGTCTCGCCCTCGCCCACGGGCGGCGCCATGTACATGGTGACCGGCTCGGCGACGGCGAAAAACATAAGATCCACGCCAATGCCGGCGGCAAAGAGCATGGACACCCAGGAGAAAGTATTGAATTTGGGCCGCGAGTGGTCCGGGCCTAGGCGGATATTGCCGGCATTGGAGATGGCAATATAAAGGACAAAGACCACGGCGATGGTGGCGGTGAGAACATAGAACCAGCCGAGGTTAGTACCAATCCAGCCGGTGACATTGGCCAGGGTCTCCGCCGCCGATTCACGGCCAAAGCCGGCGTAGAGCACCATGGCGATGATCAACACGCCAGAGATAATAAATACCGGCCAGTTGGTTTTGGGTGCGGGGACCTCGGCTGCGCCTACATCATCGCCGGTTTCTGCCTTATAGCTGCCGACGAGGGCGCGGACTTGGTAGCGCGGGCTGCGCTTTTTGGTATCCCCAGAGGGGGTTGCGAGAGAGGTGTCTTTACCCCCGTGTTGGGGGGAAGTGCTCGAAGTGTGGGACTCCTCAGGGTCGTGAGGATCGAAGTTTGCCATCTACTTCTCCTAGTGTTGGTTGGTTTGGGCCGAATCTTTCGCACGAGTGCCCCAAAAGTCTCACAAGATCGCAGGGAGAGATAGGTGAGTGAAATGAATCATATGAGGGTGAACTATGCGCAAAGACTTCGGATTTCATCTCCAGAGATATCCATCCGGACAAGGTAAATATACATTAAGATGGGCAAACTTCTAGGGGGATGTGTACTCTGGAGGTAGTGCCCGCACATAAGGCGATGTGAATAAATACACACTTTTGTATAAATTACAATATTTTCACTTCCAGTGGGGCAATCTTGACGTGTGAAATATTTCACAGAAAGAAGGGGATTTATGGGTTTTATGGACAAGCTGACCAAGAAGCGTTCCGCTAAAAAGGTCACCGATGAAGTAAGCGACGTAGTCGTCGTTGGCGGTGGCTCCGCAGGCTCCGTCATCGCCGCACGCCTGACTGAAGACAAGAACACCCGCGTGCTGGTCCTTGAGGCTGGCCGCCCAGATTCCCTGTGGGATCTGTTCATTCACATGCCGTCCGGTTTCTCTTTCCCAATCGGTGCAAAGAACTATGACTGGATGTACGAGTCCGATCCGGAGCCGGAGATGAACGGCCGCCGCGTTTACCATGCCCGCGGCAAGGTTCTCGGCGGATCTTCTTCTATCAACGGCATGATCTACCAGCGCGGTAACCCGATGGACTATGAGAAGTGGGGCCAGGGCCCGGGCATGGAGAACTGGGACTTCGCCCACTGCCTGCCGTACTTCAACCGCATGGAAACCGCCGCTGCGGCCGAGCCGAACGATCCGCGCCGTGGCCACGATGGCCCGCTGTACCTCTCCCGCGGTCCGGCTACCTCCGAGCTTTTCCAAGCCCTGTTTAAGTCCGTGCAGGAAGCCGGCTACAACCTGACTAATGACGTCAATGGTTACCGCCAGGAGGGCTTCGCTCCGTTCGACCGCAATATTAAGAACGGCAAGCGCTGGTCCGCTGCCCGTGCCTACCTCTACCCCAATATGGATCGCGAGAACCTCGAGATCCGCACCCGCGCTTTCACCACCAAGATCCTCTTCGAGGGCCAGAAGGCCATCGGCGTCGAGTACGAGTGGCAGGGTGGCGTGCACCGCGTTTATGCCGAGAAGATCGTGCTGTCCGCCGGTGCCATTAACACCCCGCAGCTGCTGGAAATCTCCGGTATTGGTGACCGTGAAATTCTGGAGAAGCACGGCATTGACGTCGTCAAGCACCTGCCAGGTGTGGGCGAGAACCTGCAGGACCACCTCGAGGTCTACATCCAGTATGAGACCACCAAGTCCACCGCTTCCTCCCAGCCTTACCTGGATAAGTGGCGCTGGCCGTTCATGGGCCTGCAGTGGCTGCTGACCCACAAGGGCCCGGTTGCTACCTCCCACTTTGAAGGCGGCGGCTTCGTGCGCTCCAATGAGAATGAGGACTACCCGAACCTCATGTTCCACTTCCTGCCGATGGCCGTGCGTTATGACGGCCAGAAGGCGGACGTCAAGCACGGCTTCCAGTGGCACGTGGGCCCGATGTTCTCCGATACCAAGGGGCACGTTCACATCAAGAGCGCCGATATCCACGACAAGCCGTCCATCCTCTTCAACTACCTGAAGACCGACCAGGACCGCCGCGAGTGGGTTGAGGCCGTACGCGTTGCCCGCTCCCTGCTGGATACCAAGGCTATGGAAGAGGTAGGCGCCCGCGAGTTCAGCCCAGGCCCGGATGTCCAGACCGACGAGGAGATCCTGGAGTGGGTCCGCAACGACGGCGAGACCGCGCTGCACCCATCCTGCACCGCCAAGATGGGTGTGGAGTCCGATCCGATGGCCGTTGTTAACCCAGACACCATGGGTGTGTGGGGCGTCGAAGGCCTCTACATTGCGGATGCCTCCGTCTTCCCGTCCGTGACCAACGGCAATATCTACGCCCCAACCATGATGGTGGGCGAGAAGGCTGCCGACCTCATCGCCGGCCGCACCCCGCTGGAGCCAAACCACGCCGAGTGGTACAAGGCCAAGCAGGATATGCCGCTCTACGCTGAGGGCGAAGCAGTCCGCGATCACAAGCACTCCATCCAGGGCGCTGACCACTAAGCACCCTCCCGCCGGATGGCTGTAGCGCCGCGTTCCCTTTTTCTGGGGGCGCGGCGCTTTTGCTTGCCGACGTCCTCCTTTTTCCTCACCGTGACTCCCTATCCGCTGGGCCAGAGCCATGGTTTAATCTCCTGGCAAGGAATCAGGGCCAATCTAGTGAAGCGCCAGAGTAAAGGAAGGCATTAATGCTCAGCATTATCGCTTTAGTCATTAGTATCGTTTTCGCCGTTGCCGTTATTAAAAAGCTCGATGACATCGATGCGCACTTAAAGGAACTACTCGCCTTGCGCGAAGATGACCAAACACCGTGTTAAGCGTGTGGGTGGCTAAGGAGACGGTGAACAAATTTCGAATTAACCAACTGCAAAAGGCCCATACCGACCGTGAAATGGAATTTTCCTGCGATGCAGCTTGAAGGGCTATGGCTTCGTAGGCCAAAGTGCTTTCCAAGCAGCAGTTCCAGTACTTCGTACGTGGGGTAGCCAACACCGCCGACTTCAAGGAAGTATCATTCCAGGATACCAGCGAAAAGAGTTAGTCATTTGGCTATTAGAAAGCTTCGCTACGTGTGGTTCGACCCGTACGCAATGTCCGTGAGCGTCTAGCTCTTCATGGAGAACCTGGTGTCAGTGTCGCTGGCCGCACCTACGCCGGCGTCATGTCCGCCGACACCCTGTTCATCACCATCCCCACAGGGGTGGGTGTGGACATCCACGTGAAGATTCTGGAGAACTTCGCCGCCCACGCCGCCCCCGCGTTGAGTTGGCAGCCGAACCGCGAATGACCAGTCATCGGCTATCCCATCGACTAATTATTGCAGGTCGCAGGACTTTCGCGTGACTGTTAGTTCAGCCCATTTTAAATAGTTCATCGCATACTGTATAGTTCAGCATATGCTGACTATTGCTTCGCGCCTCGACGTCATGAACCGGCTCGGCCGGGCCATGGCTGATCCGACGCGCTCCCGAATCCTGATAACCCTACTAGACGGTCCGAGCTACCCGGCCGTGCTTTCGCAAAGCTTGGATCTGACCCGCTCGAACGTCTCGAACCACCTGTCCTGCCTTCGCGATTGTGGCATTGTCGTCGCTGAGCCGGAGGGCCGCAAGACCCGCTACGAAATCGCCGATCCCCACCTCGCGGCAGCGCTCGAAGCGCTGGTCCACGCGACGCTGGCCGTCGACGAGAATGCCCCTTGCATCGACACTGAGTGCTCGGTGCCCGACTGCGGCGAGAAAGGAACGGACGCATGAGTTCAGCATGTGGATGCGAACACGAACCTGCTACGGAGATTGACGAGCTCGATCGGCCATGGTGGAAGGACCCTGAGCTACTGCTACCGATCTTCTCCGGCGTAGCCCTCATAACAGGACTGGCGCTGGACTGGTCCGACTTGGAGACGCCCGCGACGGTACTGTATTGGGTTGGCCTGCTGTTGGGCGCTTACACGTTCGCGCCTGGAGCGATCCGAAACCTTGTCACGAAGCGCAAGCTCGGCATTGGCTTGCTAATGACGATCAGCGCGGTCGGTGCGGTGATCCTCGGATTCGTCGGAGAGGCCGCGGCGCTAGCGTTCCTGTATTCGATCGCCGAGGCACTGGAAGACAAGGCGATGGACCGGGCCCAAGGCGGACTGCGGGCGCTGTTGAAGCTGGTACCGCAGACCGCGACGGTGCTGCGCGACGGCACAGCGGCCGAGGTCGCAGCGAAGGACCTCGAGGTTGGCGAGCTAATGCTCGTGCGCCCCGGGGAGCGGATCGCCACGGACGGCATCATTCGGTCTGGGCGCTCCAGCCTTGACACCTCAGCGATCACCGGAGAATCCATTCCGGAGGAGGTTGCGCCCGGCGACGAAGTGCCTGCGGGAGCGATCAACTCCGCCGGGGTGCTGGAGGTCGAGACGACCGCAGCTGGAACGGACAACTCGCTGACCACACTCGTGGACCTAGTCGAGCAAGCGCAGGCGGAAAAGGGCGACCGCGCCCGGATCGCCGACCGGATTGCCCAACCCCTAGTGCCCGGGGTGATGATCCTGGCGGTGCTGGTCGGCGTGATCGGCTCGCTGCTGGGCGACCCTGAGACGTGGATCACCCGTGCGCTGGTAGTCCTGGTCGCAGCGTCGCCGTGCGCGCTGGCAATCTCCGTGCCGCTGACGGTCGTGGCCGCGATCGGCGCGGCCAGCCAGTTCGGAGTGGTCATCAAGTCCGGCGCGGCGTTCGAGCGACTCGGCGGCATCCGTCACCTGGCAGTGGACAAAACCGGAACCCTTACCCGCAACCAGCCTGAGGTTACCGGAGTGGTCCCGGCAGACGGATTCGATCGGGCGCAGGTGCTTTCCTTCGCGGCGGCAGTTGAGCAGCAATCGACACACCCCCTCGCCGCGGCGATCGCGGCAGCGGGGCCCGAAGCGCCCACCGCCTCGGACATCAGCGAGGAAGCTGGGCATGGCATCGGCGGCACCGTCGAAGGCCGACGGGTGCTGGTGGGCAGCCCCCGATGGATCGACGCCGGGCCACTGAAAGCGGACGTTGAGCGCATGGAGTCCGAGGGCCAGACCTGCGTCCTGGTCACCGTCGATGACGCTCTCGCCGGGGCGATCGGGGTCCGCGACGAGTTGCGGCCCGAGGTGCCCGAAGCCGTGCAGGCCCTGCACGCCAACGACGTGGAAGTAAGCATGCTCACCGGCGACAACACACGCACCGCCCGGGCGCTGGCTGGAATCGCCGGAATCGACGACGTGCGCGCCGAGCTGCGCCCTGAGGACAAGGCAAGCATCGTGGCCGAATTCTCCTCCAAGACGCCGACGGCGATGATCGGCGACGGCATCAACGACGCGCCGGCACTGGCGGGCGCGACGGTGGGCATAGCGATGGGAGCGACCGGCTCTGACGCCGCGATCGAGTCCGCTGACGTCGCCTTCACCGGCCACGACCTCCGGCTAATCCCGAAGGCGCTGCAGCACGCCCGCCGAGGAAGCAGGATCATCAACCAAAACATCGTGCTGTCTCTGGCCATCATCATCGTGTTGATGCCACTGGCGATCAGCGGCGTGCTGGGCCTGGCCGCCGTCGTGTTGGTTCACGAGGTCGCCGAAGTGATCGTGATCTTGAACGGCCTGCGGGCTGCGCAAGCGAAGCGCTGAGGCTGCGACCGGCAAGTCTCATAAGGGTTAAACCACACGCCGAGCGGACACACCTTGGGCCAGGCACGTCATTCGAGTTCATGGTCCGTCTCCGTGGAATCGGGATCGTACTCGGTGATCTGTCCCTTCTCGGTGCGGGTGGGCACGGGGGCTGTGGGCGAGCCACCACCCGGCACGTGCCCCAGCCGGTCAAGGGCCCCCGAGCGCTCGGCGTCTTCAGCGCAGATCGTGGAAGGAGCGAACTTGCGCAGGGACCAAGCGTCACTGCGAGACTCTTTTCGTCCCGCAACTTGAATAGTTCAGCGGCCTTGATACCGCGGACATCCATTCGGAGTGCTGCCGAGTCTCATCGACACAGCCTGCGACTACCTGGTCAGTGTGTTTGACAAAGGACCCCACCCTCATCAGCGTTGCCGAGCCCTCGCCGTTCCAGTTGCCGTAACCGACTAGATGCAGATTCTTCACCGCGGTTTCGCGGCCGCGCATGAGGTGGCGGAATAGACCGAGAGCCGAACGAAAACCAGCGCACCAGATCAGATGGTCGTGGTCGTGCTCACTAAAGCTATCGAAGATGGGGGGATGTCCCCGAGGTTCGGGCCGGAATCGCCGCCGAGAATCCGGCGGCGGCTGCGTCGGTGAACGAACGGACCGCGCTTCAACCTACCCCCAATAAAGCGAAGCGTCATCAACGCCCAGCGTTACACGTTTAATTTGAACTCCACAGAGTGTCGGCGCAGTTTAACGTGTGCGAGATTCATTCTTGGACCCAGCCCAGTCGCTGGCGTTAACCTTGCACAAAACTACGGCGATGGTCCTGGACGGCCTTGCTGACTGAGCACCCGGCACCTCCATCACAGGCGTTCGTGCTCCCCACATCCTTCGCTCAAGCGGACTGCTATCCCGTAAACCGATGTTGTCACCCTTCCAGGACGGTAGCCTTATCAACCCAGCGAGCCAATAGACTGAAAGCCGCGAGCTGCTCCAACGCGACTTGCTCCTCACCACCGTCGTGTGGAACATGCATCCCGGGATTGCGGATAGCCGCGTACAAGCCCTCTGCAAAGGCGCGGGCGCCCCGATGCAGGTTCTCAAACGTCTTACTGCCATCATTTTCCATAAGCCGAAGGCGCGGCACATTACGCTTCGGATCATGGAGTGAAAACGCCTCGTTGAAAAGTGCTGTTTCAGATACGTCTAGGCGGTTCAGTTTCGCTTGGGTCTCTGCATTGACGCGGATGGCAGCCTGCATCACGGCTTGATGGTAGTGCCCGTGATTCCAGTAACCCTTGCCATTTTCCCACGCCCACGGATGCAGATTGGCTGCATCTAAGTCTGGCGTGTTCTCTCCGAGCTTTTCAGCGAGTTCAGACCGACGTTCAAGCGCTGTCTTGGCCTGGGCCGCTTGACCCCTCAGCCAGCTATACTCCTTGTCCTGGACCGGGAGTCCTTGTCTCCACCCGGGAAGCACTCGGTCAAGGATCATTTCAACGACATGGGCGCGCGCCGCAGCCTCAGTCGGCGATCCACTCATAACGGTTCCAAGGTAGGCGATGCCCGGGCCCATGTCGGGGACTACCTTCGCTGTGACTTGCAGGAACGCGTCTATCTCATTGATCGCCCACTCGGGGTCCAGCTCGGCCATGCCTCCATTATGACGTATGGGGCTGACATGGCCGGAGAGAACTGGTCTGATACCCCCACCAGAAACACCTCGCATTGTTGCAGGCGCGCTGACGCGCGCACATAATGGAAACCATGAGCGACCCCAACTTCACGATCCGCCAGATCACCTTCGACTGCCACGATCCCTCAAAGCTCGCCAAGTTTTGGTCCGCCGCAACCGGCTGCGAAATCGCCGCGGATTACGGCGATTTCGTGATGGTTGATTCCACCCCGGCGCTGGGATTTCAGCGCGTTGAGGAACCGACACCTGGGAAAAACCGCATGCACGTCGACGTTGGCGGGGCGGAGCGCGAAACTTTAATAGAACGCCTCAAAGACCTAGGCGCCACCGAACTCACCACCCACGAAGCGCCGGGATTGGTGTGGACCGTCATGCAGGACCCGGAAGGCAACGATTTCTGCGTGGGTAACCCCGGGGCCTAGCTACACGTTGAACTTGAACTCGACTTGGTTCAAGTTATCCGTGTGACCCCGCGGGCGACCCGCGCCGGGTTGATGTGTGCGTTGGGGTGTGCAGCGGCACAGAGTTTTGGGTGACAGCATCCTTGGCTGGCGCTCCGCGGTGATCACTGCACGGCCTAGTGTGTTGGGTGCGCTGCAACTCATTGGCGGGCTTTTCTTGTCTATATGGGCGTGTCTTAGATTCGTTCCGGCTTTACGTCCGCCGCGTACCTACCGTGGTGGCGGGCACTGAGAATTACACGGAACAGGCCATTGCGGCCGGCAGCATCGATGACATGACCGGGTGGCGCGCTTATAAGCTCGGGGTGGTCACGAACCTGTCCAATCCGAAAGCGCTCGTATTCTTTGGTGCGCTTTTCGCGCAGTTTATTCGTCCCGATATGTCGCCCACTTGCACCGTTGCGGTGGCGGTAATCCTCGTGGCGATGTCCGTGACGTGGATTTCTACCTTTGCACTCATTGTGCGCGCGGCATCGCGCTGGATTGCACATCATTCCGCGGGTATCGTTTCCGGTCTTATCTTTGCGGTGCTGGGATTCATTATGGTCGTGGAGGGCGCTATCGAGCTCTTCGGTTAGTACAGGTGGCGGATTTCTATAAAAGAGTTGATATAGGAGCTACCTAAATCACAGAACTTACCTGTTTCGCTGCAGGTGAGAGGGTTCTTATAGTGGCATGTGTTAATCCAATCGCATGCGAGTATGGAGGTGTTAGGTGGCTATTAGCGCCCTGGTGACCTTAATGGGCGTGTGGTTCGCGGCGATGGCCTCGCCGGGCCCAGACGTAGTGCAAATCATTCGCTTAGGTGCGCGTTCTACGCGCGCAGCCGTATGGGCGGCGCTTGGTAGTACCACCGGCCTTACCATTTGGACCGTGGCCTCCTTGGCGGGGCTATCCGCTCTGATTTCCGCGCACCCTGGCATCCTCGTGGCGCTGCAGGTTCTCGGTGGTTGTTACCTGCTGTGGATGGCCTATACCGCCATTACCGGTGGCATTAAGGAGCGCCGCGCACCCGCAACCGTAGTGGGCACCGAAACCCGCGCCCCGCAGCCGCGCGGGTTTACGCCGGACGGCATTATCAAGGCGGCCACCGCCTATCGCATGGGATTCATCTGCGATCTCTCGAACCCCAAGGTGGTCATTTTCTTCGGCGCTATCTTTGCCAATTTCATTGATCCCGGCATGGGCATTGGCGCCAATCTCATGGTGGGTGCCGTATTGATTTTGGAAAGCCTCGTGCTCTTTGTAGGCGTGGCTTTGAGTACCCGCGCGGTATCGAAGTGGATGGCCAAGAATTCCGCGTGGGTGGATATTGTCAGTGGCGTGGTCTTCCTGCTGCTGGGCATCATCATCCTTTTTGAAGGAGTGCGTGGCCTTATAGCCATGTAATCTGGGTCCATGATTTTTACCACTACTAACACCGTTGATGGTTATGAGATTACGGACTATATCCGCATTATCGCCGGAGAGACCGTCATCGGTATTAATATGCTGAAGGATTTCGGGGCATCCCTCCGCAATATCACCGGTGGGCGCTCCGCTGGATACGAAAGCGAAGCCATCAAGGCACGCGAGGCGGCACTCGATGAGTTGTGGCGCCGCGGACAGGAGCTCGGGGCCGATGGCGTGGTGGGCATCGCCTTTGATTATTCGCCCATGGGCACCTCGAATGACATGCTGATGGTCACGGCCACCGGCACGGCGGTGAAGCTGCGCGCCCGTGACTAAGGTAGGCAAGAAAACACTGGCTCTATGCGCTGGGTTATGCGCGGCCGCCGGGCTCATGGCGGGGTGCGAGGAAGAACCGCCGCGGCCGGGCAGCGTGCCGAATGAATCGCACGGCGCGGCCGATGGCTATATCACCACGCTGCCGGACCAAGGCACAACGGCTAATGGCCGCTACCAGATCATTAACCTACAAAATCATCGCAGTTTTGTAGTCCACGTGCCGTTTAATGCGGATAAGCACCACCGCCTGCCCGTGGTCGTGGCGATGCACGGCTATGAGATGGACGCCGGCAACATGTTCAAAGGCACCGACTTATCCCAGGGCGATGCCATTACCGTCTTTGTCCAAGGTGCGGGCAAGGCGTGGGCACCGGCACCCTATGCGGTAACCAGCTTGGAAGATGACCTCAAGTACGTGGATGACACGATTGATTTCGTCCGGCGCCATTATCCCGCCACGGACACCACCTATGGCGTGGGCTTTTCCAATGGCGGCGGATTCGCTCGCGCGATGACGTGCAAGCGGCCGGGCCTATTCGATGCGGTGGCCACGGTTTCGGCGGCCAAGTATGACCGCGTGGAAAAGGACTGCGCCAGCGAGCCTACCGATTACCTCGATATTCACGGCACGGACGACGTGCTTATGAAATACGGTGGCGGGCACCAGCACGGCGCGCACTACCGCTCGGTGAAGCAATCGCTACGCGGAATCGCGAGGGAGAATGGGTGCAATCCGTTTCCAAAGCGGCGTCGGAAAGAAGCAGTGGAGCACTTCACCTGGCGGGTATGTGATGCGCGCACCGAGCAGTACACCATCCACGGTGGCACGCACACGTGGAATGGCGGGGCCACGGACCATTCCGGTTTGGTGAAAGCGGAGTGGACCACCGATACGGTCCTGGATTTCTTCCATATCGCCCACCCGTAGTAGGCGCAGCGCGCGGGCTGGGTAAGCTGGGCGGCATGCTAGACATTCCTATCAACGGCGACTCCATCAAATTGGGCCAGTTCATCAAGCTGGCCAGCTTGGTGGCTACCGGCGGCGAGGCTAAAGAGCTCATCGCAGAAGGCGTAGTTACGGTCAATGGCGAGCCTGAAACGCGCCGGGGCGCCATGCTCCACCCAGGCGATGAGGTGTGCATCGAGGACGCCTGCGCGCGCGTGGGCGAGCCGGACGATGACGATGATTACTTTGATGAAGCCACGGCCGACGATGACTTTGATCCGGAAAAGTGGAGGAATATGTAGATGCCAGCATTCGAAGCTGAAGTGGGCATGCCCTACTGGATCGACCTGACCACCTCGGACCCGCGCAAGTCCGCGCACTTCTACGAGCAGGTGCTGGGATGGGAAATCTCCGCCGAGTCCGGCGAAGACAATCCCTACCAGATGGCGCGCCTGCAGGGCCTGCCCATCGCCGGTCTGATCCCGCAGCCGGAGGAGGCCCCCATGCCGGATACGTGGGTGACCTACTTCCTGTCCAAGGACATCGCGGGCGATTGCCAGCACGCGCAGAACCTCGGCGGGCGCATCCTCGTGGAGCCGCAGCAGGTGCAGCTGGGGCACATGGCCCTGCTTGTCGACGCCGCCGGGGGCATGTTCGGCCTCATCCAACCCGCCGGCCCAGAGCACTTCGTGGCCGCCGGCGAGCCCGGCACCCCGGTCTGGCACGAGCTCACCGCTACCTCGGGCTTCCAGAACGCGATGGATTTTTATGGCGAGCTTTTCAACTGGGAAATTCGCGCCATGCAGTCCGAGGATGAGAACTTCATTTACGCTACCGCGGAAGAAGACGGTGCGCCCTTTGCTGGCCTGTGGAACGCCGAGGGCCAGTTCCCGCCGCAGGTCCCGAGCTTCTGGCAGACCTACCTGGGCGTGCGCGATATCGACGCCGCTGCGAAGAAGACCGTGGAACTAGGCGGCGAGATCATCCGCGAACCATGGGATTCGCCCTTCGGCCGCATGTGCCTTTTAGCCGATTCCACCGGTGCAACCATAACCCTCACCGAGGTCGAAGACGCCCCCGAAGAAGAGCCCACCGAGTCGGATGATGTGCTGGGCCTCGACCCGCAATAATTGCAATGAGTGAATCGCCACTGGTCAAGCGCGTATTAGCGGTCGTTGCCGTAATCCCACCCGGCAACGTCACTTCCTATGGCGAGGTGGCTAAGGTGGCCGGCTGCGGTGCGCGCAACGTCGGCACCGTACTGAAACGCCACGGCGGCGGTGCCACTACCGCTTGGTGGCGCGTGGTCCGCGCCGATGGTGCCTCCCACGATCCCGCCCGTGCCGCAGAATTGTGGGATCTCGAGGCCATCGCGCACGCCAATGGCCGCGTTAAAATGCACGAGCACGGAATCGACGCCCGCGAATTACAGGAGTTGATGGAGTGAGGGCCTGGGTCATTCTTTTTCTCGCGATTGCCAGCGAAGTCGTGGGCACTGTCGCGCTGAAATACGCCGTGGACCATTTCTGGATCTACGGCGTGGCCGCCCTCTGCTTCATCCTTGCCTTCGTGCTGCTGCACCGCGTGATGCAAGAAGGCGTCAACGTGGGCGTGGCCTACGGTCTCTGGGCATCCGGCGGGGTCATTTCCACTGCGCTGCTTTCCGCCGCGCTATTTGGCGAGCCGCTCGGCGCCGTAAAGCTCGCCGGCATTGCGCTCATCATGGGCGGCGTATTCTGCGTGGAAATGGGCGCTAAGTCGGACAAGGATCACGACCGCACCGTGGAGGTGGCGCCGCAATGATCTGGTTCCTCCTTTTCCTCGCCACCGCCATTGAGGTCACAGGCACGCTGTGCCTGCGCATGTCCGCGGTAACCGGCCGCCGTTTCTGGGTGGCGCTCGTTGCCCTGTGCTATGTCTCTGCCTACGGCTTCTTGGCGCTCGTGCTCAAGGCCGGCATGGATCTGGGTGTGGCCTACGGCATTTGGGCTGCCACCGGTGTTGCTTTGACCGCCATCGCCTCCTACCTCCTGTTCAAGGAGCCATTTACCTGGCTGAAATCCCTCGGCGTGGTGCTCATTGTCGGGGGAGTCCTGCTCGTAGAAGCCGGTGCGTAATACCCACGGTGGCGCTAGGATATTTTCTGATGAAAAAGCTGGCGGTAGGCTCCTTGGTTACCGCACTCTCCCTCGTTACCATCCCCGCCGCCCAGGCTGTCACTCTCGACCCGCACGCTGTGCCCGCGCGCACCCAAATCACCGTCCGGCACGATTCTGGGGCCACGGTGTCCACCGCTAATTCCCATGAGTCTCGCCCCGCGCTGTCTTTGAGCAAGCTCTACTTGGGCTATTGGGTCCTAAAATACGGTGCGCCGGCCGATAAAGCCCGCGTGGAGCATATGATTCGTGTGAGCGATGACAACGTGGCTACCGACTTGGACCGCCGCTACCCGCAGGCCATCCCCAGCATCATCCACGAGTTTGGCCTGCGCGAAACGCACTACACCGGCTACTGGGGGACAACGACCACCTCCACCGAGGATGTAGCGCGGTTTACCTCGCGTATCCAGCACGATCCCGTTGCCACACCCATCAGGACCGGCATGGCTACTGCCGCTCCTGTGGCTGCCGATGGCTACCGGCAAGACTTTGGCACCTCCCGGATTCCAGGGGTTATCGGTACCAAGTTTGGCTGGTCAGACAATCGCCGCATCCATGCCTCGGTATCCACCGCCCCTGGATTTACCGTAGCCGCCAATACCTATGGTGATGCGGCCACCCATACCGCTGACGTCACCCGCGCCGTACATAATGCCCCAGGCGCAATCCCCGGCGGTTCGAGCGAGGCCATTGGAGCTCGTATCGAGCACGATCTGCACCTGCAAGGCCCAGCGCGACAGGCTGTACGAGATGCCACCCGCACGGCAGCGAACTACGAGCGCCAGGCTTGCGCGAGCGCTAATCGAGCACTGGCGCAGGTAACGCCGATGCGCGTGTGCAACTAGGGCTTTTAGAGGCTCGAGAAAATGCAGAACAAGCACGTTTCGTCTCTCACGGAGCATGAAAAGGGCGAAACGTGCTTGTTGTGCAGAGTGGTCGGCGGCTCTAGCGGATGTAGGCGAGGGCGTCGTCGGCAGTGCTGTGGCTATAACTCTCATCGGCCTTGGCGAGCTTATTGCCGCGCAGCACCAGCCATATGCTCAGCGGGTAGAGGATAAGCGCTACCGTGACGGCCTGGATGATGGCGGCCACCTCGGAATCGTGCATGTAGTTCCAGCAAAAGTGCAGGAGGAAAGCGGCGGCGAGGCAGCCGAGAAAGACGCCGATACGCCACCACAGCGGTTTGGCGGCGGCATAGAGCGCCCAGCCGATGCCCCAGCCGGCCAGCGCGGTGAGCAAGACGTGTAGGCCAGGGCCGGCGATAAGCCGCAGGCCCCACATCTCAAATAGGCCCTGAATATCGCTATCGGGGTGCATGGTCGCGCCCATGGCGCCGTAGAGGATGTTTTCGCAGGCCTCGAAGCCTAGGCCCACCACTGCGCCCACCATCCAGCCATGCCACGGGCGGTTGAGCTGGCGGAAGGACATGAGCACGAAGATAACGCCGGTAGCCTTGGAGATTTCCTCTGGGTAGGCGCCGCTCCAGGACATCATGGCATCCACCCAGCCGGTGTCGATGGCAAGCTGCATGACAGGACCGGAGCTGATAAGCGCTAGGGCTACGGCCACCCCGCCGCCCCAAAGGAAAGCCAGTAGGGCCCACAGGCGCGCCGGGCGGGCCCACATGGGGCTGCGCTGCAGCAAGAAGATGACCAGCGCCACGAGAACGGCGGCGATGAGCAGGCTGAGCAGGCCCATCAGGGGAGAGATCAAAAATGTGCTCAGCGTCTGGAAAAAGAACGCGATGAGGCCAATGCCGGACAGGATCCACAGCGTGGTGCGAAAGAGCTTAGACATCTAGAACATCAACTCCCCGGAGAAGTCAGCGAATTCTGCATCGGCCGCAGCGGGCAGATCCTCTTGGCCGAAGGCATGCCAGATGCGGGAGGTGGTGGCCCGGGCCTGATCGCCCTTGCCGGTCACGGTGACCACCCAATCCTTGTTTTCGTCCTCGCCGGTGCCGTCGAGGGAGAGGGCGGCGGTGGAGGAGGGGGCGTCGGCAAGCAGGAGCGCTCCATTCGTGCCGTCAAAGGTGGGGGCGTCGGCCGGCAGGGAAGCCATGGTTAGGGCGCGGACCATGCGGCGCAAGGTGGTGGCATCGTCCTTGGCATCCTCGGTAAGGGTGGCTTGCACACTGACATCACCGCAGGTCCAGCCGATGCTGGCGAGGGATTCATAATCGCGCTCGCAGTAGAGATCGGCAACGTCAATCTCCCAATCCTGGCTGGGCTCGGTCAGGGTGACCTGCTCGACGTCCGCGGAGGAATCCACCAGCGCCGCCTGCACAATTGTGGGCAAAGCGAGAACCACCGCCACGAACGCAATGACGGCGAGGAAAAGGCGCCGCGGATGCGCTGGAGGAAAGCGATAAAATTCCATAGCCCACACCTTATCTTGCTGCTTTGACCTAGAGTGGCAAGCATGAAAGATCTTTATCAACTAGTCAATGGACCCTGGCTGGAAAGCCACGTCATTCCCGATGATCGCGGCGTGGATGGCACCTTCCACGCGCTGCGCGATGAGGCGGAGGAACTCGTGCACGAGATCGTGGACAAGGACACCGGCCGCCCGGGCAAGCTCTATGCCTCCTTTATGGATACCGAGGGGGTCAACTCGGCCGGCATGGCTCCATTGGACGCGGATCTGGACCGCCTGAGCGCGGCCGACCCCGAGGAACTGGCGCAGCGCCTGGGTGAGCTGGAGCGCACCGGCGTTGGCTCCCCGGTGACCTTCTGGGTGTCCAAGGACTCCGGTTCCGAGGATGCCATTGCTTATGTCATCCAATCCGGCTTGGGCCTGCCGGATGAGGCTTATTACCGCGAGGAAGCCCACGCCGAAACTCTCGCCGCCTATGAAAAGCATGTGGCCGAGATGCTGGAATTCCTCGACCCAGCCCGCCTCTTTGGCCTGGGCGCCGAGGTGGCCGCCCATCGCATCGTTGCCTTGGAAAAGGAGCTGGCCGCTGGTCATTGGGACGTGGTCTCCACCCGCGATGCGGTTAAGACCTATAACCCCTGCGAATTTAGCGAGCTGCCCACCATGACCCGCGCTCTGCTCTCCGGCGGCAACCTGCCAGAGCACCGCGTGGTCAATATGATGCCGTCCTACCTCGAGCACTTCGAGAGCCTCTTTACCACCGCGCGCATGGCCGATTGGCAGCTATGGGCCACCTGGCACATCCTGCGCTCCCGCGCGGCTATGTTGCCGGAGGAGGTAGGCGCGAAGAACTTCGAGTTCTATGGCACCAAGCTCTCCGGCGCTACCCAGCAGCGCGACCGCTGGAAGCGCGCCGTGGGCTTGGCCGAGTCCCTCGTGGGCGAAGAGATTGGCCAGGTATTTGTGGATAAGCACTTCCCGGCCTCTTCCAAGCGCGAGATGGATGAGCTGGTGGACTACCTCATCGCCGCCTACCGTGAGCGCATTTCCCAGCTGGAGTGGATGACGCCGGCCACCCGCGAGCGCGCGCTGGAAAAGCTATCCCAGTTCAAGGCCAAGATTGGCTTCCCGGATTCCTGGCGCGATTACTCTGGCCTCGAGGTCTCTGGCAAGGGCGCGGACCTGCTGGCCAATGCCCGCGCCGGTTCCGCGTTCTCCCATGACTTTGAGCTGGCCAAGATTGGCAAGCCGGCCGACCGCGATGAATGGGTAACCACCCCGCAGACGGTCAACGCCTTCTATAACCCGGTGGTCAATGACATCACCTTCCCGGCCGCCATCCTGCGCCCGCCGTTTTATAACCCGGATGCTGATGCCGCAGAAAACTTCGGCGCCATCGGTGCCGTCATCGGCCACGAGATTGGACATGGCTTTGATGACCAGGGCTCGCAATTTGATGGCCAGGGCAACCTGAACTCCTGGTGGTCCGAGGAGGACCGCGCGGCCTTTGACAAGCTCACCGCCAAGCTGGTGGAGCAATTCAATGGACAGGTACCGACGGTGCTCAAGGAGGCTGGCATCGACTCCACCGGTGTCAACGGCAGCTTCACCCTGGGCGAGAATATCGGTGACCTCGGTGGCCTGGGCATCGCCGTGGTGGCTTTCAAGAACTACTGCGCCGATAAGGGCATTGACCTGCAGGGAAAGGAGGAGAAGTTCGAGGTAGAAGGCGCCGAGCCAGAGCTGGCCGAGCACACCTACAACGGCCTACAACGCTTCTTCCTCGCCTGGGCCCGCGTTTGGCGCACCGCCATCCGTCCAGAGATGGCCACCCAGTACCTGGCCATTGACCCGCACTCGCCAGCGGAGTTCCGCTGCAACCTCATCGCTGCCAATATCGCGGAGTTCTACGAGGCCTTTGACGTGGCGGAGGATTCTGCCATGTACATTGCGCCAGAGGACCGCGTCACCATCTGGTAGCCCTTTTAGCCGCTAGGCGGTGCGCGTAGGCTCGGTGGCATGACTAACGCAGACGCTAACCAGGACCCGCACCGCCCGCTGGAGCCCGGCCAGGAATGGCACATCGGCGGCCAAGACCGCCAGATGGAGGAAAAGGAACAGCTCGAGCAGCTCGTTGCCTATATCGACGCCCACTATGACACCCCGGATTTTCGCCCGCCGTGGGCCGGGGGCGGCTCCCCTGAGGCGGACCAATATTGCGCGCTTTTGCCGGATCGCATTACGCATGCGGCAATGATGGTGCTCGGTACTGCGGTGGACCATGCGCTACCGGGCACTGCGTACACGGAGGGCATTAGCGTAGAAGAGTCTGAGGTGGGCGCCATCTTCCAGCCCACAAAGCCAACCGGCCGTTGGGCGGTATCGCTGCATTCGGGCGGCTGGTGGCGCGGTGACGGTCAGGCGTTGGAGATGCAGTGGCGCCCCGAGGTAGCCGCCGCCGCGCAGCTATCCGGCACCACCATTATTGACGTGGATTATCCGCTCGCTCCCGAGCACACCGTGGCAGAGATGGTCAGTGCCGTACAGCAAGCCATCGACTATGCCCGCGCGCAGGGCGCTTCTAGCGTTACTACCTGGGGGTATTCTTCCGGCGGGGCGCTGGCGGCGCTCGTGCCTGCCGACGCCCTCCTGCTCACCTTCCCCGATTTCGGCGCCCTGGCAAATCTGCCCGAGGAGCTGCGCGCCGGATACGACATCCCGGCGGACCTATCTGAGCTAAGTCCGCACACTTTCGTGCAAACCGCAACCGAGGATGAGATTGCCGCGCGCGTTTGCGTGCCCGGTGCCGTTGCGCGCGATTACGTCTCTACCCACCGCGTGTCTACCCCGGCGGTAGCCCGGCAGCGCGTGCGAGATGCGGCCGCGTTCCTGGCAGGCGAGCTAGAAAAATAGCTCCCCGCCGTGCTGGCGGGGAGCGGGCAGTGGAGAGCGGTAGCTGAGGAGGCTACTCCTCGCCCTCGGGGCGGATCTTCATCTCGGAATCTTGCCACAGTCCGGAACGGGTAATGTCCTCATAATCAATCTCGGCTGGGACTGGGGCATTGCCCTGTGAATCGGTACGCAGCTCGTACTTTTCAATGGCACCCCAGTCGCGTGCCCAGTCATTATTGAGGTAGCTCGGAATCTCATAGGAGTAGTTCACCGCCTCCGCGGTGGACATGGCGCCACCGCCGGAGAAGGACTGGAAATCCGTCAGGGAGGTCTGTGCCGAGGAATCCGGCAGGATGCGGTACTCCGGGATTTCCGTGACACCGGCAAAGTGGTCAAAGGTGCGTTGGCACGGGAACTGCAGGGCTACGGCCCAGTCCAGCAGCGCCGGGGTGTCCTTGGAGAACTGGTTATTGATGGTATCCAGCTCTGGGACGCGCGGCGGAGTAAAGGCCAGCCAGTCATCCTCATCGGTGGAGTCATCCGTTGCTACCAGGCGCACCACGTTGGCATCCTTTGGCAACTTATCCAGCGGCAGGCGCAGGTTACGCCACTTCGGCGTGGCGCCGACGGCGGAGAGTTCCTCCTCGCCGGTATTGGTGACCTTGCCGGAGTCATCGATGGTGCCGTACTCGAGGCTAAGCTCCATGCCTTCCTGCTCCACCCCGTTGACATCGTGGTGGTGGATATTGCCGGCTGCGGACACGGCGAGAACCGGGGTATTGTCCTTGGCCTCTGGCAGGTTGTACCACTTGGTGGTCACCTCAGAGGTAGAGTCTTGGTCTTCGTTATAGGAACCGAGCACCGGCACCTTGGTGTAATCCAGGTTGAACGGCAGGTGCATGGTGGAACCATTGACGCCCTGGGTGCCGCGCACGCCGCCCTCAGAGGTATTGGTGGTTTCCTTGGATTTCTTGTCCTTCTTTTCCTTCTTATCCTTCGACTCCTGGGAGTCGGCGGAATCGCTCGCGCCGCCGGATTCAGCATCCGCGCCGGAGGTAGCGGTCTCGGCGCTATCGGAGGAGGAATCGCTGGAGCCATCCGCGATGGCACCCACGGAGGCGGAGTTCTGGTTTTCCGGCTCGATGGATTCGGGGATGAAGTTCGGATCGAAACCAGTGTGGGTTTCGTCCTCATCCACCAGGGAATCGCCCAAGTCGCCGTCCACCGGGGTCAGGAAGGAGTCATTGGTATTGGTCTCCACCACGGTCTGATCCGCCAGCGCGCAGGTATTGCCGCGCAGGGAAGCCAGGTTGCCCTTGCCCACGGAGTAGGAATCCGCCTGGGAGACGGTGGCCTTGGCAAAGGAAGCACAAGAAAGCGCTACCACGATGGCGCAGGCCAGGGCGATGGGCGCGGACATGATGCCGGCCGAACGCGAGACCTTGGCGGCGGCATTCTGTTCAAACTCTGCGAGCGCGCCCGCCTCTTCCGCCTGGGACTTGCGGTAGCTATGGCGCAGGGACTGCACCACGCCAATGGCGAAGATGATGAGGGCGATGGCGAGCAGCACCTTATTGGCCTCGATGGCCTTGAGCTGCACCGTGCGATCCCACCACGGAATGCCAAAGGAGGATACGTACCACCAGGCGTTCCAGCCGGCGAAGGAGATGGCCAGCAAGAAGATCACCGCGGCGATGGCGAAGGTGCGAGCGCGCGGCGAGCGCAGCGCAAACTGGGAGAGCACCACGGCGCCGAGGGCGGCGATGACACCGGCCACGCCGGCGTAGATGCCAAAGTGGTGGGTCCACTTGGTGGGGGTGAACATGAGGAAGAACATGGACAGCGCCACGATGATGAGCAGGCGCTGGGTCGGGCCGACGGCAGCACCAACGACGCGACGGTTCTTGATAAAGGCCGCCACGATGAGCACCAGGCAGAAGAGCATGGTGAAGACCGCGAAGCGGCGGGTCAGCGAGCCATCCACGGATTCCTGGAAGAGGGTGGAGTAGCGCGCGTACTCGGCGTACCACGGCAGGGAGGGGCCGACCTCGGAGCGCACGCGGGTGGACTCCAGCACGGTGGAGAGCGTCTGGTCGCCAAAGGCGGCGACCATGATGGCGGTGCCAGCGCTCAGGAACGGCGCGATGAGCGAAAGCCAGCCGAGGGCGCCACCGCCCATGGACGGCACGCGCTCGGCCATGGCGCGGAAGAGGTGCGGCAGGCTGACGAGGAAGACGCCCACGGCAAAAAGGCCGGTGGGGCCGGCGGCCAGAGTGATGGTTGCGGCGATGGTGCCCACGGCCGCCGGAAGCAGGCGGCGGGTGGCAATGGCGCGCTCGAAGGAAGCCCAGGTAAACATCACGCCGAGCGCCACGATGGGCTCTGGGCGGGTGCCGTTGTTATACGGCAGCCAGAAGGCCAGGAACATCAGCGCTGCGGTCCAGTGGGCGACCCGACGGCCGTCGACAAGCTGGCCAAAGCGCGGCAGCATCTCGCGGGAAAGGATAAACCAGATGATGAGCCCGGAAATCAGGCCCGGCAGGCGCACGAAGACCGAGGCGGTAGAAATCTGGGAGAGTACGGCAACCAGGTCATAGTAAGGGGAGCCGAAGGGCGCCTCCGGCACGCCGTACCAGCGGTAGTAATTGGCCATGTAGGTCGCGTGATCGAAGACGCGGCTCATGGAGAAGATGAAGCCATCATCGGAGGTATTGGCGCCGAGGATGTACCAGAATCCCAAAATGGCAGCGACCACCCCATCGAGCGGGCGTACCTTCTTCCACGTCTCGGGCATGAAGCCGAAGCAGCGGCCATCGAGGCGGTCGATGCGCCACAGGCAGAATAGGGACACGACCACCATGGCGATGCCCAGCCACATGGCAATGGTCTTGAGCAACGTCGGGGACGAGGTAAAGCGGGAGTTGATATCGACGTGGACATTAAGGCCGTCGTCAAGCAGGGCTTGCACATTAGCCTTCTCGTCGATTTCGGTATAGACGCCGGTGACCTGCGGGCGCAGATCCTCCTCGGTGGTCTTTTCATGCTCGCCCACGCTCACGGAGGTGCCATCGCCCTTAGCGGAAATTTCAATCGTGGCGTCCTTGGGGAGCTTGGCTACCTCTTTGGCGTTGAGGGTAAGCAGCACCTCATCCAAGGACACGACGGACAGGCCCTCGTCATTCGCGCGGACGAAAAGGCCGCGGTTGGAGGCCTTCTTGGACTCCGGTGGGACGGTGCCGTAGACCATGGACTGGCCCTCGCGCAGTTCATCGACTGCGGAGATGGGGATGGTGGCCTTCAGGTCCTCTGGGGCGACGGAAATGAGCGGCGCGTTGATGGACTGCACAGAATCATGCTGCGGCCAATCATAAGAAGACTGGGTTTGGGTCACCGGCAGTAGCGGGGTCGCTACAAAACACAGGAAACCAATCAGCCCGGCAATGATTGCGGTCCACCGCAGGCCCGCGGGGGCGGCGGTGAAGCGGGAGCCGGCAGCGGCAGGTCGCGCTTGGGTGGTATTCGTAGTGAGGCTATCTGACACGGCGATTAGTTTACGTCAGATAACCCCCTCGGCCCGCGGGCACACCCTGCCGCGGGCGGGAAGTGTGGGTGAACTTACTTGGTGCGAACGGCTGTTACAAAGGGGCCGGTTTGCTGTAGCTTCCAGCCCTCGTCAAAGACATCCGCATTGAAGAAGACCGCGCGGTAGCGAATATTCGGCTGGTTGGGATAGATATCTTCTGCCAGGTGGAACTTGAAGCCATCGTCCTTATTTTCCAGGTCGCCGCGGAACATCATGACATCCGGACCGCGCCAGGGAGCAGAATCCAAGGCCTTTCGGAACTCTTCCGGCTGCATATCCCAGGAATCATTGGCCCAAGTTTCAATCTGCTCGTTGCGGGTGCTGAACTCGCCCAAGGGATTGGCGTAGTGGCTGGTAAAGGCGTTAAAGCCCCAGTAGGGGTAATAAGACATGAAGGTCTTTTCATCCGTGAGCACCACCGTCTCATCCGGCGTATAACCCTGGTCCTGAATGAAGTTGTGGATATCCAGGTAGTAGTGGGCGGAATCGCTGGTGAAGCGGTCCGCGCGTTCGCCATAGCCATCGGTATCGCTATAGGCGTGATCGATGGCGTCCTCGTTGGCCTCTGGAATCTGCTGCGCATAGAAGACGCCGGCCAAGGCCAAGACGATGCCAAAGACCGCGGTGATCTGCTTATTGGTGGTGCGGGAAAAACGCGCCGGGTAAAGGCGGTGCACGCCGAGTAGACGAATCTCTGCCAGGGCCAGGATGCCGGCGGTGGCAAAGAGGAGCACCACGATCACCTCGAGGCGGAAGCTGAGCAGCGTGGTTCCGGCCAGGGTTGCCACCATAGACACCACGGTCCACAGGTAGATGCCAAGGAGGGAGATACCCAGCGCGCGTACCTCCACGTCATTGAGGCGGATGACGATGTAAATGAGCCCCATGAGGCAGAGGAAACCCACAATGCTCAAGGACAAGAAAGGCACTGGAATTTGCGTGCCTTCCTCCGGCAGGTAGTGCTGCGCGGTGGTTTGCAGCGGCACCGGTGAGTGCATGACCGACCATAGGTAGGGCCCCCAGGCGATGAGGGCGATGGCAATAGAGCCTACCGCCATGATTACCAGGCGCAGGATGGGGCGCCACGTATGCTCATAGAGCGCGGTAAACAGCGCGATGAGGCTGACTACGGTAAGTGCGGCCGCACCGGTGAAAAGGGTATAGAACGTAGCGGAAATGCCCAGGTAGAGCGTTACTCCCAGGATGGCCAGCCAAGAGCCGCGGAAGGCGCGGGCGCTAAGTACCGCAACGGCGGGCAGCCCCATGGCAATCACCGCGGAATAGGGCTCCTCGGCCGCGATGGTGAGCGTAATCGCGGTGGTCACCAGGGCGATGGCGGTGGCGACCGGCAGGGAACTGGTCAGGCGCTGCCAGATGGGCACCAAAATACAGCCGGCCACGGCAATGGAGATGAGCGCCCAGGGCTGGTAGACCTCCCAGCCCGGAATTCTCATGAGCGCACCCAAGCGGCCGCCCAACCAGAACCAGCCAATCGGATAGAAGGACGGCATGTCCTGGTAGTTCATGTCCGCATAGCCCATCTCATCCACCGAACGGGTGAGGAACTGGGTGCGGAAGGCCTGGTCCACCTGCACGCCATCGAGCCACAAGCGGGAGGCGGACAGCGGCAGGCCCACGGCGGCCAGGGTCAACAGGGCTGGGGAGAGGTAGGTGACCGCGTAGGTCAGCCAGGCCCGCCAGCGCGGCCGGGTAAAGGAATCCTTGTAGTGGTCATAGAGCCACCACACGCACAGCCCGCCGGTCAGGGCCAGCGTGAGCACCACCCCCACCGTGGTCAACGCGCGGGTGACCATGGAGGTATTAAAGGACGGCAGTGAGACCGTCTTGAAGGCAAACCAGCCCAGCAGTGTTACCACGCCACCGGCCAGGGCGGCCAGCACAATACCCAGCAAGGTCGCGCGAGGGGTCAGCGCATCGGCGCGGTAAGCCTCGCTCACGGGCGTTGACTGGGCGGGTACAGCGGTGCTTGTCATGCCCATTAGTTTCGCATACCCAAGCCCCACAGCCCAGATTTGGCGCGGGCAGGACAGCACTTGCTTGGCGGCATCCCCCTGATACACCACCGCCCCCGTCACCTCCCTCGCCGCGGGCGTGCGGCGAGGAGGTAGAGCGGGGGCGGGGCGGCTAGGCCTACGCGGAAAGCCGCGGCGTTTAGAACGGCAGCTTGCGGAAGATGGCTTGCGGGATGAACTTGAATGCCAAAGACACGTACTCAAAAAGTGGGTGTACGAAGATGGACTGCTTGCCTTCGAGCACGGCCTTGACGGTGGCCTCGGCAACGTCGGAAACGTTGACGGTTAGTGGGGCGTCGCCAGCCTCGGCGGACATCTTGGTGCGCACCTGGCCCGGGCGCACAACTAGCACGTTGGCTCCGGTGCCGCGCAGGGCCTCACCCAAGTTGATGTAGAAGCCGTCCACGCCGGCCTTGGAGGCGCCGTAGACAAAGTTGGAACGGCGCACGCGCATGCCTGCCACGGAGGACATAGCGATGATGGTGCCGTGGCCCTGGTGCTTGAACTTCTCGCCCAAGAGCACGCCTACGGACACCGGTGCGGTGTAGTTGGTCTGTGCGGAGGCGACGGCCTTGTCGTGGTTTTGCCACAGCTCTTCCTGGTCACCCAGGGTGCCGAAGGCAACGATGGCTACGTCGACGTCGCCGCTTTCCCAGGCTTTATTAATAACGTCTGGGTGGGAGTCGAAGTCGGTGGCATCGAAGTCCAAGACCTCTACGTCAGCGCCGCGGGATTCCAGGTCAGCCTTGGCCTGGGCGATGCGCGGGGACTCCGGGCGGGCGGCCAGGGTGACCTTGGCGGGGCCGCGCTGCAGGAACTCGGAGACGACACCGAGGCCGATCTCAGAGGTGCCGCCCAGAAGCAGGATGTGTTGTGCTTGGCCTACTGCATTAAGCATGGTCAGTAAATCTCCTTAAAGGTGTTATTTCCAGTGATTAGTGCAGCTCGAGGCGGCGGGACATATCGGAGGCAAAGACGCCGGTCGGGTCGATCTCGTTGCGGGTCTTCAGCCAGCCTTCCATGCCCGGGTACATCTTGTGGAAGTTTTCGGCGGAGGTGCGGGATTCCTTGGCCAGGTAGAGGCGGCCGCCGAATTCCATCACGCGGCGGTCCAGGTCATCCAGGAACTTGCCCAGGCCCGGACGGATGGGGAAGTCCACGCAGACGTTCCAGCCCGGCATCGGGTAGGACAGCGGTGCGCGGTTGCCTTCACCGAAGAGCTTGAACACGTTGAGGGCGGAGTAGTGGCCGGAGCGCTGCATATCGCGGATGATCTCCTTGAACGGCTCCACAGCCTCGGTCGGTACCACGAACTGGTACTGCAGGAAGCCCTTGGAACCGTAGCCGCGGTTCCACTCGCCGATGAGATCCAGCGGCTGGTAGAACTGCGTCAGGTTCTTGACCTGGTTCTTCGCCGGTGCACCCATGGTGTAGTACGCCAGACCCACAGCGGAGAGGGAGAGCTTATTCATGGTCCAGGACGGGAAGATATCCGGCACCGTCATCAGCTGCGGCGCATTGAACTTCAGTGGGTCCTTGGCCAGCTTCGGGGCGAGCTCTTCCAGCTGTGCCAGGGTGGCTAGCGAGCCGCGGGAAATGGTGGAGCGACCCAGCTTTGGCTCCGGCGAAATGACATCGAACCAGGCGGAAGAATAGGTGTAGTTGTGCTCGGAACCATCGGAGTGGAAGGCGATGGTTTCATCCAAGTTATCTGTGCGGTCCGTATCCGCGATGAAGTAGGCGGTTTCCGTCTTGGTCATGCGGATGGTGGCGCGCAGGATGATGCCGGTTAGGCCCATGCCGCCAACGGTGGCCCAGAAGAGGTCGCCGCTCGGGTCATCCTCAGAGCCTTCCGGGGTCAGGTGCAGCACGCGGCCATCGGCCACGAGCAGCTCCATGGAGACCACGTGGTCACCAAAGGAACCGGCAGAGTGGTGGTTCTTGCCGTGAATATCCGGGCCGATAGCACCACCGATGGTGACCTGGCGGGTACCCGGTAGAACCGGAACCCACAGGCCATAAGGCAGGGCGGCCTTCATCAGCTGGTCCAAGGTGACGCCACCATCGACGTCCACCAGAGCTGACTCTGGGTCGATGGAGTGGATCTTATTGAGCTTTTGCATGTCGATGACCAGGCCGCCGCCGTTTTGGGCGGGGTCACCGTAGGAGCGGCCCATACCGCGGGCGATAACGCCGCGGCGCAGGTGGGTGGGCTTATCCGAGTTATCTTCTGCAACCTGAGCCACGGCCTTCTTTATCACGTCCACGTCTTCGGTGGCGAGTACATGGGCGGTCGTCGGGGCGGTGCGGCCCCAGCCGTGCAGGGACTTTTCAGTGGTATGTAATTCCATCTCTTACTCTTTGCTCGACGGATGTGTATCGCCTCTCTAGCCTACCTAGCTCACACAAGGGTAGATGGAGTGACGCGAGTGATATTCGGAACAAAAAGGACGCTTGTACTGCCCGAATGTGTCCGTTTATAGATCCATAAGCGCGCGGATTTCCTCCGGCAGTTCTTCCTGAGATTCAATAGTCGGGCCATCGTACTCCCGCAAAAGGTCATAGACACGAGCGCGCGAGGAGGAATCCAGCATGGGCAATTCCTCTGCCATCAGGCGAGTCATGAAAGGGCTCAACGGCACATCGGTATGCTCCGTGGCCTCGAAGTGGCCGTTGCGCTTATCGTCTTCCGCACGCACATCCTGTGCCGCCTGCTGCGCCGGCGTCATATGCTCTGTCTTATCCGAGTACATGCGCATCAGCTTACCGCCGCGTAAAGTAGTCGCTATGACCAACAATCGCGAAACGCAAGATCAGCACCAAGATAATTACGCCCTAGATGACACCCTGGCTGGTCGCATCACCCAGGCCGCCGCCGTGGGTATCGCGACCTCTTATCCAGATTGGATTAAATCCAAAGGCGGTTTGATTACTGCTTATACCTTGTCTTTCTTTGGTTTTGGCGCCCTGGTGGCCTACACCAACGCACATGCGGAGCAGGATGGGAATGAGCCGCGCTCGCCACAGGATATGTCCGATCAGGGTCTTAAGCCCTGGGCCAATTTTGCCGCAGTGGTGCTGCTGCTCATCCTGGGCGGGTGGATGAACGTTGCCCTTTCCCGCCGGATGGTGAAGTTCCTGCGCAAGCGCGGCGCCAAGCGGCCGTGGACCCTCTTGGGCGCCATTGGGGCGGCGCTGACGTTCCTCATTAGTGAACTGGAAGCGCGCGATATTGCAAAACTAGCTTCCTAAAACTTGCGTATGGTGGGGCTCATGAATGCAGGGGTCACCGATATCGCACAGGCGCGGGCCAAACGCGCCGATAGCGTGGTATCCCTCAAGCGCGAGCCCCTCACCATCATCTGCCAAGCCGCGAATATTCGCGCCGATGGCGAGGTGCACCGCCAGATTGGTTTTAGCGATGCCCTGACCTTCACCGAGCTGCACCGCGTTCTGCGTATCTGCTTTGGCCTGCCGGAGGAGGAATCTCCCTGGCACTTTTATGAACACACCGAAGCCCGTGGCCCGCGCATCGATCCGGAGCGCCAGGCCTCCGAATTCCTGTGGCGCGAAGGCGATCAAGTCGACTTCGCCTGGGGACTGTGGGACTTCGACCTGGTAGTAGCCGAGATCTATCCCCGCGATAATGGCACCCCAGAGGCGCTGTGCGTGGGCGGCTCCGGATCGCTCTTTCAGCCCTTTGAGCTGACCAGCGTCAACCGTGAATTGACCGGACAGGAAGTTACCGATGAGGTCTTTTCCGCGGTATCGTCCCCCGTGCGCGATTTAATTGAGCGCACCAAACTCTATGACTTCGTCCCGCTGCTGCAAGCGATGGACCTAGGCAGGGAAACCGACCTCACACCGCATGCTTCCCGCGTGCTCGCCAGCTTGCCGCGCGAGGTGACCCATGAAGGCAAAGACGCCTTTTGGTCCATGGCGCTTGCCCTTTCCTGTATGGGCGGCGCGGAGCTGACCGATTCCGTCGTGGAGACCACCATGGATGCGCTCGGCTGGGTCAATGACGATGGCACAGCTCTCTCCGGCGCCGACGTGCGGCAGCTTTGCGCGGCGTCGTTACAGCAATTGGCCGAGATCGGCGCTTATGGCACCGAATCCGCCGCGCCGGTGGATCGGTTGGACATGTACCGAGCGCTCTTGCGCGGGTAGGCTACTCACTCGTGACTAATTCCGCTGACGACGCCGTAGAAGTAAAGCCCTCATCCACCTCGCTGCACACCCAGCTGGTGCGTTTTATTTCCGTGGGCGTATTTACCGCCGCCATTGACTATGGTCTCACGCTTTTATTGACCTATCTGGGGCTGCACCGTTCTGCCGCCAAGGCCATCGGTTGGGTTTTTGGCACCATCGCCGCCTACCTGGCCAATGCGCGGTGGACCTTTGGGGCCAAGGTGTCTGGCCGCACGGCTGCGACCGTGGGCATTTTGTACGCCTCTACCTTTGCGGTCCAAAACTTCCTGTACTGGGTGCTCAATGAGCCGCTTATGGCGCTCGGCTTTGAGGGTGCGGTAAAAGACACCATCGCCTTTGTCATCGCCCAAGGCGTGGCCACGGTGACCAACTTTGCCATTCAAAGGGCCTTTATCTTTAAGGAAAAATAGATGGCAGCAGCCTCCCCACGGACGTGGCGCGGCGCGGCCCAGCGGGCTTCGCGCTCGACCAGCCTGCGCGCGCAAAGCGCCAAGTTCGCGGTGACGGGGGCACTTGCCGCGCTTATCGACGTCTCCTTAACCTGGCTCCTGCAGATCGGCGTCGGCCTGCTGAGCGCCGATCCCGCGCGGGCGGTGGCCTTTGCCATCTCGCAGGGCACCGCCACCGTGGTGAACTTTGCGGTGCAACGCTGGATTATTTTTAGGAAGGCGGGGGTCCGGGTCGTCGCCAAGCAGGATCCGTCCTAGCCCTGGTCAGGCCGGCGGAAATCTTCTTGGCGCCCGCGGTTGTGGAGCTTGAGCCATTCGATAAAGCCGGCTGGGTCGTGGCGCTGGACCAAGAAGAACCAGCCAAAGCGGGCAAATTCCTGGGGCAGTAGCTTGCGCATGCCGCGCTGCCACAGCAAGTAGCCGCGATTGCGGTAGGTGAAAAAGCGCTTGAACTCACCTTCTGGGTACTGGGTATGCATCTTGCCGCCGAGGATGGGCTTGAACTCATCCGATCCGTCCGGGTGCAGGTAGCTGGTGGTCAGCGCCGTGCCGAAGGAGAGACCGGAATTAACCAGCCGGCGGTGGTATTCCACCTCATCGCCACGGATAAACAGCCGGTAGTCCGGCACACCAATGATCTCCATGGCCGCGGCGGAAATCAGCGCACCGTTAAAAAGCGAGGCGATGCCGGGCAGGAAATCGCCCTCCAGCTCGTCCATCCGGCGGCGCCATACCAGCCCCTGGCGCAGGGGGAAGGCGAGGCGGCCGGGATCGTCAATATTGCATACCGCCGGGGAGACCTCATGCAGGCGGTTGGCTTCCGCCACTCGATACAGCTCCGCTAGTACCGCGTGATCGGCAGGGCGGCCGTCATCATCGGCACACCACACGGCATCGGCGCCCAAAGACAGCGCGGTGAGAAAACCCAACGCAAAGCCACCGGCGCCGCCCAGGTTGGTTTCCGAAGGCACGTAGACGCCCCGGTCACCCGCCATGGATTCGACGAGTTCGCGCACCGCATCTTCCGCGCCATTATCCACCACGACTACCCACTGCACGGGGTGGGTTTGGTGGACTACCTGTTCAAGCGAGGCCCGCAGTAGCTCGGCGCGCTGATGGGTAACAATGACGGCGGCGGTGGAACCGGTGGAAGTCAGGGTGGCAGTCATGGGTTCCATCTTGCCACCGGGCTGGGGCGGGCTAGCGCAGAAACACTCCGCGCAGCGGAAGCAAGATGCGAAAAAGAGTGCTGCTAGCTGTCGTTCGTATCCTCATTTTCAAAACGCTCGCGCAGGTCGCGCACGTACTCGCCCACCTCAGGGCCTTCGTATTCACCGACAACGTCAGAAACTTCGCCCACCGAGCGGATCTCGCCATGGTCGATCCACAGCGCGGTATTGCACAGCTGCGCCAAGAAGTCATTGGAGTGGGAGGCAAAGACCAGGATGCCGGAGCGCTTCACCAGCTCTTGCAGGCGCACACGGGCCTTGGCCATGAAAGCGGCGTCGACGGCGCCGATGCCCTCATCCAACAGCAAGATTTCCGGCTCAATGGATGTCACCACGCCGAGCGCCAAGCGCACGCGCATACCGGTGGAATAGGTGCGCAGCGGCATGGAGAGATAATCGCCGAGTTCAGAAAACTCCGCAATCTCATCCATCTTTTTCTTCATCTGCTTGATGGACTGGCCCAAAAAGAGGCCACGGATAATGATGTTGTCGTAGCCAGAGACCTCTGGGTCCATGCCTACGCCCAAATCAAAGACGGGGGCCACGCGGCCGCGCACATCGGCAGAACCACGGGTTGGTTCATAAATGCCAGACAAAAGGCGCAGCAAGGTGGACTTGCCGGCGCCGTTATGGCCCACCAAACCCACGCGGTCGCCCTCGCGCAGGTGCAGGTTAATATCCTTTAGCGCCTCCACCACGACGGTGTTCTGGGCATTTTTGCCAATGGCGCCGCCGGCGGAAGAAAGCATGGCCTTCTTGAGCGAGCGGGATTTGGCATCAAAGATAGGAAAGTCCACGCACGCGTTATACGTATCAATCGAGACCATCAGTCTGTATCCTTTCGAGGAATCTCAGGAAGTGCAGGGCGTGGGCTTAAACCCAGTAGCTGACGCGGAAGCGCCACTTGCGCATGACCAAGCCGGCGATGAGCAGGCCGAGAACCGTGCAGCCGATGACGATCCACCAGTGGTAGGCGGCCACCGGCTCACCGATCATGGGCGCACGGACGATTTCTAGGTAGTGGTAGAGCGGGTTGATTTCCGCGATGCGGGCGCGGCTGGACACCGCCCCGCCCTGGTCCTTCAAGGTATTGGTCATCCACACAATCGGGGTGACGTAAAACAGCAGCTGGGTCAGTGCTTCTAGCAGTGGAGCGACGTCACGGAAGCGGGTAGCGATGATGCCAAAGAACATCGTGACCCACACGCCGTTGACCAACAACAAGGCCAGACCTGGGAGGAAGAGGAAGAACTCCCACCCCAAGTTGCGCGGGAAGATAAGGATAAGCAGCAACCAGATGATGAGGTTATGGCCCAAAAACAGCGTCTGGCGCCACACCAAGCGGTAAACGTGCACCGAAAGCGGGGCGGGGAGCTGTTTAATTAAGCCCTCGTTGTCAATGAAGACCGTGGAGCCTTCTTTGATGCAGCCCGAAATGAAGGTCCACATAATAAGGCCCACGGTGACGTGGGGGAGGAACTCCGCGACGGGAATCTGGAAGAGCATGGAATACAACAGGCCCAAGGCAAGGGCCATCACGCCGGTGGCGATGGTGATCCAAAACGGGCCCAGGACAGAGCGGCGGTAGCGCTGCTTAATATCTTGAATGCCCAGTTTGAACCACAGCTCGCGCTGCTGTGCACCCTGCGCCAGGTCCGCGAAGGCGGCCTTGAGGGTCTCGGACTGGGACGCTGGGGTGGCCTCGCCGTCTGGCTGGGAGGTCATGCGGGCGATATCAGCGCGCAGTTGATTGTTATCTTGCACGCTCAACACCCTAGCGCGCGGGCTGGGCAAACGGGAACTACACGCCACCAGCCTGCGAAAACAACGGTATCCAGCGAAAATTCAGATTTGGGAAACTTGGGCCAAACGCGTATACAGTAGGGAACCGACCGCCACTGTGTGGCGATGCCTAGCGCGATAAAGAAGGGGACCGTAATGCCAGCAGGAGCTTCGGCACACTACGACGTATTCAGTGTGCGCGGTTTATACACCGGGCTATCTGATGGTTGGACCTACCTCAACGCGCACGCGGTCCCCCAAATCTCTGAGCGCGTCGCCTCCGGCGTGGCGCGCTCCTTCCGGATGTCCACCGCAGTGGCCACCCAGGAGGGCCCAGGCGGCGCCCACTCTGCCACTCCCGCGCCGGGCCGTTTGGAAGGCGATGGTAATTACACCGCCGCACGCATGGCTGTAGCGGATCTGACCGGGTCCAAGGCGGACCGCGTGGTGCTTGGCCCGTCCTTGCCCGTGTTGTACCAGTCCTTGGCGCACGCGGCCCGCCCGCTATTGGGCAGCAACTCTTCGGTGGTGCTCTCCAAGCTGGATCCACCGTCTTTGTACTCGGCATTTTCTGAGGTCAAGGCAGAAACCCGCTGGGCCCAGCCAGACTTGGGCACGGGTGAGCTGCCAGGTTTCCAATTTGCCGAGCTTGTCGATGGCTCCACGCGCCTCGTTGCCTTCTCCGCCGCGCACGAGCTTTTGGGCACGGTATCCCCGGCCGCCGAGATCATTGACACCGTCCATGAGCGCTCCCGCGCCTGGACGCTTCTCGACGTCTCCGCGATCGCTCCCTACCGCCCCATCAACTTTGATGATCTCGGCGCCGATATCTTGGGCCTCGACCTGGGGCTGCTGGGCGGACCGCAGCTAGCGGCGCTTGTCTTCCGCGATACCCGCATGTTCCGCCGCCTCGACGCCCTCGATCCGGTGCATACCGGCAAGGGTTCTCGCAAGCTGGAAACACCCATTTCCTCTGGCTTGGCCGGCGGTGTCGGACCGCTCGTGGACCATCTTGCCGCCCTCGCCGGTGGGGAGAGCGGCTCGCGCCGCAAGCGTCTGCGCACCTCCATGGATGCGCTCAGCGTCTACTTGGAGGATCTGCGCGCTGACCTCTATTCCTTCTTGAGCACCCTGCCCGCCGTGCATATCCTCGGCGTGACCGGGGAGGCGGCCGCGGGCGCCTCCGACGATCGCCTGCCTCGCCTCACCTTCGCGGTAAAGGGTGTTCCGGCCGAGACGGTTTACAAGCGCCTCTTTGATAACGGACTTGTTACCACGCTTGCCCCGCAGACCCCGTTGCTTACGGAGATGGGCGTGGAAGAAATTGGCGGCGCCGTTACTGTTGCGCTCGGCCCCTTCAACACCTATCACGACGTTGAGCATCTCATCCGCGTCGTAGCCTCGCTGGCTTAAACGGTAAGAACCAAGGTGCCGGTGACCTCGCCGCTGTCTAGGGCGGTGTGGGCCTGGGCGGCGTCGGCAAGCGGGTAAGTAGCATGCAGCGCGTGCTTTACGCGGCCGTCTTCCAACATGGGCCACACATTTTCTACCGTGCCCGCCACAATCTGTGCCTTGTCTTCTAAGTCGCGGGCGCGCAGCGTCGTGCCCTGGATGGTCAGGCGCTTGGGCAGCATAGCGCCCAAGTTGATTTCCGCCTTGGTACCGCCTTGCATGCCAATGATGATGAGCTTGCCGTCCTTAGCCAGGCACTTCATATTCTTTTCCAGATATTTCGCACCGATGATGTCCAAAATGACATCGCAGCTTCCCTTCAACTCTTCTACGAAGTCCTGCTCCTTATAGTCGATGAGAATATCGGCACCCAGCTCGCGGCAACGCTCCAACTTCTCCTGCGACCCGGCCGTCACCGCCACCTCTGCGCCGAGGGCCTTGGCTACCTGAATGGCAAAAGTGCCAATGCCGCCGCCTCCGCCATGGATGAGGACGCGCTGGCCCTCGTGAAGGCCTGCCTCAATGCCCAGGTTGGACCACACGGTGCATCCGACCTCAACCACCGCTGCAGTTTCCTCGACGCTCAACCCCTTGGGCACGGGAAGCAGCTGGCCCTGCGGAACCGCGACGTATTCGGCGTAGCCACCACCGGCAAGCAGGCAGCCCACCTCGGTGCCTACCTCCCAGTTCGTATCCCCGGCATCGGCAATGGTGCCTGCTGCTTCTAAGCCCAAGATTTCGGACGCTCCCGGTGGCGGCGGATAGGCACCCATCGTCTGCAGGATATCGCCGCGGTTAACGCCGGCAGCGTGTACCTTGACGAGTACTTCACCTGGTTGCAGCTGCGGGACAGCGACTTCGCGGAGCTCTAAGGACCGACGATCCTGCGGGTCGGTCTGAACGATGGCCTTCATGTGTGTTTTAGTCATGGGCCCAATCTAACGAACCTTGTGTGTCCTGTGCCACGAAATTCGGAGTATCCTACGGTGACATTCAGTGCTGCAGGTGGCTTTTTGGGAAACCGGGCTATCTATTTAGTACACTGACCAAGTTGCTTCGTAGGCACGATGAGCGTTTTCGAAGAACACCATGGAGACGTGGCAGAGCGGCCGAATGCACCGGTCTTGAAAACCGGCGAGGTAATACCTCCGCGGGTTCAAATCCCGCCGTCTCCGCAGCTGCCTAAGCTTCCTTTCTAAATTAAAGGAGCATAGAAGCTTATAGCTTCTGAGTGAGAGAGTGCAGTATTAAGGCACCCTACCGATCCGGTAGGGTGCCTACTCACGTTTTGGGACGGATGCGCCGAGAGGCAGTGAAAATTAAGTCCACGGCCAGTCAGCGTTTACATTGAGCTCCTACCTTGAGGTACGGACTTTCAAACACCGTTAACGTCGAGGCGACTATGACAAGTTGCATTTCCTACTTGGCAGAGGACCAGATACCGGCATCGTATGACTGGCTATGGAGCGGGCTAGGAGCCGTCATCGTTATTGGGCTGTTGGTCTTTTGGTTGGCCTCTCTCATTTCCATCATCCGTTCGGGATATAGCGTTGGCGTCAAGGTATTGCTGGTGATGGCGGCATTTGCCTACCCATTCCTCGGGCCACTTGTATGGTTCCTTTTTGCGCGAAATAAGGAGCATAAGACCAAAATCGACCGTTAGGCTGCGGTCTTGCCAAGGGGCATTCGGTTACTGCTGCTCGAGCCAGGAATTGATGCCGCCGCGCAAGGAGACGACGTGGGGGAAGCCGCGTTTGCGGAGGACATCGACGGCTTGGGCGGAGCGGATGCCGCTGGCGCAATAGATAACGGCCGCAGCATCTGGTTCGATGTCAGGATCTTCGCCGGCGAGGATGCGGTCGAGCTCAAAGTGTGCGGAATTGGGGATCGCGGATTGGGCACGCTCGGGGGAGGTGCGGACGTCGATAAGCGGGGCGTGCGGGGGAATCTCGCGGACCTCGGGGGCGTCGGCCGGCTGAGTAGGCTGCGCGCCGGTGGGCTGGAGCGGGATATATTCCCAGGTACCCGAAAGGGCGTCGAAGTAGCCGAGCGTGCCGATGAGTGGGGTGCCCACGCCGGTGATGAGTTTGAGGGCTTCGAGCGCCATCGCTGAGCCGACAACGCCGACCACTGGGCCTAGGACTCCGGCCTGCGAGCAGGAAGGAACCTCGCCGGGTGCGGGAGCTGTAGGAAAGACATCCTCGTAGACGGGGCCGTGGCCGGACCAGAAAACGCTGAGTTGGGCATCGAAGCCCAGGATGGAGGCCCATACGTGCGGGATGCCGAGCTCGTGGGCAGCCCAGGAGCTGAGGTAGCGCGCGTCGAAGTTATCGGTGCCGTCGAGGATCAGATCGCAGCCGCGCAATTCTTTCAGCGCCGTCGCTGATTCGAGGCGGCCGTAACAGGTGATATTCACCTCCGGATTAAGCGCGTGAACGGCGGCCGCGGCGGACTCCGTCTTCGGTGCGCCGATGGCGGCGGTGGTGTGGATGACTTGGCGGTGCAGGTTGGAGGGGGAGACCACGTCGTCGTCGAAAAGCGAAATGCGGCCCACACCCGCTCCGGCGAGGTAGAGCAGGGCCGGGGAGCCCAGGCCGCCGGCACCGATGACCGCTACGTGGGCGCCGCTGAGCTTGCGCTGACCGTCCTCGCCCCAGAGCGCTTCCTGGCGGGCATAGCGGATGCTCATTCCAGGCCCACCCAATTGGTGGAGCCATCGCTGTGGCTTTGCTCCTTCCAGATGGGGACCTCTGCCTTGACGCGATCGGCGCATTCCTCGGCGGCACGGAATGCATCGCCGCGGTGCGCGGCGGCAGCTACTACGGCAAAGGCGAGGTCGCCGACCTTGAGATCCCCCGTGCGGTGGGCGGCCCACAGGCGCACAGGGTGGTTGGCTGCGACGGAATCGGTGACGTCTTGCAGCTTCTCTGGCGCGGATGGGTGGGCGCTATAGGAAAGCAGGGTGACATTCGGCCGGCCGCCATCGTGATCGCGCACAACCCCTTCAAACGTGACTACAGCACCCATGGCGGCCGTGGCGGCCTCTTCTTTGGCAGCGGCAAGGAGGGATTCAAGGGGTTGATCACTCAGCAGCGTGCCAATGGTGCGGCCGGTTTGCTCGGCCACATAGGAGGGATCAGTGCTCATGTTTTCCTTCTAACATATCGACGATCGGAACGATCAATTCTTCCAAAACCGCGCAGCCGTCTTTTACCCCGCCGGTAGAACCGGGAAGAGTCATGGCAAAGGTGGAGTCATTGACGCCGGCGATGGCGCGGGAGGCCACCGCGGTGGGCACGCTTTCCAATCCCTTCTGCCAGAAGGCGACCGCGATGCCAGGAAGCTCGCGGGTGATGTGTGGTGCTACGGCCTCTACCGTCTGGTCATCGTGTGTCAGCCCAGTGCCGCCAGAAGTCAAGATGACCGCGGGCTTTTCCGCAAAGGCGGCGGCAACGGCGGCGGCAATATCGGCATCGGGGACGATGCGCGCGTCGGGGCAGTCAAAGCCCTTGCGACGCAAGAAGTCCACCGCGATGGGGCCGGAGCGGTCGTCGTAGATGCCCGCGGCGGCGCGGGTAGAGGCGACGATGACGATGGCGGTGCGCTGTGGACTCATAGTGGGTAAACCTCAACTTCTTGGCCTTCTTCCAAGCGTTGACCGGCAGGAATGCGGATGAGATGGGTGGCGTCTGCCGCTTGGGCGAGCAGGTGGGAGCTGGCACCACCGAGGATATGGGCGCGGGAATCGACGCGCCCGCGGCGAAATTGGTCCTTGTGCGGGAGGCCCTCGACGCCCGCGGCAAGGGGGACGAGGAAAGGCCGCGGAGCCCAACCGAGCGCAGGGGCGACGAAGAGGCGGAAACTTACCAAGGTGGAAATGGGGTTTCCGGGCAGGCTGATTACCGGCGTGCCGTCGAATGCGGCGATGCCCTGCGGGCCACCGGGTTGCTGGTCCACATGGCCGAACCAGCCATCGAGTACCTGGCGGACTACTTCAAATTTCCCGGCGGAGATTCCGCCTGAGGTAATGATGGCATCCGGGTGGTGTTGCGCGATGGCCTCCGTGAAAGCGCGCTCTAGGGCCTGTGGGTCATCGTCGGTAGTGATATAGCCGGCGACGTCGATGCCGACGCGGCCGGCCATTGCCGTTAAGAGTGGCGCATTAGCATCCGGAATGGCGGCGCTGCCGTGGCCGATCTCGGCGCCGCCGGTGCAGATGAGGATGCGGGCGGGGCGGTAGACCTCTACCTCGGCGATTCCTTGGGAGGCGAGGGCGGCCAAGCGCACAGGGGTGAGTTTATCGCCGCGGGCGGCAAGGAGGGCGCCTTCTTCCAGATCGGAGCCGGTGCGGCGGATGAATTGGCCTGGCGAGGTCTCTGGCACGGTGATGCGGCCGCCCGGGGCGAGGAATTCTCGTGGTTCGCAGCGCTCGATGGGCACGATGGCTGCAGTTCCTTCCGGCACCTTGGCGCCGGTCATGATGGGGCAGGCGCTGGCAAGTGGGCCGTCGAGAACCTGGGCGGGCTCAGTGCCGGCCGCGATGGTGGGGCCCACCGGGTAGGTCCCGGCCGCACACTGCGGGAGGGCGTAGCCATCCATCTGGGAGTTATCAAAGCGAGGGGAGGGGAACCCGGCGTGGATATCCGCAGCCAGAACCATATCCTGCGCCTGGGTGAGGGGCACGGTGGTGGCTTGGCGTGCGGGCAGGGCCGCTGCGACCTCGCGCGCGTGAGTCTCGGGTGTGCGCATGGCGGCTAGTTTACCCGCGGTCTCGACATGACATGGGCGTGCGGGGCATAGTAGAGGGCATGTTGACCGTTCACTATTTCGCCGCCGCCCGCGCCGCTGCGGGCGTGGCTTCTGAGCAGGTAGAAGCCCCCGCCACCTTGGGTGATCTGGTGGCGCAGCTGAGCGAGGAGCATACCGGCACCACCGAGGCCGGCATGAGCCTGAAGGAGGTCTTGGGGCGCTGTAGCTTTCTTATCGACGGCGCCGGGAACACCGCCATGGATTCCCCACTGGCTGGCGTCACCCGGGTGGACGTCCTGCCGCCGTTTGCGGGCGGCTAATCGCGCTGCCGCAGCGGGCTAGTAAAGAAGTTGATGACGCTGCTGACGATGGACAGCACGATGGCGCCGATGATCGCGGCGCCCCAGGAGTCGATGACGAGGTGGCCGATTCCCAGGTCCAGGGAATTGAGCGCCCACTCCACGATGATGAGCGCGGCACCGTTGATGACGAGGGAGAAAAGCCCGAGCGTCAGGCAGGTCAGCGGCGCGCCGAGGACGCGCAGGACCGGCATGACCACGGCATTAATAATGATGAAAACGATGGCGATGGCGATGAAATTGCCGGTCTCTGCCGGGGTGATGGTGATGCCGGGAATCACGGCAACTACCGCCCACAGCGCCACCGCGATGGCAAAGACGTTCAGGGCAAAGTTAATGAGTGAGCGCATTTAGCCTCCTATGGTTGCGTTCCACGCCTGCAGTAGGGTGTCGGTTTCTTCCTCGGTGGTCACGGTAATGCGTATGCCTTCGCTAAACGCGCGCACGAGCACGCCGCGATCGGCCAGGCGGGCGGCCACCTCCTGCGGGGTACCAAGGCGGGCCAGATTCGCGGCCGGCAGCCAGACATGGTTTGCCTCGGAATGCGGCACTCCCCAGTCCTGCAAGGCTTCTTCTAGGCGCTCGCGCTGGCCGACGGCCTCATCGGTGCGCTCCCGCAGCGAATCCTGCGCCGCCAATGCCGCGCGCGCACCAACCTGCGCCACGGTGCTAGCGGAGAAGGGGATGGCCACCTTATTGAGGGCCTCAATAATATTTTCCGGGCCAAAGGCATAACCGATGCGCACCCCGGCCAGGCCATAAGCCTTTGAGAAGGTGCGCAGGCACACCAGGTTGGGATAGGTGCCCACCAGCTCCGTACCCAACGGAGTGTTGGTGGCACGGTTGTATTCGATATAGGCCTCGTCGAGGGCAACGAGGACGTCGGCAGGCACGGCATCCATGAAGGCGGCGAACTCCTCCTTGGTCACCGTGGTGCCGGACGGGTTATTGGGATTGCACACGAAGATAAGCCGGGTCTTGTCCGTAATCTTGTCCGCCATGGCCGGCAGATCCACGCGCTGGTCTGCACCTAGCGGAACCGGGATGGGGTGGGCGCCGACTACCTGGGCGAAGATGGGGTAGGCCTCGAAGGAGCGCCATGGGAAGAGAATTTCATCGCCCGGAGTGGCGGCAATTTCTACCAACTGTTGGCACAGCGCGGACGATCCGGTGCCCACCGCAACCTGTCCATAATCCACGCCCAGGTGCGCGGCGAGGTCCTCGCGCAGCGCGGTGGCCGCAATGTCCGGGTAACGGTTGGCCTTCGTCACGGCCTCTGCCATGGCTGCGGCCGCCTCCGGCAGCGGCGGGTGCGCCGCCTCGTTGGAGGAAAGCTTGAGCGCGTCATCGTTGCGCGCACCGGCGACGTAGGCGGGGATGGCTTTCAGGTCTGGGCGAATCATGCCTCCCACTTTAGGGCCTGCGTCTTTGCTGCGGGCGCGAAAGCAGGGGGCTAGTTTGGCAGCGGCGGGGCAGGCAGGTATTCTCAAACGAGGTTCCTTGCGAACCGTGGAGATGTGCCAGAGCGGCCGAATGGGGCTCCCTGCTAAGGAGTTGACCCTTCTGGGGTCCGGAGGTTCGAATCCTCTCATCTCCGCCATCTAATCCCGAGCGTGCGAGCTTGGGGTTTTTCTCATTTCAGGTGGCGGCGCAAAGCTCTGGTTAAGGGTTAAGAATTCTGCTATTAGCGCTGGTACGCGGCGCAGCGGCGGAAGAGCACGAGCATGCCGGTGCCGAAGATAAAGCTTCCGGTAAATGCCGCAGCACGCAAAGAAGTGACCTCGTGGAAGAGGGCGGGCACCAAGAGAATGGCGATAACAGAGCTAATAACTCCGAGGACGAGGATACAAATCGTTGTGATAGGCCCAGGTGTGGATGGTTGCGGCATGGCGGGGTGTCCTTTCATCAATAAGTCCTGATGAAAATAACTTTAAGTTAACCTCCTAGGAGGTGCAATAGGAAGCGAGAAAGCGCCTTAGAGCCGGTCGGGGGTTAGGGACGCAAGGCGGGAAAGACCTCGTCGCGCAAGAGGTGGGCGAGCTCGCGGTCCGGGTTGGTGGGGTCGACCCACGCGATTTCGGCAATTTCTGCGGCAGCGCGGGCAAGGACGGGGCGCGGATAAGTAAAGATGCGTCCGCGCACGGTCTCGCCGGGTTCGTTGGCGGCCGGGGCATCGAAGGTCCCGAGTGGGGATAGCTCAGGGAGGCGGACATCAACGCCGATTTCCTCTGCGACCTCGCGGGCCGCGGCCTGTACTGGGGTTTCGCCGACCTCTAGCTTGCCGCCGGGCAGCTGGAACTTGGTGGAAGACTCCTTGCGCACGGTGAGGACATGGCCAAAGGAATTACGGAAAACTACGGCGGCAACTTCAATCATGTGCCCGACTATAACTCGCGGCAGCGGATTAATTCAGAAAGCCTGGTACCCACTCGCGCCCACACACAGACCGTCGGGCTTATCACGACGCGGATGGCAAATGAATATAAAGTGGTGCCCATGAGTGACTCGAGGTTTCCCCGCTCGGTGTTCGCGGTTGGCACCGACCCTGATCCGCGTTTCACGCTTGCTAATGAACGCACGTTCTTGGCCTGGATCCGCACCTCCCTGGCTTTGATTGCTGGTGGCGTGGCGCTGGAGGCCTTTGACGTGCCCCTGCCGGCTGAATTGCGCTCTGCAGTGTCGGTATTTATGCTGGTCGTCGCCATTATTCTGCCGCTCGTGGCATGGGTGCATTGGAAGCAGTCCGAACGCGCGATGCGCGAGGAACGCCCGTTGCCCTTTAGCTTTGCCATCCCGGTGCTCGTCGTGGCGATCATGGTGGTAGCGGGCGCGCTTGTGGTGGGCGAGTTCCTTGGCTAGCCCACTTTTTGATCCCGGCCTGCAGCCCGAACGCACCCGCCTATCGTGGCAGCGCACCCTTCTGGCGTTGTCCTTGGTGGTGCTGGGGGTAATGCGGGCGGTAAGCGTGCACGTCTTCTTGCCACTGGTCTTCCTGGCCGCCGGCGTTGTGGCGTTGGCCTTGGCTGTGTGGCAGCGTGCCGCGCTTGTCGACGCCGCCTTGTCCACCCACCGCTCCCTCCCCCACGCCATCATCCTTGTGAGCACCGCGGGGCTCGTGTCCCTGCTGGCTGCCTTCGCGCTGTGGGGGCTCTTCTTCTAGGTTTTCACCCGGCCTGGGAAGCCGCGGCGCTGTATATTATGCCTATGCCTAAATCCCTATCTCTCCCTCTTGCCGTCCTCGCGGTGACCGCCGTTGCCGCCTTGAGCGGCTGTTCCAATTCCACTGACTCCACCGAGGCCGCGGATAAGCCGAATTTCACCGGCACTGCCCCGAGCTCCTCTGCGGCGGCCGCTTCCGATACAGAGGCCGAGTCTCAGTCCTCGGCCACGGACTCCCCGGCAGAAGAAACCACCACCGAAGCCGCAGCGGATAAAGATGAAAACGATGCAGACAAGGACGCCGAGGGCGGCGGGAAAAATAAGATCATCCCGGTAGAGGCCCTCGATTCCCTGTGGGTACCGGCGTTGTGCGATAACCAAGCTGGCAACCTAGAAGGCGGCTTTTTGCCGGAAAACCTGAAGGCCGGCTACCCCCATGCGATGGCTGGCCTGAAACGGAATCAGGACGATACGCCAAAGGGCGCCTACGCGGATATCAACGGTGATGGCAGGGACGAAGCCGTTATTACCTACGTCTGTAATAAGGGCGGTACGGGGTGGCCGGATAACTTGCTGATCTATGACAACGACCTGAATTACCTCACCAAGGTGGATGATTGGGAACGCGAGGGAATGCCACCCGCGCGTGGGCATATCCAGCAGCTGCAGTGGACCAAAGATACGGTCACCGTTACCTGGCGTGCCTATGCTGACGATGACCCGGCCTGCTGCGCTACTGAAGAATTCACCGGAAACCTCACGTTGGACGGGGATAGGCCGCACCTTGCGGTAACCGGTCACCGGCAGGTTGCCGGCTAGCGGAGTTCCCTGCATCATGGCGTAGTCTAAATGGGCTGAGGATAATACTCAGGGGGAATAAATACCCAAGGGCAAGGAAGGTAGACAGGGCGATGGCGGAAACCACCAAGCAGGCTAGCGATATCGTCGAGGCGTGGCTGAAGCAAGAAGATGCCATCGATCCGCAAAAGGCCCCGCGCCTGCAAGAGCTTTTGGATAAGGTGCCGCTGCAGGAGCTCATCGCCGTCGTCGAGCGGCAAAATGCCATCCGGGCGGCTTTGGCTTTGCGACTATTGCCGCGGCGAAAATCCATTGTGGTGTTCGATGCGCTGGATGCTAAACATCAGGCCGATATCATTGATGAGCTGGGCAATGCCGATGTTTACGAGTTCTTCGATGAGCTCGATCCGGAAGACCGCGTGGCCCTGCTGGATGAGCTGCCCGCAGAAATCGCGGATCGCCTGCTGCGCTCGCTGACCCAATCCAAGCGCGATGTCACGGGCGTGGTGTTGGGCTATGACAAGGGGTCGGTGGGCCGCCGCATGTCGCCCGAGGTGCCCGTAATCCACCCAGAGATGAGCGTTAAGGACGCGCTATTTAAACTGCGGGAGACGGCGAATGAGCTAGAAACCATCTATACCGTGCCCATCACGCGCGAAGATCGGCGCCTGGTGGGCGTGGTGAGCCTGCGTGAAATTTTTACCGCCGATGCCGCTTTGACCATGGCCGATATTATGCACGATCCCATCTTTGCTCGTGCCGGTGCTGATGCCGAGGAAACCGCGCGTTGGTTCCTGCCATTGGATATCCTCGCGTTGCCCATTGTGGATGATTCGCACCGCCTCGTCGGCCTGCTGACGTGGGATGACGCTACCGATATCGTGGAGGAAGAAGATAGCGAGGACTCTGCTCGCGCCGGCGGTACAGAGGCTCTCCAGCAGCCGTACCTGTCGACGCCGCTGCTTAAGCTGGTACGTTCGCGCATCGTGTGGCTGCTCGTGCTGGCCGTCTCTGCGCTGCTGACGGTGCAGGTGCTGGATTCCTTTGAAGACACACTGGCCAAAGCTGTGGTTCTCTCGCTCTTTATTCCGCTGCTGACCGGTACCGGTGGAAATACCGGCAACCAGGCGGCTACCACGGTGACGCGTGCCTTGGCGCTGGGCGACGTCCGCACGCGCGACCTTCTCGCCGTCATGTGGCGCGAGCTGCGCGTCGGCATGCTGCTCGGCGCTGTGCTGGGACTAGCCGGCCTGGCGCTGGCCACCCTGGTCTATGGCCTAAGCATCGGCCTCGTCATCGGCTCGACGCTGTTTTTGATCTGTTCCATTTCCGCGACCGTCGGCGGGCTTATGCCCATCGTGGCTAAGACCATCGGCGCCGATCCGGCGGTCTTTTCCAACCCCTTCATCTCTACCTTCTGCGATGCCACGGGCCTGATTATCTACTTCCTGATTGCCAAGACCGTGCTGGGTATCTAGCGCGCCTCCCTACGGTTCGGGGGTGGGGAAGTGGTGGGGTCATTTCTGGTTTCGGGCAGGTGCAGTGTGTGCTCTACGGGGGTGCGGGGGTGACTGTGTGTGGCGGGATATGGTTTCTGCGTCACATGTTTTGTATGGTCAGTGCATGCTTCGCAGTGAACTGGATAACTTTCGGTCTGCTGCCTCGGCCTAGCTAATAAACTGGGAAATACGGAGCATAACCCACAGCACAATCCCCTCTAAGTGAAGGAGCGCGCGGTATGACCACCCCGCATACTCACGAATCTACCGCCCACACCGAAGGTGACGAGGCCCCCGGGGCGCCGCGCAGCGAGTGGCGCCGCCAGTTCATCGGCCTTTTCATCGGCTTGGGTTTGGCCGTACTGGTCTTCTTTATCTTTCCCTCGAATGCGATCGAGACCGTACAGGGCTCCGCGGGTGCAGATCCGGAAGCCGAGTACACGCTTAGTGCCATCCGCACCGTCGCCGCAGTAACCATTTTGATGGGCGTGTGGTGGATGACCGAGGCCATTCCGCTCGCCGCCACCGCGCTGCTGCCGCTGGTCATCTTCCCGCTCGCCGGGGTGGGCACGATTAAGGAAGTAGGCGCCCCATACGCGTCCGCCACCATTTTCTTGTTCATGGGTGGCTTCCTTATCGCGCTTGCCCTGCAGCGCTGGAACCTGCACCGCCGCCTAGCGCTGTACGTGGTGAAGATCATCGGCACCTCGCCCAAGCGCCTGATCTTGGGATTCATGCTGGCCACCGGCTTCTTGTCCATGTGGGTATCTAATACCGCCACGGCAGTGGTGATGCTGCCGATCGGTACCTCGGTGCTCGCGCTGACCGCGGAAACCGTAGGTGGTTGGGATAAGCAGAAGAAGTTTGCCACGGCACTGATGCTCGGTATCGCGTATTCCGCCTCCATCGGTTCGCTGGGTACGCTCATCGGCACCCCGCCGAATGCCTTCCTTAATGCATATATGGCCGATACCTGGGGCGTGACCCTCGGCTTTGGCCGGTGGATGGCGGTTGGTGTGCCGCTCGCCGTGATCTTCTTGCTGATTGCCTGGGCCCTGCTTATCACCATTTTCAAGCCGGAGATGAAGGATATTCCAGGCGGGCGCGAGCTCATTAACGACGAAATTAAGGCACTCGGCCCCTGGACCCGCCCTCAGATCATGACCGGCATCATCTTTGTCCTCGCCGCCGCAGCCTGGGTTACCCTGCCTTTGGTCCTCAAGAAATTTGAGAATTATGACGATGCCATCGTGGGTATCGCCGCCGGCACCTTGCTCTTTATCCTGCCCGCGGATAACCAGCGCCGCATCCGTTTGCTGGACTGGAAGACGGCCAATGAAATGCCGTGGGACGTCCTCCTGCTCTTCGGCGGCGGCCTGTCGCTGTCCTCGGTCTTTAATTCCTCCGGCCTGTCCCTGTGGATTGGTGAGATGGCCAAGGGGCTAAGCGTCCTGCCGGTTGTCCTCATCGTCTCTGCCGTGGCTGCGCTGGTGCTCTTCCTGACGGAGATCACCTCCAATACCGCGACGGCGGCTACGTTTATCCCGATTATGGGTGGTGTTGCCGTGGGCGTGGGGCTTACTGCCGATGGCGATATCAACGTCCTTCTCCTCACCATCCCGGTGGCCCTCGCGGCAACCTGCGCATTCATGCTTCCTGTCGCTACCCCGCCGAACGCCATTGCCTATGGTTCTGGCTACGTCAAGATTGGCGAGATGATCAAGGGTGGCCTTGGCCTCAATATCATCGGCATCTTCCTCATCACGCTGACGGTGTACTTGCTGGCAGTGCCAATCTTCGGCCTGTCCATTTAAGATTAGGAGCTTCGTAGCCATTCCCTAATGAAAAACGTTACCATTAGGGAATGGCTACACCCGTTACTGTACTGTCCGGATTTTTGGGCAGCGGAAAAACCACGCTCTTGAACCACCTGCTTGCCAACCGCGAAGGGCGCAAGCTTGCCGTCATCGTCAACGACTTCTCCGAGGTAAATATCGATGCCGCCCTCGTTGCTGGCGAAGGGCACCTCGAGCGCGGCGAGGACCGCTTTGTCGAGCTATCCAATGGCTGTATCTGCTGCACCCTGCGCGAAGATCTCATCGAATCCGTAGGTAAGCTGGCCCGCTCCGGCCGCTTCGATCAGATCGTCATCGAGTCCACTGGTATTTCCGAGCCTATGCCCGTGGCCGCCACCTTTGAATGGGAGTTTGCGGACGGCACCACGCTTGCCGACGTCGCCCCTATTGACACCATGGTCTCTCTCGTGGATGCTTCCACCTTTCTTGATTACCTGCGTCGCGGCAAGAGCCTCGCGTCCGAGAATATTGAGGCCACACCCAGCGATGATCGCACCGTGGCGGACCTACTCGTGGACCAAGTCGAGTTTGCTGACCTCATCCTTGTTACCAAGACCGATCTGGTTGATGCTGCCGAAACCGAACGTGTCATCGCGACCGTTCGCGCTATGAACCCCCGTGCTCGAGTCGTAATGGTCACCGATGGTGCCATTGACCCACGGCTGGTCCTTGATGCCCACCTGTACGACGCCGCCACTGCCGCGACTTACCATGGCTACGCCGAGGAGCTGGCTAAGCCGCACACGCCCGAAACCGAGGAATATGGCATTTCCTCCGTCGTTTTCCGCGCCGACCGCCCCTTTAACCGCGACCGTCTGCTCGCCGCCCTTCGTGCCAGTACCGGCCTGGTGCGCTCTAAGGGGTATTGCTGGCTCGATACCGATCTTCAACTCGCCCACGCTTGGCAGCAGGCTGGGCCTAACCTTCAAATCCTGCCCGCTTCGCTCTGGGCTGCAAATGATGTGACGCCCGGTACCGAAATTGTCCTTATCGGTATCGACTTCGATCACCGGTCCACCCTCAGGGCGCTTCAGGGTGCCTTGCTTTCCGACGCCGAAGTTGCCGCCCTCATCGCTTCCTAATTGCCTCCGTTTCCGTCAGGTGAACGGCGGGTGAACAGGCGATTTGTTAGTTTTCCGGACCGTGGGTATAGTAAATTCTCGTTGCACAGCAGAGCACACGCACTGCTTACCAACGGTCTGCGCCCGTAGCTCAACGGATAGAGCATCTGACTACGGATCAGAAGGTTGGGGGTTCGAATCCCTCCGGGCGCACAAATGTCATGAGTCGCGACATGTTTGACAGATGAGTCGCGACATCGTTAACAAACCGGCATTCCAGTTGCTTTTTGTTCTGGGGTGCCGGTTTCTTCGATCAGGCGAGCAGTGCCAGGGCGCATCGTTCCAAGCAGCAGTACCAAGACGCCGTAAGAACACCTACGTCTGACGGGCGGAGCCCTTTCCCTCTTGGGCTCTAGAAGGTGCCTTAGGCCCTGAATGGCCGCACTCTATTTCGACGCCACCGGATTGGCGTACAGCTTTGACGATGGCCATATTGCGGTTAGGACTGTTCATAGTGTCAAACATGTCCCGACTCACCAGTCAAGCATCACCCGACACGGTAAGGTAGCCCTAAGCGTCAAATATGTCGCGGCTCACCTGTCAAGCATCACGACGATTCCCTCAGGCACAGACTGTCAAATATGTCATGAACTCAGACACCTCCGGGCGCACAAAATCAGCCGCCTTCGGGCGGCTTTTCTTGTATCTTAGCCCGCCTCACCCAGGTCTCGATCTATGAAGTCTTCCTCGCTTGTTTCCGGCCTCATTGCCGGCGCCATCCTTGGCTTAATGCTGTGGCTGGGCTCTGGCATGTTCTGGCTCTTTTTGGCCGGCTTGGCCATCGGCATCGCCGCAGCCCCGCTTCTAAAGCTGGCCGCCGATCCTTCCCGTTCGCGCAAGCGCCGCGATAGTTCCTTCCGTGACTAGTCCCGCACCGCTGTACACCGTGCTCCACACAAGTCTCACTCAATCCACTTATAAAATGCAGGACACGTATAAAATATTTGCAGCAACCTTCCAGACAGACTTAGTAGAAAAAGAAAGTCTTTATTAACAAGGGGAGCGTGGCGACGCGTTCCCCTCCGTCTTGAAGGAGAACGCTAGGTGTTAGCACCCTCGCGCATTGTAGGGCTCGATATAGTCCGCTCACTTGCGATTATCGGCATGATAGTTCTGCATATGGCCTCATTGGTGTGGCATACCAAGGTCATTTTAAATGGCCTGCCCGCAGCACTATTCGCCGTTCTGGCCGGCGTCACGTTGATGCTTATTTCCCGCGATTTCACGGCGACGACGTTCCTGCGCATCATCGCTCGCGGCTGCATAATTACGCTTATCGGCCTCGCCCTGCTGCCCGTGGGCGGTGAGATTCAAATCGTCCTCGTGGTCATCGGCATCACGATGATCTTGGTGTCCTGGGTTCCGCCGCTGCGCTGGTGGTGGAAGCTCCTGCTCCTCGCCGCTGCCACCGCCGCCGCGACTATAAAATATGCGCCGCTGACCCTTCCGCAGGTCTATCCGCTGCTGGCCTATTGTGCTTATTTCCTCGCTGGCATGCTGCTCTATGAGGTCTATATCCGCAGCTCCCGTGCTGCTGCCCAGTGGGTGTCCACCGGCATCGCAGCAGCCGTTGCGGCTGCCGGCTTTTACTTCCGCTTTAACCCGGATATGCCAGGCTGGCTGCGTTTTACCGGCCACACCGGCGTGCTAGGAGAGATTGTCCTATCCATCGCCGTCGCCGCCATCGTCCTCCACCTATGCCTGCTTATCGGTCGAGCGGTGCCTAAGCTGGCGTATCCCTTTGCTGCGCTGGGGGCGATGTCGCTAAGCATCTACATCCTGCATGTGCTCACCGCTTACTACTGGCAGAGCCACGTCTCCCTCCACAACACCGGGTGGGCCTGCGCGTTTATCGCCTTCTTCCTCGTCCTCGCGAGCCTATGGCGCCGCCTGATAGGGAAGGGGCCGGCCGAATGGGCCGTCGCTAAGACCATCGCCATCGCCGTTCCTGCCGGAAAGAAGGACTAATCATGCAGCACAAAATCTTCCCCGCTCTCCTTACCGCCGGCATCGTGGCATTAACCGCCGCCCCTGCCAGTGCCCTCGAGCACGGTGAGCCGGCCCCAGACTCGGCGGCGTCTCGCACCGTGGCGCAGTTGAAAATCGGGCGCGTGGGCAGCTTCGGTGATTGCACCGGCACCCTCGTGGCTACCCAGTGGGTGCTTACCGCCCGCCACTGCCTCGAGTCCGTCAACAATGAGGGCACGCAGGCCTGCATCAATGGCACCACCTACGACGCTGATTCGTGGGCACTATCCCCGCTTGCCGACGCCGCCCTTCTCCACCTCACCACCCCCGTCACCGACACCACCTCGGCCGAGATTTCCACTCACGTGCCAGAACCTGGCCAGCGCGGCACGCTTTACGGCTGGAGCAGCAGTTCCTCCATGGCACGCCGTGGCCAGCTGCCGCAGGCGGAGATGGAAGTGGCCGAGTTCCTCGGCGCCGACCCTGCTAGCCCCGCCAGCTCCACCGCACCAGGTGCCGCAGACGCCTCCGAGGTTGGCGCCGAGGTTGCCGCCGAGGATGCCGCTGGCGGAGAAAGCATTCCTGCGGCCGAGGCCATGCCGGGGCTCAGCGCACCAGAGGGGACAGAAAGTGTGCCGGCCGGCGAAGCGATGCCGCTGATTGAAAGCGCGATCCTTGATGTGCACTCCACCGGCCGCGCCGGCATGCAGGGCGGTGACTCCGGCGGTCCCTTCTTCGTCGACGGAAAGCTTGCCGGCCTGGCCACCGCGGGAACGGCGAATGGGGATCCGGACTTGCCCTCGCCAAGCGCGGCAATCACCACGCTGGCCGGCACCAAGGATTGGATAGAAGGCGTGGTGAGCGACCGCGATAAAGGCGCCATCCTTTCCGCTAAGACCACCCCTGAACCGCCGAAAACCCCGCAGACCAGTGCAGATCATGCGGGGCTCTATGCGGGCATAGCCGCCATCGGCCTGATCGCCGCCGCGGTGCTGGCGCGGATTCCCCGTCTGCGCAACCGCGGCCGCAAGGGCTAGAAAATCTCGATGCGTCCGCCCAGGGACTCGGATTGGCGCAACTGTGCCACCCACTTCGGGCCGCCTGGGTGCAGGCGCAGCACCGGGCGCGAAGAAATCTTGACCGGGGAGACCGATTCCTTGCGCGCGCCGGAGCGGGCATCGATGCGGGTGCGGGCGCGGTAGCCGGCGTCGGTAAGCTCAGCGATGGAAGGCTCGGGGGAATCGAGCTTTTCTCGGGCATCGCGCAGCAAGTCCAAGGCCTCGTCCAATGCTTCCACCAGCGCCGGCGCATTGGTCTCGCACATCTGCTGCACCAGCTCCGGGTGCGTGCCGGCCACGCGGGTAGCGTCTTTGAAAGAACCGGCAGACAGGGACTGTGCCAGGATTCCGCCGTTATCGCCCACCACGGCGAGGATCTCCGCAAAGACGTGTGGCAGGTGGGAAATGCGCGCCACCGCGGCATCGTGATTAGCCACGCGGATAGGAACCGCCTCTGCGTGCACCATCTGGGTCATGCGCACGACCTCGGTGAAGGTCTCAATCCACTGCTTCGGAATCTTTTCCCCGCGCGCCTCACACTCGGCGGCGTAGTCATAGGTAATGCCCCACGCCGCGCGGCGGAACAGGTCCTTCTGCGAGTTATCCCAACCGGACTTGGACGTGCCCGCCATCGGGTGGCCGCCCACGTAGCGCGACTCCATTCCGCGCTCCAATACCTGCTGGCGTACGGCTGTCTTAACGGAAACGACGTCCGTAATACCGCAGCTCGGCGCGTGCTCCTGAATGGCGTCGAGCACCTCGCCCACCGCGCCCATAGGCACGGCTATGACAATGAGCGCGTTCTCCGTCTCCGCGCGGGTCAAAATCGCCGGAAGAACATCGGTGACGTCAAAACCCTGTTTTACTGCAGTGCGGGCGCCGGACGTGGAGTGGTTGTAGCCAAAAACGGGGTGATTGTATCCGGCGAGATCGCGCAGCAAAGAGCCGCCGATGAGGCCGAGGCCGATAATGCAGATGGGGCGTTGAACATCTTGAGAACTCACGATGACAATTGTGGCACAACACGACTAATCTCACGAGGTATGAGCAACGAAAATTACTCCTTCGCAGTAACCGTCGCCCGCAACGCGGGCCAATGGCTGGTGCGCAGCTTCAACGATGATTTTGAGGATCCGCAGACCTCCATCAATGCGGTGCGCAGCCTGCGTTCCGAGGGCGCTGCGTTCGCGCTGCTGTGCGTGGAGGACGCCTATTTTATTGCCGTGCGCCCGGTGCCGGGCGGGGTGAAGATGCTCATCTCGGATGCCACCTATGGCGTGGACGATGACTTTGCCGCCGATTTCATGGATATCAACGATCATGAAATCCCGGATGTGGACCCCGAAGAGGCCGATCCTTATGGCGAGGGCGATTTCGATATCTTCGCCGACCTTGGCCTATCCGAGGACCAGGTGGGCTACATCATCGACAACGACGATGACTGGCCTTCCGATATGTTGCTGCGCATCGCCGGCGAGCTCGGCTTTGGCGATGAGTTGGAAGACGTCATTGATAACGCCTGAGCCCTTGCTGCGCGCTGAGGCTCGGATGCGCCGCGCCCTCGACGTCGCCAAGCGTACGCCGGCCGGCGACGTCCCCGTGGGTGCGGTGCTTTACGACGCCGCCGGAACCGAACTTGCCACCGGCGTCAACCGCCGCGAAGAGCTGGCGGACCCCACCGCCCACGCCGAGGTCGAGGCCATTCGCCAGGCCGTCCGCGTGCACGGCGATGGCTGGCGGCTTTCTGGCTGCGAACTCGTTGTCACCCTGGAACCTTGCGCCATGTGTGCCGGTGCGTTGCAGGCCGCGCGGGTGTCTTCCGTCGTCTTCGGCGCCTTTGAACCCAAGACGGGCGCGTGCGGCTCGCTTATCGATGTCCTGCGTGCCCCCACCGCCCCCTTTACCCCGCAGGTCCGCGGCGGCGTCCTCGAAGGTGAATGCGCTGGGTTGCTCCGAAACTTCTTCGACGGCCTGCGCTAAACGCGCGTACACTGGGCGTTATACAACAACCGTCTACTCAAAGGAGTGATTATGGGCGATTTGGAAAACAAGAAGGATGGCCTCGTAGGCAAGGCAAAGGAAGCCTACGGCGACGCTACCGGCAACGAGGACGTAGCTAACGAGGGCAAGGCCGACCAGGTCACCTCCGAGGCTAAGGACAAGCTGTCTGACGCCGCTGAAGGCGTTAAGGACAAGGCCAACGAGGTTATCGGCGGCCTGAAGGACGACTAATCCTCGTTCCTCGTTTCCACATCTCGCTGCGCTGGCACCCCGCCGGCGCAGCGATTTTGTCGCTCGGGCCCACTCCCGTAATCTGGAACGCGGTGGCGTGTCCGAGCGGCCGAAGGTGATCGCCTCGAAAGCGATTGTTGGGTAACCCCCAACCGCGGGTTCAAATCCCGCCGCCACCGCACCGGGATCCCGGCCTGTTTGCGCAGGTCGGGATTTTCTTTTGCCCAATTTTCCGGGAGGCGCGGGGAATCCGGCTGGCTGGCCGCCAGCTGTGAAAACTGGGACGCAGGTGGCTTCGCGATAGGGGATTAGAGGGGATGGCCACTACACTAGGGCAAAGTTCAACCCGTCCCCCACGCGAATGCAAAGGTACATCTACCCGTGGCTAAACTGCTTTATCGTCTTGGGCGCTGGTCTTTCCTCCATAAGTGGAAGGTCATCGTGGCATGGCTGCTGCTGCTCGCCGCCGTCGGCGGTGCCGCCGCCTTGCTGATGAAACCGATGACGAGCGAGTTCTCCATCAAGGGAACCCCGTCCATCGACGCCACCTACAAGACCATGGACCTCTTCCCAGAGGGCGGCAACCCTGCCAACTCGCCCTCGGTCAACGTGGTCTTCAAGGCCCCAGACGGCCAGAAGCTTTCTGATCCCGCCAACCGCGAGGCTATCGACGCCACCATCTCCTACCTCGAGGACAACCTAGAGATGGGCGATACCACGCGCTTTGGCAACCCGCTTGAGGTCTCGCCGCGATTGCAGGATCAGGTCATCCACCAGTTCACGGATATGGGATTGCCGGAAGCATCCGCCCGCGCGGACGCGGACAACCTCGCCATGGTCAATGATGACGAGACCATTGCCTATACCACCTTTAATTTCGACGCCGAGTCGCCCTATAGCGTGGAGCAAGAAGATAAAGACACCGTCACCGAGGCGATGAACATCGCCCGCGACCGCGGCCTCACGGTAGAGGGCAATGGTGCCGGCTTCGGCGATGAAATTGCGGTCAATTCCACCTCTGAGATCATCGGCCTCGGCGTTGCCTTTATCGTGCTCATCTTTACCTTCGGCTCCCTGGTGGCCTCGGGCATGCCTTTGGTGTCCGCCGTTATCGGCGTGGGGCTCGGCGCCCTGGGCATGTTCATTGCCACCCACTGGATTGAGCTCAATAATATGACCCCGGTTCTGGCCATCATGATTGGCCTTGCCGTGGGCATCGACTATGCGTTGTTCATCCTGTCGCGTTACCGCGCCGAGCGCCGCCGCATGGACGGGCCCGATGCCGCAGGCATGGCGGTGGGAACCGCCGGCTCCTCCGTGGTCTTTGCCGGCGCGACGGTCTTTACCGCGCTCTTCGCGCTCCTCATTGCGCGCATCGGCTTCCTGACGGCGATGGGCTTGGCCGCCGCCGGCACCGTGGCCATCGCCGTATTGGTCTCGCTGACGCTCATCCCCGCGATGCTGGGCGTGCTGGGCGATAAGGCCTTCAATGGCCGCATCCCCGGCGTGGCCGGCAACCCGACCCGCAAGGGCAAGCGCCGCCGCGGGCCTACCATGGGCAACCGCTGGGTGCGCCTGGTTCAGAAGGTCCCCGGCCTGGCCATGGCGCTGGTTGTGCTCTCCTTGGGCGCGATGACCGCGCCGGTGCTCCACATGGAGCTCGCCCTTCCGGCCGATACCACCTCCAATCCCGATACCACCCAGCGCAAGGCCGCCGACATCATGTCCGAGGGCTTCGGCCCCGGCGTCAATGGCCCCTTCCTCGCCGTGGTCGATGCCCACACGGTCAACGCGGATGCCGGCGCCCTCGCCCCGCTTGTCGACGCCCAATCCCGGCCCGAACCAGCCCCCGCTCCTGCGCCGGAGCAGGACGCAGCCGAGAATGCTGCCCCTGAAGAGGAGATGCCTGAGCAGCCGCAACAGGACCAGCCCGCAGCCGAGCCGGAAATCGCCCCGGCCGCCGAGGTAGTAGACACCTCCGCAGACGCTGCGGACAATTCCTCGCCGGAGGATAAGGCCGCGCTCGCGTCCTTCCTGTACACCGCGGACCAGCTCAAGGGGCTGGGCGGCGTGAAGCACGCGCAGATCGTCGGCCTGAGCCAGGACCAGCGCGCCGCGCAGATCATGGTCAGCCCAGAAACCGCGCCGACGGACGCCGCGACGGTCAACCTTGCGCACGCGCTGCGCTCGGCCACCAGCGAGATTGAAGACGCCACCGGTACCGACATCGGCTTGACCGGCCTGACCGCCGTGCAGCTCGATATCACCGAGCGCCTCGAGGAAGCCATGGCGCCGTACCTGGCCATCGTCGTGGGCCTGGCCATCGTGCTGCTGCTGTTGGTCTTCCGCTCCATCCTGGTGCCGCTGGTTGCCGGCCTGGGCTTCCTGCTGTCCGTCGGCGGCGCCTTCGGCCTGACCGTTCTGGTCTGGCAGGAAGGCCTGTGGAACCTGGTTCCCGCGCCGGGCCCGCTGATTTCCTTCATGCCCATCTTCCTCATCGGCGTGACCTTCGGCCTTGCGATGGATTACCAGGTCTTCCTCGTCACCCGCATGCGCGAGCACATTTCTCGCCACCCGGAGGGCACCGGCGGGCGATATAACGCCGTCGACGAGGCCACCATCACCGGCTTTACCCAGGGCGCCCGCGTGGTGACGGCCGCGGCAATTATTATGATTTCGGTCTTCGTGGCCTTTATTAATCAGCCGCTGCCCTTCATCCAGATCTTCGGCTTTGCCCTAGCCGCCGGCGTGCTTTTCGACGCCTTCTTTATCCGCATGACCCTCGTCCCTGCCACCATGTTCCTCATGGGCCGCGCGACGTGGTGGATGCCGAAGTGGTTGGCGAAGATTCTGCCCACCCTGGATATCGAAGGCACCGCCTTGGAAGAAGAATGGGAAGCTAAACACGCCGCCCCGGCCCCAACCCCTAGCCCTGCAGACAAGGAAGAAGAGTAAAGATGGACTTGAGTTTCGACGTCGGCAAGCGCCTGCCTGAAGGCCCCGGCAAGCACGGCCGCAGCGGTGTCATCCACACCCCGCACGGTGATATTAAGACCCCGGCCTTCATCCCAGTGGCCACCAAAGCCACGGTCAAGACGCTGACCCCGGAGCAGATTCGCGCCACCGGTGCGCAGGCCATCTTGTCGAATGCGTATCACCTCTACCTGCAGCCGGGCCACGACATCGTGGACGAGGCCGGCGGCGTGGCCAAGTTTGAAAACTGGCACGGCCCGACCTACACCGATTCCGGCGGATTCCAGGTCATGTCCCTGGGCGTGGGGTTCAAAAAGGTCCTTGCGATGGATATTGCGGATCTCAGCGATAAGGACATCCGCGCCGCCAAGAAGGAACGCATGGCGCAGGTGGACGAGGACGGCGTGGATTTTAAATCCGTCATCGACGGCTCCAAGCACCGCTTTACCCCCGAGAAGTCCATGCAGATCCAGCACGGGCTGGGCGCAGACATCATGTTTGCCTTCGACGAGCTGACCACGCTGGTTGATACGCGCACCTACCAGGAAGAATCCGTCGCGCGCACGCACCGCTGGGCCAAGCGCTGCCTGGACGAGCACGACCGCCTCACCCGCGAGCGCGCCCACCGCCCGAAGCAGTCGCTGTGGGGCGTTGTTCAAGGCGCGCAGTACGAGGATCTGCGCCGCCAAGCCACCCGCGGCCTGCTCGACCTCGACCGCGCCGCCCGCGAGGACGGCAAGCGCGGCTTCGGCGGCTTCGGCATCGGCGGCGCGCTGGAAAAGGAAAACCTGGGCACCATCGTCGGCTGGGTCTGCGATGAGCTACCCGAGGACAAGCCGCGCCACCTGCTCGGCATCTCCGAGCCGGACGATATCTTCACCGCCGTCGAGGCCGGCGCCGATACCTTCGACTGTGTGGCGCCCACCCGCTTGGCGCGCCGCGGCGGCGTCTACACCCTTGACGGCCGCATGAACCTTACCAATGCGCGCTTCAAGCGGGATTTTGCCGGCGTGGACGAGGAATTCGGCGGCTACGTATCCGAGAATTACTCTCGCGCCTACCTGCACCACCTGCTCAAGGCGAAGGAATTCCTCGCCGGCACGCTGTGCACCATCCACAATGTGGAGTTCATGATTCGCTTGGTGGATAATATCCGCGCCGCCATCGACGGCGGCTACTACGAGGCCTACCGCGATGAATTCCTCGGCCGCTACTACGCCGGCAAGTAGTCCTCGCGCTTCTTCACCCACTTAATGACCGCGGCCGTCACCGGCAGCATGACGGCCTCCATCAGGGTCTTCCACACGAAGCCCACGACGACGTAATTGATGAACCCGCCCACGGTGTCTACGCCGATAACCGGCGCGGCGATGGCGCAAAAGAGTAGCGTATCGCCGAACTCGCCCACCACGGTGGAGGCGATAAGGCGCGCGAAGAGGCCCTTTTCGCCGGACCGCTTCTTCATGGCGGTCAGCGTCCAGGCATTCAGCAGCTGGCCCACCAGGTAGCCGGCCAGCGAAGCTGCCAGGATCTGCGGCATCAGGCCGAGCGTGGCGGCGAAGGCCTCTTGGCCCTCGTAGAAATCGGCTGCCGGCAGCCAGATGGCGATATAGAAGCACACGGCCGCCAGAATTGCCATCGCGAAGCCGATGTAGACCGCGCGCCGGGTGGACTTGAAGCCATAGCACTCGGAGAGCACATCGCCGACAATATAGGCCAGCGGGAAGAGGAAGAAGGCGCCGTCGGTAACCAGCGGGCCGAGCTGGACGCCCTTGGTGGCGTTGATATTAGAAATCAGGAAGGTCACCACAAACACGGTGACCAGCCAGGGGTAGAGGGTGGAGCGGACGGGAATGAAGCGCACCTCAGCGCCGTTCGATTTTTCCATGCCCGCCATTGTGCCAGCCCGTAGACTGTGGGCATGAATTCCGCGACCACCGGCGCCGGCCGCTACGCGCCCAGCCCCTCTGGCGATCTGCACTTTGGCAACCTCCGCACGGCGCTTCTGGCGTGGCTTTTCGCCCGGTCGACGGGCAGGCGCTTTGTGGTGCGCGTGGAGGACATCGATAAGCAGCGCTCCTCCCAGGAGTCGGCCGAGCGCCAGCTTGCGGACCTGCGCGCGCTCGGGCTGGACTGGGACGGCGAGGTCATCTACCAGCACGACCGCGACGCCGCCTATGAGCAGGCCCTGTCCCAGCTGCCGACCTACGAGTGCTATTGCTCCCGCAAGGATATCCGTGAGGCCTCCCGCGCCCCGCACGCCATTCCCGGCCAGTACCCGGGCACCTGCCGCAACCTCACCGAAGACCAGCGCGCGGCCAAGCGCGCCGAGCTTGCGGCCCAGAATCGCCAGCCTGCTCTTCGCCTGCTTGCCGACGTCCCCACATTCACCATCCACGACGCCCTCCACGGCACCTATACGGGCGACGTGGACGACTTTATCCTGCGCCGCGGCGGCCAGGATGCTGGATGGGCCTATAACTTGGCCGTCGTCGTCGACGATGCCTACCAAGACATCGACCAAGTGGTCCGCGGCGATGACCTGCTCTCCTCCGCGCCGCGGCAGGCCTACCTCGCCTCGCTGCTTGGCATCGAACCGCCGGAGTATATCCATGTCCCGCTCGTACTCAATGAATCCGGCGAGCGCCTGGCCAAGCGCGATGGCGCGGTGACGCTGCGGGAGATGGGGGAGGAGGGGGACGTCGTCAAGCAGCTGGCGGCCTCGCTGGGGTACGAAGCTCACAGTGCCGCGGAGCTGCTCGCGCAATTCGCGCCCGATCGACTCAGCCCTGAGCCTTATATCTGGCGCGGGTAAAATCTGAGCCCATGGAAGTTCTACTGGTGCTCATTGGGCTCATGCTGCTGACCGTGTTCGTCGTCGCCATCGGTGACAAGATTGGGCTGCCGTGGCCGGCCCTGCTGACGATCATCACCGCCTGCGCGGTCTTCGTGCCCGGCCTGCCCCAGTTCGAGCCGCCAACCGAGCTCATCCTGCCCATTTTTCTGCCGCCGCTGCTGTGGGCGCTGGCCCGGCGCACCTCGTGGGGTGTTATCCGTGAGCAATGGGTGACCATCTTGAGCCTGTCCGTGCTTTTGGTGGTCGCCACCACGCTGGCCGTCGGCGCTACGGCTTACGCCTTCCTGCCGGGCATTAGCCTGGCCGCAGCCATCCTCATCGGTGCGGCCATCGCCCCGCCGGACCCCGTCGCCGTTGACGCCGTGGCCGATCCTGCAGGCATCCCACGCCGCATCATCACCACCTTGCAGACCGAGGGCCTGTTTAACGATGCCGCCTCCATCGTCGCCTTCAACCTAGCCTTGACGGCCGTAACCCAAGGCGATGAGCTTTCCTTCGGCGGCGGCGTGCTCAACTTCTTCTACTCCGCATTCGTCGCGGGCGGCCTCGGCTGGGGCGTCGGCCGGCTGGTGGCGCTGTTTATTACCCACGTCCACGACGTCACCGCGCGCAACGCACTGACCTGGGTGACGCCGTTTGCGGTCTACCTCATCTCGGAGGAACTCGGCGCCTCCGGCGTTATCGCCGTGGTCATTGCGGCCGTGGAGCTTAATTCCCGTGCCGATATCCAGGCCGAAGACCGCCTGTCCGGCCAGTCCTTCTGGGAGACCATCGAGCTGCTCTTTACCGGCGTGGCCTTTGGACTCATTGGCCTGACGGTCAATACCGCTATCGGGGAGGTGGGCTCGGACCTATGGCACTCCGTGGTGGTGGGCGTCATCTTGTCCCTTGTGGCCTTCGTCGTTCGCTTGGTGTGGATGTACATCTATTACCGCATCAACGTCTCCCGCGGCCGCCCGCGCGTGGCGCCGCTGCGCCTGCAGGAGGTGCTGCTGATGACGTGGTCCGGCATGCGCGGCCTCGTCACCTTGGCACTGGTTTTGTCCATCCCAGCCGGCGTGTTCAGCTTCCACCACGAACTGGCGGTCATTGCGCTGACCGTTCTCCTGGTCACGATGGTGGTACCCGGCCTGCTGCTGCCGTGGCTGATGGAGCGCCTCGACCTCACGGAGGCCTCCCAGATTGCCAGCGATAAAATGCGCGCCGCCGTGGTGAGCCGCGCGCGTGCGGCCAGCATCGAGGCCCTGTCACACTTCCGGCCGGACGGCCACATTACTGCCGACGCCGAAAAGGTCGACCCCGAAATTTCCGCCAACGTGATTCAGTGGTTCGAGGACCGGCTGGGCGATGGCGAGGATGTTTCCGATGATTCCCGCAAGCAGCGCGCCTGGCAGGCCCGCCACGTGGCTCTGGAGGCCCGCCGGACCGCTTTGGCGGCGGCGCAGGAGGAGCTGCTACGCATGCGCGGCGATCGGGCTTATAACCCGGCCATTGTGGACGAGGTGCTCGAGGAGATTGACCGCATGGTTCTAGGCGCCAAGCGCCACTAGGCTGGGCGGCATGGATCCCTTCGATTATGCGCAGCTTGAGGACGCGCTGGATTACCTCTACGACTTCCTCGACCAGGACCTAGCGGACCGCGTGCGCGCCGAGCGCGAATATGTCCCGGCCGGGTTGGAGGGCCTGCTTGCCGACGACTCCCTCGACGACTACGTCTGGCTCTGGATCAAGGACCCAGGCCCGAATGGCTTCCGGCAATACCTGCGCGATGGGGGCTATTCCGAGGCCGAGGTCTCCCAGGCTTTCCTCTGGGCGCGCACCGAGTGGGGGATGAATACGCCGCCGCACGTCGCGTGGCTGAAGGCGGATGGCTATGAGCCACCGGTCATCGATTAGGGAGGAGGGGAGCGGCGTCGGCAAGCGCGCCGCGCGCCCGTATACAACAAAAATCCCGGCTCCATGCTGTGTAGCAGGAGCCGGGATTTTCTGTGGCGGAGGATGTGGGATTTGAACCCACGAGGGGCGTGAACCCCGCACGCGTTCCAGGCGTGTGACATAGGCCGCTAGTCGAATCCTCCGAGAAGAAACATTAGCAGCCGTGGCAATTATTTTACCAATCGCCAGGTCAGGGCCTATTTTCGGCGATCTAAGGCCGTTTTGTGTCGAATGGTCCTTGGGCCGCGCGCCGGTGGGTGGTGGCGGACCGTGCGGCCGGAGGTCCATTTGGCTAAACCGGCGCGCGGACGTTAAAGTATGGGGCAGGATTCCGCGTGGCGTCCATCCTCTGAACTCCCCCAGGGCAGGAATGCAGCAAGGGTCAGGAGGCTCTGGCGGGTGCGCGGGGTCCCCTTTTTGTATGGCGTGCGTTACAATTGGGGGCTGAAAGTCGCCCTATACATGGAAGGTAGACATACGCATGTCGCTTCTTACTTTGGAATCGTCCGAACTCGCGGAGCTCGCCGCCCAGGTCCGTAAGGACTACGAGGACCTTAAGGCTAAGGGCCTGAAATTGGACCTGACCCGCGGAAAGCCGGCCAAGGCACAGCTGGACCTCTCCAATGATTTGCTGGCGCTGCCCGGCCCGGGCCATTACACCGATGCGGCCGGAAACGACCTGCGTAACTACGGCAACCAAAAGGGCATCAAAGAACTGCGCGATATCTGGGGCAAGCTGACCAACATGGACCCAGAGCTGCTCGTGGCCGCAGACTCGTCCTCGCTGAACATCATGTTCGACCTGATCTCTTGGGCGTTTCTCTTCGGCACCAATGATTCTGCGCAGCCGTGGAGCAAGGAAGAAAAGCTCAAGTGGATTTGCCCGGTGCCGGGCTACGACCGTCACTTTGCCATCACGGAGCAGTTCGGCTTCGAGCTGGTTACAGTGCCAATGGAGGAGGACGGTCCGGATGTAGAGGCCGTCGAAAAGCTGGTAGCGGATCCGGCAGTCAAGGGCATGTGGGTAGTGCCGATGTTCGCTAACCCCACCGGCGCCGTGATTTCTGAAGACAAGGCCCGCCGCCTCGCCCGCATGGAGGCCGGCGCGCCGGATTTCCGCATCGTGTGGGATAACGCCTACGCGGTGCACACCCTGACCGAGGACTTCCCGGAAATCCTGCCGATTCTGGATATCGCAGCGGAGGAAGGCAACCCGAACCGCTTCTGGGCCATGTCTTCTACCTCGAAGATCACCTTCGCGGGCGCGGGCGTGGGCTTCTTCGGCACCTCGGAGGACAACCTCGAGTGGTACCTGGAGCACGCGGGCATCCGCGGCATCGGCCCCAATAAGATTAACCAGCTGGCGCACCACGAGTTCTTCGGCTCTGCCGAGGGCGTGCGCGCGGTGATGCGCCGCCATGCCGCGCTGATCAAGCCCAAGTTCGATGCCGTGCTGCGCATCCTAGAAAAGCGCCTCGGCGAGTACGAAGTGGCGCAGTGGACCAACCCGAAGGGCGGCTACTTCATCTCCCTCGACGTCGTCGACGGCACCGCCAACCGCGTCTGGGAGCTGGCGCGCGATGCCGGCATCCTGCTCACCCAGGCCGGATCCGCCTACCCTTATGGCCAGGACGACAATGACCGCAATATCCGCCTCGCCCCAACCCTGCCGCCGCAGGAAGAGGTCGAGGCCGCGATGGACGGCGTCGCCACCTGCGTCCTGCTCGCCGCCGTGGAGAAGCTGGGGGCCTAAAATCAACGCCGACGAGTCTGCCCTGTGGCTGAGCGAGCTTATCCCGGCGCCGCTGGAGTTCCGCTACGTCGATAAGCGCCGGCTGGGCCTTGCCTCGCTTGCCGACGCCCAATCGCTCGCCCTCACCACCACCTTCAACACCACCGACACCGGCCTGCAAAACCAGGACGACGGCACCGATGTGCGCTGCGAGCTGCTCACGGTGGCGCGCACCGGGCAGCCCGAGGTGGCCGCCGCCATCAACGCCGCGGCTGACACCTTCGAAAAGGCCGACGGCCTGCTGCCGGCGCAGCCGGGCGTGATGCTGCCGTCCATCCTCGACGTCCCAGATATCACCGTGCACCACGGCCTGTTCATCGCCCCGTACCTGTGGGGCGGGCAGACCCCGCAGTTTCGGGAGGAGGGCCGCCTGACCCTCATCTTGCAGCTAGTCATGCTGACGGATTCGGAATATGCGTTTGGGGTAGAAGAGGGCGTCGGCAAGCTGCAGGAGGCGGTGGCCGAGCAGGGCATTGACCTGCTGGACTGGTCGCGCGAGGGTTAGCCGGTAAACTGGCTAACCGTGGCTTTATACCGGAAATATCGTCCAGCAACGTTCGCGGAGGTCGTGGGCCAAGAGCAGGTCACCACGCCGCTATCCGCCGCCCTTGACGCAGGGCGCATCAACCACGCCTACCTCTTTTCCGGCCCGCGCGGCTGCGGCAAGACCTCCTCGGCGCGGATTATGGCCCGCTCGCTCAACTGCGAGCACGGGCCCACCTCGACACCGTGCGGCAAATGCGATTCCTGCGTCTCCCTCGCCCCCGGCGGCCCCGGCAACCTGGACGTGACAGAGCTCGACGCCGCCTCGCACAACGGCGTGGAGGACATGCGCGAGCTGCGCGACCGCGCCTACTACGCGCCGGCCGAATCGCGCTACCGCATCTTCATTATTGACGAGGCGCATATGATTTCGCCCTCCGGTGCGAACGCGCTGCTCAAGGTGGTGGAAGAGCCGCCCGAGCACGTCATTTTCATCTTCGCGACCACGGAGCCGGAGAAAATCATCGGCACCATTCGCTCGCGTACCCACCACTATCCCTTCCGCCTGCTGACCCCGCCGGCCATGAAGGGCCTGCTGCAGCGCACCGTTGCGGCTGAGGGCGTACAGGTCGAGGACGCCGTGTACCCCATGGTCATTGAGGCGGGCGGCGGTTCCCCGCGCGATACTTTGTCTCTGCTGGACCAGCTGCTAGCCGGCGCCGGGCCCGATGGCCTGACCTATGACCTTGCCCGGCCGCTGTTGGGTGTCACCGATGTCTCGCTGCTTGACGACGCCATCGAAACCCTCGCCAACCAAGACAAACCCGGCCTCTTCGCGATGGTCGACCACGTCATCGAGGCCGGCCACGATCCGCGCCGCTTTGCCGTCGATTTGCTCGACCGTTTGCGCGATTTGATGATTCTGCAGGCCGTGCCCGGCGCCATCGAGGCCGGCCTCGTCTCCGCGCCCACCGACCGCGCCTCCGTGCTCACCGCCCAGGCGCAGCGCTTTTCCGGCCCGCAGCTGACTTACCTGGCCTCCACGGTCAACGACCGCATCAGCGACCTCACCGGTGCGACTTCACCGCGCCTGCTGCTGGAAATCATGTGCGCGCATCTGCTTATCGGGTCCACCGGCCCCGCTGCTGCCGCGCCGGCACCCGCAGCGGCTCCCGCCTCCGCCCCCACTGCCAACGCTGCCGCGGTCTCGCCTGCGCCGGCTGGCCCTGCGACCCCGGGCGGTGCTCCCGCGGCCAACTCCGCCGTCGCCGGTGCTCAAGACCCCCAGTCCGCCGCTGCTGCCATCATCGCTCGCCGCCGCGCCAAGTCCCAGGAGCAGCAGGCTTCTGCCCCGTCTTCTGCTCCAACCTCAGCACCGGCCGCTCAGCCGCAGCCGCAGGCCCCGTCGCAACCGGAATCGCAACCGAAGGCGCAACCCGAGCAGCCGGCGGCCGCCGAGGCGCAACGCACGCAGAAGCCTCAGAACCAAGAGTCGCAGCCGCAACCGCAACAGCAAGAGGCTGGAGACCCGTGGCAGCGTGAGCGGCAAATCCCGCAGGCAGAGGTGCCCGGGCAGCAAACGCCGCAGCCGACGCAGCCAGCACAGAGCGAGGCACCGCACTCAAGGCCGGCCCAGGAAGAGCAGCGCGAGCCACTGGAGAAGCCCGTGCCGGCCCGCGCGGAGGAATCTGTCCAGGAAACCAAGCCGGAATCTGGGGCGGAGTCTGGCGCAGAGAAGGCGTCGGAAATGGCGCAGCCGCAGGCGGCGGAGGAGCCGGCGGGCGACTTCGCAGAGGCCGTGAGGGAGAAATGGGTGGCGCTGAGGGGGAGCGTCGGAAAGCGGAATAAGGTGGCCGAAATCATGCTGGCCGAAGCCCGCGTGCTTGGCTTCCGCGATGGCACCCTGACGCTGGGGCACACCACCGGCGCGCTGGCCGAGCGCATCAACGCGCCCGCCAATAACGCCGTCATCGTGGAGGTGCTCAAGGAGGAGTTCCAGCGCGATGTGGCCGTGACCTGTGTGGTGGGCACCGACCCGAAGACCGCCGGTTTCGATGCCCCGCGGCCGCCACAGCGCAAGGAAGCGTGGACGCCGAATCAGCCGGCGCGCGAGCCGGCCGACGACCAGGAGGCGGAGAGTAAACCGGAAAGCAAGCCTGGCTGGCGCTCGCGCATCGCACGGGCGACGCAGGCCGCTAAGCAGCGCGATGAATCGCAGTTCAGCAATGGCGTGCCTCTTCCGCCCGAGCCTGAGCCGGACTTTGCAGCGCCGCCCGAGGAGCCGCCGGCCTACACCCGCGACGACGAAGAGCGCGACATGATGGAGGCTGCACAGTCCACCGGCGAGATGGATCATCGCAGCGCTACCGAGGTAGCTATGGAACTGCTGGAGCGCGAGCTGGGCGCGCGGCGTGCCTAACCGGCAAGCACGGTACACTCGGGCAGTAGCGAAATTTACAGTTGATTTAGAAAGGAAACGACATGGCTGACCAAGACCCAATGCAGCAGGCAAATGACATGAACGACCTCATCGCGCAGGCCGCGCAGGTGCAGGCAGACCTGCAGAAGGCGCAGGAAGAAATCCTCGCCACCAACGTCGAGGGCCAGGCAGGCAACGGCCTGGTTAAGGTGACCATGACCGGCGGCGCCGAGCTCGTGGACCTGCAGATCGATAAGTCCGTCGTGGACCCAGAGGACGTCGACACCCTGCAGGACCTGGTCATGGGCGCGTTCAAGGAGGCCCACGCTGCGGCCGGCCGCCTGGCACAGGAAAAGATTGGCCCGCTGTCCCAGGGCATGGGCGGCCAGGGTGGCCCGTCTTTTGAGGATGTCTTCGGCGGCAACCAGTAGTCCGCGCGATACGATAAAAGGCCGTTGCCCCGCGTTGGGGCCGCGGCCTTTTGCTGATTTGGGAGTAATTGATGTTTGAAGGACCTCTGCAAGACCTCATCGACGAGTTTTCGCGCCTGCCGGGCATCGGCCCGAAGTCGGCGCAGCGCATCGCGTTTCACGTTTTGCACATGGAGCCCGAGGACATCGAGCGGCTGCAGAACGCGCTGGGCGCGGTGCGCGACGGCGTGACCTTCTGCCGCATCTGCTGCAATATTTCCCGCGAGGATGTCTGCCGCATCTGCATTAATTCGCAGCGCGACGCCTCGACCATATGCGTGGTGGAAGAGCCGAAGGATATCCAGGTCATCGAGCGCACCGGAGAGTATGAGGGCCGCTACCACGTCTTGGGTGGCGCGCTGGATCCGCTAGCGAATGTGGGCCCGCGCGATTTGAATATTTCCACGCTGCTGCAGCGCCTGGGCGGCGTGCTGCCGGACCGCGAGCTGGCGGATTCCACCCCTGAAGCCCCGCTTTACGACGCCACCCCCACCATCCACGAAGTCATCCTCGCCACCGACCCCAATACGGAGGGCGAGGCCACCGCCGCATACCTGGTGCGGTTGCTGCGCGACTTCCCTGATTTGAAGATCACCAGATTGGCCTCCGGCATGCCGCTCGGAGGCGATCTGGAGTTCGTGGACGAACTCACCTTGTCCCGCGCGCTTTCTGGCCGCCTGACCATTTAGCGCGGGTGAGCGCGCGAGCGCGGACTAAGGTACGGCAGCCGTGGGGCCGGTTCGCCCGCGGCCGGTGAACACTGGCGGCCCGTGTGCTTTGCTTGCCGTCCCGTTATCTGCGCTGCTGTGTATACCGCTGTGGCCGCTATGCATGCTGCCTGGCGAAGCGTTGTGCCGGCTGGCGGGCGGGAGCCAGGCGATTCGGCCGTTGACGCGGGCCATGCGGCCGCGGCTCGGCAGCCCATTGATGGAGTTGTGATACGGGCACAGCAGCGTCATGTTTTCGGGGTGGGTGAGGCCGCCGCGGGAGTATTCGATGAGGTGGTGGGCTTGGCATTCGGCGGCGGGGCGTCGGCAAGCGGGCCAGGCGCAGTGAGCGCCTTCGGCCTCGAGCATGCGACGTTGCTTCGCGGAGGCCTGCCGGGTGCGGTAGAGATTGACGGGGCCGCGCTCGGGGTGGATGAGCGTGAAAAGGCCGGCGCCGGCTAGGGTGCGGCGGATGAGTTCGGCGCCGGTGATGGTCGCGCCATTGGTCATGGCGAGGCGGATGTCATCGCCGTCGCCGGCCAGGATTTTCAGGTAATCCGGCAGCTCGATGATGACATTAGTGGTCACGGTCGCGGGCGCGGCGGCGCGGGAACCGGTGAGCCAGGCCAGCGGGTCGGATTTGGCGGCGGCCCAGATATCGGCCATCTGCGCGGCGGGGCCGGTGAAACTCAGGGTAGTTTTCTCGCCGTGCATGATGCGGCGGCCGCCGTCTTCGCGCTCGGGCGGCGGGTTGATTTCGCGCAGCAGCCGGGTCGCCGCGCGCGAGACCTGCGCGGTGGTGCCGGCGGTGGCGCACAGCTTCTCGCGGAATTGCCAGCGCTTGGTGGGGTCAGAAATGCCGCGCGAGCGGCGGGCGATGAGCGCGAGGGTCTCCAGGCTGTGTTGGTTGCGGCGCGCGGCGGCCAGGGCGCGGGATTGGTAGCGCGAGTGGCTGGTGGGCGAGAGGAAGGCCGCGGCGGTGCGGCGCACGGTGCGCGCTTGGTCCGCGGGCAGGGGCAGGCTGGAGGCGGCGTGGGCCTCTTCGAGAAGTTCCACGCCGCGCTTAGCGATGTCGCCCAGCTGCTCCAATAACGTCATGCCCCGCAGCCTATGGGCGGGGGCAAGCCGCTACAAGGGGAAGCGGCCGAGCCTGTGGATAACTCGGGGGTTTCGCGGCCGCCGGGCGAAGTTATCCACAGGTTTGAGCCTATCTTTGGGAGCGCGGGGGCTCGGAGGCGTTGAAACGTTCGACGCGCAGGCGGTCGACGGCCGGAATCTCAATCGGCTCGAGGTCCGCGAGGGCCACGCCCATGGCCTGGGCGAGGAGGAGATCGGCCAGCTGCGGGTTTCGAGCCAGCGCCGGACCGTGCATATAGGTGGCGATGACGCTGCCTTGGACGGCGCCTTCGTAGGTGCGCTGGGCGGAGCCGTCGCTGAGATCGGCGGTGGCGGCCTGGTCGGCATTGCCATTGCCGCGGGTGAGCGTGCCGAGCGGCTGCGCGGAGGGGCCGAGGATGGTGGCACCTAGGTGGTTTTCGAAGCCGGTCAGCGGTTCGGTGAGGTCCGCGGTGACTCCGGCGCGGGTGGGCTTGGAGGCCACCTCGCCGATGGCGCGGTCCTGCATGCCGGCCGTGGTGGCGTCGAGCAGTCCGACGCCGTCGATAACGCGGCCGGAGGCGCGGAAGGATTCGCCGAGGACTTGCAGGCCGGCGCAAATGGCGAAGATGGGGCGGCCGGCGTTAGCAGCGCGGGTAAGGCCGCCGTCAGCGATGAGGTGGTCCGCAGCCAGGATCTGCGCGGTATCTTCGCCGCCGCCGAGGGTGTAGATATCCAGCGTCTCGGGCACGGGCTCGCCCAAGCGGATGGGGTGAATCTCCGCCTCGAAGCCGCGCATGCGGGCGCGCTGGCGCAGGACGAGGGCGTTGCCGTCGTCGCCGTAGGTACCGAGGACGTCGGGAAGCACTAGGCCGATATTAAGCATTGGTGGCCTCCTTGGATAGCGCCTTCTTCAAATCGCGGAAGGCGGTGTAGTTGGCGAGGACCTCGATGCGGCCCTCCGGGCAGGCGGCGAGCGCGTCCATTGGGTCCGGGATGAGCTCGTGGGAGATATCGGCGTAGACCAGGCGCACGGCCAGGTCGGTGCCGCGCTCGCCGGCGGCCTTGACGCTTAAGCCATTGAAGCCTTCGAATTTCACGTCCCAGAGCCAGGACATGTCGATGCCATCGGCCACCTGGCCGTTGGTGGCGATGACCAGGCCATCGGCGCTGCGGTCCACCATGGACAGGGCTTCTTGCCAGCCGGCCGGGTTCTTGGCCAGCAGCAGGCGTATTTCGCGGCCCTTCCAGTGGATGGTGGAGTAGCGGCCGGCGACGTCGTCGATGCCCTCAGCGGCCGCAATGGCCTTATCGAGGTCCACACCGAAGCCCTGCACGGCCGCGGCGATGGCTTGGGCGGCGTTGCCCCGGTTCGCGCGGCCGGGCAGCGCCAGGTTCAGCGGGCGCTTGGCGGTCGGGGTGATGATGCCATGCTTATCGACGCCCCAGGTAGGCTGCGGCCGGCGGAATTCGCGGCCGTCGGCAAGCGGCTTAACGGCGTACCAGTCATCCTCGGTGCGCACGACGTGCCCGCCGGTGCGGGGGCAGGTGACGGAATCGCCGAGCCAGCCGGCGCCGGCCGAGACCCAGATGACATTCTTGGCGTCATAGGCCACGGAGGTCATGAGCACGTCGTCGCAATTGGCGATGACGAGCATGTCTGGGTGAGCCTCCACGGCGCCGCGCAGGGCGCGCTCAATCTTGTTGATTTCGCCCACGCGGTCCAGCTGGTCGCGGGTGAGGTTGAGCAGGACTAGGGCCTGCGGGTTGAGGTTATCGGCTACGTGGGGCACGTGGAGCTCGTCCACCTCGAGGACCAGGTGCGAGGCGTCTTTGCCGGCCATGAGCGCGGAGATGATGCCGGCGTCCATGTTGTCGCCGCCGTCGTTGGTGGCTACGGTGTGCTCGGCGCGGACCGCGGCGGCCAACATGCGGGTGGTGGTGGACTTGCCGTTGGTGCCGGTAACCAGCACGGCTGGGCGCCCACCACCCAGGTTGGTCATGATGGAAGGGTCAATGGCATTGGCGATTAGACCACCGATCATGCCGCCGGCGCCACGGCCGGTGGCGCGGGAAGCGGTGGTGGCCAGCTTCGCGGCGGTAGTGGCGGTGGTGGTGCGCAACTTCTTCAACGCACCCGGGACTCTAAAACTCATGTCCCCTAGGGTAGTCGGGCGGGCGGCCTAGTCGTTCTTTTTCCCCGCCGAGCCGCCAGAATTTCGTCGGCCCCTGCCGCGACCTCCGCGGCCGCCGCGGCGACGACGGCGCTTATGGTTCTTGCCGCCGCCCTTTTTGTTGTTCTGCGGCGAGCGTTGGGCCCGCGGCGCAGGCTTAGCGGATTCGGGTTCGGGCTCGGCGTCTTCGATGCGCGTGAGGGCGTCAAGAAACGCCGCATCCGACATCAGCGGAATGCCCTTGCGGTGGGCATGCATGGGCTTGCCCACCAGATCCGTGGTGACATTGCAGACCACCAGCGAGGACTCGCGGGTAAGCTTTTCCGAATAATTGAGCTCCTCGCGCATGAGCGCGGCGATGATGGTGTCTGGGTCCTCGAGGATTTCCGGTGCGACCACGATTTCCATGCCGCGGCGCAGCTCCTTGCCCGGCTCGTACTTGCCGGGGTTGTGGTGCTGGACGGGGGCCTCGGCGGCGTCGACGCGCACGTGGGAGCGTTGCAGGCCGAAGCGATCGGCGCGCACGTCATCCGGCGCATAGCTGCGCACCGTGCCGCCTTCTTGCTGGCGGTAGAGCGCGATGAGCAGCTCGGTGTCCTCGCGGGAGGTTTCTGGCTCGGGCCGGCCGGCGCGCTCCACCGAGGCTTTCGGCGTGGCGTCCAGGCCGCTCTGCTTGGCGACGCCCCCCAACCGCACATCATTCGACCGCACCTGCTGCGCATAGGAGGTGGCCAAGGTATCGATAATGCGCACCGGCGTGGGGACGTGTCCGACCTTTTGGCGGCGCCGGCGGCCCTTGTTGCGGCCGCGGTTGCGCGCCCGGTTTTGGCGCGCGGCGGCCATCATGGCGCGGCGGGCCTCGGCGACGAGAAAGCCCCAGGTATAGGGGAGATCGTGGACGATGAGCGTGCGGCCGTCGATAAGCTTGTCCAGCGATTTAAGGATCTTGCCAAAAGCTGGTGCCTGCTCAATATCGGTGGTGCTCAGCCCGTGGAGGTGGCGCGGTCCGGCGTCGATATCGGGCTTGAGGACGGCGTGGAAGAGCTGGCCGTGTTCGCCGGCGTCGTTGAAAGCAACGGCGTCGATAGTCACGATGCGCCCGGTGCTGGGGTGGATGCCGGTGGTCTGTAGGGTCAGCGCCACGTAGGGGTAGTCGGCCGCATCGGTGGATGATTCGGCCTGCTGCGGCTGCTGCGGCTTCTTGTTAGCTGCCTCCGGCGCGGCAGGTCGCTCGTGATGGGCTGGTGGGTGCGGCTTCGGCTTCGGTTTTGGCTTGGGTTTTGCGGCGTCTGGTTCGCCGGACGGTCGCACCGCGCGGCGCGGCCGAGTGCGTCGCTGTTCTGCGCCCGGTTTGGGTGCTGTGGACCTGGCCGCGTGGCGCGAAGCCACCGTCGCGGGCGACGGCGCTGGGGCCGACGCCGGCGTGTGCTGCGGGGAGGGGCCAGGTGTGTTGTTCATTAAACTCAGTGTAGTATCCCGCATTTCGTGCAGGGGGACAGGACGCGCCGCTTAATTTTCGACGACGATGACAATGACCTTCGGCGGAGTCGTTGGCTCCTCGGGCTCCTCAGGTCGCCCCGGTTCCTCCGGCTCTGCGGGCTCTGCCGGTTCTGCCGGTTTCTCCGGTTCTTCCGGCTCTTCCGGCTCGGACGGTACCAGCGGCATCTCCGGTCCATCCGGTGCGCTGCGGTACGGCATAGGCAGCGCCGGTTCGAGCTCTACAGGGATCTCTGGTTCGGGGGTGGGGTCGATTTCTGAGCCAGGGATCGTCGTCGTAGGAGCAGTAGTCTCCGGCTCTGGCGTCGGCTCGAGCTCGGAACCTGCGATAGTGGTGCTTGGCGCGGTGGTAACCGGCGCCGGCTTAGGCTCGGGCTCGGACTCCGAGGTCAGCAACGGAGACGTCGTCGTAGGTGCGGTCGACTCCGAGGGCTTTGAATCCGAGGACGCAGGCTCTGAAGATTCGGGCTCGGGCTGTGCCGAAGTGGACGTAGAGGACGCAGAGGTAGACGTAGACGAGTCTGCAGCCTGGGTCGGCTCAGACGTTGGCTCGCTCGTGGCAGAACTGGTGGCGGAGCTGGAAGGCTCTGCGGTCTGCTTTTCCGTCGAGGCTGCGGTGGTGGTTTCAGTCGTCGTTTTCTCGGAAGTTGTCTTTTCCGAGGTAGATGTGCTTGAGGTCGGCAGATCGGACGGCTTGGCAGGCGAGGATGCCGCAGAGGACGGCTCCGCAGATGTCGTGCTCTTCGTAGACTCCGTGGTCTGGGAAGGCTCTGCAGACTGGGAGGACGAGGAGGTTGCGGTCGGCGTCTTGGCCGCCGCTACCTGGGGTGCGGGTTCTGAGCTGGAGGATGGCGTCGCGGCAGGCGTGGTCTGAGACGGTGCTGGGGCTGGGGCCGGGGCCGAGGCGACGTCATTGGCTGCGGCCATGGCGGCAGAAGCCGCGGCGGAGGCGGCGCGGGAAATTGACTGGGAATCCTCGCCGTGGTGGCCGCCGCGGGGTTCGCTGTGGTGGCCACGTCGGTTGTCGGAGGCAGGGGCGTGGGTCTGGGCACGGTCAGCGTGGGGAGAGTGCGTCGCGCTGGGCTTTTTCGTGGTCTGCGAAGTGAAGGTGGGGCGGTGCGGTGCTGGAGAGGAGGGGGCGTCGGCAAGCGGGGGCGGAGCCGAGGTACCGCTGGTGGGGCCGGCATCGTAGATGCGCGGCGTGGCGGGGTGCGCGGGGCGCTTGGGGCCATTGCCGTCGAAGTGGGAAGAATGGTTGCCTTCCGGAGCAGGAGCGGTGGAATGCGCGTTGGAGTCCGAAAGGGCTTCGTCGTCGCTCAGTAGGTTGGTGGCCACGGTGGCACCGCCACCAACGAGCACGGCGACGCCGGCTGCGGCCAGCAGGTTCGAGGTCACGGCACCGGAAGCGCCAGCAGCACCGGCTGCAGAGGTGACACTGAAACCGCTGGTTGCGGAAGCGCCGGCGGTGGTGGCACCGGCAGTAGTGCCGCCGGGAACAGCGGATGCGGCCTGTGCGCGGGCTGCGGTGGCTGCGGACATGACGGCGGCACCACCGGCGACAACGCCCAAAACTAGGCCGGCGTGGTGCTTATTGGCGGCGTTGTGCGCGTAGATGGTCAGCGCGGGGCGGTCATCGGCGTTGTAGTGGAAGTAGCCGTGGGCAATGGCGAGGCGGCCGGTCTTGGTGCAGTCGAGGACGGCGGGGGCAATCTCGCGGGCGGCGTCTCGCGGGAGGGAGCCTAAGAAGGTGCTATTGACATAGACATCAACGGTATTTCGACGCAGGAAACCGCGGGTGTGCAAAGAGACGAGATAGTGCTCGTCGGTTTGCGGAAAGCCGGTGACGTCCTTGGAAAATTCCGTCATCGTGGCGGTGGTCTCGCCGGGCAGCATGGTCCAGCGCTGCGTCGGCGGGTTATTGGCGGGGATGCACAGGTGCGGTGCCGGCAGGAGCAGGTTGAGCGTGGGCCATTCTTTGCCGGAGGCGTCCGTCATGCTCACATGGGCGGTGGTGTGCGGGCGTAGGCCGGCGCTGAGAATCCAGTCAAAGAGGGCGTAGGCCTGGGAGTCAGCGGCGCTGAGGCGGCCAAGGAGAGAATCGCCGATCCACACCGCGAAGCCTTCCTGGGCGGTGCGGGGACCGAGCTCCGCGGAGAAGTAACCGCCTTCCGCGGCGGTGGACTCGAGCAATTCGCTGAAAACTTCTGGCGGAACATCCCCGACGGGCAGATTATGGATCACGCCAAAACCGTGGTCGGGGACCACGTAGGTGGCGGAATCCAGCGAAGTCATTGGGGTCTTTCGATACGGGGGAATAGTAACACTGCATTTTAGGCGTTGACTTGGGCCATTTCCAATTTCCCCTGCCGGTGAATAAGGGGCGTTGTCCTGAGCAAAAGTTTCTACAGGATGAAAATAAGTACGGCGATAAGCGCTGCAATCATCAGTAGGGCAATGAGGGCAGGCCGCCACTGACGGCGCGGTGCGGAGTCATCGACGTTGACGGCGCGGAAGCTCGTGGTTTCGAAGGTTTCGGTGGCGGCGGGGGAGGTAGGGGTGGCGTCGGCAAGCGAGGCTTCCTTTGAATCCGGCAGCGGCGCTCCCGCATAGATGCTGAGCACCCGGCCAGTGCTGCGCGGCGCATGGTAGGCGTGGGCTAGGGTTATGCCCTGCTTGGCGACGTCCACCCCTTCCAGCCGCCCCACCCACTGCGGGCCCAAATAAGCATCGGCGCCGGAGCCGGTGGTGCTGGGTGAAAGCGTCACCAATACGTGCATGCGGGCGTGGGCGGGGATATCCAAATCCGCGGGCAGGTCGGTGATGTTGATGGGCGGGGCATAGCCCAGCATTGTCCACGGGCCGGCTGGCGGGTTATTGGCCGGCAGGCAGAGGCCCGGCCGAGGCAACAGCAGGGATAGGGATCCATCGGGCTGCGGCGCGGCGGTGGCCGCAGGGGTGAGCCCGGCGCGAAAGAGCAGATCTATCTCGGGGTATTCGGCGCGGTCTGCGCTGGTGATGTGCCCGATGGGGGAGTCGGTGCGCACCTCCAGGCCACCGTCCTGGCGGGGCGCCAAGGTGACGGTGAATTCCTGGTTTTCCTTCGTCTGCGCACCATAGATGGGCAGGGCCTGCACGGCGCCCAAGCCGCGGTGCGGAATGAGGTAGGTAGAAGAAGGCATACCCACCCTTCTACCACGCCGGGGCGCGGCGCTGGTGTGTAGCACCGGCGGCTGGGCTTAGGCCAAGGCGCGGTTGACGGCGGAGTTAATCGCGTTGATGGAAGCCCGCGTGGTGGATCCGGCGATGCCTGCTCCCCAGACCTTGTTCTGGTTGACGTCGGCGGCGATATAACAGGCGGCCTCAGCGTCGTCGCCGGCGGAGCGGGACTGCTGGGAGTATTCCATGACCTCGAAGTCGATGCCCAGGGATTCCAGCGCGTTGGCATACGCCGCGATGGGGCCGTTGCCGGTGCCGGAGACGGTGGATTTTTCCCCGCGGAAGGCAACCGTGGCGGTCACGGCGACGTCACCGTCAGCGGCCGGGGAGTTGTCCATGTGGAAGGCCTCCACAGCCAGCGGGGTCTCGCGATCAAGGAATTCGGTGGCGAAGATGTCCCACATATTCTTGGAATTGACCTCGCCGCCCTCGGAGTCGGTGATTTCTTGCACCACGGTGGAAAATTCCGCTTGCATGGCGCGCGGCATATTGATGCCGTGGTCGGTCTTCATGATGTAGGCAACGCCACCCTTGCCGGACTGGGAGTTGACGCGGATGACCGCCTGGTAGTCGCGGCCCACGTCCTTCGGATCGATAGGCAGGTAGGGAACCTCCCAGATGGCTGCGCGCAGTTCTTCCCACGAGACCTCGGTATTGTTCGCGCCGGGGCGGATGGTGGCTGCCAGCGCATCCAAGCCCTTGTTGATGGCGTCTTGGTGGGAACCGGAAAAGGCGGTAAAGACCAACTCGCCGCCATAGGGGTGGCGCTCCGGCACGCGCAGCTGGTTGCAGTATTCAACGGTTTCGCGAATCTGCGGCAGATCAGAAAAATCGATCTGCGGGTCCACGCCCTGGGTGAGCATGTTCAGGCCCAAAGTGACGAGATCGACGTTGCCGGTGCGCTCGCCGTTGCCAAACAGGCAGCCTTCGATGCGGTCCGCGCCGGCCATAAAGCCCAGCTCGGCGGCGGCGATTCCCTCGCCGCGGTCATTATGCGGGTGCAGGGAGAGCACGATGTCCTCGCGGCGGGCTAGATTGCGGTGCATCCACTCGATGGAATCGGCGTAGACATTGGGCGAGATCATCTCCACGGTGGAGGGCAGGTTGATGATCATTGGGTTATCAGGGGAGGGATCCATGATCTCTACTACTTCATTGCAGACCTCGCGGGCGTAGTCTAGCTCGGTGCCGGTGAAGGATTCGGGGGAGTACTCCCAGCGCCACGTGGTGTCTGGGTAGTCCGCGGCGATGGATTTGATGAGTGCGGCGGCGTCGGTAGCCAGCTTCTTGATGGCGGGCTTGTCCTTGCGGAAGACCACACGGCGCTGCAGCTTCGAGGTGGAGTTATAGAAGTGCACGATGACGTTCTTGGCGCCCTCGCAGGCCTCAAAGGTGCGGCGGATGAGGCGTTCGCGCGCTTGGACTAGCACCTGGATGGTGACGTCATCGGGAATCTTATTGCCCTCGATGATTTCGCGGACGAAGTTGAAATCCGTTTGGGAGGCGGACGGGAAGCCGACCTCGATTTCCTTGTAGCCCATCTTGACCAGCAGGTCGAACATGCGGTGTTTGCGCTCTGGGCTCATGGGATCAATCAGCGCTTGGTTGCCATCGCGCAGATCCACCGCGCACCACTGTGGGGCGTTCGTGATCTTCTTGCTGGGCCACGTGCGGTCCGCCAGGTCGATGTCTTCCACCTCGACGGCGAAGGGTTGGTAGCGCTCGTGGGGCATGGCCGAGCCGCGCTGCTTATTCCACATGGGCTGGCCTTCGCGGCGCGGGCCGTTAGGGGTGGTGATATCGCGAGGGGCGCTGATAAAAGAGTCAGTGGGGGACATGGTGGTGCGGTTTCCTTGTCTGTGGTGTCTATGGGGAGACGGCCAGCTGGGCTTGGGTAGCCGGACTCCGCGACGGGGCGCTGGCCAGTATTTAGGCCGAAATCCCGCCGCGGCAGATAAGGAGTAGGTCAATCCGCTGTGCCATATCGGTCACACTACAGGCTCTCTCACTATGTGGCAAGAGATTTCATTCAATGAGACGCGACGGCGGTGCGGTACTATGCCTTTCGTGTCTACCGCCCGCAATGCCGTGTCCAACTCGTCGTCCTTACTGCGCTACTTGTGGGCGCCTGCTGCGCTCGTTGCGCTCATCGGAGCCGCAGTGCGCGTGGGCGTGCTCGCGGCGGTGGCCGCCGTGCAGGACGATAAGCTCTGGGGACTGCTTAATAAGTGGGACGCCAAGCACTACGTAGAAATCGCCCGCGGCGGTTACTTCGGTGCGGATATCTCAACGGATGGGCCGGTCCATGAGACGACCATGGCCTTCTTCCCGGGCTTTCCCTTCCTGGTGCGCGCGGTAAGCGGCATCCTGGGAACCGGCGAGGCCGGCACCGCTATTGCGCTTAACGTGCTCTTTAGCATTGCGCTGGCCGCCGGGGTGATGGCCCTGGCCGCGCAGATGGGCATGGGGAAGTGGGCCCAGGTGCTCAGCGCCGTAGTGGTAACCAGCGCGCCGATGTCCATCGTGTTTTCTATGCCGTATACCGAGGCGCTTTTCGGGGCACTGGCTATCTGGGCGGTGGTGGCGCTGGTGGGCGAGCGCTGGTGGGCCGCCGCGGCGTATATCTTTGTGGCCGGGCTCGTGCGCCTTACCGCGGTGGACCTTGTTGCGGTCTTTGGGCTTATGGTGCTGCTGCGGGCCCGAAAGGACTGGCGAGCCTGGGCCGCGGTGGCGTTTTCGGTCGTGCCGCTGGTGGGGTATTTGTGGTGGTCGAGCAGCCATTTGAAAGATGTCGGCGGTTACTTTGGTATCCAGAAGGAACATTGGAATTCCGGCTTTGATGGCGGCAAAGCCACGGTGGTGTGGCTGTGGGAGACGCTCACCGGGGCCACCAATGGCGGCTACCTGCTTAGCGCCGGCGTAATGATCGCTGCCCCGGTATGCCTGGTGCTGGCGTGGCGCCGCCTGCCGCTGGCGGCCTGGCTATTTTCCGCCGTCCTCATGGCCAATGTGCTGCTTTCTGATGGCATCATGCACTCGCGGCCCCGGCTGCTCCTGCCGGCGGTGATCGTGTTGTTGCCGTGGGTGAAAAAGGGGGCGTCGGCAAGCGTGGCGGTTATTGCCTGGGCCCTGTTTGGCGCGTGGTTTTCGGCCTATATGCTCGGCGTATTTGAGTGGGCCATCTAGCCGCGCTGGCTCACCGGGCTGCGGGAGAGCACGATGGTGGATAGCACCATGACGGTCAGGGCGATGAGCATAATTGCCCAACCGACGGCCGTATCGATGAGGAATTTCTCTCCCAGCACCATGTATCCCAAGCCGAAGGCCACGATGGGTTCAAAGATGGTCATGGCCGGCAGGGAATGGGCCAGGGGGCCGGCGTTGAAGGAATATTGCTGTACCACCGTGCCGGTGAGCGCGAGGCCGATGAGGCCGTAGAACTGCCAGCTGGCCAGCAGGGTGGTGAGGCCTTCGTGGGTGAAAATATCCACCACGGCCTTCGAGAGCAGGGCGACGAAGCCATAGATAACGCCGCAGGCCGTGCCCAATGCCAGGGGGCGCTGATTCGGTAGCTTTGCGGCCGCCGCGCCGAGGATTGCGAGGGTGGTCAACCCCACGAGGAGCGCCGGCCACCAATCGCTCCATTCTGGGCGGGGATTGCCGGCAACCGGTCGGCCGTAGATGACCATGATGCCCACCGCGATGGTCAGCGCAATGGACCAGAAAACTTCGTGGAAGGGCATCTTGCGGCCGGAGTACCACGCCGATAGCGGCAGGGTAAACATCAAGGACAGCACCAAGATGGGCTGGACGACCAGCAAGGTGCCGAAGCCGAGCGCGATAACCTGCAGGCCGTAGGCGCCAATCGCGGCCGCGGTGCCCACCCACCACAAGGGGTTAGACATGGCGGCGCGCATGACCGAATCATCGGCGTCAAGGGCGATGCGGTGGCGGATGACTGTGCCCCAAGCAACCGTCAGCGCGGATGCGAGCGCGAAAAAGATGGCGAGGAGGTTGCTTAACACCCGCTCAACGGTAGTAAAGATTCCTGTTATATGCATATTCTGCGCTGTATGGCGCGCGTTTTTCTCCATGGGGGGCGGCCGGCGCATGGCGCGCTTTACGCTCGGGCGTGTGAATAAAAAGCAAGCATTGTCTAGGAATTATGATGAGGACTAGACCCCTGCGGGGTAGCATGGGTATTTGACTAATGACCGACAGATATTTCTGGACGCGCGCGAACGCACACTCCGGAAATGCCTGGAAAGACGAAAGGCGGCATCCTCACCGTGGCCCTGATCGTGCAAAAATATGGCGGCTCATCCCTCGAATCCGCAGACCGCATTCGCGCCGTTGCGGAGCGCATCGTGGCCACCAAGAAGCAGGGCAACGACGTCGTTGTGGTGTGCTCCGCCATGGGCGATACCACCGATGAGTTGCTCGACCTTGCCGCCCAGGTCAACCCCGTGCCACCACGGCGCGAAATGGACATGCTGCTGACCGCGGGCGAGCGCATCTCCAATGCGCTGGTGGCCATGGCCGTGGAATCTCTGGGTGCCCATGCTCAGTCCTTTACCGGCTCCCAGGCCGGCGTGCTCACCACCGAGCGCCACGGCAATGCCCGCATCGTGGACGTTACCCCAGGCCGCCTGACTGAAGCGCTGGATGAGGGCAAGATCTGCATCGTCGCCGGATTCCAGGGAGTTAATAAGGAATCGCGCGATGTCACCACGCTGGGCCGCGGTGGTTCCGATACCACCGCGGTGGCGCTAGCCGCCGCGCTGAATGCGGACGTGTGTGAGATTTATTCCGATGTCGATGGCGTGTATACCGCAGACCCGCGCATCGTCCCGGACGCGCAGAAGCTAGACAAGCTCTCCTTTGAGGAGATGCTGGAGATGGCCGCGGTAGGTTCCAAGATTTTGGTTCTGCGCAGCGTGGAGTACGCCCGCGCGTTCAATGTACCCTTGCGAGTTCGCTCGTCTTATTCAAATGACCCCGGCACCCTAGTGACCGGATCGATGGAGGATATTCCTGTGGAAGAAGCAGTACTCACTGGTGTAGCAACCGATAAGTCCGAGGCAAAGGTCACCGTCCTTGGAATCCCGGACCGCCCAGGGGAGGCAGCGAAGGTTTTCCGTGTCATTGCCGATGCGGAGATCAATATCGACATGGTCTTGCAAAACGTCTCCTCCCTGGAGGATGGCACCACCGATATCACCTTCACCTGCCCGCGTGCCGACGGCCCGCGCGCCATGGAGCTGTTGACCAAGCTGAAGTCCGAAGGCGGCTGGGCCAATGTGCTTTACGACGACCAGGTGGGCAAGGTCTCCCTCGTCGGCGCCGGCATGAAGTCCCACCCGGGCGTGACCGCCGAGTTTACCGAGGCCCTGCGCGACGTCGACGTCAATATGGAGCTCATCTCCACCTCCGAAATCCGCATCTCCGTGCTCACCCGCGAGGCTGACCTGGATAAGGCCGCTCGTGCGCTGCACGATAAGTTCCAGCTTGGTGGCGAAGAAGAAGCCACGGTTTATGCTGGAACCGGACGTTAAATACCCAAAAGCAACTACAGAGGATTTTTAAGTCATGACCACTGTTGCAGTCGTAGGCGCTACCGGCCAGGTCGGCCGCGTTATGCGCTCCATCTTGGAAGAACGCAATTTCCCGGCGGATAAGGTGCGCTTTTTCGCCTCGTCTCGCTCCGCCGGCACCGAACTGGAATTCCGCGGCGAGCAGATTACCGTAGAAGACCTCGCTGAGGTTACCGAGCAATCCGTTGCAGACGTTGATATTGCCTTGTTCTCCGCCGGTGGCTCCACCTCCAAGCAGTGGGCCCCGGTATTCGCCGCAGCCGGCGCGACCGTGGTGGATAATTCCTCGGCCTACCGCAAGGACCCAGAGGTTCCCCTCATCGTTTCCGAGGTCAACCCCGAGGCAGCCAAGAACACCCCGAAGGGCATCATCGCGAACCCGAACTGCACCACCATGGCTGCCATGCCAGTGCTGAAGGTCCTCCACGATGCCGCTGGCCTGAATAAGCTTCACGTGTCCTCCTACCAGGCGGTGTCTGGCTCCGGTCTGGCCGGCGTGCAGGCGCTGGCCGCGCAGGTATATTCCGTCGGTGAGCACAATGTGGGATTGGTCCACGACGGCTCCGCGATTGATGACGAAGACTTTGGGCCGTACGTGGCACCTATCGCCTATAACGCCCTGCCGATGGCCGGAAACCTCGTTGATGATGGCTCCCTGGAGACCGACGAGGAACAAAAGCTGCGCAACGAATCCCGCAAGATCCTGGACATTCCGGAACTCAAGGTAGCGGGCACCTGCGTGCGCATCCCGGTCTTCACCGGCCACACCCTGACCATTCACGCCGAGTTCGATAAGCCCATCACCCCAGAGCAGGCCACCGAGCTTTTGGGCGGCGCTCCGGGCGTTACGCTTGCCGACGTCCCCACTCCGCTCGCCGCCACCGGCATCGACGAGTCCTTGGTTGGCCGCATCCGCCAGGACCAGACGGTGGACGATAACAAGGGCCTCGTGCTCGTTGTTGCCGGTGATAACCTGCGCAAGGGCGCTGCTCTCAACACCATCCAGATTGCAGAGCTGCTCGTCTAGCACAGCGCTACATCGCCGCCTGTCGCACTACAAAGCTCGGTGCCCTCCTTCCCTGGTTGTGGGAAAGGAGGGCGCCGAGCTTTTGGCTTATTAGCCGTGGGCGAGGGGTTAGTCCTCAGAAACCGGCTTGGCGGTGCCAGTATCGGAGTCGGCACCAGTGCCCCTCTTGCCAAAGTCGAGGTCGCTAGTGGACGACGGAACCTCCGGCTTGGTGTGCTGCACGTAGGTCACGGACGGCTCCGGATCTTCGCGGTCATACTCAATATCATCATCATTTTCGAGCTCCTCGTGGATCTCTTCTGCGATATTGGTGACGAACTCGGTGGTTTCCATATTGGATGCTGCAGCCAGCTTGCGCAGCTCGCGCTCGTTCTTCTTGGTAAAGCGCTTGCGCGGATCCAGACGACGGGATACCAGCTCGTGTGCGCGCATGCGGCGGTCGGACTCATCCGAGAGCTTGCTGCCGTTCTTGATGCGGTTGAAGACCATCACCGCGATCATCAGCAGTCCGAGGTAGCCCAGGATTGGGTAGACGTTGCTGACCAAGGCCTGGAAGCCCACGAAGGACAAGATGAAGCCGATGATGCAGGCGCCGGCATAAACCGGGTAGAAGCGCTTGGGGTTATTGCGGGTCAAGCGCTTGCCCAGCGCGTAGAACATGCCGATGGCGGTGTTAAAGACCATGCCGTAAATGACAAAGGTCATCAGCACGCCCAAGACTGGGTGGATGCTGGTAATCAGGCTCAGTACCGGCATGTCCTGGCCGTTGACGGTCTCTGCCTCGAAGAAGAGGGCGAATACCAACAGTGCCAACAGGATGAGATAAAGCAGGCCACCGATGAGGCCTCCGACGCCAACTGCACGGTTATCCAGGAAGTTACCGCCAATAACGATGGACATGGATACTGCCGTCATCACGTTTAGGCCGGTGTAGTTCAGTGCGGCTAGCCACCAATTAGGCAGCGAGGTATCAACATTGTTGACCGCCCAGTCATTCATGGCAGAGAAATCAACGTCTGCATTCAAGATGGTATAGCCGGTGGCAAGCACCACGAAGATGATGATGAATGGGGTGATGGTACCGATGACTGCGGTTACGCGGTCGACATCCATCAGGCCGACGAGCAGCACCAAAATCAGCATGGCGGTGGCGCCCACCCATACTGGGATGGACGGGAACTGCTGATTGATATTCGAACCACCGCCGGCGAACATGACGAAGCCGATGGCGAACAAGGTCACCAGGGTGGACCAGTCCAAAATCTTGGCGGTAAATGGCGATGCGACCTTGTCGTAGACAGCGGTGTGCTCCTCGGCCTGGAAGTACGAGCCGAGCTGCAGGATGGAGATGCCGGTGATCATCATCAAACCAGCGGCCAGGGCGATGCCCCACAGGCCCCAGTTACCAAAGGCCACGAAGTACTGCATGGCCTCCTGGCCGGAGGCGAAGCCTGCGCCCACGACGACGCCGATAAACGCCATGGAAATTCCGATTGCGCGTTTTAACATGAAAGGGAGAAACTCTCTTACTCACACGCGCCGGGCCCGGCATTGGTATCGCGCGGGCCCGGATCGACGGTCGATTTATCACGTGTGTACACAACTAATAAACCACACATTGGACAGATATTTCGGGCAAGAATCGCCCTCATTGTGGCCTCGTTCACCCCACTCATTGCGCGTAAAGTGCAGCTAAGTGCCAATATCTGGGGCCCGCGGGATACAAGGTAACCAGAGCGTAACAATTTGAGAGTGAAATTAACTCCGCAATCGCAGGGGGCTATTTGGGGGTATTAACCTGTCCCCGCGATGAGATCCTTGCGGGCGCGCGCCACGCGGGAGCGAATGGTGCCCACGCGCACGCCGGCAATCTTGGCCGCCTCCTCATAGGTATAGCCCAGTACCTGGGTGAGGATGAGGGCTTCGCGGCGGTCGGCCGGGAGGGCGTCGATAAGCGTACGCGCGTCGATCCACTCGCTCCACGCCGTGGATTCTTCCGGCGCCGCACCCATCGCGTCTTCGTACTCGGTGGCAGATTTCCGCGGCCGGGCCATATCGTGGCGAATATTGTCCACCCACACGCGCCGGGCCAAAGACAGCAACCACGTGCGGGCGGAGGACCGCGCCGCAAAGCGCGGCAGGGCGCTGATGACGCGCAGATAGGTCTCCTGGGTGAGATCGTCGGCCCCCTCGGGCCCGCCCAGGTGCGCCAGCAAGCGCCACACATCATCCTGGGTGGCCTTGATAAACTCCGTCAGGGCCGCGCGGTCGCCGCGACCGGCCCGAAGAGCGAGGTCGGTGACGCGGGCGTCGTCTGCTGCGGAGTGGTGAGTCACCTGAATGAATCTACCAGCACCCTTTACTCTCTTTGGCGAGCCCTGACAACCGTGCAAAGTTTTGCCACACTGGGAAGAACTGACCGCGAATTGCCAGGAGGCAAAAATGAGTGAATTTACCGCTGATGACATCCTGAACAAGGGCCAGCGCCCCGCTGGCAAGGGAAATACCACCCGCCCCTCGGGCCAGCCGGTGCCGTCCGAAAACACCTCGGTGACCGCGGGCCAGCAGGGACCGGTGGCGCTCAATGATATCCACCTCATTGAAAAGCTCGCGCACTTCAACCGCGAGCGCGTGCCCGAGCGCACGCCGCACGCTAAGGGCCACGGTGCCTTTGGTGAGCTGCACATCACGGAAGATGTCTCTGCCTACACCAAGGCCAAGGTCTTCCAGAAGGGCACCGTCACCCCGATGATGGGCCGCTTTTCCACCGTGGCCGGCGAGCAGGGCTCCCCGGATACCTGGCGCGATGTGCACGGCTTTGCCCTGCGCTTCTACACCGAGGAGGGCAACCTCGACATCGTGGGCAATAACACCCCGGTCTTCTTCATTCGCGATGGCATTAAGTTCCCAGACTTCATCCACTCCCAGAAGCGCCTAGGCACCAATGGCCTGCGCGATGCCGATATGCAGTGGGATTTCTGGACCCGCAACCCGGAATCCGCACACCAAGTCACCTATCTGATGGGTGACCGCGGCACCCCGAAGTCCACCCGCCACCAGAATGGCTACGGCTCCCACACCTTCCAGTGGGTCAATGAAGAAGGCGAGGCTTTCTGGGTCAAGTATCACTTCAAGTCCCGCCAGGGCGTGGAGAACTTCACCGATGAGGAGGCCACCACCACCGCCGGCCAGAACCCGGATTGCCACCGCGAGGATCTTTACAACGCCATCGAGGAGGGCAACTACCCGATCTGGGACGTTAAGGTGCAGATCATGCCGCTGGATGAGGCGGAGAATTACCGCTTTAACCCCTTCGACCTGACCAAGGTCTGGTCCAAGAAGGACTACCCGCTGCACGATGTGGGCTACTTTGTACTCAACCGCAACCCGCGCAACTTCTTTGCCCAGATTGAGCAGGTGGCGCTCGATCCTTCCAATATTGTGCCGGGCGTTGGCCTATCCCCAGACAAGATGCTGCAGGCCCGCGCCTTTGCTTACGCTGACCAGCAGCGTTACCGCATCGGCGCGAATTACAAGCAGCTGCCGGTTAACCAGCCGCAGAATGTGAACGAGGTCAATACCTACGAGCACGAGGGCAGCATGCAGTTCCTCTTCAATGCTCCGGAGGATCCGGTCTACTCGCCCAACCGCCACGACAAGGGTACGGGCGTGCTTGACGACGCCGCTGTAAACGACCGCTCCCAGCTCGAGACCACCACCGCGGCGGAGCTCTACATCAATCCGGAGTCCCACGGCAGCGACTTGGTGCGTGCACCGTACGTTCGCCACGCCGAGGACGATGACTTTGTGCAGGCGCGCGATCTGTACGAGAACGTCTATGACGATGCCGCCAAGGAGCGCCTGGTCACCAATATCACCAACGCGATGGCCGGTGTATCCGAGGAGACCGAGGAGCGCGTCTACGAATACTGGACCAACGTGCACCCAGCCCTAGGCCAGCGCGTGCGCGAGGTCTACGCCGAGAAGAAGTAACCCTTCCCCGGCAGGGCCTGTGCGCTAACGACGCCGCCCCCGTACCGAGTTGCTTTACTGCACGGTACGGGGGCGGTTTCTTGCTGTGTGGCTAGTCGCAGCGGCGCATCTTTTCCGTAACAAAGGCGGGAGCGCCCTCGGCGGCCCACTTATCCACGTCGTAGCACGGGGCGGCCATGCCGGAGGTTGCCTCGCCAATGGATTCAATGGCTACCCACTGGCCGCCCTCATAGCGCGCCCAGGCAGTCCAGTCCGTGCTGTCTTTGCCAAAGTGGGCCCACTGGCCATCGCAGTTATTGACTCGGATATTGGTCATGGTGGGAGCTGCGGGCTGTAGCGCTTCTGGGGAGCAGTCGCCGCGGCCGGTGTCGGCGGGTACGGCGGCCGGGGTTTTGCTTTCTGCGTTGCCGGATTCCGCGGTGTCCTCAGCGGGAGCTGCCTCCGCAGAAGTGGGCTCGGCCGCCGCGGTCTCAGTGGCGGTGTCTGCGGCTTCCGAGGTAGCGGGCTCGCTCGTGGTTTCCTCGGACGAGGTCTCCTCGGCCGAGGAGCTTGCGGCGGTGGCGTCGGAGAACTCCGGTTCTGCCGAGGTATCGGCGTCGTTGGAGCAGGCAACAAGGCTGAAGCACAGCGGCGCGATGGCCGCAGCGGCGAGGTAGCGGGAAGGGGATAGGGAATAATTGTGGGACATGCCATATATCGTAGAGGAACTGCCAATGCGGGGGTGTTCGGCGCGCCTGCAACAGGGGAGTGACCTGCAAGGATAGGTTCATTACCATGACCTCACGCCTTGCCTCCCCAGACGCTGCGTCCCCCTCCCGGTGGCGCAGCGTCCTCTTGATCCTCCTGCTCGCCCTGCCGCTCATTATCGGCGCTGCGGTGGCGGGCCTTGCGCAGTGGGAACCCGCCCACACCTGGTCTAGCGCCGCGCAGCCATTTGGAGCGCCGCGGGAAAATTCCGCCTCGCCAGAGGTGAAGGAAGCCGCCGAGGCGGCCAGCCGCGCGCAGGCACAGGCGAGCATGCTTAAATCGGGCGCCACGCAGCTTGACGACGGCACAGGGGAGCTGAATAAGGGGGCGGATGAGCTCGGAGGGGGCGTCGACAAGCTGGCGACCGGCTCCCAAGAACTGGTGGCCGGCCTCAATCAGCTGCAGTCCGGAACTAATACGCTCGGTGGCGGTGCAACGGAGCTGGCCGATGGTGTCGGCGGTGCCGTGGACCAGGTGGTGGGCCTCGGTGCCGTCCAAGGGCAGATTCTGCAGGCCATCGATGGCACGATGCGCGACCTGGAAGGCAATAAGTCCAAGGAAGCGAAGGAAATTCGCTCGCAGCTGGGCGATCTCCGTGCACAGGTGAATAATTTCCGCCTGGATAATTCGGTGACTGATCAGCTCAAGAAGCTCAAGGACGGCTCGCGCGATCTATCCAATCAGTTGGCGGTCAATGGCTATGCCTATCACGATGGCGTGAACCAGGCCGTATCCGGTGCGCAGGAGCTCAACGAGGGAATTGCGGAGCTGAACAAGCGCGTTGGTGAGGCGCAGGAGGGCGTGGACAAGCTTGACGACGGCGCCGGCAAGCTCTCCACCATGGCAGCCCAAAACCAGACCAACGTGGGTGAAATTCAGCGTGCCCTGCCGCCGGCGCATACCGCGACCGACGGCCCGGCACATCTGCTCAGCCCCATCGTCGCGATGTTGGTCTCCGCTTTGGTCCTGCTCGCAGGCGCCGCGGCCGGTGTGGCCTGGCAGGTGGGATTCCGCCCATGGCTGACGGTCCTCGGCGGCACGCTGGCCGCGGTCGCCATCGGGGAAATCCTCCTCTTTGTGCTCGCCACCGGATTTACCCCTGTGGCTGCGGTGTGGGCCGGCGCGGCGCTCCTTCTGGGCGCGCTGTCCATGGCGGCCATCACCCGCGGCCTACTCGGGCTATGCGGTATTACTGCCGGCAGCATCCTCGCCGCGCTGTTTGGCATAGGCCAGACCGCGCTGGTGGGTTGGCTATGGAAATCCGCGGCAATTGCCGGCGTTTCTAAGGTTTGGCAGATTGTTTCTAATCTTTTGCCGCTGAATTGGACTACCGCGGCCGTCACGGCGGCGGGTAACGAAGGCGAACAGGCCGTGTTGTGGACCGGCGTTGCGGTATTGCTCGCCATCACTCTCATTGGGCTGAGTGCAAAGTGGTGGGCTCCATCCACAGGAAAATTCAAACCTACGGTTCATTAGGTCTGAAAAAGCACACCTAAGAATAAGAAACATTGGTGGAAACTGGGAATTTTGATTCGCGTTACCGTTTGCATTGTGCGAGTGCTACAGTTGGTCTTGCTCACAAAGCCTACTTAGGGGGTAGGCGAACGGTTTCTCCAATCCGTTGTGAGTGATAGGGAATAGGGACGACGCGGCGCTGTAGGGGCACCGCGTCGTTTCCCATATGTGGGGTGCCTAGCTGCAATTTTGCGGAAAATTCCGTGCAATTTGTTGAATGCTTTTGCTGGGGTGGGGACTTTTTCAAGCAGTGCGAAGTGCTTCGTGGTGACGATTATCTATAGGCAATTCAATTTAAACCGGTGTGAGCTTTGGGGATAGTAGTAGCGTTGTCGATAGTTGGGGTTTAACCTAGGGCACACTCGCTTGCCCGCGTAGCGTAGGGCATGGCAGATCGTCGGCGTGTGAAGCGACACTAAGGGGGCCTAGTCGGGCTTGCGGCCATGGGTCCGACCCTCACCTCTGCGGCGGCGGGACTTCTGATCTGCGGCCGAGTAAATCCCATTATTTCTATGGGGCTGGTACCCGTCGTTGGTGCCTTGATAAGTGGATTTGGTCTAGGTGAAAAACATCTGACTTTTCAGCGAGGTTTAAGTTCAGCGCTCAAGAGCACCCGGGGAAATGTAGGGATGCTGGCGTAACAACGAAAAGGCCCGCAGCAAAGCTGCGGGCTGTTGGTCGGGATAACAGGATTTGAACCTGCGACCTCTTCGTCCCGAACGAAGCGCGCTACCAACCTGCGCCATATCCCGGCGTTCCGCCTTGAAAAGCGGTACCTGGATACTTTAACGCAAGCTGAGCGCAATCAACAAAACGGCAGGTGGCCGGGTTTAGTCCACCTCGGTGATTTTCAGCAGAGTGGCGGAAGGGCGGCAGAAAAGGCGTACCGGGGCGAATTTGGAGGTGCCCAGACCATTGGAAACATGCATCTTCATCGGGCCGAAGTCGTGGAGGCCCTGCACGCGGTCGCGGTCGATGCCGCAATTGGTTACCAGTGCGCGGGAGCCGGGCAGGCAGATTTGGCCGCCGTGAGTGTGTCCAGACAGCGAGAGTTGGTAGCCGTCGGCCGCGAACTTTTCCAGCACGCGGGGCTCGGGGGCATGGAGGAGCGCCAGGGACAAGTCGGCGTCCTCGTTGGGCGGGCCGGCGATTTCGGAGTAGTCATCTAGATCATGGTGGGGATCGTCCACGCCGGCGACGGCAAGGCGGACATTGCCCACCTTGAATTCATGGCGGGCCTGGTTGGCATCGCGCCAGCCGTGCTCCAAGAAGGCGGCGCGCATACCGCGCCACGGCAAGTCCACATAGGAGGGCTCGCGCTTTTTGCCCAGCAGGTACTTGAAGGGATTGACCGGCTGCGGTGCCCAGTAATCATTGGTGCCGAAGACGAAGAGGCCGGGGCGAGCCAGCAAAGGACCGAGAGCGCGCAACGTATCGGGAACGGCCTGCTGGTCGGAGAGATTATCGCCAGTGTTGACCACGAGGTCCGGCTCTAGGGCGTCGAGGGCAGAAACCCAGGCAATCTTGGTCTCCTGGCCGGGGATCATATGCAGATCGGACAGATGCAGCAGCCGAAATTCCGACTTACCGCGCAGCGTGCCCTTGGGCAGGAGGGGGAGCGTATATTCCTTGAGCTCGAATTTGGTCAGTTCGCTATAGCCCCATGCCGCGGCGCCCAGGCCGGCAGCGGTGAGGCCGCCAAGAATACGTAAAAGTTTCACGGCTACCACACTACCTGGCGTACATTGATAGGCATGAGCGAGCTAAAGCAAACCATCCGTGCAGATCTGAAAACCGCAATGAAGGCCAAGGAGAAGCAGCGCACCAGCGCCATCCGCGCCTTGCTGGCCGCCATCCAGGCCGAGGAGACCAATGGCTCCCGGCATGAGCTGGAGGACGCCGATATCCTCAAGGTGATTGCGCGCGAGATTAAAAAGCGCCGCGAGTCCGCCGAGGTCTATGAGGAAAACGGCCGTCCGGAGCTGGCGGAAGCCGAGCTTGCCGACGTCCCCTTCTTCGAGGCCTACCAACCCCGCCAGCTGGACGAGTCCGAGCTTAAGGCCCTAGTGAAGGACTCTATCGCGGAGGTAGAGGCCGAAAACGGCGAAGCACCCACCATGAAGCAGATGGGTGCAGTAATGAAGGTGGCCAATGCCAAGGCCGCCGGCCAGGCAGATGGCAAGCGCCTGTCCGCTGAGGTCAAGTCCCAGCTGAGCTAAAGCGGACGAGACCGCAACGGGCGAGGCTTAGCGGCCAAGGAGGCTGCGGACATCGTTAGCAAAGCTATCGATGTCCTCTTGGCGGATGCCAAAGTCTTCCGGCGAGAACCCGCCGCCGGTATCGGTACCGCCACCACCGTTACCCGTTCTGCCGCCTGTGTCGCCAGTCGAGCGGCCCGGGCTCGTAGCACCGTCGGCATTACCGCCGCCGGTGCTATTTTGTGCGCCGGTGGAGTCGGCGTCGGCCACGCCGGAGGAAGGGGATTGGGAGGCCCCGGCGCCGTCGGAAAGCTGCAGCGTAATCTCCGCGCCCTTCTTCTTGCCGTCCTTGCCGGTAATCGCGCGAACCACGCGGCCATAAGGAACATTGCCGCCGATAACCCGGGAGGTCTTGACCACGTAGCCCTTGGACTCCAAGGTCTGGCGGGCCTCGGCCTCGGACTTGCCGCGCAGGCTATCAAGGGTCTTATCGGCCGTGGTGCCGTTGTCGTACTTCTTGTTGTAATTCGGCAGCCCGGCCTTGGTGGCTATCGGCAGCTGCGTAGCCATGCTGAAGAAGGTCTGCGCCGGCTCCAAGCCGCCGTAGAGGTTGCCCCAACCCGCGCACTGGCGCACCGGGCCGGTACACAGCGGGACGGTGGAGGTGCCATCGTTATAGATATACGGCGCGGCGGAAATGCCCTCGTTGAATCCCAAAAATGCGGAGGACTGGTTGGACTCGGTGGTACCGGTCTTGGCCGCGATAGGGCTGGAGTAACCGGCCGCCTGGGCGGCATTCTTGGCCGTGCCTTGCTTGGCGTCCTCGGACAGGGCGTTGCTCATCGCACGGGCAACACCCTTATCAACGGCCTGCTCACACGGGGTTTCCTTGAGATAGACCTCGTTGCCTTCCTTATCCGTGACCTGGGAGATGGGGTTGGGCTCGCACCACCTGCCATCCGCGGCCAGCGTGGCGCCGACATTGGAAAGCTCCAGCGGGTTGACCTGGTCCGGGCCCAAGGTGAAGGAGCCGGAGTTGGCGTCCTTGGTGTGCTGGGCAATCGAGGTGTCTTTATCAAAGCTGCCCTTGTCATCGTAGGAGCGCAGGCCCAAACGCACGGCCATATCGACGATGGGTGCTACGCCTACCTGCTCCGTGAGCTTGATAAACGGCGTATTGGGGGAGTGCGCCAGCGCTTCCTGCAGCGTCATCGTGGCCTTATAGGCACCAGCGTTTTCCACGCAGTAGCGGTCCGCCGGGCAGCCGTCGGCGCCGCCGTGGCCTAGGCCCTCCGCTTCGTAGCGGGTCGGCACATCCACGGTGTTTTTGATGCCATAGCCCGCTTCGAGCGCGGCCGCGGCGGTAAAGACCTTGAAGACGGAACCTGCACCGTTGCCCACCAAGGAGTAGGGCTGCGGCAGGATGGTCTCATTTTTATCCAGGTCCAGGCCGTAATCGCGCGAGGAGACCATGGCTAGCACCTTGCGGTCCGACCTGCCGGGCTTGATGACGTTCATGACTTCAGCCACGCCTTGGGCATCCGGGTTGGTATGGTTTTGGACGGACTCGAGGGCCTTATCCTGCACCGTTGGGTCCAGCGTGGTTTTGATGGTGTAGCCGCCGCGCGCTAGCTGCTCCTCGCTAATGCCCTTCTTATCCAGGTATTTCAGTACATAATCACAGAAGAAACCGCGGTCGCCGGCGCCGATGCAGCCATTGGCCAGCGTTTTGGGCTTCTTGCCGACGCCCAGCTTCTCCCCCTTATATTTATCCGCTTCCTGTTGCTTGATATGGCCGTTATCCGCCATGGATTGCAGGACTAGGTTGCGCCGGTCGGTTACTTCTTCAGCGTTGGTATAGGGATTGAGGCGCTCAGAGGATTGGACCATGCCGGCCAGCATCGCTGCCTGCGGCACCGTGAGGTCAGAAGCGTGCGTGCCGAAGTAAGTGCGGGCCGCCGCTTCGACGCCATAGGCATGGTTACCAAAAGATACCAGGTTGAGATAGTTGGTGAGGATGTCATCCTTATCCAATTCCGCATCCATCTTGGTGGCCATGCGCATCTCGCGCAGCTTGCGGGCCACGGATTGCTCGGTGGCCGCGGCGCGTTCTTCATCGGTGGTGGCAGAGACCAGCAATAGGTAGTTCTTGACGTACTGCTGATCGATGGTGGAGGCGCCCTGGGAGACGCCGCCCGAGGTTAGGTTGGTCCACAGTGCGCGGAAATTGCCCTGGAAGTCCACGCCCTCGTGATCATAAAAGCGCTCGTCCTCAATGGAGACGATGGCGTTTTTCATGGCCTTAGAAATCTTCTTGCTCTCCACCGGGTGGCGGCGCTGGCTGAAGACATAGGCCATGTCTTTGCCCTTGGCGTCTTTGATCGTGGTGACGCCTGGGATATTGCCGGCAGTCAGATCTTGCAGGTCAGATTGCATGGTTTCGTTAGTGCGGGCAATCGCCACGCCGGAAATGCCCGCGAAGGGGGCAAGAGCCAGGGCGATGAGCGCGCCTACCAAGACCGTAGACAGGGCTATCTTGGCCAAAGATTTGATGACAGTCACGCCCCATACCCTACGTGGTCGCCCTTGGTAGGTGGAAGATCACTCGCACCCCCTAAAGTGTGACGTGTTAGACAATCTTCTACCTGGATGAATAGACTCAGATGCGTTACATAGTATTCCGTCTGGGAAGGAGCACACTCACCCATGACCGTTCGTGTGAAGACTGCTGGAATGTCTAATACAGCCCGAAATCCCGAGCGTGGTGAGTGGGTCACCCAGGCCAAATGCCGCAAGGGCGACCCAGATGCCCTCTTCGTTCGCGGTGCGGAACAGCGCAAGGCGGCCGTCATTTGCCGCCACTGCCCGGTACTGACCGAATGCCGCGCTGACGCCCTGGATAATCGCGTCGAGTTCGGTGTGTGGGGCGGGCTGACCGAGCGCCAGCGCCGAGCTCTGCTGCGCAAGAACCCCCACATCACGGATTGGGCCCACTACTTGGCTCAGGGTGGCGAGCTCGTCGGGATTTAAGAATTTAGACGGCGTGGGGCGTATTTAATAGTTAGAATGGGCCCCATGACTAAATGGGAATACGCAACCGCACCTGTCCTTACCCACGCCACCAAGCAGATCCTCGATTCTTGGGGTGAAGATGGCTGGGAACTGGTCACCGTCACCCCGGGTCCTAACCCGGAAAACGTCGTGGCCTACTTCAAGCGCGAGGTGGCAGAGTAAATGGGCTTTCATGCTCGCTTGCGGGAGCTGGGGTATGAGCTACCGGGCGTCGCCAAGCCGCTAGCGTCCTATGTGCCGGCCGTACGCGTGGGTGATCAGGTCTGGACTTCTGGCCAGCTTCCCCTCGTGGAGGGCGCCTTGCCGCTAACCGGCAAGGTTGGCGCCGAAGTCACCACGGAACAGGCCCAGGAACAGGCACGCATCGCGGCGCTCAATGCGCTCGCTGCTATCGATGCCGAAGTTGGTCTGGACAATGTCTCCCGCGTGGTAAAAATCGTGGGGTTTGTGGCCTCCGATCCGGCCTATGCCGACCAACCGGTAGTTATCAATGGCGCCTCCGATTTCATCGGTGAGGTCTTTGGGGATGCTGGAACGCATGCTCGCTCTGCCGTGGGCGTAGCCGCGTTGCCTAAAAACGCCCCGGTAGAGATCGAACTAATCGTAGAAATTGCTGCTTGATCGGATAGGCTAGTAACTATGGAGCACCCCGCATATAGTCAATTGCGTCCCGTCAGCCAATCCGTTGGCGTAGTCCTTTGTGATAACCCCAGCTACACCGCCCTTGAGGGCACGAATACCTGGATTATTCGCGCCGCCGAAGACTCTCGGGCGATTGTCGTGGATCCCGGTCCCGAGGATGAAGGCCATCTCAACGTTGTGCACCGCAACGCAGGTGAGGTGGCTTTGATTTTGATTACCCACCGCCACGATGACCACGCTTCGGGCGCACAACGCTTGCGGCAGATGACCGGCGCCCCCATCCGCGCCTTCGATCCGAGCTACTGCAATGGTGCCGAGGCCCTTCAGGACGGCGAGCACATCTCCCTCGATGGCATCACCCCAAGTCTCGAGGTCGTGCACACCCCAGGCCATACCGCGGATTCCACCTGCTTTTTTGTGTGGAGCGGTGAGGTAGGAAATTCCCGCCTCGAAGGCATTATCTCCGGTGACACCATCGCCGGCCGCCACACCGTTCTGCTTTCGGAGACGGACGGTAACTTGGCTGATTACCTGCAGACCCTCGACACCTTGGAAGAGCGCGGCAAGGATATTGCGCTGTTCCCAGGACACGGTCCGGACTTGGATGACACCTCGCAGGTGGCCCGCAAGTACATTGACCGCCGCCACTACCGCCTTGACCAGATTAAGGAGATCCGCTCCCGCCTAGGCGATGATGTGGATTTGAATACCCTGGTCAACGAGATGTATGACGACGTGGACCCGGTGCTGCGCCACGCTGCGGAGCAGTCCACGCGCACCGCGCTGAAGTACTTGGACGGCGAGGCTAAATAAGCCTGTCTCCGTTCGCCCCTCTTCCTCTTTGGTGGGGAGAGGGGCTTAACTGTGTTTGTGGGCTGAGGCAGGAGGAGCGCAGGGCCGACGTATGGCCGCGGTGGGGCCCGCAGGCGGTGCGGAGTGGAGCGTACCGTGGCCACAAGTGCGGTGCGGAACTGGTTAAAAGGGGGTAAAACCAGCGAAACCCCGCCGGAGCGGGGTAGCGAACTGGCGCGGTCTTAGCGAGCGCGGCGGGCGAGGTGCTCGGTATCGACGATGAGCACGGACTTGCCTTCGAGGCGGATCCAACCGCGGTGCGCGAAGGTGGCCAGCGCCTTGTTGACGGTCTCACGGGAAGCGCCCACCAGCTGGGCAATCTCTTCCTGGGTGAGGTCGTGGTTCACGCGCAGGGCGCTGCCTTCCTGAACACCGAAACGGTTAGCCAGCTGCAGCAAGGTCTTTGCCACGCGGCCCGGAACGTCGGTGAAGATGAGGTCAGCCAAGTTGGCGTTGGTGCGGCGCAGGCGGCGAGCCAGCACGCGCAGCAGCTGCTGGGCGATTTCGGGGTGGTCACCAACCCACTTCTTGAGCAGCTCGGAGTTCATGGTGGCGGCCTGAACCTCGGTCACACACACTGCGGAGGAGGTGCGCGGGCCCGGATCGAAGATGGACAGCTCGCCAAACATATCGGATGGGCCCATGACCGTCAGCAGGTTTTCGCGGCCGTCCGGGGCGTGGCGGGCGAGCTTAATCTTGCCCGAGGTGATGATGTACAAGCGGTCACCGGGCTCGCCTTCGTCGAAGATGGTGGTTCCGCGCGGGTAGCGCACGGTCTCCATCTGCTCGATAAGGTGCTGCACTGCAACGGGATCAACGCCTTGGAAGATTCCGGCGCGGGAGAGGATGTCCTGTACGCCTTCCACGTTTTACTCCTTGGATGTCGACTACGAAAGTCCATAGATGAGCCTGTGCCACATCTGGGTGCGGTCTTTCATGCACTCGACAATGCGGAACAAGCGGGGTCACTGTGTAACGCGTTTCATCTTACAGTGTAATTGGTCACTTTTGGTACTTCACAGAAATTTTGTCACACTATAGAAACTCTACTCGTGCTAGTGCACGGTTCAGGCCAGCAGTTTTGCGGCCTAGTCAGCAAAAACGACTGCCTCGAGCTTTTCCATCAGGAGGGCGAAAAGGGCGATGGCAAGTGGTACCAGAATCACGAGTGAAATCATGTTTTCCTAGTCTACTAAGCTAAACCCCATGAATTCAGCACTGTCAGCGGCCAGCGCGCCGGAGCTACGCGCACCGGAAGTAAATCGGCGTTTGGCGCAGGAATATCCGGATGCACGGTGTGCCTTGGATTATGGCTCCCCGCTGCAGCTGCTCATTGCCACCGTTCTTTCCGCACAATGCACGGATGAACGCGTGAATTCGGTGACCCCTGAACTCTTTGCCCGCTACCCCGAGGCGGCAGATTATGCGGCTGCGCAGCGTTCGGACTTGGAGAGCATCCTGCGGCCGTTGGGCTTTCAGCGCGCCAAGGCGGGTCACCTTTTGGGCATCGGGGAGAAGCTGGTGGCAGATTTTCAAGGCGAGGTCCCGCGCACGGTCAAGGAACTGACCAGCTTGCCCGGTGTTGGTCGCAAGACCGCACTGGTGGTGCTCGGAAATGCCTTCGGGATTCCTGGGCTGACCGTGGATACGCACTTTAGCCGCCTCATGCAGCGGCTCGGGCTGACGGGGGAGAAGACCCCGGTCAAGATTGAGCGGGACATCGCTAAGCTCGTGTCGGAGGAAGAGTGGACGATGTTTTCGCACCGCGTCATCTTCCACGGGCGTCAGGTCTGCCATGCGCGCACGCCGGAGTGCGAAGCATGTGTTCTGCGGGATATGTGTCCAGCCGCTCGTGGGCGCTAGGCTAACGGTATGAAGAACTACGTCCTTGGCACGGTGATTGCCGCGATCCTCATCACCGTCATTGCGGTAGCTGGGGTCTCGCAGTTGCGGGGTGGGGACGGATCCGAGGAGGCGTCGCCAAGCGAGGCTTCCCCGCAAGAAGTCCCGCAGCGCCCAGACTGCCCGGCCGGCACTGTGGCTGGGGTAGAGCTGGAGTGCCTAGGCGGTGCGGCCGCCGGAAAGCCGGCCGATGAGGGCGTATCCGTGGTTAACGTGTGGGCGTGGTGGTGCGAGCCGTGCCGCGCGGAGCTTCCCTATCTGCAGGATGTGGCGGAAGCGCACCCGGACTGGCAGGTCGTAGGCGTGCACGCGGATAAGAACGCGGGAAATGGTGCGGCCTTCTTGAATGACCTGGGCGTGGAGCTGCCGAGCTTCCAGGATTCGGATAATAAGTTCGCCGGTGAGCTGGGCCTGCCGGGCGTGGTGCCGGTGACGGTGGTGCTCAAGGACGGTGAGGTGCGCAAGCAATTTGCGCAGCCGTTTAGCTCCGTAGCGGAGATTGAAAAGGCCGTGGAGGAGGCGATTGCGGCATGAGCCAACTCCTTCCCGAGCGCACGCCAGAATGGCTCAAGCCGGCGCTGGGGGTAGACCCCAGCCAGGTGCAAGAGCTCATTGGCAACCGCCAGGCTTCGTCCCTCAATGGCACCAATGTGCAGGTGCCGGTCAAGCGGGAAGCGGCCGTGCTCATGCTGCTGAGCGGTGAGAGCGCGGAGGAGGCCAGCATCTTGCTCACCCATCGATCGCCGTCCATGCGCTCGCACTCGGGCCAGATTGCCTTTCCCGGGGGCCGCCGAGATCCCGCCGATACCTCCCTGGTGGATACCGCGCTGCGGGAAGCCTGGGAGGAAACGGACCTGCAGCGCAACTCCGTGACCCCGCTGGAGCAGTGGGAGCAGCTGCATATCCGCGCCACCGGCAATCCGGTGAGCCCCATTTTGGCGCATTGGACCCAGCCGGGGGAGGTCTATCCCGCCAGCCCCGATGAAACCGATGACGTGTTTCTCGTGCCTATCCGGGAGTTGGCCGATCCGCGCAACCGCTTCATGGTGGGCTTTAGAAAGTGGCAAGGACCAGCATTTCACGCCAATGGTTACGTCATTTGGGGTTTTACCGCCGGCGTGCTCTCGGCAATATTGCAGCACGCTGGGTGGAGCGTTCCATGGGATAACAATTCAGTCATGGACCTGCGTGACTCCCTCACAAACTCCCGCAATAATGAGAAGATGTCCTAACCGCTGGTGCCGCGGTACGCATACGTCTTAAACCCCAGATAGAAAGAACCCATAGCCATGACTCCTGCGCTCATCGTTGACGGCCTGATTGTGGTCGCCGTCCTCATTGCGCTCCTGAGTGGGTGGCGCAATGGCGCCCTCGCGGCGGTATTGGCCTCCATTGGTGTGGGCGCTGGGGTAGTGCTAGGCATTGCCGTGGCCCCGGCCGCCCTGCGCTTGGTGGATCAGCCCTCGCTGCGCTTGCTGCTGTTAGTGGGAATCCTGGTGCTTTTTGTGGGCGTCGGGCAGCTTATCGGATCCTCGTTGGGTGGCAGCGTGCGCGATCGCATGAAGGCGCGCAAGACGCAGCGTCTTGATTCCGCCGTGGGTGCGGTTTTTCAAGCCTTTGCCGCCTTGGTGGTTATTTGGCTCATTTCTATCCCCGTGGCCACCAACTTAGGTGGGGTGGCCGGCCAGGGCCTGCGCGATTCCCGCATCTTGGGCAAGCTCAACTCGGCCGCACCGGCGCAGGTAGCGTCGCTGCCCAATGGGGTGGCGGCGATGCTCAACGAGTCCGGCCTGCCGCCGCTAGTCTCGCCGTGGCAAAACTCGATTAGCACCGAGGAAGTAGAAGAGCCGGACCCAGACGTGCAGGATCCGGAGATGGTGCGGCGCATGCGGCCGTCTATCATTCACGTGCTTGGCGACGCCGAAGAGTGCTCCCGCCGCCTCATGGGTTCCGGCTTCGTGGCGGCCGATGACTACGTGATCACCAATGCTCACGTAGTGGCCGGCACGCAGACCGTGCGCTTGGATACCAAGGTGGGCCTCAAGGACGCGACCGTGGTCTACTACAACCCGGATGTGGATGTGGCGGTGCTGCACTCGCGCGACCTGGGCATCGATCCACTGCCATGGGCCCAGGCCCCGGCCCAGACGGGCGATGATGCCATGGTTATGGGCTTCCCGCACTCCGGGCCTTTCGACGCCGAGATGGCGCGCGTGCGCGATCGCATCACCATTTCCGGCCCGGATATCTACTCGCATGGTCGCGTGGAACGCGATTCCTACACCGTGCGCGGCAAGATCCAACAGGGAAATTCCGGCGGGCCGCTGGTCAACACGGCCGGCGAGGTCCTCGGCGTGGTCTTCGGCGCCTCGGTGGATGATTCCGAGACGGGCTATGCCTTAACCGCCGATGAGGTCAACGCCCAGATCGGGGAGATCACGCGGCTTACCCACCCGGTAGATACCGGCGAGTGCGTGGCGCACTAGCTATGTTCTTGTAGCCACGCCGCCAGCGTGGCAACGAAATCCGCTGGTACTTCCAGGTGCGGAAGGTTCTTCGCGCCGGGGACGGTCGTGGCGGTAAATCCGCGGCGGGCGCGCAGGGCGGCGCGGCGGACCACGGGGTTCCACAGTCGCTGCTGGGCGTGGATGAAAAGTACGGGACGCTCTACTGCCAGTTCCACCCAGGTCAAGGGAACCACGGCGGTGCGCATGCGGTGGTTCCACAGGATTCCACGGCGGACGCTGCCGATGCGGGAGGCGCGCAGGCGGAGATCGAGGATGCGGTCTAGGGTGGCGTCGGCAAGCAAAGGCCCCGTATCCAGCTCCAGCTCTTTGCGGTAGGCGCGCGGGCTAAGCAGTAGGTTCTGGGCGCGGGTAACGCGCGGCAGGCGGCACAGCAGCGAGCGCAGGTTAATCCAGCCAAAATCCCACGGCCGGGCGGCAATCGCGCGGCGCAGATCTACCGGGTGGGCGGCGGAAATGGAGGCCAGGCCGCGCACCCGCTCAGGGCGTTCTGCGGCCAAACACCATGCCACCGCGCCACCCGTATCGGCGCCCACCACAAAGGCATCGTCATGGCCCAAGGCCTGAATGAGCCCGCTAATATCGCCCACCAAGGTGCGGATATCCTGCCCCGCATCAATGGGCGGCTTATCGGACATACCAAAGCCTCGCATATCCACGGCCGCGACGTGGAAGCCGCGTTGGGCAAGCGGCGCTATGACGTCCTGATAATCGAACCACCCGCCAAAAGCGCCGTGGATGAGCACCACGAGTGGCTGCGTGCTATCGCCTGCCGTGGCGACGTGGAGGCGGATGCCGCGGGTGTGGACGAACTCATGCGCATAAGGTCCATCCAGCTCCACCGTTGAGGGAGGCAGGGGTGCGAAGGCCATGGTGCCGCCTTTCTATAGTTGGGGCAGAAACGGTAGAGAAAAGGGGGAGGAAGTACACAAAATCCGCCCCAGGCTAGCTAGGGCGGATAGAGGGGTGCACGTACGCGTGGCGCCTGCCGGTTTAGGTGTAGAGGCCGTGGGTGTTCTTACGGTCCAGGGACTTCTGCGCCTTGCCCGGAACCAGGTTCTTGAGCTCCTTGGTGGAGTCAATGGTCTTTTGCGGGGCCTTGACCTGCTTGACATTTTTCAGACCAACGAAGGCCAGGATGCCGGCGAGGACGATCATGATCAGGAAGACGATCAGGAACGCTGCCCAGCGGTCCAGCCAGATGGCGAGGAGCTCAGCCAGGAAGAAGAAAAAGAAGAAGGAGCTATACAGTGCGATGGTGCCTGCGCCGCCGAAGAGGCCTGCACCGATGCCGCCCTTCTTAGCAGACTCTGCCAGCTCGGTCTTGGCTAGCTCCACCTCGGAGCGTACGAGCTGGGACATCTGCTCGGTGGCGTTGGAGACCAGCTGGCCTACCGAGGTCTCGGACGAGGACGTATCCACGTCACTCAAAGGGATCGAGTTCACCTTCGGTGCAAATTGATCAGTACCGTCGGTAAAAAGTCCGTCGTTGCTCACGATTAATTCTCCTCGCGTTTATCTAAACCTTGTAATGTCCCCAATAATAATGGAATCACTATTATCCCATGGTGCCACGCATACTTAGGGACTTCCACGGCTATCCTAATGGATATGTCAGAAAATGACGCGTTATCCCCGCTGTTTCGCCTGCCGGGGGTGAAAGAAAGTGCAGAAAAGGCCGCCGCTGCCATTGCTCGTGCACACCGCCGACCTGCAGGATTGCGCAAGTTTGAGGTTATCTCTGCGGAGTCCCTTATGCGCGGCGCCCGTGCCAGCGTGGCGCTGGACGGCCACGCCATCCCCCCACATCCGGGACCAGAAGATATGGAAGAAGGGCCGCTGGCCAGCGCAGTCAGCGCCTATTCCGTGGCCGCCCCGGAACTCTTAGAAGCCACGGTGCGCTCCTTTGCTAGGGCACCGCTGCAGGTACTGGCGCGCATTGACGTCGCGGCCGGCGGTACCGGCATTCCGGCCGGCGAGAGTGCGCGCTTGCAAGGGCTGGGCCGGCTCATCGCGCAGGGTGGCGGCCCTGCCTTCGATCTCTTGCTGCCGAGCGTGGTCCATGCCGAGATTGCCGCCGGCGAGTTCTTCGGCCCTCGCAGTGGCCTCGTCGCCCGCGTTGCCTCCCGCCTAGCCGCGGTGCATACGGGCTTTGACCCGCGCGGTTTCGCCGTGCCCGAGGTCTACTACACCCGTCACCGCGCCGAGTATGCCGCCGCGGTGGGCAATTACCGCACCGCGCTTGCCGACGCCCTCTTAACCCACCTCGCCGCCTGGACCGCCGGCGGCAAAGAAGCCGACGCGATTGCCCGCGCGGCCTAGGAGGCGCGCCGTGGGCCCCGCTTGGGCGGGCCGGGGCGGCCCGGGTGCTGGGCGAGCCACAGGCCAGCGCCGATAACTGCCGCGGTACCTGCCAGAACGGAGGCGCCGATTCCAATTTCTTTGGCGGTCGGTGCAGGCAGGAGCGGCTCTGGGTCCTTAAAGGAGCGGATCTCCCATTGGTGGGTGAGAGCGTGGCGCTTTAGTTGCTTGTCTGGGTTGACGGCGACGGGGTGGCCTACCTTTTCCAGCATCGGGATATCGGTAGCGGAATCCGAGTAGGCGTAGCTGGCATTAAGGTCGAGGTTTTCTGCCGCTGCGGTCCGCTCCAGGGCCTCTGCCTTATTGGGGCCCTTGCAGTAAAAGAGCACCTCCCCGGTAAAACGGCCGTTTTCTTCTGCCAATTCGGTGGCGATGACGTGCTCGACGCCGAGTTCCTCTGCGATGATGTCCACCAGTACGGCCGCGGAGGCAGAGACGATGACCACGTGGTGGCCAGCGGCGCGGTGGGCGCGGATGAGTTCGCGGGCCTCGGCATAAATGGAGGGTGTGACCACGTGATGCATGGTGTCGCGGGCGATGGCGCGCACCTCGTCCACGGACCACCCGGTGACCAGTGCGGTGAGTTGGTCGCGGGTGGAATCCATGCCTTCGCTGGTCAGGCCGGAAAACATATAGCTGGCCTTAGCAAGTGAGAGCTGCAGTGCTTCGGCCGGCGAGATGAGCCCGTTGTGGAGGAACTCGCGACCAAACGCATAGGCCGAGGAGGTGGCGATGATGGTCTTATCGAGATCGAAAAACGCCGCGGTGCGTGCGGGGTCGCCGCCGGTGCGGGTTGCGCTGGCGGGGCGGGGATGACGGGGCTCGCGGGAAGTAGGCATGATGTGCTGCCGAGTGTAGCCGCCCTCAGCGCTTGCTGGTGTAGAAGTGGCTGGCGTTAACGGTGATTTGTATGTCACTAATGTGGGATTGGGAACCCGCGTGGGGGTGGCGCTGAGTGAACATGCATTCGGTGCAGGTCAGCGCCGTGACCGTGGAAATCTGCTGTTAGCTGTTGTGATTGGGTGGCGAACATGTCATAATAATGCGTGCAAGGCCCCGATATACTGTGCGGCCTGCCCCGGCTCACCCCCCGAGGCCGGGTTACTGACGGCCCGCGCGCACACCCCCCGATGCGCGGGCCGTCACCTATATCTACCGCCGTGCGGAGCGGGTTATCCACAGATTTTTGGTTGAAACGACAACCAAACTAGGTCCACATGGTGACGTCTGGCGGGTTATCCACAACGCTGCTGCCAGAGCCTCGCTGCGGTTGCGCGACTGCTTCAGGCTATGAGGCATGAACGCATTACACCCTGATTCCGCCGTCATCGTTGTCGCTATTGGTGACGAAGCGCTGCGCGCCGAGGCCGTTCACGCCGCGGCTGCGACCAGCCACGATGTGCTGACCGTAACCGATCCCCGCGATGTCCCGCGCAGCTTGCCCGGCGCCTATGCGGTGCTGGTTGATTCCTTGATGGCCCGCGTGGTGGCAGCAGCGCGGCGCACCCACACCGCGCCTGCGCCCGTGCTTTTCCTGGCCGCGGACCCCGGGCCGATTGACTACGAGGCGGCGCTCGCCTGCCACGCGGAGAGCGCCTTTATCATCCCCGCCCAGGTGAAGGAGTTGCTGGCGAGCATCGCCGCGGCGGGCGCGCCGCAGGAAGCGTGGCCGGGCAGTGCGACCATCGCCGTGGTTGGCGCGAGCGGTGGGGTGGGCGCTTCTACCTTCGCGGCCGCGCTGGCCCGCACCCAGTGCGCAGCCGACGGTCGCGCCCTGCTTATCGACGCCCACCCATACTCCGGCGGCCTCGACCTCCTGCTCGGCGTAGAAGCGGAACCGGGGGCGCGTTGGCCGGAGCTTACCGTGGGCGATGGCAGCATCGATGCCGCCGATCTCTACCGCGCGCTGCCATCCACGCCTGATGGGGTAGCGGTGCTCTCGGCCGCGCGCAGCACCGTCGCGGATCCCTTCCGCTTGGACATGGACCTGCTTGCCCGGGTGGTAGGGGCGGCCCATGCGGGCGAAGGGGTATGCGTGGTGGATTGCACCCCGGAGACTATCCCGGATGCCTGTACCCACGTGGTCATCGTGGTGGCCGCGGAGGTGCGATCGGCCGCGTCGGCCGCGCAACTTCTGGTGCGTCTCGATGCTGCGCGGCGCAGATGCGTGGTGGTGCTGCGGCAACGCCAGTGGGCGTCGTTAAGCGCGGCAGAAGTAGAACGCATCGTCCACAGCACGGTGCTGGCAGAATTGCCGACGCTCCGGGGCCTCACCCGCGCGGTGGAAATCGGCGGCCTGCCGCAGCGCCTCCCCGCACCCTTGCGCAAGGCCGCCCGCGCGGTCCTCGAGGAGGTCGGCGTATGAGCGAGCATAAAGCAGCACAAGAAACGCTGGAAAAGATGCAGCGCATCATTGCCGCCGAGCCCGAATTGGTGCATGATGCGGCAGCTCTGGCCCGGCGCATTCGCGCAGAAGCCGGCGTGATTAGTGACGTTGCAGTGCTCGACCTGCTGCGCCGCCTGCGCCAAGACGCCACCGGGATGGGCCCGCTCGATGCGGTGCTGGGGCGCGAGGGTGTCACAGACGTCGTAGTCAACGGGCCACACGCGGTATTCATGGACCGCGGCGAAGGCCTCGAGCGCACCGATATCACCTTCCGCGATGATGCCGAGGTCCGCCAGCTGGCCAGCCGGCTTGCGGCAGCTTCAGGCACGCGCCTCGATGATGCGCAGCCCTTTGCCGATGGCCGCGTCACTCGCCCCGATGGTGTCGTATTGCGCGTCCACGCACTGCTGAGCCCGCCCGCAGTGGCCGGGACTTGCCTGAGCCTGCGCGTATTGCGCCAAGCGCAGACCACCCTGCCCCAGCTTGTAGACAATGGCACGCTGCCAAAAGACATCGCGGCGCTGCTGCGCGCCGTGGTGGACAAACGCATCTCCTTTCTAGTCATCGGCGGCACTGGTTCCGGCAAAACCACCCTGCTCTCCGCGCTGTTGGGAACCGTCTCCGAGCGCGAACGCATCCTCGTTATCGAGGACACCGCCGAGCTCTCCCCACACCACCCGCATTGCGTCAGCGTGGTCTCGCGCCGGGCCAACGCGGAAGGAAGCGGCGAGGTCACGATGTCACAACTGCTGCGCCAAGCGCTGCGCATGCGGCCGGACCGCATCGTGGTGGGAGAGATCCGCGGCCGCGAGGTGGTGGATCTCCTCGCCGCGCTCAACACCGGCCACGACGGCGGCGCCGGCACGCTGCACGCCAATTCCCTCTTTGAAGTACCAGCCCGCATGGAGGCGCTCGCCGCCCTCGGCGGCGTGGACCGCGCGGCGCTGCATTCGCAATTGGCGGCGGCTGTGCACATGGTGCTGACCATGGAGCGCACCCCGCAGGGCCGCCGCCTCGCCCATATCGGCCTGCTCGAGGGAAACCCAGTGACCCCGCGCATCATCTGGAGCGCCGAAGATGGCCCGGCAGACGGCTTCGCGGAATTCTCCGCGCAGCTGCTGGGAGAGCATGCCGGGGAGGCCAGCCGTGCTTAGTTACCTCATCCTTGCCGCTGCGCTGCTTATACCCGCGCCCTCGAGTGCCGGCCGCCTGGCCTCGGCCACGCGCCGGGCACAGACCAGCTCCGTGGTGATCCTAGGCGCGGTCTTTTGCGGCAGCCTGGTCTTCTACTCGGTGGGCCGCATCAGTATCGCCATCGCCGCCGCCATTATCGCCTGGTGCGTGTCCTGGTACGTCAAAGACTTAGTGGCCGCGCGGGCGGAGCGGCGCGGCCGCGAGGGGCTGGCCGCTTACCTGGGCGTGGTCACCGCGGACCTGCGTGCGGGGGCGACCTTGGCCGGTGCGCTCGCCCGCGGCGTGGAGTCCCTGCCAGCTACCACCCCGCGCGAGGTATCCGCCGCACTAGAGTCCACGGCCGCCCTTGCCGCGAGCGGTGCGCCGCCGCACATGGCGCTGATAGATCCGCAGGGCGGCAAGGCTCTGCCAGAGTTTCACCGCTTGGGTCACTTATTAGAGCTTTCCACCTACCACGGCATAGCGGTGGCCAGGTTGCTCGACCAAGCCCAAAGCCGCCTCGACGCTTCCCGACGCCACCAGCAATCCACCGCCGCTAGCCTGCAAGGCCCCCAAGCCACCGCCACGGTGCTCGCGTGCCTGCCCATAGCCGGCATCGCCATGGGAGGGGCCATGGGTGCTAACTCGCTCGGATTCCTTTTAGGCGGTGGATTAGGCGGCATTCTCCTCGTGGTGGGCGTGGCGCTGGCCTGCGGCGGATTCGCCTGGTCGCGCGTCATCATCCGGAAGGCGGCCGCATGACCCCGCTCATCTTTATCGCCCTCGCCGCCCTTATTGGCCTGCCGCCGCACACCGCCCGCCTGGCACCTGCCAGCGCAACCGAGACCACCGCCAAGACCCCGCGCGATGGCCCGACCGCACGCGGGGGACTGATAAGCAAGCTCAAGCCCGCCGCACCGCTGGATCCACTGGCAGTAGCTGGCGACGTCGAGCTCTTCGCAGCGTGCCTGGCCGCAGGGCTTTCCGTACATGGCGCCACCACCGCGGTGGCCCGCACCGCGGATGCCCAGACTAAGGAACTGTGGGAGACCGTCGCCGCGCTGCTCGGCGTGGGCGTTCCCGCGCACTCCGCGTGGGGCCACATGAAGGGCCATGCGGGGCTGGAGGACTTAGCGCAGCTTGTCATCATGTCGGGCCAATCCGGCGCCACCATCGCGGCCGGGTGCCATCGAATCTGTACTTCTTTGCGCGCGGAAGCATCCGCTCATGCCACGGCGCAGGCGGAGCGCGCAGGAGTATTTATCGCCCTCCCGCTGGCGGTGTGCTTCCTGCCAGCATTCATCGTTCTAGGACTTGCGCCCGTAGTTATCAGTTTGGGCGCACAACTTCTCTAAACCTCACATGAAAGGACACTAATCATGCACGCACTAAATAAGTATTCCCAGCTCATCCGCAATGACGAGGGGATGAGCACCATCGAATATGCCATGGGATCTTTGGCGGCCGCCGCGCTTGCCGGGGTGCTCTACATGGTCATCAACGGCGGCGGGGTGGTCGATGCCATCGAGGGCATCATTACCGACGCCCTCTCGAATACCCCGAGCTAGCGCCGCTCTCTAACCGTGGCCGGCGGGCCCAGCCTGCCGGCAGAAAGGAGGAATGATGCACAGGGTATTTGATGACGATGGCTCCGTGACCATCGAGGCCGCCTTGGCTTTAAGCTCCCTGGTCTTGGTCGCGGCGGGAATCGTGGGTGCCATTGCCACGCTGGCATCCTATATCGCCGCGGTGGACATGGCGGGCGCGGCCGCGCGTTCGCACGCCATCGGCGTCGAATACCATCCCCCGCGCGAGGATGCCCAGGTCAGCGTGGAAGAAAGCGGTGGGTTGGTGAGGGCGTCGGTAAGCGTCGATGCCCCCGTCGGCACCATGCGCTCCGAGGCGGTATTTCCGGCCGAGGTAGGCGGAAATGAGTAGGCCGAGGCGCTGCGGCGAGGAAGGCTATGCCACCATTGCCGCGGCCGGTATCATCGTCGCCATAGTGAGCCTGCTGCTTATCGTGGCGGCAGTGGGCTCGCGCGTGGCCGCGCGCCACGAGGCCCAAGTGGCGGCCGACCTCGCGGCGGTTGCCGGTGCCTGGGCCCTCGCTACGGGTGAAGATGCTTGTACCGCCGCGCGCGATACCGCCGAGCTTAACGACGCCACCTTAGAAACCTGCACCGAATCCGGCCGCGACGTCATCGTCACCGCTGCGGTCCGTGGCCGGTCCACTCAAGCGAAGGCGGGGCCGGTATGAGCTGGCAGGAAGCAGTAGTGCGCCTTATCCCCACCGCAGTGGCAGCCGTAGCAGGCTTCATTGCTTGGCGGGAATATCGCCGAAAGACTTACTGGATGGTATTTTCTCCCCACAATTCTGGGATTATTATCGGACGTTGAAGGAGATTCCCCTTTTATCAACACACTGTGGGATTTTGCCCAAGAGTTTAAAGAGGGTGAGCTCGACAAATCTGCCCCGAAAAAAGAAAGAGGCGATGCTCCATGAGACATCCGCAAGGCTCGCCTTTTTATGAGCCGGATCCGGAAGTGCGGCGCACTCGCGCACGTGCAGCGGCGGAAATTCAGCGCATAATTTTGGAGCGGTTCCCTCATCGGCGTGAGGAGCTGTTGCAGCGCAGCGCGGACTATGAACACGCGCGGGCGCAGCGAGTAAATGAAGAAAAAGGCAAAACCGCTTAAGTTGAGGCTAGCCCTGCGTCATGGTGACCAGCGCACCCAGTAGCTTGATGGCGCCGTCCTTGCTCAGCGGATTGTTTCCGTTTCCGCACTTGGGCGACTGGACGCACGACGGGCACCCGGCTTCGCACGGACAAGAGCGCACCGCCTCGAAGGTAGCCGCGATCCATTCGGGGAAGCGGCGGAAGCCTTCCTCCGCAAAACCGGCGCCGCCGGGGTGGCCGTCGTAGACAAAGACGGTAGGTAGCTGCGTATCGGGGTGCAATGCGGTGGACACGCCGCCGATGTCCCAGCGGTCGCAGGTGGCGATAAGCGGTAATAGGCCAATGGCGGCGTGCTCGGCCGCGTGTAGGGTGCCAGGAGTATCGGAGGCGGTAACCCCCATCGCGGCAAGCGCCATTGGATCGATGGTGTAGGCCACCGCCCGGGTGACCAGGCGCTGTTCGGGGAGATCGAGGGGGATGACATCGCCAATGGTGCCATCGGCAAGCCGCACCTGGTAGCCGGTGACACGGTCGGTGACCTCCAACTCCACGTCCGCCACCCACAGTCCTGGGGAGTAATTGACCAGGTTATCGGCCTCCCGCAGGATGCGGATATCCGTGGTGGAGCGCGGAGTCGTGGAATAGTCCGGGGTCTCGGGCCGGGCCAGCGCCAGGTAGTCGCTGAGGATGAGCTCCTCGATGACAAAACTCTCGCCTTGGTGCAGGTACACCGCGCCGGGGTGGACCTGGCTGGTAGCGCGGGCGGCGTCGATGGTGCCGAGCAGGCGGCCGTCGGAGGAATCTACGATCATGACTTCCTCGCCCGCCCCGCCGCGCAGCGACACCGCGGTATGGGCCGTCTCTGGGGAAAGCTCTTCCGGCGAATGGGCAGGGACGGGCACGGCGAACCAGCCGCGCTCGCGGCGGCGCAGCAGGCCAGACTTGGCCAGCTGGTGAACCACATCCTGAGCACCCCAGGCGGCAATCGTGGCATCATCCAGCGGCTTTTCCACCGCGGCGCAATAGACGTGGCCGAAGAGGATATACGGATTGGCCGGATTGAAGACGCTGGCCTCCACCGGCCGGCCCAGCAGGGCCTCGGGGTGGTGGACTAAGTAGGTATCCATCGGCTCATCGCGGGCAATGAGCACCACGAGCGAGCCCTGCCCGCGGCGGCCGGCGCGCCCGGCCTGCTGCCAAAAGCTTGCGACGGTACCCGGGAAGCCGGCCGTGACCACAGCATCGAGCCCACCGACGTCGATACCCAGCTCGAGGGCGGAGGTGGTGGCGACGCCGAGCAAGGAGGCGTCGTCAAGCGCGCGCTCCAACTTGCGGCGGTCCTCGGCCAGGTAACCGGCGCGGTAGGCGGCGATGCGCTGGGCAAAATCGGGCCGGCCGAGGCTACCGGAGAGCACCTCGGCCGCGCGCATGGCTACTACCTCGGCCGAGCGGCGCGAACGCACAAAGGTCATGGTGCGCGCGCCCTCGGCGATGAAGGAGGCCATCATCTCGGCCGCCTCGGTGGTGGCGGCGCGGCGCACCGGCGCCCCGTGCTCGCCCTCGGCGCCCTCGATAAAGCCCGGCTCCCATAGCGCCACGGTGCGCGCGCCGGTGGGCGCGGTGTCCTCCGTAATCGCGCGGGTGGGCCGGCCGGTAAGGCGCTGCGCATGCCGGCCCGGGTCCTTCATAGTGGCCGAGGCATAAATTACCGTCGGCCGCGAGCCATAGTGCGCGCACAGGCGCAGCAGGCGCCGCAGCACCAGCGCCACGTTCGCGCCAAAAACGCCTCGGTAGGAATGGCATTCATCGATGACGATGAACTCCAGGTGCCGCAGCAGCCGCGCCCACCGCGCGTGCGCCGCCAGCAGCGACATATGCACCATATCCGGGTTGGAGAAAATGAACCGCGAATGATCGCGCACGCCCGCGCGGGATTCCTGCGGCGTATCGCCGTCATAAGGCGAGGGCACCACGCCCTTGAGCGCCGGAATGCCCCGGCACAGCTCGAGCACCGCCTGCAGCTGGTCAGATCCCAGCGCCTTGGTGGGGGTGAGATACAGCGCGCAGGCGGTCGGCTCCTGCGCTAGCCGGCTCAGAATGGGCAGCTGATAGCCCAGGGACTTACCCGAGGACGTACCGGTAGAAATCACCGCATCCTCGCCGGCCCAGGCCGCCTGCGCCAGCTCCGCTTGGTGGCTATACAGCTTGCCGACGCCCCCTTCTACCAGCTTTTCCCGCAACTGCGGCAGCACCCATTCGGGCCACTCGGCATACTGCGCGCGCTGCGGCGGCAGGGTGGTCTGAAATGTGAGAGTGGACTCATCGAGGCGGCACTGGATGAACTCGAGGAGCTCTTCTCCCAGGGGATTATCCGTTTCCGGGTGAGTCAATTTTTACCCCCTCGTGGGTTAGGCCTATCGCTTTGGCGTGGAACGTGTCACACTGAGATGAGGCCAATGATGTCTTGGTGCGGTGTTTACACTTTAAGGTACTGCTAAAGGACGCATTTACCGAACCCCTCGGCGCGGAATCGCCGCACCGCCAATCAAGAAAAGGACTGCACACCATGGCACAAGGAACCGTTAAGTGGTTTAACTCTGAAAAGGGCTACGGCTTCATCGAGCGCGCGGACGGCGAAGGCGATATCTTCGTCCACTACTCCGAGATCCAGGGCAGCGGATTTCGCACCCTAGAAGAAAATCAGCAGGTCACCTTCGAGGTAGGCTCCGGTCCGAAGGGCGAGCAGGCCCAGTCCGTGTCCGTAGTTTAGGCGGCCGGTTGCCTCGCTCAGGTCTTCCCGCTACGGCGTTTCGGCGTAGCCGCGCCGGGTATCCCACCACTCGGTGAACTTATTCTGCAGTTTCTGCAGGCCCACGCCGATGACCACGGCGGCGATGATGCTGACCACCACCGCCAGCACCGGCGAATTGGAAAAGGCCATGCCGCCCAGGTAGCCAATGGCGAGCGCTTCGGCCGCCCAGAGCGCGACGCCGATGGTGTCGAAGAAGACAAAGACGAGCCACGGGAAGCGCATCGACCCCAGCAGGATGGTCATAAACAGGCGCGCTGAAGGAATGAAGCGGGCAATAATAATGGCCGCACCGCCGCCGCGGCGCATATTGCGCTTGACCCACTTGAGCCCCTCGTAGGCCTTCGATCCCTTAGGTACGCGCTGGAGCAGGGGCATGAAGCGCGTGCCCAGTAGGAAACAGAGATTATCGCCCATCATGGCGGCAATGAGCGCCACGAAAAACATGGTGGGCAGGTGCGGAAAGCCCTGGGAGCCGGACCAGGCGCCGGCCATATTGAGCGGGATTTCAGAAGGCAGCACGGGGAAGAAGCAGTCACCAAAGATCAGTGCGCCTACCAACGGGTAGATCCACTCTGTGGACATGACGGTTTCGATCCACATAGTGATGGTGTCGACCATGAATCCTCCGCGGGCGTCGTCTTGGGTGTGCTATCGTGCCCCACAATGCTTTCACAGCTACTGGGCGTTCTAAGTAGGCCAGTATAGACCGGTTCCGTGGGGGTACATAGTGCCCCTGAAAACGGCCTTTTGGCACAACCGCGTATATGGTGCGAGAAAGAAAACGCAGATCATCTGTGTACGCTAGGGGCGATTGCTGAAAGCGTGCAAACCTTATTGTTCGCATCATCGAAAGGGATGAAGTCGAAGTGGCAGAAGCAGCCGGGCCGGGAAAGACCTTGGTGATCGTCGAGTCGGCGACGAAGGCGAAGAAGATCCAGCCTTACCTCGGAGATAAGTACATCGTGGAGGCCTCCGTGGGCCATATCCGCGATCTTCCCCGCGGCGCTGCGGATGTGCCGGCTAAGTATAAGAAGGAATCCTGGGCGCGCCTCGGCGTGAACCCGGAGGACGACTTCGCCCCGCTATATGTGGTGAGCCCCGATAAGAAGAAAAAGGTCGCGGACCTAAAATCCAAGCTGAAGCAGTGCGACCAGCTCTTCCTCGCAACAGACCCCGACCGCGAGGGTGAAGCCATCGCGTGGCACCTGCTCGAGGTTCTAAAGCCTAAGGTCCCGGTACGCCGCATGGTGTTCAATGAGATCACCAAGTCAGCCATCTTGGAAGCTGCGGATAATACGCGCGATCTGGATTACAACCTTATCGACGCCCAGGAAACCCGCCGCATCCTCGACCGTCTCTACGGCTATGAGGTCTCCCCGGTGCTGTGGAAGAAAGTCATGCCGCGGCTTTCTGCCGGTCGCGTGCAGTCGGTGGCCACCCGCGTCATCGTCGAGCGCGAGCGCGAGCGCATGGCGTTCATCCCGGCCGATTACTGGGACCTAGCCGCCACGCTAGATACCGGCGCTGCGGATGCGGATAACCCCGCTACATTCGACGCCCGCCTTACCGCCGTCAATAGCAAGCGCGTGGCCCTCGGCCGCGACTTTGATGACCGCGGAAACGTGAAGAGCAAGGACGTCATCGTCATCACCGAGCCGCAGGCCAAGGCGCTGGAAACCGCACTGAGCGGCGCGGAAATGCAGGTCGCTGGCGTCGAGCACAAGCCCTATACGCGCAAGCCTTATGCGCCGTTTATGACCTCTACGCTGCAGCAGGAGGCCGGCCGACGCCTGCATTTTACCTCTGAGCGCACCATGCGCATTGCGCAGCGACTGTACGAAAACGGCCACATTACTTATATGCGTACCGATTCCACCTCGCTGTCCAAGCAGGGTCTATCAGCCGCGCGCAACTCCGCCACCAGCATCTATGGCGCAGAGTACGTTTCTGATTCCCCGCGCGTTTATGACCGCAAGGTGAAAAACTCCCAGGAAGCCCACGAGGCCATCCGCCCCGCCGGCGAGTCCTTCGCCACCCCGGGCCAGCTCTCCGGTCAATTGGATGCGGAGGAGTTTAAGCTCTATGACCTGATTTGGAAGCGCACCGTCGCCTCCCAGATGGCCGATGCCAAGGGAACCTCCATGAAGGTCACCGTGGCCGGCACGGCTACCACGGATAATGGCAGCTATGACGTGGAATTCTCCGCCACCGGCCGCACCATTACCTTCCCCGGCTTCCTGAAGGCCTATGGCGCGGATGACGCCAAGGGTGACAAGAAGGGCGAGACCCGCCTGCCGCATCTGGAAGAAGGCCGCGCCCTTAGCGCCAAGGAAGTCTCCGCCGAGGGCCACTCCACCAACCCGCCGGCGCGCTATACCGAGGCCAGCCTGGTCAAGAAGATGGAGGATCTGGGTATCGGTCGTCCGTCCACCTACGCATCCATCATCAAGACCATCCAGGACCGCGGCTATGTGGTCTCGCGCGGCAATGCGCTGGTGCCATCGTGGGTTGCCTTCGCCGTCGTGGGCCTATTGGAGGAAAACTTCACCGAGCTGGTGGACTATGACTTCACCTCTTCTATGGAGGATGAGCTGGACCAGATTGCTACCGGTATCGAGGACGGCACCGCCTGGCTCAACGGCTTTTACTTCGGCAACGCCGAGGCCAATGAGCAAAAGGCGGCCTCTATTGCCCGTCACGGTGGTTTGAAATCACTTATCGACGTCAACCTAGAAGCCATCGATGCTCGCAAGGTCAACTCCCTGCGCCTTTACACCGATACCGAGGGCCGCGATGTCTTCGTACGCGTGGGCCGCTATGGACCGTATATCGAGCGCGCCGTCGGCACCAATGACGACGGCAGCATCGAGTACCAGCGCGCTAACCTCTCGGAAACCGTCACTCCGGACGGATTGAACGAGGAGCTGGCGGAAAAACTCTTTGCCACCCCACAGGGCGGCCGCGAACTGGGTGAAAACCCGGCAAATGGGCGCATGATTGTGGCTAAGGAGGGCCGCTTCGGCCCGTATGTCACCGAGGTTGTCCGCGATGATGAGCGGGAGAAGGCCGAGGGTGAGGCCGAAGAGGTCGTCGCCAAGGAGCGGGCCGAGGAGGATAAGCAACGCGCCGAGGAGGGCAAGCGCGCCAAGAATTGGGAGACCAAGACGGCCGCAAAGCAGAAGGAAAAGCGCGTCAAGGAGTACATCGAGAATAAGCTGAAGCCGGGTACGGCCTCGCTGTTTAGCTCGATGGAACCCTCTACGGTGACTCTCGAAGAAGCCCTCCAGCTGCTGTCCCTGCCGCGCGAGGTGGGCGAGGATGACGGCGTGATGATCACCGCCCAAAATGGCCGCTATGGCCCGTACCTGAAGAAGGGGACCGATTCGCGCTCCTTGGCCAAGGAAGAGCAGATCTTCACCATCACCTTGGACGAAGCCCGCCGCATCTATGCCGAGCCGAAGCGCCGTGGTCGCGCCGCGGCCCAGCCGCCGATCAAGCAGCTGGGCGATAATGACGTCTCCGGCAAGCCGATGACCGTCAAGGACGGCCGCTTCGGTCCGTACGTCACCGACGGCACCACCAATGCCTCCCTGCGCCGCGGCGATGACCCGGAGCAGCTGACCGACGCCCGCGCGAACGAGCTCCTCTCCGAGCGCCGTGCCAAGGAAGCTTCCGGCGAGACCAAGAAGAAGTCCACCAAGAAGTCCTCTAGAAAGACGACCAAGAAGAAGGCGACTAAGAAGGCCACCAAAAAGTCCACGAAGAAGGCCGGCAAGAAGGCAACCAAGAAGCCTTCGCCCGGCACGAAAAACGTGGTGAAGGCCGGCTCGCGCAAGAAATAACCGCGTAAGGTGGCGGGCATGAACGATTTTCTTGCCCGCACCCACGAAGGCGCTGCGGCTCTGCGGCGCGCCGTATCCGATATCAGCGCACAGCCGCAGCTGCTCGCCTCGGTCTGCGAAGAGCCCGCCGTTGACACCGCAGTCTTGGCCGGAGTCCTTGCTCAGGTGGAAAAGACCCGCCGCCTGACACGCCCCTCTGTGCTGGGCGTGGCGGCCGTGGCTGCGAGCCACGCCGCCTATGCCTGGAGTTTGTATCGCCGCGGCGCGCGCAATGATGCCTTAGGTTGGGGCCTGCGCGCGGCCGCATGGGGCGCGGGCGTTGCCAGTACCCGTAGCCAGCCGACGTCCGCCGCAGTGGCAGTGGGTGGCGCGGCCGTGCTGGCCACCTCGGCACTGGCGGGCGACCCAGCGCTGCGCACCGACGCCGGCAAGGGCATGAGCCACGGCGCCAACCTGCTCGTCGCGGCCGAGGGGCTAACGGCCTTGCGTGCGGCGCTGCAGCAGCGAAAGCGCAAGGTGCGGCTAGTGCGCGCGGCCGAAGCCGGCACCTTAATTCTCGGCCACCTGCTGCTGATTGACGGCCTTAGCCGCACCCGAGCGCGGTAGCTGCGGCTGCATCGTCGGGCCATAAGACAAGCGGCGATGCACGGCCTCGAAGGGACCGCGGCGGCCGCCGGCCTCCAGCACGCAGGCAAAAATGAGCGTGGCCAGCCATACCGCGAAGGCTAGCGCGGCCTGGCCGAAGGCGCCCAGATCGTGGCCGAAGTCCAGCGTGAACGGGTGCACGAGGAAGAAAAAGAGAATGGACTGCCCTACGTAGCCGCTCATGGAGCGCTTGCCCAGCGCCGCAAAAGGCCACAGCACTGTGGGCAGCGGCGCGCCGGCCGAGAGCCGCTCCTGCACCGGCTGCAGCAGCAGCGCGAGCCCGGCCAGGATGCCAGGCCCGGTAAAGACACCGATGAAAGCGTTGGCATTATTGGCTGCATTGGCCCAGCGCTGCTCGATGACCCCCAGCGTGCTCAAAGACCACAAGCTACCGATTACGACGGTAATGGCCACCGCGATGGCGACCCAGCGCAGGAGGGTGGGGCGGTGAGAGGGGACGTCGGCAAGCACGCCCTGGCGCGCCCACACAAAGCCCACCAGCATGACGGGCAGGTACATCAGCACAATGATCGGCGTGGCAACGGCCTGGCTGCCCAGGGTAATAAGCTGACTGAGCAGCAGATCTGGATAAGACTCGATGGTGCCTATGCCCTCCGTGGCCACCACGCCGAGGGGATCCAAGGCACCGGAAATAAAGGCCACAACCCCGCCCAGCGCGCACAGCGCAAACAGAATATAGGCAACGAGCATGAGGGTAGAATCCCGTTTGCGCAGCAGGAATGCGATGATAATTCCGGCCACGCCATAGAAGAACATAATGTCGCCCCAAAACAGCAGCACCAAGTGCACCGCGCCCATCACCGCCAAGAAGGCATAGCGCTTAGCGATGACCCCGCGCGCCGCCCGCACCGGAAACCCGCGCCGCCACAGACTCATCGCAATGAGCCCCACGCCAAAGCCGAGCAGGGTAGAAAACATGGGAAGGCCGCGGTTGTGGACAAAGAAGGCGCCAAAGACGACGGCCGCCTTATCCCACGCGCTGCCATCGATGATGCCGCCGAAATAGCTGCCCGGCCGGTGGTGATGATCCATGCCGTGGTCATATTGGCCATGGCGATGCCTAGAAGGGCCATGCCGCGTGCCACATCGGGCACGATCATGCGGGGCCGGGGAGCTGAACTCACTTAAAAACCTCGTTATACCTCGGAACGTTCTGCCAGGGTAGCGCGGATAGGGCGAGCCAGCTGGGTCATGCGATGGCGACCGCGCAACTCAATGGATTTCATCATAGTCCACCGGGCCTGCTCGGCCTCGTTAGCGGTCTTGAGTGTGGCGGCATTGGTGAGCACTTGGCCCGGGGTGTCCTTGGCCAGCTCGGTCAGGCGCGCGGCTTCATTCACAGCATCTCCAATGACGGTGTATTCGAAGCGGTCCGCACCACCGATATGCCCGGCGACGACGTGTCCTGCGGCCACCCCGATGCCGGCTTGCAGTTCCAGCCCACGCAATTCACTGCGCAGCTCCCGGGCGGCCTGTAGCGCCACAGAGGTGGAATCATAAACGTTGAGCGGGGCGCCAAAGACAGCCAGGGCGGCATCACCCTGGAATTTATTAATAATTCCTTTATTGCGGTGCACCACCTCGATGACGTGCTCGAAGAACTTATTGAGTTCCTCCACCACCTCCTCGGGGGAGTGGTTGACGGCGAAGGTGGTGGAACCGATGACGTCAATAAAAAGCACCGCCACCTTGCGATCCTCTCCGCCTAATTCTGGGCGTTCCTCCAGCGCACGTTGGGCCACCTCGCTGCCGACGTAGCGGCCGAAAATATCGCGCACGCGGTTGCGCTCCCGCAGGCCACGCATCATTTCGTTGAAGCCGGCCTGCAGCACGCCTAGCTCGGAACCATCATAGATATCGACCTCTGCATTAGTATCGCCGCGGCGCACCCGATTGATGGCGTCCTGCAGCTCCACAATCGGGTCCACCACGCTCATCACCGCAAAGCTAGTACCGATAAACCCGGTAGCCAGGGCGGTCAGTGCGAGTGCGGTAATGGCAGGGACTAGGTCTCCTGCAGTGCTGGGAAAAAGTCCGGTGCGCTGCGCGATGAGGACGAGGAGGATACCCACCAGAGGCACGCCGGAGGTCATTAACCAGGTAGAAATCAGGCGGTATTTGATGGGCGGCTCGAGCGTGGAATCCTCAAAGCGCCGTGCCACCGCTTGGGCGGCGACCGGGCGCACGAGGCGTTCAGCCTGTAGATAAGTCAAGATAATGACCACGAGACCGGCGAGTGTTGCGGAAACGCCCACGACGAGCCCGAGCTTGGCGGATTCCCGGCCGGAAATCACCACCGCCAGGATGATGCCGATGAGCCAAACCGCCGCCGCCACCACGGACTGGTAGACGGGGATGCGCAGCACCAGATTGCGCACCATATTCGGATCGTGCTCGTCCGGGTTGCGCTGCCAGTCCAGCACCGGGCGGAAAAGCAGCAGGGTAACGGCGATGCCAATGACCACGGCAAAAATCAGATACACCGCGGCGACGCCCATGAGGCTGGGCAACTCGGCGGCGAAGTCCTTGATCTCCGGCATCGGCAGGAAATAGAGGACAAAGGTCATAATCGCGATGGCACCGATAAGGTTGGCGCCGAGGACTAAGGCGGCGTAGACCGGCCATTGGGTACCCATGAGCCATCGTGCGCCGCGCAGTAGTCTGTTCATGCCTTCATACTTTAGTAAGACCAGTAGGCTAGGGCGAGTGAATACCGGAAGCGTTGCGCAAAGATTGGCAGATACCCCAGGTGTGGCCCGCACCATTCTGGATGCCGCCCGGGCTGCGCGGGGGATGGCGGGGGCAGATCCGCGGGCGATGAGCCATTCCTGGCTATTTACCGGCCCGCCGGGTTCCGGCCGTTCCCTGGCCGCGCTCGATTTTGCGGCCGCGCTCATGTGTACGGACCCGGAGGAGCCGGGCTGCGGCCGGTGCGAGGCCTGCCAGGCGGTGTTGGGTGCTAAGCAGCATACTGACTTGGTGCTGGTGGATCCGCAGGAAGTCATCATTCCGGTGGATACGGTGCGCGAGGTTATCGGCCGTGCTGCCAGCCTGCCCACGGTGGCGCCGTGGCGCGTGGTGATCTTTAACAATGCCGACCGCCTTACTAACAACGGTGCGAACGCCCTGCTCAAGACGGTGGAGGAGCCGCCGGCGCGCACTGTGATTATTATGTGTGCTCCTTCCGACGCACCCGAGGACTTCTCCCAGACCCTCCGCTCGCGCTGCCGCCACCTCTACATCCCCTCCCCGTCGGTGGAGAGCATTACCGCCCAGCTGGTCAGCGAGGGCGCCTCGGATCACGACGCCCACTTGGCCGCCCTCACCTCCCTCCGCCACGTCGGCCGGGCACGGCGCCTAGTCAACGACCCGGCGGTGCAAAAGCGCCGCGCCGTGGCCATCAACCTGGCAGAAGAGGTCTTCCATGGCTCCCAAGGCTTTCAGGCGGTGACCTCGCTGCTGAAATTGGTCGATTCAGAGGCGAAGGAATCGCATAAGGAACAGGAAGAAGCCGAACTGGCGAAGCTGGAGCAGACCCTCGGCGTCGGTGCGAAGGGCAAGGGTGCGGCCAAGGCACAGCGCGACGCCCGATCCGCCATCAAGGATCTTCAGGAGCAGCACAAGAAGCGGGCGAAGCGCCGAGTAATCGACAACTTGGATTTAGTACTTATCGATCTCTCTGGCGTATACCGCGATGCGCTCATGCAGAAGGTCGGCGCGCAGGTGGATCTGACTCATCCGGACTTCGCTGGTCTTTCTGGCGAGCTCGCGCAGCGGGTGAGCGAGGAAGGCCTGCTGGACTGCCAAGCGGCCATCACCTTATGCCGCGAACAGCTGACGCAAAACGTCGGCACGCAAATTGCCTTTGATGGGCTGGTGGGCCGCCTGCGCCGCGCGTGCCTATAGACGGGTGCCTGCTCGGGGCCCGATTTCTATTCCGCGGCGCCCCTAGGTTAAACTTTCTCTTGCTGCATTGGCATATGCTAAGCAGCGTGCCGCCTTAGCTCAGTCGGTAGAGCATTTCACTCGTAATGAAAAGGTCGCGAGTTCGATTCTCGCAGGCGGCTCCACAGTGGCCGCAGGTGCATAGCCTGCGGCCTTTCGCTGTTTTGGGGGCAGCGCGTGGCTTAAGCGTCCCCGTGGCTTTTCAGCAGGCGCGGGACCACCTTGCCGGTGGCATTGCGTGGGAGCTTGTCCATGAAGTGCACATCACGCGGCACGGAGTGGTCAGCGAGCTTGGTGCGGACCCAGTCACGGATGGCGTCGGCGGTCAGGGCCTTACCGGTGGCGTCGGCAGTAGGCACTGCCCACACGGCGATGCGCTGGAAGGTTTCGCTATCTTCAACACCGCCGGCGTGGACCTCATGGATGCCCGGCATGGCCTCGAGAATCTCGGTGACGGACTGCGGATGGACGTTCTCGCCGCCGACGATGATCATGTCATCGGCGCGGCCGACAACGTGCAGGAAGTCGTGTTCATCGATATAGCCCAGGTCCCCAATCGAAATGAGACCGTCCACCTTATTGAGGCGCAGATTCGGGTTGGTATAGCCAGTCATGGCGGTGGAGTTGGTCAGATAAATCTCGCCCACCTCGCCGCGCGGCACCGGGTGGCCTTCCTTATCGAGGATGCGCAGCTTCGTGCCGGAGGCCACGCGTCCGGCGATGGTGGGGTTGGCGGCCACCTGGTCCATGGTGGCGGTCGTCGCCAGCGCGAGCTCGGTGGAGCCATAGACATTGCAGAGGATCGCGCCGAAGCGCGCATTGGTCTCCTTGACCACCTCCGGGGTCAGCGCATTGCCGGCCGAGGCGATGAATTTCAAGCTCGCGGTATCGAACTCACCGGCCGGATCCCGCTCCACCAAGCGCTTGAAGAAGATGGGGGAGGAGATCATGCCATCGAGGCGGTAGCGCTGGACATCGTCAAGCACCTGCTCCGCGTCGAATACGCGGCGGGTGACAATGGTATTGCGCAGGCCCAGTGCAATATTGATGCAGGCCCAACCCCAGGTATGGAAGATAGAGGCGGTCAGTTGCAGGCGTTGGTCGCCGCGCCACGGAATTGTGTTCACGATGGAGGCCAGTACCACCGGCAGGGTTGGCTCCGGCCGCACAATGCCCTTCGGAATGCCCGTGGTGCCGGAAGACATGAGCACGATCGGGCCGTGCTTGGGGAATCGCGGCAGCGTCGCGGCCGGTGGAGTCTTCACAATTTTGTCTAGCTTTGGCAGATCACTTGCCCCGGTATCGTGCGCGATGATGACGGGGATATCGGTGTCCACGCGGTTAATGAACTCATCATCAACCACGAGCACGTTGATACCGTTTTCCTCGATGCAGCCCGCTAACTGCTCCGGGGAGGAACCAACGTTGAGCAGGTAAATAGAAGCGCCCGCATAGCCTTTGGCACCGAGTGGAATGATGATGCCGCGGCCGTTGCGTGCCATGACGCCGAGGCGGATTTCGGGCAGGTCCAGCGAGCGGAGGTAGCGGGCGAAGCCCTGCGTGTGGGTGCGCAGCTGGCGGTAGGTGAGGGTGCCGTCGTCGTCGATAAGCGCCAGGCGCTCTGGGCAGGTGAGGTAGCCCTGTTCGATCTCGCGCGCGGTGGTGAAGCGGTAGCGGGCCAGGTTAGGTAGCAAACTAAGCTGCGCCTTCGCGCCGCCTTGGTGGCTGACGAGTCCAGCGTTAAGAAGCGCCGGCACGAACCGGCCGAGGGCTGCAGCGTGGAATGTGAAATCAGAAAAATTCACGATCGGGAAAGCTCCAAATTAGCGAAGATAACGAAAAGATAACCATGGACGATATCGTGAGAGAGGCGGGCGGTGTTGCCGCCAACTCGAAATATGTTACAGAAGTGACTACAGTTACCTGAAGTTACTGGTGTTTCTAGAAAAGGATCTCATGAAATCTCTGCAGCTCAAAGTCCTCTCCGTGGTGGCGTCCGCGCTGGCCGTCGTAGGCGTGGCTGTCGCACCGCAGGCCACCGCCGCGGAGCGCAACCTGGTAGCCTTCGGCGATTCCGTCTTGGCGGATCCAGACGCCGGCTCCTACCTCGCTCACCGCTACGCCCCCTCTAAAGGTGTGGGCGTAGATTGCCCGACCTCTAATAATTACGCCAAGCGCGCCGGCGCCAAGCTGCGCCTTCCGGTGCGGGACTTCTCCTGCTCCGGCGCCGTGTCCATGTCCCGCGGCCCGCAGATCTTCCAGCAGGTGGATGCGGCCATCCGTACCGGCGCGCTGAGCCCGGCCACTAACCGCGTGGTCATCACCACCGGCTTTAATGACACCTACAACCACCGCGATATGAGCCTGCCGCAGATTCGCAAGGAGTTCGCGGACCGCACCGCCCCGCAGATCGAGCGCATTAAGCGCGCTGCCCCGAACGCTCGCGTCCAGATCGTGGGATACCCCACCATCGGCACCGGCCCTTATTACTGCCTCTTCCACTTCGGTCCGCGCCCGGCCGATTCTACCTTCCTGCCGGGCATCCAAGACTTTGAGAATAAGGCGCAGTGGATGCAGGTGGACTTGGCGGCGCGCACCGGCGTGCAGTTCCTGGATCTGAAGCCCTCTACCCGCAATAACGGCATGTGCGCCGATGCAAACCAGCGCATGTGGGCTGGTCTGGTGGACTTTACTGCTGGCGACGGCAACCTGCCCATCCATATGAACCAGCGTGGTCACGAGCATGCGGCCAACGTCATCGCCCACTCTTAAAAAGAGTTTTCAATAATGCGCCGGTTTTGAAAATATCGGTACGCTCGGGCGCATGACTGTAAAAGCTGTTATCGCCCGTTCCAAGGGTGCGGAAGTCGAAACCGTCAACATTGTCGTTCCTGACCCCGGCCCTAACGATGTCATCGTGCGCGTCCAGGCCTGCGGTGTGTGCCACACCGACCTTGCTTACCGCGATGGCGATATTGAAGACGCCTTCCCTTTCCTGCTCGGCCACGAGGCCGCAGGCGTAGTAGAGACCGTAGGTTCTGCGGTCACCCACGTGGAGGAAGGCGACTTCGTCATTTTGAACTGGCGCGCCGTGTGCGGCGAGTGCCGCGCCTGCAAGAAGGGCGAGCCAAAGTACTGCTTCAATACCCACAACGCCTCCAAGAAGATGACCCTCGAGGACGGCACCGAGCTCACCCCTGCGCTGGGCATCGGTTCCTTCGCTGAGAAGACCCTGGTCCACGAGGGCCAGTGCACCAAGGTGGAAGACACCGACCCGGCTGCCGCTGGCCTGCTGGGCTGCGGCATCATGGCGGGCCTCGGCGCGGCCGTGAATACCGGCGATATCCAGCTCGGCGAGTCCGTCGCTGTCTTTGGTTGCGGCGGCGTTGGCATGGCTGCCATTGCGGGTGCCAAGCTGGCGAGCGCGGCAAAGATCATTGCCGTGGACATCGACGAGTCCAAGCTGGAGACCGCCCGCGAGTTCGGCGCGACCGACACCATCTGCTCCAAGGACCTTTCGGAGCAGGAGGTTATTGACGCCGTCCGCGAGCTCACCGGAGGCTTTGGCACCGATGTCTCTATCGACGCCGTGGGCATTCAGCCCACTTGGCGCCAGGCCTTCTACTCCCGCGACCACGCCGGCCGCATGGTCATGGTGGGCGTGCCGAACCTCACCGACCACGTGGATATCCCGGCCATCGACCTCTACGGCCGCGGCGGTTCTATTAAGCCCGCGTGGTACGGCGATTGCCTCCCAGAGCGCGATTTCCCCGCTTATGTGGCGCTGTCTAAGGCCGGCAACTTCCCGCTGGATAAGTTCGTCTCCGAGCGCATTGCGCTTGACGACGTCGAGCAGGCCTTTACCACCATGAAGTCCGGCAAGGTTCTACGTTCGGTGGTGGAGTTCTAATGCGTATCGATAGCACGGTTACTTCTGGCAAGTTCCGCCTCGATGGCGGCGAGTGGGACGTGGACAATAACGTCTACGTCGTGGGCGATGACTCCAGCGTGTACGTGGTGGACCCCTCCCACGATCTGGATGCGGTAGCAGAGCTCGTTGGCGATCGTCGCGTGGAAGGCATCTTGCTCACCCACGCGCACAATGACCATTGCGAGCTCGCCCCCGAGGCCGCCAAGCGCTTCGACACCGAGGTCTACCTGCACCCGGACGATGACATGCTGTGGCAGGAGTCCAATGGTGATGCTCCGTACACGCCATTGGCGGACCGCGGTCAGTTCGATATTGGCGGCGAGAAGATCACGGTCTACCACACCCCGGGCCACTCGCCGGGCTGCGTGGTGTTGCACGTGGGCGAGACGCTGTTGTCGGGCGATACGCTCTTCAACGGCGGCCCTGGTGCCACCGGCCGCAAGTACTCCGACTTCGATGTGATCATCGAGTCGCTGAAGAACGTCGTCTTCACCCTGCCGGAGGACACCAAGGTCCTGCCAGGGCATGGCGACGCCACCACGGTGGGCGCGGAGGCCGCGCGCATCGACGAATACATCGAGCGCGGCTACTAGCCTCTAGTACGCCCGCAGGTACTCGCCGTAGCCGGACTTAAGCAACGGCTCGGCGAGTTTTTCTAGCTGGGCGCGGTCGATGAAGCCCGCTTCGAAGGCGGCCACTTCTGGTGAGCCAATAACGATGCCGGTGCGCTTTTGCATCACCTCGACGTAGGCGGAGGCCTCGCTCATCGAGTCCACCGTTCCCGTATCGAGCCACACGCTGCCGCGGTGCAGGCGCTGCACATTGAGCTCGCCGCGGCGCAGGTACTCCTCGTTTACCGCCGTGATTTCCAGTTCACCGCGGCCGCTGGGCTCGATGCCCTTGGCTATCTCCACGACGGAATTGTCATAAAAGTACAAGCCCACCACCGCGTGGTTCGACCGCGGCACTTCTGGCTTTTCCTCGATGCTCAGCGCATGGCCTGCGGCGTCGAAATCCACAACGCCATAGCGCTGCGGATCCGAGACCTCGTAGGCGAAGATGATGCCGCCCTCCGGATCTTGGCAGTGGGCGAGCTCGCCGCCGAAGCCGTGGAAGATATTATCGCCGAGCACCAGCGCGACGCTGTCGTCTCCAATAAATTCCTCGCCAATCAAAAAGGCCTGCGCGAGCCCCTCCGGCCGCGGTTGGAGCGCGTAATCGATCATGAGCCCGAGCTGCGATCCATCGCCAAACAGTCGCTGGAAGGCCCCCGCATCCTCCGGGGTGGTGATGATGAGGATTTCCCGAATACCCGCCTGAATGAGCGTGGTGAGCGGGTAATAAATCATCGGCTTGTCATAAATGGGCATGAGCTGCTTCGAGATGCCCTTGGTAATCGGGTAGAGCCGCGTGCCGGAACCGCCGGCCAGGATGATGCCTTTCATTTAATCCTCCGGGTACAGCGCCAAGTACAGGGCAAGGGCCGCGCGCCAATTCGGCGGCTTGAAGCCCGTAGCCTCGATTTTATCTAGCGCAAGCGTCGACTCCTTGGGGCGCGGCGCCTCGGGGCCCGCGATCTCGCGGTATTGCTCGGTGCTTACCGGAGTGACCTCGGCCGGGTCGTGGCCGAGCCCGATGAACACGGCCATGGCAATCTCATCGCGGCCCACGGTATCGCCCGAGTTGGAGAGGTTATACACGCCGTACTCCGCTCCGGATTTAAGCAGGTGGACGATGCCCTTGGCAAGGTCCTCGGCAAACGTGGGCCGCCCGCGCTGGTCATGGATGACTTTCGGCTCCACTCCCTTATTGGCCAGCCGGCGCATGGTGGACATGAAATTCTCGCCCTCGCCGAACACCCACGAGGTGCGGATGACGTAGTGCTGCGGCGCGGTCTGCGCGGCGGTATCGCCCGCGGCTTTCGACGCCCCATACGCACTCAGCGGCGACGGCAATTCCTCCTCGGTGTGGACCTCGTTGGTGCCGTCGAAGATATAGTCGCTCGACACATGCACCAGCGTGAGTTGGTTCTCCGCGGCGATGCGCGCCAGCCGTGCGGGCGCTTCCGCATTGACGGCCCAGGCGGCGGCGCGGTCGTTTTCGGCACCGTTGACGTCGTTATACGCCGCGCAATTGATGATGGCGGAGTACTGCTTCCAATTCCGTTCTGGTGGGTCGGTGATATCGAAGTCGGCGTGGGTACACAATTCAGCATCGGCAAGCAGGCGTTTGAGCGCCCGCCCCAACTGCCCGTTCGCGCCGGTGACGAGGATGCGCCGGGCGGGCATCGGGCTCACGTCTTTAAGAGCGGGGTGCTGCTTGTCCTTCTCCGAAATCTCGGTGGGCTCCAGCGGCCAGTCCACGATGTTGAGGTTCACCGCGGCGTAGCGAGCTTCGGCCGACCAGTGCTCATTCACCAGGTAGCAGTAGGAGGTTTCCTCCAGAGCTTGAAAGCCATTGGCGACGCCCCGTGGGACAAACACCGCAGTCTCCGGCCCTACCTCGTGGGTGACGACCTCGCCAAAGCTATCTGACCCCTCGCGCAAGTCGCACCATGCGCCGAAAATCTTGCCCTGCGCCACCGAGACGAGCTTGTCCCACGGCTCAGCGTGCAGGCCGCGCGTCGCACCGGCGTGGTTGAAAGAGATATTGTTCTGCACCGGCTGGAAGCTCGCGAGCTCGGGCGCGAGGCCGGTGAATTTTTCGCGTTGCCAATTCTCCTTGAACCAGCCGCGGTTATCGCCGTGCACGTCGAGGTCGATGATGAGCAGCCCCGGGATGGCGGTTTCGGTAATACGCATATCTACTGTCCTTGCTGCTTGTAGCGGGCTTCCACGTCTTCTTTCTCGGGCTTCCACCAGCCTTCGTTATCGCGGTACCACGCGATGGTGTCTTCGAGACCGGCGCGGATATCCGTGAACCGCGGGGTCCATCCCAGCTCGCGGCGCAGCTTGGTGGCGTCCATGGCATAACGCTGGTCGTGGCCGGGGCGGTCCGCCACGTGCTCATAGAGTGCGCGCCCATTGCGGGTATGGCCCATGATTTCACAGATCAGCTCAATGACCTGCTTATTATTAATATCTTCCTGGTCCGCGCCGATATTGTAGGTCTCGCCGATGCGGCCCCGCTCGAGGATGGCGAGCACCGCTTCGTTGTGGTCATCGACGTGGATCCAATCGCGCACCTGCTCGCCCGTGCCATAGAGCTTGGGCGTGTGTCCAGAGAGGATATTGGTGATTTGGCGGGGAATGAACTTCTCGATGTGCTGGTAAGGCCCGTAATTATTGGAGCAGTTTGAGATGGTGGCTCGCAGTCCGAAAGAACGCACCCATGCCCGCACGAGGTGGTCAGACCCCGCCTTGGTGGCTGAGTACGGGCTGGAGGGAGCGTAGGCGGTCTCCTCAGTAAACTTGGTGTCTGCCCCGATTTCCAGATCTCCGAAAACCTCGTCAGTGGAGACATGGTGGAGGCGGGTATCGTGCTTCCGGCAGGCTTCCAGAAGGGTGAATGTGCCTACGAGGTTCGTGTGGATGAAGGGCGAGGGGTCGCGCAAAGAATTGTCGTTATGGGACTCGGCGGCAAAATGAACCACTACATCCGCAGCGGCGACGAGCGGTTCTACGGTGGCGGGATCGGCGATATCCCCCTCCACGAGGTCGATATCGAGGCCGGCGAGGTTGGCGCGGTTTCCGGCGTAGGTGAGCTTATCGAGCACCGTAACGCGGGTATCGGGGCGCGCTTGGCATATTAGGCGCACGAAATTGGCGCCGATAAAACCGGCGCCGCCAGTGACGAGCATCGTTTGCATGGTTATCCAGTGTAGGGCAGTCGGGCGCGCGGCTGTGGCAGGCTGCGGGCCCGCGCGCAAGAGGTCAGGCCGCGCCCGGGGGTGACGGCGGTGGCGAGGGCGGATCCGTGAGCTTGCGGGCCGGGGCTTGTTCCGCGGCGGGGTGGTCGTTGACCTCCACGGTGGGCGATAAGCCGTCGGTGTGGGCGGCCCGATAGCCTACCCGGCACGTGTCGGGGTCTCGTTCGGCGTGTCCCATTCCATTGCGGCCATCGCGGTAGTCGTTATTGTCTACGTGGTGCCGGCGGCACAGGAGAGTGAGGTTCTTGAGGTCGGTGGCGCCGCCGTGGGACCAGGCCTGGAGGTGGTGGACGTCGCAGTCCTGCCACGGGCGGTTGCATTCTGGGTGGGTGCAGACAAGTTCGGAGGCCGCGAGGGCGAGCTTCTGCCAAAGGGACGCGGTGCGCTTGGTGCGGCCAAGCTCGAGGGGGAAGCCCTTGTCGTCCACGGCACAGAAGAAATCGTGTCGCGCGCCGCCGAGACGGAGAAGGTCGAGCGGGGTGAGCTCGATGCCGGTACTGGTGGCGAAGCGGGTATCGCCGCCCATTGCCTCCAGTTCTTCCAATGTGGTGGCGACGAAGAAGGAACCGAGGCCGTCGGAGTTCTTTTGGGTGGCGGAAAGGTAGCTCGACAGGGCAGCGGTTAGTTGGTCCGCCATGCGTTGGGCATAGGTGCGGGTATCGTCCTCGGGGCTGAGGTCCGCGCTGCCCTTATTCTTTGCGGGCGCGAAGGCGCTGGCGAGGATGGCAGCTGCGGAGGCGTCTAGGTAGCCGGAGATGTGCACGCCGCCGTCAGCGTCTTGGCGGGAGATGCTAAAGCGGCGCTTGCGGGTAGCGGCGTGTGGGTCGGGCTCGCCTGCTGGGTTGAGAGCGTGCTTATTCGCTTTGCGGATGGCCTTGCGCAGCCACTCGCGCAGGGAATCGAAGGAACGACGCTTGGCCTGCTCGAGAGCCTGGTTGCGCAGTTCGCTCGGGCCGGGGATAGCGTACTTGCTGAGGCTGCGCAGCTCGTTTTCGATGAGGTTGAGGATGCGCTCGGGAATAGGATCTTCCTCAAAGAGCTTCTTGCGGCGCTTCTCCTCCTCGCGGCGTTCGCGGTCGGCGCGGCGGCGGGATTCCTCCTCGGCTCGGGCGCGTGCGGCCTCGTCCGCATCGGGGTCCGCAGGGGGAGTGGGCTCCGGATCGGGGATGGGTGCGAAGAGGTTGCGTCCATTGCGGAGGCGGGCGGCGGCCTCGGCATCGGTAAGGCCTAGGCGCGTGGTCAGGTAGTCCTTGGCCTTGGAAGAACCAACGCGGCGGCCGGCGTCATCGCGGTCTGCAATGAAAGCAAAGGCGGCATCGATGGCGGACTTATTTCCTAACGCCCGCTCCAAGTGTTCAAAATGTGGATGAAGAAGCTCGAAGGACAGATCGGAGGGATCTTGCATGAGGCTGCGCAGCTGGGTGAGCCCAGTGGCAACCTGTGCGATGGCGGAGTCTATCTCCGCATGCTTGGTGGTCTGCATGATCCCTCCCTTCCTTTTCGTTTACATGTTCTATCTTACCCAGATAAAACACCCCGTCAACAGGAAAGAAGGGATTGGTCAATAGATTAGACATTCCCCAAACAAACGCAGCCAAAACCCCGCAAAGCGGGGCTAAAACCACTAATTCGGGAAGGGAGGAAGGGCCCTCTGGTTAAGCCAGGCGTCTACGGTGGCGTCGAAAAGCGCGGCGTCAGGAGCGGCGGCGCGGAAGGCATCCAGCAGCATGGGGGGCTCTACCACCGAGTGTTGGTGCTCGGTGAGGTAGCTGCGGAGGGTGGTAAAGAAGGCGTCGCCAAGCAGGCGGTGAATGGCGTGCACGGTCAAGGCCCCGCGCTTATACACGCGGTCATCAAACATATCGCGCGCACCCGGATCGGAAACGGTGAGGTTCTGCGCCTTGCGTCCCAGGACGTTGTAGTGGGAACGTGCTGCCTCGCGCGCGGTGGTCTCGCCCTTGTGCTCGCCCCATAGCCACTCGCTGTAGCAGGCAAAACCCTCATTGAGCCAAATATCCTTCCACTCGCCCAGGCCCACGGAATTGCCAAACCACTGGTGGGAAAGCTCATGGGCAATGAGGCGCTCGAAGGCGTGGTCGCCCTTGATGTGGTTGGAGCCAAAGATGGAGAGGCCCTGCGCCTCCAGTGGAATCTCCAGCTCATCTTCCGTGATGACCACCTGATAATCCGCAAAGGGATACGGGCCGTAGAGGGAGGAGAAGAAGTCCACCATTTCCTGCTGCTGGGCAAACTCGTTCAGCACGCGCTCGCGCAGCGCGGCCGGCGCCCAAGCGCGCGTGGAAGGTCCCAAATCGAAAGAAGAGAACTCTCCTACCTGCACCGTCGCCAGATAGGTGGCCATGGGCTCGCGGGTGCGGTAGTGCCAGCGCGTGGTGGAACCGCCCGCCCGGCGGGAGACAAGGTCACCATTAGATACCACGATGAAGGGATCATCGGCCGTAATGATGATGTCATAGAGCGCCTTGGCAGAAGGCGTATCGTCGCAGGGGAACCAGCTCGGCGCGCCATTGGGCTGGCTGGCCACCAGCGAACCGGACTCGGTTTCTTCCCAGCCGATCTCGCCCCAGGTGGTGCGGATCGGCCGCGGGCTGCCGCCATAGCGGATCACCAGCTCAAACTCCGTGCCGGCCGCAATCTCCTCTGCGAAGCGCAGGCGCAGCTTGCCGGAGGATTGGCGGAATTTAGCTACCCGCGGCGCACCCTGTGCGGTCACGCGCCGGGCCACCATCGCCCCGCCCAGATCTAGGGTCAGGGACGCCAAATCTTCATCGGCCCGGATGGCCAAAGTAGCCTCGCCGTGGAGGAGGTTGGGCTCCACGCGGTAGGTCAGGTCCAGCGTGTAGTGGGAGACCTCGAAACCGAGATTAAAATCCACGCCGGTATAAGGATCAGTGTGGGCACGCGAAAGGGCGGTAGGAAGCAACTTCATAATGCTGCAAGCCTACCGCCCTTTTAGCCGCGGAAAGAAACGAGCTTATTTATTGAAAGCGCGCTCGAAGACCGGCCAAGAATCCTTGAGGTCCGCAATCCAGTGCGGCCAGGAGTGGGTGCCGGTATTGCGGAAGTTGTAGGTCGCCGGGATGCCAGCCTGGTCCAGCTTGGCCTTGAAGTTGTGGGTGCAGTAGTTCACGCCAGCCTCGATGGCGCCACCTTCGACCTGCAGCCGAGCGGAGCCCACAGCAGCGATAGCAGGGTTAGCTCCCTGATTCGTATAGTAAGAATACGTATCGGTTTCTCCGGCCAACCCAGAACCGGAAGAGATGTACAGCTCCGTGCCGCGCAGCTTCTCGTGGTTCATCATCGCGTCGTTATAGCGGTTGGTGGGGGAGCCGAACGGGCCCCACATTTGCTCCGTGGTCGCACCACCGCGGTTGACGGTGAGCTCAACGGCCTTGTGCTCTACCGGGTAAGCGGTAGCCGCGCAGCCGGCGTAGGAACCGACGGCGTCGTAGAAGCCCTGGTTGTGCTCCGCCAGCAGCAGGGAGGAGGTGGCGGACATGGACATGCCCGCGACAGCGCGGTGATTATCGGCCTTGATGTGGCCCTCGATGGCGCCCGGCAGTTCCTTGGTGAGGAAGGTTTCCCACTTCTGTGGGCCCTTGAGGTACTTGGAGTTCGGCTCGGATACCCAGTCGGTGTAGTAGGAGAAAGCACCGGCCTGCGGGATGACCACGTTGACGTTCTTGGAGTGGTAGAAATCGACGGCGTCAGAAAGCTTCAGCCAGTCCATGTCCTGCTCCGCGCCGCCTGCACCGTTGAGCAGGTAGATGGTCGGGCGGTTCTCATCCGTTGCGCGAATGACGGCCAGCGGAATCTGGCGGCCGTTCATGGCTGGGGAGGTGGCCTGCAGCTTTTCGACGCGCGGATCGTCCTTGTACTTCTGGTACCAGGTCTGCTGCTCCAGCTCTGGGGTGACCTCCAGTGGGGCCAGGGTGGACTGGGCGGCGTTGCCCGCTACCTGCTGCGGGGTGAGCTGTGCGGCCCCCGCCATTGGGGCGCAAGCCAAGCCTGCGCACACTGCGGTGCCGGCAAGGATGGAGCTTAGGCGCTTCATAGTGCTTCTTTCCTGTAGTTATTGAATTCCTGATTATTCGGCAGCGACAGCAGCCTCGGCGGACGCTGCAGCCTCCGCAGCGTCCGGAACCTCTGCGCCCTCTGCGTCCTTGCCTGCGACAAAGTCCTTATCCGGGGACTGGTCAGCGGCGCTCGGGGCGTCCTTAACCTGCGCATCTTCCTCGGCCTGCGGTGCCTCGATGGAAAGCTCGTTGGGCTTTACCTCCGGCTCGGGCGGTGCCTCTGCGGCATCCTTGGCAAAGCCGCGCTCGAAGGTTGCCCAGGAGGTGAAGAGGTCATTGCGCCAGCCCGGCCAGGAGTGGGTGCCGGTATTGCGGAAGTTCCAGTCCGCCTTCATGCCCTGGGAGTCCATCTTGGCCTTGAGGTCATGGGTGCAGGAGTTCATGGCAGCCTCGATGACGCCGCCCTCAACGATGAGGGTGGAAGACCCCGGAACACCCCAGTCGTTGGCGCCGCCCAGGCCGGAGTTGACCGAAACATAAGTCTCGGACTTGCCCAGGTTATTCGGGTTAGCGTTCACCAAGGCATCGTTGTACACGTTGTACTCGCTGCCCATAGCGCCCCACATCTGATCGGCCGAGCCACCGCCGCGGTTGACGGTCAGCTGGGTGTACAGGCGTGGCAGCGGGCGAGAGGTGGAAGCGCAGCCAGAGAAGGAGCCCACGGCGTTGTAGAAGCCCGGGTTGTGCTCCGCCAGCAGCAGGGAAGAGGTAGCGGACATGGACATGCCGGCAATCGCGCGCTTGCCATTGCCGCCGATGTGCTCTTCCAATGCACCCGGCAGCTCCTTGGAGAGGAAGGTTTCCCACTTCTGCGGGCCCTTGAGGTAGCCGCTATTCGGGGAAGATACCCAGTCGGTGTAATAGGAGAAGGCGCCGGCCTGCGGGATGACCACGTTGACGTCCTTGGACGTGTAGAAGTCCACCATGTCCTGTACGCCCTCGGCCTCAGGGTCGATGTCGTGGTTAGCAGTGGCGGTCAGCCAGTCCATGCCCTGCTCGGCGCCGCCGGCACCGTTGAGCAGGTACAGGGTGGGGCGCTGCTTATCAAAGTTGCCGTCCGGGGTGATGACCGCCAGCGGAACCTCGCGGCCGCCCATCGCGGCGGAGGTGGCGGTCAGGGCCTTAACGTGGTTGCCGTAGTGCTTGTCCTGGCCACTCTTGTGGCCGAAGGCATAGCCTTTCCACTTGTCCTTATCTTTCAGCTTGGCAATATCTACCACGCGGTTTTCGCCTTCGGTGGTGATGGCGTAGTTGATGTTTTCCGCATCCGCCGAGTCGGTGAGGTTTACCTCGCGGATGGTGGACGGGGTGGCGTCACCCTGGATCTCGGCCGGCTCGACGGCGGAGGCGAGAGGGGCGGAGAGGACTCCTGCCGCGATGGCGATGCCTGCGACGCTGGAGCCGATAGAGCGCAAAGTATGCATATTTTTAGCTTCCTCGAGTTAAGAGAATCTTCTCAGTAGGTATCGTTCCGCATAGCGGGAGTGTTAGCAAGACTCTATGCCTTAATAGCCCTTTTAATGTAGCAAAACCTGTGACGTATGTGGTTTGTGTGTCATAATTCTGAACGCGGCGCGTATGTAACGGTGGCGCTACAATCTCCGCTAGTACTAAACGTGTGAATAATGCGGTCCCCATCCGCGGGCCCATCCCTCGCTCTAGGCAAGTAAAAACACAGAAAGAAGCATAATGAACGTTTTCGATTCCATCCTCGTGGCCATCAACGAAGTTCTGGGCCAGTTCCTGCACACCGGTTCCTCCATGTCCTCCACCGCTGCGCTGGCTCTCGGCCTGTTCTAAAACACCGAGCCCATAGCCCTGCCTGGGGGCGTCGCGCGCTTGCCGACGCCACCGTGCAGGGCCTTTGCGCGTTTTACCCCCCGAAGCGTGGGGTACTCGGGCACAAGAGTGTGACCCAATGCGCGACATGGAGGGGAAAGTTACGTATCCTAAAGGGCGTGACTAATGAACATTATGACGTAGTAGTACTCGGCGCGGGCCCTGGCGGCTACGTGGCCGCCATCCGTGCAGCTCAGCTTGGTAAGAAAGTTGCCGTAATCGAGAAGCAGTACTGGGGCGGTGTCTGCCTCAACGTAGGCTGCATCCCTTCCAAGGCGCTGCTGAAGAACGCTGAGGTTGCCCATACCTTCAACCACGAGGCCAAGGACTTCGGTATTTCCGGCGATGTCTCCTTCGACTTCGGTGTTGCCCACAAGCGTTCCCGCAAGGTTTCCGCGGGCATCGTCAAGGGTGTCCATTACCTGATGAAGAAGAACAAGATCACCGAGATCAACGGCCTTGGCTCCTTCAAGGACGATAAGACCATCGAAATCACCGATGGTGATGACAAGGGTAAGACCGTCACCTTCGATGACTGCATCATCGCTACCGGCTCCGTGGTCAAGTCCCTGCCGGGCGTAGAACTCGGCGGCAACATCGTCTCCTACGAGGAGCAGATCCTCAACGATGAGGCCCCGAAGTCCATGGTCATCGTCGGCGCCGGCGCCATCGGCATGGAATTTGCTTATGTTCTGTCCAACTACGGCGTGGACGTCACCATCGTGGAGTTCATGGACCGCGTCCTGCCGAACGAGGACAAGGATGTCTCCAAGGCCATTGCCAAGGAGTACAAGAAGCTCGGCGTTAAGCTGCTGACCGGCTACAAGACCACTTCCGTGAAGGACAACGGCGATAATGTCACCGTTGAGGTGGAGTCCAAGGACGGCTCCAAGCAGGACACCCTGACCGTGGACCGCGCCATGATCTCCATCGGCTTCGCCCCGCGCACCGAGGGCTTCGGCCTGGAGAACACCGGCGTTGAGCTCACCGAGCGCGGCGCTATTGCCATCGATGACACCATGCGCACCAACGTCGACCACATCTACGCCATCGGTGACGTCACCGCGAAGCTGCAGCTCGCCCACGTTGCTGAGGCACAGGGCGTTGTGGCCGCAGAGACCATCGCCGGCGTGGAGACCCAGCTCTTGGGTGACTACATGAATATGCCGCGCGCTACCTTCTGCAACCCGCAGGTCGCTTCCTTCGGCTACACCGAAGAAGCTGCCAAGGAGAAGTTCGCGGACCGCGACATCAAGGTCGCTACCTTCCCGTTCTCCGCTAACGGCAAGGCTGCCGGACTCAATGAGACCGCGGGCTTTGTCAAGCTCATCGCGGACGGCGAGTACGGCGAGCTCATCGGCGGTCACATGGTGGGCTCCAACGTATCCGAGCTGCTGCCGGAGCTGACCCTGGCGCAGCGCTTCGACCTCACCGCTGAGGAAATCGGACGCAACGTTCACACTCACCCGACCCTCTCTGAGGCCATGAAGGAAGCTGCCGAGGGCATCGGCGGCCACATGATTAACCTCTAAGCAGGGCTACTTGCCGACGTCGCCTTTGTGTGCGACGCCAGCGGCACCGCACCGTTCGCCCCCCTCGTCGGAGGGAGGCGGACCGCGGTGCCGCTTTTTTATGTGCGTTCCACCTGGGCGGCAGCGCGTTAGTACGGTGCCACGGCGGAGCGGTGGGCGTCGACGTTGATGACCTCGTTGATGGGTGGAAAGGCGCGTTGCGCGCAGTTTTCGCGCGGGCACGTGCGGCAGCCGGAGCCGATGGGGGTGGCGGTAGAGAGATCGGTGAGATCGAGCCCCTCGGCGTAGACGGTGCGGTCGGCGTGGCGGGCCTCGCAGCCAAGACCGATGGCGAAGAGCTTATTGGTATCTCCAAAGCGACCCTGGTGGTGTTGCACGGCGCGGGAGATCCACAGATAATTGCGGCCGTCGGGCATCTGCGCCAGCTGGCGGGAGATAATGCCGGGCTGGGTGAAGGTCTCGTAGACATTCCACAGCGGGCAGGTGCCGCCGTTATTGGAAAAGTGCACGCCGGTGGCGGATTGGCGCTTGGACATATTGCCTGCGCGGTCGACGCGGACAAAAGTAAAAGGAATGCCGCGGAGGTTATCGCGCTGCAGGGTGGACAGGCGGGAGGCCACGGATTCATAGCCCACGCCGAAGACCTGGCAGAGGTATTCCACGTCGTAGCCGGAGCGCTCGGCTTCGGAATGCATCAGTGCATAGGGCATCACGGTGGCGGCGGCGAAGTAGCTGGCCAAGCCGCGCTGTGCGAGGTTGCGCGAAGCATCCGAGGTAAACGGCTCCTCCTCCACTAAGGCGGCGATGTCCTCCCCGGCCTCGAGGAAGCTCAGCTCCGCGGCCATGCGGAAGGCGCGCTGGCCTTCGCTCAGGCGCGACGCGAGCCGGAACTCGCCGGTCTCGCGGTTAAAGCTGTGTAGCGTGCCATCCATTTGGGACGTGATGTGGATATCTACGTTGTGGCGATCGCGCAGGCGCTGGGCCAGGGCGTGTTCGGTGTCGCGGATGCCGAAGTGGGTGACCGAGAGGGCGTCGGCAAGCTGCTCTGCATGGTGGTCTAGGTTGTCCAGGTAGTTCTGGCGGGCGTAGAAGAAGTCGCGCACCTCGTCGTGCGGCATGGATAGGGCCTGGGTGGCCTCGGTGGTGCGGCGGGCATCGGTGGCCAGCGAGAGCTTATCGCGCACATTGCGGTAGCGGCGGTGGACATCCACCAGCGTGCGGGCCACGGTGGGGTGGTTATAGACCAGCTCGGAGAGCTCCTGCAGCTCGACAGGGGAGGGGCAGAGCTCCTTGTCTTGGATGACGTCCTGGATCTCGGCAAGAAGGCGGGAGTCATCGTCGCGGGAGAAGAAGGTGGCGTCGACGCCGAAGACCTCGGTGATGCGAAGGAGCACCGGGACGGTGAGCGGCCGGACGTCGTGTTCGATCTGGTTGACGTAGCTGGCGGAGAGACCCAGCGTCGCAGCGAGGGAAGCCTGACTGAGATCGCGCTCACGGCGAAGCTGGCGAAGGCGGGATCCCACATACGTCTTACTCATGCCGGCAAGGTTACTGGCTGGCCTGCGGGTGTGCACCCTAATTGCAAAGATCTTGCGAAGAATGTTCACCCGCCTGTGGGCTACATGTGGGTTTCATGCGAAAGTTTGACACATAAAGGGGTAAGGCGGTCACTCTAGTAACACTGGGTGAGCAAGTTCACAACTGCGGAGGGAATTACGCAACGTCAATATTGCGGAATTCCGAGCAGCCAAGGTAGTGACGTTTTGCCCCAAGGCTTCTAAGGCAACCCTTACCTAAAAGAATTATGACTTTAACCGTACCGCCGTACCGTTAGGTGAAACGCCGCAGGAATTGACTAGTAACCAGCGGTTAAGCCCAGTTAAAGTGAGGGCGACAATGGAGGTGTCATGACTTTAAGAAATCCGGACCGTGAGGCAGTAACTCACGGCCACATTACTAACGAACCAATCCGCCAGAAGCCGGGAGTGCCCTCCTGGGTTCTGAAGCTCATCATGGCCGTCACTGGCCTGCTCTTCGCCCTCTTCGTTGTTGGCCACATGGCCGGCAACCTGAAGTTGTACTTGCCGGCGAACGGCGGCGAAGAAGCACTAGATGAATACGGTGCATTCCTGCGCTCCATGGGCGAGCCGTTGTTCCCGCATGAGGGCGCATTGTGGATTATTCGCGCCGTCCTGCTGGTTGCCATCATCGCCCACATCTACGGCGCGATTGCCTTGACCACCCGCTCCAAGGCATCCCGCGGCAAGTTCAGCCGCAGCAACCTCATGGGTGGCCTGGATTCCTTCGCCACCAAGACCATGCTGGTCTCCGGCCTGGTTCTGCTGCTGTTCATCATCTTCCACCTGCTGGACCTGACCATGGGCGTACAGCCCATCGCCCCAGGTGACTTTGTGGAGGGTGCGGTAAAGGCCAATATGATTGCAACCTTTAGCCGCTGGCCGGTCACCATCGTGTATGTGATCGCCATGTGCTTCCTGTTCCTGCACCTCACCCACGGCATTCGCCTTGCTGCTTCTGACCTGGGTATCACCGGTGCTAAGTGGCGTCAGACCTTCCTGATCCTGGCGTACGTCATCCCGGCCGTTGTCTGCATCGGCAACATCGTTATGCCTTTGTCCGTTGCCCTGGGCTTGGTCAGCTAAAGGAGTTAGAAACCCATGACTAATACTGAACTCAAGCGCGAGCACCCTAAGTTCTCGCACCCACAGTCCATCGTTCCGGGCGTATCCGCCGGCAACATCCTGGAATCCCATGAGCCGCACGGCGTGCCGATGAAGGATATGTGGTCCCACCAAAAGGACCACATGCAGCTGGTCTCCCCGTTGAACCGCCGCAAGTTTGAGGTTCTCGTAGTTGGCACCGGCCTGTCCGCTGGTTCCGCTGCGGCCGCACTGGGCGAGCTGGGCTACAAGGTAAAGGTATTCACCTACCACGATTCCCCGCGCCGCGCGCACTCCATTGCCGCGCAGGGTGGTGTCAACGCCTCCCGTGCCAAGAAGGTGGACAATGACTCCGCCTACCGCCACACCAAGGACACCGTGAAGGGCGGCGACTACCGCTGCCGCGAGTCCGACTGCTGGCGCCTGGCAAACGAGTCCGTCCGCGTTATTGACCACATGAACGCCATCGGCGCCCCATTCGCTCGCGAGTACGGCGGCACCCTGGCTACCCGTTCCTTCGGTGGTGTGCAGGTCTCCCGTACCTACTACACCCGTGGCCAAACAGGTCAGCAGCTGCAGCTGTCCACCACTTCGGCGCTGTACCGCCAGATTGGCCTGGGCAACGTGGAGCTCTTCGCTCACAACGACCTGCAGGACATCATCGTCTACAACGACAACGGCAAGAAGCGTGCCGGCGGCATCGTTACCCGCAACCTGATTACCGGTGAGCTCAAGGCCTTCACCGGCCACGCAGTTGTGCTGGGTACCGGCGGCTACGGCAACGTCTACCACATGTCCACCCTGGCAAAGAACTCCAATGCCAGCGCCATGATGCGTGCGTACGACAGCGGTGCTTACCTGGCTTCCCCGGCCTTCGTGCAGTTCCACCCGACGGGCCTGCCGGTCAACTCCGATTGGCAGTCCAAGACCATCCTGATGTCGGAGTCCCTGCGTAACGACGGCCGCATTTGGTCCCCGAAGAAGGAGGGCGACGACCGCGACCCGAATACCATTCCGGAAGAAGAGCGCGACTACTTCTTGGAGCGCCGCTACCCGGCATTCGGCAACCTGGTTCCGCGCGACGTTGCTTCCCGTGCCATCTCCCAGCAGATCAATGCCGGCCTGGGCGTTGGCCCGCTGCACAACTCGGTGTACCTGGACTTCCGCGACGCCATCGAGCGCCTAGGCAAGGACAAGATCCGCGAGCGCTACTCCAACCTGATCGAGATGTACGAAGAGGCTATCGGCGAGTCCGCCTATGAGACCCCGATGCGCATCGCCCCGACCTGCCACTTCACCATGGGCGGCCTGTGGACGGACTTCAACGAGATGACCTCCATCGACGGCCTCTTTGCCGCCGGTGAGTGCTCCTGGACCTACCACGGTGCTAACCGCCTGGGTGCAAACTCCCTGCTTTCGGCTTCCGTCGATGGCTGGTTCACCTTGCCATTCACCATCCCGAACTACTTGGCTGACCACCTCAACGAGGAGAAGCTGGCCGAGGATTCCCCAGAGGCACAGGCAACCCTGGCACAGTCCCAGGAGCGCATCGACCGCCTCATGGGTGTGCGCGGTGAGAACCCGCACGGTCCGTCCTACTACCACCGCCAGCTGGGCGATATCCTCTACCATGGCTGCGGCGTGTCCCGTAACGTCGAGGACCTCAAGGCCGCGATCACCAAGATCCGCGAGCTGCGCGAGGACTTCTGGGCTAATGTCCGCATTCCGGGTGAGGCCAATGACATGAACCAGGTGCTGGAGTACGGCCTGCGCGTTGCCGACTACCTGGACTTGGGTGAGCTCATGTGTGTTGACGCTCTGGACCGCGATGAGTCCTGTGGCGCTCACTTCCGCGAGGACCACCTCACCGAGGACGGCGAGGCAGAACGCGATGATGAGAACTGGTGCTTCGTTTCCGCATGGGAGCCGGGCGCAAATAAGAACGAGTTCATCCGCCACGCCGAGCCGCTGTACTTTGATTCGATCCCGCTGATGACAAGGAACTACAAGTAATGAAACTGACACTTGAGATCTGGCGTCAAGCCGGACCGACCCAAGAAGGCCATTTCGAGACCGTCCAGGTGGATGACGCCTCTGAGCAGATGTCCATCCTGGAGCTGCTGGACCACGTTAACGAGGGCTACATTGAGCGCGGCGAAGAGCCCTTCGCCTTCGCTTCCGACTGCCGTGAGGGCATCTGCGGTACCTGTGGTTTGACCGTCAATGGTCGCCCGCACGGCCCAGGTCAGAACACCCCTGCCTGCCAGCAGCGCCTGTTCAACTTCACCGATGGCCAGACCATCAAGCTGGAGCCATTCCGTTCCGCTGCCTACCCGGTCATTAAGGACATGATCGTGGACCGCGCGGCTCTGGATCACGTAATGGAGCAGGGCGGCTACGTTTCCATGGACGCTGGCACCGCTCCGGATGCGGATACCATGCACATCAACCATGAGACCTCCGAGTACTCGCTGGACCACGCTGCCTGCATTGGCTGCGGTGCCTGCGTTGCTGCCTGCCCGAACGGTGCGGCTCACCTGTTTACCGGCGCAAAGTTGGTGCACCTCTCCCTCATGCCGCTGGGCAAGGAAGAGCGTGGCCGCCGTGCCCGCAACATGGTCGACGACTTGGAAGCCAACTTTGGCCACTGCTCCCTCTACGGTGAGTGCGCTGATGTCTGCCCGGCCGGCGTTCCGCTGACCGCGGTTTCCGCGGTTACCCGCGAACGTGCACGTGCTGCTTTCCGTGGCAAGGACGACTAAGCTAAGGTTATTCCGTAGGAATACTAGGAACGAGAGAAAGACAGAAAGACTCCGCCATGAGCGATAACACCCACGCAGTCGCTGACTACACCAGCGAGACCTACCCGGAGTTCTCCGGCAAGATTCAGGACACCTACATTGAGGGCTACGATCCAGTATCCTTCGGTGCTCCTCACTCTTCCCTTCTGCGCACCTCCACCTGGGTGGGCATGGGTCTGATCATGTCTTGCCTCCCGGCCGCTGGCATCCTCATCTGGGGCCTGGGCGTGTGGGACAACCCCATCGGCACTGCCGGCGAGGGTGACTACACCCTTACCACCATCATCGGCATTATCGCCCTGGTGGTTGTGGCCATCGCGGCCTTCAGCACCGTCCACTATGGCCGCCGCTACTACCGCAAATACCGCAAGGAAACCGGCCGAGCCAACTAAATCGTTTCTTTAGCACGCAACCCCCGCTTCTATCAGCATGCATGACATGCAGGGAGGCGGGGGTTGTTGCATATCTTCCCCTTCCAGCGACTCTTTGAGGCTGGTGGCTAAGTTTAGAAGTTCGTCAGGATTATCTGCGGGCCGTTGTTGAGACAGATTCCGTTGTGCTGCGCGCACAAACTTAGCGAGTATGCCGGCGTCGCGGGCCAGTGGGGAAGTAGCAGACAACTCCGCTTGTATTACCTGCAGGTGCTTGGCGGCACTGTTGGCGGTGTCTAGTGCGTACTCGTAGTCTCCAGTATCCCCGTGCGCCCCAATAAACAAGGCACACAGGTGCGTGTCCTGGGCTTCATGCACAATGCCAGCCATTCCTTCCCCCCCTCCCCTTAGCCTCCGACCAACGACAACGCGTGCTTAACCCCAACATTAGAAATATTCTTTATGAATGGGCTACGGCAAAAATACACCTAGCAAGAAAACGCACTAAGAGACCTTTCCCAAAAAGAACAAACAGCACCTCTCCAGAGCATTTCGACGTGGCTCCGCTTAAAAGGGAAAACTCTCGTCAAAATTTCGACGATGGTGCGTCGACCCTGGGACGACGCTCCTTGCGCCCATAATCGCGGGTCTTATCTTTATGCTGGTGCAGACTTGGGCCTCTGACAAACAGGCAGACACAGCACTTCGTGGGTTGATCCGCATCAGACGGACAATCTGGCTCGGTGGGCCGTCCGTGAGGGGTTTGAGTGCACGATGCATAGGCTTACGCATTCGGATGTGGCGATTCGGCGCAAGAATGTGAATGTGGGTTTGGAGGCGACGAGTCTATGTCCGGTGTCACCGGAAGCGCTGGAGGAGATGGTGACTAGGGCAGTGCGGTTAAGGCCGTAAACAATACACAGCTCTCTTGCCTGTTTTGGCAGTAAGGTGTTCTAGGAGTACTCCTTCCTTTGAATCCACTGGTTGCAAATGTTGCTGTCTGTGGGGTGAATTGAACTGTTCGCTTGTTTAAGGTATTGTTTAGATCAAAGGAAGCTAGAGATAGAGACTCCAGCCGGTTCATGTCCGGGAGCTTTCACGGAAAAAGGAGATCTGGGTTCGATTCCCAGCCCCCTTACGGGGTGTAGCTTAACGGTAAAGCGCCCTTTTTTCATATCTACCACTGGGCTCTAGTCCAGTGGCCTTCTTCGCGAGCAACTGTTTCCAGTTGATTTAATCCTTTGGGGAAAAGTCTTTTCGTTAGCCGCTCGAGGCTTCTCTTCCATCCGTCGCTGTTCTTTTGTTTGCTTGTGGAGCGAACAAAGTGTTCTATAGATACTTTTGCGAAGTACTCTTCGGGCATGACTTCAATAAAGGATCTTTGAGCTAATCTTCCTAACTGTTTAATGACGCTGAATTCAGTGAATATATGTTCCGCAGTGAGGGAGATTTTTCCGTCATTCCCTTGGATATCCTGAGGGGTTTTCCCTTGGTTTATTTTTTTCCAATGAGAAAGGGCGTCCTCACTGAGCGAATCCATATCATTTTGGATTGATGAGCTGACTCGTCCGCCACTGTGGGTGTTTGCGTTTCTTATTCTCCTGAGAAGATGGAAAATTTCTAGCATTGAAGATCGTGAGTCTACATCGCTGGTAGCTCTCCCTACGTGCACATCACAGGTGTGGAAAAAAAATCTCATGGAGGTTGGAAGCGTTGAGCCTGTTAGTTGGCGCGCCTTCAGGATGAGAAAGGTCCAGTCCGTTATCCTGTAGAACCTTAATGGTTCTTTGGAGATGATCTTCTTGTAGAGATTGTGCATAAGGAATCGCTAGATTAGCTAGATGCCTTTCTGCATCTAAAAGGATGTTTCGTGCATCCTCTACGACAAGATTGAACCGCTCGACATGCGTTACTGCTGGAAACATTTCAGATAAGGGAACCTGTGACCCTTGGGAAAGCTGGAGGGCATTTGTTGCGAGCCGTGATCCTGCCAGAAGTCCGACTATCGCGTTATTGGCTTCAATTCGACGTTGATCAAACTCTGAGTATTCAGGGTAATGATATTTACCTATGGAAGGCTCACTTGAGTGCATAACTTTACACTACCCGTAAGGAATAGGGTTTCGTACGGCTATGATAAATGTAAATATGCGTACACTTCTCCGCTACAGTGGAGTTACATTCTCGACCTCCTGCCAACAGCGATGGCGGGAAGATTGGCGGTAGTAAATTGCGCACTTCCATCAAAGGCGGAGAAAGATGCGGATTTGTACACGAACTTATTCGGAGACAATGTGCATAAAAGACACTGCTACCCTCAGCCTAGGTATACAAATTCTGGAGCTTTCACTGTAAACGGTGATCCGATTTAATATGTTGGGCGAAACTCTTCTTTTTACAACTTACTTCCTCGCTCGAGAGTCTGACCTTGAACAATTCCATAAGCAGTATTTAAAAAGGGTGGATAAGGCTCGAGATATCACAGAGATACTCTATGTAACTGACGAAATTACACATGGGGGAGACGAAGTAATTCGCGAAGTCATGATGCAAGATTTCCGTAGGGATATGCGAGACTTTGGAACTTACCCATTTGATGAATCTGAATGGGGTTTGTATAGCCTTTCATGTGTGGCTAAAGACGTTGACGAACCCGCGATGGAAGGGGCTGGTGTCTCTCGGCTATGGCGTGATTTGGCATTAGGTGAAGAGACAGTACCTAGGGAATTTACCAGTCATGTAAAAGCCGTTAATGTGTCGAGCGATGGCAGAGGGTTCCCTCTGGGATCTATTTGTGCTTGATTGTGATCCAGAAATTCAACGGAATATCCATATGATAAATGCCGTCACCTCTTGATTAAGGCAGAGGGTGTACCAGTGTGGTACACCCATCTGTACGCGCTGACCTGCGGCGTTGTGGGTTGTGCCGAGCGTGCTGCCGGAGTCCCTTTCAGTGTCCCTGGGGTAGGAGCGGCCGCATGAAGGTGCGCTCGTACCGCAGGACGCACTCGGACTCGTCTCGAATCCGGTCAGCGGCGATGAAGTCCGAGTGGGTGCCGAACAAGGTGCGGTACTGCTCGTAGGCAGCCAGGCTGGGGAAGCTGAACAGGGATTCCGCACGGTCACTCACACCTTCCGCGGGTAGGTAGTACCCGTGGTGGGTGCCGCCGTGTTCGTCGACATGCCGCATCCAAGCGCGGGCGAACTGTTCAAAGGCTGCGATCTGGTCGGGGTCGATGGTGTAGTGGACGACACAGGTGATCACATCCACAACGCTAGGCCCACAGGCGCTCATTGGGGAGCCTTTGTCTGTGCGCCTCGTGGTGCAGCACACCAATCTGCCTGGTTTACCTGCGGAAATGCGTCAGTTCGCCAAGTTGGCGCCGAGTTCAACGGTGAGAACTCCGACGGCGATGAGGAGGATGCCGAGGGCCATGGTTCGGGTGAGGGGTTCGTGGAAGATGACCCGGGCGAGGATCGCGGTGAGAGCTACGCCGGATGCTGCCCAGATGCCGTAGGCGACGCCAAGGGCCATGCCGTCGGCCAAGGCGAGACTTAAGGCGACGAACGCCACGAGATACCCCGCGATGACGCCGATGAACCATTTCTTCACCCGGCCACCGTCGGAGGCTCGTAGCGACATGGTCGCGACGACTTCGGACAAGATGGCGCCTGCGAGGAAGATCCATCTCATGAGTTGACTCCTGCTTCCTGGGCTGCGGTTTGCTGAGCTTTCTGGGAGCCGAGTTCGACGGTGAGGACACCGCTGATGATCGCAACCATTCCAAGACCCATCACAGCGGTCAGAGGTTCACCGAAAATCGCGGCGGATAGCACGGCGGCGAGCACGACCCCGCTGGCTCCCCAGATGCCATAGGCGACGCCGATCTGCATTCCTTCGCGCAGGCAGAAGGTGAGGAAGACGAAAGTGCCGATGTATCCGGCAGCAACCACGATGTACCAGGATGGGTGATTGAGCGCCGCCTTGAGAGACAGCGTCGCCGCCACTTCGGTAGTGATGGCGCCAGCGAGCAGGAACCACTGCTTCATGGGGTTGTTCCTTCGATCAGGGAGCGAATGCTGGAGACGACGGCTTCGAGATCCGCGCCGTGGAGGGTGGACACACCTGTGGCCTGGGCGCCCCAGAGTCCGTCGGCGGCGAGTCGGGCGGTGGTCAGCCTGGCTCGGGTGGCGGCGTCGAGATCGTCCGGGAGTTCGAGCCAGCGGCCCATCCGCGTAGTCCACGGTTCGGTGAGTTCGGGCCGATACGTCGCTTGGCCCCAGATGATGAACTCGGCGCGCTTGGCGGCCCCGTGGGCGGCGACGTGAACGTAGCTCAGGAGCCGCTCGGTGGCGTTGGCGTTCTCGAGGGGCTTGCCAAGGGTGGCAGTCATGTCGTTCTCGACGTTGGCCGCAGCGTGGTCGACGATCGCGGCGAGCAGTACGTCGCGGTTGCGGAAGTGATATAGCAATCCCGGTTTGGTGAGCCCGGCCTCGTGGGTCACTGCGTCAAGGGTAATGTCGCCACCCTCCGCTGCGTTCATGACGCGGAGGGCAGCTTCCAGGATCTCGGAGCGCTGACTGGTTCGCATATAGCTAACTTTACCATTTGGTAGGTGAAGCCTTCAACTGCGGGCGCTGGTAGGGGCACCTGGGGTACACCCTATTGTTACGCCGGTGTGCGACAGAATGTTTCCTGTAAAATAGGGCCGTTACTAGCATTGTTTTACACGTGTCTAGGAGGGTCTAGGCCTTATGTTTACAGAAAGTGGTGAGTGTGGTGTTATCGTCGGATGGTTTCCATATTGAAAGTCATATTGACTCTGTGCCCGCGTTGGCGCGGGTGAAAGATCTGCATGGTGGGCTGTCGTCGGGGCAGCAGGCGTTGGGCAGGATTGTGCAAGCCTTGCTTGCTGACGCTGACGGTCTCGACGGCGTTCAGCTTTACGCCCTCTCGGATGCAATCGAGTCGTATCGTGATGCGGTCATAGAACAAGAGACTGTTTCCTTTAAACCTTCGCGGGGCGAAGACTAATGGGCAGTGACTCTGGTTCGCATGGGCAGCGGGTGGGCTATATCCGTGTCTCGTCGGTGGAGCAGAATAATCAGCGTCAGAAAGAACTGCTCAATATGTCTGGCAGGATTGACCGTTTCTTTGAGGATAAGGTTTCCGGCCGTACCAAGGCTGCGCGCCCTGGGCTTGTCGAGTGTATGGCGTATGTGCGCGACGGTGACGAGCTTGTCGTGTCGTCGATTGACCGTCTCGCCCGTTCGCTTACGGATCTTCGCGGTATTGTTGATGAGCTTACCGGCAAGGGTGTGACTGTTACTTTTCTGCATGAGAATCTCGCGTTTGCGAAAGACACCACAGATCCACGCGCAGATTTAATGCTGGGTATTTTGGGTTCGTTTGCGGAGTTTGAGCGGGCCATTATCCGCGAGCGTCAGGCGGAGGGGATTGCGTTGGCCAAAAAGGCTGGCAAATACAAAGGCCGCAAGCCTGCTCTTAGCCCGCAGCAGGTAGCGGAGATTAAACGGCGCACACTGGCAGGGGAGTCGAAAGCAGCCTTGGCGCGGGAATTCGGGGTGACCCGTCCTACGGTATATCGGGCGTTGAAAAACGTCTAAAGCGGCACAGCCATAACGGTAAATCAGCGTGCCCGTCAGCCCTGTCATATGTCTTGCCATATGGCGGGACATATGTTTAGGCATATGTTATAGCGTATGTTCCGCCGTATGCTAAAGCATATGTTGTGGAATATATAGGTTTACCTGCTGGTTCTTGCGTTTAGGCGAAGTCCGAAAATGGTAGTCCACAAGGCTAATAGGCCGAAGGAGATAAGCAGTGCAGCCAGTTCCCGCGAGAGACCAGCCTGGGTGAAAAGGAAAGAGGGGACAAGGATCATTGCTGCGCTTATGCTGCCTCCAAGTGCGGCGTAATACATACGGTCTTGTGACTGTTCGCGGCGGATAGTCTGGATGATTAAGACTAAAACAACTGCGAGCGCAGCGAGGGTGATCGTCGTATACATTCCTTCTCCTTTCGACTGGTGCCCAGTTTATCGGTGAGGGTGTGCATTCCGTAGGCGATATACAACCTTCCCGGGCAGGAAAGTGGCTTAACGCGCCCGCGCGACAGGGTGGGTAGCGTGTGGGCTTATATGCTTGATGGTTATGGCCCCTACGACTGTTTTTGACCGCGCTACCATTCGCCACAATCTCACCGAATTCAAACTCCGGTGGCTTGACCGCATTAAGCAATGGGAGGCGGAAAACCGACCCGCAACCGAGTCGAGTCACGACCAACAGTTCTGGGGTGACCTGCTCGACTGCTTCGGTGTCAACGCCCGCGACCTGTACTTGTACCAACGCAGCGCTAAACGCGCTTCGACGGGGCGCACCGGCAAGATCGACATGTTTATGCCGGGCAAAGTCATAGGCGAGGCTAAGTCCCTCGGCGTCCCGCTCGATGATGCTTATGCCCAAGCTTTGGATTATTTGCTGGGCGGTACTATCGCGAACTCGCACATGCCGGCCTATGTTGTCTGCTCCAACTTCGAGACCCTGCGGGTTACCCGTCTTAACCGCACCTATGTCGGCGATAGCGCCGACTGGGACATTACATTCCCTTTAGCTGAGATTGACGAGCACATCGAACAACTCGCTTTTCTCGCCGACTATGAAACCTCCGCCTACCGGGAGGAAGAAAAGGCTTCCCTGGAAGCCTCTCGGTTAATGGTGGAGCTCTTCCGCGCCATGAACGGCGACGACGTGGACGAGGCAGTAGGCGATGACGCTCCCACCACGCCGGAGGAAGAAGACGAGCGCGTCATGCGCACCTCTATCTACCTCACCCGAATCCTCTTCCTTCTCTTCGGCGACGACGCAGGACTCTGGGATACCCCGCATTTGTTTGCGGACTTTGTGCGCAATGAAACCACCCCAGAATCGCTCGGCCCGCAGCTCAATGAGCTATTTAGCGTGCTTAATACCGCCCCGGAAAAGCGGCCTAAGCGTTTGCCATCAACGTTGGCGAAGTGAAGTGCCCCGGGTTTTGTTCCTAGGCATTTGCCTTGATTTCTATTATTGCTTGCGGCGGGTGCTGGTCCCAAAATTCGGTTTCCACTTCGACCGGGGTTCGGTATCCCAAGCTTTGGTGAAGCCTCGTCTCGTTCCACCATGACACCCACTCAAACGTCGCGATTTCCACCTCGACAACCTCATCCCACCTGCGAGTATGGATCAGCTCGTTTTTGTAGGAACCATTAACGTTTTCCGCCAGAGCATTGTCATAGGAATCCCCGACAGTTCCGGTGGAAGCGGCAATCCCGTGCTGGGCAAGACGCTCGTTGTAGACAACGCTGACATACTGCGAGCCGTGATCCGAATGATGAATGAGACCTGTTGTTTCCTCAGCAGACGCGATCGCCTGGTTGAGAGCTTGCAGCGGCAACGCTTCGGTGCGCATGGAATCTGATAACGCCCACCCAACGATCCGTCGGGAGTAAACATCGGTGACAAACGCGGCATACACAAAGCCTTTCTTCGTGCGCACGTAGGTAATATCAGCCACCCACAGCTTGTTCGGGCCTTCGGCTTTGAATTCTCGCTCCACCAAGTCCGGGCGTAAATCCGGCCTTTGAGGTGTGCGAGTGGTCATAGGCGAGCGGCCTTTGCCTTTGCCTGATACACCGGCTAGACGCATCAGCCGCGCGGTTTGTTCACGACCGATATCGATTCCGTCACGATGAAGAGCATGCCACATTTTCCGCACACCGTAGATGCCGTAATTATCCCGATGGATAGCACTAATGCGTTCAACCAGCACAGCATCACGAAGGCGGCGAGCACTTACCCCACGGGCCTTGGACTGACGATACCCACGCGAGGTGATGAACCCACCAGCGCGGTTTTTCTTCAACGTCTTACAGATGAACTCGACAGAGAAACGATTCCGGTATTCATCGATGAACCGGATCATTTCCGACGTTTTGGGTCGAGTTCCGACGCGAAAAAAGCTGAGGCAGCCTTTAAAAGTTCATTGGTGTCGCGTAGCTCTTGATTTTCACGGCGAAGCCTCGCGTTTTCGGCGGCCAGATCTTCAGGCACGGGTTCTGGGATGTTTCCCGCACGGCGGGCCTGTTGGGTCCATTGACGGGCTGTGTGCCATGACACCCCCAGCTTTGGGGCTACTGCCTGGCACGCGGCTTGCATCGACATATTTTCCGCCAAGATGCGGTCCTCTACAAGACGGACCACACGATCCTTCGCATCCTGGTCAAATTTTCTTGGCATATTCCAGATTTTCCCATCTACTCAAACGGAACAAAACCTGGGACACTTCACTCTAGCACGGCACGTCCACCGCAGCGATGCGGTGGGGTTGGATCGTGAGGCTCTCCCCGGTGGATTCGAGCACCGCGGAGATGGTGGAGGGGGTCATCATCACGATGGAGATCCAGTCATGGCTGGTGGCACCCGCATAGTCCACGTAGTGCAGGCGCACCTGTGTGCCCGCGGTATAGGCGCGGCGCAGCTCGGACATGATCTCCCGCGGCGAGCGGAAGGTCCGGGTGTCCGAGGCCTTCGTGCCGTCCGCCGGGTCCACGGCGATGGCCTGGTCGTGGGCGCGGCGAAAACCCTCCACGGCGCCGTCGATCTCCGAGGCGATCTCGGTGGAGTCCCCAGTGATGTCCATGATGTTGCGCTGGGGAGTATCCACGCGAGACGGGACACGAGCCGAGTGGGGTTCGGTGGCGGAGCCCTGCTGGAATGCCCTGGTGGCGTCGTCAATCAAATACCGCAGGGACTGGGGAACGGACGAGAGACCGCCGGGGGACATGCGATCCAGGAAGGCCTCGATGTCCTTCCATGGGGCGTCATAGCGCTTCGGCCCGATCAGGCTGAATACGTCGCCTTCGCGGCCGTCCTCGCGCACCAGGGTGGCGGTGAGCCCCAGACGGCGGCGAGACTGCAGGTCGGAGGTCATGCGGAACACCGGGGCAGGCAGCAGGTGAACCTCGTCGTAAATGATTAAGCCCCAGTCGCGGGAGTCGAACAGCTCCAGCGCCCGGTATTCGCCCTTCGACTTGCGCGTGACCACTTGGTAGGTGGCGATGGTCACGGGGCGGATCTCCTTCTTCTCTCCGGAGTATTCGCCGATTTCATCCTCCGTCAGGGAGGTGCGGCGCACTAGCTCGTCCTTCCACTGCCTGCCCGCGACGGTGTTCGTCACCAGGATCAGGGTGGTGGCCTTTGCCTTGGCCATCGAGGCCGCGCCGACCATCGTCTTGCCCGCACCACATGGCAGCACTACCACGCCCGAGCCGCCTTCCCAGAAGCTATCGGCCGCCATCTCCTGGTAGTCGCGCAGCTGCCATTCTTCGTGTTCCTGCGACAGCTCGATGGGGTGTGCCTCGCCGTCGACGTATCCCGCCAGGTCCTCTGCGGGCCAGCCGACCTTCAGCAGTTCCTGCTTGAGCCTGCCGCGCTCGGAAGGGTGCACAACGATCGAGTCCTCGTCGATCTCTGCGCCCAACATGGGCTTGATCTTTTTGTGACGCCGGATCTCCGTCAGCACAGCCCTGTCCGTCGTCTCTAGCACGAGCCCGTGCGCTGGGTGCTTGATGAGCTTCAGTCGCCCGTAGCGATCCATCGTGTCGGCAATGTCGATGAGCAGCGGCTGCGGGGCGGGGAACCGCGAGTAGGTTTCCAGCACGTCCATGATCTGCTCCGCGTCGTGCCCTGCCGCGCGGGCGTTCCACAGCGCCAGCGGGGTGATGCGGTAGGTGTGCACGTGCTCCGGCGCGCGCTCCAGCTCCGCGAACGGTGCCAGCGCGGTGCGCGCCTCCTGCGCCTGTTCGTGGTCGATTTCCAGCAGCACGGTCTTATCCGACTGCACAATGAGCGGTCCGTTTCCAATGCCCACGCTGTGTGTCACTTCCTTTTTGTTTATCGACGCCACCGCGACGGTGTTGCTCAAGCCAAAGACATCATTTTACGCTGCAGTGGTGCGAACTCGTGCTCCACTATACTGAGACCCATGATTGCTCAGACGGGAAATCTGCGCCAATGGCAGTATTTCGTGGCTTTAGCGGAGACCGGTAGTTTTACAGCGGCGGCAGCGCGACTGGGAGTGAGTCAGCCGCCTGTCTCCAATGCCATTAAGCGCTTAGAAGCTGGTGTAGGTACACCGCTATTTATCCGAGGGGCGGGGGAAGTGAAACTAACCGAGGCAGGGTTGACCTTGCTTCCATATGCCCGGGTGATTAATCGCGATCTTCAGACTATGCATTCGATGATTGACGGTATCCGAAGTGGTGCGCAAAGCGGGTTTCGTTTGGCCATCAGTAGTGCGCTTCCAAGCGAGATAGGATCGCGTATTGCAGCAAAGGCACAGCAGCATGATGGAGTAGTTTTGTCGTCACTGCCTTCTGTTGAGATTCTTGCCCGTGTTGAAGAAGGCGCTATTCATGCGGGGCTTGTTCAAGCTCCGGTTCCCTTGGGTACTCACCGCAGTGCGAGGCAGTTTTCTCTGTCACGTGATCTAGTGGTGCCGCCGGGGTATTCAAGGTTGGATAAGACCTTGTCTCAATTGAATCTGCTGGTGGAGAACCTGAATGACACTTCAAGTGCAGCCAGTGGTTTGGCGAGAGAGCTATTTCGGTCGGGTGTGTCTTGCGAAATTAATGATTCAGAGGATGCTCTAGGTAGGGGCTTATTGATTGGAAGAGGGGAGGGGATGTCTTTGGTATTTCGCGGTTTTCACCAGTTTGACAATGCTATTGAGCTTCCTTCCCGTTTCGATTTTTCCGTGGATGTAGTGGTTCGCCGAGGTGGGATGGACAATGGCGCCGAGGCCATGGCGGTCGCCGAAAGAATTTGTCGAAGGATTAACCAATGACTGCACGGATGGAGATGGCCCTGGAAAACGTGTTGACGCGGTCGGGGTGTGAGGGATGGTGGTGTGCATCGCGACTGCACGATGGGGTGACTATCGGACGCAAACAAGACGAGAAAATTACGGTGGCATCCTTATATAAAATCCGGCTCCTCCACCTCACTTTGGAAGCGATTCAACGAGGTGATCTGGATCCTCGTCTTCGTGTTGACGTTGCACCGTCCAAAGGAACTTACGAAGGGTATGGGTTCGCTGCCTTTGATGACGCAGTGAACGTGAGTCTCCGAGACTTAATGAAACAAGTCGCATCGGTGTCAGATAACGTGGCCGCCCACGAGATTTTGCGTCTACTGCCTGCGTGGGCTCGAGAAGCATTTCTTAAACGGTTTCCACCTCATTATGACTTGCAAGATCGGAATAGCTTAGTGACGGCGGAGAAACAATTGCGTCAATATGTTCAATCCCAAGGGGGGAGTAGTACAGATATAGCGTTTTCTGCAGTCTCTTCGTTGGCGGAAATAACTAATGACTTGGAACAGGTTTGGAAAGACGATAGTGCAGCGGTACGTCGATCTATGTGTGAACTCTTGGGGTTGCAGGTGTGGCGTCACCGTGTTCCTTCAGGCTTTCCTCCAAGCGGCGTTGATATCTATGGAAAAACGGGCACTGTAGGACTTCTCCATGGTGAAGCTTCGATTATCCAGGTTGAGGGCGAGGAGCCCATTGTGGTGTCCATCATGCTGAAACAGGTGGTGCCAGAACAAGCAATGAGTACTCACGATGGTGCTATTGGCGAAGTGGCTAGACTGCTCGTGGACGCTCTTCGTTAGAATTTCTGCCACTTGAATACACACTTCTACCATCGCCTATATGTGAATGAAATGAGACAATTGCATTATGTGATATTGGTGGCATCCAATGCGTCTCACTTAACGTCACTCCCATGATGACTAAGCACAATCGTTTCCGTCAGTCGGTGATTGCACTCTGTTCGCTCTCCGCAGTGATGTTGAGCAGCTGTTCAGCTCTACCGTGGGAATCAGACTCAGACGTATTTCTCAAAGCTTTCAACGCGGGAGATGACAGCAAGGCTGCACGGTATCTGGATCATCCAGACCCGGAGCGCGCCCTTCATGAATTTCGGCAGTCACTTCATGGTGTGAAGGTCAACATCGAAACATCTGATATTTCCAATGGAAAGAAGAATACTCATGTGACTTGGTCCAAAGATGGTGTGGAGTTGGAGAGCAATGGTCGGCTCGTCCTTAGTGGACAGGATGGTAAGCCTCAATGGTTGCCTTCGATCTTCGAAGCTCAGTTGAGCGATGATTCCGCACTCTTTTTTGCTGAAGATAAACAGTACGATCTTCCAATTAAAGATCGCTTGGGCAATGAATATATGACCTGGACGAAAGTTATTCAGGTACGAGGTCGCAAAGATATAGCCTCTAGAGCGCAGGAATTGGCCCAGATTTTTGCACCAGTGTCTCCCACAACGACTAAGGAGTGGATCGAGCAGACCTTGGGAGAGTCTCAGGATGAAGACACCGTGCTCCTCACTTTGAGGCAGGAAGAATTCCGGAAGATACAAGAGCAACTTAGGACCTTTGAGGGAATTTCCACTGTGGAGCAGGGGCGTCTCTTAAGCGTGTCCAAAACTCTTAACTCTCCGCTGGATGCTGAATTGAACAAATATTGGGAGTCAGTGCTCGATGCTAATTCAGGATGGTCGATACGCGCTGAGAGTTCACAAGGTATGACGACGGTAGCCTCTGAGCCGCCTCGCCGAGTTCAGCCAATCGCAACCACTCTGGATATCACACTGCAAAGCGCAGCAAAACAAGCAGTGGACAGTGAGCAACGTGCCGCAGTTCTAGTCGTGCTCAATCCTAGAACAGGAGGTGTCCTTGCCGTTGCACAAAATGACAAGGCAAATAACCAAGGGCCAATCGCACTCACCGGGCTATTCCCACCGGGATCGACGTTCAAAACTGTGACCACAGCGGCGGCACTAGAGGCAGGGGCAGTCAGCATGGATGAGGAACTACCTTGTCCTAGCAATATCACCGTCGCTGGACGCAAGATTCCCAACGATCATGACTTCGATCTAGGTAGCGTTCGACTGGAAGAAGCTTTCGCCCAATCATGTAACACAACCCAAGCGGTCATTTCGGATCGTTTGGGAGAAGATGATCTGCAACGGACTGCTTTAGAACTCGGAATTGGCTCCGACTTCGACGTACCAGGGATGACCACACTTACTGGTTCGGTGCCGCGGACACCGGCTGGACCTCCTCGTGTGGAGGCTTCTATTGGACAGGGCGAGGTTCTAGCTAGTCCATTTGGGATTGCGCTCATGCAATCGACTGTCGCTAACGGCGGCTTGCTTGTTCCTCCACAGCTCATTCAAGGCGAACAGACAGTAGTGAATAAACAGGCAGACCAGCATGTCAGCGATACAACTATTCAAAGCCTCCGGACGATGATGAAATCAACAATTGACCACGGTTCAGCTAGGTCGTTGAGTGATCTTAGTGCACTTGGCGGAAAGACTGGTACAGCAGAAATTGATGGCAAGCTTTCCAATGGCTGGTTCGCTGGAACGACAGGGGAATTGGCGATTGCGTCCCTTGTAATCGAAGGAGATTCTTCTCAGCCAGCTGTGGAAATGGCCGGGCGTTTCCTTCGCTCGCCGGATGTTCAGAAATTCTCTGGAATTCAATAAACTTGCGTCATAACCTCTAGCACGGGTTAAGTAAAGAAAAGTGTGTCTTTTCCGGGCGTGTTGCGGTTATTTGATCCAGCCTTTTTGGATGCCGAGGTTGTGTTGGTAGCTGGTGTCGATGGCGGTGTCGTATTCTGCTGGTGCACCGATGTCATTGGTAGTGGCTGTGGTGTTGTGGGTGATCAGGTCTGTTGCTGTGGAAAGTGCGTCTTGACCCCATCGTTGGTCCCTGGCGATCTTGACCGGATCGTCAGGGACTTCTGTATGTAGATACAGCCACCAATCCATCACTGTGCGTTGAGGTTACCCTCGTTTAGTGGACACCCTATTTGTGCGGATCTTGTGTCCGTAGGAGAGGATGTTCATTGTGAGTCAACAGCGCAAGAAGTACACGCCGGAGTACCGGCGTGAAGCCGCGAACTTGGTAATCGAGTCAGAGCGCCCGATCGCTCATGTGGCTAAGGAGATTGGCGTCTCCGCCGGGCTTTTAGGCCGGTGGGTCAAACTCGAGCGTGAACGCCGAGGGGCCTCGGATGGGATGAGTGAGGCGGATCTTCGTGCTGAGAATGCTCGTCTGCGCCGTGAGTTGGCGGAAGCCAAGATGGATAATGAGTTTTTGTCAAAAGCGACAGCCTTCTTCGCCGCGAAGCAACGCGAGCAGAAAAGTTCGAATTGATGCAGCAGGAGAAGGCAAACTACAGCATCAAACGCATGGCACGGCTATTAAAAGTGTCTCGGTCTGGATACTACAAATGGGCTGATACGCAGCAGAAACGACTATCCGGAAAAGATAATCGTGCAACATTTTACGATGACGTTGACCGCAAGATTCATCAGATCTGGAAAGACTCCGATGAGGTTTATGGTGCTCCCCGGATCACCGCAGAACTTACCGAGCGTTACCGGATCACCCTGAATCGCAAGACTGTGGCTAAGCGGATGCGCCTGATGGGAATTGAAGGGATTTCACCGCGTGCCTTTGTCCCGGTGACAACGATTCAAGCTAAGCGTCAGTCGAGTCTTCCTGACCTGGTCAAGCGCGTGTTTGATACTGGTGATCTCAACCGAGTGTGGATGTCGGATATTACCTACCTACGCACCAGCGAGGGATGGTTGTACTTGTGTGCGGTCCGCGACGGCCATTCCCGCAGGGTGCTGGGCTGGGCGATGGATAGCGTTCAAGATACATGCCTGGTCGAACGGGCCCTGCGGATGGCATATACACTGCGCGGTGACGTTCCTGATGGGCTGGTGTTCCACGCTGACCGCGGAACGCAATTTACCAGCGAGAAGCTCTGGGAAGTCTGCCATAACCTGGGCATTGCTCAGTCTGTGGGGCGTACTGGTGTGTGCTTTGATAACGCGATGGCTGAGTCGTTCTGGTCGACGCTTAAAACCGAGTTCTACGACCGTAAGCGTTGGCCTACCCGCGATGCTGCGCGCAAGGCCGTTGCCTACTGGATGGAAGTCGTTTACAACCGTCGGCGCCGGCACTCTGCACTAGGAATGGTCAGTCCCGTCGACTTCGAAAACCACATTGGTCTAACCACCAGTAGAAAAGAAATAGCTGCCTAAACACTAGGTAGCCCCACTACGTGTCCACGAATTGCGGTCAACCCCAGCGTTGATGCGGTAGTGATAGTCCGCGGTGTCTGCGGGCTAGTTCTTTTATGGGGGCGTTGATGCCACCTTCGAGGCTGTTTGTTGTTGCTGCAAGGTTGTCGGGGTCGATGGTTGTTGGTGGGGGTTGCAGGTAGGTAAACAGCAGGTCAAAGTTTCCTTATGTCAATGGTGCCCTATTTGCTGAACCGTTGGCCTCGGAGTACTTCGACTACCAGATGCGCGAAGCATTGCTTGCTGCCTGCGACTTCGACTGGTCGACCATTGACGTCTCCGTCTTTGGTTCGTTGTTCCAATTGGTGAAATCGAAGGAAGCGCGCCGCAGCGACGGCGAACACTACACGTCTAAGGCCAACATCATGAAGACCATCGGCCCGCTGTTTTTGGACGAGCTGAGGGCTGAGGCCGATAAGTTGGTGTCTTCTCCGTCGACGTCGGTGGCCGCATTAGAGCGCTTCCGCGACTCCCTGTCTGAGCTGGTATTCGCTGATATGGCTTGTGGTTCTGGAAACTTCCTGCTTCTGGCGTATCGGGAGTTGCGCCGGATTGAAACCGACATCATTGTCGCTATACGCCAGCGCCGCGGTGAAACGGGCATGTCGTTGAATATTGAGTGGGAGCAGAAACTGTCCATTGGGCAGTTCTACGGCATTGAGCTGAATTGGTGGCCTGCCAAGATTGCTGAGACTGCCATGTTCCTAGTTGACCATCAGGCCAACAAGGAGCTTGCCAACGCTGTGGGTAGGCCTCCGGAGCGGTTGCCGATTAAGATTACCGCGCACATTGTGCACGGCAATGCCCTGCAGCTTGATTGGGCAGACATACTCTCGGCTTCTGCCGCCAAGACGTATATCTTCGGTAACCCGCCGTTTTTGGGGCATGCGACGAGAACTGCTGAACAAGCTCAAGAACTCCGAGACTTGTGGGGCACTAAGGACATTTCACGCTTGGACTACGTCACCGGCTGGCATGCAAAGTGCTTGGATTTCTTTAAGTCCCGAGAGGGTCGTTTTGCGTTTGTCACCACCAATTCAATTACTCAAGGTGATCAAGTTCCACGGCTATTTGGGCCTATCTTCAAAGCAGGGTGGCGTATTCGTTTCGCTCACCGCACGTTTGCGTGGGACTCTGAAGCACCCGGTAAAGCTGCTGTTCACTGCGTCATTGTTGGCTTCGATAAGGAGAGTCAACCACGTCCACGTCTGTGGGATTATCCCGATGTAAAGGGCGAGCCAGTCTCAGTGGAAGTAGGCCAGTCCATTAATGCCTATTTAGTAGACGGCCCTAATGTTCTTGTCGATAAATCCCGGCATCCTATTTCGTCGGAAATATCGCCCGCAACTTTTGGAAATATGGCGCGAGATGGCGGCAACCTTCTAGTTGAGGTCGACGAATACGACGAGGTTATGAGTGACCCCGTAGCGGCAAAGTATGTTCGCCCTTTCCGGGGTAGTCGAGAGCTAATGAACGGCTTAGATCGGTGGTGTCTATGGCTTGTAGATGTAGCACCGTCAGACATTGCCCAGAGTCCGGTTCTGAAAAAGCGTCTAGAAGCGGTTAAGTCTTTTCGAGCCGACAGTAAAGCGGCAAGTACACGGAAAATGGCTGAAACTCCGCACTTATTCGGCCAGCGGTCGCAACCGGATACTGATTACCTTTGCCTGCCGAAGGTAGTAAGCGAACGCCGCTCGTATTTCACCGTACAAAGGTATCCATCAAACGTAATCGCTTCTGACCTAGTATTCCATGCTCAAGATCCAGACGGCCTGATGTTTGCGCTAGCGTCGTCGTCGATGTTCATTACGTGGCAGAAAAGCATCGGAGGACGACTCAAGTCTGATCTCCGTTTTGCTAACACTTTGACGTGGAATACTTTCCCAGTGCCAGAACTCGACGAGAAGACGCGGCAGCGAATTATTAAAGCGGGCAAGAAGGTGCTCGACGCCCGCGCGCTGCACCCAGAACGCTCGCTGGCCGAGCACTACAACCCACTCGCGATGGCACCGGAACTCATCAAAGCGCATGATGCGCTCGACCGCGAGGTGGATAAAGCGTTTGGCGCGCCACGAAAGCTGACAACTGTTCGGCAGCGCCAGGAGCTATTGTTTGCCAATTACGAAAAACTCATCTCACACCAGCCCTAGAAGGCTTGATATGTCTTGCCATATGGCGGGACATATGTTTAGGCATATGTTATAGCGTATGTTCCGCCATAGGGCCTAACCCTGACGTGTCCACTGTCCGGGGGTTAGGCCCGCGTTCACAACGTCGCGGGAAGTACGCGCCCGAACCATCGATAGGCTCGAGACGAATGCTAGTAGAGCACGGCAGTCATCGGGGAGTTGTTAATTATGGCTGTCTTGGCTTCTAACTCAGCATGTGAAGGGGAAACCTCGATAGGGGAGCTCTTACATCTAATTTTCGTATCATGAAAAATACGATAACTAAATCCAACCGTAACCGTCCCACCATCCTTCACTAACGCTTTGTCTCTTCCCCAGTGACAATTGCTTACGATCCCATCGCACTCAACGCGCGGGAACGTAAAAATCTTGTGGAACCACCAGCTCACCCAAGTTGGTTTGAAAACCGTGCGGATTTCGCGGCAGTCTACAAAGTTCTCTACGTTTTTATCGTCTTCCAACTCTAGGTACCCTTTCTCAACAGGAATGGTCGAAGCACTCACATCAGCTACACTGACCAAAGCAGCATAGCTAACCCCCGATGTGTCCACTGTCCGGGGTCAGGCCCGTGGTTGTTGTGGGGTGTTTTGGTGGCAACCAAATCTTTGATTTGGGCGGCAGCCCAACGAGCCGTAAGGCGAGGCGGGAGCATAAACAGTAACCCGTAGTGAACGGTTTTGTTGGTTGATCAGCTGGGGATATAGATCTACAGGGATATAGTTATAAGCCACCTGGGAATGAAGCGTCCTGGGTTTAGTTCCGCTTCTTTTACTACCCCGTACTGACGGGCTGCGTGAGATAGTAGTCGATTTCTACTTCCTGTGGGGTGGCGTAGTCCAAAGCTTCATGAAGCCGCTTGGTGTTCCACCAATGCACCCACCGCAAGGTGGCCAGTTCGACTTCTCCGACCGACGTCCACGGACCTTGAGCATGAATCAGTTCCGCCTTGTAGAGACCATTGACTGTTTCGGCTAGAGCATTGTCATAAGAATCGCCGACTGTTCCCACACTCGGACGGATTCCAGATTCCGCTAGCGCAGTGGAATACTTCAGTGACACGTACTGGCTGCCCCGATCACTATGGTGAATTAACTGGTTTCCATGAATTCGCCCTGCAGTCGTTAACGCATGCTCCAAAGCCTCCATGGGCAGCGCATCGGTACGCATCGTCGAGCGTGTAGCAACACCAACAATTTTCCGACTGAAGACATCAACTACAAATGCGGTGTAGGCGAATCCTGACGAAGTGCGAACATAGGTAATGTCGGCAACCCACAACCTGCCTGGCGCTTGTGCACGAAAGTTTCGCTGTACTAGGTCTGGGCGATGATCCGGCGTCTTCGGGCTAATCGTTGTCACAGGGGTTCGTCCACGTCTGCGGCCAGAAACACCTGCTAGCTTCATCAGTCGTGCAGCCTTGTCACGACCGATATGAAAACCTTCACGGTTCATCGCGTGCCACATTTTGCGGATACCGTAGACCGAGAAGTTCTCCGCATGCACACGCTGTATTTCTGGGATGAGCAGGCTATCGCTTAAGGCCCTTGCACTGGGAACGCGTGTGGTGGCTTTGCGGTAGCCGCGTGAAGTAATGAATCCACGATCTGCTTGTTTCAGGACTCGGCAGATGGCCTCGACCCCAAACTGATCTTTATACGTGTCGATGTAAGAGATCATTTGGTCGTGGGTCGGTCGAGTTCCGCTGCGAAAAAAGCCGAAGCAGTCTTAAGAATCCCGTTTGCTCGTTTCAGTTCGCGGTTTTCGCGGCGCAGACGCTTGAGCTCTTCTTCCATTGTCTCGCCGCCTGAAGCGTCAGAGTCATCACGTACTGAAGCGCTGTCACGGTACCAAGCCCGCAACGTGTGGTGAGATACTCCAAGCAGCTCACCGACCTCCGTGTAGGCGCGTTGCAGTGAGCAAGACTCCAGGCGGACCATTTCGATGATCTGATGGACCGCCTTCTCCTTGAACTCGACGGAATACTTTCTAGGCATAGTTCAATCCTTCCTTAGCTGAGGTAGGAACTAAACCCAGGACGCTTCAGTTTCGAATCTGGGGTTAGTTTCATGGCGGTGGTTTAGGGGCCATCTCGGGGATAAGGGGTGAGGGTATTCACGCGGCGATCTCCTGGTTGTTGTCGCGGTCCTCGTCGATGACCCCAGCGGCGATGATCTCTTTGGTCTGTGCCAGGCTGGTCAGTGACATATAACGCTTCTGTTGGATCCAGTCATCGTGCTGTTCGGCCAAAACCGCCCCAACAAGGCGCACAACAGCGTCTCGGTTTGGGAAGATTCCTACGACATCGGTACGCCGGCGGATCTCCCTATTGAGCCGTTCAGTGGGGTTATTCGACCAGATTTTGGTCCACACCGCTCTCGGCGCAGCGGTAAACGCCAACAGCTCGTCGAGACACTCCTCGAGGTAGGTGGCAACGTGAGGGAATTTCTGCTGGCAGAATTCAATAACCTCACGAGCTTGGGCCCACACACTAGCGGCATCGGGTTGCTGAAAGATTGTGTGAAACATCGCTGACAGAGTCGGCCATTGGGTTTTGGGAACCTGGGCCGAGAGGTTCTTCGCGAAGTGTGTTCGACACCGCTGCCAACTAGCCTGCGGCAGGCAGTCACCCACGGCTGCTTGAATACCAAGATGGGCATCACTAGTAACGAGGAATACCCCGGTCAGGCCACGGGCGATGAGGTCCCGAAAGAACCCGGTCCACGACGCGGTAGATTCCGCGGTGGCAACCTGCATGCCCAAAAGCTCTCGGTAGCCGTCAGCGTTGACACCTGTGGCCAGCAACACGCTGGTCTTTACGACACGTCCGCCTTCCCGCACCTTCATTGTCAGCGCGTCGCAGGAGACAAAGTGGTAGGGGCCTTGGTCAAGCCGGCGGGTGCGGAAGTCATCGACCATGTCATCGAGTTCTTTGGCCATCTGGCTGACCTGAGACTTCGACAAGTTGTTGATCCCAAGGGTGGCCACCAGGTCGTTCATCCTGCGAGTGGAGACTCCTTTCAGGTAGCAGGTGGCGATGACTGTGGTCAGGGCACGCTCGGTGCGGCTGCGGCGCTCTAGCAGCCAGTCAGGGAAAAATGCGCCGGTGCGTAGCTTCGGGATTGCCACATCAATGCTGCCGACTCGGGTATCAAGTTGGCGATGACGGTAGCCATTACGTGTGTTGGTGCGCTCGGCTGACACGGTGGCGTAATCAGCCCCGCAGACGGTGTCTGCTTGGGCGGAAAGAATCTGGTTGATGAAGTCAGTGAGCATTTGGCGCATCAAATCTGGGGACGCTTGAGTCAGTAGCTCTTCGAGATACGCGGTCGGATCGATATGATGAGGGTCAGCGGCCATCGCAGGGTACTTCCTTTCGAGGATAGGTAAGAGTTGATTCGAAAGGTACCCGCGATGGTCGCCTTCATGCACACCGGCACAAGACTTACCGCGGGCTACAGATACACCACGTTAGGGGACGCAACCAACGACGAAGCCGAACCAGCTGAGATTAAATACATCGACCTACATGGCACTCGGGAAGAAAAGTTCAGTGAACTCAGGGACCTTGACCTCGACAGTGACAGTTTTCAAGACACTGGTGATAGTTGGGACGCTGGATTTACTCCTAAAACTAATGAGCAATGGGGACATTACCCAGCGCTCAACGATATGTATCCATGGACTGCGCCTGGGGTTAAACCAAACAAAACCTGGGTGTACGCACCAGAACGCGCCATCCTAGAGCAGCGTTGGGATGAACTCATACAAGAAACAAGCCTGGAGAGAAAACGAGAATTATCCAAAGAAACTAGCTCTACAAAAATTGATGCTTCAAAATCTCCTTTACCTGGTTTAGATACTGAACAAGACACTGGACACCCCTTGGTCAGTGTGGAGTGGCCAAGCCGCCCAACAATCGTTGAAGTGGGGTATAGGTCTTTTGACCGCCAGTACATCATTGCCGATAGTCGTGTCCTGGACAGGGCAAGGCCAGATCTATGGGCGGCACGCTCTTCAGAACAAGTATTCCTAGTTGAATTTCATTCGCGTCACCCCAAATCTGGCCCTGGCCTTATGTTTTCTAGCTTGATCCCCGATATGAACAGCTTCAAAGGAAGCGACGGTGGGCGAGCGCTTCCTATGTTGCACCCTGATGGTCAACCTAACGTTGCTCCTGGGCTGCTAGCAGCATTATCGGAGCGCTTCGGTAGAGAGATTACGGTACAAAAACTTACTGCTTATATTGCAGGTATTTCCGCCCACCCTGGATATGTAGAAGCATTTGATGAAGAACTGCATTATAGCGGCAATCGTGTGCCACTTACCGTCGATGTAGAGCTGTGGGATAAGGCTGTAGAAATTGGTCAGTTCATTATCTGGCTACATACTTTTGGCGACCGTGGGCACGCACCGAATAACGCAAAGAGTCTGTTTGATGTTGAAAGCACGCTGCCGCTGCCAACCTATGACACTGCCGTTGGTGTTGGAATGCCGGAGAGCGTGTCAAGTTGTTTGTGTGTGGGGCTGGGTTTATAGGTATTTGTCGAAGCGGTCGGGGTAGGCCACGGCCATTTGGTTGATGGCTTGTTTCCAGCCGGATACTCGGGCTCCTTCCATGAGTCTGCCGGCTGTTCTTGAGACTCGTTTACCTTGCTTTGCTCTCTTGGCGGCTCGCTTGTCTTCAATATTGCAGATCATCAACCACAGCGTCTTTAGGGCTGATTCATCGTTGGTGAACTGCACCCTGTTGCGAGTAGCTTTACGCAGCTCATTGTTAAAAGATTCAATGGAGTTCGTCGTATAGATCACCTTCCTAGCTGCTGGTGGGAACTGCAGAAACGGGACAAACCGCGCCCACGCGTCCTGCCAGACCTTGACTGAGCGGGGATACTTCTCACCCAGCTCGGAAGCCTCGAATTCGGCTAAAGCAGCCCTAGCTGTGGACTCGTCTGTGGCGGTGTAGACCTTCTTCAACGCGGCTGATACAGCCCGGCGATCCCCGTAGGCTACCCACCGGTTCGCGGCACGTATCAGGTGCACGATACAGGTTTGCACCATAGAGTTCGGCCAGGTTGCCTCGACTGCTTCTGGTAGGCCTTTCAGCCCGTCACAGCAGACGATAAAGACGTCTTTGACACCACGGTTAGAAAGATTGGCGCATACCTGCGCCCAAAATGAAGCGCCTTCTTCTTTGGCAATCCACAATCCTAAAATGTGTTTGATGCCGTCAAGGTCCACACCGATTGCCATGTACGCACTCTTGTTGACTACCCGGCCGCCATCGCGGACTTTAATGCGCAGCGCGTCCAGGAAAATGACCGGGTAGAACTCATCTAGCTGGCGGTTTTGCCAGACCATAACCTCATCCAAGACGGCGTCAGTAACCGCTGAAATCGTCTCATGGGAGATATCAACCCGCATCGCCGTTGCCATGTGGTGCTGGATATCCCTGATTGTCATCCCACCGGCGTACAAGCTGACAATCATGTCATCGACATCAGTTAAACGTCTCGAGCCTTTAGGGACCATAGTTGGGATAAACGTCCCAGTCCTGTCTCTGGGGATATCCACGGTGACCGGCCCGTAGTTAGAATCCACGGTCTTTGTGTACGACCCGTTGCGGTGATTGTCTGTCCCAGCTGCAGCTTTGCCGCTCCTATCACCAGACTCGTAGCCGAGGTGGGCATCCATCTCGGCATTCAAACCCCTAGTAATCGAGGCTTGCAGCATGCCGCGAACCAGGTCATTGGCATCCGTTGTGGACGTGCCTAGGTCGTCAATCAGTTTCGCGATTTCAGGGTTAGCAAGAAGCTTCTTTTCAATCGCATCAATCTTGGCCTTATCGGCCGGATCTCGTCTTGTCACAGTAGTCATTCTGGCTTATCTCCTTATGCGGGATCGGTTCCCACACACAAACCATCAGACACTCTCATGCCGGACGATGTTACCTACGACGAGACAACCCAAACTATTTATCTATGGGGTTGACCGCAATTCGTGGACACGTAGTGGGGCTACCTAGTGTTTAGGCAGCTATTTCTTTTCTACTGGTGGTTAGACCAATGTGGTTTTCGAAGTCGACGGGACTGACCATTCCTAGTGCAGAGTGCCGGCGCCGACGGTTGTAAACGACTTCCATCCAGTAGGCAACGGCCTTGCGCGCAGCATCGCGGGTAGGCCAACGCTTACGGTCGTAGAACTCGGTTTTAAGCGTCGACCAGAACGACTCAGCCATCGCGTTATCAAAGCACACACCAGTACGCCCCACAGACTGAGCAATGCCCAGGTTATGGCAGACTTCCCAGAGCTTCTCGCTGGTAAATTGCGTTCCGCGGTCAGCGTGGAACACCAGCCCATCAGGAACGTCACCGCGCAGTGTATATGCCATCCGCAGGGCCCGTTCGACCAGGCATGTATCTTGAACGCTATCCATCGCCCAGCCCAGCACCCTGCGGGAATGGCCGTCGCGGACCGCACACAAGTACAACCATCCCTCGCTGGTGCGTAGGTAGGTAATATCCGACATCCACACTCGGTTGAGATCACCAGTATCAAACACGCGCTTGACCAGGTCAGGAAGACTCGACTGACGCTTAGCTTGAATCGTTGTCACCGGGACAAAGGCACGCGGTGAAATCCCTTCAATTCCCATCAGGCGCATCCGCTTAGCCACAGTCTTGCGATTCAGGGTGATCCGGTAACGCTCGGTAAGTTCTGCGGTGATCCGGGGAGCACCATAAACCTCATCGGAGTCTTTCCAGATCTGATGAATCTTGCGGTCAACGTCATCGTAAAATGTTGCACGATTATCTTTTCCGGATAGTCGTTTCTGCTGCGTATCAGCCCATTTGTAGTATCCAGACCGAGACACTTTTAATAGCCGTGCCATGCGTTTGATGCTGTAGTTTGCCTTCTCCTGCTGCATCAATTCGAACTTTTCTGCTCGCGTTGCTTCGCGGCGAAGAAGGCTGTCGCTTTTGACAAAAACTCATTATCCATCTTGGCTTCCGCCAACTCACGGCGCAGACGAGCATTCTCAGCACGAAGATCCGCCTCACTCATCCCATCCGAGGCCCCTCGGCGTTCACGCTCGAGTTTGACCCACCGGCCTAAAAGCCCGGCGGAGACGCCAATCTCCTTAGCCACATGAGCGATCGGGCGCTCTGACTCGATTACCAAGTTCGCGGCTTCACGCCGGTACTCCGGCGTGTACTTCTTGCGCTGTTGACTCACAATGAACATCCTCTCCTACGGACACAAGATCCGCACAAATAGGGTGTCCACTAAACGAGGGTAACCTCATCTAGGCAAGGGCAGCTGGTCGAATGTGTCACCAGCCGTGTGGAACTACACAGTGGGTGGAAACTCCACAATCAAATCCTGGGTAGGTTATCGCCGTAAAAAACCTAAAGGCAGAAAGTCCTCACCACTCGATGACATCATCACCACAAGCTGGCCGACACAATGGTCAAGACAGTTTCACGAACTGCTAGTTACGCTTACCCATTTAATTCAGCTCGAAGCTGAACAGAAGGAACTCCTGGAGCAAATCATTGCTGGCGAACAACTAACTAAAGACGAATTAGCCTTTCATGGGGTGCAGTGGCCAGCAGAAAATAAAGATCGGAAACCACACTTTCCAGGCGATCTATTTTAAAATTCTGGCTATTAGACATTTGTTCGAAAGCCAGGAGATTATGTCGAAGCAGTGTGCAACAATAACGTCATGACTCGCCCAATTGATGAGCTGTTGCGCCAAGCTGGTGTGCCGTCGTTAGGGTCAAACAACGGCACACTCAGTGGTGGAGAGATGGCAATCGCACGTATTGTCAGTGCTCTGCGAGCAGATTGGGACAGGCTCGATGGTCAACAACAACGTGCGCTTATTACAGCGCTGGAAGCGTCCACACAGGCCACCGAAGAAGCCGAAGCATTCGTGCTGAATCAACTCAAGAAGCACTAAATCGCTCAAGCCCTGCCTGAGGGGCTAGAGGCAGGGCTTGAGTGTGACAGTGACCGTCCGGGGGGGTGTTCCTATATAGGTTGTCAACCTCGCGGGTGGAGAAATCGGGGGCGGATTCTCTCTACGGGGTTGTTTGGTCGTGTGGTTTTCGGGCATGCCTGCTAGCCGACTGGGTTTTCCCAGTCGGCTGTTTCGTTCTTGGTGTTTAGGCTGCGATTCCTTCCTGTTGTAAGGCGGGATCGCGGTAGCGCTCGTGGTTGCGCATCATGGCGTAGAGGACGTTGAGCCGTCTGCGGGCTAGTGCCACTACTGCGGCGTTGTGTCTCTTGCCATCACGGCGCTTTCGTTCATAGAATTGCCGGGAACGCTCGTGGAATCTGATGGATGCAAAAGATGATTGCCATAGGGCGTTCTTTAATTTTTTATTGCCGGCACGGTTCAGTGAGTTCGACATGATCGAGGTTCCGGACTGATTCGTTCGGGGCGACAAACCAGCGTAAGAGGCCAAGTGCCCAGCTGACGGAAAGTCGGACATGTCGCCCGCGGTCATGAGAATTTGTGCTGCCGTCTTTGGTCCGATTCCTGGCATGGATAGCAGGATTTGAGTGTGGGGGATGTCGTTGATGAGCTCGATGACTTCCTGCTCGATTTGTTTGCGATGTTCGAGTTTTAAGAGTGCGTCTTTCGCCGACATTGCTATGCCCATTTCGGCATAGTGCGCACCTGCAATGGTGACTGTTTGCTCAGAGATAGCAGCGAATATGGCATCGAGGACAGGTTCGGGATTGCGTGCCTTATATCGTCGAGCAAAGGCAGCTGCCTTGGCCTTACCTAGGCGCTTTACCTTGGTCGGTCCACCGTAGCGCGCAAGTAGGTGCAGAACCCACTTGCGGTGGATTATCTGACCGCGAAGGGCCTGTTCGAATTGCGGGTAGCAGCCTACTAGTGCACTTCGAATCTGATTGATGAGCCTGGTGTAGGACCGCGCTAAGTCTTCGTCGATACCGTTGAGGACCTTCAACTGGAGGAAAGCTTCTTCGACACGGTCGACGCTGCGGAGGGACTCCGGAAGGTTCTTTGCAGCGTGGGCAATGATATAGGCGTCCCGGATATCAGTTTTGGCATTGCCAGCGTGGATGCGTGAGAGTTGACGCATAGCCAAACCGGGAAGGTAGCGCACGTCGATTCCGATATCTTGAGCAACTGCGACAGTTAGTCGACCAATGTTATTTGGCTGGTCCACGACGACAAGGACTTTGTGGTCGTGTGCGCTGAACGTTGAAAACAGTGTGCGCAGGGATTTTTCGTTTTGGTTGATGCGCTTAGATAGCACCTGGGTGCCGTCGATATCTAAGACGCAAGCGTGGTGAAAATATTTACCGACGTCCATGCCGATGACATAGTCGTAGGTCATGCTAGACCTCCTAGCGAATTGAATGAGTATGGGACTTATTTCATCGCTGGTGGTCGGACATACTTCACGCTGGCATCCACATTACTTTGAGACTTCGCACATTCTGTGCGGGTCAGGTTCCTATTAGCAGTCTGGAGTATGTCACTGCCTTCGGTGGCATCACCCCCCGGATCATTTTCAGACAGGGACGAAAACAAGCCATACCGAAGCCAGCGACTAGTTCCACTGCCACAAGGCAGAAGGAACGCAGATAAACATAACCTGCCCCAGCATGGGGCTAGGAGTACGAATCCTGGGCCCCTTCAAGCGGAACTGCCAACAACGTAATGGGAGGGAGCGGTCTACAAACTATTCTGCGGAGCTTCGACAAAAGTAACAAGGGCGTGCCCACTCCAGTGAGCATTGACAGTAAGGATGAAATTATTGGGGTTCCTTTGTGAGAGTTCTCTTTAAAGATTCTTTGGTTATCTGTAGTCCTGGAGGCTGTGGTCAGTGAGTAGTCCAGGTTGTCTCGGTGGCAACCAAATCTTTGATTTGGGCGGCAGCACAACCGAACGTTAGTGAGGGCGTGAGCCACGATGGAATCTTATTTACTAGTTAGCGTTAGCGTTGACTGGTTGGTTTACCCCTGCTGGATATAGTTCTACAGTTTATAGTTATAAGCGACCAGGGGAAATAGATAAAATCCCAGTTCAAGCCCTGTGGATAACTGCTTGGATATTGGTAAATATGCGCAGCCGTATTGGTAAATATGCGCAGCCTGACCAGGGCATAAAGAAAGCGCCCACAAGGGGGCGCTCACTCGTTGATGAGTATTAATCCAGCTGCGGACGTGGCGGTTTTTTCTCAACTGAGGGAGATGTCTTAGTGACGGTGACTCCATCGAGGTCGGCTTTTATTCCACAATTACGCCATATCGCCTGAACATCGTGGATGGCTTTCTTGATTTCGTTGCGGAAGTTCACCCAGTCTTGCCCTGATACTAGCTCTTTGGTGGCGAAGCTTTGTGCCATCATGTCCCAGGTAAAAAGGTAGGAGTCTCGGTTGTTTTTGCTAAGCCAAAACTGCTTGACCGTTAGCCAGATATAAATGTCCATTGACCGTGGCTTGGTGAGCTGGCGTAGTACAGCAAGGTCGATAGGGATGGGGGCTTCGACAATGTGCTGGAAAAATTGTGGCGTGAGTTTGATGTAGGACTCGATGAAGCTTCCCTGATTAGGGTCGCGTGCATCAAACCATAAGTCCCATTCATCCATAATTTGAGTGTGTTTACCACGTGCGCGTACGCCATCGTCCTCTTTGACGGTCACGCGAGCATCAGCCAGGCGCAATAATTGCTCGCGGATATTGGCCAAGTTCCCTGTTGCGCCACCTGTGCCGCGTCCAGTTACTCCGATGGCTTGGAGGAAGTGGTTCATGGAGTGTCCGAGAGGGATGCGGACTGCTTGCTCAAGGTCTATTTTGCCTGCTTTGAGCTTTCCTGCGTTTTCCACGGCACGGGTGACGATGTAGGCCATGATTAGTCGGGGATATTTGCCGTAGGGCAATCCTCCATCGGCGTAGACAACGATTCGGCCTTGTGCTGTCTCTATGACTCGTTTTTCTTCGTCGGTCTTGCGGTATGGAAATAATGCTTGGACGAAGAGTTTGGATGTGTAGCCAATGTCTTGGGCGTTTATAAGTTCTTTTGCTTGATTAACTTCTCGGTCTTGGGCAGTCTTTTGGGCTGCTTGAAGCTGAGCAATTTTTTCTGGTGGCAGTGCCATGGAAGAATCCCTTTTCTGGTGACACTGCTTAACTTCTTGCAAACCGTGTATTTGGTGTATATGAACGAGGACAGAGGGCCACGCCCGTCGCCGGAGTTCGTGGAATGGCTTATGGATCTGCCAGTCAGATGGATTACCGACACGATGGGCGGACTGACTGCAAATCAGCAGAAGACCGCCTTCGGTAACGGGGTCCTGCCACTTCAAGCGCTCGTTGCACTGCGCAGTCTTGCATTACGTATGCAATCACGCTGAGTCGGGCGACCATCAACTGCCGCGCAACGGTCGGCGGAGTTCGGGAACGGTTCGACGGCCGAGCCTCAGATAATGCCTTCGAGGCGTTGCTCGATCTGCGGCTTCGGCATCGCCCCAATGATCTCGCGCACGATTTCACCCTTGTCGAAGACCTTCATCACAGGGATCGAACTGATGTTGTAGCGTGAGGCGATGTCGGGGTTCTCGTCGACATTGAGCTTGGCGATGAGGAGCTTTCCATCCTGCTCAGCTGCAATCTGGTCCAGGACCGGCGCGATCGCACGGCACGGGCCGCACCAGGCTGCCCAGAAGTCCACGAGAACGGGGACCTCGCTCTGGAGCACAACCTCTTCGAAGGCCTGGGTGTCGACGGTGGTGACTTCGCTCATGGGACTGCTTTCCTTCCTATTACACGTCGCGTGCGATAGACCGCGCGCACATCACAACACCCTACCCGGTGGGGGTATTCCCGTGGTGCTAGTTTTAGACCAGTCGCATCGTGGTCAGGCAGGTTTGCGCATCGTCGCCGACGGTCGAAAGTTCGGAGGTGACGGTCTGGCCGTCGTGGGTGATCGAGATCGATGTCTCGATGCCTCGGGGCAGCCAGATCCCGACGAAGCCGTTGTCGAGGGTTCTCAACTCCTCGTCGACGATCGTCTCGCCGGTCGTCGCATCCGTCACCGTTACGGCCACGTCTGCGTTGCGCAGCTCGCCCAGGCATCCGGTCGGGCTGTGGTAGTAGCAATCATGGGTCTGCGACCGATACGGGGCAACGGATACGTAGATCTCGTCACTGGGCAACCGCACCTCTGTCGCGTGCTCGTGCTGATCAGTGAGCGTGACCATCTCCGCAGTGATCGACGTGGTCAAGGTCTCCGTGCGATCGTCCAGCGGGATCGCATCGAGCGTTTCGACCAGCTCCCGCACGTCGAGGCCTTCGAGACCATTCTCGACAAGAATCTCGGCTCCGCTGGCCGAGGTGGCTGAGGGTGAGTCGTTGGCGGCCGCGCATCCGGTGAGCAGGAAAGCGCCGATCACGACGGTGGTTGCAGCGGTTTTCTTCCCGCCGTACTTCGGCAATGACCTGAGGTTTTTCATGGGATTCCTTCTCGTGCCTGCCCGTGGTGCCAATTGGCCATAGTACCCCATAGGGGTAGTGCCTACCTGTGTGATGCGGAAGCGCCCCGCCCGGTACGAGCCCGGGAGGGGGCGCTGCGTTCAGTCGTGCTTGCTGACTTCCGGTTCATGTTCGGCAATGTGCTCGGTCTCGATCTGGAAGGTTGCGTGATGGACGGAGACCTCGAAGTGTCCTGCGACGCAGTCTTTGATCTCTTGGAGCATCTGGGCGGCATGACCGTCGGTGAAGCATTCGTCGTCGACGACGACGTGGGCGGTCAGGGTCGGTAGGCCGGTCGCCACAGTGGAGGCGTGCAGATCATGAACATCCTGGACGTGGTCGAGTTCGAGGATGTGTGAGCGGACTTTGTCGAGGTCGAGGCCCTTAGGAGTGAACTCCATGAGGACGCCGGTGGTCTCGCGCATCAGCTTGAACGCGCGAGGCACGATCAGGGTGGCGATGAACAGTCCGGCGATGGCGTCGGCCTGCATGAACCCGGTCGTGGAGATCACGATCGCCGCGATGATCACTCCGAGTGAGCCGAGGGCGTCGTTGAGGACTTCGAGGAACGCGGCACGCATGTTGAAGTTCGAACCGCGGCTGGAGGCGAGGATGGTGATGGCGATGATGTTCGCGACCAGGCCGATGATGCCGAAGATCAGCAGTTCGCTTGCGGGCACCTCCGGCGGCTCGAACAGTCGCCGGATTCCTTCGATGGCGGCGTACGTGCCCACCACCAGCAGCAGTGCCGACTGTCCGAGGGCTGCGATCACCTCGATACGTCGGAACCCCCAGGTGCGCTTGGAGTTGGCGGGCTTGAGCATCAGCGTCCCGGCGATCAGTGCGACCAGTAGGCCGACGGCATCGGTGATGGCATGGGCGGTGTCGGTTAGCAGTGCGAGGCTGCCGGTGATGACCGAGCCGATGGCCTGGGCGACGACGATCGTCGCGGTGATCGAGAATGCGATCCAGAGTTTCTTGCGGAAATCTCCAGGGTGCCCGGTCTCGCTGGCTGCGGGGCCGTGATTGTGTCCTGCGCCCATGTCTACTTCTTCTCCGTATCTGTCGCGTGGTGGGTATGTGGGAGTCGCAGGTGCGTGCAGAGCAGGGCCTGCGTGCCGGTGGCATCGAGGAGGCATTCGGCAGCGGCGACGAGGGTACGCAGGAGTTCGGGCTGTGTCAGCGAGTACCAGGTGGAGCGCCCTTCCGGGCGCATCGTCGCCAGGCCGCACTCAACGAGAAAGCCGACATGTTTGCTTACCGTGGACTGGGCCAGGCCCATGTGCTCGACCAGATCGCGGACCCGGTGCTCGCCCGAGGCGAGGTGCTGCACGATCGCCAACCTCGTCGGTTCTGCAAATGCCTGGAACAGGTGGGCGTACGCTGCTGTCGCCACCTCGTCGAGGGTTGCCCCCTCTTGTTGATTCATAGTCATATAGCGATTATATCGCTCTATGACGATATTGTCGAGTGTGATCTGTCGCTCGATGCGAAATGAAGCTCAGAGGTTCCGGCGCGCCCGAGGGTGGACTGCCCGCTTCCTGCGACGCGTGCCTTATTGGATTCGGCGGAAAGTGGAGGTGCCTACGGGACTCGAACCCGTGTACAAGGTTTTGCAGACCGCTGCCTATCCTCTCGGCCAAGGCGCCAAGTCGCCGGCAAGATCAGTCGCCCGGCGTGAGGCCGGCAACCAGGTTGAAGGCGCCGGTGAGAATGTTCAGCGACACGACCCCGACGACATCAGAGATCTCACGGTCGCTGTACCCGAACCCCCGAAGCTCGTCGATCTGCTCGTCGGTGATCGACGCAGGCTCACGGTAGACCTGGAGGCCGAGCGCGATCATCGCCGCGACCGGGCCGGTCATCGCCGTACCCTGCTGGGCGAGTGCGATCTCGTTATCGCTGACCCCGAGTGATCGTGCCGCGCTGATGTGCGAGGCCAGGCACATTCCGCATCCTTGCTGCGACTGCACGGCGATCGAAACGAGCTCGCTGACCTTGCGGTCGAGCTTGGCGCGACGCATGGCTTTGCTCAGCTGGAGATAACCGCCGAGCACCGCCGGGGAATGCGCCATCGTCGAGACCATGTCTCCGACCTCGCCGTGCCGCTCGACGAGATCGCCGAGCAAGTCTCGTGAGCTCCCCACTGCGGTCTCAGGGGTCAATCGGGAAAAACGGGGCATAATGCCTCCTTAGTCAGTTTGGTCGCGAGTTCGAGGTTGAACCCGCAGGGATGCGTTCCTGCTGCTGATGCCCGGCATGTACACCGGTCAATAGGTAGAAGTCGCCGGACTCGCGTTGCTGCCGACTCACGATCCCGGCCGCATCCAGGTGCGGTGTGTCATACGTGGCGTGCGCGTGTTCAGCCTCTCTCATAGTCACCAATCCTACCCTTTACCCCTATGGGGTATCAAGTATTATCCGATTGGTTTGAAGGACTCGGAGACGCGTGGCCGGGTGCGGCGGATTGAGGTGAGGCCAGAGACGACGGGTCCGCGCAGGAGTACGTGTCCAGTCGGAAGGGTCAACCGCGTCCAGCGGCCGGCGGTGGAGATCGCGGCCTCTCCTTCGGAGCTGAGGAACCCGAAGACGTAGGCGGCGAACGCGACGCCTTGTGGCAGCGACGCGAGGGCTGTGTCCGGGGTGCCCCAGACCATGCCCCGGATCTTGCGGGCGACATCGTCGCCGGGTTTGTCGGGAAGTGCTTGGGCCACGGCCTCGATGCCGGCACGGACGCTACGCATCAGCGTCAGACTGGACACGTCCGCAATGTATCTCCACCCGTGTTGTGGGGGTTCGACGCTGGTCCAAGCGGGTGCCAGCGAGGTCTCCGGCAGTTCGAGGGACAGGGGGTCGACGGTCGCGGTCAGGGTTTCGACGGTGACGTCGCACTGCAGCTCGGGGTCGGAATGGAGCGTGCGAAGGACGAGGATCGTAGGGGTGCGGTCGAGCGGACCACGGGGCGTTGGTACACCGCACTCATGCGCAGCAGCCCGGCCGCGGCCTGCAAGCGCACGCCGTGGGCGCCGGCTCGCCTGGCCCGTTGAGCGAAAGTGGGCGCATCGCGGGCGGACGGCGTGTCGGTGAGGATCAGGCGTGGAGGGCGTCGTGAGGGCTTCCCGCCGTGTCCTGGAACGCGGCCTCGGGGTCCGGGATTAGGAGCGGACGAGTCGGTTGATGGCGTCGGTGACTTCCTGTATCTTCTCGACGGCCGCCTCGTCGCTGAGCTTCGCTGCGTCGAGCACACAGTGCTTGAGATGATCGTCGAGTAGACCGGTCGCGACCCCCTGGAGGGCGCGGGTCAGGGCGGATACCTGGGTGAGGATGTCGATGCAGTATTTCTCTTCATCGATCATCTTCGCGATCCCTCGGGCTTGACCCTCAATGCGCTTCATACGGCCGAGGTAGCGCTCCTTGTCGTTGATGTATCCGTGCTGATGAGAATCGGTGTCGACAGACATGGGCATGTCCTTACTTCTGGCGTTCCAGGACGGAACGCGTGCTGGCTTCGGGTGTGAGGTCGATGCGCCGCAGGAGTTGGGCGTTGAGCGCGACGACCACGGTGGAGGCCGACATCAGGATCGCGCCGATCGACATTGGCAGGACGAATCCCACCGGTGCCAGGATGCCGGCCGCAAGCGGCACGGAGATGAGGTTGTATCCGGCGGCCCACCACAGGTTCTGCTTCATCTTACCGTATGCGCGTCGTGAGAGCTGGATGATGGAGAGCACCGACCGGGGGTCGGAGCTGGCCAGGATCACCCCGGCCGAGGCGATGGCGACATCGGTGCCGGCGCCGATCGCGATGCCGACGTCGGCCTGGGCCAGTGCCGGGGCGTCGTTGACGCCGTCGCCGACCATGGCGACCTTCTTGCCCTCGTGCTGCAGTTGGGCGACCTTGGCGGACTTGTCCTCGGGGCGGACGCCGGCGAAGACGCGGTCGATGCCGAGCTCCCGTCCGACCTCGTTCGCCACGGCCTCGGCGTCGCCGGTGATCATGACGACCTCGACGCTCAGGGCGTGGAGGGCGTCGACGGCGTTGCGGGATTCGGGGCGGATCTCGTCGGCGAGCTTGAGGCCGCCGACCACCTGGCCGTCGCGGAGGACGTGCAGGATGATCGCGCCCTCAGAACGCCATTCCTCGGCTGTGCCGACCTCGTGCTGGCCGGTCTCCTCAAGCAGCCGGGGGCCGCCGACGCGGACCTCCTGGCCGGCGACAGTCGCGGTGACTCCGACGGCGGGCGAGGATGAGAAGCCGCTGGCCTGCTGAAGGGCGAGGCCCTTGTCCTTGGCGGCGGCGACGATGGCCTTGGCGAGCGGGTGCTCGCTGTCGGCCTCGGCCGAGGCCGCGAGGGCGAGGACCTGGTCGGCGTCGAGGTCGCCGGTCGGTTCGACGCCGGTGACGGTGGGCTCGCCCTTGGTCAGTGTGCCGGTCTTGTCGAAGAGCACTGCGTCGACCTGCCGCATCGACTCCAGGGCGAGGCGGTCCTTGACCAGCACGCCGCCGCGGGCGGCGCGCTCGGTGGCGATGGAGACCACGAGCGGGATCGCCAGGCCGAGGGCGTGGGGGCAGGCGATGACGAGTACGGTGATGGTACGGACCACGGCCTCGTCGGGCATGCCGATGAGCGTCCAGACGACAGCGGTGACCAGCGCCGCGCCGAGAGCGAACCAGAACAGCCAGGCCGCGGCCTTGTCGGCGATCCGCTGGGCGCGGGAGGAGGAGTTCTGGGCCTCGGTGACGAGCCGGTTGATCCCGGCCAGGGCGGTGTCGTCGCCGGTGGCGGTGATTTTCACCCGCAGGCCGGAGTCGGTGGCGACGGTGCCGGCGGTAGCTGTCTCGCCCTCGCCCCGAGAGACCGGGCGGGACTCGCCGGTGATCATGGACTCGTCCATGTCGGCGCGGCCGTCGACGATGGTGCCGTCGGCCGGAACGCTGCCGCCGGGGCGCACGATCACGACGTCACCCACAACGAGGTCGGCTGGGGCCACCTTAACGACGTTCTCGCCCTCGACGCGCTCGGCCTCGTCGGGCAGCAGTGCAGCCAACGAGTCGAGCGCCGAGGTGGTCTGGGCCAGGGAGCGCATCTCGATCCAGTGGCCCAGCAGCATGATCACGATCAGCAGCGCCAGCTCCCACCAGAACTCCAGCTCGTGATGGACAAGCCCGAGGGTCGCGGCCCAGGAGGCGAAGAAGGCCACCGTGATCGCCAGAGCGATGAGCAGCATCATCCCGGGCTTGCGGGACTTCAACTCGCTGACGGCGCCGGTGAGGAAGGGCCTGCCGCCCCAGACGTACATGACGGTGCCCAGTACCGCGGCGACCCAGCCCGCCCAGCCGGGGACCTCGTAGCCCAGCAGCATGGAGAACATCGGCGAGAGGGTGACCGCGGGGATGGCGATGACGAGGTTGATCCAAAACAGCCGGCGGAACTGGCCAACGTGGTCCCCGTGGCCGCCATGGCCGCTGTGATCTCCGTGGCCGCCATGGCCGCTGTGATCTCCGTGGACACCGTTCTCATCGAGGCCCGTGTGGTCTGAGTGCTGCCCGTGGTTCATGGCGTGGCCCTGGTGTCCAGTGTGCTGGCCCTCGTGCGTGCCGTGCGCCTCCGCCGAGGCGTGTGCGGACACAGACCCGTGGTGATGCTCGCCGTGAGCGGGTGCATCGGTTCCGTGACCGTGGTGCTGGTGTGAGTTCGGGTCCGTCATCGTTCTTCTCCTTCGTCATCGAGCCATGCCGCTCACCCGGTCGCCGGGCAAGCGAACGTCGGCTCAGGGCGCTGGTTGGATCTCGCTCTCGACGACCCACTTGTGGTTCGTCATCTTCATGCCGTCCGTCTCGTAGTCGACCATGTAGACCGTCTCATCGGTGGACGAAGCGATGGTGGCCCTCGCGCCCTCCATGCCCTCCATGTGCTTGGCGAGCAGCGTCACCGCTGTGCCATCGGTCAGGCGCTCGTCGCCGGCATCCTCGATTTCTTCCTGCACGACCCACTTGTGGTCCGTGACGGGGTCGCCGCCACCTGCGTTAGTGTAGTTCACGGAGTACGTGTACGTGTCGAATGCGCCGGAGATCGTCGCTGTCGCACCGTCCATGCCTTCCATGTGGTCGGCCGTGAGCTGTACCTCTGTGCCGACCGGGTATGTGGGGTCACTGGCTTCGGCGATACCCTCGGGTGCCGGTCCGCCGTCCATCGGGTGCTCCATCGAGTGATCCATTTCCTCATCTCCGCTTTCTGCATTGTCGCCGCCGTGGCCCTGCTCCTCAGTAGCCGAAGGGTCGGTCTGCTGGTCTTCGTCTGCTCCGCTGCTGCAACCGGCGAGCACGAGTGTCACTCCGAGCACTCCTGCTGCCAGCCCTGCTCGCAGTCTCCTCTGCATGTCAGCTCCTTTCATCATGACACCTACCCTATACCCCCCAGGGGTACTAGTCAAGGATTGCGCGTTGTACCGGCGTGAATCGATCGAATTGTCCTTCTCAGAGGGACTGCTCATGTTGGATGGGCAATGCGGCGATGAGGGGATGGTCGAAGCCCGCCGGTCCGATCTTCGCGGCTCCACCGGGAGAACCAAATTCGTCGAAGAACTCGACGTTGGCCTTGTAGTAGTCAGACCATTCGTCGGGCAGGTCGTCTTCGTAGTAGATGGCCTCGACGGGACAAACCGGTTCGCAGGCTCCGCAGTCAACGCATTCGTCGGGATGGATGTAGAGCGAGCGTTCGCCCTCGTAGATGCAGTCGACAGGACATTCGTCGATGCAGGCGCGGTCCTTGACGTCCGCGCAGGGAAGCGCGATCGCATAGGTCATGGCTGCTCTTCTTGGTCGGGTGCGGTTCGGCGGCGAGAGTCGGTGGGGAGTTCGGAGAAGTCGTCAGTCTCTGCCGGATCTGCGGCCGGCTAAGGAATGCGCAGGCGTAGGACGGTGGCTGCAAGGCTGAGGGCGATGATGATCGCACCGAGGACTGTCATCGTTCCTGACAGGGTGAGTACCGGCACGAGCAACCCGGCGACGATGGTGGGCACGCCGAATGCCAGGTAGGCGACCGTGTAGATCACAGCCATCACGGCGGCGCGTTCCGACGATGCCGTGTGGGGCATGAGTGTGCGCAGCACCCCGAGGAACGCTGTGCCGAACCCGGAACCGACGATCGCGACCGACACGACGTAGGCCGGGTAGGAACCGAGTGCGAGGGCGACGATGCTCGCTGCGGTGCCGAATGCCAGGGCGCTGGTCGCATACAGGCTGATGGTGCGGGCGGAACGCCGCTGCAGGACGGACGAGGCGGTGATTCCGGAGATCGCCAGTGCGAAGATGACGATGCCCGCGTGGGTGTGCGTGGAGCCCCCGAGCTCACTGCCGACGAGGCCGGCTCCGAGCGCGAGGAAGAGTCCGTTGGTCGCCCACCCGGCGATAATCGCGGGCACACCGGCGGTGAACATGCGGCGCAGGTGCAGTGGCACCATAAACCGCGGGCGGAGGTCGCCACGTCGTATCCGGGTCTTGGGGACCAGTTCCGGTGTGCTCCACACCGTCGCTGCCACGGTGAGGAAGGCGAGCACGAGCGGGCCGAAGACCGCAGCTGTCGGTTCGGGGGTGAGATCGAGGAGCAGCGCAGCACCGAGTGCCCCGGTCCCGAGACCGATCATCGGCCCGATCGTGTTCCACAGGGCTGCGATGTTCGGATGCGACGGCGGCTCGAAGTCGATCATCATCGCCGACAGGGCCGGGATGAGCAGACCCGCTGCGAGTCCTTGCAGAGCGCGGGCGACCAGGAGTGTCGCGAGGCTGTCGGCGAACCAGAACATGGCCAGGCTGAGTGCCAGCGCCAGGGAACCGGCGGTTACGACCGGACGTCGGCCGATGTGATCGGAGAGCGGTCCGAGGTAGAGCAGCGCGGCCAGGAGGGTGAAGGTGTAGACCGCGAATACGAGTGTGGTGGCGACGGGGACGAGTCCGAGCTGTTCTGCGATCTGGGGGTAGAACAACGACGGCGCGCTGGCAGCCGCCATCATGAGAATGGTCGCTGCCATCGCGAGCGCGAAACCCCGCCGCGGGATCTGCCTCGTATAGTCGCCCGCCATCGTCTATGCCTGCAGGCCGTGGAGCTGCTGACCCCACTGGTAGACGGTGCCGACCGCGTCGATGCCGGTGACGCCGACGACGGTGCCGTCGGTCTCGTGGCGCACGATGAACTCCTCGCCGGCTTCCACCTGGGCGTCTGCACCAGCGGTGTACCCGACTCCGGAGATCATCTGACCGTAGACCAGCGCCATGTAGGGGCTGCGCGGCAGGTAGGTGCCCGGATCGTCGCTGATGTCGAGGTCGTGCAGTGCGGCCTGTGCGGCGTGCGTGCCCTGCGCGGCGGCGTCTTCCCAATGGTCGATGCGCCAGACGCCCAGTGCTTCGTCGTGATGCGTAGCTACACCTCCGGCGGCGTAGACGTGGTCTGCTGCGGCACGGAGGCGATCATCGACGTCGATGCCGTTCGTCCACGGCGACGGGGCTGCGGGCGTCGTGCCGAGCGCAACGAGGAGTAAGTCGGCCACGATGCGTTGATCGTCGTCGAGGGTGATGGCAACACCGGATTCTGTTTCGTCGACATGCTGGAGAGTGCGACCGAATCGAGTCTGCACCTTGGCGGCATGGTCAGCGGCGAGGCGCTCAGCCACCGGCGCCCCAAACGCTCCGATGCCGGGAACAGAACTGCGAGAGACCAGCATGACCATGTGTCCGTCGGCTTGCAGCGACGAAGCGGTCTCGGCTGCGATGATTCCGCCGCCATAGATCGTCACTCGCGCCGGCCGTGCCAGGCTGGTCAGCAGATCGCGGATACCCATGGCATCTTCCAAGGAGTGCAGAGCAGTGACCCGGCCTTGTCCGACGTCGTCGCCTTCGAGTACACCCGCGGGCAGAGAGCGGGGCACGCTCCCTGTCGCGACAATGAGCGCGTCGTAGGAGACCTGCGCGCCGGAGGTCAGTTGGACCCGCTTCGCCGTAGTATCGACATCGAGCACGGTGTCGGCGATGACCTCAATCTGAGGTAGCGGGAGCTTGATCATCTCCGGCGGGGTCGGGCCGAACGCGATTCCTTTGATGAGCATTCGCGTGTAAGGCGTCTCCCCGGTGCGGGTCACCATCGTCACCCGGACGTCGTCACGTGTGGCGAGAGTGCGGGCGGCTGCGGCTCCGGCTGCTCCTGAACCGAGGATGAGGACGTGTTGTGTGGTCATAGGGAAACTCCTGGGCTGCAGGTCGTGATCGATTTGGTGTGCGGGCGTCAGGAGCGAACGAGACGGGCGATGGCCTCGGATGCCTCGCCGAGCCTCTGCTCGCTGACTGGTCCACCGGCGAGGGCGGCGTCGAGGACGCAATGCTTGAGGTGATCGTCGAGCAGTCCGAGGGCGACGTTTTCGAGTGCCCTGGTGGCTGCGGAGATCTGGGTGAAGATGTCGATGCAGTAGCGGTCCTCATCGATCATCCGATCGATGCCGCGGATTTGGCCTTCGAGGCGCCGCAGGCGATTGCGGTACGTCGCCTTGTCGCTGATGTATCCGTGGACGGACGGATCGCCGTCGCCTCCCGCCGGGCAGGTGTCGATGTGAGGTTCGGTCATTGAGGTCGGGGTGGTCATGTCGGTTCGCTCCGATCAGGTGCCGGGGTGCCGCAGCGGTGCCGCGGCACCCCGGCACGCTGGTGGATTACGCCATGTTGGCGGCGTATTTGGCGGGGTCCGAATCAAATGCGGGGCCGCAGCCGGCGCAGCAGAAGTAGTAGCGCTCGCCCTTGAAGTCGCGGTAGAGGCCGGCGGCCTCGGCGGTCTTCTTGCTGACCGGGGTGCCGACCATGACCGGGCAGGTGGTCATGTCATCGGCGCCCCCGCCGAGCAGGTTCTCGCGTCCACCGTTCTCGGCGGCGGGGTTAGTCTCGTTCGTGCTACAGCAGTTGCTCATTTTCTGGTGTTCCTTCTGTATCGGATTCGTATGGATGGGTGGGTTCTGTATCGGATTGGTATGGATGGGTGGGTTCTCGTTCGTCACTTCGTGGCGACGCTCTTGAACCCGCGCAGGCGGAGGCTGTTGCCGACGACGAAGACGCTGGAGAACGCCATCGCCGCGCCTGCGAGCATGGGGTTGAGCATGCCCAGCGCTGCGACTGGGATCGCGGCGGTGTTATAGGCGAATGCCCAGAACAGGTTGGTCTTGATCGTCGAAAGTGTCTTCCGAGACAGACGGATCGCGTCGACCGCGGCCCGCAGGTCGCCGCGGACCAGGGTGATGTCGGAGGCCTCGATCGCGACGTCCGTGCCGGTGCCCATCGCCAGGCCCAGATCGGCCTGCGCGAGCGCGGGGGCGTCGTTGACGCCGTCGCCGACCATCGCGACGATCTTGCCCTCGCCCTGGAGACGGGTGACGACGTCGACCTTGTCCTTGGGCAGCACCTCGGCGATGACCTCCTCGATGCCGACCTCGGCGGCGATCTGGCGGGCCACGGCCTCATTGTCACCGGTGAGCAGCACCGGGGTCAGGCCGATCTCCTTGAGCCCGCGGATCGCCTCCGCGCTCGTGGGCTTGACGGTGTCGGCGACGACGAGGATGCCGCGCGCAGCACCGTCCCAGCCGATCGCGACGACCGTCTTGCCTTCACCCTCAGCTTGAGCCTTCGCCCGTGCGACCTCCGGAGAGAGCTTCTGTGACCAGTCGGCCAGCAGCGACTCGCGTCCGACGACGACCGGGGTGCCCTCGACGATGCCCTGCACGCCCTTGCCTTCAACATTGGCGAAGTCCTCGGGCGTGGGCAACTGGCCGACTTCCTGGGTGGCGCCCTTGGCGATCGCCTGCGCGATCGGGTGCTCCGAGGAGTCCTCCAACGCACCCGCGAAGCGCAGCAGCTCGGCACGGTCCACACCGGATTCGGTGATCACATCTGTCAGGGTCATCTTGCCGCTGGTGACGGTACCGGTCTTGTCGAGCACGACGGTATCGACCTTGCGGGTGGACTCCAGCACCTCTGGGCCCTTGATGAGGATGCCCATCTGCGCCCCGCGGCCGGTGCCGACCAGCAGCGCGGTCGGAGTCGCGAGTCCCAGCGCGCAGGGGCAGGCGATAACGAGCACGGCGACCGCTGCGGTGAACGCGGCGGCGACGGGGAATCCGGCTCCCAGCCAGGCGCCGAGGGTGATGAACGCGACGACGATGACGATCGGCACGAACACGCCGGAGATCGTGTCAGCCAGACGCTGCACCTCGGCCTTGCCAGTCTGCGCATCCTCGACGAGCTTCGCCATCTGCGCAAGCTGCGTGTCCGAACCGACACGGGTCGCCCGCACGACAAGGCGGCCGCCCGCGTTGACGGTGGCACCGGTGACCGAGTCGCCCTCGCGGACCTCGACCGGTACGGACTCGCCGGTGAGCATGGAGGCGTCCACCGCGGAGGAGCCGGAGACCACGATGCCGTCGGTGGCGATCTTCTCACCCGGACGAACGATGAACTCGTCGCCGACCTGGAGGTCAGAGGTGGGGATCTTCACCTCAACGCCGTCGCGGAGCACGGCGACTTCCTTCGCGCCGAGCTCCAGGAGGGCGCGCAGCGCGGCCCCGGCCTGGCGTTTGGAGCGCTTCTCGAAGTAGCGGCCGGCGAGGATGAACATCGTCACGCCCGCGCCAACTTCGAGATAGATGTTCGCCGCGCCATCCGAGGGAGCGATCGTGAACTCGAACGGGTGCGTCATCCCGGGTGTGCCAGCGGTTCCGAAGAATAGTGCGTAGACGGACCACAGCAGTGCGACCGAGGTGCCCATCGAGATGAGTGTGTCCATCGTCGCGGTACCGTGCTTGAGGTTCGTCCATGCGGCCTTATGGAACGGCCAGGCTGCCCAGATGATCACCGGGGCGGCAAGCGCGAGTGAGGCCCACTGCCAATATACGAACTGCAGTGCGGGGATCATGGCCATGGCGATCACGGGAACCGTGAGCACAATGGCGCCGACTAGCCGATGGCGCAGCGAGGTGAGCTCAGTGTCTTCCTCCTCCCCGGCCTCGGTCTCCGACGTGTTCGCCGTGGTGCCCTTGGGCTTGGGCAGCGCAGCCGTGTAGCCGGTCTTCTCGACCTCGGCGACCAGCAGGCCCGGATCGTAGCCGGCAGGCACGGTGACCTTGGCCTTCTCGGTGGCGTAGTTGACCGTGGCCGCGACGCCCTCGAGCTTGTTCAGCTTCTTCTCGATCCGGTTCGCACAGGAGGCGCAGGTCATCCCGCCGATCTCCAGCTCGATGTCCGGCCCACCGATGGGGGGCGCTAATGTACTCATCCTCTTCCTTCTCTCTTCATCTCTCGTGCGACGCCAGGCCCTGCGGGTCAGTGGCCGCCGGTATGCGAATCGTCTGTCTGCGAGCCGTCACCATGCTCGGCGTCGATCACGAACTCGGCGGTGTGCACCTGCCCATCGACCTGGAAGTCCAGGTAGAGCAGGTAACGGTCGGCGGTCGGGGCCTCCGCTGCGAATCCGATCTCGGGTCCGGCCGTGTCCCTGGCCTGGGGCTCGTCGCCCTCGGCGTGGACGTGCAAGTAGGCGAGGTCGCCTTCGCGCAGCGCCACCAGGTGGCCAAACGCGCCCAGGTAGGGCTCCAGCGTGGTCACCGGCTGACCGTCGCGCTCGACCGAGATGGTGAGCTCGCTTGAGGTGCCGGCGGTAAGGTCGCCATTCAGGGAGACGGTGTATCCGTCGACCTCGTCGGTGGTCTGTGACTCGGTCTCAACAGGGGCGAAGTCGCCCGCCACCTCGACGGCGCGAGTCAGGGTGATCCCTTCGGCTCCCTCGCCCTCGGGTGTGAAGTCGGCGTACACGCGGTAGGTGCCCGCCTCGTCCCAGGTCCACGGCACCGACCAAGTGCCTGTGCTCGTGTCAAGCTCGGGGTGCACGTGCTGGAAACCAGTACCATCGGTGCGAACGGCGATCAGATGCAGGTCCTTCTCGTGCGCGGTAGTGTACTCGGTCACCGCTTCGCCGGACTCGTCGAGGATCTGGAAACTCAGGTCTCCATCCTCGCCTGCAGCCGTGGGAGCCTGGACTGGGGAAAGTACGAAGCCGTCCGCGCTTGCGGAGACCCCGTTCAGAGTGGGCTCCGCAGTTTCTTGCGCAGCGCCGCCGTGTCCTTCACCGTGTGTGTTCACGTCACTTCCTTCTGCCCATGCTGCTACGAAGCTGTCAGGAATGACGGCGCCGGCAAGGCCGAAGGCCCCGCCGAACGCCACCACCAGCCCGGCCCCGTAGAGCGCAAGCCGTCCTCCGGCCTTCATCAGACACGCACCGCCGAGTAGCCGGCCTCCTCGACCGCCGCGAGGACCTTGGCATCGTCAATCTCGCCCTCGGCGGTGACGTTAAGCTTGCCGGTCTGCGCGCTGACCTGGATGTCCTGGACGCCGGGGATCTCACCGACTTCCTCGCGGACCGACATCTCGCAGTGCCCGCAGGTCATGCCCGTCACCTGGTAATTGTTCGAAGCCATTATGTATCCTCCTTGTGTCTCTGTAGTACCCCTACCGGGTACCTGTACAAGTCAACAGTATACCCCTGGCAGGTATTCCGCAAGAAGGGGGTGGTCGTATGAGCCACATCGCACGCGTGCTGCAGACGATGGCTGGAGCGTCCGACATGCGCCTCGTGGCGAAACGATGCTGCGGGGCGACCCGCTGGACGGTGTCGCTGCGCGTCGGAGAGTAGTGGTCCCGGTCTAATGAGAACCGTGGACTTCCTTGCCACGTCGGCGAAGGCAGTGACGACCGGTACGGGCCGGACACCACCAAACACCGATCAGTCGCTGGTGCTCATGGTACGAAGCCGGCCATGTCAACTGGATTCGCAGGCGTTCGAGATTGGTGAGTGGAACAGACGAATCCCAGCTGGAGTGCTCAGTTACGCCGGAGACAGTTAGCAGCCCCTGTGCAGGCATTAGTCAGGAAAAATAACCCCTCACAGGTTGCTGGCACTGACGCTTTTAAAAACAAAGGGTTCGGCGCACTCGTGCAGGCGGCCCGGGAGTCTCAGGAAGTCTTCGAAACCATCACGGCAGATCCAGGCAACCTCAATAAGTTCCTGGAGGTGCTAGCGCACATGATTGTCGCCGCCAAGGACGAGCAGCAGTCAAAGTAATCATCACGATAGGCACCCTGTATTAGTGATTACCGGTAGGGGTGCCCTCATCTAGTAGTTACGTGGCGAGAACGGATGATTACCGTAGGAGTTGCACTCTTAGTACTCTGAAGTGTTCGTATTCGATTGACTCAGAAATCATTAACGAGTTCTAGCCCTGCCTGAGGGGCGAGAGGCAGGGCTAGAACTTATACATAGTGGCCGTTCGGGGGGAAGCAGCCTATAACCATTGTGCGGAGCTTCGACAAAAGTCACAAGGGATTGTTCACTCCAGTGAGCATTGGCAGTGAGGAAGAAAGTACTGGGGTTTATCTATGTGGTTTCTCTTTAAAGGCTCTTTGGTTATCTGTAGTCCTGGAGGCTGTGGTGCTTGGAGTAGTCCTGGTTGCCTCGGTGACAACCAAGCCTTTGATTTGGACGGCAGTACACATGAGTACCGCTAACCCCTATGATCCATAGTCGATGTCTTGTATCTATGCAGGATACTCTGCGGTTTTAGCATTTGTTGCAATATATTTCAAACACTGTTACTGCAGGTAAAACATATCTTTATGTGTGTCTCGCACAAAATGACAGTCATGTGTTTTACAGTTGAGAGATACTAAAGACGAAAGAAGGCCACTCGGCGGCAACCAAGTGACCTTCGCTTATCACCCAGTAGTAGCTGGGGGAAAGCATGTGCATGATTCTATCTAATGATTCCTCTCCGGGCACTTTGACCGGTGCGCGTGTTGGTACGCCATCTAGAGTGCGCCAGGATTGCGCAGGTCTAGATGATACTCCGGCAAGTCAGCTTGACCGGGAAAAACTTCTCCAGCATCTTGGGCGTGATGCGCTACACGGTTCTATCAGCCGTGACTTTCAAAGTGCTTACCGTGTCGTGGTAGATGAAGAAACCGGTAAGAAGCGCAGCGTTCCGAGACTTTATCGCACTGATTCGGAGAAACTCGGTCGATGTGAATACGTCATGCTGACGAATAAGCAATATTCTGCGGTTATGGTTATTGATGTTGACCAGCCCGGAGAATCTGGAGGCCATCCAGTTCATCTCAATGCTTATGTTAAAAGCGTTATCTTCGCCCTTGTCCAGCGAGGCATTGGGCCAGCATGGGCCGGGATTAATCCGCTAAGTGGTAAAGCTCAGTTTATTTGGCTGATTGACCCGGTGTATACCGGCAAAAATAAGCATTCCAGCAATATGGAGCTGCTAAAAGCTACGAGCCAGGAGTTAGGCGCTCTTCTCGCACATGACCCGCACTTTGCGCACCGTTTTAGTCGTAGTCCTTTTTATACTGGTAAGTCAGTAGAGGCATATCGCTGGTATCACCAACACGATCGCGTCATTCGCCTCCAGGACTTTCTAAGGCAGGTGCGTGAGATGGCTGGACACCCTCAGTACGGTAAAAACATGCGTCAGCAATTTAGCTCTGGTCGTGAACTCATCAATGCAGTGAAGGCTCGTCGAGAAGAAGCCCAAGCCTTCAAAGCTCTTGCAGAAGATGTTGAAAACGAAATAGGCGCAGGACTTGATCAATATGACCCAGAACTGATCGACGGCGTCCGTGTCCTTTGGATTAGTCAAGGGTGCGCGGCCCGTGATGAAAGAGAGTGTCTGATGGTTTGTGTGTGGGTTCCCAACCTGCATGAGGAGATGGACCAGAATGACTACTGTGGCACGACGAGATCCGGCCGATAAGGCCAAGATTGATGCGATTGAAAAGAAGCTGCTTGCTAACCCTGAAATCGCGAAACTGATTGACGACCTAGGCACGTCCACAACGGATGCCAATGACCTGGTTCGCGGCATGCTGCAAGCCTCGATTACTAGGGGTTTGAATGCCGAGATGGATGCCCACCTCGGCTACGAGTCTGGTGATAGGAGCGGCAAAGCTGCAGCTGGGACAGACAATCACCGCAACGGGTCGTACACAAAGACCGTGGATTCTAACTACGGGCCGGTCACCGTGGATATCCCCAGAGACAGGACTGGGACGTTTATCCCAACTATGGTCCCTAAAGGCTCGAGACGTTTAACTGATGTCGATGACATGATTGTCAGCTTGTACGCCGGTGGGATGACAATCAGGGATATCCAGCACCACATGGCAACGGCGATGCGGGTTGATATCTCCCATGAGACGATTTCAGCGGTTACTGACGCCGTCTTGGATGAGGTTATGGTCTGGCAAAACCGCCAGCTAGATGAGTTCTACCCGGTCATTTTCCTGGACGCGCTGCGCATTAAAGTCCGCGATGGCGGCCGGGTAGTCAACAAGAGTGCGTACATGGCAATCGGTGTGGACCTTGACGGCATCAAACACATTTTAGGATTGTGGATTGCCAAAGAAGAAGGCGCTTCATTTTGGGCGCAGGTATGCGCCAATCTTTCTAACCGTGGTGTCAAAGACGTCTTTATCGTCTGCTGTGACGGGCTGAAAGGCCTACCAGAAGCAGTCGAGGCAACCTGGCCGAACTCTATGGTGCAAACCTGTATCGTGCACCTGATACGTGCCGCGAACCGGTGGGTAGCCTACGGGGATCGCCGGGCTGTATCAGCCGCGTTGAAGAAGGTCTACACCGCCACAGACGAGTCCACAGCTAGGGCTGCTTTAGCCGAATTCGAGGCTTCCGAGCTGGGTGAGAAGTATCCCCGCTCAGTCAAGGTCTGGCAGGACGCGTGGGCGCGGTTTGTCCCGTTTCTGCAGTTCCCACCAGCAGCTAGGAAGGTGATCTATACGACGAACTCCATTGAATCTTTTAACAATGAGCTGCGTAAAGCTACTCGCAACAGGGTGCAGTTCACCAACGATGAATCAGCCCTAAAGACGCTGTGGTTGATGATCTGCAATATTGAAGACAAGCGAGCCGCCAAGAGAGCAAAGCAAGGTAAACGAGTCTCAAGAACAGCCGGCAGACTCATGGAAGGAGCCCGAGTATCCGGCTGGAAACAAGCCATCAACCAAATGGCCGTGGCCTACCCCGACCGCTTCGACAAATACCTATAAACCCAGCCCCACACACAAACAACTTGACACGCTCGGCAGCCTAACGAGCCGTTAGGCCAGGCCCAATAATTGCTTGGCAAGGTCAATGGCGTCAATGAACGGGAAGAACTCGTCCGTGGCATCGTCGACACCGGACGTGCGGGCTGTTTCCGTGAGGATCAATTTTGAACTCGAAGAGGGCATTGACAGGCGTCCATAATTAATGAACCGAGTTCTAGCGAAAATGTGGTTTCCTGAACCCCTAGGTACTCTAAGACGCCTTCCAAGGAACCTGACTTCAGGATGATGCTCACATTCTTCGTTCATAAACTTAACTACTGAAGGCAGAGGTCGAGTGCTTTTAAGTACGCACTAGGCTTAATAGCCGAAATCCGAATACACCTTCCCAACCCAAGGAGAACTCATGACGCACCGCGCGGACGAAGGCCTCGAATCGGCAGCCGCATCGGCACTGGAGCCGGCATCGTCGGGTGCTGCTCCCGTTCCGCAGGCTGGCAACCAGGAGGCGCGGCGGGCGGATCTGCGCCGTTGGAAAGCGATTGCGCTGTCGTTCCTGATTGGTGCGGCGGTGATCTTTTTGGGGTGTTCGTGGTGGCAGGCGTCGGAAAGCGGGGCTCCCGTCTGGGTGGGCTACGTGCGCGCAGCGGCGGAGGCCGGCATGGTGGGCGGTCTGGCGGACTGGTTTGCGGTGACCGCGCTATTCCGCCGGCCGTTGGGGCTGCCCATCCCGCATACGGCGCTGATTCCGAATAATAAGGACCGCGTGGGCGATGCCTTAAGTGACTTTGTGGAGGAGAACTTCCTTACCGCGGATGCGCTTAGCGCCAAGGTGCGGGAGGCGGAGCTGCCGCTATGGCTGGCACGCCAGGGTGTGGAGCCCGGCAAGGCGGAGGAGGTCTCCGCGTGGATTGGCGAGCGCGCCGCCAGCGTGGTGGAGGATCTCGACCCCGAAGAGGCAGAGCAATTCATCCGCACCCAAGTCATGGACCGCCTGGCCGAACCAGAGTGGGGCCCACCGCTGGGTAGGTTGCTGGAGGGCTATATTGCTGACGGCAAGGCTCGTCCGCTGGAAGACGACCTCATTGAGTGGGCGCACGGCAAGATTCTGAGCATGGAGCCCACCGTGGTCACCGCCATCGACGAGCGCATGCCGGGATGGGCGCCGCGCTTTGCCCGCGAGATGGTGGGGGAGAAGGTCTATACCGAGCTCGTAGAATTCGCCGATGAGGTGCGCCGCAATGGCAACCACGAGGCCCGCCTGGCCATTCGCCGCAACCTGTCCAAGCTGGCCTCGGATCTGCAGTGGGACGAGGACATGCGCGGGCGCATTGAGGGCATCAAGCAAGAGATGCTCGCCTCCGACCAAGCCCAGCAGGCACCGGCGGCCATGTGGCGCACGGTATCCACCACGCTTATTGACCAGCTCAATGACCCAGAGTCCTTCCTGCGCCAGAAGATTACGGCGAAGGTAAAGGAGTTGGCGCACCGCCTGCTCGAGGACTCCGAGTTCTTGGCCCAGGCCAATGCGCTCGTGGACAAGGCCGCGCGCTACGCGGTGGAGAAATTCGCGCCGGAAATTATCGCGATTATCCCGGAGACCATCAAGCGTTGGGATGCGGAGGAAGCCTCCCACAATATCGAGCTCATGGTGGGCAAGGACCTGCAGTTTATTCGTTTAAACGGCACTATCGTCGGTTCCCTGGCAGGATTGGTGATATTCGCGATCAACCACCTTATCTTTGGTGCTTAGACACAAGGAGTAATGAGCAATGAGTGATAATAAGAAGATTTTCGATTCCCTGAAGGATGCCGGCAGCGCTGCTTTTGAGGTAGCCAAGGACTTCGGCGGCCGCCTGCAAGAAGAGCGCACCCAGCACGCTCATGGCGCGCAGGCACAAAGCCCCTACGGCGCCACCGGCAAGGATGGCCTAGTGGACAAGGCCACCGCCACCGCGAAGGAATTTGGTGCTTCCTTGAAGAAGGCCGCGGACGGCACCCGCGAGTCCGCGTCTTTCGCTGACGCCAAGGGCAAGTTCTCCACCGCCTATCAGGAGACCCGTGGGGGCGTTATGGATGCCTATAATTCCGCCCAGGCCCGTCGCGCGGAAAAGAAGAACGGCGCGCGCCCCGGCCAGAATTCGGCTCCTTCGCAGGGCGATAATATTATCGATGGCGAAGTAATCGATACCGACGACCCGAAGAATTAATCTGCATGGATATCCTTCTATATCTCGCATTCCGCTTTGATGCCATCATTTTCCAAATCCTCACCCTGACCGCCATCGTCGGTGCGGTGCTTGCCGCCGCCACGCGCGAGGATGCCTTCCGCGCCGGCGACCGTCAGGGCAAGTGGGTGTGGGTTGGCCTCCTGGCGGGCTCGGCCGTAGCGATGGCCACCGGCATGCCATTCCTGTCCTGGATCGGCACGGTCATTACCGGCGTGTACTGGTTTGATGTGCGCCCGCAGCTCAAGGCCATCATCAACGGCGATTACAGCTACTAATGCTTAACCTGCTTGCTGCCCCGGCCGCGTTGGTCAAGGACCGCGCCGCCGATAACACCGTCGTGGTCTCCCCGCACCATGTTTCCCTCGCCGCGGGGGCCGGCGCGGCCGATATCATCTCCGTCGCCGGTTATCCCACCGGCCGCCACCACACGCTCATCAAGGCCTCTGAGGCGCGCTTGGCCATCCAATCCGGCGCCAGCGAGGTGTGGGTCAGCCTCGATGAGACCGTGACGGATGCCAATGCCGTGCTCTCCGAGCTCATCGCCATCCGCGAGGCCTGCCCGGATCCGGCCCGCTTGGGCCTCATCGTGCCGGAGGCTGTGGGCGCAGATGCGGCCGAAGCCGCGGATGCCGCGGTTACGGCTGCACAGCAGGCCGGCTATCAGCGCCTCATTGTGCGCAGCTCTGCGGCCGGGGACCGCGCGGAATCCGGTGCCGGTGAAGAAGGCATGAAAAAAGGACCGGCGTTGGCCGCTGCCACGCTTCCGGTCCTCGAATTTCCCGTTGCTTTGGTTTAGGCGGCTTCCTTCTGCGCGTCCTGCTGCGGCGCGCCATTGTTGGCCCCACCATTGCCGGTGGTGCCCTCGCCGCCGGCCAGCTTATCCATGTCGTTCATCGGAACATCAGTGCCGGTGATGGTGAGCTTGAGCTCGCCATCGAGCACCTCCACGGAATCGACGTTCATGTCCGAGCCTACGAACTGATCCGACATGCCGTTTTGCAGCGCGGAGGAGATGGCTTCGGTGGCCTGGTCCGGCAGCTCGAGGCCGAAGATGGAGGCCTCGGTGGCGCGGATCTCCAGTTTTCCATCGTGGGCAGTGGGCTCCAGCGAAAGGTTGGCTAGGCCGCCGGCGAACTTCACGTCCAGCGCATGGTCCTGTTCATTGGCGGTGATCTCTGTAACCACCATATTGCCTATCTTCTCGCTGCCTGCCTGCTCGGAAATGCCCTTCTGGAAGGACGCCAGCAGGTAGTCATCCGGCACGGTGGTAGAAGCGCGCAGCTTGCCGGCCACCGGGTTGTCCTGGTCCGTGCTCATATCTTCCACGTGGATCTCGGAGGCAGGCTGGCCCTTGATCTCGGTGCCGTCGATTTGCAGGGTGGACGGCGTGGTCATATCCATCTGGGAAATGGAGCCCTGAAACAGCCCCAACAGGAGCGGGCTGCCGCCGAAGCTGACGGAGGGGTCCTCTTTGACCTGGATGCCCTCTTGCTCAGCGGCCTCGTTGAACTGCGAGGTCATCTGGTGGCCGATGAACCAGCGCAGGCCAAACTCGGCCAGCAAGATGAGCACGAGGAGTGCTACGAGGATGCCAATGATGATTTTCCAGGCGAGTGAACCCGCCGATTTCTTCGAAGCCATGCGTACCAGTGTGGCGCATGAGACGGCGCGGGGCAAAGTCTGCGGCGAAGTTAGCAGGACATTTTTAAGCTTGCGGCGCCACCGATTCCCAGTCCACGGTGAGCACATTATCGCGCAGGCGTCGGCGGACGGGGTGGATGTTAAAGGGGACGTCGGCAAGCATGGCGCGTGCCCTACGCCAGCGCACGCGCGGTCCGTAAGGCGCCCAGCCGGCCGCACGGTCCCAGGCCTCGTCGGCGGCCTGAAGTAGCTCGTGGATGGGCTCGCCGGGCACATTGCGGTGGATGAGGATTTTGGGCAGGCGCTCGGCAATATCGGAGGGGCGCGCCACATCGAACGGGTCCCACGCCAGGGTGAGCGTCCGCGGACCGTGGGCATCCAGGAGCAACCAGGCCGCGCGCCGGCCGAGCTCATCGCAGGTGCCCTCCACAAAGAAGCCGCCTGGGGCGAGGCGGGAGCACACCGTCTGCCAGGCCTCTTCCACCTGGTCCACGTCATACTGGCGCAGTACATTAAACGCGCGCACCAGCTGCGGCCGGTAGCCTGCCAGCTCAAAACCGCCCAGCTCGAAGCGCACGCCATCGCGCGGCGGCAGCACCCGGTCCGGGTGGATTTCCAACCCGCGCACGTCTACCTGCGGATTCGCCCGGCGCAGCCAGCCTGCCCACTCCACGGTGGTGGCATGCGAGGCCCCGTAGCCCACATCGAGCGCCAGCGGCGTATCCACATGCCGCAGCAGCGCGGAAATCTCCGGGTGCGCGAGCATCCACCTATCGCAGCGCCGCAGCCGGTTGTGGTTGGTGGTGCCGCGGGTAATAACGCCAAAAGGCCGACCCGCAGCTGCGCTGGCGCGCAGATTATGTGCGTGGTCGGCCATAGATTTTGGGTCTTTAGAACTTAGGCGTTCTCAGAGATCCACTGTTCGGTCAGCTTGCCCTCGTTATCGAAGAGCTCGCCCAGGGACTCGCCCACCTTCGGCTCGATGGCGGCGCCCATCATCGGGATATTGACGGAAATCTCGTTGACGTAGGACAGCTTGGTCACTTCGCCCTCGCCGGCCAGGGAGATATCGCCCTTGAAATCAACCGGGGTGCCCTTGACATCCGCGGTGTAGTTGACGTCAGCAGCCTCGCCGTTGAGCTCGCCCACGGTAACCACGCGCTTGACCTTCAGGTCCTGGGAGACCATGGCGCGCACTGCCTCTGGCAGCAGGGTGGTCGGCAGAACCTCGAAGAGGGTGGCTACGTTATCGCTGAAGTCGTGCACCTGGCCCGCCTCAGGGGAGAGGTTGGCCACGATGTACTCCCAGTATTCCTTGGTGAGCAGCGCCTTGTGAACCTTTTCGATGGGCTGATTGATGGTTACGGTGTTTTCACTACGGGTTGACATGCCTAACAGACTACCTTGGTAGGCGTGCTTGATAAATCTTTGACGCAACAGCTCACAGCGATCGACGGCGTGGAACTGGACCCCGCCGCCACCTTCGCGGACCTGACTACGCTGCGTGTAGGCGGAAAACCGCAGGCCGCACTGCGCTGCTCGCAGCCGGAGGCCGCCGTTGCCGTGGTGCGTGCCCTTGATCACGCCGAAGTGAAATTCATCGTCGTTGGCGGCGGCTCCAACCTCTTGGTGGCCGATGGCGCCGTGGATCTCGTCGCGGTCGTCCTCGACTTCGACGAGGTCTCCATGGACACCGAAACCGGCGTGGTGCGCGCGCAAGCCGGCGCCGTCTGGGATGACGTAGTGGCCCGCTCCGTGCAGCTCGGCCTGGGCGGCATCGAGTGCCTTTCCGGCATCCCCGGCACCGTGGGCGCGGTCCCCGTGCAGAATGTGGGTGCCTATGGCGCGGAGATCTCCGAGGTCCTTACCCGCGTGCGCCTTTATAACCGCCGCACCGATACCGATGAGTGGGTCCCCGCCTCCGACCTGGAGCTGGCCTATCGCTATTCCAACCTGAAATTCACCGGCCGCGCCGTGGTGTTGGAGGTGGAGCTGCAGCTCGATAACGAGGGCCTTTCCCGCCCGCTGCGCTTTGGCCAGCTCACCCAGAATCCCGGCGAGCGCCGCCCCGTGGCCGAGGTCCGCGAGGAGGTCTTAAAGCTCCGCCGCGGCAAGGGTATGGTGCTCGACCCCACCGACCATGACACCTGGTCCGCCGGCTCCTTCTTCACCAACCCGGTGGTGGACTCCGCGCTTGCCGACGCCGTCCAGGCCAAGGTCCGTGCCTCGCTTGGCGACGCCACCGCGGACTCCATGCCCCGCCACCCCTCTGCCGAGACCGGCCGGGAAAAGCTCTCCGCCGCCTGGCTCATTGACCGCGCCGGGTTTGCCAAGGGCTACCCGGGCTCCGGCCGGGCCACGCTCTCGACGAAGCACACGCTGGCGCTGACCAACCGCGGCGAGGCCACAGCCGCCGATATTGTGAACCTCGCCCGCACCATCCGTGACGGCGTCCACGAGACCTTCGGCGTGGAACTCGTGCCAGAACCCGTGTGGATAGGCCTTTCCCTCGACGAGTAGCGCGCGAGCGCGCTTTCGCCCCGAGTCTCTGGGGAATAAAACCTACAAAGCAGCCACGATAGCGCCCTTAACCACGCGGTTTTCGGGTCTATCGTGGCTGCTCTTTCAGTTCGGCGCCTCTCGCGCCGGCGACTCGCTTAGGCCGCCATGACCTGGAGCCACTCATCCTTAGCGCCCAGGAATGCGCGGGCCGCCTCCTGCGCGCCCTCCAAGCTGTGGTGCGCACCCCAACCGCACTGCTCTTCGTTGGCGGCCGGTACCTCGGTAGCGTTAAGAATATCGTTGAGCGCGCCTTCCACCGCGCGCAGCAGCTCGTCCTGTTCCATGCCGTTGGTGATGGCGTAGAAGCCGGTGCGGCAGCCCATCGGGGCGAAACCGATGAGCTTATCGGTGTAATTGCGCATGAAGTTTGCCATCATGTGCTCCACCGAGTGCAGCGCCTTGGTGTCCAGGTGGTCCTGGTTAGGCTGGCAAAAGCGCAGGTCATACTTGATGATTTCGACGCCGCCGCCCAAATCCGTGCGGTCGGCCACGCGGATATATGGCGCGCTGACTAGGCGGTGGTCGAGTTCGAAGGACTTAACGTTGAGCTTCTTTTCATTCTGGTCAGTCATGCTTCTCCAGTGTAATCACGGCTGAGTGTCACTTCCTGAAATAGATTCTTTACCGCATACGCTGGGATAATATGAGCACTCTCGACGACGCCGCCGAGGCCCCCGGCGCCGCACGCACCCCTGGGGACTTGCCTTCTGCCGAACAGCCTGAAGGTAAGCAGCCCGCCGGCGAACAGCCTGCCGGCCGCCCGCCTGCCGGCACTCCGTCGAGCGCCGCGGCCACTCCGGTGAGCGAATCCGAGTACGAGGGGGCGGATAAGATCGTGCCCAGCACCGCGCCCACCGTGGTCAAGATTGCGGGCCATACCGAGGAAGTAGATCCCCTGGCCCGCGGCAACCGCTTGCGTAAGGAAAGCTGGGGGCTGGTGGTGCGCCGCGTGTGGGCCGATTTCTTTCATGATGCCTTGATGGATCGTGCGGCCACGATGACGTACTTCACGCTCATGGCCTTTGCCCCCACGGTGCTGGCTGCCTATTCCATCGCCACGCTTATTTTCTCCTCGCGACGTGCCGAGGTGCACGAATTAACCTCGCAATTCATTGCGGACTACGTGCCCAGTTCCATGACGGAGCAGGCCGAAAAACTGGTGGGCTCCATCATTGGTTCCACGGCGCAAGGCACCTTCGCTCTGGTGGTATCCGTGCTGATTTCACTCTTTGCGGCCTCGGCCTATGTGCGCGCCTTCTCGCGCACGGCCAATACCGTCTATGGGCGAGTGGAAGGCCGTGGAATCATCCGCACCTGGGCGCTGATGTGGGGGCTGACCATTGTTCTCGTCATCGGTGCGGTCATCGTGCTCTTTGCTAACCTGCTGCGCGATACCATCGTGAGCAGCGTTATCGATCCCCTCGCGGGCAAGTTGGAGATGCAGGGCACCGCGGACTTTTTGGGTGGGATCTTCATGCCAGTGTGGAATTGGCTGCGCTTCCCGCTCACCGTGGTGATCGTGCTGAGCTTGATCGCCATCTTGTATCACTTTTCCCCGAACGTGCGGCCGGCGCGCTTTCGGTGGATAACCCTAGGCTCCGTCGTAGCACTGAGCACCAATGTTGTGGTGTGGGGAGCATTTGCGCTGTATACCCAGCGCTTTGCCGGAGCCAGCGTCTATGGCGCCTTCAGCCTCATCATGGCCGTATTCATGGCCGTGTGGCTTTCAAATACGATGCTCATTCTGGGCATCAAGCTCGATGCGGAGATCCTGCGCGCCAAGGAGCTGCAATTGGGCCTGCACGCCGCGCGGCATATCCAGGCCCCGCCGCGTTCCGACGCCGCCGCTAAGTCCCAAGCCCGCGCCCAGCACGACCTTGAGAAGCGTTCTGAGCGCATCTACCAACAGGCGGTGCGCCGGGGAGAGCGGGAAGAAGGCTAGCCCTGGCTGAGCAGGGCGAGGAGATCGCGCTGGACATCGCGGCGGCGCAGCTTGCCCAGCTGATCGCCGGCGAGCTCATCCATGGCAAAGAAGCGCTGCGGGACCTTATAGCGCGCCACCAACCCGCGGCAATGGTCGCGCAAGGCGGATTCGTCGAGCTGCGCGCCGGGGGCAAGGACTACGCAGGCGGCTACATCCTCAGAACCATCGGAGCGAGGAAGGCCCACGACCGCGGCCTGGGCAATATCGGGATGAGAGGTTAAAGCCTCCTCGACCTCGCCGGGATAGACATTGAAACCACCGGTGATGATGATTTCCTTGATGCGGCCCACCAAGCGTATATGGCCATCAGGCTCGCGCACGCCCATGTCCCCGGTGCGGAACCAGCCGTCGTGGAAGGCGGCGGTGGCGGGGGCGTCGGCAAGGTAGCCGCTAAAGACTTGCGGGCCGCGGGCGAGGATTTCGCCGGGCTCGCCATCCGGCTGGGTGCGGCTGAGATCGTGAGGATCGCCTATGCGCAGCTGCGTATCCGGCAGCGGCAGGCCGATGGTGCCGGCGCGCCGGGTGTCATCGAGGGGGTTGATAGTCAGCACGGGAGAGGTCTCCGTAAGCCCGTAGCCTTCCACCAGCATGCCGCCGGTGCGCGCCTCCCATGGCTCGATGATGCGCGAGGGGAGCGAGGCCGCGCCCGAGATGGAGTAGCGTACCCCGCCGAGGTCCGTGGAAGCGTCAGAAGCGGCTGTGTCTGCGGCCGCGGGAGTGGCCGCCATGGCGCGCTCGTAGATGGTGGGCACGCCCGGCATCCAAGTGGGGCGGCGGGCGGCAAGCGCCTTGGTCACCGCGTCGGTGTGTGGGGCAGGAAGCAGGATGATCTCGGCCGCGCAGCGCACCGCGAGGAGCACGCTCATAGTCAGGCCATAGGAATGGAACATGGGCAGCGCGGCCAGGAAGCGCTCGTGTCCGGGGCGCAGCGGGGCTTGGGTTTCTAGCTGCAGGCAGTTGGCCGCGAGGTTGCCGTGGGTTAAGACCACGCCCTTGGGGCGGGCGGTGGTGCCGGAGGTGTAGAGGATAAGGGCGGCGTCGGCAAGCGCGGCAGGATGCGGCTCCACCGGGGAGCCGCTGAGGGGAAGCGGCTCGCTGAGGGAAACGGGAATGGTGGTCTCTACCTGCGTGGAGATGGTGGGGGCGATGTCCTCCCAGGCAATCGCCACGCGGGCGCCATGGTGGGCAAGCAGCGGGGTAAGCTCGTGCGCGGTATAGCGCGGATTGTGCTCCACCACCACTGCGCCCAGGCGCAGGATGGCGAAGAATGCCACCACGTGCTGCGGGCAATTGGGCAGCAGGAGCGCCACGCGGTCGCCGGGGCGCACACCCATCTCGCGCAGGGCACCGGCCGCGGCCGCCACCTGGGCGTCGAGCTCGCCATAGGTGAGGGTGTGGCCAGCGAAGTGGGTGGCGGGGCGCTGGGGAAACCTGGCGACGGCGGACGCGAGGAAATCCGTCAAGGTAGCGCCATAATGAATATCTGCCATAGCCGCTAAGTTTAGGCCTTTGCCTCCAGCAGCTCGAGCAGGTCCTTGCGCACTTGGTGGCGGCGAATCTTGCCCAGATTGTCGCGCGCTAGATCCTCAAAGTGATAGAACGTGCGCGGGACCTTATAGCGAGTCAGCCGCTCGCGGCAGAATTCCTTTAAACCCTCGGGATCGAGCACGGCGCCATCGCGCAGGGTGACGCAGCCGACGACATCCTCGGAGCCATCCTGGCGCGGGCGGCCCACGGCGGCGACATCCACGACGTCGGGATGCTGGGCAATCGCCTCTTCCACCTCGGCGGGATAGACGTTGAAGCCGCCGGTGATGATGATTTCCTTGATGCGGCTGACCAGCTTGATATAGCCATCCGGTTCCATGAGTGCCATATCGCCGGTGCGGAACCAGCCATTGTGGAAGGTCTTTTCGGTAGCGGCGGCATTGCCAAAGTAACCCTGGAAAATCTGCGGGCCGCGCGCGAGCATCTCGCCCGGCTGGCCATCGGGTTGGGTTTCATCCAGATTCTCAGGGTTGGCAATGCGCACCTCCGTATCCGGGAAGGGTACGCCTACATAGCCGGGGCGGTGCTTGCCGTTCATGGGATTGGCCGTAAGAACCGGGGAAGTCTCCGTCATGCCGAAGCCCTCCACCAGCCGGCCGCCGGTCATGGCCTCCCAGCGCTCCACAATCTCTACCGGCAGCGTGGCGGCGCCGGAGAAGGCATTGCGGATGCCGCTTAAGTCGACGTCCTTTTCTTCCGCCGCGTCCATGATCTTCTGATACAGCGTGGGCACGCCCGGCAGCCAGGTAGGCGTGCGCTTTTTCACTATGTCCATAATCAGCGGCATCTGCGGGGAGGGCACCAAGATGAGCTCGGCGCCGAGGTAGATGCTGAAGATGCACAACGTGGTCATGCCGTAGGCGTGGAAGATGGGCAGTGCCGCGAGGAAGCGCTCTTGTTGCTTGCCCATCTGTGGCACCCAGGCCTTACCTTGGATGGCATTGGCAATGAGGTTGCCATGCGAAAGTAGGGCACCCTTGGGCTTTCCGGTGGTGCCGGAGGTATAGAGGATGAGCGCGATATCCTCCTGGGAGATTTCAGGGATATCGAGGTCCGAGCCATCGCCGCCAATGGCCGCGCCGATGAGGGTGGACCATTCCACGGTATTGGGTGCGGGGCTGGTGAGCTGCTCGCGCTTGGCGGCCAGTGGTGGGATTGGCAGGCGCAGCGCGAGGCGCTTGAGCGGTGGCATGGCATCGACCATGTTGACGGAGACGATGGTCTCCAGCGGGGTGGTCGAGCGCAGCCTTTCTAGCGTGGAGGCGGTTTTATCCCAGGAGATGGCCACGCGCGCGCCGTGGTCATTGAGCAAGCCTTCTAGCTCCGGGGCGGTATAGAGCGGGTTGTGTTCGACCACGGTGGCACCAAGCAGCTGCACCGCGTAGAAGGCCGCGACGTGCTGGGGGCAGTTAGGCAGCACGATGGCTACCTTGTCGCCGGGGCGAATGCCAAAAGCCTTGAGCCCGGCCGCAGCGGCGCGCACCTGGGTATCGAGCTCCGCGTAGGTCTGCGTCTTTCCAAAGAAGTAGGTGGCGGATTTATTGGCGTTGACCCGCAGGTTATTGCGGTAGTAGTCGACGATGGTTTTATCGCCATAGTCCAGCGTGTGTGGGGTCCAATCGCTGTAGTGCTCGAGCCAGGCTCGGGAGGGGGAAGCGGACACGCGGAAAACCTTTCGTTTGGCTACAAAAACTATTTCTGAGGGGATAGCATATCCAAATATGAGGAATCCCTCTAGTTTTCTTCTAGTGTCAGCAAAAAACGTTTGGCATCCAGACCACCCGCATAGCCACCGAGCCCGCCGTCGCTGCGCAGCACACGGTGGCATGGTCGCACGATGAGCAGGGGATTGGCGCCGCACGCACTGCCCACGGCCCGCGTCGCGCCGGGCCGGCCCAGCAGCTTGGCGACGTCGCGGTAGGTGACCGTCTCCCCATAGCCAATCTCGGCCAGTTGCGCATGCACTGCGGCGCGAAAGTCGGTCGTCGCAGGCGGGTCGAGGCGTAACTCGAAGGCGTGGCGCTGGCCGGCGAAATACTCCGCGAGCTGTGCCTGGGCGGCGTCGAGCACGTCCGCGCTGCGCTTATCGACGCCCCCTTCATCCACACCGCCCACCGCTTCCTGCGGGGTGCTGGCCGCAGTGATGTCGACGCGGGAAAGCCCCCGCGGGCTCGCCTGCAAGCACAGGGGTCCGAGGGGGCTATCGATAAGGCGGAACATGTTAATTCTGTTCGGCCTCGAGGCGGCGGATGAGGTCTGCTTGGACCTCGCGGCGGCGGATCTTGCCCATCTGGTCCTTGGCCAGCTCCTCAAAGTGATAGAAGGTGCGCGGGACCTTGTAGCGGGTCAGGCGCTCGCGGCAGTAGTCCTTGAGTCCCTCCGGGTCCAGGGCGGCGCCATCGGCGAGGTCGAGGCAGGCCACGACGTCCTCGGAGCCGTCCTCGCGCGGGCGGCCGACCACGGCGACGTCATCGATGCTCGGGTGCTCGCGCAGGATTTCTTCCACCTCGCCTGGGTAGACGTTGAAGCCGCCGGTGATGATGATTTCCTTGATGCGGCTGACCAGACGGATGAAGCCGTCTTCTTCCATGACACCCATGTCACCGGTGCGGAACCATTCGCCGTGGAAAGCGGCCTCGGTGGCCTCTTCATTGTTGAGGTAGCCCTTGAAGATCTGCGGGCCGCGGGCCAGCACCTCGCCCTCAACGCCGTCCGGCTGGGTCTCGTCCAGGTTATCCGGGTTGGCAATGCGCACCTGGGTATCCGGGAACGGAATGCCCACGTAGCCCGGGCGGCGGTCGGTGCTCATGGGGTTGCCCACAATAATCGGCGAGCACTCCGTGAGGCCATAGCCCTCCACCAAGAGGCCGCCGGTGTAGTTCTCCCACTTGTTGACCGTGTCCGAAGGCAGGGTAGACGCACCGGAGAAGGCCGCGCGCACACCCTTGATGGGGATTTCCTGATCCTCGGCGGCCTTCACGATGCGCTCGTAGAGCGTCGGCACGCCCGGTACCCAGGTCGGGGTGTGCTTCTTCATCAACTGCATGATGAGCGACATATCCGGCTTAGGCAGGATGACAAGCTCGCCGCCGATGAACTGCGCAAGGGTGACGTTCATAGTTAGGCCATAGGCGTGGAAGAAGGGGAGGGCGGCCAGCATACGCTCCGGCTTATCGCCCAAGCCAGGAACCCACGCCTTGCCCTGCATGATGTTAGAAAACAGGTTGCCGTGCGAGAGCATGGCGCCCTTGGGTTTTCCGGTGGTGCCAGAGGTGTACATAATCAGCGCGATGGTGTCTTTGTCCACGTCCTCCGGCGTGGTGATATCGCTGCCGTCGCCGCCGATGGCATTGCCCACCAGGGTCTCCCACGGCACGGTATTGGGCGCCGGGGACGATAGCTGCTCGCGCTTGGATTTCAGTGGCGGGATGGGCAGGCGTAGGGCGGCGCGCTGCAAGGTAGGCATGGCGTTGATCATGTTGATGGACGCGACCGTTTCCAGGTTGGTGGTCGCACGCAGCTTCTCCAAGGTCGGCGCTGCCTTATCCCAGGCAATGGCGATGCGCGCGCCGTGATCCTGGAAGAGCCCTTCCAGCTCGTGGGCGGTGTAGAGCGGGTTGTGCAGCACCACCTGGGCGCCCAGCTTCAAGATGGCGTAGAACGCCGCGATGTACTGCGGCGAGTTCGGTGCCACGATGGCGACTCGGTCACCGGGGCGCACACCGAAGGCCTTCAGGCCAGCGGCCGCAGCGCGAACCTGCCGGTCCAGCTCCGCATACGTTTGGGTGCGTCCGAAAAAGTAGGTGGCCGGCTTATCGCCGTTGACCTCAAGATTATTGTCGTAAATGTCCAGCAGCGTGGTCTCGCCATACTCGAGGTGGTGCGGTGTCCATTCCGGGTAATACTGGAGCCAAGCCTGTGATTCGTATGCGGACAAAACTATACCTTTCGGTAGCGTAGGTTTCTGGCAGGGGCCAGTATAGCGCCGGTAGAATTGAGCGCCATGCGCATCGCCATGATCTCTATGCATACGTCCCCCATTGAGCAGCCCGGCTCGGGGGACGCCGGCGGTATGAACGTCTACGCCCTCAATATCGCCCGCCAACTAGCCCGCCGGGGAATCGAGGTGGACGTCTACACTCGCGCTACCCGGCCTAGCCAGGGCGAAATCATTGAGGTTGAGCCCCACCTGCGCGTCATTAATATCGTCGCCGGGCCGTACGAGGGCCTGGATAAAGAGGATCTGCCTACCCAGCTGGCCGCTTTCGCGGGCGGCATGGTGCAATTTGCCAAGTGGCAGGGCAAGAAATATGACCTTATTCACTCCCACTACTGGCTCTCCGGCCAGGTGGGCTGGCTGCTACGGGATCTCTGGGGCATTCCGCTCATCCATACGGCCCATACCCTCGCTGCGGTGAAAAACGCCTCCCGGACCGCGGATGACACCTTGGAGTCCGAGGCCCGCCGCATCTGCGAACAGCAGCTGGTAGATAATGCGGACCTGCTCGTGGTCAATACCGAGCAAGAAGCCCGCGACCTGGCCGAGCACTACGACGCCGAACGCGACATCATTCGCGTAGTCTCGCCCGGCGCCGACGTCGAGCTTTTTACCCCTGGCACAGACCGCAATACCGAACGTTCCCGCCGCGAGCTGGGCATTCCGCTGCACACCAAGGTGGTGGCCTTTGTCGGGCGCTTACAAAAATTCAAAGGCCCGGAGGTCCTTATCCGCGCCACGGCCGAGCTCTTCCGCCGCGAGCCGGCTCGCAACCTGCGGGTGGTTATCTGCGGTGGCCCGTCGGGGGCCAATACGGCGCCGGAGGCCTATAGGGAGTTGGCGCGCGAGTTGGGCGTCGATAAGCGCGTGCGCTTTTTGGGCGCCCGCCCGCCAGAGGAGCTGGTGGGGATCTACCGCGCGGCCGATATCGTGGCGGTGCCTAGCTATAACGAGTCCTTCGGCCTAGTGTCGCTGGAGGCCCAGGCTTCTGGCACGCCGGTGGTGGCCGCGGCCGTTGGCGGGCTGCCCATCGCCGTAGCAGACGGGGAGACTGGCCTGCTGGTGCACTCGCATGACCCGTCCGACTGGGCCGATGCTCTAGCCCGCCTGCTTGACGACGACCCCATGCGCATCACCATGGGCGAAGCCGCCGTCGCCCACGCCGCGCGCTTTAGCTGGGCTGGCTCCGCCGCCGCACTCGCAGAAATCTATGACGAAGCCAGCCGCATCAAGGTCCCGGATTGCCATCAACGGCGGGCGATTGGGGATTAAACCCCGACGCCGGTAATAATTTCGTGGCATGCTGGAGGCATGACTAACGGAAAACTGATTCTTCTTCGCCATGGCCAATCCAAGTGGAACGAGTCCAACCAGTTCACTGGCTGGGTCGATGTAGATCTGACCGAAAAGGGCGAGGCAGAAGCCAAGCGCGGCGGTGAGCTGCTCGCGCAGGAAGGCGTTATGCCCGATGTCCTCTATACCTCTCTTCTGCGCCGCGCTATCCGTACCGCAAATATCGCACTCAACGCCGCCGACCGCCACTGGATCCCAGTGGTGCGCGATTGGCGCCTCAACGAGCGCCACTACGGCGCCCTGCAGGGCCTGAACAAGGCCGAGACCAAGGAAGAATACGGCGAGGAAAAGTTCATGGCATGGCGCCGCTCCTATGACACGCGCCCGCCGGAGCTGGCCGATGACTCCGAGTACGCCCAGACCAATGACCCGCGCTACGCGGACCTGGACAAGGTCCCGCAGACCGAGTGCCTGAAGGACGTCGTCGCCCGCTTCGTGCCGTACTTCGAGGAGGAAATCCTCCCACGCGCCAAGAAGGGCGAGACCGTGCTCATCGCCGCACACGGCAATTCCCTGCGCGCTCTGGTTAAGCACCTGGACAATATTTCCGATGACGATATTGCCGGCCTGAATATCCCGACCGGCATCCCGCTGGTATATGAGATCACCGAGGACGGCTCCGTAGTAAACCCAGGTGGCACCTACCTGGATCCGGAAGCCGCCGCTGCCGGTACCGCTGCCGTTGCTGCGCAGGGCGGTAAGTAAGAAACTGCGCCACAGTCCCCGGGGAGTATTCCCTGGGGACTTTGTGGTGGATAGGGTAGACACGTGGAATTGATTCTTTCCTTCGTTGCCGGCGTGGTGGCCTGCGGGTTGGCGCTGCCGGCGATTTCTTGGCTGCGCGGGCGCATTGCGCACTACCGCCAAGCCACCGATGCCGAGGCCAACCAGGTCACGACGGTCAGCCAGGTACTGCACTTGGCCGTGCAGGGCTCGCCGACGGCCCTGGCGGTGCTGGACCGCAGCCAAGAAATCGTCATGTCCAATCCCGCCGCCCACGAGATGTCCCTGGTGCATGATCGCGCCGTGAACCCGGACGTGTGGCAGACCGCGCAGGAGGTCTTCGAGGACAAGGAGACCCGCACCGTCGATCTGGCCATTCCCAAGCGCCGCACGGGCCACCGCGTCACCCAGTTCAAGGCGGTTATTAAGCCGCTGACGCTTAACGACGGCCGCTTTGTCATCATCTACGGCACCGATGAGAGCGAAAACGTCCGCATGGAATCCGCCCGTCGCGATTTCGTGGCAAACGTTTCCCACGAGCTCAAGACCCCCGTCGGCGGCATTGCCCTGCTGGCCGAGGCCCTGCTGCAAGACCCCGGTGACCAGGAAACCGTGGAGTACTTTGGCAATAAGGTTTACAAGGAAGCCAACCGCATGGCCGATATGGTCAGCGAGCTTATTTCCTTGTCCAAGCTGCAAGGCGCTGAGGCGCTGCCAGAGATGGAACCGTTGGCAGTCGATGACCTCATCGAGGAAGCACTCTCGCGCAACCAACTGGCTGCGGAGGCCCGCTCCATCGAGCTCAACCGGGGCGCCTCCGCCGGCGTGCAGGTCAAAGGAGATAGGTCCCTGCTGGTTACCGCACTATCTAACCTCATCTCCAACGCGATTAACTATTCGCCGGAGAAGATGCCGGTATCGGTCTCCCAAAAAGTCGTGGACGGTGGGGTCGTGCTCATCCGCGTCACCGACCGCGGCATCGGTATCGCACCGGATGATCAAAAACGTGTTTTTGAGCGCTTCTTCCGCGTAGACCAAGCCCGGTCGCGGCAGACCGGAGGCACTGGCCTAGGATTAGCAATTGTTAAACACGTGGTGGCCAACCATGGCGGCAACATCAAACTGTGGTCCCGGCCCGGTACGGGTTCTACATTCACTATTGAGTTGCCTATCTACAGAGAAGAAAAGCCAGCGCAGGATGCTGGCATGAAGGATAATGAGAAAAAGGATGCCGTCACTGCGGCGGCGCCTGGGCTCCCGCGTGCAGTAGCACGCGTCGCAGCACGTCGAAAGGATAAAGCACAATGACCACCATCCTCATCGTTGAAGATGAAGAGTCGCTGGCAGATCCGCTGGCATTCCTCCTCCGCAAGGAGGGCTTCGAGCCGATCATCGCGCACGATGGCCCTACGGCGCTGGAAAAGTTTGCCGCTAACGACATCGATATCGTCCTTCTAGACCTCATGCTGCCCGGCATGTCAGGCACCGAGGTATGCAAGCAGCTGCGCACCACCTCGTCCGTGCCGGTCATCATGGTGACCGCGCGCGATTCCGAGATCGACAAGGTCGTCGGCCTCGAGCTGGGCGCCGATGATTACGTGACCAAGCCTTATTCCTCCCGCGAGCTCATCGCCCGCATCCGCGCGGTGCTGCGCCGCGGCCACGATTCCGGCCCCGGTGCCGATACCGAGGCAGAGGAAGACGTAGCCGAGCAGATCCTCGAGGGCGGCCGCGTCAAGATGGACGTGGAACGCCACACCGTTACCGTTGCGGATGAGCCGGTATCCATGCCGCTCAAGGAATTCGACCTCTTGGAGTACCTGCTGCGCAACGCCGGCCGCGTACTTACCCGCGGCCAGCTCATTGACCGCATCTGGGGCGCCGATTATGTTGGCGACACCAAGACGCTCGACGTCCACGTCAAGCGCCTGCGCTCCAAGATCGAGGAGCAGCCCTCCCGCCCGAAGCACCTGGTTACGGTGCGCGGCTTGGGCTATAAATTCGAGCTCTAGCTCTCCGCCTGCTGGCTTCCTGCCTGCAGGCTCTCGGCCTTCACGCTGGCCGGGTGCTGCGTGAGCTGGACGCCGTGCTCGGCCGCCGCGGCGCGCGCCTTGCAGTGCGCGGCCAAAATCTCATAGGACTCTCGGCCCATGAGCGCTACCAGCTCGTCCTCGTGCGATTGCCACATCGGCAGCGGGTTGGCGTGGCAGGCGGCATCGGCCGAGCAATACCAATCGAAATCCTCGCCGCCATTACCCCAACCGCGGCGGTCGTACTCGCCAATCTGGGTGCGTAGAATCTCCTGCCCATCTGGGCGCTCTTCATAATCCTCGTAGCGGCGCAGCGGCAGCTGCCAGCACACCTCGGGTTTGACCACCGTGAGCTCCTCGCCGGTATCGACAGCCCACTGGTGCAGCGCGCAGCCCGTACCCGTTGCCCAGCCGGCGCGGTTGGCAAAAATGCACGCGCCATCCACGATGGGTGTCTTCAGCGCCGGTTCCGGTTCGCCGTCCTCGCCGTCGAGCTCGTCCCACTCTAGCCATGGCTCCAACTCGTCCGTAGCGTCCTGCGCGAGGAACTCATCTACCCCCGCTGGGCGCAGCTGCCAATACTTGGCGGGCATGCGCGAGACGGCGTCGTAAAGCTGGTCGCGGTCTTCCTCATCGGCCATATAGGCGCCATGCACGCAGCAGCCCACCTCGGGCTGGCTCTTATCGATGCCTCGGCATGCCGACGTCCCAAATTGGCAGCTGTAGTGCGATTCCACCCATGTTAGGTCGATGGAAAAGACGTGGTGTGGGTCGTTCGGGTTGGTAAATTCGAACCACTCCCGCGGGAAATCGAGGGCCTCTTCGCGGCCCGCTCTTATCGACGCCGCCGCGGGCGAGCTCGCGGGAAAACCTAGGTATACCGTGTCAGATTTTGGGCGATTCACACCTAACCACGGTAGACCTACTACGCTATTAGTGTGCGATTAGGTGTATTAGACGTCGGAAGCAATACCGTCCACCTCGTTGCGGTCGATGCCGCGACGGGCGGGCGGCCCACTCCGATGAGCGATTGGAAGACCCCGCTCCGGCTGGTAGAACAGCTGGACAAGAAGGGCAACATCCATGAAAAGGGTGTAAAGAAGCTGGTCAGCGCCGTAGCGGAGGCGAGCGAGCTAGGCGATAAGCTGGGCTGCGCGGAATTTATCGCCTTTGCTACCTCGGCGGTGCGCTCTGCACCCAATTCCGAGGCCGTGCTCGATGAGGTGGAAAAGCAGACCGGCGTACGCCTGCAGATCCTCTCCGGCGTGGAAGAAGCCCAACTGACCTTCCTCTCCGCGCGCCGCTGGTACGGCTGGTCCGCCGGCCGCATTACCAACCTGGACATCGGCGGCGGCTCGCTAGAGCTGTCCACCGGTACCGACGAGCACCCCGACCTTGCCTTCTCCCTCGACCTGGGCGCTGGCCGGTTGACCCATAATTGGTTCGACACCGACCCGCCAGAGAAGAGAAAGGTAAGCGCGCTGCGCGATTTTATTGATGCGGAGCTTGAGGACGCCGCCCAGCAGATGAAGGCTATGGGCCCCGCTGGCCTTGCCGTGGGTACCTCCAAAACCTTCCGTACGCTGGCCCGCCTGACCGGCGCCGCACCTTCGTCTGCCGGCCCATACGTCAAGCGCACGTTGACTGCACCGGGTCTGCGCCAGTTAATTTCCTTCATCTCTCGCATGACTGCGGCAGACAGAGCGGACCTAGAAGGTGTAAGTTCTAACCGATCGCACCAAATCGTTGCCGGCGCTCTGGTAGCCGAGGCATCCATGCGAGCCTTGGACATCGAGAAGCTGGAAATCTGCCCGTGGGCGCTGCGTGAGGGCGTCATTTTGCGCCGGACCGACAAGGGATTGGAATAGGAAGAGATCATGGCTGACAAGAACAAGTTGACCGTGGCAGAGCTGCTGGCTCGCGATAAAAAGGCCCGCGGCGAGAAGGGCGGCAAGGACGAAAAGCGTTCGCGCCGCCACCGCCGCAGCCTCGATGAAGGCGGCATCTCCGTTGCCGAGCTAACCGGCAACCTCAAGAAGGTCAAGGCTTCCCCTGCCGAGGCCAAGCACACCTCCGTCTCCATCGACGAGGGTGCCCCCGTCATCCGCGCCCCCAAGGCTGCCGACGCGACCGATGCCGACTCCGCAAAGAAGTCCGCCGACAAGCCTGCTTCCCAGCCCACAGCCACGACCGCTGCTCAGCCTGCCGCGCCGAAGGCCGCATCGAAGGCTGCACCAAAGACCGCCGCAAAGGCAGAACCAAAGGCTGCTCCTAAATCCGCGGAGAAGCCCGCAGCCAAGGCTGCCGCCAAGCCAGCGCAGACCGCACAGCCGGCCGCGTCCGCCCCATCGGCTGCACAGCCCACCGCAAAGAAGAAGCAGCCTTCTGCCGATGACACCGCGGTAATCCAGCGCGTGGATAAGGCGAAGACGGACGACGCCAAGTCTGCTGCCACCAAGCCTGCAGCGGAGAAGCCGACCGCAGACAAGGCCAGCGCGGACAAGATCACCGCAGCGAAGCCCGCTGCTGAAAAGCCGAAGGCCGACAAGGGCGCAAAGGCAGCCGGAGCGGGAGCTGCGGCAGCCGGCGCTGGAGCGGCCGCCGCGGCGGTGCCGGCGTCGAAGAAGGCGGGCGTCGCTAAGGATGCCGAGGAAACCGGCAACCTGCCCAAGGTCGAGGACGACAAAGAGTGGATCGAGGAAGAGCACGAGAAGCTCAACCCAGTATCCATCCTGCTGATGATTGTTGCGGGCATCCTGCTGGCGATTGTCATCTTCAAGGGCTTTGAAATTCTGTGGGATAGCTTCCCACGCCTCGTCGTTGCCGTCCTGGCGGTGTGCGTGACCGCAATTATGGTCGGCGTGACGCACGCCCTGCGCACCGCGCGCGATGGGTTCTCCATGTTCCTGGCCGGCTTTACCGGCCTAATCCTGACCTTCGGCCCGCTGCTGTTGGTTATGCTCTAAGCCCCTCGCTTGTCGACGCCCCGGTTACCCCACGTGGTAGCCGGGGTTCCGCATTTTTGGCATGGTGGAGACTATGACAAAGATTGCAATTTTAGGCGGCGGACAAATCGGTGAGGCTTTGACCTCGGGACTCGTAGCTTCGGGCTTTGCGGGCTCGGATATCACGGTCACCAACCGCACCGAATCCCGCAGCCAGAAACTCAAAGAGGCCTATGGCGTCGCCACCACCAGCGATAATGCGGCGGCGGTAGACGGCGCGGATTATATCTTCGCGTGCGTAAAGCCCTACGCCATCCTGGACCTGCTCGAAGGCCTTGAGCCGGCCAAGGATGCCGTGGTCGTGTCCATGGCCGCGGGCCTGACGCTGGAGCAGCTGCAGGGTGCGGCGGGCGAAGGTGTGCCGGTGGTGCGCGTTATGCCCAATACCCCCATGTTGGTGCGCCGCGGCATGTGCACCTGCGCGGCCGGTGAGCACGTGAGCGACGCCCAGATGGACGGCGTGCGCGAGCTGCTGGAGGCCGTCGGCGAGGTTGCGGTCATCCCGGAGAAGAATATCGACGCCGCCACCGCACTGGCGGGATCCTCCCCGGCCTATTTCTTCCTCGTGGCAGAAGCACTTGTCGATGCCGGCGTGCAGCTCGGCCTACCCCGTGACGTCGCCGAGAAGCTTGCCGCCCAGGCCGCAGCCGGCTCCGGTGAGATGCTGGCTAGCTCCGGCCGCTCGGCCACCCAGCTGCGCGCTGGCGTAACCTCCCCGGGCGGCACCACCGCGGCCGCCGTGCGCGAGCTGGAGGAGTCCGGCCTGCGCGGCGCGTTCTACCGCGCGGCAGAGGCCTGCTCCGATAAGGCCAAGGAGCTCGGCTAGCGCCGCCGTGTGCGACCTCCCCGTGGTGGGGGTGTACCCACCCGGGAGTGTTGGGGCGGGTGTTAAGCAGCGCTTTTAGGGGAAACCCTAATGAATGCTGTGAAAAAATTTGGCACTTGGGTCGCATTAGTCACATGTTTCACGATAGGCTAGGGCAAGCACGTGCGTGAAGTCCTGTGGGAGGGGAAGCCTACAGCGCGTAACGAGCTGAAGGGTTAGATATATATGGCAAATGAAGATAAGGGAACCTTTCTGACGATCGCGGAGGTCGCCGAGATTATGCGCGTCTCCAAGATGACCGTCTACCGTTTGGTTCACGCAGGCGAAATGCCGGCTGTTCGCGTCGGACGCTCCTTCCGCGTTCACGAGTCTGCCGTCAACGAGTACCTGGAGGCTTCCGTCTACGGAGCCTAGGCTCGCGCCGCACAGACAGCGCCCACCTCTGTTGGCCCTCGTGGTCAGCGGTGGTGGGCGCTGTTGTTTCTCACTGTTGTTGTCGCGGGCCCTTTTTGGTCACGGGCTGGGTGCTGGGTAAGATGGTGTGCATTCGTGTCGGCTCGCTGATGTGGCCCGCGGTCCGTGTGGCCACGGCGGCAAGAGTGCACCTTCGCCGTTTTAGCGCTGACAAGTTTGACAGTACGTACTACACGAAAGTGAGGACTCCATGGGTTCCGTCATTAAGAAGCGCCGCAAGCGCATGTCCAAGAAGAAGCACCGCAAGATGCTGCGCCGCACCCGCGTGCAGCGTCGTAAGCTGGGCAAGTAAACCCCAGCCCGCTTCTTGCCCTCCGCCCTTGCGCGGAGGGTTTTTGCATGCTTGCCGACGTCCCCCAGCGCCCGCTCCCGCCCTCGCTACCGCCGATAGTAGCGCCAGCCGCCATAGGAGAAGGCGGCGGTGGCCAGCGCCGGGAGGCCATAGGTGCGGATGGCGCGGCGCACGGAGCGATAGTCGCGCACGAGCCAGCCGCGGTCGCCAGCGATATCGCGCAGCTTGCGGTCTGGGTTAATGGCCACGGCGGTGCCGACCATGGACAGCATCGGCACATCGTTGGCCGAATCCGAGTATGCGGTGCAGCGCGAGAGATCGAGGCCCTCGATGGTCGCGAGCGCGGCCACGGCGTGCTTCTTGCCGGGCCCGTGGAGGATATCGCCGACCAGTCGTCCGGTGAACTTGCCGTCCTTGACCTCCGCGACGGTGCCGAGCGCGCCTGTAAACCCGAAGCGCCGGGCGAGCACCTGTGCCAGCTGGACCGGGGTGGCGGTGACCAGCCACACCTGCTGGCCGGCGGCTAGGTGCATCTCCGCCAGCTGCGTGGTGCCGGGGTAGGCGCGGCGGGCCAGCGAGGCGTCCACGATTTCCTCGCACAAATCCACCAGCTCGTCGACGCTGCGGCCTTTGACAAACTCCAGTGCCTGCGCGCGGCCCACGGCCACGTCCTTGGCATTTTCGCTGCCGGAGACGCGGAACTTGAGCTGCTTCCACGCTATCGGCAGGATTTCAGAAAGCCGGAAGTAGCGCTTGCGCGCCAAGCCAAAGGCGAATTCCACGAGGGAAGAGCCTTGGATGAGGGTGTTATCGACGTCGAAAAACGCTGCCGCGCCCACATCCACCGGTACGTCTGGGTCCTGGGCGGTGATGCGCTGCGCACCGGCCGCGTCATAGGAGCCGGTGACCGAGTCCACGCCGGAAGCAAAGTCCTCCAACTCCAGCCCGAACTCCTCCAGCGCCGCAGCCGCCGCGGCTTCACCGGCGGTGCGCTGCGATTCCTCGTCCAGCGGGGCGAGCGCTTGGGTCTCCAAGAAATTACGCAGGTTACCGCGCGAGGCGGTCCAATTGGCCAAGAAGTCGCGGGGGGATTCGGGGAACCCTGGGGGAGTGGTAGCGGACACGAGTGAGACAAACAGCTTTCGCAAACGCGGGGTGGACTAACGTGTCCATAGTAATGGTTTCGACCGCCGCCGTCCTTGTGAGGAGAATATGTCTCAGCATCTCGTCGAGCTCATGGTGCGCACCACCTGCGGTTCTTGTGCGCGCGTGAGGGAGCAAATCACCCCCGTCGTCAAGCGGGCAGGCGCGGAGCTTGCTGTGCGTAACGTGGATGAGGACGCGGAGCTGGCCATGGAGTTCGGTGACCGCGTGCCCGTTGTGGTCATCGACGGCGAAGAGTTTGCCTGCTGGGAAGTAGACAACGAGGAGTTGGCGGCCGAGTTGGCCGGTTGATTCGGGATCCGCGACACCGACGGGTAGTCTTTTGGAGGATTAAAATCAATCAAAGGGTTGAGGAGTGTTGTGCATGAGCGTGCTCGTCGTGGGCATGTCCCACCAGTCGGCGCCGGTGGCGCTGCTGGAAAAGCTGAGCATGGATAGTGCGGTCCAGGATTCCGCCTGCGGGCAACTCGTGGCGGCCGAGCCGCTGTCAGAGGCGATGATTATCTCCACCTGCAACCGCATGGAGGTCTACACCGTCACCAACTCCTTCCACGCCGGCGTGCAGGAAGTCGTGCGCGTGCTCACCCAGGTGTCGGGCGTGGGCGAGCAGGAGCTGCGCAACTACCTCTACGTGCGCTATGCCGACGCCGCGGCCGAGCACCTGATGTCCGTGACCTCCGGCCTGGATTCCATGGTGGTGGGCGAGCAGCAGATCATCGGCCAGGTGCGCAGCGCCTACCAGTCCGCCTCCGAGCAGGGCACGGTCGGCCCGCGCATTCACGCGCTGGCGCAGGCCGCGCTGCGGGCGGGCAAGCGCGTGCACTCCGAGACCGATATCGACGAGGCCGGCGCCTCCATGGTGTCTTTCGCCTTCGACCAGGCCTTGCAGCGCCTCGACGCCGGGGACCTGACCGGCAAGACTGCGCTGATCCTTGGTGCGGGCGCCATGGCGTCCCTCGCCGCCACCCACGCCGGCCGGCTGGGGGTTAAGGAGCTGGTGCTGGCCAACCGCACCCGCGAGCGTGCCGAGCGCCTGGCCAGCCACGCCGAGGAGGCGGGCGTTGCCACCCGCGTTGTGGACTTTTCTGAGCGCGCCGCCGCGCTTTCCGACGTCGACCTTGCCATCTCCGCCACCGGCGCCGATAACTTCACCATCGAGGCCGCCGACCTTCCCGCCGGCCGCGATCTCATGCTCATCGATCTCTCCCTACCGCGCGATATCGACGATGCCGCCGCCGCGGCCGAGGGCGTGGACTTGGTCAATATCGAGCGCCTGAGCAAGTCGCTTTCGGCCGCCGATACCGATGTCGCGGCCGGCACCAGCCCGCACGCGCAGGCCCGCCACATCGTCGACGAGGAACTTGCGGCCTATACCTCGGCCCAGCGCGTGCGCGACGTCGCTCCGGCCGTAAGCGCCCTGCACCGCCGCGCGGCCGATCTCGTCGAGTGCGAGGCCGCGCGCCTGCAACACAAGCACCCCGAGCTCGCGGGCAAGCAGCTCGAGGACGTGCAGCGCGCGCTCAAGCGCGTGGCCGATAAACTGCTGCATGAACCGACGGTTAGGGCGAAGAAGCTGGCGGCGTCGGAAAGCAGTGTCAGCAGCGAGAACGCCCTGCAGGAGCTCTTTGGCCTGCAGCTGGAAGGCTCCGGTGTGTCCGTGGCCGTCAATGAATTGCCCACCATGACTAAGGAGGCCTAAATGTTTCAGATTGGTACCCGCGGCTCCAAGCTCGCCACCACCCAGGCCGGCCATGTGCGCGATTGGCTTATCGACGCCGGCTTTGACTCCCAGCTCCACATCGTCACCACCGCCGGCGACGTCAATATGGCGCCGGTCGAGCGCATCGGCGTCGGCGTATTTACCCAGGCGCTGCGCGAGGCGCTGTATGCCGGCGAGTGCGATATTGCCGTGCACTCGTTTAAGGACCTGCCCACCGCCCCCGATGAACGCTTCCGCCTCGTGGTGCCGCAGCGCCAGGATTCCCGCGAGGCGCTCGTCGCCCGCGATGGCCTGAGCCTGGCACAGCTGCCGCAGGGCGCGCGCGTGGGCACCTCCGCACCGCGCCGCATCTCCCAGCTGGCCGCCCTCCGCCCGGACCTGGAGATTCGCCCGCTGCGCGGCAACATCGATACCCGCATGTCCAAGGTCACCGACGGCGAGCTCGACGCCGTTCTGCTGGCCTACGCCGGCCTGCTGCGCGGCGGCTACGCAGACCGCGCCACCGAAATCTTCGAACCCTCCGTCTTCATGCCGGCGCCGGCCCAAGGCGCACTCGCCATCGAGGCCGTGGCCGGCACCGAGGCCGCCGCAGCCCTAGACGCCATTGTCGACGACCGTGCCTCGGCCGCCGCTGCTGGTGAGCGCGCCGTGCTGGCCCGCCTCGAGGCCGGCTGTACCGCGCCGGTGGCCGCCACCTCGCGCTGGGACGGCGACCAGCTCACCGTGCGCGGCGGCGTCTTCGCGCTCGACGGATCCCGCCAGCTCACTGCCACCGCCTCCGGCTCCGCGGCCGAAGCCGCCGATCTTGGCGCGCGCGTCTCGGACGAGCTTTTCGCCGGTGGCGCGGCCGAGCTGCTGGGCAAGTAATTTCGCCTTTAGGCGCTAATAATTTAAGGTGTAGATACCACAGATCATTGTCCCGCAATGATCCGGCCCCCTTTAAGGGCATCCCAGGACGCAAGGCCTGGGATTTTGGCCGTTAAGACCGTGTCACCCACCGCCGGCGCGGGGAACCACACCGCATGCGATCATGTCCGTGCGCGGTGCCGCGCGCCCGATTTTAGAAAAGAACTTTATGAGCAATGCCGCGCCAGACACCCAATTGGGCAAGATCGTCTTTGTGGGCGCTGGTCCAGGTAATCCCGACCTGCTGACCGTCCGCGCCCGCGAGGTTCTGGCAAATAGTGCCATCGCCGTGACCGATCCGCAGGTCATGCAGGGCGTGCGCGATGCCGTCGCCGCCGCGCTGCCCGTTCCGCAAGAGCTTCTCGACGCCGCCGAGGCCGAATACGCCCAAATGTGCGCCGATGCCAAAGCCAAGGGCGCGCGCCGCAAACCGCCGCGCCCCGCGCCGCCAACGGCCGCGGTGTTGTACGAGCCGGCCGAAGATATCGTCGGCCAGCTGCGCGAGTGCTTGGTCGAGGCCGATGGTGAGGATGTCATCCGCCTGGTCACCGGCAACCCGCTGCACCGCGAGTCCATCAAGGCCGAGATCAACGCCGTGGCGTCCGCCGGCCTGGAATTCCAGGTGGTGCCGGGCATGTCCCTGCCATCCACCGTGCCGTCCTTTGCCGGCATTGCGCTCGGCTCGACCTATACCGAGGCCGACGTTACCGACGGCGCCGATTGGGACGCGCTGGCCAACGCCACCCAGCCCATCGTCCTGCAAGCCACCAAGGAAGACCTGCCGGTCATCTCCGACGAGCTGCAGCAGCGCGGCATGCCGGCCGAGACCGAGGCATTTGTCACTGTCCACGGCACCACCCGCCTGCAGCGCACCTACGAGACCACGCTGGGCACCATGGGCAAGCTCGACGCGGACCTCACCGGCCCGCTCGTCGTCACCCTCGGCCGCAGCATCGACGACCGCACCAAGTACTCGTGGTGGGAAAACCGCCCGCTCTATGGCTGGCGCGTGCTCGTCCCACGCACCAAGGAGCAGGCCGGCCCGATGTCCGCGCGCCTGGCCGGCTACGGCGCTATCCCGCAAAACGTGCCCACCATCTCCATCGAGCCGCCGCGCAATCCGGCGCAGATGGACCGCGCCATCAAGGGCATCGTCGAGGGCCGCTACAAGTGGATCGTCTTCACCTCCGTCAACGCCGTGACCGCGGTGTGGGATAAAATCGCCCAGCTCGGCCTCGACGCCCGCGATTTCGCCGGCGTCCACCTCGCGGCCGTGGGCACCAAAACCGCGGCCGCCATCCGCGCCAAAGGCATGGTTCCGGAGCTTCTGCCACACAAGAAGAAGCAGAACGCCGAGGGCCTGCTCGATGTCTTCCCCAACTTCGTAGAAGACATCGACGCCGTCGGCCGCGTCCTGCTCCCGCGCGCCGATATCGCGGCCGATACCCTAGTTGACGGGCTCAAGGCCCTCGACTGGGAAGTCGATGACGTCGTGGCCTACCGCACCGTCCGCGCCGCCCCGCCTTCGGCCGAAATCCGCGACATGATCAAGACCGGCGGCTTCGACGCCGTCGCCTTCACCTCCGGGTCCACCGTGCGCAATCTGGTGGGCATTGCGGGCAAACCGCACCAGCGGACGATCATTGCGTGTATCGGGCCGTCGGCAAGAGCGGCCGCGGAAGAGATGGGCCTGCGCGTCGATGTCGTGCCCGAAGTCGCGGACGTGCCCGCGCTTGTCGACGCCCTCGCAGACCACGTCGCCGCCCTCCGCGCCGCCGGAAACCTGCCCGCGCCGCGCAAGAAACGCCGCTCGCGCAAGAAGGCTACTAAGGTCGACAAGGCATAAGTTTTAGTCTCGCTCTAAGGAGTACCCAATGAGCACCTTCCCAGCCCGCCGCCCACGCCGCCTGCGCACCACCCCGCAGATGCGCAACCTCGTGGCCGAAACCGAGGTCCGCCCCTCGGACCTGATTCTGCCCATGTTTATCGTGGACGGACTCGACGCCCCGCGCGAGATTCCCTCCATGCCGGGCGTCTACCAGCACACCTTCGACTCCCTGCGCCGCGCGGCCGAGGAGGCGTTGGAGGCCGGCGTGCCGTGCATCGACCTTTTCGGCGTGCCGCTCGATGAGGACAAGGATGACACCGGCTCCGTCGCCTGGGACCCGCAAGGCATTTTGAACCGCGGCATTTCCTGCCTGCACGAGGAATTCGGCGACGACCTTATCGTTATGGCCGATACTTGCCTCGACGAGTTCACCTCCCACGGCCACTGCGGCGTGCTGGATGACAAAGGCCGCGTGCTTAACGACGAATCCGTCAAGCTCTACCAAGACATGGCCCGCTCCCAAGCCCGCGCTGGCGCCCAGATCGTCTCCCCGTCCGGCATGATGGACGGCCAGGTCGGCGCCATCCGCGCCGATCTCGACGAGGCCGGTCACGAGGACGTGGCCATCATGGCCTATTCCGCCAAGTACGCCTCCGCCTTCTTCGGCCCGTTCCGCGACGCCGTCGGCTCCTCCCTCGAGGGCGACCGTCGCACCTACCAGCAGGATCCGCGCAACGTCCGCGAATCCCTGCTCGAGGCCGAGCTCGATATCGAAGAGGGCGCTGACTTCGTCATGGTCAAGCCCGGTCTGCCCTACCTGGACGTGCTTTCGGCCGTGGCGGAGACTTCTCCCGTGCCGGTTGCGGTCTACCAGGTCTCCGGCGAGTACGCGATGGTCAAGGCCGCGGCCGCCAACGGGTGGATCGACGGCGAAGCCATCATGCTCGAGTCCCTGACCGCATTCAAGCGCGCCGGCGCCGATCAGATTCTGACCTACTTCGCTACCGAAGCCGCCCGCCTGCTCAAGTAAAGGACCCCTGTGACTGCTACGCCCCCGTCGCCCGCCCCTGCCCCTCGCACGCAACGCCCGCCGCGGCAGCAGCAGCGGCCGGAGTCCGTGACGTACATGCTGTGGCTGTGGCTGGGCGCGCTATGCGGCGAGGCCGTGCACCAGGTGCTCAACGTGGTGCTCACGCTGCTCAACCACGACGTACTCATGTCGCAGGCCAAGGAGATGGCGAAGTCCGCACCGGCCGGCGTGGATGAAGCCCAGCTTTCCGACGCCTTCCTCCGCACCGCCGCCTACGGCTCCGTCGCCCTTTCGGCTGCCATATCCTTGGCGATTATCGTGCTGCTGGCCTTCCTGTTGCGGTCCCTTGCTAAGCGCAGCAAGCGGGCCGGCACCTCGCGCCGCGTGTGGTTCGCCTTCTCGCTCTACTTCGGATTCCGCATCCTGCTGACCTTTATGCTTACCCCGGCCGGCGCGGACGTGCCCGATTGGCTCTTTGCCGCCGATGGCATGGTGCAGATCCTTGTCGGCGTCGCGGCGGTGCTCGGCCTGATTTTCTCCGTGCGGGCCGAAACCTTGGACTACACCGGCGAACTCGAGCAGATGCGCGAGCTGGAAAAGGAACTCGAGCAAGCGCAGCGCGAGAAGAAGCGCGCCGAAGAAGAGCGCACGCGCTCCAAGGACGACCAGCGCGGCAAGCGTGACGACAGCAAGCGCGAACACCCCGACCGCACCAACCGTGCCGACCGCGCCGACCGTGCCGACAGGGAGGACAAGCGATGAATAACACCGAGCGGCCCGGACCCCGCGACTATAACCGCGCGGCCCGAAACACCTCCGCCAAGGAGAACCTCGACGCGTGGCCGCGGCCGCTGCGCTGGGCATATTGGGTGCTCGTCGTCAGCGCCGTGATCATGCTGGTCAGCGGCATGGTGGGCATCTTCGGCTCGGGCGGGCCACAGGTGGAGCCGCAGAATGCGCAGGTCGCGGAGTACCTCCACTCCAATCGCCTGTTTGTCGCGGTGACCAACTCCGTCGGCGCTATCCTGCTTGCGCTCTTCGCGGCGCAGCTGGCCGGCGGGTCCAAGTGGGCGCGCCGCATCATTACCGTGGTCATCGCGTTCGCGCTGTTTACCAATATCGCCGCCCTCGCGCTCGGCATCGGTGGGCTCGGGTTGCTGATTATCCCCATCACCTTGATCGTCGCCCTCGCGCTGCTTTTCCAGCCGCAGTCTAACCGCTTCATCAAGGACCGCAGCTTGCGTGGCTAATTAGCCCTCACTCCAACTTTTGATTCATAATTGGGGCATGTCTCGACTCAATCGTGCCCCGCTTATCGACGCCGCCCTCGGCCGCACCCCCTCCCGCCCTCCAGTCTGGTTCATGCGCCAGGCCGGCCGCTCACTGCCGGAGTACCGCGCCGCCCGCGAGGGGATTAGCATGCTCGATTCTTGCTTCATGCCGGAACTGCTGGCAGAAATCACCCTGCAGCCGGTGCGCCGCCACGACGTCGATGCCGCCATCTTGTTCTCCGATATCGTCGTCCCGCTCAAGGCCGCGGGCGTCAAGGTCGATATTGTGCCGGGCCGTGGGCCGGTGATGGAGCAGGCGGTGCGGAGTAGGGAGGACGTCGGCAAGCTGCCGCTGCTGGAGACCGACGTCCCCGAGGTCACCGAGGGCATCGCCGGCATCCTGGCCGAGCTCACCGAAACCCAAGCGCTCATCGGCTTCGTTGGCGCGCCGTTCACGCTGGCCAGCTACCTCATTGAGGGCGGGCCATCCAAGAACCACGAGCGCACCAAGGCCCTCATGCACGCCGATCCGGAGACTTGGCACATGCTCATGCGCCGTCTGGTGCCGACCATCACCCGCTTCCTGCAGGTGCAGGTCGACGCCGGCATTGACGCCATGCAGCTTTTCGATTCCTGGGCCGGCTACCTCAACGAGCGTGACTACCGCGAATTCGTGCTGCCGTACTCCCGGGAGATCCTGGCCGGCGTGACTATCCCGCGCATCCATTTCGGCGTCGGCACCGGCGAGCTCTTGCCGGCCATGTCGGAGGCAGGATCGGAGGTAATGGGCGTCGACTATCGCGTGCCCATGGATGCCGCGGCCGAGCGCGTGAGCGCCCGCGTGCTGCAGGGCAACCTTGACCCGGCCATGCTTTTTGCCGGCGACGATGCCGTGCGCCAGGCCGTACGCACCATCCGCGGCGAGGTCAGCCGGGCGCGCGAGCGCGGCGATATTGACGGCCACATCTGGAACCTCGGCCACGGGGTCTTGCCAACTACCGACGCGGAGGCCATCACCCGCGCCGTATCCATCATCCACGAGGAGGGCTAAATGCGTATTGCGATTATTGGTGCCGGCCTGGCGGGCTTGACGGCCGCTTACGAGCTGCGCAACCACGACGTTGAGGTTTTCGAGGCCGCCGGCCGTATCGGCGGCAAGCTGTACTCCGTGCCGTTCAATGACGGCCCGACCGACATGGGTGCCGAGGCCTTCCTCGCCCGCCGCCACGACGCCGTGGAATTCATCGAATCCCTCGGCCTGGGCGACAGCCTGGTTGAGCCCTCCGGTCTGCACTCCCTGGTGTACTCCGGCGAGCTTAAGCCGCTGCCGCGCGGCGGGATGATGGGCATTCCTTCGCACTCGGAGCCGGTCGCACACCTGGTTTCGGCCGAGACCGCCCGTCGCATCGACAACGAGGAGCCCTTCGAGTGGACGGCCGGCAGCGACGTCTCCGTCGGCCGCCTGGTGCGCCAGCAATTTGGCGACGACCTCGTTGACCACGTCATCTCCGCCCTCCTCGGCGGCGTGTACTCCTGCTCGGCCGATGACCTGGGTGTGCGCGCGACCATCCCGGCGCTGGCCGAGACGCTCGACGCGCTCTCCGCGCGCGGCCCGGTCACCCTCTCGGCCGCGGTCCGCTCGTTGGAAGAAGCGCGCGCGGCCAAGCCGAGCAGCGGCGGACCCGTCTTTCAGACCTTCCGCGGCGGCTACGCAGAACTCTACGAGACGCTGGCCGATAAATCCCGCGCCAAGATCTACCTCGATACCTTCATCTCCGGCATCACTCGCGAGGGCGAGAAATTCCGCCTGGCCGGCGCACCCGGCGATACCGTCCCCTTCGACCGCGTGCTGGTGGCCACCCCGGCCCCGACCGCAGCGCGCCTGCTCCCCAAGGTGTCCCCGCGGGCGGCGGAGCGGTTGAAGAGCGTGAAGCTGGCGGCGTCGGCAGTCGTGGGCCTGAAGTTCGAGTCTGACACGGACCCGGCCGGCAATGCATTGCCGCAAAATTCCGGCATCCTCGTGGCCACCGACCAAGACGACGTGCACGCCAAGGCCTTCACACTGTCCTCGCGCAAGTGGCCGCACCTGGCCGAGCGCGGCGGTGCCTTGGTGCGCGCCTCCTTCGGCCGCTTTGGCGACGACGCCATCGTCCGCGCCGAGGAAGACGACCTCGTCGACTACGCCCTCGATGACCTTCAGCGCCTCACCGGCTTCGACGGCCGCGCCGCGGGCGTTGCCGAGATTTTCACCCAGCGCTGGTTCGGCGGCCTGCCACGCTTTGATGCCGGCCACCTGGAAACCGTGGCCGGCACGCGCGGCGCCCTCGCGGCGACGCCGGGCATCGATGCCACCGGCGCTTGGGCCGGCGGGGTTGGCGTACCCAATGTCATCGCGGATGCCCGCGCCGCTGCGGCTCGCATCGCTCGCTAGCTGCGGGGCTCGCTAGCTGAGGGCACGCCAATGCGGCAGCAGGGCATCCTGCTGCCTGGCGGTTTAGGGGGCTAGTGGGCCGATGGCGGTGCTGGCGCGGTGTCAGCCCAGGGTGGCTGCCACACCACGCGGCCTCGGCGCCGAACGAGGCGCCCGCGCACCGGTGGGGCATTCGGGTCATCGTCATTGACGCCGTTGTGGTACGGGCAACAGGTGGCGAGGTTTGCCATATTGGTATCGCCGCCGTGCTGCCACGCCTGCAAGTGGTGCACCTGGCATTTATCCGCCGGATAGTTGCATTCGGCCCACGGGCACACCGGATTTTCCGCGGCGGCCATGAGCCGCTGCTTCTCGTTGGCCATGCGCTCCGTGCGGTAGAGGTTGACCGCGCCCTCGAAGGGGTGAACGAGGGTGATAAGGCCGCGCTCTGCCAGCGTGCGCGAGACGAGTTCCGCGCCGGTGAGGCGGGCGCCGTTGGTGAGCTGGATGGTGATTTCCTCGCCGTCGCCATCGATGATGCGGTCAAGCTCGTCGAGCGTGATGATCGCGTTGGTCGTAATGGTTGGGCGGGCAGCCGGGGAGGCGCCAGAAGGGGAGAAGAGCTCCGCAACGGAATCGAGGGGAGCATCCTCATCCAGGCTGGATTCCAAATCCGCGATGAGCGAAGAGGGCCCGGTAATCGCGAGGGTCCACGGCGCGTCCTTGCGGCGGCGGATGCGCACGCCGGGGCGCGGCGGGGCCGGGGGATTGAGCTCGCGCAGTTTCTTGCGCGCCAGCTTTTCCATCTCATCGGTATCGGCGGCGGTGCGGCACAGCTCCACGCGCAGGCGCCAGGCGTCGCGCTTGGTCTTGGCGCGGGATGCGTAGCGCTCGATTACCTCCAGCGTGGGCAGCGGGTGGGCGCGGTCGCGGGCTGCGGTAACCGCCTGGCGCTGCAGGCGGGCAAAGGAGGTGGGGGCAAAGAGGGCGTCGGCAAGCGTGAGCAAAGTGCGGGCTGTTTTATTGGGAGCACCGGCAGCGCGCAGCTGTTCTTCAGACATGCCGACGCACCCGGCAACGATGTCGATGCCGGGCGCCAAGGCCGCGAGATAGGTCTGAAGAGCTGTCATGCCCCGCAGCCTAAGCCACCGCACGCAATCCGTGCGAGGGTGAGTGCGCGAACCTGTGGATAACTAGGGCCCAAAGGGTAAATTTCGACCCGCAGGCCCGGCGGGGCTGTGGATAACTAGCCCTTATTGCGGAATACGAAGATGGAGGAGAAGTCCTGATTGCCGTGTCCCATGGCCTGCATTTCTTCGAAGCGGCCGATGGCGGCGGTAAGGGCGGGTAGCGGCTTGGTGGAGGTCATCTCCATAAGTTTGGCGTCCTTGGCAAGGGCGTCGACGGTGAAATCGCCCGGGTCGGTATTGCGCTCGCCGGTGATAAATGGAGCCTTCATATTGGCGATGAAGGACAGACCGGTGATATCAAGCATTTGCAGCACCACCTCGGAATCCAACCCTTCGGACTCGCCGAGCTGCAGGGCTTCGAGTAGGCCCTCGGCGGTGACGGCGAGTGCCAGATTAGCAAGCAGCTTTCCGATGGCCGCCGTGGCCGCCGTCTCCACCCCGATGAGCTTGTCTTCGCCCGCCCAGGACTCGGCGAGGGACATGGCTTGCTCGCGGCGGGCGTCGTCGGGAGTGCCGACATAGACGCCGAGGTTTCCCTCGCGCGCCGGGCCGAGCGTGCCGACGACCGGGGCGTGCACATAAGTCTCCACGGCGGCGGCGAATTCGCGGGCATCGTTAGGGGAGACGGTGGTGGTATCGATCCAGGTTACGCCCGCGGGGATGAGCTCCGGCTCGATGACGACTTCACGGACGTCGTCGGGGCCAAAGAGCGAGGTGATGACGACTTCTGCGTCCGCCACGGCCGCGGTGGGCGTGGCGGCGAGCTCGGCACCTTCCTCCACCAGGGGCTGGGCGCGCTCGGCGGTGCGGTTCCAGACGGTCATTTCGATGCCGTCCTGCTCGTTGAGCAGGCGGCGGGCTAGTTCGGTTCCCATGCGGCCAGTTCCAAGAAATGCAATCCTCATGGTTTCCCAGTGTGCCATCATTGGGTGCAGGTTCGCCGAAGATTGCGCGAGCCCCGGACGAGGGAGCCGTACCCGGCGACGCGACAAGACGGCCAGGAAGCAGCTATGGCTTGGTTTATTTTGATTTTCTCCGGTGCGTTCGAGGCCGTGTGGGCGGCGGCTTTGGATAAGTCCGCAGGCTTTACCCGCCTGTGGCCCTCCGTCATTTTTCTTGTGACCTGTGCGATTTCCATGGGAGGGCTGGCGTGGGCGATGCGCAGCATCCCGGTGGGCACGGCCTATGCGGTGTGGGCGGGTGTTGGCGCCTCGGTGGCGGTTATTTATTCCTTCGCTGCCGGCCACGAGGCTGCCACGGTGTGGAAGGTGGTCTTCCTCGCCATGATTATCGGCGGCATTGTGGGCCTGAAAGCGGTGAGCTAAAGGCTCGGCATCCGCGGCGCGGGCGGTAGCGGAAGCGGCGGGGGAGCTGGTGCAGGCACGACGGGTGCAGGTGCAGGCACAGCCGGCATTTCTGGCACAGCATCTTCGATGCGACCGCGAATCTCGTGCGGGGGAATATTGAGGTTTGGCAGGCCACTTTTATCCCGCGCGGGTGGGCGTGGCGCCGCAGGTTGTGGGCGGGGTGCGGGTGCGGGCGCGGGCGCGAAGCGCTGTTGGGGAGCGGGAGCAGGGCCCCGATGCGGGCTAGGTGCAGTTTTAGACGCAGGCACGGGCGCGGCGCTCGAGGGAGAAGGCTCCTCGGGCGACGGCGCGGGCGGCGTGGTGTCATCCTGTGGCAGGTCGCGTGGAGCAAGCGGGTGGGGAGGAGGCTGCCAGGAGGGGACGTCGGCAAGCGGGGCGGCACCCACCGAGGTAGGCAGCGGCCGTTCGGGCGCGGGCTGGGCGCAGCCGACGAGGCAGATAGCGGTCAGGATGGCGAAAATGACAGTGCGCTGCATTGAAAATCCCCCCGAATTGAAAAGTGCAACGCCCCGAAGTTTAGCGGCTGACTGTGAATCGCGCAGTCCAACTTTTGTATAGCGCGCGAATCGCTAGAATGTCAGACATGCCTAATACTTCCCAGTCGCAACAGTGGTTTGAGCGTTCCTCCAAGGTGATTCCGGGCGGGGTGAACTCGCCGGTGCGCGCATTTGGCTCCGTGGGCGGCCAGGCCCGCGTGATTGAGCGGGGTGCGGGCTCGCTCCTGTGGGACGTCGACGGCAATGAGTACGTCGACTTGGTCAGTTCCTATGGTCCGATGATTCACGGCAACGCGCACCCGGAGATTGTGGAGGCCGTGCAGCAGGCCGCTGCGGGCGGTTTGAGCTTCGGCTCGCCCACGGAAGGCGAGGCCCTGCTTGCGGAGGCCATCGTTTCGCGCACCGCGGCCGATAAGGTGCGCATGGTCAACTCCGGCACCGAGGCCACCATGTCTGCGGTGCGCCTGGCCCGCGGCTATACCGGCCGCGCCAAGGTGCTGAAGTTCGAGGGCTGCTACCACGGCCACGTGGATGCGCTGTTGGCCTCGGCCGGCTCCGGCGTGGCGACCTTTGCGCTGCCGGATTCCCCGGGCGTTACGGGCGCGACGGCGGCCGATACCATCGTCGTTCCTTATAACGATATCGAGGCCGTGCGCGAGGCATTTGCGCAGCACCCAGGCGAGATTGCCTGCATTATCGCGGAGGCCTCGGCCGGCAACATGGGCACCGTGGCACCAGAGGAAGGCTTCAACGCCGCGCTTGCCGACGTCGCTCATGAAGACGGCGCCCTCCTCATCCTCGACGAGGTCATGACCGGCTTCCGCACTTCCTATAAGGGTTGGTACGGCGTCGATGGCGTGGCGGCGGACTTGGTGACCTTCGGCAAGGTCGTCTCCGGTGGCCTGCCGGCCGCTGCTTTCGGCGGCCGCGCCGAAGTTATGGACTACCTTGCTCCGGACGGTCCGGTCTACCAGGCTGGCACGCTGTCCGGTAATCCGGTGGCTATGGCCTCCGGCCTGAAGTCTTTGGAGTTGGCCGATGAATCGCTCTACGAGCGCCTGCAGGCCAACGCGGATCGCCTGACCGGCATGATTTCTTCCGCGCTGTCTGCCGAGGGAGTAGCGCACCACATCCAGCGGGCGTCTTCGATGTTCTCCATCCGCTTTGCCGAGGGCGAGGGCCGCAACTTTGCCGATATGCAGGCGGCCGAGACCTTCCGCTTCACCCCGTTCTTCCACGCCCTGCTGGATAACGGCATCTACGTCGCGCCGAGCCCATTCGAGACCTGGTTTGTCTCGGATGCTCTTACCGACGCCGACTTTGAACTCATCGAAGCCGCCCTCAAGCCCGCCGCGCAGGCGGCGGCCGCCGCGCGTCCCGCACATTAAGTCCCGCACACCAAGGAGAGACATGACACGCACCATCGTTCACCTCGTGCGCCACGGCGAGGTCCACAACCCGGAGAAGATCCTCTACGGTCGCATCCCGGGCTATCACCTGTCCTCGCGCGGGCATTCCATGGCGGCGCGCACCGCGGAGTCTTTCCGCGACCACGACGTGACCTACCTGGCGGCCTCGCCGCTGCAGCGCGCCCAGGAAACCGCGCGGCCGATTGCGCAGGTAACGGGGCTAGACGTGGACGTCGATAAGACGCTCATCGAGTCCGGCAACCGCTTCGAGGGCCTGCGCACCAAGGGCCTGCGCTCCGCGCTGTGGAACCCGCGCCGCTGGCCGCTGCTGGTCAACCCGCTGGAGCCCTCGTGGGGCGAGCCCTATGAGCAGATTGCCGAGCGCATGCTGGGCTCCATCGAACGCGCCCGCACCGCCGCGGCCGGCCACGAGGCGATCTTGGTCAGCCACCAGCTGCCCATCGTGATGGTGCAGCGCACCGTGCTGGGCCAGCGCCTGCCGCACGCGCCGTGGAACCGCCAATGCGACCTGGCCTCGGTTACCTCCCTGCTTTTCGATGACAACCAGGTCACCGACATCTTCTACTCCTCGCCGGCCCAGGAGATTTAATGGCACTACAACGCAAACGCGCGATTGGCGCGGTGCTAGCGGCGGTCGTCGCCCTGCCGCTTGCCGGTTGCTCGCAGGACGCCGATAACGCGCAAAACGCGGTGGCTACCGGCGGCAACTTCGAATTCATCACGCCCGGCGGCGAAAAGGTCATCAACTACGAGGAATCCGAGCGCAAGCCGCTGCGCACCTTCTCCGGCGAGGATGTGCGCGATACGGATAAGACCATTTCCCTGGAGGACTATGAGGGCGAAATCGTCGTGCTCAACTCCTGGGGCCAGTGGTGCGCTCCGTGCCGCGCCGAGGCCGATGACCTCCAAGAAGTCCACTCCGAGCTGCAAAAGCGGAAGATTGGCACTGTCTTGGGCATCAATGTGCGCGACTATAACCCGCAGGTGTCCAATGACTTCCTCGAAGACAACGGGCTGAAGTATCCCTCCATCTACGATCCGCCGTTTAAGACCGCGGCGGCCCTGGGCGGCGTGCCCACCTCTGTGGTCCCGACCACCATCGTCTTGGACAAACAGCACCGCCCGGCTACGGTCTTTTTGCGGTCCATCACCGCCCAAGATGTCATGGACGTAGTGGACAAACTAGAAAAGGAATAAATGGATAACGCAGCGAGCATCGGCAACTCCTTTGCCGAGGCCGCGACCTCCGGCCCACTCATTCTGGGCCTGTTCGCGGCCGCCGTGGCGGGGCTGGTGAGCTTCGCCAGCCCGTGCGTGATCCCACTGGTGCCTGGCTATATTTCTTACCTAGCCGGCGTGGTGGGCGGCGAGGTTACGTTCGACGGTGAGTTGGGGGTGGGCGTCGGCAAGCGCAGGCAATGGGCCGTGGTACTGGCCGCCGCCTTGTTCATCCTGGGCTTTACCGTGGTTTTCCTGCTGGCGACGGTCTCCGTATTCGGCGCGATTTCCGCGCTTCGGCTCAATGAGGAGACGCTCATGCGCATCGGCGGCGGCGTGACCATCCTGATGGGTGTGGTTTTCCTCGGCGCGATCCCGGCGCTGCAAAAGGATACCCGCATGGCACCGAAGCGCTGGACCACCTGGCTGGGCGCGCCGCTGCTGGGCGGGATTTTCGCGCTGGGCTGGACGCCGTGCCTGGGCCCAACGCTGGCCGCCATTATTTCCGTATCGGCCGGCACCGAAGGCATGACGGCCGCGCGCGGCGTGCTGCTTATCATTTTTTATTGCCTGGGCTTGGGACTGCCGTTCCTGCTGGTGGCGCTGGGCTCCGCGCGGGCGATGCGCTCGATTTCGTGGGCCCGCAAGCACTCGCATACCATCCAGGTCATCGGCGGCATGGCCATGATCCTCGTCGGCCTGGCCCTGGTAACCGGCCTGTGGGGCGAGTTTATTAGCCTCATCCGCCAGTGGACCGGCAACTTTGGCGCAACCCTGATTTAGGAGAGACGTGAAATACTTCCGCAAAGCCTGGCATTGGCTGACCAGCATGCGCACGGCGCTGGCGCTGCTTTTCTTGCTGGCGCTCGCCGCGATTCCCGGTTCCTTGCTGCCGCAGCGCGACCTCAACGAGCAGAACGTGCAGGACTTCATCGAGTCCAACGGCAACGTAGCGAAGATCTACGACAAGCTGCAGCTTTTCGACGTCTTTTCTTCCGTCTGGTTCCAGGCCATCTTCATCCTCTTGGCCATTTCCCTAGTGGGCTGCATCTTGCCGCGCTCCTGGGATCACTACAAGGCGTGGAAGACACCGCCAACGCGCGCGCCGAAATACCTCCACAAGCTGCCGCTAGCGGCCGAGGGGCACTCGGACAAGAGCGAGGACGAGCTATCCGCGGAAATTAAAAAGCGCCTGAAGAAGTGGCGCGTGGCCGAGTACTCCCCAGAAGAGGACCGCGCCGGCGTGCACACGTTCTCCGCGGAGCGCGGCTATGGCCGCGAGCTGGCCAACCTCATCTTCCACGTGGCGCTGGTGGCCATCTTGGTTACCGTCGCGGCCGGCAAGCTAGTCAACTACGAGGGCCAGGTCATCGTGGTCACAGAGTCCGGCTCCCAGGGCGGCGGCCAGACCCTGGACCAGTCCACGGAGTTCTGCAATACCTCCACGTCTAACTTTGATTCCTTCCGCGCCGGCCCGCTTTTCGACGGCACCGGGCTCCACCCCTTCTGCCTCATCGCCCATGATTTTGCGGCCGAGTACCTGCCCAACGGTCAAGCGGAGATGTTTACTTCCAACGTCTCCTACGCGGAGGGCGATGACATCTACAAGGATGACTCCGAGTGGAAGGACTATGAGCTTAAGGTCAACCACCCGCTGCGTTTGGCGCACAACCGCGTCTACTTGCAGGGCCACGGCTACGCGCCGACGGTTACTGTGGAATGGCCCAATGGTGAAAAGCGCACCCAGACCATTCAGTTCCAGCCGAATGACACGACCTTCTTCCTGTCCTCCGGCGCGATGCGCTTTGACCCACCGGCCGGCATGCATCCAGACCTCTATGACCGCCGTCAGAACCAGATCGCCATCCAGGGCCTCTTCGCGCCTACGGCCGAGTGGGCCGGTGAGAACGGCAAGCTGCTGCAGTCTTCGTACCCAGGTTTGCAGGATCCAGCGATGGCCATCGATATCTACCGCGGTGATGCCGGCCTGGACACCGGCACCCCGCAGTCCTTCTTCTCGCTGGACCCGAACCTGGTGCAGTCCGGCCAGCTGCAAAAGATCGACCGCGTGAACCTCAACCAAGGCGAGGACGTCACCTTGGACGATGGCACGAAGATCACCTTCGACGGCGCCAGCGAGTTCGCCAATTACCAGGTCTCTTATGATCCTTTCCAGAAGTGGGTGCTGGCCTCCGCGCTGGTGATGCTCATTTCTCTGGTGGGATCGCTGGTGATTAAGCGCCGCCGCGTCTACATCCGCCTGCGCCCGAACGCGGCCGGCGGCACCGACGTGGAAATGGGCGGGCTTGCCCGCACCGACCGCGCCGGCTGGTCCGAGGAGTTCCACGAGCTGCACCGCGCGCTGCTGGAGCTGCCAGACCCAGACGAGGTCGAAGAAGACGAACTTTATACCGATGACTAGCGCCCCGGCCCGATCCAACAAAAGTTGGATCGGGTCGTTTCGCTGAGTAAGGTAATCAGCACTTATCCCGCACGTGTGAAGGCTAGGAGCATTCATGCAGATTGATCAGAATCTGTCTAATTTCTCGGATATCGCGGTGCAGACCGCCTTTGTGGTGTACTGCGTCGCGCTCTTTATGTCGCTGTTCTACTACGGCCGCATGCAGGGAATTATTGAGGGCCGCCGTGCCGTGAAATCCCAGGCCGCGAAGGTCTTGGTGGGGGCGGGTGCTGGGGGCGTCGATAAGCAGAGCTATGCGGGCGAGGTGGCTCAGTCCTCTTCCGGTATCACGGACGGTGAGCTAAAGGAAAAGGAGCGCAAGGCCGATAAACTCGGCGGCATGACCAGCTCGCTGATGTGGGTAGGCATTGCGCTGCATGCCGCGGCGATTGTGCTGCGTGGCCTGGCTACCGGCCGCTTTCCCTTTGGCAACCTATACGAGTACGTGCTGATGGTGAGCTTTGGCGTGCTGCTGGTGGGCAATATTGCCATGCAGCGCAAGGAGTGGCGCACCGTGTGGCCATGGCTGCTCACCCCGGTGTTGGCGCTGATGTTTTATGGCTCCACCAAGCTCTATGCTGAGTCTGCCCCGGTGGTGCCGGCGCTGCAGTCGCACTGGCTACCCATCCACGTCACCGTGGTTTCTTTGGGCGCGTCCATTGGTATTATCTCCGGCATTGTCTCGCTACTGACGCTGTTCCGTATGGCGCAACCGAAGCATGCCGAGCACGGCTTTTTCGGTGCGGTGGCCCGCCCGCTGCCTTCGGCCGCGAAGATTGACCAGCTGGCTTATCGCCTGGCCGTGATCACCCTGCCGACCTTGGGTCTGGGCATTATTTTGGGCGCTATCTGGGCCGAGTCCGCCTGGGGCCGCTTCTGGGGCTGGGACCCGAAGGAGACCGTGTCCTTTGCCACCTGGATCCTGTATGCCGCTTACCTGCACGCGCGTGCGACGCCGGCTTTCCGCAAGGCGGCGCCGTGGATCAACGTTATGGCGATGGCGCTGATGGTCTTCAACCTGTTCTTTATCAATATGGTCGTCTCCGGCCTGCACTCCTATGCGGGGCTGAACTAGATGGCGGAGCATACGAGCCCGCGCCATAAACAGGGAAAGCCGGCCGGCGATAATGCGGTGATTCTGGGCCTTGGCGCCCAATTTGCCGAGCGGCGCCGCGAGTTGGGCATTTTGCAGCAGCAGCTTGCCGACGCCGCCGGGGTCTCCCGCTCCACCCTCCACACCATCGAGCACGGTGGTGCGGGCGTGCGTTGGGAAAAGATTACCGCCGTGGCCGAGGCCTTAGGCCTCGAGATGCGGTTTGTGCCGAAGGAAGCCTAGTCATTCTCGCCGTCGGCGTCGCGTTTGCGGCGCTGGCGGCGTTTTTCTTCTTCTGCCTCCTGTGCGCGGCGCTGCTTGAAGCGCTCCTTTTCTAGGTTCCACAGGAATTCCTCGTCATCGTCGGGGCCCTTGATAGCGCGGGGTTGTTCCACCTCGCGCTTTTTCCATGTCGAGGGCCCGAAGGCCTTCCAGACGAGGTAGGCGGCGAGGACAAAGAGTAGGAGGAGGATGATTCGGCCCATGCGTGCGATTCTACCTGCACCGCGTACAATCAACCCCCATGACGCATAACCCTGAGCCACCCAAGCCGGACCCAGAACTGCGCCGCCGTTCGCGCGCGGCGCTGTGGAAGTACGGGCTCGCCCGCGTAGTGCTTTTTATCGCATTGACCGCGGTGATCGAGATTTTGGCCATCACCATCGGCTTTCCCATCCCGGTGCTCATCGCGGCGCTACTGGCGCTTTTTGTGGCGCTGCCGCTATCGATGCTGATCTTTAAAAAGTGGCGCATCGAGGCCACCCAGACGCTGGCCGAGTACTCCGCCCAGCGCAAGGCCCACAAGCGCTGGGTACAGGCGGAGCTGGAAGGCCGCGCCGCCCAGGACTAGACGATGATGAGTGCGGCGGCCTCGATAACGGCCCACAGCAGCATCGCGCGGCCGGTCAGACCGAGCACGGGGATAAGCTCTGGGCCTTTGGCGCCGCGGTTGACGGTGCGGATGGCGCGCAGCGCAAGGGGGAAGTAGACCAAGCCGGCGAGCGCGAGCCAGCTGCCGAAGGCGATGCCGATGGTCAGCAAGAATGGCAGCAGGAGCAGCACCGTAAAGAGCAGGCGCGCCTTATCATTGCCGAGGCGCACGGCGAGGGTAATCTTGCCGGTTTCGGCGTCGGAAGGAATATCGCGGATATTGTTGACCAGGTTGACGCCGGAGCTCATCGCGCCGATGCCCACTGCCAGTGCGAGGCCCGACCACGACAGCCGGCCGGCCTGGGTAAATTCGGTGCCGAGCACGGCGACGAGCCCGAAGAAGACGAACACGGCGACCTCGCCGAGCCCGCGGTAGCCATAGGGATTCTTGCCGCCGGTATAAAACCAGGCGCCGGCGATGCATAGCGCGCCGACGAGGATGAGCCACCACGCGTGCGCCGCGAAGGAGAGCGCGATGCCGGCGATTCCGGCCACGGCGAAGGCGGCAAAGGCCGCGAGCTTTACGTGCTGCGGGCGGGCCAAGCCGCCGCCGGTCAGGCGCTGCGGGCCGGTGCGGTCGTCGTCAGTGCCGCGGATGCCATCCGAATAGTCATTGGCGTAGTTCACGCCGATGATAAGAGCCCACGCCACGATGAGGGCGAGCAGCGCGCGGCCTACGTGGCCGCCGTCGATGCCGAAGGCCGCGCCGGTGCCCGCGACGACGGGCGCGAACGCGTTGGCCCAGGTATGCGGGCGCGCGCCCTCGAGCCAATCCTGAGCAGTGGCGGGGTAATTACCGGCGGAACGGGCCCCAGAATTCGGGGCAGACTTCGAGGCAGACATAGCCACCATTGTGCCACTGGCGTGGTGGCGGGCGGCAATCAGCGTAGGCAGGCGCGGTGGTGTACCCGATACGCAGCCAGCGCCGCGATAAAGAGCGTGGCATTGGTGACCGTCATTGCGGCGGAGGTGGCCGCGTTTAGGTAGTACGCCAGCCAGAATCCTGCTACCGCGCTCAGCGCAGCGATGCCGCAGGCAGCCAGCACTAAGGCGGGAACCCGGCGAGTGATAAGCCGCGCGGTCATGGTGGGAAAGACCATCAAGGCGATAACCAGCATGGCGCCGGCGGCGTGGAAGGCGGCGGTAGCGGTGCAGGCGATGACCGCCATGAACGTTGTCTGTACGGCGCGGGAGTGGACCCCACGCACGGTGCAGAAGGGGGCGTCAAAGGATGTGGCGGAAAGCCGCGGCAAGGTAAGGGCGAGGAAGATCGCATTAGCGGCAAGCACGCCGGCCATGACATAGCAATAGTGGGGATTGGAAAAGGCGGCGAGGTTAACATCGCCAACCAAGACGGCATGGACATCGATATGTACGTGGCTCATTCGGGTAGAGATGAGGATGACGCCGGCGGCAAAGAGGGCGGGGAAGATGAGGCCTAGGGCGGCGTCGGCAGTAACCAGCGCGCTGCGCTGCAGCCACCGCGTGCCGAGGGCGACGGCCAGGGCACCGGCCGCGGCGGTAATAAGCAGCAGCGGGGAGTCGATATCGGAGGTTAAAAGGTAGCCCACGGCGATGCCGGGGAGGACGGCGTGGCCGATGCCGTCGATAAGCATGGCCTGTCCCTGTAGAACTACAAAAGTGCCGGGCAGCGCGCATGCTACGGAGGTAAGGACGGCGAGCAGGCAAGCGGTAGCTGCAAGGGTCATGGTCGAAGCTTTCTGGTGACGAGGCTGAACGCTACGGTGGCGGCTTGCACCAGCACGATGATGGGGCCGGTAGGCAGCGGGCCAAAGGCGATGGAAAGGTAGCAACCCACGGCGGCAGTAAGCGCGCCTAGGAAGCCGGCTAGTGCAATGAAGGGAAGCAGGCGGTGAACCCAGGGGCGGGCGGCCGCGGCCGGGCTGATGACTACGGCCACCATGAGGACCACGCCGACCACCTTGACGCCTATAACCGTGACGGCAGTTAAGGAGAGGAAGCTGAGGGCATTTAAGGCCGTGGTGCGAATGCCGGCTACGCGGGCAAAGGGGGCGTCAAAGGCGACGGTGGCTTGCCGAGTGTGTACCGAAGAAAGAATTAGCAAGACGCCGCCGCCAATGACGAGCGCAGAACTCACATCGGCGCGCGTGAGCGTGGACGCGTTTCCCAACAGGTAGTCCTGGATGCCGGCCTTGCCGGGCAAGGGCTGGCGGGAAATATGCTGCATGAGCAGCATGCCGATGGAGAAGAATGTGGTAAGCGTAGCGGCCATCGCGGTGGTTGAGCCGAGCGGGGCCAACCGCGGAATTAGGTGAATGCAGCCGACGGCCAGGGTGCCGGTGAGGATGGCGCCGGCAGACAGCAGCCAGATATTGCGGCCGTCCCACCCTAAGGCCGTGGCCACGATGAAGGCGACCAGCAGGCCAGGCAGGGAGGAATGCGAAATGGCATCAGCGAGCAGGCTGGTGCGGCGCACATAGACTAGCGGGCCGAGTGCACCGGCACAGGCTCCGATGAGCACGGTGCCCCACAGCGCCTGGCTATAGGTGAAGTCTTGAAAGAGCTCTAGTGGGTTCATGACGGCAAGCAGAACATGTCGGCGATGGCGGATTCGGTCAGTACCTGGCCGGTGGGGCCGGCGGCGATGAGGTGGCCTTGGCCCACCATGAGGACCTCATCACAGAAATCGGCGACTTCTGCCAGGTTGTGGTGGACCAGCAGGATGGTGGCGCCATCGGCGCGCAGTTGCCGGAGCACGTCCATGATGGCGCGCTGGCTTGCGGCGTCGACCCCAGCGAAGGGCTCATCCAAGACAATGAGTTCGGGATCGCTCACGAGCGTGCGGGCGAGCAAGACGCGCTGGCGCTGGCCGCCGGACAGGGCCGAAATGGGCAGGTGCGAGTGCTCTTGCATTCCGGTGCGGGCGAGTGCGTCGTGAGCGGCGCGCTTATCGACGCGGCTCGGCCACTGCCACCAGCGCAGGCCGGCGGTGCGGCCCATAAGCGCGACGTCGAAGGCCGTGGCCGGAAAATCCCAATCGATATCCGCGTGCTGCGGCATGTAACCGAGCCGGTGGCGGAAATGGGCAAGGTTGGTGCCATCAAAGGTGAGCGATTCGCAGTGAAGCGGTGGAAGCAAGCCCACCAAGGTGCGCACAAGGGTGGACTTGCCGGAGCCGTTGGCGCCCACGAGGCCGGTGATGGTGGCGGGAGTGAGGGCAAAGGTGGCGTCGGCAAGCAGGGGCGTGCGCGGATAGCCTACGGTGAGGTGGGTGGCGCGCAGCATTAGCTTAAGGCCTTTGCCACGGTGTGTGCGTTGTGCTCGAAAGCCCCAAGGTAGGTATCGGTGGGTGCGTCGGGTCCGAGGGTATCGGCGAAGAGCTCCTCGTCCGAGACGGTAACCTTCCAGCCGCGGGACTCCACGGCCTGCTGCAGCGAGGTGATGGCCTGTGGGTTGGCTTGATTGTCCTTGAAGATGACGGGGACCTTTTTATCGGCGATGGTATCGGCCAGCTCGGAGATCTCGGTGGCGGATTTTGTTGCCTCGGTGGTGACGAAATCGGTGGCGTGAATGTCAAAGTCGAAGGTCTTGCCAAAGTAGTTGAAAGCATCATGGCCGGTGATGAGCACGCGGGGCTTCGCAGCAGCGAGTTCCTTCTTAGCCTTGTCCTGTGCGGCGGCGATCTGGCTTTCGTAGTTATCGGCGGCAGTGGAGTAGTCCGCGGCGTGCTCGGAGTCGATATCGCCAAGTTTGTCGCCGATGCTCTCGACAGCCTGGCTCCACAGCTTGGGGCTATTCCAGATATGCGGATCATAGAGTTGCTCGCCGCCCTTTCCTTGTTCCGGCCAGGGCAGGAGATCTTGTTCATCGAGCTGATCGCCCACCGCGAGCTGCTTGTCTCCCAGGGACTTGAGCTGGTCCACCATCTGGGCCTCGAGGTGGAGGCCATTCCAAAGTACGAGGTCGGCGTCCTTCATAGCCTCAATATCGTGCGTGGTGGGCTGGTAGGTGTGCGGATCACCGCCGGGGCCGACCATGGTGGTGATATCGGCTTCGGGGGCGAGGCTGGCTGCGGCATCGGCCAAGTAGCCGGTGGTGGCGAAGATTTTTAGGCTATCTCCGTGGTTGTCATCGCCGCTTGAGCAGGCCGTTAGCGTAGTAGCGGCGAGCAGTACGGCGAGGGGAAGTGCGGTGGTTTTCTGCAACGAAAAGTCCTTAAATTAGAAATGAATACCAAAGTTCAATGTAGTGAACTTCTAAAAACATACATATTGAAACTCATGGAAGCAATAGGATGAACTACGATGGGGTGAATGCACGTAAGCGAGCTGCCCGAACGCACCCAGGACTACCTCAAGATTTTGTGGAACCACGAGGAAAAGGCGGGACGCGATACCGCCATGCCGCTCGGTGATCTGGCCAAGGCTGCCGGCCAAAAGCTGCCCACCACCTCCGAGTCCGTCAAGCGCCTCGCGGCCAAGGGACTCGTGGAACACGAGCGTTACTTTGGCGTCCGGCTGGTCCGGGAAGGTCGCGAATTGGCCGTGGCCATGGTGCGCCGCCACCGCCTGCTCGAGACCTTTTTGGTACGCACCTTGGGCTATACCTGGGACGAGGTGCATGAGGAAGCCGAAATGCTAGAGCATGCGACCTCCGATAGGTTTGTCGAGCGCATCGATGCTTTCCTCGGCGCCCCTGCGCGCGATCCCCACGGCGATCCCATTCCGGCGGCCGATGGCACGGCTGAGCCGCTCTCGCGCATTACGCTTGCCGACGTCCCACCCAACTCTCCCGCCACCATGGAACAGGTCAATGACGCCGATGGCGAATTCCTGCGCTACTTGGACAAGCACGGGGTTCGTCCAGGCGTGCGGCTGACCGTCGTTGCCCCGCCGGTAGCCGGCCTCCTAGAGGTTAGCGTGGATAATGGAGCCAGCTTTTCGCTCGGCGAATCCGCGGCGCGCGATATCGCGGTGCGCGACGTGGAAGGTGGCTAAGCGCCGAAGATGCGCGCCACCGCGCGGCGGTCTATTTTGCCTGGCCCGGCCGTGGGAAATTCCGCGAGGCGCTTGATGTCTTTCGGTATCTGCCAGCGGGGAAGCTCGGCGTCCTCGAGGGCTTCGAGGATATCGCCGATATCGGCCCAGCCGGTATACGCCGCCATGATTGCCTGGCCGAGCCGCGGGTGTGGCACGCCGACGACGCAGGCATGGTCCACGCCCTTAACCTTGAGGATTTCGGTTTCTAGCGCCTCTGGGTGCAGCTTGAGGCCACCGGAATCGATGACATTATCCAGTCGGCCAGTGACGGTGAGGGTGCCGGCGTTGATAAAGCCGCCGTCGGAAGTGGCGAACCAGCCCGGCTCGCGGAAGGCTTCGTGCTCGGGCGCGTTGCGGTAGCCGTGGGCGATGGTGGGCCCACCTAAGAGGATGCGGCCGTCCTGGACGCGGACCTGCGCGCCGGGAATCGGCCTACCATCGTAGACGCAGCCACCGGCGGTTTCAGACGACCCATACGTCGCCACCACCGCAATGCCCAGTTCCTCGGCCGCTGCGCGCAGGCGCGGGTTGATGGCCGCGCCACCGACAAGGATGGAGTCAAAGGTGCGCAGCGCGTCGATGCCTTCGACCGAATCCATGGCCTTAGCCAGTTGTAGCGGGGTGAGCGCGGTATAGGTGCGGTCCCCGGTACGGTCGAGATCTGCGGCCGCGCGGGCGAAGGTGGGTATATCGAAGCCCTCGCTGAGATCCATGCACAGCGGGTCGACGCCCGCTACCAGCGAGCGCACCAGTACCTGGATGCCGGCGATGTGGTGGGCCGGCATGGCGAGCAGCCACTGGCCGGTGCCGCCGAGCACCTGGTGGGTGGCATCCGCGCTGGCCACCAGGTTTGCTGGGGTGAGCTGCGCGCCTTTCGGCGTGCCAGTGGAGCCAGAGGTGGACATCACCAGGGCGATGCTGGAGTCGATGGGCTCGCCGGCGCGTTGAGTATTGCGCAGGAGGGTGGCGCGGGTGGCGTCGGCAAGCGGGAGCGGCAAAAAGCAGGCCTGCCCGGCGATGGCGTCCTCCAGGTCCGGGAGGATGGCGGCCGGGGAGTGGGGGTCAACCGGAAGAGGGGAGAGGATAGTCACGGCCGTCGATTTTAGCTGTCAAAGGGGCGGGATTCGTCTTTTTCCGCCTTGCGTATGCCGCGCAGCAACACAATGCGCCCGACCACGAGCGCACCCGTGGCCACGACGGCAATGCCGATACAAAAAGCGATAAGCATTAGTAGTAGTACGGGAAGCTATCCCAATTAGGCTCGCGCTTTTCTAGGAAGGACTCCTTGCCCTCGACGGCCTCGTCGGTCATATAGGCCAAGCGGGTGGCCTCGCCGGCAAAGACTTGCTGGCCCATAAGGCCATCATCGGTGAGGTTGAAGGCGAATTTGAGCATGCGCTGGGCGGTGGGGGACTTCATGTTGATCTCCTGGCCCATGCGGATGGCGGCGTCTTCCAGCTCGCCGTGGTCCGCGACCTCGTTGACTGCCCCCATTTCGTACATGCGCTGGGCATCGTAGGTGCGGCCCAAGAAGAAAATCTCGCGGGCGAATTTTTGGCCCACCATCTTTGCAAGATAGGCCGAGCCGTAACCGGCGTCGAAGGACCCCACGTCCGCATCCGTCTGCTTGAAGCGCGCCTCTTGGCGGGAGGCGACCGTCATATCGCAGACCACGTGCAGCGAGTGTCCGCCGCCGGCCGCCCAACCATTGACCACGGCGATAACCACCTTGGGCATGGTGCGGATAAGGCGTTGGACCTCGAGGATATGTAGGCGGCCGCCTTCCACCTTCTCGCGGGCGGTGTCCACGGTGGATTCATCCGCGGTGGCGTCATCATGGGCGTGCTCGGTGGCGTAGCGGTACCCGGAGCGGCCGCGAATGCGCTGGTCGCCGCCCGAACAAAAAGCCCAGCCGCCATCCTTGTCGGACGGACCATTGCCGGTGAGCAAAATCGTGCCCACATCCGGCGTGCGGCGGGCGTGGTCAAGGGCGCGGTAGAGCTCGTCTACGGTATGCGGGCGAAAGGCATTGCGCACCTCAGGGCGGTCGAAGGCGATGCGCACGATGCCGTTCTTGCGGCCCTCGCCGTTGAGCCGGTGATAAGTGATATCCGTCAGGTCTTCAAACCCTTCTACGGAATGCCACAATTCCGATCGAAAGGGATTATCGGTGCTGTATTTTCTCTGCTCGCTCATAAAGGCCAGCTTAGTGGCAAAAGAAGAATAGTCCCCATTCCCAACCCTCACCCACACACGCTGCCCAGCAGGCCGGTAATAATCAATACGCGATACTGCGAGGTTGTTGCCCCGCACAATACCCGTGTACGCCATACCAGCGCGGTACTCCATGCCATGGGGAGACTCGAACTCCCCGCCCCTTAAAGCGCTAAAGGGGGCCAGTGTCCCAGGATTTTCCCCTCCAGGGTGGGGGCCTGCTCGCTGCAGGTGTGTGGGCTACCATCGCGCGCTCTAAGCAGCGCGCGATATGACTATCCGTTTTTCAGTTCGGTATTCCAGTTCAGCTGCTGGATGCGGGTATCCAGCTCGCGGTACTGCTTAGACAGATCGTCGACGCGCTTGCGCAGATCCGCCACCGGGATGGTGGAGACAAACTTAATCTCAGTGCGGGAATAGCGATCCGAGCGCGTGCCCGCCCGCTGCGCCAGGTCGTGGTAGATGCGGCGCTTGCGCAAGAGGCCGTCGCGAAGCGCGAGGGCTTCCATCAGGTTCCTCTTCTCATCAAAGGCGGTGGCGATATTCGTCGCATTGATGGCCTGCACCAGCTCATCGATGCGCCCGGCCACGCCGTCGAGCTCGCGCAGCAGCTCCTGCGGATCCTCATCCGGGGTATCGCCCTCCTGCACGCGGGCCACGGTGAGCAGCCGCTCGTGCAGGCTATTGAGGCGCTCCTGCGCCTGCGCACGCTCCGCCAATGCCTCAGCTAGCAGCATAATTCCTCCTTTATTGGTATAGGTTCCCAAAATAGCGCAGAGCGGGGGAGGGGTCAACGGCCGGCGGGCGCTACCATGAAGGCCATGCATATCGATGACGTCCTCGACCGCGCCCACGTAGTCTCCCTTCCGCTCGCCGTGCGTTTCCGCGGCATTACCACTAGGGAGGCCCTGCTCATCGAGGGCCCGGCCGGCTGGGGCGAGTTCGCGCCCTTCCTGGAATACGGCCCGGCCGAGTCCGCCGCGTGGCTGCGCGCCGGGCTCGAGGCCGCCTACGAGGGATTTCCGGAGCCGGTGCGCGATTCCATCGAGGTCAACGCCACCATCCCGGCCGTACCCGCCAGCGAGGTTCCGGCCGTGGTGGAGCGCTACCCCGGCTGCCGCACCTTCAAAATCAAGGTGGCGGAGAAGGGACACACGCTTGCCGACGACGCCACTCGCGTCCGCGCCGTCCGCGACGCCGTCACCCAACGCGGCGATATCCCCATCCTGCGCGTGGACGCCAACGGCGGCTGGACCGTCGATGAGGCGGTCGAGGCCGCGCAGATGATGATGCCGCTGGATTATATGGAACAGCCCTGCGCCACCACTGAGGAGCTTGCCCAGGTCCGCGGCCGCCTTATGCGCGCCGGCCTCTTTGTGCGCGTCGCCGCCGATGAATCCATTCGTAAGGTCGCGGACCCTTATCGCGTGGCCGAGTTGCAGGCCGCGGACGTCGCCGTGGTCAAGCCTGCCCCGCTTGGCGGCGTGCGCCGCGTCCTCGAGGTGGCCCAACACCTGCGCCAGCGCCATATGGATATCACGGTGGCCTCCGCACTCGATACCTCCATCGGCATCAATATGGGCCTTGCGGCCGTCGCCGCCCTCCCGCGCATCTACGACGACGAGGACATCGACGTCACCCCGGCCGCCGCCGGCCTTGCCACCGGCTCCCTCTTTGAAGAGGATGTCACCGCCCCTCGCCCGCTTGTCGATGGCCACCTTCCCGCCGATATCCTCGCCCCCGACCCAGACCGCCTCGCCGCGCTCGCCGCCCCCGCCGACCGCCGCGATTGGTGGTTCGACCGCGTGCGCGACTGCTGGCCGCACCTTGCTGAATCGCACCTTGCTGACTAGGGCCTAGAGCAGGCTCTGGTGAAACCTCCACGCCGGAGTCGCCAGCGCCCGACGCACCTTCTGCGGCCTGCTCTTTAACCCGCGCACGCTGCGGCGATGCGCCACCGTCTCCTGCACCGTCTCCACCACCAGCTTGAGGTGGTAGTCGGTGCACTCATCCGTAAACTTTAGCGGCGCCCACCCGTGCTGCACCGCGTGATTGGTCTTCCACGTCCCGATGAGGAATTCCCGGTGATTATTCTCCGGCGTGTGATAGTAAAGCGAGTCCAAGTCCACCACGGTCGTTCCCGCTTCGAATCCTAAATCCCAGGTGTACGGTCCCAGCCGGAAATTCGGCACCGGCTTGAGACCCACCCGCCGCATCTCGCGAAACATCCGCTGCTCCCACTTCGATGCCGTCCCCACCGGCGCCAGCCTCGCTAACTCGCGCACCGCGTCCCTTTTCTTGCTGGTCACCAGCTCTAAATCAGCCGCGAATCTCCCCCTTCCGTTGAGCCCGCGGTAGGCCTGCGCCAGGGCCTCTTTGAGCAGCCACTCGCCACAGCGCTCGAAGCTCAGCGCATCTGCCACCGCCTGCGCGGGCAACGCCATCTTTACGCCCTTTACCCGATTTACCGGCACCGGCCGCGACCTCACAGTACGCACCAGCCCATCCGCCCGCGCCCGGCAATTGTTATCCACCCGAATCGTTGCCGGCAGCCGCACCTCGCATAAACCGTAGGCAGCAAGCGCCGCCGTTCCCGTAAACACCGCATCCGGATAAAGCTGCGCCACCGCGGCGAGCTTATCCTTCGCACTCGCCTCCGCCGAGACATAGCAATTGCGCCTAAGACGGAGGAGTCTGCCCTCTGCCACCTCCTTTTCAATTCGGTATTGAGTCATTCCTTCTTCGATGAGGTCTTTTCGCGTGTACATGGCCTTTTAGACTGTCGCACTAAGAATTCGGTTCCGCAGATCTGTAGAGATCGCGACTTTCGTCCATATAAACCACCAAAACCGTCGACGAAATCCCCGGTTTATATGGACAAAACTCGTGATCGTGGTCGGCGAACCACAAAAGCCTTCGCTGCCCAACCCACCACCTGTGCGTACGCTAGGGGACATGTCTACTATCAAGGTCCGCGATGCCCACCTGCACAACCTGCGCAACGTCGACGTCGATATGCCCCGCGGCAAGCTCGTTGCGGTCACGGGCGTGTCTGGTTCGGGCAAGTCTTCGCTGGCATTCGGCACGATTCACGGCGAAGGCCAGCGTCGCTATCTCGAATCGGTGGCGCCCTTCGCCCGTCGCCTGATCAGCTCGGCCGTCGACCCGCAGGTTAGCCAGGTAGAGGGCCTGCCGCCGACGGTCGCGCTGCAGCAATCAACTTCCGGCGGCGGTGCGCGCTCTACGGTGGGCACGGTGTCCGCGCTCTCCAATAGCGTGCGCCTTCTCTATTCGCGCGCCGGGGATAACCCGGAGGGCCTGTACTCGGATTCTTTTTCTCCGAATACCCCGGAGGGCATGTGCCCGCAGTGCCACGGCACGGGCGTGGTCCACGAGCCGACCGAGGACTCCATGGTCCCGGATCCCACTCTCTCCATTGAGGAAGGCGCCATCCAAGCATGGCCCGGCGCCTGGGCCGGCAAGAACTTCCACGACATCCTGATGAATCTGGGCTACGACCTGGATTCGCCCTGGCAGGACCTACCGCAAAAAGACCGCGACTGGATCCTCTTCACGGAAGAGCGCCCCGTCGTCACCGTGAAGCCTCTACGCGGCAAGGATCAGATTCAGCGCAATTATGAGGGCACGTGGCGCTCGGTGGCCAGCTACCTCAATAAGACGCTGGCGGAGACCCAATCGGATACGCTGCGCAAGCGCACCCTGTCCTATATGGAATCCCGCGAGTGCGAGACCTGTGGCGGCCGCCGCCTCAACCCGGCCGCGCTGAAGGTGACCTATGCGGGCATGCCTATCGATGAGCTGGGCGCGCTGCCGCTGGATAGGGTGCATGAGGTGCTCAGCAAGCAGAACCCAGAGGAGAACTCGGCCGAGGATTTGCTCCTGCGGCAGATTCTGCCGGCATTGACCTCGGCGCTGGAGCTCGGCTTGGCGCACCTCAGCCTGGATCGGCCGACGCAGAGCCTGTCCGGCGGCGAGATGCAGCGCATCCGTTTGGCGGCGCAGCTGCGCTCCGGTCTCTTTGGCGTGGCCTATGTGCTCGACGAGCCCTCGGCCGGCCTGCACCCCGATGAGCGCGACGCGGTCATGGATATGTGCCGTCGTTTCATCGCGGCCGGCAACTCCGTGCTCTTGGTGGAGCATGACATGGATTTGGTCGCGCAGGCGGACTGGCTCGTTGACGTCGGCCCGCTGGCCGGCGAGCGCGGCGGCAACGTGGTCTATTCGGGCCCGGTCGCAGACTATGACGCGGACACCCCTACCGCCAATGCGCTGGCTAATCGCACGCTCGCGCTTGCCGACGACCCCCGCACCCCCTCCTCCCACCTCACCCTCCGCGGCATCAACGCACGCAGCATCGACAACCTGGATGTGGACTTTGGCTTGGGCCAATTCACGGCGGTAGCCGGTGTCTCCGGTTCGGGCAAGTCCACCCTGGTCAGCACGGTGCTGGCTGGCCTGCTGCGACAGTCCGCCACGGCCATTTCCGATGAAGAGGAGACCGAGGACAAGGGCTGGTCCGTGGAGAGCACGGAGGGCTTTGATCGAGTAAAGCGCGTCGTGCAGATTACCCAGAAGCCCATCGGCCGCACCCCGCGTTCCACGCTGGCAACTTATACCGGGCTTTTCGATAACGTTCGCAAGCTCTTCGCCTCCACTGATGAGGCCAAGCAGCGCAAGTGGACGGTCTCGCGCTTTTCTTACAACGTAAAGCAAGGCCAGTGCCCCACCTGCGGCGGCGCGGGCAAGATCGAGGTGGAGCTGGTCTTCTTGCCGGGCTCGTACACCACCTGCCCGGAGTGCGGCGGCGCCCGCTTCAACGACGAGACCTTGGAGGTGACCTGGCAGGGCCGCACCATCGCGGACATCTTGGAGCTCACCGTAGATGAAGCGGCCGAGGTCTTTGCCGAAGAAGAAAAGATTTACCGCGCCATCGCCACGTTGCAGGCCGTCGGCCTGGGCTACCTCCGCTTGGGCCAGGGCGCGCCGGAGCTGTCTGGCGGCGAGGCCCAGCGCATCAAGCTGGCCACGGAGCTGCAGCGTTCCCGCAACTCGCGTCGCGGCCACACGGTCTACCTGCTGGACGAGCCCACCACGGGACTGCACCCAGCCGATATCGACCTGCTCAATACCGAGCTGCATAAGCTGGCGGATGCGGGCCATACGGTAATCGTCGTCGAGCATGATCTTTCGGTCATGGCGCATGCGGACCGCATCATCGAGATGGGCCCGGGCGCTGGCGAAGACGGCGGCCGCATCATCGCGGATGCCACCCCGGCGCAGGTCGCCGCCGAGGATACCGCCACCGGCCGTGCTTTGAGCGCACGCCAAGCGCACTAAGCGGCGAGCCTCCGCTGCCCGTTAGCTGTGGGAGTCCTCTCTAGGATCTCACAGCAAAATGGGGTAGAGGTAGAGGGTATGACTTCTAAAGGCCCTCATGGCGATAATAATGAAACCCGCAGCTGGTCCAGCCCGGCGGATGATGCCACGCGCCAGATTGGCCGCGTGCCCGATAATGCCGCCGGCCCCAGCCGCGACCAAGCGCGCCGCGAGCACCCCAAGCAGTACTTCCCGGGCGAGCAGCAGCCGCAGAATGAGACTCGTCAATTCGATGCGGCCGCTGGCTATCAGCAGGGCTACGGTCAGCAGCAAAGCTACGGCCAGAACTATCAGCAGCCGGCCGGGCAGGCATATGGCCAGCAATACGCGCAGCAGCCCGAGTACGAGCCGGTGCCGTCGAACTATGATCCGGACCAGCCGGAAAAGCGCAAGAAGAAGGGCAGCGGTGGCGGGGCTATGGCCGGCGTCTTCGCGGCCATCGCGGTACTTGCAGTACTGGCCGCGGCGGTGTTGTTTTTCCTGTGGCGCAATGCCGCGGACGAGGCGGATAAGCCGGACCCACAGCCGGTGACGGAAACGCTGACCACGGAGGTCCCCACCACCGTGACCCAGACCGAAGAGCCGGATACGCAGGATGAGAACTCCAATAATCTGCCGAAGCTGCCGGACTTCCAGAATGACCTGCCATCCGATATCCCGACCGAGTTGCCACCAGAGGTACAAGACCAGCTGGATAAGGGCAGCGACGTGGACATTGAGGGTCTCCTCAATGACCTCCTGGGCGGCGGCGAGCAGTCGGCCAACCAGAACTAAGCGCCCAGCACCTGCCCGGTAAGGGAAATGGCGCGCGGGCAGGTAAAATCGGGCGGCATGAATGAATCGATGCAGTTGGCTGAGAAGGTAGCCGCCCAACTAGCGCGCCACCTCACGGATGTCGTCTTGTGCCCTGGTTCGCGCAACGCGCCGCTGTCGCTGGCGCTATTGGCGCGTGACGATATCCGCGTACACACCCGCCTGGACGAGCGCGGGGGAGCGTTTACCGCCCTGGGCATGGCGCGGGTGCAGCGCCGCCACGTGGGCGTGGTGATGACCTCGGGAACTGCGGTGGCCAATACCTTGCCGGCCGTGGTGGAGGCGCACTATTCCCATACGCCGCTAGCCATCATTAGCGCGGACCGGCCGGAGCGCCTGGTGGGCACGGGGGCGTCGCAGACCATCGAGCAGCAGGGCATCTTCGGCGTCTATGCGGACACCACCCAGGTCACCGGCGCGGACGATATCGCGGCGATGGCCCAACGCTTCCGCGAAGACCTACAGGTACACATCAATGTGGCCTTTGATGCCCCGCTTGTCGACGCCACCTTGCCAGACCACACCTCCGGCGACAGCGTGCGCGAGCCCGCACCAGCCTTCGTGGACCACGGTGAGGTGGCCGTGGATTTGAGCAAGAACACGCTGGTCATTGCGGGTGATGAGGCCTGGGAGGTAGAAGGCCTCCAAGACGTGCCGACCATTGCGGAGCCGAGCGCGCCGGGCCCGTATCATCCGGTGCATCCAGCGGCGGCGCATATCTTCCGCAAGGCGCAGGTCTCCGCGAATGATTATGTGGTCAACACCAAGGTAGAGCAGGTCATCGTCGTGGGGCATCCGACGCTGCACCGTGGCGTGCTAGCGCTGATGAATGATCCGGATATTGAGCTGGTGGTGCTCTCGCGCACCAAGGACTTCACCAACCAGCGTGGCGAAGAGGCCCGGCTTGGCACCACCGTCAAGGTCACCGGTGAGCCGAGCCGCGAGTGGATGAAGATCTGCGAAGGCGCAACCGATATGGCCGGGCAAGCGGTGCGCGAGACCCTCGAGGATGAGGAACTGGGATTCACCGGGCTGCACGTCGCGGCCGCGGTGGGCGATACGCTCTCCGTCAATGACACCCTGGTGCTCGGCGCTTCGAACCCGGTGCGTGACGCCTCCATGGTGGGCCTGCCGTTCGATGGGGTGGATACGTACTCACCGCGCGGGGCGGCCGGCATCGACGGCACCATCGCCCAAGCCATCGGCATTTCCCTGGCCACGCAATCGCTGGATCCCACCAACTGGCGCGCCCCGCGAGTAATGGCGCTCATGGGCGATGTCACCTTCTTGCATGATGCGAATAGCCTGCTCATTCCGGAAGACCAGGCGCGACCTGAAAACCTCACCATCGTGGTGGCCAATGACAATGGCGGCGGCATCTTCGAGACCCTGGAACAAGGTGCCGATGCGCTGCGTGAGTCCTTCGAGCCGGCGTTTGGAACGCCGCATGGGGTGGACGTCGGCAAGCTGGCAGAAGCCTATGAAGCAGACTACCGCGAGGTGACCACCCCGCAGGAGCTATTGGATACGCTGGCGGAGCTGAAGGAATACTCCACCGGGATTACCGTCGTGGAGGCTAAGACCACCCGTGCCACGCGCCGGGCGCTCAATGAGAAGCTCACCGCAAAGGTAGGCCAGTAAGTGGCCCCGCCGCAGCATAAGCCGCACGCGGCCGTGGTGCCGCGCTATACGCCCGCGGTCTATCGCCGCCGCCTGCACCAGCTGACGCTGGCGCTGTATCTGGCCGCGCTGGTGGGCGTGGTGGGCATGGTCATCGGGCCGGTGATGAATGACCACGCCATCGCCAGCCACCCCGCGCGCGCTTTGGCCACGGTCAAGGATGTGGGCATGCTGCGCACCACGGTGGATTTCCAAGACAGTGAAGGGATTTACCACACCCCACAGCACGGGCTGCTCTATCCCAGTGGGCTGGGCGAGGGCCAGCAGGTGTGGGTGCAATACGCCCAGGACGACCCAGACCTGGTCAAGGTCGAAGGCCGCGAATGGACGTTGGCTATCATCCCGGCGCTCTCGGTAGGGGTGGTTGCCACGCTCATCGCGGCCGTGCTGTGGAAGCTGATTAGCTTCTTTACCCGCCTCGCGGAGAAATAATTAACCAAGATTTTCCGCTGGCTTCACCATAAACTTAAGAAAATGGGCCATGATGGTGGCATGCGTGTTGCGATCGTGGCTGAATCCTTCCTCCCCAATGTCAATGGTGTGACCAACTCCGTGCTGCGCGTTTTAGAGCACCTGCACGAGACCGGCCAGGAGGCCATCGTCATCGCGCCGGGCGCCCGTGAGGGGCAGGAGGAAATCCCGGACTACCTAGGATTCCCCATCTATCGTGTGCCCACCGTGCGCGTGCCGCTGGTGGATTCGCTGCCGGTGGGCGTGCCTACCACGGCGGTCGATGAGGCGCTGCGCGATTTCAAGCCGGATATCATCCACCTGGCCAGCCCCTTCGTACTCGGCGCTGCTGGCGCTTTCTCCGCCCGCCAGCAGCGCGTGCCCGCCGTGGCGTTGTACCAGACCGATGTTGCCGGTTTTGCCACCAAGTACCATGCCTCCGCGCTGGCCTATGGCGTGTGGGAGTGGCTGCGCACGATTCATAACTCCTGCCAGATGACGCTGGCACCGTCCTCGCTGACCATCCGGGATCTAGAAAAGCACCACATCAAGAATGTGCGCCACTGGGGCCGTGGCGTGAACGCGGAGCTTTTCCACCCCTCCAAGCGCTCTGACAAGCTGCGCCGCAGCTGGGATCCGAGCGGCACCAAGAATGTAGTGGGATTCGTTGGTCGCCTCGCCGCGGAAAAGGGTGTGCACCGGTTATCGGCGCTCAACGGGCGCGAGGATATCCAGCTGGTCATCGTGGGCGATGGGCCGGAGCGCCCGCTATTGGAAGCCCAGCTGCCCGGCGCCGTCTTTACCGGTGCGCTGTCCGGCGAAGACCTCGCCGCCGCCTATGCTTCCTTGGACGTCTTTGTCCATGCGGGTGAGTTCGAGACCTTCTGCCAGTCCATCCAGGAGGCGCAGGCCTCCGGCGTGCCGACCATCGGACCGCGGGCAGGTGGCCCGGTAGACCTCATCGACGAGGGCTATAACGGACTGCTGCTGGATGTAAAGACCTTTGTGGAAGACCTTCCCAATGCGGTAGACGCTCTGCTCAATCCGGAGATCCACCAGGAGATGCGGGACAATGCCCGCGAGTCCATTTCCTCCAAGACGTGGAAGGCGCTGTGCGAGCAGCTCGTGGGCTATTACGAAGAGGTGCTGGAGGATACTCGCCGGGTGCCGCTGACCATTCTGGGACAGCGTCCCGAGCTGCCGCGATGGGCGGCTCGTGCCCTTGGCGCCCGCGTAGCCTAGACTGATCATTTGTGTCTAAGGCAGATTTGGATAAAAAGCCCTTCGATGTGGCGCGCATGTTTGACGCCGTGGGCGAGAAATACGACCTCACCAATACCGTGCTGTCCTTTGGGCAGGACGCGCACTGGCGCAAGCGCACCCGTGAGCGTTTGAACCTTAAGCCGGGCGAGAAGGTCCTCGACCTTGCAGCGGGTACCGCCGTGTCCACCGTGGAACTTTCCAAGTCCGGTGCGTGGTGCGTAGCGTGTGATTTCTCCCGTGGCATGCTGGCCGCCGGCCGTGAGCGCGACGTGCCCAAGGTGGCTGGCGATGGCATGAAGCTGCCGTTTGCGGATAACACCTTTGACGCCGTGACCATCTCTTATGGCCTGCGCAATATCCACGACTTTGAACTCGGCCTGCGCGAAATGGCGCGCGTGACCAAGCCGGGCGGGCGCCTTGCGGTGGCGGAATTTTCCACCCCGGTGGTACCGATTTTTGGCACCGTGTACAAGGAATACTTGATGCGCCTGCTCCCACCGGTAGCGCGCCTGGTTTCTTCTAATCCGGAGGCATATATCTACCTCGCGGAATCCATTCGCGCGTGGCCGGGGCAGGAGGAGCTTGCCGCGGTTATCAATCGCAATGGTTGGGCCGAGGCCGGCTGGCAGAACCTCACCTTCGGCATCGTGGCGCTGCACTCGGCGGTAAAGCCAGCCTAGGCGCTGCTCTGCCCGCGCCCCGGGGCCGGGGGACTATGCCGCGGTCGAATCCCAGAGTGGCGTATCGCGGCGAAGGGACGAGACCGTGCGGCCGGCGGCGCGCCAGGTGCGTGCGATGAGGTCGCGGTCATCGTCAGTAATGAGGTTGCCCATCAGGCGCGCAGCGGCCGGCATGAGCATGCGGCCGACGGGTCCGCGCAGGGCCAGTGGACCGGCCAGCGGTAGGAACTGTGGGTAAGTAAGCAGGCGTGCGGCCGTGCGGGCCAAGAGGAAGGACTCGCCGTAGTGCTCGCGGAGGACGGCCGGCCAGGCCAGGGTGAAATCCTTCGGGCCGAGTAGGGCTACGGCCAGCGCAGCCGTCTCCAAGCCGTAATCGATGCCTTCGCCGTTGAGGGGATTGATGCAGGCAGCGGCATCACCAATGATCATCCAATTGGCGCCGGCCACGTTGGATACCGCACCGCCCATGGGCAGTAAGGCAGAGGTAACGTGCTCAATCTCGCCGAGTCCCCACTCGGGACGTTGTTGGGCAGCGTAGAACTCGAGCAGCTTCTTGGTGTTGATCTTGGCGGGGCGCTGCGCGGTTGACAGCGCGCCGAGGCCGATGTTGACCTGGCCTAGCTCGGGGCCGAGCGGGAAGATCCAACCGTAGCCGGGCTGCACCTCGCCTTCCTCGTCCTTGAGCTCAACGTGAGAGTGCATCCAGGGCTCATCGGCATGCGTGGAGGAAGCATAGGAGCGCGCGGCGATGCCATAGACCTCCTCGCGGTGCCAGGTGCGGCCGAGCTTCTTGCCAAAGGTAGAGCGCACGCCATCGGCCACGATGACCCACTTGGCATGCACGGTGACCTCTCCCACGCAGAAGGAGGTTACGCGGTTGCCCTCGAGCACCGGATCGGTGGCGGGGGTGCCGGTGAGGAGGGTGGCGCCGGCTTCCCGGGCGGCGTCGGCAAGCAGGGCATCAAAGCGGAAGCGCGGCAGGGCCGTGCCCACCTGGGAGGGATAGGTCTCCGGCCAAGGCGCGGTAATATCGCCGCCGTAGCCGTGCAGCTTCAGGCCGCGATTGCGATAGGAGGCGTTGACCGCAATGCCGAGCTCATCGAGCTGGTGCATCGCGCGCGGGGTGAGCCCGTCGCCGCAGGTTTTATCGCGGGGAAATGTAGCGGAATCAATAAGGAGGGTGTCATAGCCGGCGCGTGCGGCATGGATCGCGGCGGCGGCTCCGGCAGGCCCAGCGCCAATGATGGCGACCTCGACATAGGTTTGGGAATCGATCTGCTCCGACATGAGGACTATCATTGCATGAGTTCGACCCCTCGAGTGTGTTTAGGGGCGCAGTTTGGACTACGGTAGGTAATCGATTATCTCTGGCTTTTAGTTGCAAGGAACACTATTTAATGACTCACGGTCAATCGCATGCCACGCACGTGGATCTTGGTGATCCGCAGCTCAACGAGCGCATTGGTGCGGGCATGGAAGCAGTAGAAGACAAGCTGCGCAGTGAAATCGACCGCGGCCAGGACTTCTTAAAGGACAAGGTTAGCCACCTGTCTAAGGCCGGTGGCAAGCGCTTTCGCCCCATGATGGCGCTGCTGGCCTCCGAGTATGGTCCGCGTCCGGGCTGCGAAGAGGTGGTTAAGGCCGCCACCGTCGTGGAGATGGTGCACGTCGCCACCCTTTATCATGACGATGTCATGGATGAGGCGGACCGCCGCCGCGGCGTGGAATCTGCCAATTCGCGGTGGAATAACTCCGTGGCCATCCTCGCCGGCGATGCGCTCTTGGCGCATGCCTCCCGCTTGATGAGTGAGCTGGATACCCACACCGTGGGCCACTTTGCCGATACCTTTGAAGAGCTGGTGACCGGTCAGATGCGCGAGACCATCGGCGCGGGTGAGGCCAATGCCGTGGAGCACTACACGGCCGTTATCCGTGAAAAGACCGCGGTGCTCATCGCCTCTGCTGGCTACCTGGGTGCCTACCACTCCGGCGCCTCGGCCGAGCATGCCGCAGCCCTGCACCGCATTGGTGGTGCCATCGGCATGATCTTCCAGATTGTGGACGATGTCATCGACATCTTCTCTGACCCAAAGGAGTCCGGCAAGACCCCGGGCACAGACCTGCGCGAGGGCGTATTTACCCTGCCGGTTCTTTACGCCTTGGAAGAAGAGGGCGAAGTGGGCGATAAGCTGCGTGAGCTGCTTACTGGCCCGCTGCATTCCGACGCCGAGGTGGAGCGCGCCATCGAGCTCCTGCACCAGTCTGGCGGCCGTCAGAAGGCGCTGGAGGACATCAATGCCTACCTGCGCACGGTGGAGGAGCAACTCGCCGTGCTACCGGAGAACTCCGCGAGTCAGGCCTTGCGGCAATTAGCGGATTACACGGTGCGCCGCGTGGGCTAGCTGCTTCGTTAAGTCCCTCTCTATAGCCCCATTCGCCCCTACTACGCTGGCGATTTGTGGGTGGGAGGGTGGTTCGTAGTAAAGTACTTACTCGCACCACACAGTGCATGCCAGGTTGCCCGAGCGGCCAAAGGGAGCGGACTGTAAATCCGCCGGCATTGCCTTCAGAAGTTCGAATCTTCTACCTGGCACAGAATGAACCTCGCAAGCAGATGTTTGCGGGGTTTCAAGCGTACCTGCAGCTGTGAGGCGGGATCTACTGGCTGGGCTCCTGGGTGCGGGAGCTTTTAGCCTTGTGCCACACCGCATAAGCACTGGCGAGGAAAACAACTAAGAAAACCCCAGCGATCTTGAAGTAGAAAAAGCCTTTTCCTAGCCTGCGAGAAATATCTGGCAATGAGGTGGAATCCGATTCAGCTAGGGCCTTGGCAACGTACATCGCATTCAAACCGCCGATGAAGTAGCCGAGGCAGAGCAATAATGAAATAACGGCCGTAATCAATACCAAAACTGCTAAGGGTGAATGGCGGGACATTGTTCTCATCTAACTCCTCTCATCGCGGCCTAAAGGACCAGCAAAGTACACCTTTCTAAGGCGCTTGGTACTAACAGGTTTGCTCTCCTGTCTTATCATCCCTCACGGGCTGCCATCAGAGGTCTTCACAAAGTCCGCCTGGGCGGCTGCGGCGGCTTGCCTGGCGATGACAATGAGGCGACGGAAAGAGCGGCGGGCTCGATGATGATCTTGACACCTTACCGGGGGTAGCATCGCGTGGGCTGGGAAATGGACGCGGAGTGGAGGTCTTTGGTGGAACGCTCTGTATGCGAGTGGCCGCCCTTTGTCCTGCACGATCTCTGCGCCTTTGGGGGGCGCCGCCGCAGGTGGGAGGAGCCGGCGCTGCCAAGATCCGCCAGGGTGGAACCTAGGGGGCGGGGTGGCGGTCACGCGACCGTCGGCAAGCGCAAAGCACTTAAACAGCTGACTTATCCCTTTATCGGAGTGCTCGCGCGGATCAGTAATGCTGATGCTGGCGAAGCCGAAGTTGTAATACAGCTTTGTAGCATCGCTGGATTGGCGATCCTCGTCATCCAACACGCCCTTCATTCAAGCACGTTTACATCGCGTAAAAAGAAGCCACTTGAACTGTATATTTATGGGGTCTGACGTGGCGATTTGTGTAAAACGTTGAAAGCAGGTTAGATTATTGGAGTCCGCAACGGAGAGCACAACGAAATAGCGATGTGTTCAACGCTAGGATGTGCCCCCTTAGCTCAGTCGGCAGAGCGTTTCCATGGTAAGGAAAAGGTCGACAGTTCGATTCTGTCAGGGGGCTCCATTCATGTTTGGAGGAAGGGACTCCTCCAAGGTGAATATGGCGGTGTAGCTCAGTGGTAGAGCAAGCGACTCATAATCGCTGTGTCGCGAGTTCAATTCTCGCCATCGCTACCGGGAAAGAAAGGCGCCCGCAGGGCGCTTTTTTATTACCGCGCTGAAGGCAATCCAGGCTGTGCCTAGTTTCGGATTGGAACTATGGCTCTGGTAAGGTCTTCAACGCTTGATGCTTAGGTATCAAGGAATAAAAGAATAGGGGCGTGGCGCAATTGGTAGCGCAACGGTCTCCAAAACCGTAGGTTGCAGGTTCGAGTCCTGTCGCCCCTGCATAGTAAACCCCGTCACCTCAGGTGGCGGGGTTTCTTCATACCCTATTTTCTTCGTGACGCTTAGCCCGCCCACATGTTGTCAAGGCCACGTCCGGTAAATGCCGTGGTCAGCTTTTCATGCTGTGCAAGCTTTGCTAGGGTTGACAAAGTTATGGAGGTGCGCGTTAAGCGCCCTATTAGATTTAGTTCCCAAGGAGGGTTAGCTGTGAGCGATGAGCAGCAGCCGAAGAATTCGGGTGCATCGCGCCCGACCGGTAAGCGTCAGCTCTCTGGTGCGGCTACCACGTCCTCCGCGGATTACGCCGATAAGCACGTCGTCCGCGTCGAGGATAAGAACCACGATGACACCCCAGGTGGTGGCGTAGCCGCCTTCCCGGGCGAGGTAGCATCCGAGATGAAGAAGGTGGTGTGGCCTACCGCTAAGGAGATGCTGCAGTACACCCTCATTACCTTTGCGTTCCTTATCGTGCTGACCGTTTTGGTCTGGGGCGTTGACACCCTGGCTGGTCTCGGAGTTGAGCAGGTTCTCTCAGATTAGTAAGATAAGCGCATAATCTTTTATCCCGCTGTTTCCGCTTAAAGGAACGGCGGGATACTTTTTGCCCATACGCGGGCGGGTAGGCTGGTCCTACGCAACGCGCCGAGGAATTTTTTGGAGTAAGAATTATGAGCGACGAGAACAACGTCGAAACCGTAGGCACCTCGCTGGAAGAGGCAATGCAGTCCAACGTGCAGGAGCAGGCGGCAGAGCACGCTAGCTCTGTAGAAGAAGCGCAGCAGGAGGATGCTACCCCAGCCGCTCCGGCAGCGGAAGAAACTGAAGGAACGGCTGAGTCCACCGACGCTGCAGGCGAGTCCGCCGAGTCCACCGACGCAGCGGAACCGGCAGCGACCGAAGCAGAGGCCGAGGGTGCAGCCCCTGAGGCCGGCGAAGACGAGTCCGAGGATGCCGCCTACCGCAAGCGCCTGCGCGCCTTTACCCGCGAACTGAAGAAGCAGCCGGGCCAGTGGTACATCATTCAGTGCTACTCCGGCTACGAAAACAAGGTAAAGACCAACCTGGACATGCGTGCCCAGACCCTCGAGGTAGAAGATTCCATCTTCGAGGTCGTAGTTCCTATTGAGCAGGTCCTAGAGACCAAGGACGGCAAGAAGAAGATCGTGAAGCGCAAGCTGCTACCGGGCTACGTCCTGGTTCGCGCTGAGCTTAACGACGCCGCATGGTCCGTCATCCGCGAAACCCCAGGCGTGACCTCCTTCGTGGGCAACGAAGGCAACGCCACCCCGGTCAAGACCCGCGACGTGGCAAAGTTCCTCATGCCCAACGAGGCACCGTCCACCAAGGGCGATGCTGCCCCGAACGAGGCAGAGGGCGAGCAGGTTGTGGCTATGCCGGAGAAGGAAGTGGCCAAGAAGTACGCGCACGATTTCGAGGTGGGCGAGGCCGTGACCATCCTGTCCGGCCCGCTGGCCGCCGTATCCGCGACCATTTCCGAGATCGACCCGGAGACCGGCAAGATGCAGGGTCTGGTGTCCATCTTCGGCCGCGAGACCCCGGTGGAGCTGTCGCCGACCGAGATCGAGCGCATCTCCTAAAAAGTGATTTTGTGCAGGGCGCACGGTGTTCTAAACTGGAACGCCGTGCGCCTTTGGCGTGCGTATAAGAAAACGTTTCATCCTCCGGTGGCCCACTGAAGGTGAGCATCCGGACGGGATCCCGTTATTCATCGTGGCGGACATCCCGGTAACACAGGAAAGAGGTAATTCGATGGCTCCTAAGAAGAAGGTATCCGGCTTCATCAAGCTGCAGATCGAGGCAGGCGCCGCTAACCCGGCACCGCCAGTTGGCCCGGCACTGGGTGCCCACGGTGTCAACATCATGGAGTTCTGCAAGGCTTATAACGCCGCTACCGAGAACCAGCGTGGCAACGTGGTTCCGGTTGAGATCACCGTCTACGAGGACCGTTCCTTCGACTTCAAGCTGAAGACCCCGCCGGCAGCTAAGCTGCTGCTGAAGGCCGCTGGCATCCAGAAGGGCTCCGGCGTCCCACACACCGACAAGGTCGGCTCTGTGTCTTGGGATCAGTGCAAGGAAATCGCAGAGACCAAGTTTGCGGACCTGAACGCACGTGACATCGAGAACGGCGCTCGCATCATCGCCGGTACCGCCCGCTCCATGGGCATCACCGTTGATGGCGCACCGGAGAAGTAAAAACTTTATGTGGTAGGGCCAGCTACGGCCCGCCGAACACCACACCAATCCAGAAAAGGAATTGTTAAATGAGCACCAAGTCTAAGGCTTATAAGGCCGCTGCGGAACTGGTAGATAAGTCCCGCCTGTACCGTCCGATCGAGGCTACCAAGCTGGCCAAGGAGACCTCCTCCAAGAACTTCGACGCCACCGTTGACGTCGTCTTCCGCCTGGGCGTTGACCCGCGCAAGGCTGACCAGCTGGTTCGCGGCACCGTTTCCCTGCCTAACGGCACCGGTAAGGACGTTCGCGTTGCTGTCTTCGCTGAGGGCGAGAAGGCTACCGCTGCTCAGGAAGCTGGCGCTGACATCGTCGGCACCGCTGAACTGATCGAGCAGATCAACGAGGGCAACATCGACTTCGACGTTGCTATCGCTACCCCGGATCAGATGGCCAAGGTTGGCCGCGTTGCCCGCGTCCTGGGCCCGCGTGGTCTGATGCCGAACCCGAAGACCGGTACCGTTACCGCAGACGTTGCTAAGGCAATCTCTGAGGTTAAGGGCGGCAAGATCTCTTTCCGCGTTGATAAGGCTGCTAACCTGCACGCCATCCTTGGCAAGGCATCCTTCGACGCTGAGAAGCTGGCTGAGAACTACGGCGCCCTCATGGATGAGATCCAGCGCCTGAAGCCTTCTTCCGCTAAGGGTATTTACGTCAAGCGCGCTACCATCTCCACCACCTCCGGCCCGGGCATCCCGGTTGACGGTTCCGTGGTTAAGGATTACACCGCGTAAGCAGTTCTAACGCACTGCGTTCAAAGTTAAAGGGCTTCGAGGAATTCCTCGAAGCCCTTTTTCTATGTCTTAGCCCGCCTGCAGCTACACGACGTCAATATCGTCTGGCACCCAATCGCCGCCGTCGAAGTAGACGTTGCGTGCCAAAGGAATTTGGTGCGAAGCAGACTCCAGGATGTGCATAAAATATCCGGCTGTATTCGGAATGGCGAGGGTATCTCCTACGGCGATGCCGTCCGGGAAGTCCAGTTCGCGGCGGAGGATAACCTCGTCTTCAATGCAGTAGGCGCCCACCACAAAGCCGGTGCGTGGCTCGCGGGAGATATCCTTTACCGGCCCAGCCGTAGGTACCAGGAGGGGGTCTAGCAGGATGTCATCTGCGGCGGTCCGGCATTGGGTGCGATTCATCGCCACGCCGATAAGGGGCAGGCCATCAGAGCGTTCTTTGAGGAAGCTCACCTCGGCGAGGATGACTCCACAGCCGTCGAGGAGGCTGCGGCCGGGCTCCAGGTGAAGTGCGATATCCCGCTCGCGCAGCGCAGTGCCAGCGGCGCCGTAGCCGGGGACCTCGCCGGAGAGGAGCTGGTCCAACCACTGACCGCGCGTCGGCTCCTGCCAGAAGGGGTAAGTATTGGAGAGCGGATCCGATTTCCACGTGAATGGTTCACCGGTACCAGCGCGTTGGGAGGCGATGCGCTCGAGGTAATTCTCCCACTGCTCGCGGGATTCCAGGTAGCTCATGGGCACGCCGCCGCCGATATCGATGAAACCTGCGGGCTGGCCCAATGTGCGTACGTGCTCGACCAAGGAAATTGCCTCTGCAAGGGCGGTTCGGCGGTCGGCCTCGCTATAGCCATGCAGGTGCACGTGGACGCCCACAACACGAAGTTCCTGTGGCCACTCGGATTGCCGCCATGCCGGCAGCCTCTCGCCGAAGCGGGTGGGAGGTAGGGAGTTCGGATCTGGAGCGAGGCGTGGCGCCACGTGGGCGGTGGTGTTTAAATCCCGCGCGATGGCGGCGATGTGGTGGGATTCGGCGCGAGAATCACAAGAGATAGTAACTCCCCGCGAAACCGCGAGGTGGAGCAAGCCATCGGTTTTGATAGCGGCGCTGAGGATGATGCGCTCGGGGGCGACACCGCGGTCGAGCACTTGGCGGAGCTCGTTCTCGCTGGCTACATCCACCCCGAGCCCGGCATCGCGCGCAGCATCGACAAAACACAGAGCCTTATTGGCCTTGCGTGCGAAAAACACCTGGGTCTCCACGCCGTGGGAAGCGCCCGCGTCGAGCAGCTCTTGGGCATTGTGGCGCAGCGGAGCGGGATTCAACACGTTCACCGGAGAACCGAAGCGCGAGGTCAATGCGCTGACGCGCTGCGGGTTTTCGACGAGATCACGCATCCACCGTTCCCACCGGGCGCGCAGCGGGACGGTGCCGTGAACGGGTAGTGGCTCTACAGGGGTGGTGGTGGTCATGGGTTTCCTACTTTCTCCGCCCAGCGGGGGATGTCATCGTGCACGGAACGGTTAAGGGAGTCATGGCCGGGCAGGGAGAGCTCATTCATCCGGCCAATTTCCACCACGCCAGGAACGTCGTGGAAGGGGGAGGGGGTGGCCTGGGGAGCAACGGTGGCGTCGATAAGCAGATCCACGCCGCCCTTTTCCCGCCAGGAATCTATCTGGCCAGGCGTGCCTAGGTAGTCGGTATTCACCACGCCGGAGTGGAGCAGCTCGAGCAGGCGCCTGGCTGTGACCGGTGGCGGACCAAAAGCCACGCGCTCAAGGGCGCGTGAAAGCTCGCGGAAGCCAGGCATGGGGCCATGCGCCTTGTGCCAATCGACGCAGTCTTGGAATACCCCACGAAACGCCGCACCCACGGCCGCGGCCGGGGTGAGCGGACCGGTACCTTCGGCCGCACGTAGGGAAGCCTCGAGCTCAGCGACGGCATCGCCAGTGAAATCCTGACCGTCGATAACGGCGGCGAGGTCGGCAGTAGAGAAGTCACCGATTTCGCCTGCCGCCCCGATGAGGATCTCACGCAGCTCCGAAGCGTTGTCGATATGCGCGCAGGCCTGCCGCCACCGCGGTGACACCTCCGGCAACAGTGTCTCTGGGGCTGGCTTTACCTCCATGAAGCGCCCGCTGCGGCTAACCGGGTAGATGGTTTCGGCGGTATCGCCATACAGCAGGCACACATCGATGAAGCTTAGGGCGGCACCGCGTACGCCGATCCGCCGTGCGGAGCTCTGGAGATCGGCACCGAAGTAGAGACCGGTGACCGGTACGCACGAGGCCTCATAGGCCAAGGAACCGGCGTGGAGATGGTCGTGGCCGGTGCAGACCAGGACTTCGTCGAAGGGGGCGCCATCGACCATGAAACCTTCTCCGTCGGCGCTTACCGCGGTCACGCGGTGCGGCAGGTGCCGGATGCGAACGTGGGCCGGCGCGCGGCGCACTGCGGCGGACCAGGTATCGGCGAGAAACTGGCCCACCTGAGCCCGCGGTGGGAAGGCATCGGTGGTGTCTGCACCGCGGCGGGTGCGCCAAGCGTTGAAATTATCGTGGGCCGTGGTGACGATGGCGCAGTTGACGTTGAGGCGCCACTGCAGCGGCTGCTGCGGGCGGTAGACGGCGCCCGCACCGGCGGGGTAGGGGTCAAAGACGGTGACATCGAGTGGAACGCGGGCGCGCTCGAGGAGTTCCTCGACGGCCCAAAGGCCACGCGGGCCAGCTCCAATGATGGCAATGCGGCGGGCAGAACGAGAAGAAGTCACTGCGCTGACCCTTCGATGCGCGCGGCAAGTTCAGCGGGCGAAATGTCAAAGTTTTCGCACACCCAGGAGTCGTTATAAATGGTGTCCAGGTAAGGCTGGCCGGCGTCGTGCAGCACGGCAACCACTTCGGCCCCTGCCGGTAGGGAGGGTGCGAGGCTCTGGAAGGCGGCGATGACGGCACCGCCGGAAGCGCCAGGCAGCAGGCCCTCTGCTTGGGCGAGTTGTCGGGCGGCAACGATGGCATCGAGATCTGGAACCCTCTCCACGGAAGAAGGCGAAAACTTGGTGGATAGCTCGGTCACGATACCTGCGCCGTAGCCGGGCAGCATGCGGGTACCGCGCTCACCACCAAAAAGCACGGAGCCTTCCGCATCAACGCCGATTGTGTGGGTATCGGCGCCCAGCTCGGAGAGCTTGCGTACGCAGCCGCCAAGGGTTCCGGTGGTGCTCATAGCCACGAGTAGATGGCTAGGGGCCTGGCCGAGCTGGTCCACAATCTCCGTCATGGTGCCTTCCGCGTGGGCGTGGAAGGCGGCTTCATTGGAATACTGGTTGAGGTTGAAAGAATCGGGGATCTCTTCCAAAAGCTCGGCCACGCGGGTGCGGCGGGCGGTGAGCCAATCGCCGGTTTCTGGATCGGGGTGGTCGAGCAATTCCACGTGTGCGCCGTAGGCCCGCATGGTAGCCACCGTGGAGGCGTTGACCCGCGGATCCACCACGCAATGGAACTTCATGCCTTGTAGCGGGGCTTGGCGAGCTAGAGCCATGCCCAGGTTGCCGGAGGAAGATTCCACCAGCGTCGAACCAGGACGGATATCGCCGGCTGCAAGCGCCGCCTGGATCAGTGCTCGTGCCGTCCGGTCTTTTGCAGAACCGCCGAGGTTGAATTGTTCGAGTTTGAGATAGAGGTGGACATCCGGCCGGGGACTAATCGCCTCCACTCGCATGAGTGGGGTATTGCCAATGGGCGGGTGCGCTTGAGAATGAATCCTGGGGCTCATCATTGGCCCCATGGTAGACCTTTGCGTCCACCTTTTCCGCCGGCTTAATCCTTGATCTCCGCATAGGCATCGAGCGCGGCTTGGCGCGATTCCTTCAGGTCGACGATGGGTGGGGCAGACAGCGCGGGTGCCCAGCGGCGCACGTACTCGCCGTCGGGGTCGAAGCGTTTGGCCTGCGTTTCGGGGTTGAAGATGCGGAAGAAGGGCGCGGCGTCATCGCCGCAGCCGGCCACCCACTGCCAATTAAACGGGTTGGAGGCGGCATCGGCGTCCACCAAGGTGTCCCAGAACCATTCCTCGCCCAGGCGCCAGTGGATGCCCAGGTTCTTGGTGAGGAAGGAGCCCACCACCATGCGCACGCGGTTGTGCATGTACCCGGTGGCCCATAGCTCGCGCATTCCGGCGTCGACAAGCGGAATTCCGGTAGTGCCGGCCTGCCAGTCCTTGAGCCGCGGGTCATCCCAGGACCAGTCGAAGCGGTCGAATTTCTCCCGCACGTTCTCGGTGGCGAGATTGGGCAGGTGGTAGAGGCGGTGCCAGGCAAAGTCGCGCCACAGCAGCTCGGAGTGGAACTTGGCGGCTTCGGGCTCCTCGGCCGCCGCGAACCACACCTCGCGCGGGGAGACCTCGCCAAAGCGCAGGTGGGGCGAGAGTAGGGAGGTGGCATTGAGCGCGGGGATATCGCGCTCCTCGGCGTAGTTGGCCAGGTCCAGCTGGGCTAGTCGCTCGCGCGCGCCGGCCTCGCCGGGCGTCCAGTGCTCGGCCAGGGATGCGGCCCATGCCGGTTCGGTGGGTTTGGGCCAGGCAGATGCACTGCTTGCCGACGCCCCCATCTCCGGCACCCCCTCCGGTTCATCTCCCGCCACCTGGGAGGCGGCGGCCTTGGAGAAGGGAGTAAAGACCTTATAGGGCTGGCCCTGGCCATTGGTGACCTCCCAGGGTTCGACAAGGGTGAAGCCGGGCGAGGAGGTGGCGGTAATGCCCTGGGAGGTTAGGGTTTCCTTGACGCTCGCATCGACCTCGCGCAAGGGGCCGTGGTAGCGGCGGGTCCACGTGACGGTGGTGGCGCCCAGTTCTGCGGCCAGGCGGGGGATTTCCGTGCGGGCATCGCCGGCGGCGCGAATGAGTTCTACACCGTGGTCGGCAAGGTCGCGGGCGAGGGCATAGAGGGAACGTTCGCGCCACCACGTGGTCGCGCCGCCCAGCGGGCGGGTGCCGGGATAGGCAGGCTCGTCGAGGACGACGGCGACCAAGGGGACGTCGCCAAGCGAGGCGGCCTCGGCCGCGCGGGAAAGGGCCTGGTTATCGTGCAGGCGCAGGTCATCGCGGAACCACATCAGGCTGGTCATGGCAGCCATCCTACGCGGCGGAAACGGCGATTTGGAGAAACCGCGGGTGGGGAGGTAGTGTTTTCCACGAAGTTTGAACGGCCACTTCACGGCCGAGTCAAAGTTCACCGAAGACCGTTGGTCATCCATTTGGATCGAAGGTTCTCCATCCTAGGAGGCGGCCCACGCAGGAGACACTTTGCGATTATTCGCGGCATTCTCTTATGTCGCGCGCCCTGTGCTCTTGCACGGGGCTTTTGTTGTTTCGGGCAACCGAAGCGAGGAAGGCCCCGGCGGAATAATAAAAGAGATGTTTTGGAAGGAGGCGAGAGACAATGGCAAACCCAAAGAACACTGCAGACCTGGCAGAGCTGAAGGAGAAGCTGGCTGGCGCTAACTCTGTTGTACTGACCGAGTACCGCGGCCTGACCGTATCCCAGCTGCAGGAGCTGCGTAACGATCTGGGCTTTGACGTTGAATACTCCGTCGCCAAGAACACCCTTTTCAAGATCGCTGCCAAGGAAGCTGGCATCGAAGGTCTTGATGATTTGCTGACTGGCCCGACCGCAATTGCGTTCATCAAGGGCGAGGCAGTGGATGCTGCGAAGGTCATCACCAAGTTCGCTGATGACAACAAGGCACTCATCATCAAGGGTGGCTACATGGACGGCAACGCACTGTCTGCCGACCAGGTTGAGGCCATCGCCAAGCTGGATAACCGCGAGACCACCCTCGCAAAGCTGGCTGGCGCTATGAAGGGTTCTATGGCGAAGGCAGCCGCTCTCTTCAACGCTCCTGCAACCAAGGCTGTACGCACCGTCGCAGCTCTGCAGGACAAGAAGGAAGCAGAAGCTTAAGTCGTCACAAAAGACGCACAATTACAACACCGTGTGCGCGGCATAAATCACGCGCAGCGCACACACAACACAGAAAGGACTTGCCATCATGGCTAAGCTCACCAAGGACGAGCTCATTGAAGCTTTCAAGGAAATGACCCTCATCGAACTGTCCGAGTTCGTTAAGGAATTTGAAGAGGTATTCGACGTTGAGGCTGCTGCTCCGGTTGCTGCTGTTGCAGCTGGCGCTCCGGCTGAGGGCGGCGCTGGTGCCGCTGAGGAGAAGACCGAGTTCGACGTCGTTCTGACCGACGCTGGCGCTAAGAAGATTGGCGTTATTAAGGCTGTCCGCGAGATCGTCTCCGGTCTGGGCCTGAAGGAAGCTAAGGAAATGGTCGAGGGTGCTCCTAAGGCTATCCTCGAGGGCGCTTCCAAGGACGACGCTGAGGCTGCTAAGGCTAAGCTGGAAGAGGCTGGCGCTTCCGTCGAGCTCAAGTAATTTCACTGAGCTTTACGCTTTCAAACCCCCACTCTTACCGCCGCGCGCGGTGGGAGCTGGGGGTTTCCTCGTTTTATGCTCGCGGGCGCAATGCGGGTAGTACAGCAATGGCCAATAGTGTCAAAGTGTGACACTATGGCATTGTGGAGTTCAGGAGGGGTAGCTTAGAGCGCTTTCACACAGATGGTAAGGCGCCAAAGTACGTGCCCCCTGAACTGCGAAGGATACTGCGTCGCAAATTCATCATGATTGACCGAGCAGCCTCTCTTGCCGATTTGAGGATTCCACCAGCGAATCACTTAGAGAGGCTGAAAGGGCAGTGGGACGGATTTTATTCCATCCGTGTTAATGCGCAGTGGAGAGTAGTCTTCCGGTGGACAGGGAAAGGAGCTGTGGACGTTGACTTCATCGATTATCACAAATAAGGGGGAAGAGTCCTCGGATGTCGTCCCCGTTCCACACCCTGGAGAGGTTCTGCGCGAGGAATTTCTGGAGCCGCTCGGACTGACTCAATACCGCTTAGCCAAGGATATTTTTAGCTCCAAGTCCCAAATTTCCAAGCTGGTGCGTGGGCGCATTGGGATTAGTGCGGAAATGGCGCTCCGTCTTTCCGCTTATTTTGGCAATTCGGCAGAGTTTTGGCTGGGGCTGCAAGAAGAGTTTGATCTCTGGTGCGCGCGGCAGACCACGGATACTAGCAGCATCATCGCTTGGAATGCGCAGACGGCTTAAAACCAATCCGGTGTGGCGGGGCGGCCTGTAGAAACAGGGAATCGCCGCCACGGGTTGTAGAATTAGCCCCCATGCTGCCCAAGTCCCGCATTTTTTCCGTCCTGCTCCTAGGCCTCGGCGTCGCGCTTATCGCCGCCGGTATTGTGGCGCCGGCGTTTTTGGATTACTCCCCGCGGCTGCCGCTGAACCTGAAAAACAGTACGTGGACACTGCACGATGATTCTGCGGATTCGCAGCAGCTGTCCAAGGACGGCACCACGCCGTATTCGGGCCCCATGACCTACCAAATCAACATGGATATCCAGGAGCCCTCGGACGATGAGAAGGCCACCGTGCGCATCGGTGAGACCCGCATGCGTGGCGAGGGGGAGGGCCTCAATGACCTGAGCCAGGCCCAGGTGTGGACGTACCCCGTGGATCGCCTGAGCGGCGAGGCGGCGGGGGAGGCCACGTTGAGCCACACACTTGCGACCCCGTCCGACACGGTGACTGTGGACGGCTATTGGCTCAAGTTCCCAGCGGACGCGGAGAAGACTAACTACCCGGTCTTTGACCCGACGCTGCGCAAGGCCGTCGATGCGGTCTTTGAAGAAGAAACCACGATGGACGGCCGCACGGTCTACCGCTACCACCAAGAGATCGAGCCGACCAACGTCGCGCAGCTCTTTGCGGCCGATGGCAATACCACCAGCTTGCCCAAGGAAGGCGGCGGCGAGGAGCAGGGCTACCTGACCCACTCCGGCAGCCGTGACTTCTATGTGGACCAGCAAACCGGCCTCGTGGTGGGCATGGATATGGATATCGATGATTACTACGCGGACCGCGAGGGCGTGGGCCGTGAGCGCGCCTTCGTCTTTAATGGCTCTACCTCCGAAGAGGACCAGCAGGCGCTGCTCAAAGAGGCGGCAGAATTCCCGCGCGACCGCGTGGCGGAGATCGTGCGGTGGGGTGCCATCGGCCTCGGTGCACTTTTAGCCCTGCTCGGAATCATTGGCGCATTGGGCCTATTTGGCGGCAAGAATAAGCATGCCCGCTCGCGCCATAACCGCGGGCGCATCGGCGGGAGCGCGGTGCCGGCGAGCCGGTAAAAGCGCAGCTGGAAAACAAAATCGCCGCCGGGGTTGCGGTGTATTGAGATTTTAGTGGTAGGGTGCTCGGTGGTTGTCGCGCACAGTCGCGCGACGGGGACGCGTTAGCGCCGCGGCGAGCACGAGCTTGCCCCCTAGCGCGGTAGCGACACGCCCCAAGAGTGGTGTGTCTTTACATGGCAGGTCTTTTCCTATAAGCTGTTTCGTTGCGCTGGAATCTGGATCTTCGGTGCACATTTAGCCTTTCAGGCCGGTGATGGCAAAACCGACTTGACAAGGTGATTTTGTGCATTCTGAACCCAGACACTCCACAGCAGACCGAATGCTAGAATTACCAGCGGTTTTGCGGCTCGTCGGCCAGGGCGAGCTGGCAATCCGCGTGAGGTGCTGGAAGGACCCATCTTGGCAGTCTCCCGCCAGACCAAGTCAGTGGCCAATATCCCCGGAGCCCCGAAGCGATACTCGTTTGCAAAAATCAGCGAGCCTATCGCCCTGCCGGGTCTCCTTGACGTACAACTTGATTCCTTTGATTGGCTCGTTGGCGCGCCGGAGTGGCGCGAGCGCGAGCAGGCTGAGCGCGGCGATGACGCCCGCGTGACGAGCGGCCTCGAGGACATCCTCGAAGAGCTCTCGCCGATTGAGGACTACTCGGGCAATATGTCCCTGTCCCTCTCGGAGCCGCGCTTTGAGCCGGTGAAAAACACCGTTGATGAGTGCAAAGAAAAGGACATCAACTACTCCGCGCCGCTGTACGTGACCGCAGAGTTTATTAATAACGACACCCAAGAGATTAAGTCGCAGACCGTCTTCATCGGCGATTTCCCGATCATGACGGATATGGGCACGTTCATCGTGAACGGTACCGAGCGTGTCGTCGTCTCTCAGTTGGTGCGCTCCCCGGGCGTCTACTTCGATCGCTCGATCGATAAGTCCACCGAGCGCCCGCTGCACTCCGTGAAGGTTATTCCTTCCCGCGGTGCATGGTTGGAGTTCGACGTCGACAAGCGCGACACCGTTGGCGTGCGCATTGACCGCAAGCGCCGCCAGCCGGTAACCGTGCTGCTTAAGGCACTGGGCTGGAGCGAAGAGCAGATCAAGGATCGCTTCGGCTTCTCCGAGCTCATGATGTCCACCCTGGAGTCTGACGGTGTAGCGAACACCGATGAGGCACTGCTGGAGATTTACCGCAAGCAGCGCCCAGGCGAGCAGCCTACCCGCGAGCTGGCACAGTCCCTGCTGGATAACTCCTTCTTCCGTGCAAAGCGTTACGACCTGGCAAAGGTCGGCCGCTACAAAATCAACCGCAAGCTGGGTCTCGGCGGCGACCACGATGGTCTGATGACCCTGACCGAGGAAGACATTGCCGTCACCCTCGAGTACCTGGTCCGCCTGCACGTAGGCGAGCGCGAGATGAAGGCACCAAACGGTGAGATGATCGCCCTGCACACGGATGACATCGACCACTTTGGTAACCGCCGCCTGCGCACCGTAGGTGAGCTCATCCAGAACCAGGTCCGTGTGGGCCTGTCCCGCATGGAGCGCGTTGTGCGCGAGCGCATGACCACCCAGGATGCGGAGTCCATCACTCCGACCTCCCTGATTAACGTGCGCCCGGTCTCTGCTGCTATCCGCGAGTTCTTTGGTACCTCGCAGCTGTCCCAGTTCATGGACCACAACAACTCGCTGTCCGGCCTGACCCACAAGCGCCGCCTGTCCGCACTGGGCCCAGGCGGCCTGTCTCGTGAGCGCGCCGGCATTGAGGTGCGAGACGTTCACGCTTCTCACTACGGCCGTATGTGCCCGATTGAGACTCCCGAGGGCCCGAACATTGGCCTCATTGGTGCGCTGGCGTCCTACGCCCGCGTGAATGCTTTCGGCTTCATTGAGACCCCGTACCGCAAGGTTGTGGACGGCAAGATCACCGACCAGGTGGAGTACCTCACCGCCGATGAAGAGGACCGCTTCGCTATTGCTCAGGCCGAGGTCGAGCAGGACGCAGAGGGCAACCTCACCGGCGAGCGTATTGAGGTCCGCCTGAAGGACGGAGATATCGGGCTTACCGATGCCTCCGGTGTGGACTACGTTGACGTCTCCCCGCGCCAGATGGTTTCCGTGGGTACGGCCATGATTCCGTTCTTGGAGCACGACGATGCTAACCGTGCCCTCATGGGTGCGAACATGCAGAAGCAGGCCGTGCCGCTGGTGCGCTCCGAGGCTCCGCTGGTGGGTACCGGTATGGAGCAGCGCGCTGCGTACGACGCTGGCGACGTTGTTATCACCCCGAAGGCCGGTGTGGTCGAAAACGTCACCGCTGATGTCATCACCATCATGGATGATGAGGGCCAGCGCGATACCTACATCCTGCGTAAGTTCGAGCGCACCAACCAGGGCACCAACTACAACCAGACCCCGCTGGTTTCCATGGGTGAGCGCGTAGAGGCCGGCCAGGTTCTGGCCGATGGCCCTGGTACCCACAATGGTGAGATGTCCCTCGGCCGCAACCTGTTGGTTGCCTTCATGCCGTGGGAAGGCCACAACTACGAGGACGCCATCATCCTCAACCAGCGCATCGTGGAAGAGGACATCCTGACCTCCGTCCACATCGAAGAGCACGAGATTGATGCTCGCGATACCAAGCTGGGCGCTGAGGAAATCACCCGCGAGATCCCAAACGTCTCTGAGGACGTCTTGAGCGACCTGGACGAGCGCGGCATCATCCGCATCGGTGCCGACGTCCGCGCCGGCGACATCCTGGTGGGTAAGGTCACCCCGAAGGGTGAGACCGAGCTGACCCCGGAGGAGCGCCTGCTGCGCGCCATTTTCGGTGAGAAGGCCCGCGAGGTCCGCGATACCTCCATGAAGGTGCCGCACGGTGAGGTGGGCAAGGTCATCGGCGTTGCCCGCTTCTCCCGCGATGATGATGACGATCTGGCCCCTGGCGTCAACGAGATGATTCGCGTCTACGTGGCCCAGAAGCGCAAGATCCAGGACGGCGATAAGATGGCCGGCCGCCACGGCAACAAGGGCGTTGTGGGCAAGATTCTGCCGCCAGAGGATATGCCGTTCATGGAAGACGGCACCCCGGTAGACATCCTGCTGAACACCCACGGTGTGCCGCGTCGTATGAACATTGGCCAGGTCCTCGAGGTTCACTTGGGCTGGTTGGCACACGCCGGCTGGAAGGTCGACACCGAAGATCCGAAGAACGCCGAGCTGCTCAAGACCCTGCCGGAGGAGCTCTATGACGTTCCTGCGGATTCCTTGACCGCGACCCCAGTCTTCGACGGTGCTACCAACCACGAGATCGAGCGCCTGCTGGCTTCCTCCCGTCCTAACCGCGACGGCGATGTGCTGGTAGATGAGAACGGCAAGGCCACGCTTTTCGACGGCCGCTCGGGCGAACCGTACAAGTACCCAATTTCGGTTGGCTACATGTACATGCTCAAGCTGCACCACTTGGTCGATGAGAAGATTCACGCCCGGTCCACCGGTCCTTACTCCATGATCACCCAGCAGCCGCTGGGTGGTAAGGCCCAGTTCGGTGGCCAGCGCTTCGGCGAGATGGAGGTGTGGGCAATGCAGGCATACGGCGCTGCCTACACCCTGCAGGAGCTGCTGACCATCAAGTCCGATGACGTCGTCGGCCGCGTGAAGGTCTACGAAGCCATTGTTAAGGGCGACAATATTCCAGATCCGGGCATCCCTGAGTCCTTCAAGGTGTTGCTCAAGGAGCTGCAGTCCCTGTGCTTGAACGTGGAAGTTCTCTCCACCGACGGCACGCCGATGGAGCTGTCTGGCTCTGATGACGATGACATGGACAGCCCATCGCTTGGCATTAACCTGTCCCGCGATGAGGGTTCCTCCGCTGACATCGCCTAATTAGTTTCTTGGTCCACCGCGGGGTAAGTCCCCGCGGTAGGGCATAAACGTTCCATTCATACAAAGCCATCAATTCCTCGACAACGAGGATGAAAGGGAGACATTACGTGTTTGACGTAAATCTCTTCGACGAGCTCCGCATCGGTCTGGCCACCGCAGACGATATTCGTCGCTGGTCCAAGGGCGAGGTCAAAAAGCCTGAGACCATTAACTACCGCACCCTGAAGCCGGAGAAGGACGGCCTCTTCTGTGAGCGCATCTTCGGCCCCACCCGTGACTGGGAGTGCGCTTGTGGTAAGTACAAGCGCGTCCGCTACAAGGGCATCATCTGTGAGCGCTGTGGCGTTGAGGTCACCAAGTCTAAGGTCCGCCGTGAGCGCATGGGCCACATTGAGCTGGCCGCTCCGGTAACCCACATCTGGTACTTCAAGGGAGTTCCTTCCCGCTTGGGCTACCTGCTGGACCTGGCTCCGAAGGATCTCGAGCGCATCATCTACTTCGCAGCCAATATCATCACCTCCGTGGATGAAGAGGCTCGCCACAACGATCAGTCCACCCTGGAAGCAGAAATGCTCCTGGAGAAGAAGGACGTTGAGGACGATACCGAGTCCGAGATCGCCGAGCGCGCCTCCAAGTTGGAGTCTGATCTGGCCGAGCTGGAAGCAGCCGGTGCCAAGGCAGATGCCCGCAAGAAGGTGCAGAATGCTGCCGATAAGGAAATGCAGCACATCCGCGAGCGCGGCGAGCGCGAAATCGCCCGCCTCGATGAAATCTGGAATACTTTCATCAAGCTAGCTCCGAAGCAGATGATCATTGATGAGACCATCTACGAAGAGCTGGTGGACCGCTACGAGGATTACTTCACCGGCGGCATGGGTGCAGAAGCCATCCAGACCCTGGTCCGCAACTTCGACCTCGAGGCTGAGGCCGAGGAGCTGCGCGAGATCATCAACAACGGCAAGGGCCAGAAGAAGATGCGTGCCCTGAAGCGCTTGAAGGTTGTTGCGGCCTTCCTACGCTCCGGCAATGATCCGGCTGGCATGGTGCTGGATGCTGTCCCGGTTATTCCACCAGAGCTGCGCCCGATGGTGCAGCTGGACGGTGGCCGCTTCGCTACCTCCGACCTGAACGACCTCTACCGCCGCGTAATCAACCGCAATAACCGTTTGAAGCGCATGATCGACCTGGGTGCACCAGAGATCATTGTGAACAACGAGAAGCGCATGCTGCAGGAGTCTGTAGACGCGCTCTTCGATAACGGCCGCCGCGGCCGTCCGGTCACCGGTCCGGGTAACCGTCCGCTCAAGTCTCTGTCTGACTTGCTCAAGGGCAAGCAGGGCCGCTTCCGCCAGAACCTGCTGGGTAAGCGCGTGGACTACTCTGGCCGTTCCGTTATTATCGTTGGTCCGCAGCTGAAGCTGCACGAGTGTGGTCTGCCGAAGCTCATGGCTCTCGAGCTATTCAAGCCATTCGTCATGAAGCGCTTGGTAGAAAATGACTACGCCCAGAACATCAAGTCCGCCAAGCGCATGGTTGAGCGCCAGCGCCCAGAGGTGTGGGACGTTCTGGAGCAGGCCATTTCCGAACACCCAGTGATGCTCAACCGTGCGCCTACGCTGCACCGCCTGGGTATTCAGGCCTTTGAGCCGAAGCTGGTTGAGGGTAAGGCTATCCAGCTGCACCCGCTGGCTTGTGAGGCATTCAACGCCGACTTCGACGGTGACCAGATGGCAGTCCACCTGCCACTATCCGCTGAGGCACAGGCTGAGGCCCGCGTCCTGATGTTGGCTTCCAATAACATTCTGTCCCCAGCATCCGGTAAGCCACTGGCCATGCCGCGTCTGGATATGGTTACCGGCCTGTACTACCTGACCATGGACAAGGCCGAGGACGAGATCGGTGGCAACGGCCGCTTCCGCGAGGCAGAAGAGGATAAGCCAGCAACGGGCGTTTACTCCTCCTACGCCGAGGCCCTCATGGCCTATGACCGCGGCACCGTTGGCCTGCAGGCTCCGATCAAGGTCCGCATCGATCACCTTCGCCCGCCGCAGGAGATCGAGGAGGAGCAGTTCCCAGATGGCTGGACCAAGGGCCAGGCATGGATGGGCTACACCACCATTGGCCGCGTCATGTTCAACGAGCTGCTGCCATGGAACTACCCGTACCTAGAGGGCATCATGGTCCGTAAGGGCGGCGGCTCCGGCAACAAGGTCCTCATCGGTGACGTGGTCAATGACTTGGCCAATAAGTACCCGATGATCACCGTGGCTCAGGTGCTGGACAACATGAAGGATGCCGGCTTCTACTGGGCAACCCGTTCCGGCGTGACCATCACCATGTCTGACGTTCTGGTTCTGCCGAATAAGACCGAGATCCTCGAGTCTTATGAGAAGGAAGCAGAGCGCATCGAGCGCAAGTACTGGGAGCAGGGTGCTCTGACCGAGCGCGAGCGCTACGATCGCCTGGTTGAGCTGTGGAAGGACGCTACCGACACCGTCGGTGAGGCCGTCGAGAACATGTACCCGGACCACAACCCGATTCCGATGATTGTGAAGTCTGGTGCTGCCGGTAACATGCGTCAGATCTGGACGCTGGCCGGTATGAAGGGCATGGTTGTGAACTCGCACGGTGATTACATCACCCGTCCGATTAAGACCTCCTTCCGCGAAGGTCTGTCCGTGCTGGAGTACTTCAACAACTCCCACGGTTCGCGTAAGGGTCTGGCCGATACCGCACTGCGTACCGCTGACTCCGGCTACCTCACCCGTCGTCTGGTGGACGTGGCCCAGGATGTCATCGTCCGTGAAGAGGACTGTGGCACCCGCCTAGGCGTCCAGGTGCCAATCGGCGAGGAGTCCGGGGACAAGGTTGTTCTCTCCGAGCTGTGGGAGACCTCTGCATCGGGCCGCGTTCTTGCGACCGATGTCAAGGGCGAAGACGGCGAGGTTGTGGCCGAGGCCGGCTCTGACCTCACCGAGGAGCTCACCCAGAAGCTGCTTGACGCTAAGGTCACCGATGTCAAGGTTCGCTCCGTGCTGACTTGCCAGACTCCGGCCGGCGTATGCGCCAAGTGCTACGGCAAGTCCATGGCTTCCGGCCAGCTTGTCGATATCGGCGAGGCCGTCGGCATTGTGGCTGCGCAGTCCATTGGTGAGCCGGGTACCCAGCTGACCATGCGTACGTTCCACCAGGGTGGTGTCGGTGGCGATATTACCGGCGGTCTGCCGCGTGTTCAGGAGCTCTTCGAGGCCCGTAACCCGAAGAATCGCGCTCCTATTGCCTCCGTTGACGGCACCGTCTCCCTGTCCGATGAGGGCAACTTCTGGACCTTGACCATCACCCCGGATGATGGCTCTGATGATGTGGTCTATGAGAAGCTCTCCAAGCGTCAGGGCCTGGCTCAGGTCCGTCGCCCGATGGAGTCCAACCCGGATGCGATGATCGAGCGCTCCCTCAAGGACGGCGACCACGTTGAGACCGGTGACCGCCTGATGCGCGGTGCGGCTGACCCGCACGACGTGCTCGAGGTCCTCGGCCGCCGCGGCGTGGAGCAGCACCTCATTAATGAGGTTCAGGCTGTGTACCGTACCCAGGGTGTGGCTATTCACGATAAGCACATCGAGATCATCATCCGCCAGATGCTGCGCCGTGGCACCGTCATCGATGCTGGTACCACGGACTTGCTGCCGGGTAATCTCATTGACCTTTCTGAGGCCAAGCAGCTCAATGCTGCCCAGGTTGCAGAGGGCGGCGAGCCGGCTCAGCTGCGCTCGGAGATCATGGGTATTACCAAGGCTTCCTTGGCTACCGAGTCCTGGCTGTCCGCTGCATCGTTCCAGGAGACCACTCGCGTGCTTACCGACGCCGCTATTAACAAGCGCTCCGATAAGCTCATTGGCCTCAAGGAGAATGTCATCATCGGTAAGCTCATCCCGGCTGGTACCGGTATTTCCCGCTACCGCAATATCTCCGTCAAGCCGACCGAGGCTGCACGCAACGCTGCATACTCGATCCCAACTTACGGCGATTCCATCTACGGCGATGACGGCTTCGGTGAATTCACCGGCGCTTCCGTCCCGCTGGATGAGGATTTCACCTTCTAAGTAGAAGCGAGGCAGCAACGGACTAATTGCTGCCTCAACAGAAAGCGTGTCTGGATTCCCAGGCACGCTTTTTTCATGTCCAAAACAGGGAATATAAAAGACAATGCATTGCCTTCCAAGAATCAAATTTAGGGGACTTATCACACACTTAGCTTGGACAGAGAACCTTAAACACCGCTGACTAGGAGAATTGCGGAAGGTTGCGAATGTATACAATGTTAACCAGTGATAATAATGTATTTAGATGACGTCATAGCTTGCGGTATCCAGCGGATTTCAATAATATGACAGTCCGAGAACAGTTCAGAATCAGCTAAAAGTCAGTTTCGCGTACGCCCGAGCACAGGTTGCTAGGCATACTCTTGTTCTCTGATGTTCCCTAATTTTTCTTAAGGAAGGACTTTTCGTGAAAATGAAGAGTTTTAACGGCGTAACTCGCCGTCGCGGCACCACTATTGCTGCCGCCGCTCTCTCTGTTGCAATGGTAGGACCGTTCGTCCATGCGGTTACTCCAGATTACGCTGTCTCTGCAGCAGCTTCGACGCCAGATCAGAAGGCTGAAACGAACCCAAATAATACTGGCAATATGTACCCGGGTGTGAATGCCGACGGCATTTACCAGACTTCTGTCGGTGAGCCGCGCTACACCTTTGAGCCGCCGAAGAAGAAGGCTGGCACGATTGAGTCCGGCACCACGCAGGATGACACGGATTCCATCCAGGGCTTCGTGCTGAATACCCGCAACGGCAATATGTTGGTCAACCCGGACACGAAGAACTACCGTCCGATCCCGATGGAGGGCGTGCGCGTGTACGCCGAGTGGGTGGACAAGGGTGGTTACACCTCGCCGACCTACACCACGGTGACCGGTCCGGATGGACGCTACGCGATCAAGATGCGTCCGTTCTTCGATGCGCTCGGTAAGGAGCACAAGTTTGACGCTGACCCGAACGCACCGCAGAAAGAGAAGATCCGTGTCTGGGCTGAGAACCCGGACGGCGAAACATTCCAGCAGGTCTTTAGCTACAACGATGGTTTCCTGGGCCCGCTGGCCGACACGATCGATACGCAGGGTGTGTCGACGCAGTGGCTCGTTGGCGAGAACCGCGTGAATAATGTGCGTTTCTACTACGGTGAGAAGCCGAAGAATGATGTCATGCACAAGATGGACCAGGCTGTGGAGAACCCGGTGAAGTCTTCTGGCCAGGGTGGCCAGGTGCAGGGCAAGGCCTTCTGGGAGCAGGATCACACGCAGGGTGTATTCACCTGGAACTTGATGAATACCCTTAACAAGGGAGACGTTGCCGCTGAGGGTCTGAAGGTCTACGGCTCCTACCTGTCGGACTACGCAATCAACAAGATTAAAAACGAAGCGCCGGCAGCAATCGGTGTTGATGAGATTCCTGATGGGGTTAACGGTAGGTCGCCGGATGCGGGCTGGACCCGCGACAATGAGGCTGCTCTGCAGAACTGGATTAAGCGCGAGATGGCCGCGGACACCGAGAAGGATCCGGTGACCGGCAAGTTCGGCAAGGACCGCTGGATCGCTGAGACTGTCATGGCGACGGTCGGCGCGGACAATGACTACACGCTGCAGTTCAACGGCACCTTCGGTACCGGATTGGCGCTCAACGACGGTCGTGGAACTAGGGCTGGTGGCAACCCTCTCACCCGTAATGATGGCACGAAGGTGCCGTTCCCTGATGGTTCCGAGCACGTCGCATGGGATCTGCTTGGTACTGTGGCACCGTCCCCAGAGTACGGTACATTCTCGAAGAGCAACAACGGCAATGTGCCGGAGGAAATGCCGAAGCACGTCAACTGGGATTGGCTGTTCGTCTCCACCGAGGATGTGCCGGGCTTTGGTGTCCAGACTCCGTGGCAGACTAACGGCTACCTTGATCATTGGCGCTACAACACCGGCGACGGTTGGAATGCGGTCAAGGTGGGCGAGCACCTGAACACTTCGTTCCTTTCTCTGTACGCGGACTACATCACGTTCGATGTGACTCCGTACGACACCGCTGAGAACTGGGCGAAGCCGGGTGATGTGGCTGAGACGGACACCAAGGGCGTGCCCACGAAGTTCGCTAACAATCTCAAGTACGAAATTGAGTGGGTCAACACTGACACCGGTAAAGTCGTTGACACCAGTGAGCCGTTGAAGGCGGACGCGAACGGTGAATTGCCTTCCTTCCCGCTGGACACGGGTGATGAAGATCTGTTCCCGGACGGCATTGACAAGACCACGACGTTCCGTGCGGACCTCTACCCGGTTGATATCGACGAAGACAACGCCCGCGGCAGCCGTATCGCCGCTGACTCCTTCACTGTGCTGGTCGGTTGGGCTCCGGTGTACGAGGAGACTGAAGGTGCTCCGGGTGAGCCGCTGGAGTCAGGTGTTCCGACCTTTGACAACACCACCACTACCGATGAGGTGGAGTCGGAAAAGGGCGAGGACCTGCCGTCGCCGGTTTCCAAGTTCGAGCTTCCGGGTACGTTCGAGGAGCCTGAAGGCTACACCGTTGAGCTGGACGAGGCCACTGGTGAAGTGACTCTGACCTTCCCGGAGGGTGCAGAGCCGGGCACCAAGTTTGATGTTCCGGTTGTTGCAGTCTTGGAGGATGGCACCAGGACTGTCGGTTCCGCTCCGTTCGAGGTCGAGGAAGCAACGCCTCAAACAAAGCAGAACGACGAGTTCGAGCCGGAGTACAATGACGGCACCGGTAAGCCTGGTGACGATGTCAAGATCGACAAGCCTGAGTTCAAGGACAAGGACGGCAAGGACACCAAGGCTCCTGAGGGCACCACGTTCAAGCCGGGCGAGGATGCTCCTGAGGGCGTAAAGGTTGATGAGAACACTGGTGAGATCACCGTTCCGGTTCCGGAGGATGCCAAGCCTGGTGACAAGATCACCGTTCCGGTTATTGTGACTTACCCGGATAAGTCCACCGATACTGTTGATGTCACTGTTGACGTAAACGACCCGAACATTGCTGTGACTGTGGATGCTATCCCGAACATGAAGGTTCAGCGTGGTGAGAAGGAGGTTTCCATCCCGGTTAGGGCTACTGATGGTGCTGAGGTAACTGTTGATGGTTTGCCGAAGTTCTTGAAGTACAACCCGGATACCAAGGCTATTGAGGGCGATGTTCCTGCTGATGCTGAGCTGGAGACTTGGAAGGACATCACTGTTAAGGCAGTGCTGAAGGATGATGAGGGTAAGGATATTACCGCTACTGATTCCTTCGACCTCACCGTAACCGAGCGCATGATTGAGGATCCGGACACCGATGGTGACGGTATCCCGGATTCCCAGGATCCGGATATCGACGGTGACGGCGTCAACAATGCTGACGAGAAGGCTGCCGGTACCGATCCGAAGAACCCGGATACCGATGGTGATGGCGTCAACGATGGTGACGAGGACACCGACGGTGACGGCATCAAGAACAAGGACGAGTCCGAGGTTCCGGTTGGGCCGGACGGTAAGGAAATCCCGGGTGAAGCCGAAATCACCGATAAGGACAAGGACGGCATCCCGGATATCGTCGACCGCGATAACGAGGACGGTCCGGAGGGTGATAAGGACGGCGACAAAATCATCAACAAGGAGGATCCGGACGCTGATGGCGACGGTGTTTCCAACGATGATGAGAAGGAAGCTGGCCTTGATCCTCTGAACCCGGATACCGATGGTGACGGCATCAATGATGGTGACGAGGACACCGACGGTGACGGTAAGAAGAACAAGGATGAGTCTGAGGTTCCGGAGGGCTCGGTTGAGGATAAGGACGGCGACGGCCTTGGCGATACCGGTGTTACCGATAAGGATCCGGAGGACGGCGAGGCTGATATCACCGATGGCCCGCTGACCAATGACACCGATAACGACGGCATCCCGGATGCGGTTGACCCGGATATCGATGGCGATGGCGTCAACAACTCTGACGAGAAGGCTGCCGGTACGGACCCGTACGACCCGAAGACTAAGGATAAGGACGGAAACAAGACTCCGGACGGTGAAAAGGACACCGATGGTGACGGTAAGTCCAATGCTGAGGAGTCTGACCCAACCGTTGATGAGTCCAAGGACTCTGATGGCGATGGCATCCCGGATATCATCGATAAGGATGATGAGGATGGTCCGAAGGGTGATAAGGACGGCGACAAAATCATCAACAAGGAGGATCCGGACGCTGATGGCGACGGTGTTTCCAACGATGATGAGAAGGAAGCTTGCCTTGACCCGCTGAACCCGGATACCGATGGTGACGGCACCAATGATGGTGACGAAGACACCGATGGTGACGGTAAGACCAACGCTGAGGAGTCTGAAGTTCCAGAGGGCTCGGTCAACGACGAGGACGGCGACGGCCTTGGCGATACCGGTATTACTGACAAGAACGACAACGGTGTTGCGGACCTAGTAGAGAATTCGGATTCGGACACGGACGAGCCGAATTGGAACGACTCTAAGACGACTCCGGGTGAGTCCGTAGAGATTGACAAGGATCCTAATTCCGGTGACGTTAAGCCTGGCACTACCGTTGAGGTAACTGACGGTCCGGGTACCGCTGAGATTGATGAAAACGGCAACATCACTGTGAAGCCGAATGAGGATGCCAAGCCTGGCGACAAGATTGTCGTTGAGGTCAAGGATCCTGAAGGCAAGGTGATTGACACTGTTGAGGTCGCCATCGAAGAGAAGGATGAGTCTGGTTCCAGCATTACTGATGGCTCCAGCATCCTGGATGGTTCTTCCAACGTTGATTGGGAGCGCTGTGCTCCGGCTGCTGCCGGCCTTGGCTTGCCGCTGCTGTTCCTGCTGCCGATTGGTCTGGCTTCCCAGATGAACATCCCGGGCTTCTCCCCGCTGGTAAAGCAGGTCTCTGCACAGATTGATGGCATCAACCGTCAGCTGGGTCAGAAGAATGCTCAGCTGCAAAAACAGCTGGGTATCTTCAATGGCCCGCTTGCAAAGCAGGCTAACCAGATTGACCTGATGCTGAAGAAGGTTAGCCCAGAGGCTGGCCGCATTGGTGGCGGAATTGCTCTGGCTGCGGCTGGCGCACTGGCACTGGGATTGCTCATCAACTCCTGTGCTCCGGGCGCTGGTTCCTCCAGCTCTTCCAGCTCCTCCAAGTAATCGTGAGTGCGGGATCGTTTAGAGTCTTGCACTTCCGCGCCACGGGAAGGGCGTAATCTTCCCACCGATTAGGGAACGGTATTGGCCGTTAGCCCAGTACAGTCCGTAGCGATTGCTGGTGCTAACGGCCTATCGTCTTCTTACGTCTGATTGCTGATTGCGCTGGTGATTTTGGCTGGGCAATTGACCTCAGATCTTGACCCTGCGTGGCGTTTGTTGGCGCTCCGCAGGGTTTCATTGTTTTGGGTGGCTTTGGTGGAGGGTGGTGAGCATCTGGGTCGCGCTGTGGGGAAGGTGCTCGTTCGGTGCTGGGTAGGTAGACAAGTCTCGATGATGTGGCTGAACCTTATGCTGCGTGCGGGGTGGTAGTAAGGGGTAGGGGTGTTGGGACTTGCTAGGATGAGTACAGCTTTTGGTCAGGAACGCGCATACGTCTGTGTGGCTCGTGACTGAGGTTTGATAATTGCACAAATCACGGGTGCTTTTGCCTGTGCTGACACTGAGCTCGTTGAGCAAGGTAGAGGCTGAGATGCCACAGAAGTTGTGGCGAACCGTTGAACCTGATCCGGATAATGCCGGCGAGAGGGAGGAAATTATGACTACTAATACACGTGTGTCTGCAGCACCGAAGCGCAGCTTGAACTGGCGCGTGGTCGATATTGTGGTGGCGTCCGTTTTGGGCGTGGCCTGTGGTTTCGTGTTCCTGGGGTGGAATGCGGTGGGCTATGCCTGGTTTGAGGCCATGGATGCCGTGACTCCGGGCCTGGGAGGCATTGCTACTGGTATTTGGCTTATCGGTGGCGTGCTGGGTGGCCTGATTATTCGCAAGCCGGGTGCGGCTGTCTATGTGGAGGTTCTTGCCGCAACCGTTTCTGCGGTGCTGGGCTCCCAGTGGGGCTTTAGCACCCTGTACTCCGGCCTCGCGCAGGGCATTGGTGTGGAGATCATCCTGGCAATTTTCCTCTACCGTAGGTTTGGTCTGGGCGTGTCTATCTTGGCCGGCATGGCTGCCGGTTGGGGTGCTTTTGTTCTGGAGCTGTTTCTCTCCGGCAACCTGGCTCGTAGCTTTGAGTTTAAGATTATTTACCTGGCTACGCTGAGCGTTTCCGGTGCCATTTTGGCCGGTGCGTTGGGCTATTTTGTGGTCAAGGCGTTGGCGAAGACCGGTGCCTTGGATCGCTTTGCCGCAGGCCGTGAACAGCGCGCTTAGGGCGTGTTGTTTCGGTGTCTGATTTTTCAACGCTGGCGGGAAATGCCACCAAGATAACCGCCCGTGGCTTTGGGTGGACCCATGCGGGACGAAAGCAGCCGGCTTTGGCCGATATTGACTTGGTCATTGAGCCAGGCGAGCGGGTACTGCTGTGTGGTGACTCGGGATCGGGTAAGTCCACTTTGCTGGCCGCGATGGCAGGAGTGCTCGGCTCCGATGAGGAGGGAACTCGCACAGGCGAGATTCTTCTTGAAGACTCCACCGGCATGGTGGAGGAACCGGGGCGCTCCATCCCGGTGGGGTTGGTGCTCCAGGACCCAGACTCGCAGGTGATCTCCGCGCGCGTAGGCGATGACATTGCATTCGGCTGTGAGAACCTGGCTTACCCGCGTGAGGATATTTGGCGTCGAGTAGCGGCTGCCAAGGAGTTGGTGGGGCCTTTTGTACCGCTGGATTTTCCCACTGAGAGGCTTTCTGGTGGCCAAAAACAGCGTTTGGCGTTGGCCGGTGTCATTGCGATGGGCGCGGGTGTGGTGCTGCTGGATGAGCCCACGGCCAACCTGGATCCAGCCGGCGCGCGCGATGTGGTGCGAGCGGTCTCTAGGCTGGTGGAAGAAACCGGCGCGACGCTCGTGGTGGTAGAGCACCAGCACGCAGCGTGGGACGGTGTGCTCGACCGCGCAGTGGAGCTGGACCGCGGGCGCATCGTAGCGGATACTTCCTTCGCGGAGGTGGCCCAGCGCCGCCAGGTCTCCGGCCTGCTGCAGGCGCGCCGCCTCAGCGAGGCCGAGCTTGCGCAGCGCGAAGCCGCGCTGTGGAGCACCGACCTCGTCACGCGTTATGGGCCACCACGCACGATTGCGCTGCCGGCGGGAGCATCCACGGTCATTACCGGGCCGAATGGCGCGGGTAAGTCCACCTGGTTGATGACCATGGCCGGGTTGCTGCCGGCTAAATCCGGGGAAATTGGGGTGGCCGATTTCGTGCGACGCGGGGTCAAAGGGTCACCGCTCCGCTGGAAATCACGCGAGCTAGCGGACCGCATTGGCTTTGTCTTCCAGAATCCGGAGCACCAATTCGTCGCCCGCACGGTGGCCGAAGAGCTGCGCGTTGCGCCCAAGGTAATGCGCGCGGACCCGCCGGAGGAAAGGATCGCGCAGCTGGTGGAATCACTGCGCCTGCAACATCTCTTAGACGCTAACCCGTTTACGCTCTCGGGCGGCGAGAAACGACGCCTATCTGTGGCCACTGCCTTGGTGACCGCGCCGTCGGTGCTGCTCTTGGATGAGCCCACCTTTGGGCAAGACCCTCAGACCTTTGTGGAGCTGGTGCGCTTGCTGCGGCAATTGGCGGATGACGGCATCACCATCGCCTCCATTACCCATGACCCGCTATTTATCCAGGCCTTGGGGGATCACCGAGTGGAGGTGCGCGGTGCCTAATCTTTTGCACGGGGCTAATCCGCTTAGCCGCATCTTTTTGATGTTTATCTGGGTTACCCCACTATTGGCCTCCATTGACTGGATCTCGGCTGCGGTATCGCTGACGCTTACCCTGATCCTCGCGCCGCTGTGCGGGGTGTCATGGGGGCAGCTACTAAAGGGCGGTTGGTTCCTCTTTCTCATTGCACCGATTTCTGGCATCTCGATGCTGCTATATGGCGAGCCTGGTGGCACGGAGTACTTCAGCTGGTGGCTTATTACGGTCACACAGAACTCGCTGACCCTCGCGATCGCCATTACGCTGCGTGTCTTTGCAGTGGCCCTACCCATGGTGGTCCTAGCCCGCGATATTGATCCGACCGAATTGGGAGATGCCCTATCGCAGATCCTGAAGCTACCCTCGCGGTTTGTTATTGGTGCGGTGGCCGGTGTGCGTATGATGACGCTCTTTCAATCTGACTGGCAGTCGTTGGGTATGGCGCGCAGGGCGAGGGGGCTGACGGACGTCGGCAAGCTGAAGCATCTGCTTACTATGTCCTTCGGGCTTTTGGTCATCGCGCTGCGCCGCGGTGGCAAGTTGGCCACGGCTATGGAGGCGCGCGGATTTGGTCGTACTCCACCTGGAGGAAGGGCACGGACATGGGCGCGCGAGTCCCGCCTGCGGGCCCGCGATGGGTGGATTATGGCCCTAGGTACTGTCTTCGCTTTCGTACCGGTGGTAGTTTCGGTACTCACTGGGGCCTGGAGATTCTTCGGCCTATAAACCGCGAAAGCAGTGATTGAGCGACCATGGACTTTGATAGCCAACTAGAGCGCCTTTTAGAGGACGTCGTCAAGCTGGCGGCAGCCAGAAAGCGTGCCTTCAAGCCGGTGACCGTACTTATCGACGGCCCTTCGGGCGCCGGAAAAACCTGGACTTCCGCCGCGCTGGCCGAGCGCACCAATTGGCGGGTAGTGCACCTCGATGAGTTCTATCCCGGCTGGCACGGGTTGGACAAGGGCTCTGACATGGTGGCAGAGCAGGTGTTGCGCACCATGAACCCGGGCTATTGGCGCTGGGATTGGGAGGCAGACGCCCCTGGAGACTGGGCAAGTCTGGACGTCCGCGATGACCTTATTGTCGAAGGCGTGGGCTCGGTAACCCCGGCCAATATCGCAGCAGCAAAGGAGAGGGGAGCGGTGGTAAGCGTGCTTATCGATGGCCCCCGGGACCAACGCCGCGAACGCGCCATCGCCCGCGAGCCTGACTACGAGCAGTGGTTTGAAACCTGGGAAGAACAGGAAAAGGACTACTTTGCCACCAAGGCCGCCGAGGCGGACCTGGTCTGGGAATGGTCCTAGCAGGAGGAAGGACCTGGTTGCGTTTTGTATCAAGCGCGATCGGTTTGCTACTCTAAACCTCAGTTCACTACGCGTGCCTTTCTAGGCGCGCGGTGAAGAGTCTGATCCTTTACAAAGCACCGGCTTTGGAAAGAGTTCTGGACATGCGGCAGCGCCCCGGGAAAGAGCGCCTATTTTGGCATGTTTGGTTCCTTTCTTTTGGCTTCGGTGCGATTCGACAGAAAGACTGTTAAATGCCAACTATTCAGCAGCTGGTCCGCAAGGGCCGCCACAGCAAGCGTTCTGAGGTGTCTACCGCTGCGCTGAAGGGTTCCCCGCAGCGTCGCGGTGTGTGCACCCGTGTGTACACCACCACTCCTAAGAAGCCGAACTCCGCACTGCGTAAGGTTGCTCGTGTTCGCCTGACCACCGGTATTGAGGTTTCCGCCTACATTCCGGGTGAGGGCCACAACCTGCAGGAGCACTCCATGGTCCTCGTTCGCGGCGGCCGTGTGAAGGACCTTCCTGGTGTTCGTTACAAGATCGTCCGCGGCGCTCTGGATACCCAGGGTGTCAAGGACCGTAAGCAGGCACGTTCCCGTTACGGCGCAAAGAAGGGACAGTAATAAACAATGCGTAAGAATGCTGCTCCGAAGCGTCCTGTAGTCAAGGACCCGGTATACAACTCCGAGCAGGTCACCATGCTCGTCAACAAGATCCTCCAGGACGGCAAGAAGTCCACCGCAGAGCGCATCGTCTACGGCGCTCTCGAGGCTTGCCGCGAGAAGACCGGTACCGATCCGGTTGGCACCCTGGAAAAGGCACTGGGCAACATCCGCCCAGACCTCGAGGTTCGCTCCCGCCGTGTCGGTGGCGCTACCTACCAGGTGCCGGTTGAGGTTCGCCCTGACCGTGCTACCACCCTGGCACTGCGCTGGATGGTGACCTTCACCCGCCAGCGTCGCGAGAACTCCATGATTGAGCGTCTCGCAAACGAGATCCTGGATGCCTCCAACGGCCTCGGCGCTTCCGTTAAGCGTCGTGAGGATACTCACAAGATGGCAGAGGCCAACCGCGCCTTCGCCCACTACCGCTGGTAATTTCAGCACCCACATCAATGGCCCAAGCAACGAGAAACAAGTTTCGCGCTGGCTGCCGGCAGTTTTCCTGCCGCGGCAACACAAAACTCCATATCTCTTGCTTGGGCCATTTTTTGCCCTAATGGGTGTGATCTCTGGGCGGTATCCCTGCCCAGTCCAGCGGCATCGTGGAGTGTCCAGTACACTGAAGCGATGGAAGTCTAGGGGCAGGCTGCCCCGAGGACGGCCAAATAGTGGCAAAAATATACATGACCTTATCCATGCAGGCGTCATAGCCAGAAACCTGGTCACGGCGTCGACGACTATTAAGTTGGGGTATAAACGTGGCACAAGAAGTGCTTAAGGATCTGAACAAGGTCCGCAACATCGGCATCATGGCCCACATCGATGCTGGTAAGACGACCACCACCGAGCGTATTCTCTTCTACACCGGTATTAACCGTAAGGTGGGCGAGACCCACGACGGTGCGTCCACCACTGACTGGATGGCACAGGAGAAGGAACGCGGCATCACCATTACCTCCGCTGCCGTGACCTGTTTCTGGGACAACAACCAGATCAACATCATCGACACCCCGGGTCACGTTGACTTCACCATTGAGGTCGAGCGCTCCCTGCGTGTTCTCGATGGCGCTGTTGCTGTCTTCGATGGCAAGGAAGGCGTTGAGCCACAGTCTGAGCAGGTGTGGCGTCAGGCTGCTAAGTACGACGTTCCGCGTATCTGCTTCGTCAACAAGATGGACAAACTGGGCGCAGATTTCTACTACACCGTCTCCACCATTGAGGACCGCCTGGGCGCTAAGCCGCTGGTAATGCAGCTGCCTATTGGTGCTGAAGATGACTTCGACGGCATCGTTGATCTGCTGAACATGCAGGCACTGACCTGGCGCGGCAAGGTCGAGACCGGTGCAGAGCCTGTTGTAGAAGATATCCCTGAGGACCTCAAGGACAAGGCTGCAGAGTACCGCGAGAAGTTGGTCGAGACCGTTGCTGAGTCCGACGAAGAACTCATGGAGAAGTACTTCGGCGGCGAGGAGCTGACCATTGAGGAGCTCAAGGCCGGCATCCGCAAACTGACCATCAACACCGAGATTTACCCGGTTTACTGCGGTACCGCATACCGCAACAAGGGCGTCCAGCCGCTTCTCGACGCTGTCGTTGACTTCCTCCCGAACCCACTCGATGTTGGCGAGGTTGTCGGCCACGCTGTCGGCGACGAGGATGAGCAGGTTACGCGTAAGCCTTCCGTTGAGTCCCCGTTCTCTGCACTGTCCTTCAAGGTTGCTGCACACCCGTTCTTCGGGCAGCTGAACTTCGTCCGCGTTTACTCTGGTCAGGTTCTGCCGGGCACCGAGGTTATGAACTCCACCAAGGGTAAGAAGGAGCGCATCGGCAAGCTGTTCCAGATGCACGCCAACAAGGAGAACCCTGTTGAGCAGGCTGACCCAGGTAACATCTACGCGGTTATCGGCCTGAAGGAAACCACCACCGGTGACACCCTGTGTGACAAGGATGACCAGATCATCCTCGAGTCCATGGACTTCCCGGATCCAGTTATTAAGGTTTCCATTGAGCCAAAGACCAAGGCTGACCAGGAGAAGCTGGGTACCGCTATCCAGAAGCTCGCTGCTGAGGACCCAACCTTCACCGTTGAATTGGATGAAGAGACCGGCCAGACCGTTATCGGCGGCATGGGCGAGCTCCACCTCGACGTTATGGTTGACCGCATGAAGCGCGAATTCAAGGTTGAGGCCAACATCGGTAACCCGCAGGTTGCTTACCGTGAGACCATCCGCAAGAAGGTTGAGTCCATGGAATACACCCACAAGAAGCAGACCGGTGGCTCCGGCCAGTTCGCAAAGGTTATCTGCACCATCGAGCCGTACAACCCGGACCCAGAGACCTTGGAAGAGGGCGAGTCCGCAACCTACGCATTCGAGAATGCCGTTACCGGTGGCCGCGTTCCGAAGGAGTACATTCCTTCCGTTGACGCTGGTATCCAGGACGCTATGCAGTACGGCTACCTGGCAGGCTTCCCGATGGTTAACATCAAGGCCACCCTGGAAGACGGCCAGTACCACGACGTCGACTCCTCCGAGATGGCCTTCAAGCTGGCCGGCTCCCAGGTCTTCAAGGAAGCAATGGCCAAGGCTAAGCCGGTTCTGCTCGAGCCAATGATGGCCGTTGAGGTTGTTACCCCTGAGGAGTACATGGGTACCGTTAACGGTGACATCTCCTCCCGTCGTGGCCAGGTCTTCGCTATGGAAGACCGCTCCGGTGCGAAGGTTGTCAAGGCTAAGGTGCCGCTGTCCGAGATGTTCGGTTACATCGGTGACCTGCGTTCTTCCACCGCAGGCCGCGCAAACTTCACCATGGTCTTCGATTCCTACGCAGAGGTTCCATCCTCCGTTGCACAGGAGATCATCGAGGAGCGCACTGGCGGTGCTAACTAAGCGTTAGCCCCCGTCTCTTCCGCGGTTTAGTCGGGCTGGTAATCTTCGCCAGTAGATGCCAGACCCGCCGCGGGCGGGGACAACTGGGCCAGGGTAGCGGCGGGCTGAGTTTGCAGCTTAGGTTTATAGGTTGTGAATTGAGCCGGCCGTTACCCTCCCAGGATCCTTTTCAAAAGATTCTTGTCGAGGGAAATGGCCGCGATTTTTCGCGGGGTTACCTCCTATAACGGCGGTTTGAAAAAACCGCGACATAAATCTAGGATCGTGTAACTGGCACGTAAAGAAAGCGTCATTAGCGCTTTGCCCCACATACTGTGGGTCGGGTGCCAATGACAACTGTCAACCACGTGGCTGCGAAGGTCGTAGCCACCATATAGTCCAGGAGGACATACAGTGGCAAAGGAGAAGTTCGAGCGTACGAAGCCGCATGTGAACATCGGCACCATCGGACACGTCGACCACGGCAAGACCACCACCACCGCAGCGATCACCAAGGTTCTGGCTGACCAGTACCCTGAGGAGAACCAGGCATTCGCGTTCGACATGATCGACAAGGCTCCTGAGGAGAAGGAGCGCGGTATTACCATCAACATCTCCCACGTTGAGTACTCCACCCCGAAGCGCCACTACGCACACGTTGACGCTCCGGGCCACGCCGACTACATCAAGAACATGATTACCGGCGCTGCTCAGATGGACGGCGCTATCCTGGTTGTTGCTGCAACCGATGGCCCGATGCCGCAGACCCGCGAGCACGTTCTGCTTGCTCGCCAGGTTGGCGTTCCTTACATCCTCGTTGCACTGAACAAGTGCGACATGGTTGATGATGAGGAAATCATCGAGCTCGTTGAGATGGAGATCCGTGAGCTGCTCGCAGAGCAGGACTACGATGAGGAAGCTCCTATCACCCACATTTCCGCTCTGAAGGCTCTTGAGGGCGAAGAGAAGTGGGTACAGTCCGTCGTTGACCTGATGGAAGCCTGCGACAACTCCATCCCGGATCCGCAGCGTGCTACCGACCAGCCGTTCCTGATGCCTATCGAGGACATCTTCACCATTACCGGCCGCGGTACCGTTGTTACCGGCCGTGTTGAGCGTGGCCGTCTGAACGTCAACGAGGACGTTGAGATCATCGGTATCCAGGAGAAGTCCCAGACCACCACCGTTACCGGTATCGAGATGTTCCGCAAGATGATGGACTACACCGAGGCTGGCGACAACTGTGGTCTGCTTCTGCGTGGTACCAAGCGTGAGGACGTTGAGCGTGGCCAGGTTGTTATCAAGCCGGGCGCTTACACCCCGCACACCAAGTTCGAGGGTTCCGTCTACGTCCTGAAGAAGGAAGAGGGCGGCCGCCACACCCCGTTCATGAACAACTACCGTCCGCAGTTCTACTTCCGTACCACTGACGTTACCGGTGTTGTTAACCTGCCTGAGGGCACCGAGATGGTTATGCCTGGCGACAACGTTGAGATGTCCGTTGAGCTCATCCAGCCGGTCGCTATGGACGAGGGCCTGCGCTTCGCTATCCGCGAGGGCTCCCGCACCGTCGGCGCTGGCCGCGTTACCAAGGTTATCGAGTAATCGATACCCCGTAACCGCTCAGTAGAGCTTTAAAGAGTCCGCTCCACCTTCGGGTGGCGCGGATTTTTTGATCTATATTTCACGCTCGCCCCATATGGTGTTGCTGCCGTCCGTACGATCCTTCTGGGCTGCGATGGGCCCGGTATGCTTGGGCTGGTATAGTGTGTAGGGATATGGATGATCCCACCCGCATCGACCCCACCCTCGAGTCCCTCCGCCGCGCCTGGGAGGGCCAACCCGATCTGAGCCTTCCCACCTTCTTTGCCATGCTGGCTAATCGAGGAATCGGTTGGGGTGCGAGCGATGCGGAGCTGGTAGCAGAATTGGAGCGCCAAGCGGGCGTCCACCCGCCCCTGCTACCTTTAGAAGGCGGCCGCATTGCGGCCGGGGAGTGGCTCGTGCTTGCCGACGCCCCTGCTTACCGCATTACCGCCACTCCCACCCACATCATTGTGCGGCGGTCCGATACCCAGCCCGTGGTGTGGGCTTACAATTCTATTCGCCCTACAGGCCCCGGCCGTCCCTTCACCATTCGTGATACGGAGGGGTTTGAATACCGCTTCGGAGTAGTCTCCATCCTCATGCGGCTTAACACCGAGCGCCCAAATCTTGAAGGCCTCAAGAGGCAAGAGCTCGGTGATTATGTCTTTGTTCTGCGTTTCTGCGAGACTATCGGGGTTCTCGACCACGGCCTGCACCTATTTGCTAAGGAAAACCGCCGCGTAACTCGCCAGGACTACTCTTGGCAGCGCATAGAAAAATGCCGCCCCGGCGAGGAATTGGAAATGATTCTCGGGGGCGGCGAGTCGGCCCGCCTTGGGACCGTTCAGGAAATCTTGGTGGCGGAGACTCCGAACCCGCTATTCGGATAGGTCCTTCATCGGACCTACCTTGCTGAACTGCAGCTTGTAGATGGTGTCCAAATCGGCGTCCGGAAACGCTGCGCGGAAATCGCGTTCATTGGTTTCAACGGCGCCAGTAAGGCGCTCCACCGGGGTGTCCGGATTTGCCGTCACCGTGTACTGCAGCGTGGGCCGCGCGCGGTCATAGGCCACGAGGCGCTCTACATGGTCTACTCCCTTGACTCCATCCAAATCTTGGGCCACGGCGCCGGCGATAGCGTTCATCGACGTCGTGATAGAGCCCTTGTCATTGGACGAAGCGGACTCCACGTTATTGAAGCGGCGGTGGCGCAGATTGGCCACCACAATCCACAGCCCCAGAATAAGTAGCAGTGCGGAGCCGCCGGCTAGCGCCCACACCCACCAATCATTGTCCGCCAGGCTCTTCCACGTATCGTGGTCCACCCACAGGGCTAAGTACTTGGCAATTTCCACATTGAAGTGGATCAAGATAGGCCACACGCCCAAAGCGATGAGGATGATTCCCAGCAGGCCCAGCAGGATACGGTCAAAGGTAGCAAGTTTTCTAGACATTGTTATCCAACTCCGGAATCTTCTCTACAGCTACGGTGACCTGCGGCGGGTTCTTGAGATGAGCCAGGCAGCGTGTTACCGCGGTCTCCACCCGGCCCTGTAACTCTGCATCCTCGGTATCGCCATTGACGGTGACCTTGGCAGTCTTGCTATCCGCGGAGGTCTGTGCGGAGGCCACGCCCGGAACACGGCGAGCAGTGGCCGACGAGAGGCGAGCGATATCCACCGGCCGCATCCACATGGACGCGGTATCGGAGGCTAGTTGCATGTGCGTGGTGCGGCGGGTCTTCACTGCCGCGAAGAGGAAAATCAGGCCTACGACAATGGAGGCAACGCCGGCCCAAATCATCCACGTCTGCAGGTCTTCGGTGGCAATGAGATTAAGCACCGGCTGTACCCAGGACTGGGCATCGGAGCCGGAACCCACCAGCCACGTCTCGCGCACGCCGATGACGCCCGCGGCGAGCAGTAGGAGCCCAAGGATTACGGCCCAAGTACGCGCCGCCGGAGACGCCTTCGGCTGCAGCCCGAAGTGTTCAGGCATGTGCTGATCAGCCATTATTGCCTCCTTGTGGGCGATACGGGTTAATGGAAATGGCGCGCAAGGGCTCGGGTCGTGGCGCATCGACGTGCGACGGCCGAGGATTTGCTGGCGTGACCTCAATGCTCTTGAGCGGTTGTGGCCGCGGGGCCTTTACCGTGCGCGCAGGGGCAGACTTGGGGGCCTCGACCCGGCGCGGAGTCCACTCGTGCCGAATTTCAATCTCGCGCAGCGGCTGCGGCCGAGGGACTGCTACCTGAACTTTCCGTGCCAGTGGACGAACCTGCCCACTCGGGATCAACCTGGCTGGGCGAGGTGCAGCCACGCTGTGCACGCGAACCGGCTTGGGTTCCCTAATCGGCCGTACCGTGTGGTCGCTTGGGGACGAAATCTCACGCAGCTGGTGGTCTGGGAGGTCAGTGGAAATGTTGCGTACCTCGGTCTCGCGCGGGGTGTCCACGGACTGCACTGCGACGCCATTAGCCGGCGCGGCGATGGTGCGCACCGGTGCCTCCTGCGGTGTGGCAATGCTGCGTACATTCACCGACTTTGCAGTGACCGGCTGCCATACCGGCGAGGGCGTGATGCGTGGCGCGACGGCAGCAGCGACCTGGCGCTGCTCCACCTCTGCGGAAGTTACTCGATTGCCCGGAACGGAACCGCCGACGGTGACATTGACGCGAGTTGTGGAATAACCGGTGTGTGCCGCGATGGCCTCCGAGATGGCGGCACGAGTATGTTCCGCCACCGTGGTGACCGGCGAAGGCCACACTACGCCAATGGTGGCGTTGACGGCCGCTACCTCGCGCTCCGAGTCCATTTGGACCGAGACCCGTGGAAAACCGCGGCCGCCGATGCCCGCTAGCTTGGCCTCTATAGCCTTGGTGCCGGGCACGCTAGCAATCGCGGCGGTAACGATGCGTTCCATGGTCCGCAGCGAGATACGCGTGTGGCCCTGAGTGGAACTATCTGTCATTAACCTTGGCCTTTCTCCTTACCAATGAGGCCATTCCACACAGAAGTGAGATCGATACGGCCATCAAAGTGTGCTCCCACAATGCCGCCGATTGCGGCAAGGAGTACGGCGAGCAAAGTAGGACCCCAGCCTAGGTGCAAGAAGAAGGCAAGAATAAGGCCGGAAATGATGCCCAAAGTGGTGTAATTCTTCATATCTATTCCTTCGATGGAGCAGCGGATAAGCCATCTACGGCGTCAGAAAACTCAACGTCAATGCGCTGCAGTTCGGGACAAGCCCCACGGGCGGCGGACCGAATATCTTCTGCCAAGGCATAAAGGTCCGGCGCGGCGCTTATATCAACGCGAATGTTGATCTGCAGGTGGCGATCATCGCGCGGGTCGGGCCGACGCATGCCGACGATGCGTTCGCCCGGTAGGTACAAACTCACCGAACCGAACGAACCGCCGTCGAGCGCGGCGACGCCGCGTACCTTCTGGACTGCCTCTGCAATAGCGCGGGCGTGGCTTACCTCGAGCTCAAAACGTGCTCGGGGCTCAGGCATTGGGCTTAAGCCTGACCCTGGTTCAAAGCAGCCTGGTCTTCCGCCTCGGACTCATCCTTCGGCAGCTTTACGTCGTGAACAACAACGTTGACGCGCTCGACGCTCAGGCCGGTCATGCGCTCTACCGCATTCATGATGTTGCGGCGGATGGCCTCGGCAAGCTCGTGGATAGCTACGCCGTACTCTGCGGTGATGGCAATCTCGATGCGAGCGGTGCCGTCTTCAACCTCAACGTCGACGCCCTGGCGGACGTCCTCAGAAGCGCCGAAGGACTCGCGGATATTGCCGATCATGCGGGCTCCGCCGCCACCCAGGGAATCCACGCCGGAGACCTCGCGGGCAGCGATACCGGCAATCTTGGACACCACGACATCATCGATGGTGGTGGTGCCGTACTGGGTCTCCAGGTTGTTATTGACCTCGCGCTCCTCGGAAGCAGGAACCTGGTTGTCGGTGTTGTGTGCAGGAGTCTTGTTTTCAGACATGGGCGATTGCGCCTTTCTTTGTAGGGTGATGCATGAACGCGATATTTAGATATCTAGGCAGGACAAAAAGTCCTTAGCCAGTGCCTCCGAGCTTAGATACTTCTCAAGCGAGTGTGGGGTGTGGGCCAACAAAATTTTCCAAAACGTGATTTTTGGCACGGTTTAATGCGCGGCTTGAAAAACCGCAGCCCAACATGCTTAAATACAAAGGTTGCTTTAACAGGGCAGCGAGAACCGAGATTCGGTGATGGCGGCGGACGTCGCCAAGCGTGAGTCTCGGGGAGACGCTGAGCTGGTAAAGCGAACATGACACCTTCGTTGTCGCCATGGTTCAGGGAAACCTGAAGCATTGACTGGAAGGTCATCCAATCGGGCTAGGTCCGCGTTAGAGCAGTGACACCCCGAGAAGATGGACCGGAGAAGGGGCATGGCAAATAAACAGCGGCAGTAGACGAATTGGACACTCTCCACGTGTAATGCGTGAAAACCGTCCTCTTCACAATACTTTGATTACGGGTCTTGTACCCCGTCGAGAGCACTGCGTTCTGGCCCTTGCCATGTACCGCAACTCTTGGTCGTCATGACAGTCAGACCACTGGCGTTGTGTCAGGCCCCAAGCCCGGACAACGTTATAGAGAAATCGAGAAGCAATTTCCCACCGCTTCACGCCCCGGAAACGCCGGGAATGTGAAAGTGGGGAAGCGAGGAAGAGGATAAGCGTGGCGGGACAAAAAATCCGCATTCGGCTGAAGGCCTATGACCACGAGGCTATCGACGCTTCTGCAAAGAAGATCGTCGAGACCGTTACCCGTACCGGTGCTCGTGTAGTTGGCCCAGTGCCGCTCCCAACCGAGAAGAACGTATACGCAGTTATTCGTTCTCCGCACAAGTACAAGGACTCTCGCGAGCACTTCGAGATGCGCACTCACAAGCGCCTGATCGACATTCTCGACCCAACCCCGAAGACCGTTGATGCTCTTATGCGCATCGATCTTCCGGCAAGCGTCGACGTGAACATCCAGTAAGCGACTTTGGTGGAGAACAAATAATGAGTGAAAACGAGATCAAGGGCATTCTGGGCAAGAAGCTCGGCATGACCCAGGTCTTCGACGAGGACAACCGCGTTGTGCCGGTTACCGTCGTCGAGGCAGGGCCATGCGTTGTCACCCAGATTCGCACCCCCGAAACCGATGGCTACAGCGCCATCCAGATCGCCTTTGGCGAAATCGACCCACGCAAGGCAAACAAGCCGGTTGGTGGTCACTTCAAGAAGGCTGGCGTAACCCCGCGCCGTCACGTTGCGGAAATCCGCATGGACGACACCTCTGCCTACGAGGTTGGCCAAGAGGTCAAGGTTGACATCTTCGAGGGTATCTCCTTCGTTGACGTCACCGGCAAGACCAAGGGCCACGGTTACGCTGGTGGCATGAAGCGCCACGGCTTTGCAGGCCAGGGCGCAGCTCACGGTAACCAGGCCGCTCACCGCCGCGTTGGCGGCATCGGCGGAGCTGCTACCCCGGGCCGCGTCTTCAAGGGCAAGCGCATGGCTGGCCGTATGGGCCACGACCGCGTGACCACCCAGAACCTGAAGATTCAGAAAATCGATGCCGAGTCCAACCTGCTGCTCATCAAGGGTGCTATCCCCGGTGCGCGCGGCGGCCTCGTCACCGTTAAGACCGCAGTGAAGGGCGGTGCACACGCATGAGCAACCTCAAGCTAGACGTCCACACTTCCGAGGGTAAGACCAACGGCTCTGTAGACCTGCCAGCTGAAATCTTTGACACCGAGGCATCCATTGCTTTGATGCACCAGGTTGTTAACGCTCAGCTTGCTGCTGCACGCCAGGGCACCCACGCAACCAAGACCCGCGGCGACGTCCGCGGTGGTGGTCGCAAGCCTTTCCGTCAGAAGGGCACCGGCCGTGCACGCCAGGGCTCTATCCGCGCACCGCACTACACCGGTGGCGGCACCGTCCATGGCCCACAGCCACGCGACTACGCACAGCGCACCCCTAAGAAGATGATCAAGGCTGCTCTCTTCGGTGCACTGTCTGACCGTGCTCGCAACGAGCGCATCCACGTCATCGAAGAGCTCGTACCGGGCCAGAAGCCGTCCACCAAGTCGGCCAAGGCCTTCCTCGAGTCCCTGACCGAGCGCAAGAATGTGCTGCTGGTCATCGGCCGCGAGGACATCAATGCTCGTCGTAGCGCTAATAACCTGCCTAACGTCCAGATCCTGGACGCTGGCCAGCTCAACACCTACGACGTTCTCTACTCCGATGACGTTGTGTTCTCCGTTGAGGCGCTACACACCTTCATCAACCGCGCAACCGGCGCGGATAAGGAGGAGAACTAATGGCTAAGATTTCTAACCCACGCGATGTCATCATCGCCCCGGTTGTATCCGAGAAGTCCTACGGTCTGATGGAGCAGAACGTATATACGTTCTACGTCTCCACGGACTCCAACAAGTCCCAGATTAAAGATGCCGTAGAGCAGATCTTTGACGTAAAGGTCGACTCCGTGAACACCGTGAACCGTGCAGGTAAGCGTAAGCGCACCCGCACCGGTTACGGCCAGCGTAAGTCCACCAAGCGTGCATACGTGACGCTCCGTGAAGGCAGCGACTCCATCGACGTCTTCGGCGGCGGCGCTTAAGCGCCACCGGAGAGCCGAAAGGAAAAGGAAGAATTATGGCTATTCGTAAATACAAGCCGACAACTCCGGGTCGCCGCGCATCCTCCGTTTCTGAGTTTGACGAGATCACTCGTTCTACTCCGGAGAAGTCCCTGCTGCGCCCGCTGAGCAAGACTGGTGGCCGTAACAACTACGGCCGCATCACCACCCGCCACATCGGCGGTGGCCACAAGCGCCGTTACCGTCTGATCGACTTCCGTCGTAACGACAAGGACGGCATTCCGGCAAAGGTCGCTCACATCGAGTACGACCCGAACCGCACCGCAAACATTGCACTGCTTCACTACGTTGATGGCGAGAAGCGCTATATCATCGCCCCGAAGGGCCTGAAGCAGGGCACTATCGTAGAGTCCGGCCCGAATGCAGATATCAAGGTTGGCAACAACCTGCCTCTGCGTAACATCCCGACCGGTTCCATCATCCACGCTGTTGAGCTTAAGCCGGGCGCTGGCGCTAAGCTGGCTCGCTCCGCTGGTGCTTCCATTCAGCTGCTGGGTAAGGAAGGCAAGTACGCAGTCCTGCGTATGCCGTCTTCCGAAATCCGCCGCGTGGATATCCGCTGCCGCGCCACCGTAGGTGAGGTTGGCAATGCCGAGCAGATGAACATCCGCTGGGGCAAGGCCGGCCGTATGCGCTGGAAGGGCGTACGCCCGACCGTCCGCGGTGTCGTTATGAACCCGGTTGACCACCCACACGGTGGTGGTGAGGGTAAGACCTCGGGTGGTCGCCACCCTGTGTCCCCATGGGGCCACAAGGAGGGTCGTACCCGCAACCCGAACCGTTACTCCAACAACATGATCGTGCGCCGTCGTCGCCCGAACAAGAAGCGCTAAGAGGAGGTAAACAATGCCACGCAGCCTTAAGAAGGGCCCGTTCGTCGATGAGCACCTCCTCAACAAGGTGGATGCTCAGAACGATGCAGGCACCAAGCAGGTCATCAAGACCTGGTCTCGCCGCTCGACCATTCTCCCCGATTTCATCGGTCACACCTTCGCCGTCCATGACGGCCGCAAGCACGTGCCGGTTTTCATCGAGGATTCCATGGTCGGCCACAAGCTGGGCGAGTTTGCACCAACCAAGACCTTTAAGGGTCACGTCAAGGATGACAAGAAGGGACGTCGATAAGCGATGAGTGAGACCATCACCTCCGCATCCGCCACGGCCCGCTACGTCCGCGTCACCCCGATGAAGGCACGTCGCGTGCTCGATCTGGTCCGCGGCAAGTCCGTAAGCGAAGCCCTGGCTATCCTGAAGTACGCACCGCAGGGTGCCTCCAAGCCAGTTGCTAAGGTCGTTGCTTCTGCAGCCGCTAACGCTGAGAACAACTTCGGCCTCGACCCACGCACCCTGGTCATCTCCGAGGCTTATGCCAACGAGGGTCCGACCATGCGTCGTTTCCAGCCGCGTGCACAGGGTCGTGCATTCATGATTCGTAAGCGCACCAGCCACATCACCGTGGTGGTCGAAAGCCAGCAGGAAGGGGCCAAGTAATGGGCCAGAAGATCCATCCTCACGGCCTACGTTTGGGCATCACTTCCGACTGGAAGACCCACTGGTTCGCCGATAAGGACTACGCGAACTACGTAGCCGAAGACATCAAGATTCGTAACTACCTCAACAAGGGCCTCGAGCGCGCCGGCATTGCCGACGTCGTCATCGAGCGCACCCGCGACCGCGTCCGCGTCGACATTCACACCGCCCGCCCGGGCATCGTGATTGGCCGCCGCGGTACTGAGGCTGACCGCATCCGTCGCGAGCTGGAAAAGCTCACCGGCAAGATGGTTGCCCTCAACATCCTCGAGGTTAAGCAGGTAGACGCAAACGCAACCCTGGTTGCTCACTCCATCGCGGAGCAGCTGGTTAACCGTGTCGCATTCCGTCGTGCAATGCGCAAGGCTATCCAGTCCGCTATGCGCCAGCCACAGGTTAAGGGCATCAAGATCCTGCTGTCCGGCCGCCTGGGCGGTGCAGAAATGTCCCGCGTTGAGCGCTACCACGAGGGTCGCGTTCCGCTGCACACTCTTCGCGCCGAAATCGATTACGGCACCGCAGAGGCCCACACCACCTTCGGCCGCATTGGCATCAAGGTGTGGATCTACAAGGGTGACGTCGTCGGTGGCGTACGCGAGTCCGAACTGAACGCTCCGGCACAGGGCCGTGGCCGTGACCGCAATGGTCGCTCCCGCCGCGGTGGCCAGCGCCGCCAGCGTGCACAGCAGAAGCAGGAGGGCTAATCCATGCTGATTCCTAAGCGTGTTAAGTACCGCCGTCAGCACCGCCCGAACCGTCGCGGCGTGTCCAAGGGCGGTAACCGCATCAACTTCGGCGATTACGCAATCCAGGCTCTCGAGCCGGCGTACATCACCAACCGTCAGATTGAGGCCGCACGTATTGCCATCAACCGCCACGTCAAGCGTGGTGGCAAGGTGTGGATCAACATCTTCCCGGACCGTCCGTTGACCCAGAAGCCGCTCGGCGTTCGTATGGGTTCAGGTAAGGGCCCGGTTGAGAAGTGGGTGGCTAACGTTAAGCCAGGCCGCGTACTTTTCGAGATGAGCTACCCAACCGAGGCCGTTGCTATTGAGGCTCTGCGCCGTGCAGGCCAGAAGCTTCCTTGCAAGGTCCGCATCATCAAGAAGGAGGACCAGTTCTAATGGCAACCGGTACCCCCGCCCACGAGTTCCGTGAGCTCGACAACGCTGAGCTGCAGTCCCGCCTGAAGGATGCGAAGGAAGAGCTGTTCAACCTCCGCTTCCAGAAGGCCACTGGCCAGCTGACCAACAACCGCCGCATCGGCACGGTTAAGCGCGACATTGCCCGCATCTACACCGTTCTGCGCGAGCGCGAGCTGGGCCTGTCCGTTGCTCCGGGAGCTGAGGCTTAATCATGAGTGAGGCTAACGTGACTGATTCCAAGAAGGCACCTACTCCGAAGAAGGAGAAGGTCAAGGGCGCTCCTAAGGTTCGCACCGGCTACGTAGTATCCGACAAGATGACCAAGACCATCGTTGTCGAGCTGGAAGACCGCAAGCAGCACGCCCTGTACGGCAAGATCATGCGCTCTAACAAGAAGGTTAAGGCGCACGACGAGGAAGAAACCGCAGGCATCGGCGATCTCGTACGCATCGCTGAGACCCGCCCGCTGTCCAAGGACAAGCACTTCCGTCTCGTTGAGATCATCGAGAAGGCTAAGTAAAAATTAGCCAGCGCAGCCCCTGCTCCGAATCTTATGGTTCGGGGCGGGGCCTTTGCCGTTTTAGGACTTCTTTACGGCCGGGCCCTTCCATAAAACCAGTAGGGTACCCACGTGACGTCGGTGGTATCTAGGCCCCATTCATTCACCGCGAGGCCTCGCACGCTTTTTGCTAGCCTCCCCTCGCCGGAAGCCCATACGTACCCTGGCCCCAGCGCACCGGCATAGTCCGCTCTCAGGGCGGCAACGACAGCCTCCGCCTCCTCGTGCGCTTGGGTATGAATAATTCGCAGGCTGCGTACGCTCGCCTCCCATCTAGCTGCGAGGCCTGGTTCTACCTCGTCGTTGCTGGTAACCACGGCTATAACGTCGGTGGCCCGAAGCATTTCCGGGTTATGGTCTTCTTGGTAGGCCAAAATGTGCCGCAGCGCGGGCAAGGAGGATGCGTCGGCGACTAGAAGTTGTGGCTTCTCGGTTGGCCGCCACAGGGCGTTGCAGGTGAAGAATCCCGCTGTATCTCCGGCTTGTGCGCGGCGAATCCACCGCGAGCCAGGTCCTGAATCACCGTGTGTCACCACGTCGACATCGACTGTGGCCTCCTCCGAGTGGAGCGCGCGGATGGTGTACCAGCGCAGGTCCGGCCGCCTCTCCTCGTCGATCGCGCTCACAGCCGAGCGGAGGTTTATGCCGTCGACGGGGAAGGGTGTAAATTCCTGTTCATCTCGGGGCATGACGAGTCCAAAGAATTCATCGGGACCGGAGAGGGTGTATGTCCGGAAAGCCTCGGCGTAGAACGTGAGCCGGTGCAAGCGCGGACGTATCCGTTTATTGGCGGTCAAAGTAACGGGGATGAGTTCGTGCGCAGACATTGGGGCCGATCGTAAGGAAGGGTTCATGTGTCTAAAAAATTACTAGTTTAGTTTAGCCTTGCCTAATCGGGGCTATGCGTTATAGGGTAAGCAAGGTTATTTTCCTCCTTTATTGAAAGGCTTAACCTCATGAAGATTTTCGGCCGTCGCACCATGGGCGCAGTCGCAATGCTTTCCGCCGGAGCCGTAGCTTTAGGCGGTTGCTCGCGTGGTGAGGGAGATGAAACAACTCAGGCGACCGACGCTGCCAGCAAGCAGCGCGTGGCTAGCCTGGGTCTAGGTGATGCGGACACGCTGCTTGCCCTGGGGATCGCTCCCGTAACGGTGGCGCCGTGGGGTGCTAAGGGCGATGGCGACCCTTCTGGCGTCGGCCCCTGGGCAGAGGAACTTTTGGGTGAGGCAAAGCCTGAGGTGATTTATAATACCGCAACCGGATTTACCGCGGATACCTTTGAGCAGGTCACCGCGGCCGACCCCACCCAGATCATTGCGGTGAACCAGGCGGTGGATTCACGCACGAAGGGATCCCTGGAAGAAATCGCGCCTACCACCGTCAAGCCGAACGGCTATGAAGACTGGCAGGTACCCTGGGAAAAGCAGGTAGAGACCATCGCGGATGCGGTGGACAAAGAAGACGAAGGCGATAAGCTTATCGATGACACCGAAAAGGCCTTCGAGGAGTTCCGCCACGAGCACGCGGAATTGAAGGATAAGTCTGCGGCCATCGTCATGCCTTATGACGGCAAAATTGGCCTATACACCGAGGAGGATGGGCGTGGACAATTTATCGAGGACCTTGGCATGGAGATCCCCGATGCATTGCAGGGCGATGGCGGCAGCTTCTTCGTCGACATTGCCCCAGAAAACTACGCGAAGCTTAACCAGGTTGATTACCTCTTTGTCCTGGACTACAACGGCTCCTCCGATGCCTTGAAGAAGGATAAGACCTTCCAAGGCCTCGACATTGTCAAGGAGGGTCGCGTGCGCTACTTGGATACCGATACCGGCAATGCCATGAGTATGCCCAATCCGGTGACCATCCCCTGGGCAGTAGATAAATTTGAAGAGAAGCTGTAATTGTCAGCAACCACGATGGACGGCCAACAAATCCAGGCGGATTCCGCAGCAGATAGTCCTACGACCACCGGCACCCCCGCAACGGTAGTGGCGCGGGCACAGAGTCATAAAGTGCTCCTTGTCGCCTTCATTCTCGCCAGCCTGGTGTTGGCGGTGGCGTCTTTGGCGGTGGGATCCCGCTCGATTCCGCCCGGGGAGGTTATCGCTGCCCTGCACGGGGCAGGGGAGCAGGATATCCGCGATATCGTGTGGAACCTGCGCATGCCGCGCACCTTCTTGGCTTATTTCGCCGGCGCGGCCCTTGCTGTGGCAGGTGTGCTGGCGCAATCGTGGACCAGAAACCCGTTAGCGGATCCAGGATTTATTGGTGTTACCGCGGGCGCGTCCTTCTTCGTTGCCTTAGGCACGGCCATTGGTATTGCTACCTCCACCAGTATGCGGACTACCCTCGCGCTCGTTGGCGCGGGTATTACTACGCTGCTGGTCTTAGCCGTATCGCGGCGGTTTGAGGATCCCCTGACGCTCATTCTGGTGGGCGCCGGCGTCTCCGCAGCTTTGGGATCGGGCGCGACGATCATCGGTCTATATTCCACGGACGTCCTCGATAGCATGCGGCGGTGGACTATCGGCTCGACCTTTGGCCGCGGCCCAGAAGATGTCGCGATCGCGGGCATAGGGCTAGTTATTGGCGTAGCGTGCGCGGCGATGGTGGCTAGACCCCTCGACCTTCTGGCAATGGGGGAGGAGTCCTCCCTCACCTTGGGTGGGTCCCCCACTACCGCGCGGGTGGGCGCGGCGCTCAGCGTCGTGGTGTTGGCTGGCAGCGCAACGGCAGCAACGGGTCCTATTGCCTTCGTCGGTTTTGCCATTCCCCACATCGTGCGGCGGGTGGTGGGCCCTAGCGTTGCCACCTTGCTTTTGCCCTCCGCGCTCTTGGGCGGTTGTGCCGTGCTTGCCGCTGATATCACCGGCCGCCTCATTGCGGGTAACTCGGAGCTGGAGATGTCGATCGTCCTCGCGATAGTGGGCGCACCTTTCCTCATTTGGGGTGCTCACCGCGGCGTGGGCAGAGCATGGGGGCAATAAAGCATGACCGCAATCAGCAATATTTTAAAAGCTCAACAACGCCGCCGGCACGTGCGCGTGCTCGCTTCCACGCTGGCTTTCATCCTCATCGCCCTTAGCGCGTACCTAGTGCTACTGGGGCAAGGTCCCATGGCATTGAGTCCGCGGCAGGTTATCGATGTCCTCACCGGAGGCGGCAGCAAGAACCACATCAGGGTGGTGTGGGACTTGCGCCTGCCGGTTGCCATCGCCACCGTTATCGTGGGGGCAGCCCTCGGCCTGGCCGGTTCTTGGACGCAAACCATGGCTCGCAACCCGCTGGCCTCCCCGGATATTTTAGGCGTTACCGGCGGGGCGTCGGTGCTGGTGGTCTTGGGCACCGTGCATTCGCGCCCCAGTTTCGCCGAGGGTATCCCGGAGTTTTGGTGGCGGGCATGCCTGGCGATGATCGGCGCCCTCCTCGTTGTCATCCTCCTCGCTGTTCTGGGTGGCATCGGTACGAGCAACCGCATCGTCATCATCGGTATTGCGTTATCGCTGATGTTTAACGCCCTCGTCGCGTATTTTATGCGCAGCGCCCAGATCCTGCGCGCTGCGGAGGCGCAGACTTGGCTCGCGGGATCGACTGGATTTGTGCACATGGAGGTCATCCTCCCCCTCCTGGTGGCATTAGCGCCGTTTCTCGCCATCGGCATCTGGTGCGCGCGGGAGCTGCCGCTGCTTGCCCATGATGATTCCTCCGCAACCACCCTGGGCGTGAACATCGCCCGCCAGCGCGCACTCCTGCTTATTGCGGCAACAGGCATCAGCGCCGTGGTGGTCTCGGTGGTGGGGCCCATTGGGTTTATCGCGCTGTTGGCGCCGCACCTGGCGCGGATGGTGGCGCGCACCCCCACGCCATCGCCGCTGGCATCGGCAGCCGCGGGTGCCGCATTGCTGACCGTGTGTGCTGTGATCGCTGGTGCTATCCCGGTAAATGCACCGGTGGGTGCGGTTTCCTCGGTCATTGGTGGCTGCGCCTTGGTGATATTGGTGTGGAATGCGGCCGGGCGCAGCTAAACGTTGTGCCGCGGCACAGCAGGGGAACGGATAAGCACGGCGCCAGATGGTGCTAGACAGTCAGACGTGGATGAAGGAAAAGAAATGAAGGATAATCGGCCTAATCAGCCAAAACAGACCACGAGCCCGAAGCCTCGGTGCAGCCTCCACGCCACCGGCATTCATGCGGGATATAAGGATGGCGAGGATATCCTTGCCGGCGTTGATCTGCACGCCCGCGCCGGCGAAGTTACCACGCTCATTGGGCCGAATGGCTGCGGCAAGTCCACGCTGCTGAAAACTCTCTCGAAAATCCTGGCCCCGCGGCAGGGCAGCGTCATGGTTGGGGAAGTTGACCTACACGCCATGTCCGCGAAGGCTGCCGCGCAGCAGGTGGCGCTACTGCCACAGCACCCCGTGGCCCCCGATGGGCTGCGGGTGGGGGAGTTGGTCGCGCGCGGGCGTCATCCCTATCAGGGGAGGATGCGCGGCCTTTCCGCGACGGACCGGGAGATTATTGCGCAGGCTTGCGAGGCTACCGAAATTGTAGACTTCCTCGATCGTGATATTGCTTCGCTATCGGGCGGGCAGCGCCAGCGCGTTTGGCTGGCATTGGCCCTGGCACAAGACACGCCCGTGCTGCTTCTCGATGAACCCACGACCTTCCTCGACCCTGCCCATGCCATGCGCATGCTGGAGTTGGCCCGCGCACAGGCGCAGGCGGGAAAGACAGTGGTTGTAGTCCTACACGATCTCATGCTGGCGGGCCACTATTCTGATTCCATGGTGGTGATGAAATCCGGCGATATCATCGCTCGTGGGGCACCGAAACAAGCGCTGTCGCCGAAGGTATTGGCGCAGGCCTATGGCATCGAGGCTGAGGCCTGGGAGGATCCGCTTGGCGATGCCCCCATCATCGTTCCCCGCCGCGTCGTAGCGGCGCATTAGTGGAGAGCTGCCAATAGTGGCTGTGTGCTAGACGCTTTACTTGACCTTTCGTTGTACATCTAGAAAAGAAATTGCCACTACAAAAAGATTGAGCACGCTTCCCGCGCCGAGCAAAAAGGTGCCGATTCGATAGGAGCCTGTGCCTACGGCGGCCATATTGCCGTAGATATAGACCCAGATTCCCCAGCCAATAAGGAGTACGAGCCCGGCGAGACCGGAGAGCAGTCGCAGGCTGCGTGGGGAGGAGGGGGCGAAGAACTTATAGGCGGCGTCGACAAGCGCGCAGGCAGCAATGCCCAAGCTCAAACCGCCAGTGAGCCAAACAGGCAGCAGTGCGGCGGTGCCAAAGACTACAGGCAGAATGAATGCGAGAAATGCGAGGACAAAGAGCGCGGCGTGGAGCCACAGCGTGCGCTTGGTATAGGTCATAGCGAAGACTCTACTTCCTCGCGGCGCGGGGGATTGGCACCCTTGCGGGAAACGGTGATGCCAGCGGCAGTTACGGCGAAGGACAAGATGTCCTTCCACTGCGCCGGGTCTAGGGTGGCAAGGGCAGCGGCGTCGAGCCCGCGTTCATCAATCTGGGTCAGCAGGGCGGCCATGACGGTGTCGCCGGCACCGATGGTATCGGAGACGGTTACTTGCGCGGCCGGCACCGTAAGAGTGGTATCGCCCGCGCGAACGCTAAGGCCCTCCCCGCCGCGGGTGACCACTACGATGGGCACCTGCGAAATGAGGTCATCGCCCAGGAACTCGATCTCTTCGTCGGAAAGCTTCAACAAAGTCACATAGGGGAGTAGTTCCGCCAAGAATTCGCGGTGCTCCGCCGTAGCGTAGAAGGGGCGGATATTCGGGTCGAGGGCGACCAGGGTTCCCTGCGCGGCAAAATCCTTAAGCAGTTGCGCATAGCGAGAGGCTCCTGGTTCGAGAGCGAGGGAGACCGTGCCGAAGCATGCGATATCGGCCGGCACCAGCTGTGGCTCAACCAGGCGATCGGCCGTGCCCTCGATATAGAAGTTATAGGAGGCCGAGCCGTCCTCATGGATAGTGGTAACAGCCAAGGTTGTGGGCTCGTCACCGCGCTGGAGGTGAGTGGTGGTTACCCCCTCTGCCTCAAGGCGACCAACGAGTTCCTGCCCGAAACCATCGGTAGAAAGGCGCGACTGGAACTCTACGTCTGCTCCCAGTCTGGCGGCCGCGATGGCCACGTTAAACGGCCCGCCGCCCAGCGCCGGCGTGTGGTCGTTCAAGCTGCCAGGGGCCACCGGAACGAGGTCCACGAGGCCTTCACCGCACACATGAATAGTCATGTTTCCATAGTATCGGTGATATGAACTACCGTCCCAATTTTCACCTCGCCCCGCCGCAAGGCCGCCTCAATGATCCCAATGGCGTCTTTGTGGATGGCGATACCCTGCACGTGTACTACCAGCACGACCCGGCCTTTCCCCGCAAGCCCAAGCGCACGGGCTGGGGGCATGCGACGGCGAGCGTATCGGCCCCCACGCCGTGGCAGCACCACCCCGATGCCTTGTATCCGGACCTGCCCTATGACAAGGATGGTTGCTACTCGGGCGGTGCGGTGGTCGATGGCACCGACGTCTGGCTGTTCTACACAGGCAACCTGAAAGAGGATGGCCGCCGCATCCCGTCCCAGAATCGCGTGCGCGCCATAGACCCTTCGGGCCCGGAGGGTGGCATCTACCTCCGCGACGAGAATAATCCCCTCATTCCGGACTCCCCGGAGGGCTATACGGGGCACTTCCGGGATCCACAGATCACCCGCGATGGCGATGGCTGGCGGATGGTCATCGGCGCCCAGACCGAAGACGAGCGCGGCACCATTGTGCTGTACCGCTCGCGGGACCTGGCCCAATGGGAATTCCAGGGCGAGATTTCCTTCGACGATCCTTCGCAACTGCCTGGGGGCTACATGTGGGAGTGCCCCAACCTGCTTACCTTGGGCGATAAGCAGGTCCTCATCTTCTGCCCCCAGGCAGAAACGGACCGGTGCGGATATATCGTGGGCACGCTCGATGGCCTGAATTTCCATATTGAGCGCGGTTTTACCCTCCTTGACCATGGCACCCAGTTCTATGCGCCCCAGGCCACCGAGGACGGCATCCTACTGGGGTGGATGGGCATGCCCGCCCAGGATGACACCCCAACGGAAGGCTGGGTCCATACCTTGACGCTGCCGCGCCGCATCTGGCTGGAGGATAACTACCTGCATCAAGAGCCGCTGTGGTCCGCCCTGCCGGAGACCCAAGGGCGCGAAGGCTTTGGCTCCACCATCGATATCAAGGGCGAAGGCTCCTTTGCTCTTATCGACGCCGCCGGGGACGAAGCCTTCCGCGTCACCCAACGTGACGGCACCATCGCCTTTAACGGCGGCGATCCCATCGACTGCCCGGATGGCGAGATGCGCTTGATTGCTGATGGCTGCGCCGTCGAGGTATACGCCGGTGGCGGTCGCATCGCCGCGTCCTTCGCTGTGTTTGGCGAGTCCCCCTGGCAGGGCTGGGAGCCGCGCGGGTAGGTGTACCCGAAACCGGTGAAGTTGCCAACACTCCGCCCGAATGTGTGGACTTAGGCCCGAATTCCGGCTGTAATGGAAATAAGCAGTCACGTCCGGTATTCGGATGTGAGCCATTACACTGAAGGGCTCTTCTATGGACCACAAGGAAGTAGCCGCCCGCACGCTAAAAGCACTGGGCGGCGAAGACAACATCATCGCACTCGCGCACTGCGCCACGCGCCTGCGCATGGTGCTGCAAGATTCTGACAAGGTAGACACCGCCGCACTGGATAATGACCCCGACCTCAAGGGCACCTTTGAGGCCGGCGGCATGTTCCAGGTCATCGTCGGCCCCGGCGACGTCAATATCGTCTTCCAGGAAATGACCAGCGTCATTTCCAAGGACGTGGCAGTATCCACCGACCGCTTGAAAGACATCGCCGCTGAATCCGGCAATTGGTTCAGCCGTGCCGTCAAAGTTCTGGCTGATATCTTCGTCCCTCTCATCCCCATCCTGTTGGGTGGAGGTTTGCTCATGGCGCTCAATAACGTCTTGACGGCCGAGGGTCTGTTTGGCGATAAATCCGTCATCGAGATGTTCCCAGCGTGGGAAGGCTTTGCCGGGCTAGTTAATTTGCTAGCCGCCGCGCCATTCGCCTTCCTGCCCATCCTCGTCGGCTTTACGGCAACGAAGCGCTTCGGCGGCAACGAGTTCCTCGGTGCCGGTATGGCCATGGCGATGGTCATGCCCGATTTGGTCAGCGGCTACAGCGTGGCCGAGGCGATCGAAAACGGTGAGATGTCCTACTGGAACATCTTCGGCTTCGACGTCGCCCAGGCCGGCTACCAGGGCTCCATCCTGCCCATCCTGGTGATTTCGTGGATTCTCGCCACCTTAGAGAAATTCCTGCACAAGCACCTCAAGGGCACGGTGGACTTCATGCTCACCCCGCTGCTCACGCTCCTCATTACCGGCTTCCTTACTTTTATGGGCTTGGGCCCCATCCTGCGCACGGCCGGCGAGTGGCTGGGCATGGGCCTGGCCAACCTCTATGACTTTGCCGGTCCCGTCGCCGGCTTCCTCTTCGGCCTCGTCTACTCGCCGATTGTGATTACCGGCCTGCACCAATCCTTCCCGCCGATTGAGACGATGCTGTGGAACGAGGGCGGCTCCTTCGTCTTCCCGATTGCCTCCATGGCCAATATCGCCCAGGGCGGCGTCGCACTCGCCGTGTACTTCCTGGCCCGCTCCGAAAAGCTCAAGGGCCTGGCCGGTGCTTCCGGTATTTCTGCCCTCTTCGGTATTACCGAGCCCGCCATCTTCGGCGTGAACCTCCGCCTGCGCTGGCCGTTCTATATCGGCATGGCGGCATCTGCTATTTCTTCTGCCTTCATCGCCATCTTTGGCGTGCTTGCCGACGCCCTCGGTGCCGCCGGCTTCATCGGCTTCGTCTCCGTCCCCCGCTTCGTCCCGACTTTCCTGTTGTGCGGCGTTATCTCCTTCGTAGTCGCCTTTGTGGGCGCTTACCTCTACGGACGGGTGCTCATTCGCAAGAATGGCTCCATCGACCCGGATGAGGTCAACCCTCCCGCAGCCGAGGCGCAGGCCGCCGCAGGCACCCCGGCTGCGGTAGCTGCCGACGATGCGTGCACCATCTTCTCCCCGCTGGAGGGCACCGCCGTACCACTGTCTCAGGTCAGTGACCCCATGTTTGCTGGCGGCAAGCTGGGCCAAGGTGTAGCAATCGAGCCGACCGTGGGCAAGCTGGTTGCGCCTGCCGACGGCAAAATCACCGTCACCTTCCCCTCCCACCACGCCTACGCCATCCGCGCCAAGGACCCAGCGGTGGGAAATATCGATATCCTCATGCACATTGGTTTCGATACGGTAAACCTCAAGGGCGAACACTTCACCTCCCACGTCACCAAGGGCGATGAAGTCAAGCGAGGCGATGTCCTTGCCGAATTCGATATCGACGCCATCAAGGCCGCCGGCCTTCCGGTAACCACCCCGGTGGTGGTCTCCAATTCCAAGAAGACCGGCCCTGTTATTCCTACCGAGGCCTTCCGTCCCGGCGAGCTCATTGGTTCTGGAACGGATCTATTTACCGTTGACCCAAAGGCTCAGCAGGAGGTTCCGGAGTCTTCTGCGAAGAAAGCAACGTCTTAAAACTAGACTTTCTAATAGACGAACAAGGCTAGGAGAGGATGGACCCCAGCCCTTTCGTGCTGGTTAACATTGATTAAGCACCGCTACGGGCCCGGCGGGCGAGCGCATTGCCTAAACCTTGGATTGCTTGTACTACCACGATGAGGATAATCACGGTGAGGATAATGGCTACGGTATCGAATTGCTGATAACCATAAGAAACAGCCAAGTCACCGACGCCGCCACCACCGATGGTTCCGGCCATCGCGGTGGCAGAAATCAAGGTAATGGTGGAGGTAGTCAGCGCCAAGATGATTGAGGCCTTAGCCTCTGGCAGCAAGAAGTAGCGGATGGTTTGCCACAAGGAAGCGCCCATGGATTCTGCGGCTTCTAGGATGCCATCGCCAACTTCCAACACCGATTGCTCGATGAGGCGGGCCATAAAAGGTGCGATGAAGATGGTCAGTGGTACCAGTGCGGCGGTCATGCCAATGGAAGTGCCGACGATAAGGCGTGTGAACGGGACGATCGCTACCATCAAAATGATGAACGGCAAAGAGCGCACCGTATTGACTAAGAAGTCCGTGATCCGAAACAGTACGCGGTTGGGGTACATGCCATGTGGGTTAGCAAGCACCAAGATGATTCCTAGGGCGACACCACCAATCGTTCCTAAGAAGAGGGAAATACCTACCATATAGAGGGTTTGCCAGCCGGCCTCTAGGTATTGATCGATAGAAACCTTGGTATCGAAAATCTCGGTTAAGTCCATTAGTTCACTACCTCTGCATTGAGTTGACCCTGGTCCTGTATCCACCGCACGGCGTCAGCAAGGGCAGCTTCATCCTTATTGACGAGCCCGAGCACTAACGAGCCAACCGAGCCATCGCGCAAGGCTACGTCGGAGGCGTGGATAATATCGGTGGCGATGCCTCGTTGCACGAGGCTGTTGACAAGGCCTTTCGCCGCGCCGCTGTGGTGCGTAACGCGCAGGACACGGTCATATTGGGAATCATCGAGCGCGCCTTGTACCGGCGCCGGAAGGTGCTGCGGTAGTACGGTCTCCACCAGCTGCTGCGTCAAGGGCTGCTGTGGGGCAGAAAAGACGCTGCTCACGGGGCCGTTTTCGATGACGCGGCCGTCTTCCATGACTACAACGGTGTCTGCAAGTCGGGAGATAACACCCATCTCATGTGTGATGATGACGACCGTGATATCCAGTTCCTGGTTTACTCGGGCGATGAGATCCAGAATCTGGGTTGTCGTTAAGGGATCGAGGGCTGACGTAGGTTCATCGCATAGCAGGATCTTGGGGTTGGTAATCAAGGCGCGGGCGATGCCTACGCGTTGACGTTGACCACCAGAAAGCTGCTTAGGCAGCGATTTCGCGCGCCCTTCAAGGCCCACCATCTGTAGTACTTCGGTAACGCGCTGCTGGATTTCTTTCTTCGGGGTCTTTGCCAAGATGAGCGGCATTGCCACGTTCTGGGCCACCGTCTGCGTATCGAGCAGGTTGAAGTGTTGGAATACCATGGACACTTCTCCGCGCAGCTCGCGCAGTTGTTTCTTGGACAGCGCGTTAAGATCCCGGCCCAGAACATTGACCGACCCAGCGGTGGGCTTCTCCAGCCCGTTAATGGTGCGCAGCAAGGTGGATTTGCCGGCACCACTTGTGCCGACCACCCCGAAAATGGAGCCCTTTTCGATGTCTAAGTTGATACCTTCCAGGGCTGTCACCGAGGCCGACTTCGTGCGAAAGGTCTTGCCTAGGTCGCGAATTTCAACATCAAGCATGGAGAAAATTTCCGGATTAGTTCTTGAGCGAGTCTGGTACGAACCAATAGTTTTCCTCGTTCACGCTATCGACGTGATCGACGAACTCCTGGGACTTATAGGCATCAATAACTGCCTTAGCCCAGTCAGTGTCTTTCTTGTCTTGCGTGGTCACTGCCTGGAGAATGAGATCATCGCTAAGATCTTCTTCACCTAGAGCCAGGGATGGATCGACCTTGGAGGAATAAGCGATGGAACCCGGAATAACGCCCCAGTCAACATCGTCCATGGAGCGGGGAATGGTGGCAGAATCCATCGGCTGAATCTTGAGGTCGTGCGGATTGTCCTTAATGTCATTGACTGTCAAGAGGTTCTGGTCAGCATCGTCCTTCATCGTGAGCCAGCCGAGCTTGACCAGGAGGCGGAATGCGCGGGTTTGGTTAGAACCATCTTGAGGGATGGCAACGGTGTGGCCTTTATCCGCATCGTCAATGGATTTATGGGACTTAGAGTAAATCTTGGTCTTGACGGTAGGGATGTCAGTGAGGCTAGTTAGTTCAGATCCAGTCTCTTCGTTGTAGACGTTCATGTACGCCGTGTGCTGATCTACGTTGAGATCGACCTGGCCTTCAGATAAAGCGACGTTTGCTTGCCGTAGTTCAGAGAAGTCGGTGTAATCGACCTTAAAGCCTTCATCCTCGAGGATCGGTTCAATACCGTCCTTGAAAAGTTCGGAATACGGTCCTGGAGAAGTACCAACCTGAATCGTATCTGCATCGGCTGTATTCTCACTATCGCTAGCGCAAGCGCTCAGGGAGAGTGCGGTTGCGGTAGCTGTTACCGATGCGGCGATTTTTGTAAATAGAGAGCGTGTCATGAGGAACCTTTAAGTAGTAGTCGTAAAAGTGGGCATTCTACAGACTACCCGGTTCAACTATTTAGACCAACCGGTACGGAATTGAAGCTTGCGTGTTTCGTGGTTAGCTCGGGCGGTGGAAAATACATTTCCGCAAGTTGGCGGCAATCGATACGGCACTTGCGTTTTCAATTGGGCTAGATTAATAGGATTCTATTTGTGTATTCGTACAAACAGGCCTAGTTGTGTGACAGGGTATAAGTAACTTTGGGTGGCGGCTTTTTGGGGGGTAGGGGATATGGACGGGGTAGATCGGGGCAGGGCTATTGAGCTGTAGGGGTCGATCTCGTCCGCTGTGAAGAGTTCATCTACCTGGCCCTGTAAGTGTCAGTACGCACAGAAAAGGCTGTGCCGACCAGGAAATACTCCCGGACGACACAGCCAATCCCTTTTACGTTATTGCCGTGTGTGTGTTTCGCTTAAGCGAAGAACTTGCGGCGTGCGGCGAAAGCACCGGCAGCGACCATTGCAGCTACGGCCAGAGCGGCCAGGGCCTGTGCAACGGAGTTGGAGCCGGTCTCAGCGGACATACCACGTGCGGAGTCTGCGGACTCGCCAGCAGCTGGTGCAGATGGTGCGGAAGGAGCGTCGGCCTGGGCTGCGTCACCCTCAGCCAGCTGACCGCCCTGGGCGATAACTTCGTCCTTGTTAGCGTTCAGCATCTGCTCGGAAGCAGCCTTTTCCTCAGCAGTCGGTTCCTGGTTCTTGCGTGCCTCGTCCTTGACGTAGGTCTTGCCATCCTGGGACAGGTACCAGGTGATGCCACCGATTACCAAGGCTGCTGGCAGTGCCAGCCAAGCCAGGTTCTTCTTGTCGAATTCAGGCTTCGGATCCTCAGACGGGGCAGACGGGAATGCCTTTGCGTAAGCTTCGCGCATTTCGTCAGTGATCTCTTCGTTTACCAGAGCCGGGTCGTTGACGTATACGGACGGATCCTTCAGGCTCTGGTACCACTCGTTGCCCTCAGCGTCCTTCTTGGTAGCCGGATCGGGGATGTCTTTATCCTGAGAGCCTTCGGAGCCCTCGGAATTTCCTCCCTCAGAATCATTTTCTTCAGCGTCGTTTGCGCCCTCGGAGTCATTCGAACCGTCAGTGTCGGCTTCACCGTCGGTGGTGCCAGCATTGTCGTTTCCGAGCTCTGCGTCGCGAATCTGTCGTGCCTCTTCTACGGAAATTGCTTTACGCTCAACGAGGTTTCCGTCTTCGTCTCGCTTATCGTAAATGTACGTGGAGCCACCATTATCGTCTTGGCGAACGTATTCCTCGCCGCCTTTGGTAACGGACATTGGGTCGCCGATTTGAGCCTGAGCAACAGCTGCGCCGCCAAAGGCGAGCGCGCCGGTCAGAACAGCAGCGGTCAGGGTCTGTGGCAAACGCTTCATGTGTTTCTCCTTCGGGAAATATAGGTACGCGCCAAAAAATAGATGTCTTTCTTGACGCAAACCACATTAGTCACATCGCCCCCAACTGTCACCTCAAAAACGTGAATTAACTGGAATTTTCATGTGTTACACGTGTGAAAGTTGGGCAATTTGGAACATGTGTGCCCGGAAAGTTGCACCGCCAGGCTTGGGAGTGCGAACTAAAGTCCCAGATAGAGCGATTAAATGCGACGGGCGAGGGGGATTGACCTATTCGAAACAAGGCTTTATGGGGGTGTCCGGGGGTAATGCAGGGAAAATTTTGGCGTTGGAGGGGTGTCGGCAAGCAAAAGACAGTGTTTTGGTAATGGTGCGCGCGTGTGGTTGAATGTATAGGTTGCGAAAGCTGGTCGGCCCGTAGCGGTGCGTTTCCGAACCGCCGGTCCGAGACCCTTCGGCACAGTCCGTTGTAAAGGCTTGAGCATCGCAAGTTTGTAGACCGCGTGTGGCAAGGACGGAAATCTTACCGCACATCAATCCAGGTCAGGAGACCCATAGTGATTCAGCAAGAATCGCGTCTGCGCGTCGCCGACAACTCTGGTGCACGTGAACTGCTGTGCATCCGCGTTCTTGGCGGCTCTGTCCGACGCTCCGCTGGCATCGGCGACGTCATCGTCGCGACTGTCAAGGACGCCGTTCCAGGCGGCAACGTCAAGGAAGGCGACGTAGTAAAGGCCGTTATCGTCCGCGCTAAGAAGGAAACCCGTCGTCCGGACGGCTCCTACATTCGCTTCGACGAGAACGCTGCAGTTGTTCTCAAGGGCGATAGCGAGCCCCGTGGTACCCGTATCTTCGGACCGGTTGCTCGCGAACTTCGTGACAAGCGTTTCATGAAGATCGTTTCTCTCGCACCGGAGGTGATCTAGTCTTATGAAGATCCATAAGGGAGATATGGTGATCGTCATTTCGGGCCCAGATAAGGGCGCGAAGGGCAAGGTCATCGAGGCATACCCAAAGCGTGACAAGGTCCTCGTTGAGGGCGTTAACCGCATCAAGAAGCACGTCGCAAACTCTGCTGCCGAGCGTGGCGCCGAGTCCGGCGGAATCGTTACCCAGGAAGCTCCGATCCACGTGTCCAACGTTGCGATCGTTGACTCCGAAGGCAACCCGACCCGCGTGGGCTACCGTTTCGACGAGAACGGCAAGAAGGTCCGTATCGCGCGTAGCAACGGGAAGGACATCTAAAAATGAGCGAGAACTACACCCCGCGTCTGAAGACTCGCTACCGCGAGGAAATCCGCAAGTCCCTGAATGACGAGTTCAAGTACGACAACGTCATGCAGATCCCTGGTGTTACCAAGGTTGTTGTCAACATGGGTGTTGGCGAAGCCGCACGTGACTCCAAGGTCATCAACGGCGCACTCGAGGACCTGACCGCTATTACCGGTCAGAAGCCGCAGCTGCGTCGCGCTAAGAAGTCCATCGCGAACTTCAAGCTTCGTGAGGGCATGCCCATCGGCGCACGCGTTACCCTGCGCGGCGACCGTATGTGGGAGTTCCTGGACCGCCTGCTGACCATCGCGCTGCCACGTATTCGTGACTTCCGCGGTCTGTCTGATCAGCAGTTCGACGGCCACGGCAACTACACCTTCGGCCTGTCCGAGCAGTCCATGTTCTACGAGATCGACATCGACAAGATCGATCGCCCTCGTGGTATGGACATCACCGTCGTTACCACCGCTACTAACGACGACGAGGGCCGCAAGCTCCTGCGCGAGCTCGGCTTCCCGTTCAAGTAAATAGAGCGCTAAAAATCCCAACTCCCCGGAAGGGGCGTTGGGATTTTCTAGTTTTACCGAGCACCTTGAATTCAAAGGTGCGTAGGCGCTGGCGTGCGCGGGCCTGGCTTAAGCGCTTTCGGCCTCTGTGTGAGTGGTGCCCTCATACTGCCAGCCGACGACCGCGTTGCGTACCGCTGGCTCCAACGGATTCGCAGGTTGGATACAACTAATGGTGAGCAGGCGGCCGGGCATGGGCCCATCGCCCCAGATAGAGGTGTCATCAGAAAGGCCTTGCTTATCAGGGTCGTGCAGATCGGTTGCAGTATAGATGAGCCAGTTCTGCCCGGAGTCTTGGGTGCGCACGTAGAGCTTGTCTCCCAGATGGACCTTGTGCTCGTTGGCGGAGCCATCGTAGAGATTGTTGAATACGGCCGGCACGCCCGCCCCGGTATGTCCCGCGATGACGACGATGTCTTGTGCCGTGGTGCCTGGCAGCGAGTAAGGGCGATCATCGGCGGTATAGGTGCAGGCCTTATTCATGGTGTCTGGATTGATAGCGCCATTGACCACGCGGCAGGAACCATCCTCGAACTCCGCGTGTACCTCGATGGCGGGGATGAAGAGCTCTACCGCGGGGGAAGGTTCAATAGCAGGCGCCTCTTGGGCGGTGACCTCGTTGGTCTCCAAACCTTCGGGCGGATTGACCACGCGATTAATGGTGCTGGCGATCGCTACCGTGGCGATGATGCCCACGACGACGCGCAGGATGCCGGAGGACCTCCATGCTTCTTTGATGCGGTGCCACAGGGTGGGCTTACGGCGCTGGCGAGGGAGGGAAGTGTCCTCAATGCGGCGCGGTGGCCGTCGGCGTTGTTGTTGGCGGGTGCGCGACTCGGTCTGGCGCCATTGGCGATCTGCATCTGTGTGCTGGGAACGCGATGGAACGTGCCGGCGCCCGTTAGTGGGAAGCCGATTCGGTTCCCTCCGCGGCCGGTAGTGGGAATCCATGCGACCTCCGAAGAGAAATTAAGGGTTATAGGAAAGCTCTAGCTTACAACGCAGGGGTATGCATTCCCGGAATTGGCTCGGAAACAGGTGGTCAGGATAGGATTAGAAGGATTTAATTCGCTCTAATTAATGAGGTAAAAGATGTCTCTCAATGATGCTGCCAAGGCGGCAGCTGTCAAAAAGGTCACCTTGTTGGATGAATCCTTCTCTCGCTTCGCGGTGCGCTCCACCTTGGCCGGCGTGTACCTGTGCATCGGTACCGCATTTGCTGGTGTGGTTGGCCAAGCCGTCAATGGGGTAGCACCAGGCTTGGGTGCGGTGACCTTTGCTCTATTCTTCGGCCTCGGGCTCTTCGCCATTTTGATTCTGGGCGCGGATCTGGCCACGGGAAACATGATGTATATGGTCTATGCCGCAAGCAATAAGCAGGTCTCGTGGGGCAAAGCCTTCTACCTTTTGCTCATCACGACTCTCTTCAATCTGGTGGGCGCAGTCATCTTTGCGGCCATCATGGGTATGTCCGCAAAATTCGCTGACATGGATCCTTCGCATCTGTTGGTCACCCTTTCTGAGGGGAAGCTGACCAAGTCCCCGCAGGGAATGCTGGTAGAGGGAATCGCGGCGAACTTTGTGGTCAATATGGGCATTGTCGGCGCCATCTTTGCTAAGGACATTGTCTCTAAGTTCTTCGTCATCATTCCGATCATTGGCGCCTTTGTTGGCCTGGGCCTGGAGCACGTAATTGCGAACTTCTGCCTGTTTAGTTTCACCCTCTTTGGATCCGATCCGTTGCCTGCAACCCTGACTGTGGGCAATGTGGCGCTCAATTGGATCCTGGTGTGGATCGGCAATTTGATTGGCGGCGGTCTGCTGATTGGCGGCGTATACGCTTGGCTCAACCGTGGGCCGGAGGCTTATCGCGATTAGGCGAGCTCGCCGGAATACAGATTAAAGCGGTCGCCGCGGGCGAAGCCGACGAGCGCCATGCCGGTTTCGCGGGCCGTTTCCACCGCTAGGGAGGAGGCGGCGCTCACGGCAACCAGCATGCCAAAGCCGGCCATCGCAGCCTTTTGAACGAGCTCGAAGCTGGCGCGCGAGCTCATCACCAAAATAAGGTCATCTGCGGGGAGTTTGTCCTCTAATAGAAGGTGGCCGATGACCTTATCCGCAGCATTGTGGCGGCCGATATCCTCGCGAATGACTACCGGTTCACCGTCCAAGGTGAAGGCACCGGCGGCGTGAATGCCGCCGGTCTTTTTAAATTGTTTCTGCTCGGCTCGGAGCTTATCTGGCAGCTTGGCGACGACATAGGGATCCACCGGCACTCGGGGAATCGGGTAGCGGGTCTGCTTAGTCAAAGCCTCGATAGAAGAGGTGCCGCATACGCCGCAGGCGGAAGTGGTGGTGGTCAACCGCAGATCGCTCAGATCCAGTACATTCTTCTTCGCCAGATCGATGTCCAGCAGGTTGTAGGTATTCATGCCGTTGACGGTGGCGCCGGCGCAGTAGCGGGCCTCGGTGACGTCGCTAAGCGAAGCAATATGGCCCTCTGAATGCAAGAATCCATGCGCCAGCTCAATGTCATGGCCAGGGGTGCGCATTGTGGTGGTGATGGTCTGGCCACCTGCGCGGATTTCCAAGGGTTCTTCGCCGGCGACGGTATCGGCGCGGGTATCGACCTGCAGGCTATCTCCCAGGCGGACCTTGGTGACGGCAAAGGTGGAGTTCTTGCGGCCGGCCATTACTGCAGCACCTGCTTCAGGACATCGATATTGCTGCGGGCTTCCTCTACGTTGCTGGAGGCTAGACCCACGAGGAAGGCGGTAAGTGGGGCCGCGGGGCGGGAGCGATTGTGCGCGACGTCCTTGGTGAGGTCCAGGATTTCGCGGGTGAGTGCGGTTGCCTCCTGAGGATCGAGGCCGAGATGACGGGCGGCTTCTTCGAGCCACTCGTGTGCGGATTGGATGGGGTCCTCGTGTGTTTGGCTCATCACCATCTCCTTATATACGTTCGTGCTGGTCTCGACTCTAATGAAGGCGCTAGATTATTTGGAAAACCGCAGGTTATGGCGTAGCATAGTACCTCGTGCTTGCGCCGAGGCGTCAGCGTGCCCCAATCATTGCGGATTTTGGCTCGCTGAGCTGCAGAAAGCGCTGAGCCGATGCAAGAACTGAACATCAACTTTGTTGTAGGCCCCTCGCCGTAGATAGCGGACCGTTGTCTGAATCAAAGGGTGGCGAGCGCCTTACGGTATTGACCGTAGGGAGCGTGAGTAGCCCGAAATCACACGGAGAACGCTTTGGTGAGCACGGGAACCGCAACGAGAAAGGTACACGGTCACTCATATGACTATGACTGATCCTATTGCCGACATGCTGTCGCGCGTGCGCAACGCAAGTAATGCGCACCATGACACCGTGTCGATGCCTACCTCCAAGCTGAAGGCAAACATTGCCGACATCTTGAAGCAGGAAGGCTACATCGCTGACTACACCGTCGAGGGCCACACCCTGTCCCTCGAGCTGAAGTACAACAACCGCGAGCGCTCCCTGTCTGGCCTGCGTCGCGTGTCTAAGCCGGGTCTGCGTGTGTACGCAAAGTCCACCGAACTGCCACAGGTCTTGGGCGGCCTGGGCGTGGCTATCATTTCCACGTCCCACGGCGTGCTGACTGACCGTCAGGCTGAGGAGAAGGGCGTAGGCGGAGAAGTTCTCGCCTACGTCTGGTAAAGGGAGGTTTGACACATGTCTCGAGTCGGTCTAGCACCAATCGCCGTACCGAACGGCGTCGAAATCAAGATCAACGGCCAAGACGTTGAGGTTAAGGGCCCAAAGGGCACCCAGAGCGTTAACGTTCCAGAGCCTATCGCCATCAACCTGGAAGACGGTGTACTGTCCGTCTCCCGCCCTGATGACCACCGCAAGCACCGTGCGCTGCACGGTCTGTCCCGCTCCCTGCTGAACAACGCCGTTGTTGGCGTGACCGAGGGCTACACCATCAAGATGGAAATCTTCGGTGTCGGCTACCGTGTCCAGCAGAAGGGTAAGGACCTGGAATTCAGCCTGGGCTACTCCCACCCGATCCTCATCGAGGCTCCGGAGGGAATTACCTTCGCAGTGGACGGCGCAACCAAGCTGTCCATTACCGGTATTGACAAGCAACTAGTCGGACAGATCGCCGCTAATATCCGTCGTCTGCGTAAGGACGATCCTTACAAGGGCAAGGGTATTCGCTACGAGGGCGAGCAGATCCGTCGCAAGGTCGGAAAGACGGGTAAGTAAGCAATGGCAAACACTGAAAACACCAAGCGCACTCCAGTCGGCAAGGACATTTCCTCTCGTCGTCGCGAAGCACGCGCACGCCGTCACTTCCGTATCCGTAAGACCCTGCGTGGCACCCCTGAGGCACCGCGTCTGGTTCTTCACCGCTCCTCCCGTCACATGCACGTGCAGGTCATCGATGACCTGGCAGGCCACACCCTGGTCTCCGCATCCTCCATGGAGGCGGACGTTCGTGCACTCGAGGGCGATAAGAAGGCCAAGGCTGCCAAGGTAGGCGAGCTGGTTGCCGAGCGCGCTAAGGCCGCTGGCATCGAGCACGTCGTATTTGACCGCGCAGGCTACAAGTACCACGGCCGCGTCGCTGCGCTGGCTGACGCCGCACGTGAAGGTGGTCTGAAGTTCTAATGATCATCGTCAACGGAAACATCAACGGAAGGAACGCCTAATGTCGGACCGTGAACAGCGTGACGGCGGACGCTCCGCCGAGAACAACAAGAACAACCGCGGTGGCAACGGCCGCCGCAACGATCGTCGTAACCAGCAGGACAACGAGCGCGATAAGTACATCGAGCGCGTTGTGACCATCAACCGCGTCTCCAAGACCGTTAAGGGTGGCCGCAACATGTCCTTCACCGCCCTCGTCGTCGTCGGTGACGGCCAGGGTCAGGTTGGCGTTGGCTACGGCAAGGCCAAGGAAGTCCCGGCCGCAATCCAGAAGGGCGCTGAAGAGGCTCGCAAGAACTTCTTCCGCGTTCCGATGATTGCCGGCACCATCACCCACCCGGTTGAGGGTCGCGACGCAGCTGGCATCGTCATGATGAAGCCTGCCGCACCTGGTACCGGTGTTATCGCTGGTGGTGCTGCTCGTCCAGTGCTCGAATGCGCTGGCGTGCAGGACATCCTGTCGAAGTCCCTGGGCTCCGACAATGCACTCAACGTCGTCCGCGCTACCGTGGACGGCCTCAAGCAGCTGGTCCGCCCTGAAGAGGTCGCCGCACGTCGTGGCAAGTCCCTCGAAGAGGTCACCCCGGCCCGTATGCTGCGCAAGCGCGCAGGTCAGGAGGCATAAACAATGGCTCTGAAGATTACACAGGTAAAGGGCCTGGTGGGCACCAATCCGAACCACCGCAAGAACATTGAGGCTCTTGGTCTCAAGCGCATCGGTCAGTCTGTAGTGAAGCAGGACACCCCGATCGTTCGCGGTATGGTTCACAAGGTTCGCCACCTGGTCACCGTCGAAGAAGTGGCAGGGGAGTAAACCATGGCTGATATCATCAAGCTGCACGACCTGCGCCCAACCGCAGGAGCAAATAAGCCTAAGACCCGCGTCGGCCGCGGTGAGGCATCTAAGGGTAAGACCGCTGGTCGCGGTACCAAGGGCACCGGTGCTCGTAAGCAGGTACCCGCTGCTTTCGAGGGTGGCCAGATGCCGATCCACATGCGTCTGCCTAAGTTGAAGGGCTTTAAGAACCCGAACCAGGTTGAGTACCAGGTAGTTAACGTTGCTGACCTGGCTGAGAAGTTCGCAGATGGTGGCGACATTACTGTTGCTGACATCGCAGCTGCCGGCCTGGTCCGCGCTAATAAGCCGGTCAAGGTTCTGGGCAACGGCGACATCAACGTTAAGTTGAACGTCACCGCTGACAAGTTCTCCAAGTCTGCTGTTGAGAAGATTGAGGCTGCTGGCGGTTCCGCCAACACCAAGTAATCTCTACTAGGTAGATTTCATCCCCCTCTCCGCACACGCGGGGCAGGGGGATGTTTCCGTTTTGCGGGCATCTCAGTGCCGTTATTTAACGCGGCGCCTGAGCTATGCATGCCATTAGTGCTGGAAATAGTTGACAGTAGACCTTTATAAATAAATAAGGTTGATGGTATAGCGATTTATATTCACGAGTGCTAGAGTCTCCCTTAGTTAAAGATCATCAAACGTTAAGGATACTCTTATGTCGTCTATTTCTTCCCTGCTCGCCACCGCAATTGCTGCCCTCATGCCGTTTGCCGGCTCTACCGGCCCAGTCGATGCTCAGGACCAGCTTTCCCAGCCGGATCCTGCGGAAACCGCCCGGACCGCACCGGCCGAGGCTGGCGAGCAGCCCGCTCAGGACCAGCAGCCGGGTGCGCACGCTGAAAAGGGCGGCATCACCGGCGATAAGGAAGACGTCATCAACGGCGCGGGGGAAGGTGTCGACGAGGTCGATTCTGGATCCAACGGCGGCAACCTGCAGAGCGGCAAGCTGGCCGTGCAGCGTGAGCTTGCACTTGCTACCCAGGAGGCGGGTCACGAGTTCATGAACATTGAGCTCAAGGGCGACCACTCCGCCCACTTGACCTTTCCAGAGATATATAACCCGGACAAGGATGAGGCTGCTGTGCAGCGCGTCCTGGATGCGCTGAAGGTGAACGGCTACGAGAACATCACCGCTGCCTACTAACGCGCGAGCGTCCTAGATAAGGGCAAAGGAAGAGGGTGGAACGCCTGGGAAGGGCGTTCCACCCTCTGTGTATAACAGGCCGCTTGGGGTGGTGGGTGAGGGGTTAGGCCTCGTCCACGGTCTTTTCGTATAGGCCAGGGAAGCGGCCATCCGGGTCGGTAACCGCCTTAATGGTGGCGGGAAGGTCGCCGCCGTAGAGCTCTTCGAACTTTTGCCGGGAATAAAAGGCTTCGGAGTAGAGGGACTTGTGTCCGCCAAGCTCGTTGACCTTGGATTCAATGACGCGGTTGAAAGCACCATTATTCGGGGCAGAAGGGTCGACGTGGTCGCCTTCTACGCCGGACCAAAAGCCAACGTTGACCCAGGTCTTCCCGGGGCGAAGCGGGTAGAGCGGCCAGGGGTCGCTCGAGTTAGAGGCGATGTCGCCGGTGCCTACTAGCTCGTCCACGCCATCGCGAAGTCGGATTGGACAGAGCCACACCGGCTGGATATCGGAAGCATTAAAGAACCAATGGAGGAATTCCGGCAGGTTCTCCGGTGTGACCTCAATATCCTGCACCACGCGCTCGGCGCGCGGCTTGCCGTGCGGCTTTTTGATGAAGTTATATTCCAGCTCGTATTTGCGGTCGAGGCGGACCAGCTTCCAATAGAAGGAGCTGCGGCGAAGCTCGCGTGGCCACACCTTGCGTACCTTCGGGTTCTGCGCACCAAAAGCGCGCGAGCACCAGAACCAGTCGGTATCCCAGCGCCAGATGTAATCGCGGATGGTGAGACGATCGCGGCGGATGCCAGAGGCGTGCTGAAGGCTGCGGTAGTAAATCTTGTCCCGCGTGTAATCGGAGGTTGGACCCTCCTCATCAGTAAAGCGGGCGAAGACAAGGTAGGCCTCGTCTTCGGAAAAGACCACGCCGTCGAGGCCATGGACGGGCTCGCCGCGGTGGGTGTGGGAAGAGGCGACGTCGGCAAGCACGCGGCTGGCTTCCTCCACGGTGTGGAAACGCTCTTCGCGCAGCTCTACATAGGCGGGCACGGGTTCCAGCTCAATCTTGAGGCGCACCGCATAGCCCAGCGAGCCATAGGAGTTGGGGAACAGGCGGAAGAGATCAACGTTGGACTCGCGGGAGCAGGTGAGAATTTCGCCGGTGCCGGTAAGGACATCCATCTCCAGCACGGACTCGTGTGGGAGGCCATTGCGGAAGCTGGTGGATTCCACGCCCATGCCAGTAACCGCACCGCCCAAAGTAATGGTCTTAAGCTGCGGGACGACGAAGGGCATCAGGCCATGAGGCAGGGTGGCATCCACGAGGTCTTCGTAGGTGCACATGCCTTGTACATCGGCCGTGCGCGCAACTGGATCGACCTCAATGACGCCGCTAAGGCCGGACACATCGAGGCCCTCCTGCTCCTCGCTGCGGCTACGGAAGAGATTGGAGGTCTTCTTGGCTAGGCGTACGCGCTTTCCGGCCGGGACGGCACGGAAGCTCGCCAGCAGCTTATCGACGCCCTCCTGGTGCGCCTCCCATCCCACCGGCTCAATGGGCATGGCATCCACCGGTCGCGGCTGGGCGGCGGCGAGGCGTTCGCGCAGGTTATCAATGAGAGTCATGGCACCCCTCCTTAAAAGCGGCTATCTTCCCACCAGCGGCGCTCGGGCACGCCGGCGCGGGAGCCGGCCTCGCCCAGCTTGACGCCGAGGAAGTGGTACAGGTTGATGATATTGCGCTCAAAGCCCCATTCGGATCCGGCCATATAAATGCCGTAGAGGCGAGCGGTGGGCAGTCCCACGGTTGCGCAGGCCTCGTCCCAATTGTCCTTCAGGTTCTCGCACCAGTCATGCAGCGTGCGCATGTAGTCAAAGCGAAGGGACTCGGTGTGGATGACTTCGAAGCCATTGTCTTGCATCGCCTTGGTGACATTGCCGGAGCCGGTGAGCTCGCCGTCCGGGAAGATATAGCGGTCAATGAAACCGCCCTTAGGGGTCTTGTGATTATCCGGGTAGGTGATGTTGTGGTTGAGCATCAGGCCGCCGACCTTCAACTTGCCGTGCAGGAACTTGAAGAAGTCGTTGTAGTTCTTAACACCAATGTGCTCGATAATGCCGATGGCGGAGATGGCATCGAAGCCCTCTTCGGTGATATCGCGGTAGTCCATGAAGCGGACCTCCGCCAGATCTTGGAGGCCTTCCTCCTCAATCTTGCGCTGGCCCCACTCGGCCTGTTCCTTGGATAGGGTGACGCCGATGGACTTCACGCCGCGGCGCGCCGCGTAGCGCACCATACCGCCCCAGCCGCAGCCCACATCCAAGTGGCGGTCGCCCTCCTTGAGGCGGAGTTTGTCAAAGATGAGGCGGTACTTATTCTCCTGTGCTTCCTCCAGGGTGGCATCCGGGGAGGGGTAGTAGGCACAGGTATAGGTCATCGAATCGCCCAAGAAGAGCTCGTAGAAATCATTGCCAACGTCATAGTGATCAGAAATGACATCGGCATCGCGCTGCTTCGAGTGCTTGGATAGGCCGTCGTGTAGCTTGCGGCGCAACCAAGAAGCGCGCTCCACCTCAGGGACCGGCTGGATCTGGAAAGCGCCCATGGACGCTAGGGAACGAACAACGCGGGCAAGGGTCTTGGCATCCGGCTTCTGGAATTTGTCATACATGGCATGCAGCGCGTCAAAAATGCCATAGGGGTGGGCCGGGTGATCGCCATGCACCGTGATGCCGTCCGTGACATAAGCTCGCGCAAATCCCACGTCACCGGGATGGGTAGCGATAAAGGAGAGGCCCTCGAGGCTATTAATAGTCACCTTGTACTGGGCGTCTTCTGGTCCGGTCGCGGACCCGTCAAAGGCTTCCCAGCGGAAGGGATTCGGGCTAGGGACAAATACGTCGATGATCTCAGCAACGGTCATCGGCGTGAATTTCTTGCTCATGAGTACTTCTTTCAAAACATTAGGTTCACACCAATAACGGCCTCGAAGCGCATAGTGCTGTGAGGTCGGAGATATTTCAGGAGAATTGCGTGTGTGCAATACCCCTTCATGGTAAACCCCGGATACAAAACGCGCGAGAGGACAAGCAATCATGGTCACACTATTGGGTCTTAATGTGGCTATGCGGGGCGAGGCTGGTAGGGTAATGGGGTCATAAGTGTTCAACCGTCCCTGAAGGAAACCTGAATTTCCCCTAAGCTTTCCGGCTCAGGGGGTGCGGTTTCCTAGGGGTAGATGAGTTTCCACCTCCGTGTATGAACGCGAAACCCTCCCTAGATTTCGCGTTCGGCAGCGGTAGGCCAGGAGGATTTTGTAGTGTCCGCCATTGTCCAGGCTTTTAAGGATGCCGACCTACGTAAGAAGATCATCTTCACCATCGTGATGATCATCGCGTACCGCGTCGGTGCACAGATCCCGTCCCCGGGTGTTGACTATGCGTCTATTGCTGGCCGTTTGCGCCAGTTGACCGAGCAGTCCGGAGACCTTTACTCCGTCATCAACCTCTTCTCGGGTGGTGCGCTGCTGCAGCTGTCGATCTTCGCTATCGGCATCATGCCGTACATTACGGCGTCGATTATCGTGCAGCTGCTGACCGTGGTCATTCCCCGCTTTGAGGAATTGAAGAAGGAAGGCCAGTCCGGTCAGGCCAAGATGACCCAGTACACCCGCTACCTGACCCTCGCGTTGGCGTTGCTGCAATCCTCCGGCATCGTCGCGCTGGCAGACCGCGAGCAGCTGTTGGGCCAGGGCGTACCGGTCTTGGCAGAAGACCGTAACTTCTTCACCCTCATCGTCTTGGTCATCACCATGACCTCCGGCGCTGTGCTGGTGATGTGGATGGGTGAGCTCATCACCGAAAAGGGCATCGGTAACGGCATGTCCCTGCTCATCTTCGCTGGTATCGCAACCCGCCTGCCAACCGATGGTGTAAGCATCCTGCAGAACAATGGTGGACTCGTCTTCGCCATGGTGGTAGCCGGCTTGGTCATCCTAGTTGTTGGCATTACCTTCATCGAACAGGGCCAGCGCCGCATTCCGGTTCAGTACGCAAAGCGCATGGTCGGCCGCCGCCAGTACGGTGGTTCCTCTACCTACCTGCCGCTGAAGGTTAACCAGGCCGGCGTTATCCCGGTCATCTTCGCTTCCTCCCTTATTTACATGCCGGTTCTGATTACCCAGATTGTGAACTCTGGTTCCGCCGGCACCCCGGATAACTGGTGGCAGCGCAATGTCATCGCGCACCTGCAGGCACCTTCTTCCTGGCAGTACATCGTGCTGTACTTCGTCCTGACCATTTTCTTCGCTTACTTCTATGTTTCGGTTCAGTACGATCCGGCAGAGCAGGCGGATAATATGAAGAAGTACGGCGGCTTTATCCCGGGTATTCGCCCGGGCCGTCCGACCGCGGAGTACCTTGGTTATGTGATGAACCGTCTGCTGTGCGTGGGCGCCCTGTACCTGGCACTTATCGCCATCCTGCCGAATATCCTCTTGGACCTCGGCGTAGGCAGCTCCTCCGCCAGCGGCACGTCCGCCTTTGGTGGTACGGCCATCCTGATTATGGTCTCCGTCGCCTTGACCACGGTCAAGCAGATCGAGTCCCAGCTACTGCAATCCAACTACGAAGGACTACTTAAGTAATGCGTCTTGTACTTCTAGGACCTCCCGGTGCCGGCAAGGGCACCCAGGCAGCTATCCTCAGCGAGAAGCTGAACGTTCCGCACATCTCCACCGGCGACCTGTTCCGCGCCAATATCGGCGAGGGCACCCCGCTGGGTGTAGAGGCAAAGTCCTACATCGATGCAGGCAAGCTGGTACCTACCGACGTCACCGCTCGTATGGTCGAGGACCGCCTTAACCAGGATGACGCCAAGAATGGCTTCCTGCTGGACGGCTTCCCACGTACCACCGAGCAAGCAGACATCCTGGAGGAGCTGCTGGCTAAGAAGGGCGAGAAGCTCGACGGAGTTCTCAACTTCGAGGTCTCTGAGGATGTTGTGGTTGAGCGCATGATGGCCCGTGGCCGCGCCGACGATAACGAGGAAACCATCCGCACCCGCCTCGGTGTCTACCGCGAGGAAACCTTCCCGCTTATCGAGCACTACGGCGATGCCATCATCTCCATTAAGGCCGAAGGCACCGTGGAGGAAATCAACGCCCGTGCGATGGAAGCCCTGGGTAAGTAAGCATGGCTTTTCGACGCCGCAGTAAGCGCATCCCCGCTCGCACCCCGGGCGAGCTAGACGCCATGCAGGCCGCCGGCGAAATTGTTGGCAAGGCACTGCAGGAAGTCCGCGCTGCTGCGGCGTCTGGCGTATCTACCCTCGAGTTGGACGCGGTGGCTGAGCAGACTATTCGCGATGCCGGCGCCTATCCCACCTTCAAGGGGTACGAAGGATTTCCAGGCTCCATCTGTGTATCCGTTAATGACGTCATCGTGCACGGCATTCCGGATAAGGAAACCGTCCTCGCGGAAGGCGACTTGGTGTCCATCGATTGCGGTGCCACGCTCGATGGCTGGGTAGGCGATAGCGCTTGGTCCTTCGCAGTGGGCGAGCTCGATGCAGATGTCGCGGCCCTCAACAAGGCCACCGAGTATGTCCTTATGGAGGGCATGCAGGCTATGGTTCCGGGCAATATGCTTACCGACGTCTCCCATGCCCTAGAGCAAGCCACCCGCCGGGCCGAGCAGAAGTTCGGCGTGGATCTTTTCATCGTGGATGGCTACGGCGGTCACGGCATTGGGCGCACCATGCACGAGGATCCTTACCTGGCCAATGAAGGCCGCCCGGGCCGCGGCCCACTGATCCAAGAAGGTTCCGTCCTAGCTATTGAACCCATGCTAACTTTGGGCACAGAGGATTCTGCCGTGCTAGAAGATGACTGGACGGTCGTTACCCTCGATGGCTCCTTTGCCGCCCACTGGGAGCATACGGTGGCCGCGACCGCCGATGGTCCCCGTATTCTCACCCGCCGCTACTGACACATATTCCCCAATATTGCCTGTTGTACTAGGCATACGCCCCTGAAAGGTTTATACTCACAGCCATGTCTAAATTTAGCTTCCGCAAAATCCGTGCCACGGTTGCAGCGCCCGCAGTCGCTAGCGTGATGGCCTTGAGTGCCACCGTTGCGGCTCCTGCCGCTACCGCCCAGGAGATTCCGAACCTGGATCAGCTCAGCTCCAAGGCAAACTCCGACCTCGCTCAGCTCTCTTCTCAGTCCGGCCTGGACCAGCTCACCGCTGAGGCCAAGAAGCAGCTGGATAACTTCCATGGCCAGACCCGCGAGCAGGCCTGGAATACCCGCAACCAGATCCTGGACCAGGCAGAGAAGTTCTCTCCGGAACTGGCACCTAGCGTTCAAACCGCTGTGGACGGCGCCGTAGAATTCCTCTTCCCAGGCTTGATTGCTCAGAAGAATGAGGAAGCACGCAAGGCCCGCGAGGCCGCTGCTCGCGCCAACGCTGAGCGCGTTGCTGCGGAGAAGGCTCGTTCTGAGGCTGCCGCACGCAAGGCGGAAGCACAGCGCCGCGCCAACCAGTTTGACCGTGGCCCGTGCCCGGCCGATGCGAAGGTTTGTGTCGACCTCAATGGTCGACGCACCTGGCTGCAGGATGGCGGCAAGGTGTCCTACGTGTCCCCGGCAATGTCCGCCGGCATGCGCGGTCAGGAAACCCCACGCGGCACTTTCCATGTGACCCGCAAGGTAGAGCATGAGATTTCCCGCGAGTTCAATAACGCGCCGATGCCGTACTCCATCTACTTCACCAATAACGGTCACGCCTTCCACCTGGATGACCCGGCCGTTGATTCCAATGGCTGCGTTCACCTGCCGCCAGACGCTGCCAAGCGCTACTGGGATAATGTGCAGGTAGGCGATAAGGTCTTCATCTACTAAGACCTTCGTTTTAAGCGATAGCCTCATCCCCCGAACTAATCTTCCGAAAGGGAGAATCGGTTCGGGGGATTTTGCTGGCTTAGGGTGAGGGGCGGGCGAGTGAGCGGGGCGTCGGAAAGCGCAGCGGTTTGGAAAACGTGTCGCTGCAGCGTATGCTGTTAAGTCGGTGTATAGCGTCAGCGAGGCTGGCGCAGATACGCCACCGCAGTAGACAACAAACATGCAGGTGACGGCGCACTTGTCCGTCGCCAGAAAAGTAGAGGTTATGGCTAAGGAAGGCGCAATCGAGGTAGAAGGCCGCATTATCGAGCCTTTGCCCAACGCAATGTTCCGTGTCGAGCTCGACAATGGACACAAGGTTCTTGCACACATTTCTGGCAAGATGCGTCAGCACTACATTCGCATCCTCCCAGAGGATCGCGTAGTTGTAGAGCTGTCTCCTTATGACCTTACCCGCGGACGCATCGTCTACCGCTACAAGTAAAGACAGTAAGCCTCCTCACCCAAGGGCGAACCCTAGGTTCGCCCTGTCCACCTCAGGCGACGGTGGCCTGAGCCCGCACTGATAAGCAACCCAAGGATCCCGGCACGGCCCGGGCGAAGCGTTGCATGGGGCGGGACGGATGGGGAGAAAACCGCCGTAACAACCCGAAAGGACACGCCATATGGCACGTCTAGCTGGTGTTGACCTCCCCCGCAATAAGCGCATGGAGGTCGCTCTCACCTACATCTACGGCATCGGTCCAACCCGTGCCAAGGAACTGCTAGAAAAGACTGGCATTTCTCCTGACCTGCGCACTGACAACCTGGATGATGACCAGCTGTCGGCGCTCCGTGACGCAATTGAGGCTACCTGGAAGGTTGAGGGTGACCTCCGCCGTCAGGTTCAGGCTGATATCCGCCGCAAGATTGAAATCGGTAGCTACAAGGGCCTGCGCCACCGCCGTGGCCTGCCTGTACGTGGCCAGCGCACCAAGACCAATGCGCGCACTCGTAAGGGTCCGAAGAAGACGATCGCAGGAAAGAAGAAGTAATTCATGCCTCCAAAGACTCGTTCCGGCGCGCGCCGTTCCGGCCGTCGCGTCGTAAAGAAGAATGTGGCCCTCGGCCACGCATACATCAAGTCCACCTTCAATAACACCATCGTCTCGATCACCGATCAGACCGGTGCTGTTATCTCTTGGGCATCCTCCGGCCACGTTGGCTTCAAGGGTTCCCGTAAGTCCACTCCGTTCGCCGCTCAGATGGCAGCCGAGAACGCTGCTCGCAAGGCAATGGATCATGGCATGAAGAAGGTTGACGTATTCGTCAAGGGTCCGGGCTCCGGCCGCGAGACCGCCATCCGTTCCCTGCAGGCTGCAGGCCTCGAGGTTTCCTCGATCACGGATGCAACCCCACAGCCGCACAACGGCTGCCGTCCGACCAAGCGCCGCAAGGTTTAAGGGAAAGGAAGAGGTAAGAAAATGGCTCGTTACACTGGCCCCGCTACCCGCGTATCCCGCCGTCTTCGCGTCGACTTGATCGGCGGAGATATGGCGTTCGAGCGCCGCCCGTACCCACCGGGACAGGCTGGCCGCAACCGCATCAAGGAATCTGAGTACCTGCTGCAGCTCCAGGAGAAGCAGAAGGCAAAGTACACCTACGGTGTGCTGGAGCGTCAGTTCCGTCGTTATTACGCAGAGGCTAACCGCCTCCCAGGCAAGACCGGCGATAATCTGGTTATCCTGCTCGAGTCCCGCCTGGACAACGTAATCTACCGTGCAGGTCTGGCACGCACCCGCCGCCAGGCTCGCCAGCTTGTCTCCCACGGTCACTTCACCGTGAACGGCAAGAACATCAACGTTCCTTCCTACAAGGTCAGCCAGTACGACATCATCGATGTCCGTGACCGCTCCAAGAAGATGGAATGGTTCGAAGATGCTCAGGACGCCCTCATCGATGCCAACGTACCGGCATGGCTGCAGGTTGTTCCTGATACCCTGCGCATCCTCGTGCACCAGCTGCCCGAGCGCGCTCAGATCGACATTCCGCTGCAGGAGCAGCTCATCGTCGAGCTTTACTCGAAGTAAACTGTTATACCGCACGGCCTGTAATGGCCTGGCGGATAACCAGGAATCTTCAATCCCGAAGATTTTTACCCCTCTACCGGCGTCAAATAGCGGTCGCCGAAAAGGAGAATTTCAATGCTCATTTCCCAGCGTCCTCAGCTCACCGAGGAATTCATCGACTCGTCTCGTTCCAAGTTCGTCATCGAACCGCTCGAGCCGGGCTTTGGCTACACCCTCGGTAACTCGCTGCGTCGTACCCTGCTGTCCTCCATTCCGGGTGCAGCGGTAACCTCCATCAAGATTGATGGTGTTCTCCACGAGTTCACCACCATCAACGGTGTGAAGGAAGACGTTTCCGAGATCATCTTGAACATCAAGAGCATGGTGCTTTCTTCCGACTCCGATGAGCCGGTTGTTATGTACCTGAGCAAGGAAGGCCCGGGCGATGTCACCGCGGGCGATATCCAGCCGCCGGCTGGCGTGGAGATCCACAACCCGGATCTGCATATCGCTTCCCTGAATGACACCGCCAAGCTGGACATTGAGCTCGTCGTCGAGCGCGGCCGTGGCTATGTCCCAGCCGCTCCTACCTCCGGTGAGATCGGCCGTATCCCGGTCGACCAGATTTACTCCCCGGTCCTCAAGGTCTCCTACAAGGTCGAGGCAACTCGTGTTGAGCAGCGCACCGACTTTGACAAGCTGACCATCGACGTCGAAACCAAGAACTCGATTTCTGCCCGCGATGCCCTGGCTTCCGCCGGCGGCACCCTGGTCGAGCTCTTCGGCCTGGCTCGCGAGCTGAACAACGCTGCCGAAGGCATCGAGATCGGACCCTCCCCGCAGGAGACCGAGTACATCGCTGCTTACGGCATGCCGATCGAGGACCTGAACTTCTCCGTCCGCTCTTATAACTGCCTGAAGCGTCAGGAGATCCACACCGTGGGCGAGCTCGCTGAATGCACCGAGTCCGACCTGCTGGATATCCGCAACTTCGGCCAGAAGTCGATCAATGAGGTAAAGATCAAGCTGGCTAACCTGGGCCTGGCTCTCAAGGACACCCCTGAGGACTTCGACCCAACCCAGCTCGAGGGCTACGACGCAGAAACCGGTGACTTCAAGGATCCGGCTGCTGAGGATTCCGAGTAAAGAACCCCGCTGACTTGCGGCAATGACCTAATTGCCGCGCGCTCAACTTTTACCGCATACGAGGAGTACACAATGCCAACCCCTAAGAAGGGTGCCCGTCTCGGCGGCTCCGCCAAGCAGCAGGCTCACATGCTGAGCAACTTGGCAGCCAGCCTGATCGAGCACGGCGCTATCAAGACCACCGATGCCAAGGCGAAGGTTCTTCGCCCGTACATCGAGAAGATCATCACCAAGGCTAAGTCCGGCACCGTTGCTGACCGCCGCGCAGTTCTGAAGCTCATCCCGCGCAAGGATGTTGTTTCTTACCTGTTCGACGAGGTAGCACCGAAGTTTGAGAACCGTGAGGGTGGCTACACCCGCACCATCAAGCTGGACAACCGCACCGGTGACAATGCCCCGATGTCCCAGATCTCCCTCGTTCTTGAGGAGACCGTGACCTCTGAGGCTAACCGCGCTACCCGCGCTGCCGCTTCCAAGGCCGCTGAGGCTGAGGAAGCTAAGGCAGACGAGGCTGCAGAGACTGAGGCACCTGCCGAGGAGACCGCAGCTGAGGAGTCCGAGGAGAAGTAATTTCCCTTGGCCCTAGCGCTTCGCCGCCGCCTTTCCCATCTGTGGGAGGGCGGCGGCTTTTTCATGTCCACCCAACCAGGGCTCAGCGTACGAATGACCCAGACCCAGCGCCGGCGGGCAGTAAATACTCCGGTAGCATGAAGCCCACTATGACAGATGCAGCATCGACTTCCCCCGAAGGGCCGGCGGACGGGTTCGTTCGCCTGCGCTTGGACTTGGCTTATGACGGCACGGACTTTCATGGCTGGGCCAAGCAGAAGGGCGGTCTGCGCACGGTGCAAGGCGTGTTGGAAGAGAAGCTCGCGATGATTGCGCGCACGGAGGTGCCGCTTACGGTCGCTGGGCGCACGGATGCCGGCGTCCATGCCCGTGGCCAGGTGGCGCATGTGGACGTTCCCACGGAGATGCTGGCGCAGCGCTCGGTGGCGGGGGAGCCGGGGAAGCTGGTGCGTCGGCTAGCAAAGCTTCTGCCAGAAGACGTTCGGGTACATGGGTGCGAGTTCGCACCCGCGGGTTTTGATGCGCGATTTTCGGCGCTGCGGCGCCACTACGTGTACCGGATTACCACCAATCCGCGCGGCGCGCTGCCGACCCGTGCGCGGGATACGGCCGAGTGGATTAAGCCGGTGGATATCGATGCCATGCAAGAAGCCGCGACCGCCCTGGTGGGCCTGCATGATTTTGCGGCTTTTTGTAAGGCCAAGCCGAACGCCACGACCATCCGTGAATTGCAGGAATTTTCCTGGCGCGACGTTTCCACGCCCGAAGAACCCGAGCTTTTTGAGGCCCGCGTGAGCGCCGATGCTTTTTGCTGGTCGATGGTGCGCTCGTTGGTGGGATGTTGCCTGCGCGTGGGGGAGGGGCGGCGCGATGCCGACTTCGCCGCGGCACTGCTGCAGGAGACGAAGCGCTCTTCCAGCATTCCCGTGGCCCCGGCAAAGGGACTTTCGCTCGTCGCCGTTGATTACCCGGCGGCGGATCAGCTGGCCGCGCGCGCCGAGGTCACCCGCGAAAGGCGCAGCGCCGATTAGCGCCCGGGTGGCAGCGGTCGCCTACCTGGGTTAGCCTGTGTGCTGGGTGTACACAGACTTTTCGGGGGAAAATCATGGCACGTCCGCTGCCTACTACCAAGGCCCAGGTATCGGGCCATAAATTCTTGCGCCGTCGTGTCGAGCATGGGCTTGTCTTAGGCGATATCCGCATGATTCACGATCCATTGGCTAGGCGCCGCAAAGCGCTTCTTTTCGGCGGGGTCGGCGTCGCCTTCCTTGCGGTGGGCTCAGGCATGTTGGCATGGCTGCAGCCGAGCCCGCAGCCGGGTGATGCGCCGATTGTGCGCTCGGAGCAGGGCCAGCTCTTTGTGGATGTCAACGACACCTACCACCCGGTATTCAACCTGGCTTCGGCACGCATTATCGCCGGGCAGGCAGCCGAGGCGCAGGCCATTGGGGATGAGCACCTGCAAGAAGCGCTACTGGGCTCACCGGTGGGTATCTCGGATGCTCCTGGGTACCTCGCGGCAGCAGGCGAGACTCCCCAGCAGCGTTGGGCAGCGTGTTTGGCCGGCAAGGATGAGGCGCCGACTACAGAAAACCCAACCAGCATCGGCGGCCACCAGGTAGCGTCGCAGGAGGTTATTGTCCTCGCCGAGCCCGAGCAGAAAAGCCTCGGTGAGGAGCGCGCCGCACTGGTGGAATCCGAGGGCAGGCAGTGGATTATCACAGAGGAGGGCCGCGTGGCGTTGCCAGATTCCTCCAGCACCGAAGGGCGCATCGTGCGCCGGGCGCTGGGCGTGGACGATAGTACCCACACCTGGCCCGTGCCGCCCGAGCTGCTCAATGCCTTTGCGGAGCTGCCACCGCTGAATTTTCCGGCCAATCCGCCGGAGGTTGTCGATACTGGGCAGAGCCTGTGGGCGCGTACGCCCGAGGGCGTAGCGGAGCTCACGCCTACGCAGGCGGAGATGCTCACAGGCGTCGGTGCCAAGGAGACAACAGCCACGCCGCAGGAAATTGCCGCGCTTGCCGACGCCCCTTTAAACCTCAACCTTCCCTCCACGCCCTTCCGCTTCTTAAGCCCAGACGATGGCTGGATGTGTGCTGCTAACGAGGGCGGCGGGGTAGTGGTACCTGCCCAAGCAGGCACCATCGCCTTGGCAGGTGAGTCGGTGGCCCATCGCTTTGGTGGGCTCGACGCCGGTGGTGTAGGCGTAGACAGCGGCCATGGCTATCACGTGGTTTCACCCACGGGCCAACGGCACGAGGTCAAGGACAAGGAGACTTTGGAAGCCCTTGGTACCGGCGTGGGCGCGCAGGTACCGTGGGAAATCCTGCGGTTGCTGCCGGAAGGCTCCGCGCTCAACCGTGAGCAGGCGCTGCAGGTTAGTTCTTAGGTCGTAGCCCGCGCCATACCGCCCACGCAGCAAGCGCCACCGCTAATCCACCCAGCACCCAGACACTGCGTGTGGGGGCGCGCGAGTCGCTTTCGTCAGCGGGGCGGATGGTCATAGCTCGGGTATCGACGTCCGCGCCCGCTTCCACGTGGGTGAGCACGGTGAGCGGGTCGATGAAACCGTGTCCCGGTTCTGCGGCGTCCTCCAAGCGTTTGCGGAGGACGGCCGGGCTATCATCGGGAAAGCGTTGTGCCAAGAGGGCAGCGGTGCCGCTGACCACCGGCGCGGCAAAGGAGGTGCCATGGAACTGCGCCGTTCCGTCCGTGCCTTCCTTACCATCGGCCCATCCACCCGCGGGGTTGAGCGCTAGCGGAATGAACCCTTGCGCAGCCAGTTGGGGTCCGTCGGCCGAGTTCAGCGAGTAGTCAGCGAGTTCGTGTGAATCCGCTTGGGCGCTTACTGAGAGCACCGTTGGCGAATCCGCCGGAAAGACGTGGTCACCCATCTCGCAGCTGCCAGAGGACGCATTGCCCGAGGCGGCGATCACCACGGCGCCGGAGTCTTCCGCATGCGCCAAAGCGCGATCCAATCGGGAAGTATCGACCTGCGCGGCCACATCTGGCGGAACGCAGGAAACAACCGAAATATTAAGGACGCGGGCACCGGCATCGGCAGCGTTATCGATGGCGCGGGCCAAGGTGTCCAGCGATCCGGTGGTACTGTCTTCCGCTTCCTGGCGGTAGTGCGCGCTGGTCTGGCGCACCGCGTAAATCTCTGCTCGCGGGGCGATACCGATATCGTGTCCGGCAATGACACCGGCCACGACGGTGCCGTGCAGGTCGCAATCGCGATGCGGCTCTGGTTCCTCTGGCGCGACAAGGTCCGCGCCACTGCTGAGATGCCGCAGTTGATCGTGGCGGGCCACGCCAGTATCGATAACGGCTACTTTGACGCCTTCCCCGGTAGCAAAGGAATGTAAACGGGCCCGGTAGTCTAGCTGCTCCTCGCTCGGTTGGGGCGAAAGCGGTGAGGAATGCGCGGTGGCACATTCGCGGTCCGGCTCGCGCGCGGCCGCATAGGGAGCAGCAGTCAGTCCCGCAGCGAATGCAACTACTAAAGCGGCAGGTAGCACGCGCATTACCCAAGCCCCCTAATGAGCACGAAGACACCGGCAAGGTGCGCGGCCAGCGGCAAACTAGCGGCAATGGCCAGGGATTCTATGCGCTCAAACCACGCGATGGTGGTGGGCTCGAGCCCAGCCACCTTGGGTGCCCACAGCGGGGCGCTCAGCATGGCGAGGAGAACCAGGCAGGCAACAAGTATTGGTGCCCAGGCTTCGGCAAGCCCGGAATTCGCCACCGCGTGGGTAGCGCACAAGCATGTAGCGAGACAGGCGGTCATCGCCAGCAGCATCAGGGCCCAACTAGCCAGCGCACGACCGTGCCGGGCGGCATGCAGGACGACGGCACCCGCGGTGGTCACGCAGAGTGCTTGGACGAACCACACACCGGTGTGCTCAGCACCAAAGAGCACCGCAACGTACTCGGCGAGAGATTCGGGCGCGCCGCTCGTCGGCGCCAAGGCCGGACCACTGCCCGTCAGCGAGAGGGCGATCAGGGCCGGAATGAGACAGAGCGCCAGCCCACAGCACATTCCCTCATAAGCGCTGCCGGCGCGCCGGGCACGGATATCGACATCCGGCTGGACGGCATCCGAAACCGCGAGGTCTTGGCCGGCCGTGGGCAGCTGCGGGACTTTGAGCCCAGCGGTGGCAACGGTTAGCGCAGGAGCTGCGGCCAACAGGATAATGCCGGCGATCACCACGCAGGCGGCAGCCGCCGTACCGTGGCTGCCCTGGAGACCCGTCCCTGGTCCGGGCAGCAGGTAGCCCAAAGCCGCGACCAACAACAGCACCGAGACGGTGAGTGCCACGGCAGTAGTGCGAACCGTGCTCAACCCGGTGACGTGGCAGGCAAGCAGCGCGATGAGGAGGGCGACGCAGGCGGTGAGTGCGGCAAAGGGGGCTTCGCCAAGCGAGGGCGAAATCACCACCCAGCCACACGCCATGCCGGCCACCAGGCTAAGGTGCACCAGCGATAGGGCCCGAGTCCACAAGGCGAGCAACAGGGCACCAGCGGTCAACGCCGCCCACGCCGCGAGGGGAAGGGAGCTAACCCACACTAGGGCGAAGGCGGCAAGCATTCCTGCCCATGCCCAGACGGTGGGAAGGGCAGCGGTGGTATCCTCCTCGGCCGCGGCGGCGAGCGATTCCGCCGCATCCCGAATCACCGGTGCAGGCCGGCGCTCGCGCGGACTAATAACCAGGATGGAGCCTTCCGTGAGCGCAGTGGCAGCCAATGGGGCGGTGAGATCGATGGCGCGGCCGGAGGCTGTGCTCGCGCGCCAAGGCTCAGAAATGGTGGGCGCATCCACCAAGTCAGTGATTTCCGCCAAAAGCTCGCCCACGCTGGAGCTTAGCGGTAGCGCCACGTCCGCCTCCTTGTGGAAGGTGCCGGCATGAATGCGAACGGTAAGGCGCAGATGATGCGCCGTTGCAGTAGTCATGATGTCCCCCGAAAAATGTATGGATTGTGGGCGTCCCCCTTGCCCAATGCCACATATTGTGGCTTACTAGTGGCGACGTGTCCACCGCAGCGCGGGGAATCTTGGCAGGGGGCCAAGGGCGCTTGGCGCGTGGCTCGGGGGAGGTTATTTAGGCATGCTTGGGATCGGGGATACCCGCGTCATTGAGCCGTTGACCATGCCACTACGGGATGCTGCGCCGCCGCTGCCCACCGGCAGCATCGAGGCCGAGGAGGTCCCAGAGGCGGTGCGTCCACAACCGGTGCCGCTGGTGCGGCTGCTGCTTCCGGTGGTGATGATTGCGGCGATGCTCGGCATGGTCGCCCTCATGGTGTTAGGCGCTGGGGATTCCCGGCAGATTAGCCCGATGGCCTTGATGTTTCCATTGATGATGCTGGCGAGTATGGCCATGATGTTTGGGCCCAATAACAGTGGGCAGGATCCGGATGAAACCCGGCGTACCTACCTGCGCCACATCAAAGCCTTGCGGGAAAAGGCGCTGCGCAATGCTTCGGCGCAGCGTGCACATGAAAGCTATCGCCACCCGGCACCGGTGGAACTCAGCACTCTAGTCGGCTCGCGCCGCATGTGGGAGCGTGGCCCGGATGACTCGGACGCCCTCGAGGTACGCGTGGGAACTGGACCAACGACGTTGTGCACCCCCATCAACGTGCCGGATTCCGGCGCCACTGAAGACCTGGACCCGGTGTGTGCGGTAAGCATGCGCCAGACCATTAAGGCGGTGGGCACCGTTCCCGATATGCCGGTGGTTATCCAACTGCAGGCCTTTCGCTTCTTGTCCGTGTCTGGAATGGCGTCGACTCGGGGCGAAGAGCCCGCAGATCCCGCCCGAGATATGGTGCGTGCAATGGTGCTGCAGATGGCGTTGGCGCATGGCCCGGAAACCTGCGGTATCGAGGCCATCGGTGGCCAGTGGGAGTGGCTGAAGTGGCTGCCCCATGCGCGCACACCGGAAAAGGCGCGCTTTCGCATCCTCATCGTCGATGGTGTGCTGACCACGGGAACCGAAGACTTCTTCCACGATAATTCCTATACCACCATCATTGAGGTCGGTGGGGCGCCGTCTTCGGCGCTGGGGGTACGCGCCGAGCACGAAGGCCTAAGCCTCGTGGCAGGGGAGCAGCTGCAGGTGGTCACCGCGGCAGGGGTGGAAGACCTGGGGTCTCCCGATGGAATGAGTGCGGCCGGCGCGACATTGCTCGCGCGCAGTATGGCCTCCTACCGCCGCCCCGATAGCACTTCTGGCCGGCGCGGCAGTGACCTTATGGGCCTTCTGGGCTATCGCGATGTGGAAGAGCTAGCGGCCAGTGGCATGTGGCATGGCCGGGAGGGCTCGGCGCGTCTCATGGTGCCCATCGGCATCGATACGGTGGGCCAGCCCGTCACGGTAGATCTCAAGGAATCTGCCCACGGCGGTATGGGCCCGCACGGCCTGTGCATCGGTGCGACCGGCAGCGGCAAGTCGGAGCTGCTGCGCACCCTTGTCACCGCGCTGGCGGCTACCCATAGTCCGGACGAGCTTAACCTCGTGCTCGTGGATTTCAAGGGCGGCGCGACATTCTTAGGATGCGACCGCCTGCCGCATACTTCCGCGGTGATTACCAACCTGGAGGAGGAATCTACGCTGGTAGAGCGCATGTATGATGCCATCTCCGGCGAGATGAACCGCCGCCAAGAGCTGCTGCGTACGGCCGGAAACTTTGCCAATGTCGGCGAGTACAACGCTTCTGCCACCGCCGTGCGTGAGCACGGGCCGCTTCCGGCCTTGGTCATTGTGGTCGATGAGTTCTCGGAGCTTTTGGGCCAGCACCCGGATTTTGCGGAACTCTTCGTCGCCGTCGGCCGCTTGGGGCGCAGTCTCCACGTGCACCTGCTTTTGGCCTCCCAAAGGCTCGAAGAAGGCCGCTTGCGGGGGCTAGATTCCCACTTGTCCTACCGAATCGGCCTGAAAACCTTCTCCTCAGCGGAATCCCGCCAGGTATTGGGCGTGACCGATGCCTACCACCTGCCCGGTCAGCCCGGCGCGGGCTACCTCAAATCCGATGCCGAGGCCTTGACCCGCTTCCAAGCTTCCTACGTGTCCGGGCCCCTGCCGCGCCGGGCGCTTGCCGACGCCTCCGTGGACCACCCCGCAGCCTCCCGCGGCCGCGTGCAGCTCTTTGATGGCTGGTCCCAGGAAGAAGACAATGCTAGCGCTGCAGTGGTTCTCGATGACTCCACCACTGTGCTTACCGAGGTCGTGCGCGCCGCGGCGGAAGAGGCCCACCTGCGCGATCAATCGGCGCACCGCATTTGGTTGCCGCCGCTACCGCCGGTCATTGAGCTTTCCGCGTTGCCAGGGCTTTCCGGTGCAGATGACGCGGGTGCAGTCTCGCCCGCAGTGGACCAAGGGTCGCTGCGCGCGCCCATCGGCATTATCGATAGGCCGTATTACCAACGCCAGGACGAGCTGATTATTGATTTGACCCAGCACGGCGGACACATGGCCCTGTGCGGTGGCCCGCAGTCCGGTAAATCGAGTGCGCTGCGCACGATCGTCTCTGCGTTAGCTCTACGGCATGACCCGCAAGCAGCACGCTTCTACGTCATCGATCTTGGCGGCGGTCAGCTAGCATCCCTGGAGCGACTGCCCCACGTCGCCGGAGTTGCCGGGCGCGAGGAGGGCGAAAAGGTACGGCGCATCGTCGACGAAGTAGCTGGGTTTATCCGCCGTCCAGAACGGTGCGCAACCTTCCTTGTCATTGATGGCTGGCACCACATCGGTACCTCGAATGCGGAGTTTGAAGACATAGCAGAGAAGGTTACCGAGATCGTCGCCGATGGCGCCTCCGCCCACGTGCACGTCATCATTGCCACTTCGCGGTGGACCACGATGCGCCCCGCTATCCGCGATCTCATTGCCAACCGCCTCGAGCTGCGCCTAGGCGAGGCCTTGGATTCGCTCATCGACCGCAAACTGCAGCAAAAGCTCCCTAGCGCGCCGGGCCACGGGCTCACCTTGATGGGTGAGAATATGCTCTTAGCTCGTACCTCCAACCAGGACATCGCCCACATCTGCCGCGTTCATGCGGAGGCTCAGCCGGTTCCTCAGCTCAAGATGCTGCCCGCCGTGCTTACTCCGGCCGCACTCGCAGCTCAAGGGGATGTTCCCGCCCGCGAGATCGCCTGGGGCATCGGCGGGCGCGATCTCGATACGCTGACCTGGAATCCATCGCGCGAGCCGCACCTTGTGGCCATAGGCGCGCAGGGCTGCGGCAAATCCACCTTCTTGGCGCAGATCATGCGCGGCATTAGCGCCTTTGCGCGGGAAGACGCCCGGCTCGTGGTCATCGACCAGCGCCGAGCCCACCTGGGAACCTTGGACCAGAACATGGTTGCTGCCTACGCCGCGACGCAGTCGAGTGCGCAAGAGACCATTGTCGATACAGTCCGGACCCTGGAATCTCGCCTGCCTGGCCCGGACATTACCCCGGCACAGCTCGCCGCACGAGATTGGTGGCAGGGCCCAGATATTTACCTAGTCATCGATGATGCGGACCTGCTGAGCGATATTGCCCTCTCGCCACTGCTGGAATTGCTCCCACATGCCCGCGACATTGGATTGCACCTTGTTATCGCTCGCAAATCCGGCGGCATCGGCCGTGCCCTCTTTGGCCAATTCTTTTCCGCGGTGCGCGATCTGCAGCCGGCGCTGCTGCTTTTCGACGCCGACCGCGACGAAGGAACCATCTTCGGACTCAAGCCCTGCCACCAACCACCCGGCCGCGGTCAGTGGAGCATCCGCGGTGAAAACCTCGGCGTCGCCCAAGCGGTGTACCTAGAAGGAGAGAAGTAAATGACCACCAATCTCAGCGCGCATACGCCAACCGAGACCCCTATCCCCACCGGTGGGGAGACCACCGCCGTCCCCATTACCGTCACCATCCTGGACGCAGCCACCATCTTTGAAGGGCCCGAAACGGTGTACCGCTACGACCTGCCGGGAACCGGCATTGTGGAAGGCTGGGCCTTGGGCCAAGTCATGGATCAGATATCCAAGATGGCGGGACCGTCTTGGCCCGACGTGGAAGCCTGCGTGGTGGCAGACTCTTCCGGCACGGGAATTGCGCAGGAAGCCACCTCCATCATCTGCCGGCAATTGGAAGTCACCGGGGTGCACCTCATCGACCCAGAACCAACCGTCTCCCCGCTAGCGGCCCCGGACCCACTCGGTCCGCCTCCTCACCCGGTTCCTGAAGTCACGGATTCGGCACCTCCCACTACGGTGATGGAGGCACCTGCCTACGACGAGCCGGTAACGCCACGCTGGACCGACCGCCTGCGCGGTTGGCTCGGGGCCATCGATATCTTTCATGTGGCAATTGCCGTGGTCATCATCGCCGTGGCCGGAGCTTCCTGGTGGGCCATCGGTGCCCAAGCGTCAGGTGAAGGCGACGCCGCTTCGGATGCATCGTACCCGCAACCCCGTGCCGCCGCGCCAAGCCGCGAGGAAGCAGCGGAGTCCGCGCCGGCCTCGCCACAATCGGGAATGCCAGGCGCGTCAGATTCCGGCAGTGACGAATTGAACCCAGGTGAAAAGCGCTTAGACGTGGAGGGAATGTCAGTAGTAGTCCCCAGTGGGTTCCACACCAAGGTGGAAGATGGCCTGGTCACCGCCACTGGGGAGGACCCGAACCTACGCATCCTGCTGGCGGCGGATGAGATGTTTAACGTGCCGGCGGATGCCCTGTTCAAAGAAATTCACGCGCAGGTCGACGAAGATCCGACGCTTCGCGATGCCACCGATGAGGCAGGGCGCCTGACCTATACCGAAGACCCCGGGGACGGCTCCTTGGTGGAATGGACCACTTGGGAAGACCGAGGCCACCAGATGTCCGTGGGGTGCCATACCCGGCATAACTCCAACGCCGTTCAAAAGGCAGCCTGCCGCATGGCCACGGAAAGCCTGGTCAAAAAATAGTCTCAAAAACTTTGCCCCAGCCGGGAACCGTTTGGCGGAAAGTTCAGTCCAATAAGAGTGAGAAAGCACAGATGCGAAGCACAGCTGCTTTTTCGGGGGAAATACACACAATCTCATCCGCCCTAAGGAGGGGCGCACTCTTATGTCTCAGACTTTCAAGACACAAGCCGATGTCATGGTTGCCACCGCTGGCAAAGTCGATAACACCAACGATGAAGTCCAAGGCGAGCTCACCCGCCTGCAGGGCGTCGTCGACTCCGTCCGTGGCAGCTGGGTTGGCCAGGCGCAGGTCTCCTTCGATGACCTGATGCAGCGCTACAACACCTCTGCACAGCAGCTGCGCGAGGCCTTGGCCTCTATCTCTGACAATATCCGCAGCAACGCCCACAACTTCGACAACGTGGAAGCAGAAAACACCCAGGCCTTCTCCAACGTGGGCGGCGGCCTCGCCCTCTAAACCGCTCCGCACAGTTCACTACTCCGCAGCCCAAAAGCTATAGATTCACAGAAGGGAATCCACCACCACATGTCCGAGATCAAGTACGAATTCGGTGCCATTTCTTCCGCCGCAGCCGATATCAACGCCACCTCTGGTCGCATCAACAGCACCTTGGCAGACCTGAAGGCGCGCCTACAGCCGATGGTAAGCACATGGGAGGGTGAGTCCGCCGTGGCTTATAACCAAGCGCAGGCGAAGTGGGATAAGGCATCGCAGGAACTCAACACCGTGCTCGCCACCATCTCCAAGACGGTTTCGCAGGGCAACGATGCAATGAGCGACGTCAACCGTCGCGCCGCCGCAAGCTGGGGCTAAATCCACACCCTGATTGCACGGTTCCACGCTGTCGCCGTCGGGGCTGCGGTGCCACTGACCACACCCGCGTGGCAGGAGGCGGACGCAGCCGCAGCCCCGACCAAGGAAACCGGCGTGACTACTCCTGTTTAGTTCTTTTCTCTTGCTATCTCTTCCACTCTTTGAAGTCGTACCTTTCTAGTCCGTACCCACGAGCCGGCACCTCCCGTTTGAGCCGCGGAAGGTGCCGGTTTCGGTGTTTTGGTCTTTGGGCAGGTGAGCAAGTAGGGTAGGAAACCTATGTGTTCGCTCGTCGGCAAGCAGCTGGCGAAGCGCTCCCTGCAGGTCTCCACCGGCCGCTGTACGGGAGTGAATGGATGCTTAGCGCTGGCCGGCAGTTCCGAGACAGACTTTCAAGGAGTCAAATTGTCTACTTTCCACCCAAAGAGCGGTGACATCACCCGCAAGTGGTACGTCATCGACGCTACTGATGTGGTGCTGGGCAAGCTCGCTTCCACCGTTGCAGACCTGCTGCGCGGCAAGCACAAGCCACAGTTCGCACCGAACGTTGATGCTGGTGACCACGTCATCATCATCAACGCTGACAAGATCCACGTTTCTTCCGTCAAGCGCGGCCGCGAGATGCGCTACCGCCACTCCGGTTACCCGGGCGGCCTGAAGTCCATGACCCTGGGTCAGTCTTTGGACGCCAACCCGGTTCGCGTTATCGAAGAATCCGTTGCCGGCATGATGCCGCACAACAAGCTCTCCCGCGCTTCCATCAAGAAGCTGCACGTCTTCGCAGGCGAAGAGCACCCGTACGCCGGCCAGAAGCCGGAAACCTTCGAGTTTAAGCAGGTGGCACAGTAATGTCTGAGCAGAACATCGACAACAACGTAGCCGACGCTGCTGACATCGCTGCAGCAAGCGCCGCTACCGAAGAGTTCACCAACACCATCGGTGATTCCATCGCACCGGCCGAGACCGAAGAGGTCGAGGCTGCCGCTCCGGTACACGAGGGCCCGATCCAGACCGTCGGTCGCCGTAAGCGCGCCGTCGCACGTGTTCGCCTCGTTGCTGGCTCCGGCCAGATTGTGGTTAACGGCCGCGAGTTCGGCGAGTACTTCCCGAACAAGCTGCACCAGCAGGATATCCTCACTCCGCTGACCCTGCTGGAGCGCGAGAACCAGTTCGACCTCAAGGTCACCGTTAACGGCGGTGGCCCAACCGGTCAGGCTGGCGCCCTGCGTCTGGCTATCGCTCGTGCACTGAACATCTACAATCCGGCTGACCGCACCGCCCTCAAGAAGGCTGGTCTGCTCACCCGAGATGCTCGTGCAGTTGAGCGTAAGAAGGCTGGTCTGCACAAGGCACGTCGCGCACCGCAGTACTCCAAGCGTTAATCTCGCTTCTACTGCGCGCGCAAGCGCAACGCAAAGCCGCTGCTTCCTTTGGGAGGCGGCGGCTTTCGTCGTTTTGAGCTCCGGCAGAGGAGAATGACACCTCTGCACGATAGTACTATATGTGGTACTGATTAGTTGTGGGTAGCAGCGTAGAAGAAATCTTGGCCAAAATGAAAAGAAACCCAGTGAACATAGCTTTTTCGGATCTAGTAAGTGTGTGTGACTATTTTTTTGAGCGAAGAAGCAGCAAAGGCACGTCGCACAGAACGTATAAGACGCCATGGCGTGGAGATCCCCGAGTGAATATTCAGAACGCGAAAGGGAAAGCGAAAGCTTACCAAGTTCGCCAAGTTCTTAAAGCGGTACAAAAACTACAAACCGAGCAAGAAAGAAGATAAAAGTGGACGTCAGCAAATACACCTATCAAGTCTTCTGGTCTGAAGAAGATAATGAGTTTGTGGCGACGGTTGCCGAGTTTCCTTCACTATCGTGGCTGGATTCTGATCGTAGCTGTGCAGAGCAGGAACTTCTGAAGTTGGTCGCGGAAGTAGTAGAAGATATGCAGGTTTCAGGGGAAGTCATCCCACAACCGCTGGGGGCTCGTTCATATTCGGGAAAATTCAACGTTCGAACCTCTCCGTCGCTGCATCGCAAGCTAGTGATGGAAGCAAGGACGGAAGGAATTTCACTCAACGCATTGATAAACCAGAAGCTTGCCTCCGCCTAGACCGCCCCAACATGCAATCGATGGGCACGGGAGTGCATAATTGATTGCATGACTCGACTTTTTGGAACCGATGGCGTTCGCGGCCTCGCGAACAAGAAGCTGACCCCAATTCTGGCCTTGCAACTAGGCCAGGCCGCTGCAGAGGTATTTACCGCCAAGCGCGAATCCTATGAGCGCCAGCCGCTGGCCATTATTGGCCGCGACCCGCGTGTTTCTGGCGAGATGCTGGATGCAGCGATTGCGTCCGGGCTGGCTTCCCGCGGCGTGGACGTGGTGCGCGTGGGCGTGCTGCCGACGCCGGCGATTGCCTACTTGACGGATGATTATGGCGCGGATCTCGGCGTGATGATTTCCGCTTCCCACAACCCGATGCCAGACAACGGCATCAAGTTCTTCTCCGCAGGCGGTAAGAAGCTGCCGGACGAGGTAGAAGATCAGATTCAGGCCACCATGGAAAACCTCACCGAGGATGGCCCGACTGGCACCAAGCTGGGCCGCATCATCTCGGAGGCCCCAGACGGACGTGAGCGCTACCTCAACCACTTGAAGGAAGTGGTCTCCACCGACCTCAGCGGCATCAAGGTGGTCGTAGACACCGCCAATGGTGCGGCCTCCAAGGTTGCTCCGATCGCCTACGAGGCGGCTGGTGCAGAGGTTATTGCTATCCACAACAAGCCGAATGCCTTCAATATCAATGAGGACTGCGGTTCGACACACATTGAAAAGGCACAGGCAGCCGTCGTCGAGCATGGCGCCGATCTGGGCCTGGCCCACGATGGCGACGCAGACCGTTGCCTGGCTGTGGATGCCGAGGGCAATGTTGTGGACGGTGACCAGATTATGGCACTGCTGGCCGTAGGCATGAAGGAAGATAATGACCTGCGCTACAACACTCTGGTAGCAACCGTCATGTCTAACCTGGGCCTGAAGCTAGCCATGCAGGAACAAGGCATCGAGGTGCGCCACACCGCAGTAGGCGACCGCTACGTACTGGAAGAGCTTAACCGCGGCGATTTCTCCTTGGGTGGCGAGCAGTCTGGTCACGTCGTGCTGCCAGATGATTGTACGACTGGCGACGGCACGCTTACTGGCCTGTCCATCATGGCGCGCATGGCCAAGTCCGGAAAGTCCCTAAAGGAATTGGCATCGGTAATGACCGTGCTGCCACAGGTGCTCATTAACGTGCCGGTTTCTGATAAGGGCGTCATCATGGACGCCCCCGAGGTACAAGAAGCCATTGCTCAGGCCGAGGAAGAACTCGGCGAAACCGGCCGTGTTCTGTTGCGCCCCTCCGGCACTGAGGAGGTTTTCCGCGTCATGGTGGAGTCCGCCGATAAGGAGCAGGCACGCAAGGTTGCCGGGAGGCTTTCCGCCATCGTTTCCTCTGTCTAGCGCAACCGCCGGGTGCGGAAGAATTTTTGGCATCCTAGGGAACCATTTGGTGCAATCCTCAGTCCAATGAAGGTGAGAACTTTTACCGCATATGGATTTGGGGGAATACACCAGTGTCTGAGGTTTTTCTTCGCCCCTCGGAGGCGATGTCCGCACTACGGCAGGTCGTAGCCGATAACGACGAACAACGCGATGCCCACCAGGCCGAGGTGCCGGATTTTCCGGTGGCCGCGGCTGGACGCAACTTTGGCGGCCACGGTGAGCGCATTCGTGATGTCTTGGCGCGCATCCATGAGCGCGGCGGTCGGAGGTTGGATAATCTATCCGCCACCGCCCATGCCGCTCATGAACAGGTGCGCGCCTTTGCTGATTTTGATGAGTCCTTCGGCAGCTCCTTTGCGCGCGGCGGGGAGGCGGACAGCAAGTGAGTACGCTGACAAAATCCCTGCTGGGGGACTATTCCAACGCGATTTCCCAATTCCAGTTCGCATGCTTGGGAAGCTACTCGGGCCCCAGCATGCCGATGAACCTACTGGGGGAGCTAGTCGGTGCGGTGGACGGCATCGCACCCGAAAACCTGGTGAAAAACACCGTTGCGGCCGTAGGCGGTAACCGCCCGAAGGGAGGCGGTGCTGGATTAGCGGGCTATTTGCAGCAAGATGATTCCGAGGTTGCTCAAGGCGCTATGCGCGAGCACCTGTGCGGCGTGCAGGAAGATTTCGACATTGACCGCCAGGATGCTGCCCATCTCACCAGTTCGGCGGAGCAGTGCTCGGGAGCTATTGCCGACGTCGTCGATGTCTCCGACACCGCCCTTACTGAGCTCATCTCTGCGGTCATCCCACTGCTGAATATCTTGTCCATGGTGGCCACCAAGCACCCGCTGGCCAGGTTTATCATCCCGATTCTTTCCACCATCGGCGGGCGCGTTATCGAAGAGACGAATCACAATATCGCTAGCACCTGCCGCGACCGCGATGATGCGATTGAGTCCTGCTATAACGAATTTGAATCGCGCTGCGAATGCGTCTGTGAGCGCCCAATGCCGGAAGAATGCCCGACGCCGGCTAAACCTACAGATAATGCCTGTCCCGAACCGGTAGAACAATGCCCGGAGACTCCTACTCCCACTAAGCCGATGCCGAAAGAAGAATGCCCACCTCCGCCGTCGCAGCCAGCCGAGCCGGCCCAGGTGGAGTGTCCGCCAGAGCCAACGCCTATGCCGGAGCCCGACTCAAAGCAAGAATCCAGCCAGACCACTTCCACGCCGCCACAGCCGACGCCTCCTTCGCCACCACCAGTTCCGCCAAGGGAATGCCCCGAGCCCGAGCCGGAGCAATCATCCAAGACGGAAGTGCACACGGAGACCACCGCAGAACACGGCGCGGGCTGCCACTGCAATGAATGCACCGAGCAATCATTTACCGAGCGTCCATCGCAGTCCCAGCGCGAAGTAGAGATCACCAGGCCGGCACAGGCGGAGATCATTCCGCCGCAGGAGCCGCCAGAACAGCCACAGCAAGAAGAAGAGCCGTGCCCGGAACCTGAACCTCAGCCAGAGCCGAAACCTAAGCCAGACATGGATACAGAACCCGCTTCTGAATCGGGCGCAAGCGAGGAAACGCTCTGCCCTGAAAATACCGCGGAAAGTACCGAAGAATGTGTGGAAACGCCCCAGACCAGCACGGATGGCTGTGAAATTGAATCCTCCTGCAGTGGCAGTCTCGGCCTGGTAGGGGCCGGAATTGCTTTGGTAGGCGTGGGCCTCATTGTGGAAGGCGCCGCGCAGTGCCTGGAGCACATGTCCGAGGCGGATTGCCCAGTGCAAGAGCCCGAACCCGAGCCATGCCCCGAACCCGAGCCAGAACCAGAACCTGATCCCTGCCCGGAACCTGAGCCCGAACCCGAACCCGAGCCATGCCCCGAACCCGAGCCAGCTGGTGATGATGGCGTTATGGTGCCACCTCCTGAGCTGTCTCAGGTAGAGGAGCCAACGCCGCCACCAGAGAAGGTGGCACACCTCCAGGCGGCCGGTCCAGCAGAGGCACCGTCACCAGCCCCGGCTCCTGAACCAGCACCGGCACCGGAACCGGCCCCGGCACCGCAGCCGGCTCCAGAAGAAGCACCGGCACCGGACCCAGCGCCGCAGCAGGAGGCGGCACCCGCGCCAGAAGAACCAACCATTAAGGCACGAAAGGCAGGTCAGTGGTAATGAATAACGACTTCGCAGAATTTGCGCAGGGCTTTCGGGAAAGGACGGCTAAACGCCTGCTGGAATTTGAAAAAACGCTGGCGAAAGCGCAAGACGAGCTAGAAAAGTCCGCGGATAAAGCCATGCAGGAGGCGCGAAGGGAGAAGGGGCAGGTGGGGCGTCGGCAAGCGGCGGCGATGCCAAGGCCACGATATGGAGCTGCCCCGGCGCGCTCACGGAACGCGTCGGGGCAGGTGCAATCTGTGCTGCGGCGGGGTTAATACCTTAGGCGTCGCGGGTGACGCCGGCGCGCTCGGCCAAGTCCTCGCCTACGAGGCTTTGGACCTTCTTGGCGCTCGCCTTTGGATCCGCAAAGGCGTCATAGGTGGAATCGCCATTGAGGGTGGCCAGCAGGAAGCCGGTGACCAAGCCGCGGGCGATTTCGGTGGGGCCGGATTGGAAGGCGGCGGTGCCGATGGCCAGCTTGCGCAGGCGATCTTCGGTAAAGCCGGCGTGGCTGCCCTTATCGATGGCGCGGAAGCAGACCGGGCCATTCCAGTTATGGGCCAGCTTGGCGGGGTTGCCGGCATTGAAAATGTCTTCCTGGCCGGCGCCAATGACCAAGCCCGGGGTAGTAATGCGGCGGGCTGCCTGCACCGCAGATGGCGCGGTGACGGAAGGGTAAATGGCGGCGACGGCGGCGACCTTCTGGTTATCTAAGGCGCCGAGCACGGCTGTGCCACCGCCCATGCCGTGGCCAATCATGCCGAGCTTGCCCGGGGAGACCGTAATATTGCCAGCGCCAAGCTTTACCCCAGCGGCAATCTGCAGCGCGGATTCCATATCCGCGGCCAAGTTGCGGTGGTTGGGGAAGGGGCCGGTTTCGGAATCGGGGGCTACCACGACGATGCCCCAGCTGGCCAGGTGGCGCAGGGTGGCGTGGTAATCCTTAATCTTGTGCATCCAGTCATGGCCAAAGGCCACGGCGGGCAGGCTTTGGCCCTCCGCGGGGGTATAAACCTTGCCGGTGATTCCGGCATAGTCAAGGTCGCCAACCAAAACTCGGTTGCGACCGCGCTTCGACAACGTTGCTAGATGTTTATTCAAATTCGCAGACACGCATTCCAGGATAGATGAAGATCACCTGTCAGGCGGGAAAGGGTGCGGGTTTATCTGAGAAATGTCTGCGCAGTATGCAGCCGAGCCACGGGTGTGGTGGAAAGGCTTTCCTAAGCCCCTCCTAACTTGCGCGCCTGTGCGCAGGGGAGTGCAATGTGTGGGCAACTACATACTCTATTTTCTGGGAAGGCGGGCTGCGGTACATGACTACCGGCGTCGTTGATGTGGAAGAACTTTCTACTCGTTATGGGATGGAGGTAAAGACCGAGGTCATTGACCGCGTGGCACATGCCTCCGATGCCTCGCATTACCTGTACACCCCCAAGGCAGTCATCGAGGCCCGCTCGGCTGAGCACGTGGCCGCCATCTTCCGCGCGGGCCGGCAGCAGAATGTTCCGGTCACCCTGCGCTCCGGCGGTACCTCCCTTGCCGGCCAGGCTTCTGGCGATGGCTACCTAGTGGATGTGCGCAAGCACTTCCGCGGCATCGAGGTGCTGGATGAGGGCAAGCGCGTGCGCGTCCAGCCCGGCGCGACGGTGCGCCAGGTCAACGCCCGCCTGGGCCTGCGCAATCGCAAGCTTGGCCCGGATCCGGCCAGTGAATCTGCCTGCACCATCGGTGGCGTGGTGGCCAATAACTCCTCCGGTATGGCCTGCGGTACCGAGCTCAATACGTATAACACTCTGGAATCGCTAACGTTTGTGCTGCCTACCGGCACCGTGATCAATACCGCCGATCCGGATGCGGACCGGCAGTTCCAAGAGCAGGAACCGGAGCTGGTGGAAACACTCACCCGCCTGCAGCGCCGCGTGCGCGATAACCAGGAGTCCGTGGATATTATCCGCCGCCACTTCCAGCTGAAAAACACGATGGGCTATGGACTCAATTCCTTCCTAGATTTTGATAGCCCGGTCAAGCTCTTTGAGCACCTGCTCATCGGCTCGGAGGGAACCCTGGCCTTCATCGCTGAGGCGGTATTCCGCACCGTGCCCATTTCCAAGCTGACCACCACCACGGTGGCTGTATTTGATGACCTCACCGCTGCCACCAAGTCCCTGCCGGCCCTGCTAGATACCGGGGCGGCCACCCTGGAGCTGATGGACTCTGCCTCGATCCGCGTAGGCCAAGGCTTTGACAAGATCCCGCAGGCCATCACCGGTTTCGATGTGGATAAGCAGGCCGCGCTGCTCATTGAGTACCACGCCGACGCGGAAGAAGAACTGCGGGAGAAGGAGGGCAAGGGCTCGCAGCTTCTGCGCGAGCTGCCGCTGCAATCGCCAGCCGCCTTCTCGGCCGATACCGCTTCGCGCAATACCGCATGGAGCTTCCGCAAGGGCCTGTATGCCCAGGTAGCTGAGGCGCGCCCGTCCGGTACAACCGCGCTTTTGGAAGACATCGTCGTGCCCGTGGGGGATTTGGCTGATACCTGCTCTTCCCTGCAGGAACTCTTTGCCCGCTATGGCTATGACGACGCCGTAATCTTCGGCCACGCCAAGGACGGCAATATCCACTTCCTGCTCACGGACCGCTTTGAAGGCGATGACGCCATCGGCCGGTATAACGACTTCAACGAGGGCATGGTGGACGTGGTTATCTCGGCCGAGGGCAACCTCAAGGCCGAGCACGGCACCGGCCGCGCCATGGCGCCATATGTACGCCGCCAGTATGGCGACGAACTCTACGCGGTCATGCAAGAACTCAAGCGGGCCTGCGATCCCACCAATACGATGAACCCGGGCGTCATCTTGGACGATGACCCCGATGCGCACATCAAAAACATCAAGCTCAACCCCACCGTGGAAGAGGAAGTGGACCGCTGCGTGGAGTGCGGCTACTGCGAGCCGGTCTGCCCATCGCGCGATCTCACCCTTACCCCACGCCAACGCATCGTCGTGCGCCGCGCCCGCAAGCGCGCGGAAGAAGCCGGCGATAGCCAGCTAGTAGCCGAGCTGGATGAGGCCTATGAATACATGGGCATCGAGACCTGCGCGGTGGATTCCATGTGCCGCACCGCCTGCCCGGTAGGTATCGATACCGGCAAGTTCATCAAGCGCCTGCGCCGCGAGGAGGCCCAACCAGCGCAGCAGAAGCTGTGGGGCGCTGCCGCCAAGAATTGGCAGGTCGTTAGCCAAGGAGCCGGGCTGGCGCTGACCGGCGCGCACCTACTGCCCACTGAGCTGGTCAAGAAGGTCACCGACGTGGGCCGCAGCCTCATCGGCACCGATAACTTGCCGCAGTACCAGCCGGAGCTGGGCAAGGGCGGCAAGTCCCGTGGCCGCTTGGCCGGGCGCGTGGGTGACCGCTACGCGCAGACCACCGGAATTTACCTGCCTGCCTGCGTGAACACCATGTTTGGCCCGCAGGGTGGTGGCAAGGGCACTACCGATTCCTTCGTGGCTCTCTTGGAGCGCGCCGGGGTAGCGCTGGAGGTTCCGGAGGGCATCGACAAGCTCTGCTGTGGCACCCCATGGGCGTCTAAGGGCATGCAGGCCGGCCACGATGCGATGGAGCAGCGCGTGCGCGATATCGTCATGGAGGCCACCGATGGTGCGCGCCTGCCGGTCATCGTGGACGCCAGCAGCTGCACCGCCGGGTTTAAGGACATGCTGGAGTCCGTGGGCATTACCGTTCTTGATGCCATTAGCTTTACGGCCGATACCCTCCTGCCGCAGCTTGCGGTCAAGAACCCCGCGGCTTCCGTGACCGTGCACCCCACCTGCTCTGCCTTCCAGCTGGGCATGATGGAAGACGTGGAGAAGGTAGCCCGCGCCGCCGCGGCCGAGGTACACATTCCCACTGACTGGAATTGCTGCGGCTATGCCGGCGATCGCGGCATGCTGCATCCGGAGCTAACCGACGCCGCAACGCGCGCCGAAGCCGCGCAAGTCAAGGAAATCGGGGCGCAGTATCACGCCTCGACCAACCGCACCTGCGAGCTCGGCCTGACCCGTGCTACCGGCGAGGATTATCACCACATTCTGGAACTTTTGGAGCAGGCGACGCGCTAGTTTTCCCAGCGCACTAGCGGGTGGGGCACTATGCCCCGCTTGCCGACGCCCCGCCCGCCTAGAGGTTTCTTCCCCGTGCTGTAAAATCAGCAACCATGTGTGGAATTGTTGGATATATTGGTCACGCTGGTGGTGACCGTGATTACTTCGCCCTCGACGTAGTCTTGGAAGGGCTGCGCCGTTTGGAATACCGCGGCTATGACTCCGCTGGCGTAGCAATGTACGCCGATGGGGACATCAGCTGGCGCAAGAAGGCCGGTAAGGTCGCTGCGCTGGATGCTGAGATTGAGGCCCGCCCGTTGCCAGACTCTGTGCTGGGCATTGGCCATACCCGCTGGGCTACCCATGGTGGCCCTACCGACCTGAATGCGCACCCGCACGTGGTCGATGGCGGCAAGCTGGCCGTGGTGCACAACGGCATCATTGAGAACTTCGCCGAGCTCAAGTCCGAGCTTTTGAACAAGGGCTACAACTTCGTTTCCGAGACCGACACTGAGGTTGCCGCTACGTTGCTGGGCGATGTCTTCCACAACGAGGCCGCTGGTGACCTCACCAAGGCGATGCAGCTGACCTGCTCCCGCCTGGAGGGCGCATTCACCCTGCTGGCCATCCACGCCGAGCAGGCCGATCGCATTGTTGCCGCGCGCCGTGACTCGCCGCTGGTTATCGGCCTGGGCGAGGGCGAGAACTTCCTCGGCTCCGACGTATCCGGCTTCATCGATTACACCAAGTCCGCCGTGGAGATGGACAACGACCAGGTCGTGACCATCACCGCCGACGAGGTAGAAATCACCGATTATGCGGGCAACCCTGCACAGGGCAAGCCTTTTGAAATCAAGTGGGATGCCGCCGCTGCCGAAAAGGGTGGCTTCGATTCCTTCATGGAAAAGGAAATCCACGACCAGCCCGCCGCTGTGCGCGATACCCTGCTCGGCCGCTTCGATGAACAGGGCCAGCTGACCCTCGATGATCTGCGCATCGATGAGACCGTTTTGAAGTCCATCGACAAGATCATCGTCATCGCTTGCGGTACCGCCGCCTACGCCGGCCACGTGGCACGCTATGCCATCGAGCACTGGTGCCGCATTCCTACCGAGGTCGAGCTCGCCCACGAGTTCCGTTACCGCGATCCGATCGTGAACGAAAAGACCTTGGTCGTCGCACTGTCCCAGTCCGGCGAGACCATGGATACTCTGATGGCCGTGCGCCACGCCCGCCAGCAGGGCGCCAAGGTTATTGCCATCTGCAATACCCAGGGCTCGTCCATCCCGCGCGAATCCGATGCCGCGCTCTACACCCACGCCGGTCCGGAAATCGCTGTGGCCTCCACCAAGGCCTTCCTGGCACAGATCACCGCCACCTACCTGCTTGGCCTCTACCTGGCCCAGCTGCGCGGCAACATGTTCGCCGATGAAATCCAGAGCGTTCTGGCTGAGCTGCGCCACATGCCGGACAAGGTCCAAAACGTCATCGACGAAGAGGACCAGGTGGCCAACCTGGCCAACTCCATGAAGGATGCGGAATCCGTGCTCTTCTTGGGCCGCCACGTTGGCTTCCCTGTAGCTCTTGAAGGTGCGCTCAAGCTCAAGGAGATCGCCTACCTGCACGCCGAGGGCTTTGCCGCCGGCGAGCTCAAGCACGGCCCGATTGCACTGATTGAGGAAGGCCAGCCGGTCTTCGTCATCGTGCCGTCCCCGCGCGGCCGCGACTCCCTGCACTCCAAGGTTGTCTCCAATATCCAGGAGATCCGCGCCCGCGGTGCCATCACCATCGTGATTGCGGAAGAGGGCGATACCGCCGTCGAGGATTACGCTAACCACGTCATCCGCATCCCGAAGGCGCCGACCCTGATGCAGCCGCTGCTGGCCACCGTGCCGCTGCAGATCTTTGCCGCCCATGTAGCAAAGTCCAAGGGTTTCGACGTGGACCAGCCGCGTAACCTGGCCAAGTCCGTGACCGTGGAGTAATCCACGCCGAACGGTACTAGTTAAGCCCCCCTTACTTGCCGCGTTTCTTGCGTGGGAGGTAAGGGGGTTTTGGCATTTCATTGAAGCTTGAATCTGTTATGCTATTGGGAGCAATTGTTGTCGGTGAAAGGAGTAGGCAGTGCTCATCCGTCGTGTTTTTGCGTAAAACACTAAAGGAAGAACGGATTTAAGCATGCCTATTTTATTGAACGACCTTTCCCTAGTATGGCCCGATGGCACAACCTGCTTCAGTGGCCTAAACGGTGCCTTTTCTGGCCCTTTAACTGCGCTGATTGGGGATAATGGTGCAGGAAAGACAACTCTGTTAAACGTCATCCTTGGCAAAATCTTGCCTACTGCTGGAACGGTGGAAAAGCCGGAATCGATAGCGTACCTGCCACAAGACCTTGCTTGGAATGAAAATGATGTAGTAGCAGACATCTTCGGTGTCACCCAAGTGCTCACGGCGATTTCCGCAGTCGAAGCCGGTGAGTATGAACCAGAACTCTATGAGTTAATTGGGGAGCAATGGGACGTCGGTGAGCGCATTGCCGCTGCCCTTTCCGCCGCCGGATTGGATATCCCGTTGGACCACCCTATCAAAAGCCTCTCTGGAGGTGAAGCGGTCCGCGTCGCTTTGGTAGCGGTGTTCTTGTCCGAGCCGGATTTCATTATCCTCGATGAACCGACCAATAACCTCGACGGAACTGCTAAGAAGCATCTGAAAGATATGTTGGTAAATGCCGCGGCGCCGGTGCTAGTGGTAAGCCATGACAAAGACCTGTTGGATGTAGTTTCCGAGGTAGCGGAATTAAGGGATGGGAACCTACGCTTCTTCCAAGGCAACTATTCCGACTACCTAGCCACGATTAATGCAGAACAGGAAGTAGCTCAAAAAGCAGTATCTACCGCCAAGGCGACTTATAAGCAGCAACTCCGCGAACAACAAGCAATGCAAACACGAATTGCGCGTGATGCGCGCCGTGGAAAGAAGTTCGCGGAGTCGAAGCGCAAACCAGGCATGACGATGAAGCTTGATAAGCAGCGATCCGAAAAGACGGCATCACGCAGAGCGCAAATCCATTCAGGCGCAGTTGAAGCGGCCCAACGCTCTTTAGCTCGAGCTGAGCGAAACATACGAGATGATGATTCGGTCTATATCGAGCTGCCACAAACTGAGCTGCCGGAAGGAAAGCGGGTTATTTCGATTCCTGGGCTGACGATTGTCGGCCCAGAACGGGTGCGCTTGTCAGGACCAAATGGAAGTGGCAAGACCACGCTCTTAAACCGAATTAACTCCGGTGAGGCGGGCTACGTGATCGGCAGCTCGGGGTATTTGCGTCAACGAATTGGTTTAGATCCTTCTCTAAGCGTATGGGACGTGGTTACCAACGCGAATCCACGAGAGGATCCGCAGTTCATCCGTGATCAGCTAGCTCAGTTGTTGTTTCAATCTGACTCGGTTCATGCGTTGACAGGGACCCTCTCGGGAGGCGAAAGATTTAGGGCGGAATTCGCCAGAGTGCTCTTAGCGGATCCGGCGCCGCAATTGCTAATGCTCGATGAGCCGACTAACAACATCGATATTTCAACTGTTGATTGGTTGGTCTCAGTCTTGGAAAACTATCGGGGCGCATTGCTAGTGGTGAGCCATGATGAAGATTTCTGCTCGCGGATCAAACTTACGAGGCAAGTTTCTATAGAGGACATTGGATGAGCCGACTCCAAGGTGGAGGTATCGCGAGTCAGTGCGCCACACCCCGCCCGAATTCTGCACATCGGTGAGCAGTGGCACAATGGTGGGCATGCTGAAAACCACGATTGATCTCTCCGCCATTGCGCACAACGTCCGCCTCATCAAGGAAAAGGTGGGTCCGGAGGTCAAGCTGATGTGCGTGGTCAAGGCCGATGCCTACGGGCACGGCGCGGCCAAGGTTGTGCCGGTGATGACGCGCGCCGGCGCGGATTGCTTTGGCGTGGCCACCTTGCGGGAGGCGGTGGACCTGCGCCGCGCGGGCGTGGATGCGCCCATCGTGGCGTGGATTTGGCAAACAGATGAAATCCTCGAAGAAGCCTTGGCCAATGGAATCGAGGTAGCGGTCAACTCCCTTGAGCAGGCGCATAAGCTGGTCAAGGCCGATTTTCCTGCCGAGGTATACGTCAAGGTGGAAACCGGCATGCACCGCTCCGGTGTGGACGAAGGGGATTGGGCAGAGACCTTTAAGGTGTTGCGCGATGCCCCACACATCAAGGTGCTCGGGCTCATGTCCCACTTTGCGTGCGCCGATGAGCCGGATAATCCGCACAATGACGCGCAAGAGGAGGCGTTCCGCACGGCCCTGCAACTCGCGCGTGAGATTGGTTTGGAATGCCCAATCAATCACCTGGCCAATTCGCCCGCAGTGCTGACGCGTCCTTCCTCCTATTTCGAGCAGGTGCGCGTAGGCGCCGCTTGCTATGGCTTGGAGCCCATTGAAGGACGCGAACACGGCTTGCGCCCGGCCATGACCTGGTCCGGGCAGATTTTTAACGTCAAGCCCATTAAACCGGGGGAGGGCACGTGCTACGGATTGACCTGGAAGGCGGATAAGTCGGGATTTTTGGCCACAGTGGACTGTGGTTATGCCGATGGCCTGCCGCGTGGCTATCAGGGCGACCTGCACGTGGGCATTGGTGGGCACCTCTACCCGCAGGTAGGAAGAATCTGCATGGATCAGATTGTGGTGGACTTAGGTGAGAACCCGCATGGCGTGGACACGGGGCAAGACGCCGTGATCTTTGGCAACGGGGGAGTATCGGCCACGGATCTCGCCGCGGCAGCAGGCACCATTAACTATGAGGTGGTGTGCCTGCCCGATGGCCGCACCGAACGCGAATATATAGGAGAAGAAAATGCGCAATAGCTTTCCCGAATCCGGCAGCCGCGACCTATCCACGGTGGAAGACACCTATGCCTTTGGTGAAGAGCTAGGTGCGGCGCTTGAAGCCGGCGATGTAGTGATCCTGGATGGGCCGTTGGGGGCTGGAAAGACGACGCTGACGCAGGGCGTCGCCAAGGGCATGCAGGTTAAAGGCCGCGTTACCTCGCCAACCTTCGTTATCGCCCGCGTGCACCGCTCTACTGTGGGTGGGCCAGACCTTGTGCACGTGGATGCCTACCGCCTGCTCGATGAAGGCGGTGCTAATTCCGGGGACCCGCTAGGGGAGCTCGACGCGCTGGATCTGGACACGGAGCTAGAGGACGCCGTGGTTATTGCCGAATGGGGCGGGGGACTCGTGGAACAGATTGCGGAGCGCTACCTATTTATCAGCATCGACCGTGAGCCGGTGGACTATGCCGGCGCAGAAGAGGATGTTCGCCGCTTCACATGGTCTTGGAAAAGTGGTGCATAGTACATCGTTCCGCCTTATAGGGGGTTAAGTGATGAATATCCCAGAAAGCAAACTTGATCCGGGTATAACCACTACGTAATTCTATTAAGGTGTTGAATTTTCTCGCCTCAAGTCCTTTGCTATCTCTCTTCGTCATCATGGCGGTGGGTCTAGCGATTGGCAAGATCAAGATCTTCGGCATCTCTCTCGGTGCCGCGGCTGCGATGTTTGTGGCACTGGGTCTATCTACTGCTAATCCGGATATCCAAATTCCGCCGCTGGTCTATCAATTTGGCCTGGCGATCTTCGTTTATGCCATTGGCCTTAGCTTCGGGCCTTCCTTCGTCCGCGAGTTTAAAACCCGCGGCTGGAAGCTCACCGTCTTCATGCTGGGCATGTTGGTTGTTTTGGTCGCCGTTGGCTATGGCCTCATCCGTGGCTTTGGCCTGAGCGTGCCAGAAGCCGTCGGCATGTTCGCCGGTTCGCTCTCCTCCACGCCGGGTATGGCTGCCGTGGTGGAAATGGTGGGCGATTCCACCCCGGTCGTCGGTTACTCCTTGGCCTACCCAGGCGCGGTTATTGGCGCGATTCTCGTCGCCGCCATTGGCGCCAAGGTTGTCAAAGCCAACCATGAGGAAGATGCCCGCGCAGAGGGCATGATTCCCGCCGAGCTCGTAGCCAAAGGCGTGCGCCTGACCAAGAACTTCAATGACACCGCTGGTCATATCTACCGCGTTACTGGCCAGACCGTTGTGGCTACTCGTATCATCTCTGACGAGGAGCGCCACCGCCTCGCCGTCCCAGAAATGCCACTGTGCGAGGGTGAAGCATATCTGCTCAACGGCTCCGAAGAGGCCGTCGATAAGGCCATTGAGGTCTTGGGTGAAGAACACCCAGTGGAGCTGACCGAGGACGCTGGGCTTAAATACACCCGCGTTACCGTGTCCAACCCGGAGATTGCCGGTAAATCCGTCCGCGAGATCAAGGCCCTCGACCACGGCTTTATCATCGCTCGTATCCGTAAGGGCGATAAGGACCTCGTGCCGCACCCGGACACTGTGCTCAACTACTCCGACCGCGTTCGCGTGGTGACTAGCCCGAGCCGCTTGCCATACGTGCGCAAGTACCTCGGTGACTCTGAGGCCGCGTTGGGTAATGCGGACCTGCTGTCCATGGCCATCGGCCTGTCCTTGGGTATGCTGCTCGGCCTCATTCCGATTCCGATGCCGGGCGGTTCCACCCTGCAGCTGGGCTTCGGTGGCGGGCCCGTGGTCGTCGGCCTGCTCTTGGGCTACCTTAACCGTACCGGCCCGTTGAACTGGCAGATGCCATTCCACACCCGTGAGACCTTGTCCAATATGGGCCTTACCTTGTTCCTGGCCGGCGTGGGCACCTCGGCCGGCGCCTCCTTCCGCGATGCCCTGACGGATCCGTCCTCCCTGACCATCATGGGCGTGGGCCTTATCATCACCTTGGTCTCCGCCATCTTGATCGGCGTCATCGGCATGCTGGTGCTCAAGCTGAAGTGGGACGAGGCTATGGGCTGTGCGGCCGGCATGACCACCAACCCGGCAGTCTTTGCCTATATTCGTGACCAAACCGGCACCGAGCTAGCCGGCCGCGGATGGGCCACGGTCTATCCCACCACAATTATCGGCAAGATTATTGCCTCGCAGGTGTTGCTCTTGCTGTTGCTATAGCGGCAATATCGCGCGTTAATTACTCACCCACAGGGTCGCCCGCCTACACTGGCAGGCACTACCCTGTGGGTTTTGTGTTGCGGTGAACCAGGTAGCATCGGTTGCCAGAACTACCGCCGCCCGCCTGAAACTTAAACATTTTTCAAGGAGCCATACTCACCCCATGACTAAATTCGCTCGCAACCTCACCGCCGCCATCATCGCCATCTTTATCGTTGTCATGATGGTTCTTCTTGCCTCCTCCACGCTGCGCGAGGAAAACCACTTGGAGGGAAACCTCACCTCCACGCTGTCCAAGGCGCCAAATAACTTGGAGGTCATGACCGTCATGCCCACCGATGTCTATGGCGAGGAGTACCCCGCCATTGGTTTCATCTGCCCGGGCATGCGCGAAGATAAGGTTAAAGAGGCACAGATCGATACCGAGAACATCACCTTTGAAGGTGGTGCGGTGCCGGAAGGCAAGAGCTACGCGGTAGCCATTTCCCAGAGCGCTAAGCCCTTCATCGAAGAGCTGGATCCGGAAAAGGTCGAGGTGTGCGAGATGATTGACATGCAGATCAAGGCCATGGAGCAGCAGGGCCAGAGCCTTGATGGCGGCGTGCCCATGATCCAGGGCACCCAGCCGCTGGGCTTCCAGCGCGAGGATGGCACCTGGAAGATGGTTGCCTAATGCGCGTCCTCGCGATCGACACGGCCACCACCGCCCTGATTACCGGGGTAGTGGATACCGTCACCGGGCAGACCACCGAGCGCGTGTTGGAGGATACCCGCGCGCATAATGAGCTGCTCATTCCTACCATCACCGAGGTCCTCGCAGAGGCGGGCATGGAGTATTCCGACCTCGATGCGGTGGTCACCGGCGTGGGCCCGGGTCCATTTACCGGGTTGCGCGTGGGTATGGCGACGGCCTCCGCGCTTGCCGACGCCCTTTCTATCCCCCTCCACGGCATCTGCACCCACGATGCCATCGCGGCCGCAGCCGAGCTCGACGTAGATCCTGTCGCCGCGGCCGAGGAAGCGACCGCCTTGGTAGCTACTGACGCCCGCCGCAAAGAGATCTACTGGGCCACTTACCGCGCTACCGACTCCGGTGTGCAGCGCATTTCTGGCCCCGCGGTGACGAAACCGGCCGAACTCGAGGTGGAACTTGCGTCCACCGCCGAGGTCATCATCCCGGACCGCCTTGCTGAGCAACTCCCCGAGAAGCTCGCCGCCCTGCCGCACCGCGCGGCCCATCCGAGTGCGACGGCCCTCGTTGCCGCGGCCGACCTCGAGGCAGAACCGGCTCCCGTCGTGCCGCTGTACCTACGCCGCCCGGATGCGGTCCCGCCGAAGCAGCAACAGCTTTCTGCCGCCATCCCGAAGGTCGAGCTGTGAAGCTACGCGAGCTAACCCCGGCCGATGCACCTCGGTGCGCCGAGCTGGAAGAGGTCCTTTTCCCAGGCGAAACTCCGTGGTCCAGCCGGATCTTCCGGGAAGAAATGGCCCAGCCCTTCAACTTCTATTTCGGGGTGGAAGGCGCGATCGAGGAACCGGAGCCCGTAAAGCTTTTGGGCTATGCGGGCATCGGCATGATGGGCCCAGCCGCGGACCCGGAGTTTGAAATCCACACCATCGGCGTCGACCCCGCCGCACAGCGCCGCGGCATCGCGCGGATGATGATGGACAATATCTGCCATATCGCGGATCTCAAGGATGCCCCGGTCTTCCTCGAGGTTCGCGTGGGCAATGATCCCGCTATTGGCCTGTATGAGCGCTACGGCTTTGCCAAGCAGGGGATCCGCAAGAACTATTACCAACCTTCCGGGGCGGATGCGCACGTGATGGTGCGCCCGCGCCAGTCCGAGCGCCCAGAAGATTAAGGAGCAGTCATGAAGATCATGGGCATCGAGTCCTCCTGCGATGAAACCGGCGTGGGCATCGTCGATCTGCGCGAGGACGGTCACATGGACATCATCGCTAACGCCGTTGCTTCCTCCATGGAGCAGCACGCGCGTTTCGGTGGCGTCGTCCCGGAAATCGCCTCCCGTGCCCACCTTGAGGCCATGCCGCAGGTGATGCAGTCGGCGCTGAATGAGGCGGGCATCGAAAAGCCGGATGCCATCGCCGCCACCGTGGGGCCGGGTCTAGCCGGTGCTTTGCTGGTGGGAGCCTCGGCCGCCAAGGCCTATGCCGCGGCTTGGGGTGTGCCTTTCTACGGCGTCAATCACCTAGGTGGCCACGTTGCTGTGGCCAACCTGGAAGGCGAAGAGCTGCCGCACTCGGTGGCCCTCTTGGTCTCGGGCGGGCATACGCAGCTGTTGGAAGTAGAGGCCGTCGGCAAGCCCATGCGCGAGCTTGGCTCTACGCTTGACGACGCCGCCGGTGAAGCCTACGACAAAGTCTCCCGCCTCCTCGGTTTGGGCTACCCGGGCGGCCCGGTGATCGATAAGCTCGCTGCCCGCGGCGAAGCCACCATCGATTTCCCGCGCGGCATGTCTCGCGCCGAGGATCTGCGCGGCCCGCACCGCCACGACTTCTCCTTCTCCGGGCTCAAGACTTCCGTAGCCCGCTACGTGGAGCGCGCCGAAAAGGCAGGGGAGATCATCAGCGTGGAAGATGTCTGCGCCAGCTTCCAAGAAGCCGTGGCCGATGTCCTGACAGCCAAGGCCGTGCGTGCCTGCGAGGACACCGGCGCCCGGGTGCTGCTATTGGGAGGCGGCGTGGCCGCTAATTCCCGCCTGCGCGAGCTGGCCGCCGAGCGCTGCGCCGCCGCTGGAGTAGAGCTGCGCGTTCCGCGCTTTTCCCTGTGCACCGATAACGGCGTGATGATCGCGGCCATCGGCGCGCAACTCATCCACGAAGGCGCCCAGCCCTCTGGCCTCGGCGTAGGCACCGATACCCAGCTGGATGTAGAAGAGCCGCAGTTAACCTAAAGTTCTTCTCGCTCGCGCTGCAGGCGGGGCAGGGGGCCGGTACTCTAAAGAGCGTTCATGCCCTCTTGGCTTTCTGAAGGAGCTTTCTCTCATGACCGTCGGTTTCCTTGTCAACCCTGATCTCACCCGCCGCAAGCTCGAGTTCGAGCTGGAGCACGCCAACCAGTTCCTGGGCGGCACCACCGAGGACCGCGTCTCCGTTGTTTTCCAGGAAGACGGCACCACCTACGCCGCGCTCTACAATCCCGAAGCCAAGGCCGAAGGCGCCGAGCCGAACCCGGTAGCCTCCCTGGCGCGCAACGCGGCTGCCACCGGCAATGCCGCCTTCCTGCAGGACCCCATCCGCTCCATCTGCGGCCCGGTCATTTTCGTTGACGCCGAGGGCGAAGACACCACTATCGATGCCGTCATCGAATCCGTGGAACAGGGCATTCGCGCAGTGAAGAACTACCGCGAAGACAATCCGGACGAGTACACCCTCTGGCGCGCGGCCGTTATCAACTCCGATAAGAGCCTTTAAGCCAAGCCCTCACAGGTAGGGTTCAAGCGCTTTTCGCGCGCCCGTAATACGGTGTTCACATTCTTATGGTGTTCTAGGGAGCCGTACCGCTTCTTCTAAGACTCCAAAGGTGAAAACTGTATGCTCCGTTCGTCGCGTTTCGTCGCCTCCTTCGCCACCGCCCTCGCCGTGGGTGGCGCTGCCGCCGTCGTGCCCGCCACCCCGGCGCTGGCCGCTGACTCGCCCATCTACCGCACCATCCTGCAGCCGGGCGAGGATGAATCCCAGGTCATGGTCACCTGGCGCACGAAGTCCAAGGCAGACGAGGTCCTCGAGATCACCGGCCCAGAAGGCACCACCACCTTCCAGGCCGACGAGCGCGATTATGGCGCATTGCTGTACAAGTCCCAGTTCGCCACCGCTACCAACCTGCAGCCGGATACCGAGTACTCCTACCGCGTCGGCTCCGAAGAAGGCGGCTGGTCCGAGCCAGAGACCTTCAACACTGGCTCCAATGGCGATGACTGGTCCTTCCTTACCGTCGCTGACCCGCAGATCGGCGTGGACCTCAAGGTGGATGACCAGGCTGAACAGTGGCGCAAGACCATCGGCCACGCGGCCTCCCACGTGCCGAATGCCAGCATGATCTGGTCGCTGGGTGACCAGGTGGAGGGTTGGGGTGCGCAGGTACCGCAGTACGATGCATACTTCTCCGCCCCGGAGATTCGTCACATCCCCACCAACACGGTCCCGGGCAATCACGAGACTTATAACCTCACCATGAAGCATCATGATGAGCATTTCTCCAACCCGCACCAGGCGGACGATATCCGCGACCACTACTTCGAACGCAATAACGTGCTCTTCATCGGCCTAGACTCCAATGCTTCTTCCGACGCCGATATCGCCCGCCACGAGCAGTTCCTGCGCGAGGCCATCGAATCCCGCGGCGCGGATAATGACTGGATCGTCGTTGGTATGCACCACGGCCCGTACTCCCAGGGCTCGCATCACTTTGATAAGGACGTCACCAACCTGCGCGAGAAGCTCACCCCGGTGCTGTCTGAACTCAATGTCGATGCCGTGCTCTCCGGCCACGACCACATCTACACCCGCAGCCACTTGATGAAGAACAATAAGCCGGTCCTGCCGGAAGAAAAACCGCAGCGCGGCGACGTTCTCGAGCCCAAGGATGGCGAGGCGCTGTACCTGACCACCACCACCGCGGGCGGCGGCAAGTACTACGACTTCACCGACGTGAATAACAAAAAGCACAAGGGCGCGCGCATGGAGACCATCGATCCAAAGCTTGCCCACGAATCCACCGCCATGTGGCGCCAGGACTACACCGAGGACTACATGCGCGTGGACGTCTCCGATAACAAGCTCACCTTTACCACCTTCAACGAAGGCGATAACACGCTGGTGGACAAGGTTTCCCTCAAGAAGAAGGACCGCGGGGCTGCGCCTGCCGACGACGCCACCAACCCCGCCGACTCCACCGAGTCCACCGACCCAGACACCCCAGAGGCGCCTAAGGATCCGGAGGGCGGCAGCTCCCTGAGTTCCAGCGATATTTTCGGCGGGCTCAGCTCGAAGAAGTAACTAGCATCGCGCCTGGGTGTGGCGGGTGTGGCTAGCGCTCCGTATGGCGCAGCCACGCCAATACGGCCTTGACCCGCCGGTTGGAATCCTCGGGCCGAAACCCGAGCTTCATAAACACATTGGAGACATGCTTGCTTACCGCTCCGGCGGTAAGAACGAGCGTGTCTTCAATTTCTTTATTGCTCAATCCTTGAGCCATCAGCCCCAGCACCTCCCGCTCGCGGGTGGTGAGCTGGGCTAAACCAGTACGCCGCGCCGACAGTAACGCTGTGACCACCTCGGGGTCCACCACGGTGCCGCCGCGGGCGACCTCGTCTAGCGTGCGCACGAATTCTTCCACGTCAGAAACGCGTTCCTTAAGCAGATACCCGAATCCGCCGTGTTCCAAGAGACGGTCGAGGTAGCTTGCCGCTACGTATTGGCTCAACACCACCACCGGTTGGGTGGGATTGGCCGCTCGCAGGTCGTGCACGGCGCGCAGGCCATCGTCGGTCATGGACGGTGGCATGCGCACATCGCTGATAATCAGGTCAAAATCTTCCTGCCGGGCAATAGCGCGCAGTTCTTCGGCATCCGCGGCCGCCGTAACGCTATGCCCCAAGGCGCTAAGTAGCTGCTCGAGCCCCGCGCGCAGCAGCGCGGAATCTTCCGCCAGTAGTAGTTTCATTCCGCCTCCTTTAGCGGTAATTCGACCTGCAGCCGGCCACCGAGTTCACCCGCAGCCGCGTCATGAGCTGCGGCAAAGCTCACCGTGCCGCCCAGTGCGGCGGCGCGTTCGCGCAGCCCGGCGAGACCGGTGCCCGTCCCAGCTAGCTCCTTGTCCGTGGGGTCGAGGTCAGCTCCGGGGCCGGGGCAGGGACCCGTGCCATTATCAACGATGCCTAGGCGCAACGTCTGCCCGAAAGCAACCGTTACTATCGCCTGGGTAGCCGCGCCGTGCTTGGAAGCATTAGTAAGCGCCTCGGCCACCGCGTGGTAAGCCAGCAGGGCAGTGGTTTCATCCACTGAGCGTTCGGCGCCTTCGACGTGTAGTTCGGTCTCCAGCCCGGAGTGGGCGAGGAGTTCGTCGAGGGCGGGGATTAATCCGGCGTCGAAAAGCACCTGCGGGGCAATGCCGCGCACCGTCGCCCGCAGGGAGGCCAAGGCCAATGAGGCATTATGTTCCGCATCGGCCAGGGCCGGTTGTGCCTCGGGAGGGGCCTGCAATTTCGCCGCGGCCAAGTTGAGCTTGAGCGCGGTGAGGTACTGCTGTGGACCATCGTGCAGTTCGCGCTCGATGCGGCGGCGCTCGCCGGAGAAGGCATCGATAAGCGTGGAACGCGAGGCCGCCAACTCCTCGGCCGAAGGGCTCAACGCCAGCCGGGTTAGCGAGGTAGAGGCCAAGACCAACAAGCGGTTGAGCCCCACCAATAAAGCCACCAGCAACGCCGCGGTGAGCCAGCAGGTAAAGAAAATCAGCGGCCGGTTGGAGGTAGACCACTCGCCAAAGGAGAATTCGGTCTTTGGCACGAATGGCGCAATGACCAGCACACCCGCTGTAAAGCCCAAGGCTGTCCACGCGGCAAAGCAGGCAGCCGAAAGCAATAGCTGCACAATAAGGTGATAAAATTGCTGCCAATCAAACCAGCGGCCCGCACGCCGGGGTGGGATCTCCACGCCCATCCACTGCGCACCCAACCGGCCGACAAATTCCGCGGCGCGTCCCACCAACGGAATCCACGGCAGCATCAGCACCGAAACCACCAACGCCGGGATAAATAGCGCGCCAAGGACGAGGCTCCACGCGCAGGCTTTGAGGGTTCGCATAACCCATGAGCCTAGCCGCCTTACCCAGTGAGGGGCAGTAGAGCTAGCTCTACCATTTTCTGGGCGGCCCACTCCATGTCTTTCTTCTGCGCGGCCGAGTGGAATCAAAGGCATGTTAAAAGCAGATAACCTCAGCAAGCGCTACGGCCGCCGCACCGTGCTCAATCGCGTGAATGTGTCCATCGCCCCAGGCGAATTCGTCGCCATCATGGGGCCTTCCGGCAGCGGGAAAACCACGCTGTTGAACCTGCTATCCGGGCTAGATAAGCCCACCTCCGGCCGAGTCAACGCGCCGGGGCGCAAGCAGCGTGCATTTGTATTCCAAGACTATAATCTCCTGGAATCCCTCAACGCGCAGCGCAATGCCACCTTGACCGCGCGCTTTTCCGGCCGGCGCCCTACACGCGGCCAGGTGGCAGAGGTCTTTGATTCGCTTGGCCTTGCTGGTTTAGAGCGCCGCCTACCCGCACAGCTTTCTGGCGGGCAGCAGCAACGCGTGGCCGTCGCCCGGGCACTGCTGGCTCAGGCGCCCTATATCTTCGCTGACGAGCCTACGGGCGCGCTTGACGACGCCACCGCATCCACCGTCCTTTCCCACCTGCGCGCCGCCGCCCGCGATGGCGCCAGTGTGGTCATGGTGACTCACTCTCACCTCGCCGCTGAGGCGGCCGACCGGATCATTTCCTTAGAGGAGGTGGCCCATGCTGGTGTGGCTTAAGGACTTACAGTCCAATTGGCTATCGTGGCTGGCCGTGGCGCTGACCCTGGTGGTGTCTTCCACCTCGTGCACCCTGGCGCTGGCCATGCTGGTGGCTTCCTCCGGGGCCGAAGAAGACCCCGCCGGCCCGCTGGGTGGCACGGTGTTGGGAATGGCCCTGTGCGTGGTGGTATTGGTGACGCTATCGCAGATGCGCCTTATCATTGCCGAGCGCGAGCCGGTCTACCGCTCCTGGCGCATGGTGGGCATGCCCGGCTGGATGATCCTCGCTTTTATCCTGGGCCAAGTCGCAGTGGTCAGCGCGGGCGCCGGGCTACTCGGCGTGCTGCCTGCCCGCCCGCTGCTTGCCCCGTGCGTGCGCGCCCTGCGCAGCGATGGCATCCCCATGCCGGACATTGACATCACCGGCCAGGTCGTAGTCATTGCGGTAGCCGTCTGCACGTCCGCGGCGCTAGTCGGTGCGCTGCCTCCGCTGCGCCGCGTATTCCGGCCGCGCGCCGCCGCACACCCGGCGTGGCTCACGGTGAAATTCCTGCTTGCAGCCGCGGCCATTGGCGGCACAACATACGGGTGCCTGCAGATTGATGACCCTGGAGACCTGCTCTCGGCCGAGATGGGCTTGGTCATCCTCGTCGCTCTCGTCTTACCTTGGCTCATGCCCGGTATCGACCAATGGACCCGTCCGGCCGGTATCGCTGGGGCCAACGTGCGCGTGCGTCGGTACTTTTCCACCCCACACATCGTGCCGTGGGTGCTCATCGGCGGCTTTATTGTCGCCGTCGGCTCGGGCCTGCGCTTTGCAAACGACGCAGGCGCCGGCGGCACCTTGTCCTCGTGGCAGGTCTTCGTCGCCCTTTTAGGGCCTGTCTTTGCTCCCAGCATCGTGGGCGCTGTGCTTACCTCGCTGCTGATGCACGGGCGCATCGCGGCCGATATCCGCGGCCTTACCCTAGCCGGCGCCACCCCCTCGGCCTGGGCCCGCGTGCAAGTGGGGGAGGCGGCGTGCCTCACCCTGACCGCGGCCGGCGTGGTCTGGGCGCTGTGCTTGGCGACGCTCCTCCCACTCCACCACCTGCTCACCCCGCAGGCTTCCTTTGGCCGAACGCTGATAGAGGAGTTGTGGTGGCCGTCCTTCGCCGTAATCTTTGGTGCCATGTTTATCGCACTGGGCGTCGTCAAGCTGGCGCTTGCCGGATTCGTGCGCGCCGGGCAACGGGAGCGCTGAGGGGATCGCTGAGGGCGTAAAAATGTGGGCCGAGCCATTGTTGAGGGTTAGCAGTCACGAGGGTAGAGTGCTAATCAGGTTGTTTGACCCACAGTTGTTCACCCGCGACGACGGCTGTGCTGGACATCCACAACCGGCACGCGCGCGCCATACCGGTGCGCATACGAACACTACGGAGGAAACATCATGGCAAACATCAAGCCTCTCGAGGACCGCGTCCTCGTACAGATCGTAGAAGCTGAAACCACCACCGCTTCCGGCCTGGTCATCCCAGATTCCGCCAAGGAAAAGCCACAGGAAGCCACCGTCGTTGCAGTAGGCCCAGGCCGCACCAACGACAAGGGTGAGGCCACCCCGGTAGGCGTCAACGAAGGCGATACCGTGGTCTTTTCCAAGTACGGCGGCACCGAGCTGAAGTACAACGGCGAGGAGTACCTGCTGCTGTCCTCCCGTGACCTGCTCGCCGTCATCGAGAAGTAGGCCCACTTATGGCAAAGCTCATTGCATTCGACCAAGAAGCCCGCGAGGGAATCCAGCGCGGCGTCGATACGCTGGCTGATGCCGTCAAGGTCACCCTCGGCCCGCGCGGCCGCAACGTCGTGCTGTCCAAGGCCTTCGGTGGCCCCACCGTCACCAATGACGGCGTGACCATCGCCCGCGATATCGACATCGAGGAGCCCTTCGAAAACCTCGGCGCGCAGCTGGTCAAGTCCGTTGCTGTCAAGACTAATGACACCGCAGGTGACGGCACCACCACCGCTACCTTGCTGGCCCAGGCGCTCATCTTCGAAGGCCTGCGCAACGTCGCGGCCGGCGCCAACCCAGTCGAGCTTAACCGCGGCATCGCAGCAGCGGCCGAAAAGGCCGTCGAGGAGCTCAAGGCCCGCGCCACCGCGGTCAACTCCTCCTCTGAAATCGCGCAGGTAGCTACCGTCTCCTCCCGCGACCCGGAGGTTGGCGAGATGGTTGCCGGTGCCATGGACAAGGTGGGCAAGGACGGTGTGGTCACCGTCGAGGAATCCCAGACCATCGACTCCGCAGTTGACGTCACCGAGGGCATTTCCTTTGACAAGGGCTACCTTTCCCCGTACTTCGCTACGGAAGAAGAGACCTACCACGCCGTGCTGGACGACGCCGCAGTATTGCTCGTCCGCAACAAGATCTCCTCCCTGCCGGACTTCCTGCCGCTGCTGGAGAAGATCGCCGAGACCAACCGCCCGACCCTCATCATTGCGGAAGACGTCGAGGGCGAGCCGCTGCAGGCGCTCGTCGTCAACTCCATCCGCAAGGTGCTCAAGGTCGCTGCCGTTAAGGCCCCGTACTTTGGCGAGCGCCGCAAGGGATTCATGGATGACCTGGCCGTCGTTACCGGTGCCACCGTCATCGACCCAGAGGTGGGCGTCAACCTCAACGAGGCTGGCCTCGACGTGCTCGGTTCCGCTCGCCGCGTGACCATCACCAAGGATGACACCGTCATCGTCGATGGCGGCGGCACCGCTGAAGCAGTAGAGGAGCGCCGCGAGCATATTCGCCGCGACATCGAGCGCACCGATTCCACCTGGGATAAGGAAAAGCTCGAGGAGCGCCTGGCTAAGCTCTCCGGCGGCGTGGCCGTCATCCGCGTCGGTGCGGCTACCGAGACCGAGGTCAACGAGCGCAAGCTGCGCGTCGAAGACGCCATCAACGCGGCCCGCGCGGCCGTCGAAGAGGGCGTCATCGCCGGCGGCGGCTCCGTGCTGGTCCAGATTTCCAAGGAACTCGAGTCCTTCGCCGAGGGCTTTGAGGGTGAGGCTAAGGTCGGCGTTCTCGCCGTCGCCCGCGCCCTGACCCGCCCGGCGTTCTGGATCGCCGAAAACGCTGGCCTCGACGGCGCCGTCGTCGTCTCCCGCGTCGCCGAGATGTCCAACGGTGAGGGCTTCAACGCCAATACTCTCGAGTACGGCAACCTCATTGATAACGGCATTATCGACCCGGTGAAGGTCACCCACTCCGCCGTGGTCAACGCCACCTCCGTGGCCCGCATGGTTCTTACCACCGAGGCCTCCGTGGTGGAAAAGCCACAGGAAGAACAGCCTGCTGACGCCGGCCACGGCCACCAGCACTAAACCTTCCCAACATCGCCCGCCCCGCTTGCCGCGCGGCGGGTTTTGTTGTGCCTAGACTAGGCCCGTGGAATACATCAAGGTCACCGGCGCACGCGAAAACAACCTGCGCGATATCTCTCTGTCCATCCCCAAGCGCCAGTTCACCGTCTTTACCGGTGTATCCGGCTCCGGCAAATCCTCCCTGGTCTTCGACACCATTGCAGCGGAGTCCCAGCGGCTTATCAACGAGACCTATCCCGGCTTCGTGCAGGGGTTTATGCCTGCGTTGGCCCGGCCGGACGTCGATAAGCTAGAGCATCTTACGGCCGCCATCGTGGTGGGCCAGGAGCCCATGGCAGCCTCCTCGCGCTCCACCTTTGGCACCGCCACCGATATCACTGCCATGTTGCGCGTGCTGTACTCGCGTATGGCCACCCCGCGCGCCGGCGGCCCGGCGGCCTACTCCTTTAATGTGCCCTCCGCTTCCGGCCAGGGCGCCATCGAGGTCAACGGCACCAAGGAGGTGCGCCGTTTCGAGCGCACCGGCGGCATGTGCCCCGAATGCGAGGGCACCGGCCGCGTCTCCGATATTGATCTGTCGTGCCTAGTCGATGAGGAGCTTTCGCTTGCCGACGGCGCCATTATCTACCCCGGCATGAAGCCCGACTCTTGGATGTGGCGTGCCTACGCCGAATCCGGCCTCTACCCGGCCGACATTCCCGTCCGCGAGTTTACGGCTGAGCAAAAAGAGGCCCTCTACTATACCGAGACCAAAACCAAGGTCGGCGGGGTCAACATGAGCTACATGGGCCTGGCCACGCGCCTGCGCAAAAACGTGCTCAGCAAACCGGTAGAAAGCCTGCAAAAGCACATGCGGGCCTTTGTCGAGCGCGCCGTCGTCTTCGTCGCCTGCCCCGACTGCCATGGCACGCGCCTGGCCCGACACGCCCGCGAATCCTATATCGAGGACGCTTCCATCGCGGACCTGTGCGAGATGGAGCTTACTGACCTGCGCGGCTGGCTCGTGGACGTTTCCCTGCCGGCCGCGCAGCCCCTGCTCGATTCCATTGCCGCGGCCGTGGACAATGCCATCGAGCTCGGCCTGGGCTACCTCACCCTCGCCCGCGCGGCCGGTACGCTTTCTGGCGGCGAGGCCCAGCGCACCCGCATGGTTCGCCACTTGGGCTCCGCGCTTTCCGACGTCACCTATGTCTTCGACGAGCCCACCGCCGGCCTGCACCCGAGCGACTGCGAGCGTATTAATAGCCTCTTGCTGCGGCTGCGCGATAAGGGCAATACCGTGCTCGTGGTAGAGCACAATCCTTCTAACATCGTGGCGGCCGATAACGTGGTGGATCTTGGCCCTGGCGCCGGCCGGGACGGCGGCCGCATTACCTTCAGCGGCACCCCCGCCCAGCTGCGCGCGGCCGATACCACCACGGCCCGGCATATGTCGGGGCCCGTTACGTTAAAGGACAACGTGCGTACACCTACCGGGACTTTCGCGGTCCGCGGCGCCCAACGCAATAACCTGCGCGGAATCGACGTCGATTTTCCCGAAGGCGTCTTGATCGTCATCACCGGCGTCGCCGGTTCCGGCAAATCCTCGCTCACGGCCGAGATCCCGGCCGCGGTAGGGGAGCGCTTGCTCAGCATCGGCCAAGCCCCCATCAAAGGCTCGCGCCGCTCCAATCCCGCGACCTACACCGGCGCTCTCGACCCCATCCGCAAGACCTTCGCCAAAGCCAATGGCGTAAAGCCCGCCCTCTTTTCCGCCAATTCCGAAGGCGCGTGCCCCAAGTGCAACGGTGCGGGCGTGGTCTACGTGGAGCTGGGCGTGATGAGCGGGGTAGACGTCACGTGCGAGATCTGCCAAGGCCGCCGCTTTTCGGCCGATGTGCTGGCCTATACCTTGGGCGGGCGCACCATTGCGGATGTCTTCGAGCTCTCGGCCGCCCAAGCCGCGGATTTCCTGCGGGAGGTCAAAGTCCCGGCCGCGGCGAAAATCTGCGATACCTTGTGCACCGTCGGCCTGGGGTATCTCACCCTAGGCCAGCCGCTGTCCACCTTGTCCGGCGGCGAGCGCCAGCGCCTCAAGCTCGCAGCGCACCTGAGCGATAAGAAGTCCACCGCTGATGTACTGGTTCTCGATGAGCCCACGACCGGCCTGCACCCGGCAGATACCGCCCGGATTCTGACGCTGCTGGATGAGCTGGTGGACTCCGGGCACACCGTCATCTGCATCGACCACAATCTGGCCGTTCTCGCGCATGCGGATCACGCCATCGACTTGGGCCCCGGCGCCGGTTCGGCCGGCGGCCAGCTGGTCTTTAGCGGCACCCCGGCCGACCTAGCCGAGCAGCAAGACTCGGTGACGGGGCGCTTTCTTGCCGACGCCCTCGTCTCCCCCTAACCTTCTGCCTTAAGCGTTGACCGGCGCGGCGGCGCGGCGGCGCTGGCGCAGCGCAACGACGCGCTCGGATTCGCTCATTCCGCCCCAGACGCCGTAGGGCTCGGCGGATTGCAGGGCATGCTCGCGGCACAGATCAATGACCGGGCAGGAATTGCAGATGGCCTTGGCGCGGTTCTCGCGCTGGGCGCGGGCACGGCCACGCTCGCCATCTGGGTGATAAAACACGTCCGAGTTTTCTCCGCGGCAGGCGCCTTGTAGCTGCCAATCCCACAGGTCAGCGGTGGGACCGGGAAGCAAATGAGGCTGAGACACGTTACTTAGCTCCTTTGTAAGGGCGAGAATTCTTGTGTTGCTTCCGCAGCGTTACGGAAAGCAACCTCACGTAGTGTTTCGCGCGTGGGTTAACGATGGGTTACCTATTTTTGACTTTTAGGTATTCTTCCCTTGATCTCCCCTCCGGTACCACGGTTTACCAGCGGAAACGACAAAGGTTAACGGTTTGTGAATTTTCTTCCGCTCGGGTTGCGCACGCGCTGGGGCCGCGCGTTGCCTTTGCATAATCTTCCCGTGTGCCAATATGGTTAGTTACCGGTCTAAAACATGTCAGAGGGTGCATACGTGAGTGATAAGGAACAGGAGCTAGCGGATCTCGTCCCGCATGCCGTCGACGGCAGCCGTCGAGCGCTGCAAAAAGTCCTGCGGCTCATTCACCCGCAGGTGCTGCGCTACTGCCGCGCCCGCATCGGTGGCGGCCGTCAACCCACCGCGGAGGATGTAGCCCAAGAGATCTGTCTTGCAGTGGCCACCTCTATTGGCTCCTACGAGGACAAGGGCCGTCCGTTTATGGCCTATGTCTACGGCATTGCGTTCAACAAGGTCACCGATGCCCACCGCGCCATGGGGCGCGATAAGTCCACCCCTACCGAAGAAATTCCAGAAGACTCCGCGCGTGACGCCACCCCTGAAGAGTGGGCATTGGAGGCCGACGGTAGTAACAGAATGCGCGCCTTGCTCGATACGTTAAGTGACAAGGCGAAAAACATCGTTATTCTGCGCGTGTTCAACGGTTTGTCGGCAGAAGAAACCGCGGAAATTGTGGGTTCCACCCCAGGTGCGGTTCGTGTCGCACAACACCGAGCACTCGCTCAATTGCGAAAGACCCTCCAAGCCGCCCAGGAAACTGCGCGCTAAGGGCCTAGCGGCCGACTCTTACAGCAGATATTTCATATCAGAAAGGAAGGGGGAGAGACACCATCATGGCACCGAAGCATCACGGCGATAATGACGGCCTTGCAGACCAGCTCCAGCCCTTGGTAGATGATGATGCATTCCTCACCGAGCTTTCGAAGGGGACTAACCCTTCCGACAGCCAGGACGACCTGGCGGAGCTGCTGCTGGAGTTAAAGGGGGACGTCGATAAGCAGATGCCTCCAGCCCCGCTGGTAGAAGGCGCCGACGCTGAGCCTGAGGTCATCGACCTAGGCCAGGCCCGCAAGCGCCGCCGCGGCGGCCCGTTCGTACATGGACTCATCGGTGCGGCGGCCGCAACCCTAGTTATCGCTGGAGCCGGTGGTGCGATGTTGCACGCCGGAACCCTTGATAAGGGCGATAAGACCCGCAACGTGGAGCTGGCCGGCACGTTGGAAGAGATGGAATCTCGCGCGGCCGAAGGCGATATTGAAGGCGCTCGCGAACTGATGAAGGACGCCCGCGCCAAGCTGGATGAGGCCGAAGGCAAAGAAGAAAAGGCCATCGCCGCCAACCGCGAGGCGGAACAAAAGCGCTCTGCGCAACCGAAGCCCACCCCGCACACCGTGACGGAGACCACCACCGAAACCGTTGCGGAAGAGGCTTCGCAACCGGAACAGCAGCCGGAGCAGGTCACCGTGACCGAAACTCAATACGCCACCGAAACCGTGGTGGTCACGGAACAAGGACAGCCAAACCCGCAGCCCAACCCCAACGTTGAGGACGCGCCGACGACCACCATCGAGTTGGGTCAGCAGCAGTAGAAGCTAGCGGCCCTCTAGGCCATCCAAGTAACCCAAGGCGTAGTCCCAAGGCACGTAGCGGGAGGGATCTGGCTCGGCTCCTGGCTCATGCACCGGTGCTAGCTCGCCTTCAAGGGTGGCGCGCATATTGGCGGCCATAATGTCCCACTCATAAAAGTGGTTTTCCTGGCAATCCTCGCACAAGAAGAAGATGCCGTCGATGCCGCGCGGGCCGAGGATGGACGCAAATTTCTGCACCAGCGCGAGGTCGTGAATGATGGCGATCCGGTCGTCGTCGGTAAGCGGCATGACCTGCTCGTCCTCCTCCAGGAAGGAGGCGGGGTCATTCGGATCATCGGCGAAAGGATCGCGGGGCATATTGGCGAAGAAGTTCACGCCTGCGAGCCTATTGAACTTACCCTCCCGAGGCAATTTACCCCCTGCCCAAATGGTGTCGTCGGCCGGCAACGCACTACAGTTGGGTTAGCCGCTAAACCTGTTAAGGAGAGACCTCGATGAGCGAGAACCGTATTCATACTGGTGGAGATGACCCGAACAAGGTAGCCCTGCGCGGCCTGACCTTTGATGATGTGCTCCTTTTGCCCGCCGAATCCAATATCGTGCCCTCCGAGGTCGATACTGGCGCGCAATTTACCCGCAATATCCGCCTCGGCGTTCCGCTTGCCTCGGCCGCCATGGATACCGTGACTGAGGCCCGCATGGCCATTGCCATGGCCCGCCAGGGTGGTATCGGCGTGCTGCACCGCAACCTGTCCACCGAGGACCAGGCCGAGCAGGTAGAGATTGTGAAGCGCTCCGAGTCCGGCATGGTCACCGACCCCATCACTGCCCGCCCGGATATGACCATCGGGGAAGTAGACGCGTTGTGCGCCCGCTTCCGCATCTCTGGCCTGCCGGTGGTAGACGAGGATGGCACCCTGGTGGGCATTTGCACCAACCGCGATATGCGCTTCGAGCCTGACTTTGACCGCAAGGTCAGCGAGGTCATGACGGCCATGCCTCTCGTCGTTGCGCGCGAGGGCGTATCCAAGAAGGAAGCCCTCGAACTGCTCTCGGCCAATAAGGTGGAAAAGCTGCCCATCGTCGATGCGAACAATAAGCTCACCGGTCTGATTACCGTCAAGGACTTTGTCAAGACCGAGCAGTACCCTAACGCGTCCAAGGACTCGGCCGGGCGACTGTTGGTTGCGGCCGGCATCGGTACCGGCGAAGAGTCCTACCAGCGCGCCGCCGCGCTTGTCGACGCCGGCGTGGACGCCCTCGTCGTCGACTCCGCCCACGCCCACAACAACCGCGTGCTGGAAATGGTCTCCCGCGTGCAGAAGGATTTCGGCTCCAAGGTCGATGTCATCGGCGGTAACCTCGCCACCCGCGAGGCCGCCCAGGCAATGATCGATGCCGGCGCCGACGCTATCAAGGTCGGCATCGGCCCGGGCTCCATTTGCACCACCCGCGTCGTCGCCGGTGTGGGCGCGCCGCAGATTACGGCCCTGATGGAGGCCGCCGCAGTAGCTGGCCCGGCCGGTGTGCCGGTTATCGGCGATGGTGGCATGCAGTACTCCGGCGACGTCGCCAAGGCCCTGGCGGCCGGCGCCGATACCGTCATGCTGGGCTCCATGTTTGCCGGCACCACCGAAGCCCCCGGCGATATCGTGGTCTACCAGGGCAAGCAGTACAAGCGCTACCGCGGCATGGGCTCCATGGGCGCCATGCAGGGCCGTGGCCTCTCTGGTGAGAAGCGTTCCTATTCCAAGGACCGCTACTTCCAGGCCGATGTCCGCAGCGAAGACAAGCTGGTTCCGGAAGGCGTCGAGGGTCGCGTGCCCTTCCGTGGCGATATCGATGCCATCGTGCACCAGATTATTGGCGGTCTGCGCGCTTCCATGGGCTATACGGGCTCCGCCACCCTGGCCGAGCTAAAGACCAAGCGCTTCGTCCAAATTACCGCCGCGGGCCTGAAGGAATCCCACCCGCACCACCTGCAGCAAATCGCAGAAGCACCAAACTACCGCTAGGAATATCATGCGTGAATACGCCGAAATTGGCATCGGCCGCGAGGCCCGCCGCACCTTTGATCTAGAGCAACTATCCATCGTGCCGCAGCGCCGCACCCGTTCCTCCAAGGACGTGGACACCACCTGGCACATCGACGCCTATACCTTCGACATCCCCTTCGTGTCCCACCCCACCGATGCGCTCGCCACCCCTGAGTTCATCATCGAGATGGGCAAGCAAGGTGGCCTCGGCGTCATCAATGCCGAGGGCCTGTGGGGCCGCCACAAGGACCTCGAGGGAGCTTTAGCCCGCATTTACTCGCAGCCGGGTGATAACTCCATCATCCAAGAATTGCACGCTGCACCGCTTGACGACGCCCTCCTTACCGAACGCATCTCCCAAGTCCGCGACTCCGGAGTTACCGTCGCTGTGCGCGTTTCTCCGCAGAATGCGCGAGAGATGGCCCCAAAGGTCATCGCGGCCGGTGCAGAATTGCTATTTATCCAGGGCACCTTGGTGTCGGCCGAGCACGTGGCTACCGGCGGTGAACCGCTGAACCTCAAGGAGTTCATTGGCTCCCTTGACGTTCCCGTCATCGCCGGCGGAGTTACCGACTACACCACTGCGCTACACCTGATGCGCACCGGTGCGGCCGGCGTCATCGTTGGCGCAGGCGTGACCACTAACGCCGAGACCGTAGGCATCGACTCGGCCATGGGCACCGCGATTGCCGACGCCGCCGCAGCCCGCCGCGACTACCTCGACGAGACCGGCGGCCGCTATGTACACATCATCGCCGATACCGAGTTTGAAAACTCCGGCAATATTGCCAAGGCTTTTGCCTGCGGCGCTGACGGTGTTGCTCTCGGCCCACTGCTTGCCCAGGCCCGCGAGGCCGGCGGCAAGGGCTGGTACTGGCCTGCCACGGCCGGCCACCCGCGTTTCCCACGCGGCTTCGTTCAGTTCTCCGGGGCCGATACCGACTTGGACGTCGATTTCCTCACCACCGGTACCCCGGCCGAAGCCACAGAAGAATCGGCCGCCCCGTCGCTGGAAACCGTGCTGCACGGTCCCTCCAGCGAGCCCTTTGGCCGCACCAACCTGGTCGGCGCGCTGCGCCGTTCCATGGCCAAGTGTGGCTACACCGACCTGAAGTCCTTCCAGAAGGTCGAACTCGCCGTTCGCTACTAATCCGCGCGAGAGTCCTGACGCGGCTGTGCCTTCTTGGCGCAGCCGCGTTTCTTTGTCTCAGGGCTTCCTTCGTCGCCGAACAGATACCAGTTGGCGAGGTAGGAGAGTGGTTTAGGAAACCAATTGCCAGCCGCCCTCACGCCTCCACGTGGTCTTGTCCGTCGTTGGCCGCCATTGCCCTGAGTTGTGGACTGGGCACACGCGTACTCCCGAGGGATTGAGCTCTACAACCTTCTCTTCGCCGCTCGCGCGTAGAACCACCGAATTTTGCGCTACTTCTGGATGCCCCACGCGCTCTGCCTGCTGCGTGCCGCACAATGGAACCCACTCATCCCACTCGCTTCCAAAGATTTCCGCGGCCGGAAGTGTTACCTGTTGCGGGCCTTGTTCATCCAGCGCAGACGCCACCTCGGCCGTAGTTGGGGTGGCGTCACAACCGCACAACAACAGGCTCGCGGCGAGCACAATAGCCAAGCGCTTCATAAGCTATCAGTTTAGTGGGTTAGACTATGGGGCGTGACTAAGCCAAATACTACCCCGCGCCCCGTCCTCGTTGTGGACTTTGGCGCTCAGTACGCGCAGCTTATTGCCCGCCGCGTGCGCGAGGCCAAGATTTACTCCGAGGTTGTCCCCAACTCCGCTTCTGTAGAGGAAATCAAAGCTAAAGACCCCGCCGCGCTTATTCTGACGGGCGGTCCGTCTTCCGTTTATGCCGACGGCGCCCCGGCCCTGAAGCCGGAGCTGCTTGAGCTCGGCATTCCCGTCTTCGGCATCTGCTACGGCTTCCAGGCCATGAACCATGCGCTTGGTGGCACCGTGTCGTCGACTGGCGAGCGTGAGTACGGCCGTACCGATATGAATGTTAAGGGCGGCGTACTTCACGAAGGCCTGGAGGCTACCCACAAGGTGTGGATGTCTCACGGCGATGCCGTATCTGCCGCTCCTGAAGGTTTTGAGGTTACGGCCACGTCGGCCGGTGCTCCGGTTGCAGCGATGGAGTGCCTAGACAAGAAGATGGCTGGCGTGCAGTACCACCCTGAGGTACAGCACTCGCCGCACGGCCAGGAGGTGCTTACCCGCTTCCTTACTGAGGTTGCTGGCCTAGAGCAGAACTGGACGGCCGATAATATCGCCGAGCAGCTCATCGCGGATGTCCGCGCGCAGGTGGGCGAGGAAGGCCGCGCTATTTGCGCCCTGTCCGGCGGTGTAGATTCCGCTGTAGCGGCCGCACTGGTGCAGCGTGCCATTGGAGATCGCCTCACCTGTGTCTTTGTTGACCACGGCTTGCTGCGTGCCGGCGAGCGCGAGCAGGTAGAAAAGGACTTTGTCGCCTCCACCGGCGCGAAGCTGGTGACTGCGGATGAGCGCGCTGCCTTCCTGGAAAAGCTGGCAGGAGTTAGCGACCCAGAAGCCAAGCGCAAGGCCATCGGCGCGGAGTTTATCCGTTCCTTTGAGCGCGCGGTTGCAGGCGTGCTTGACGACGCCCCCGCAGGCTCCACCATCGACTACCTCGTCCAAGGCACTCTGTACCCGGACGTTGTCGAGTCTGGCGGCGGCGATGGCACGGCGAATATTAAGTCTCACCACAATGTCGGCGGTCTGCCAGATGACGTGGAGTTCAAGCTGGTCGAGCCGCTGCGCCTGCTGTTTAAGGACGAGGTTCGCGCCGTCGGCCGCGAGCTGGGCTTGCCAGAAGAGATCGTTAGCCGCCAGCCATTCCCTGGCCCGGGCTTGGGTATCCGCATCATCGGTGAGGTAACCGAGGAGCGCTTGGAGACGCTACGCGAGGCAGACCTTATTGCTCGCACCGAGCTGACCAATGCCGGCCTAGATGACCAGATTTGGCAGTGCCCGGTAGTACTGCTGGCCGATGTCCGCTCCGTTGGCGTGCAGGGCGACGGCCGTACCTATGGCCACCCGATTGTGCTGCGCCCGGTGTCCTCGGAAGACGCCATGACCGCAGACTGGACCCGTTTGCCTTACGAGGTGCTGGAGAAGATTTCTACCCGCATCACCAACGAGGTGAAGGACGTCAACCGCGTGGTCTTGGACTGCACCTCCAAGCCACCGGGAACCATCGAGTGGGAGTAAAACGGCATGCGTAGAAGGCGCTCAGTCTAGTGCTGAGCGCCTTTTCGCTCGTTTTGGCGCCGGCGCTTACTCGCGTGGGGTAAACGGTGGCCGCCACACAATGCGCCCGCCCACCCGCTCGAGGCGGCCGCGTCGAGGTGGGGCGTTGGGGTCATCGTCGTTGACGCCATTATGGTAAGCGCAGCACATGACCAGGTTTTTCATATTCGTCTCCCCGCCATTGCTCCACGCTTTAAGGTGGTGGACTTGGGAGAGGTCGGCCGGCTGGTTGCAGCCCGGCCAGGCGCAGCGTGGGTTTTCTGCGGCGGCCATAATGCGCTGCTTGTCATTGGCCACGCGCGCCGTGCGGTAGAGATTGACTGGACCTTCTTCGGGGTGCACGAGCGTGACGTAGCCGGTTTCTTTGTCGCCAGCAAAGCCGACGTCGTTGAGCACGCGGCGCAGATATTCGGTGCCGGTGATGGTGGCGCCATTGGTCAGATCGAGCTCGATATCATTGCCGCGGCCGTCGCGGATGCGGATGAATTTGTCTAACGGCACGATGGCATTGGTCACCACTTCTGCCCGCGCGGCCGCAGCTTGGTCAAAGAAGATCTTTTCTACCGCCTCGAGCGATTGCTTTCCGGTCGCGGCCAGTGCGGCGTTGAGATCCGCGATGAAACTAGAGGTTCCGGTGATGGCAAGCGTCCAGAAGTCATTGGGGCGTCGGTAAGTGCGCACGCCTGGGGCTACGGTGTTGTCCTTCATTTCGCGCAAGCGCCGTCGGGCGTGTTTAAGGATGTGGCTCATTGAGCTGGTCATCGCGCAGCATTCCGCGCGCAGCTGCCAGGCCTGCTTTTTGCTGGGCGCGCGGTTAACAATGCGTTCTAGGGCGGTAAGGGTGGCGATGGAGTGGGTGTTGCGGCGGGCGTCGGCAATAGCGCGGCGCTGCAGGCGCGTAAATTTGGTGCGGCCGAAGTAGCTTTCGCACAAAAGCAGCAGATCGGCGGCGATGGCATCGGGCGCGCCGCGGTCCATGAGCTCGGACCCGGACATGCCTTGGCACCCGGCGATGATATCCATGCCAGGGCCCAAGGCGGTGAGGTAGGTCTCGAGTGCGTTCATGCCTGCAACGCTACGGCGCGCACCTACACCAGCGCACGGCCGGCGCAACCGCTACGGCCGATTCTGTGGATAACCCGGCCCGCATACCCGCCATGGGTCGGAAAAGCTGTGGATAACCCCGAAAAGTGTCGTTTAGATTAGGCAAACGCGAGCCGGCGCGTGCCATCTACATGGGGGAAGACGAAAAAGCTCAGCCCAAAGACCACTAGCCACACCAGCCCGGCGCCCCACGCAGGCAGGGCCACGATGGGCGCGAGCATCACCATAAGCCACAGAATCATCAGTGGCACGAGCTGTGCGATGGTAGGAACTAGAGCGACATTGCGCTTGTCGGCATAAGCGCGCATCGCACGGCGGTAGGGGTGGGCAAAGACGAGGACGAAGGCCGCCACGAGGCATACGAGCGCCCCAACCAGTGCGGCAAAGATATGCGCGCGGCTAGCCAAGAGTGCCACGGCTGCACCGATGAGGATGGACGAGCCCAAGCGCACCCATGGCGGAGTAGGGATGGGGGTGGTGTGCTCGCGCATGGCGCCGTAGGCAGCGTTGAAGTTCATGCCGCTAAGGCTACCATTCGAACATACACTTGCATGTGTCCGGGTGAGGGTTCATACTATTCGGGTGAGTCAAACGAGCGTTCGCCTAGAGAAAGCGGTGGCCGGGCTAAGTAGGTCGGACCGCGTGGCGATGCTGCGTACCCGCATGCGCGCTATGGAGCGCGGCCCGGAAGAAGAGCTGGTAGATACGCTCCCTGGCCTGGCGCGCTTGCTTCCCGCAGGTGGGCTGGCGCGCCGGCAGGTGGTGCACTGTGTGAACTGCCCGGCGCTGGTGGTGGAGCTTATCTGTCATCTCACCGCCCGCGGCGGGTATGTGGGAGTGGTGGGGTGGCCGGATTTGCTACTCGCACAAGTGGCCGAGGAGGGTGCTATCGAACGCGTGGTAACCGTGCCGGATCCGGGCCTGGATTCCTGGATGGTGGCGGGAGTATTGGCGGAAGGGTTGGACCTCGTCATCCACCATGGGCCGCCCGGCGAGGTAAGCCCCACCAAGGCTCGGCCGGTGCTGGCAAAAGTGCGCGGCGGGCGCGCGGCGGTGCTTACGGTGGGCACGCGCCTGCCCGGCACGGCGGTGGGGATAGGGGCGCGGGTGAGTGCCTATCGGGGCGTCGGCAAGGGCAGCGGGCGCATTCGCGGCGTGGACATGGACGTGGAGGTGACCTCGAAGCAGGGGGCCTCGCGCGGGGTGCTCACGGTGGGTGAGCGCCGCCGGTTGGAGGCCGTATGAGGGTAGCGGCCGTGTGGTTTCCGGATTGGCCCATCCAGGCCGCCGGCGGGCAGAGCCCTATGGTTATTGCGCGCAATCACTCGGTGGCGGTGTGCGATAGGAGGGCGCGCCGGGCGGGTGTTCGGCGCGGGATGCGCCTGCGCCAGGCCCAAGCGCTGTGCCCCGAGGCCGCAGTGGTGGAGGCCAATCCGGACCGGGATGGCGCGGCGTTTGCGGAGGTCGCGGCCGGCTTAGATGCGGTGGCGTCCTCGGTGGAGGTGTTGCGCCCAGGCCTGGCGATTGTGGATGCGGGCGCGGCTCTGCACTACCACGGGGAGAAAGCACTAGAGATGCTTGTCGACGCCTCTTCGTACGCCGGCTTCGACTCCACCCTCGGCGTTGCCGATGAGATTGCCACGGCCGTTATCGCAGCCCGGCACCGTGGTGTGGGCGCAGTGGTGCCGGAGGGCGGCTCGCGGGAGTTTTTGGCCACCCAGCCCGTAGGTGTGCTGGCGGCCGATGAGGCCTTGGGCTTTGAGGCGGGGTTTATCGCACAGCTGGACAAGCTAGGCGTGCGGCGTCTGGGCGACTTAGCCGCGCTGCCGTTTAAGCAGGTAGCCATCCGGTTTGGCGAGCCTGGCCGGCGCGCCCACGAACTGGCCCAGGCCCGTGCGGATAGGCGCGTGGCCCCAGAGCTGGCGCGCCCGGATCTGGCGGTGGAAATGGAAGAGCGCATCGAGCGCGTGGACGCGGCGGCCTTCGCGGCCCGCCAACTCGCGGCCCGGCTGCATGCCCGCTTGGAAGAGGCCGGCAAGGTGTGCCTGCGGCTGCGCGTGGTGGCGGAGTTTGGCACCGGTGAGGAGCTGGCGCGGGTATGGCGCACGCAGGAGGCGCTGACGGAGCAGGCCACCGCGGACCGTGTACGCTGGCAGCTCGATGGTTGGCTTACGCGCGCTACTGGTGAGGGCGCGGCCATTAGCCGCCTGGCGCTGGAGCCGGTGGAGGTTGCCGCCCCGTCCGCCACCGGCCTGTGGGGCGGGGAAGGATCGCAGGAGCAGGTCAAGCGCGTGATTGCCCGCGTGCAATCGCAGCTGGGGGTGGACCGCGTGCTGCAGCCGCGGGCGGTGGGCGGCCGTGGGGTAGCTGAGCGCATCGAGTACGTGCCCTATGGCGAGCAGCGCGATGCCCCGCCGGACGGCGAGTGGCCCGGCCGCATTCCCGCGCCCCTGCCCGCGCGGCTGGGCGGTGGGCCGAATCACCCGGCCGCGCGCATTCGGCTTATCGACGCCGCCGGGCGCCCCGTCTTCGTCACCGCCGAGGCCCTCCTGTCTGGGGCGCCGGTGGCCTTGAGCTGGGGTGCGCATCGTTTCCGCGTGCTGGGCTGGGCCGGGCCGTGGCCGGTGGATACGCAGTGGTGGACCGATACCCCGCAGCATGTGGCGCGCCTGCAGGCGGTGGGGCAAGCCGAGCACGAAGAGCATCAGCGGGCCTGGCTCTTGGTATGGTCCGGCGGCCGCTGGCGAGTTGAGGCGACCTATTAATCGCGAATATCGACCACGAGGCGGGTGGGGTTATCGAGAACCTGCACGGAATAAGGTTTGCGAGAGGTCATGCCGATGACAAATTGGCAGCGGCCCTCGTAGGTACCGCCATTGACCACCTGGGTGACGACTCCCTCTACGGGGGCATCCACCACGCCGATGTGGGGATCGTCCTTCCCCGCCTCGAAGGGGTAGACCACGCCGTCGATATTGACATTGAGTGCGGTCTCGCCGGAGTGGTCAATAGTCTTGCCAGAACCCTGCTGCGTGGGCGTGTCGGCATAGTCTACGAACCAGCCGGGAGAGCCGCTGCCGTCGAGTTCAAAGACAACGCGTTCAAAACCCTCGTGCTGGCCGATGCGCACGTTAGTCACCGTGAGCTCGGAGGGGGCCTGCGGCCGGAGGGTTTTCATTTCCATATTGGCCTGGCCTAGTGGATTGAGCCGGGAGTTATCCGCAGATGCAGCCATGGTGGTGCGGTCCGTCTCTTGGGCGGCGCAGCCGCTGAGGGAAGCAGCGACGAGGAGTGTTGCGGCGAGACGGACTTTTAGCATGCCCCCTAGGTTATAGTTTCGGCCGTGAACTGTATAGCCGAGGGGGTATTTCGTGGCCGAATTGTGGCCAAGGGTGTGAGCTGAAATGCAGAAAGGTTAGGCTTAGGTATATGACCGAGTTCTGTTCAGATATCCAGGTAGAGCCGCTGCCAGGCACGGCGAAGAAGGAATCCGTCTATGTGCTTTTTGAGTGGCCGGGCGGATGGTCGCGAGACGTGCTCGATGGCGATACCTTTGGGCCGGAGCTCACGGCGCAGCTCAAGGCCAAGCTGAAGGGCGTGGCGGGGCTGCAGCTTATCCGCCGACCGGGCCGCGACGGCCGCCAGGTAGGCAAGATGCACCGCTGCTACCTGGTGTGGGCCGAGCGGGGAGTGATGGAACTCGTGCTGCTGACGGGGCCGGAGAAAATCCTCGATCTGGATCTGACAGGACCTAGACGCAATGGAGGCGGCGCAGTGGAAACACCGCTGGTTTTGGTGTGTACGCACGCGAAGCGCGATACCTGCTGTGCGGTCAAGGGGCGGCCGTTGGCCGCGGAGCTGGTGGAGGATTACCCGGATATGGTCTGGGAGACCTCGCACACGAAGGGACACCGGTTCGCGCCATCGGTCATGCTCATGCCGTGGGGCTATTCCTTTGGACGAATGAATAAAGAAGCCGCCGCGCAGATGATTGCGGCGGCGGCGCGGGGAAAGTATTTTTACCCGGTAAATCGCGGGCGCGGTATTTTCGGCCCGCGCGGCCAGGTGGCGGAGTTGGCGGTGGCCCGAGCGCTTATCGACGCCGGCGAGGAGCTCTCCTACGGCCAGCTCACCGCCACTGATAGCGGCGAGGTCAGCCACATTGACGGCCGGCGCTGGCGCGTGACGCTCGAGGAGCGCGAGGTAGAAGGTGTGGTTTCTTCGTGTGGTGACGCCCCGAAGACGGGCCAAGCCATCGTAGCGACCGGCGTGGAGCCGGTCGCGGGGAGGGGCGGCGTCGGCAAGCGGGGGCTAGCGGCGCATGACCTTGGAAGAAAGCCAGTTGCCGAGGAACTGGGCGGCCTGCACCAGCACGATGATGATGAGCGTAGCCACGACGGTGACTTCCCACTCGAAGGCGCGGTAGCCGTAGACGATGGCAAAGTCGCCCAAGCCGCCGCCGCCGACGTAGCCGGCCATAGCGGACATGTCCACGATGGCGATGAACAGGAAGGTGTAGCCCAGGATCAGCGGGCCGAGGGCCTCCGGAACGATGACGGAGGTAATGATCTTCCACGGCGAGGCACCCATGGAGCGGGCGGCCTCGATAACACCGGGATCGATGGCCACGAGGTTTTGCTCCACCACGCGGGCCACGGAGAAGGTTGCGGCGATCACCATGACGAAGGTGGCCGGGCCGCGGCCGATGGAGCCGCCCATTACAGCGACGGTCAACGGCTGGGCAAAGGCCAGCAAAATGATGAACGGGATGGGACGGACGAAGTTCACCAGCAGGTTGACAATGACGTAGACAAACCGGTTCTGCAGGATGCCGCCTGTGCGGGTGGTGTAGAGCAGCATGCCCAGGCCAAGGCCGAGGATGCCGGAGATGATGAGGGTGGTCGAGACCATGATGAGGGTATCGACGATGGCCTCGGCTAGTGAAGGGCCGAGGCGGTCCCAGTTGGCTTGGGCGAGGTTGGTGACGGTCATCGTGCAATCTCCTCAATCTGGGTGGTGGTAGAAAGCGTGCGGTAGAACTCTTCGATGGCGTTATTATCGCCGCTAAGCCGCACGGTCAGCTTGCCAAAGGAATGCTGCTGCAACGTGGTGATACCGCCGTGGACAACGGCGATGGACACGCCGGCCTCCTTGAGCCGAGCGGCGGCGGTGAAGAAGCCGGATTCCTCGGTGAGGTTGATGGTAAACAGGCGGCCTTCGTGCGCAAGCAGGTCGTCGGTTTCGACGACGTCGGGTTCGTTGCGCAGCGAGGTGGCCACGAACTTGGCGGCCACGGAGGTCTGCGGGTTGGAGAAGACCTCGTAGACGCTGCCTTGCTCTACTACGCGGCCGTTTTCCATCACGGCGACCTTATCGGCGATGGAGCGAACGACTTCCATCTCGTGGGTAATAACCACGATGGTGATGCCGAATTCCTTGTTCACCCGGCGCAGCAGGTCGAGGACTTCCTGCGTGGTGGTGGGGTCGAGGGCGGAAGTGGCTTCGTCGGCAAGCAGCAGCGAAGGATTGGTGGCCAGCGCACGGGCAATGCCAACGCGCTGCTTCTGGCCGCCGGAAAGCTGCTCCGGGTAGCTCTTGCCTTTGTCTCCCAGACCGACGAAGTCCAGCAGTTCTTGCACGCGCTGGGCGCGCTCCTGCTTGCCGACGCCCTGCAGCTGCAGCGGGTATTCAATATTGCCGGCCGCGGTGCGCGAGCTCATCAGGTTGAACTGCTGGAAGATCATACCGATATTGCGGCGAATGCCACGCAGCTTCCGCTCGGACATGCCAACGATATTGGTCTCGTCGAGCAACAGCTCGCCGGCGGACGGGGTGTCCAAGCCGTTGATCATGCGCACGAGGGTGGACTTGCCGGCGCCGGAATAGCCAATGATGCCGACGATTTCGCCAGGCTCGATGGTCATGGAGACATGGTCGAGCGCCTTAATTCGCGCCTTTTTCTGCTTAAAGATCTTGGTGATCTCGCGGAACTCAATGCGGGTGCCGCGGTGGGTGGAATCTGCCACGTGTTTGCGTCCTTAGCTAGGAAAGTGCCAAACCCCGCCGGGGTCTCCGGCGGGGTAAAAGCAAGGGTGATTAGTCCAGATCTGCTTCGAGCTTATCCAGGATCTTCTGCAGATCCTCCTGGCTGCGCTCCACCTCGACGGAGGTGCCGGCAGAGTCTTCGTCAACGCCCTCCTGGACGGCGTCGCTGTGCCATAGCTCGGCGAGCTTCTTGATGTCCTCGTTATCGGCATCTTCCTCGCGAACGGCGAAGACATTGATGTACGGCTCTGCCTCTTCAGAGTTCGGGTCGTCCTGGAAGATGGCGGTGGCTGGGTCGATGCCGGCGCGCTCCAGGAAGGAGTTATTGATAATCGCCGGGGTGCCCTCGCCGTGTGCGGACGTGGTCTGTGCCGCGTCTACCGGGGTGACCTTGACCTTGGACTTCTTCTCATCGATGTCCAGGGGGGTGGGCTCCAGGTTGTCCTTGTCCTTGAGGGTGAGAAGGCCGGCCTGGACCAGCACGTTGATGGCGCGAGCCTGGTTGGTGGAGTCATTCGGGATGGCGACCTCTTCGCCCTCGATGCCGTCGAGGGAGTCGTGGTCCTTCCAGAACAGTGCCAGCGGCACGATCTCGGTAGCCACGATAGGCACCAGGTTGGTGCCATTGCCGTGGTTATACTCCGCCAAGAACTTCAGGTGCTGGAAGTTATTGGTGTCCAGCTCGCCCTGGTCCAGGGCCTGGTTCGGGGTGTTGTAATCCGCGAAAGGCTGGATATCGATGTCATAGCCCGCGTTCTTTGCTTCCTGCTCGAACGCTACCCAAGCCTTCTTTGCGTCATCGGTGGTGCCGACTTTGATGGTCTTGGAGTCATCGGAGTCGGAAGAGCATGCCACCAGGCTGGTGGCGGCGATGGACACGGCGGCGGTAGCAGCTACTACGCGACGGATCTGCATGGGGAATCCCCTTCTTGTAGGAGTTGAAATAATTTGTCTGTGTAGCAACTTAGCAATCAGCGAACCGCTTTGTCTATTGTGGGCATCACGTCCCACCGGCTTGTCTAGAACAATGATTCGACATTACGCTTGCTGGAGTGGAATTTAATGGCGGAAGGGCATTGTCATGGTCGCGGGTGGAGCGCATCCTCTCTGGCCGCGAATCTGCTGCGCCCGTGCCGATGGATCACCTTCCCGGACCAACGGCTCCTGCCCAGCACGGCCATTCCACCGTGCCCTTTGCGGAGCTGCATGCGGTAAGTTCCTATAGCTTTCTTGACGGCGCCGCTGAGCCGGAGGAACTGGTAGCACGGGCTGCGGAGCTGGGCCTTGAGGGGTTGGCCATCGTGGACCGCGATGGTTTTTATGGGCTCATGAAATTCGCCGAAGCCGCTGCTAAAGCCGGTCTTCCGGCCGTATATGGTGCGGAGCTATCGCTCGCGGAGGCCCCGGTGACCGTGCTGGCACGCACCCCGGAGGGCTATCGCCGCCTGTCGTGCCTCATTGCGCGCGCCCGGATGGAAGCGGGGGAGAAGGATCGCGTAGCTTATCCGCCCTTGGATGAGGTGGCACGCGAACTGGAAGGGGAGTGCTTCTTCCTAGTGGGGCCGGAAGCGTTAGCAGAAATCGATAATCTGCTCGAAAGAATAAAAATAGACAGCATAGTTCTCGAATATTCGTGCAGCATGTCCCCCGAGGATGCGGATCAACACCGTTTCCTGGATAAATACAATAACCTGCGGGCCATCGCAACCGCACGGCCCGCGGCCGCGACCCGCGACCAAGCTCGGCTTGCTGCTGCCAAGCGTGCCCTGGCCCGGCGCGAATCCCTCGCGGCCGCCGCGCCGCACGCCCACCCCATGGGTGCTGGCTGGCTGCGATCCGGCGAGCAGATGGCGCAACTCTTGCCGGATCGGCCGGAGCTCATCGCCGAAACCGTGGCGCTCGCCCGCGAGTGTTCCTTTACCTGGGATGCGCTTGCCCCGAACCTGCCGCACTTTCCCGTTCCGGAGGGGCATACCGAGATGAGCTGGCTAGAACGCGAGGTGTGGCGCCGTGCCAAGGACCGCTATGCCTCGCGCCCAGCCGAGATTAAGCAGGCGGCGAAGAAGCAGATTAAGCATGAGCTGGGCGTCATCAAGCAGCTAGGCTTTCCGGGCTACTTCCTAATCGTGTGCGACCTGGTGGATTTTTGCCGGCGTGAGAATATTTTGTGCCAGGGGCGAGGTTCGGCCGCTAACTCCGCCGTGTGCTTCGCGCTGGGCATTACCAACGCTGAGCCTATTTCCGCGCAGCTGCTCTTCGAGCGTTTTCTTTCCCCGGACCGCGATGGCCCGCCCGATATTGATATCGATATCGAGTCCGGCCGCCGTGAGGAGGTAATCCAGTATGTCTATCGCACTCACGGCCGTGATCGAGCCGCGCAGGTGGCCAATGTCATTACCTATCGCCGCAAGGGGGCTACCCGCGATGCCGCCCGCGCGCTAGGTTACCCGCAGGGATCGGCCGATGCGTGGTCGAAGGGTGCCTCCGAACCGCCTGCTGAGGTCTCATCTTTGGCCGAGCAATTCCTCGGACAGCCCCGCCACCTAGGAATCCACTCCGGCGGCATGGTGCTGTGTGATCGGCCCATCGCGGACGTCGTGCCGATGGAATGGGCGCGCATGGAAAACCGTTCCGTGCTGCAATGGGATAAGGACGATTGTGCGGCCGCCGGCCTAGTGAAATTCGACCTTTTGGGCCTTGGCATGTTGGAGGCGCTGCACCACATGATTGACGCCGTGCGCGCCACCACCGGCCGCGAGGTGCACTTGTGGGAGCTCGACCTCGCCGAGCCGGAAGTCTATGACATGCTCTGCCGCGCCGATGCGGTGGGCGTCTTCCAAGTGGAATCCCGCGCGCAGCTAGCCACGTTGCCGCGCCTGAAGCCGCGCCGTTTCTTTGACCTAGTGGTCGAAGTCGCGCTCATTCGCCCCGGCCCCATCCAGGGCGGGTCCGTGCACCCTTACCTGCGTCGTCGCGATGGCCTAGAGGAGGTAACCTATGACCATCCCGTGCTGGAAAAATCCCTGGGGAAGACCCTGGGCATTCCGCTCTTCCAGGAGCAACTGATGCAGATCGCGGTCGACGCCGCCGGGTTCTCCGGCGCCGAGGCCGATGATCTGCGCCGCGCCATGGGCTCGAAGCGATCCCCGGAAAAGATGGACGCGCTGCGCAGTCGTTTCTATGCGGGTTTGCACGAAACCAATGGCATCGAGGGCGATGTGGCCGATAAGCTCTGGACCAAAATCGTGGCCTTCGCCGCCTATGGCTTCCCCGAATCGCACTCGCAGTCCTTTGCCTCGCTGGTGTATTTTTCCGCGTGGTTTAAATACCACTACCCGGCGGAGTTTTGCGTGGGCCTGCTGCGCGCACAGCCGATGGGTTTCTATTCCCCGCAGTCACTCATCCAGGATGCCCGGCGCCATGGCGTGCGGGTGCTGCCGGTAAGTATTAATGACTCCGGCGCCCAGGCTCGCGCGACGGGACCTGCCGAGATTCGCTTGGGCCTTAACCTCATCAAAGGGCTGGGGGAGTCCGCCGCCGAGCGTGTGGAGGCGGCCGCGCCTTTTGCTAGCGTGTCCGATCTTTCGCGCCGGGCGGACCTCAGCGTGGAGCAGGTGGAGGCGCTGGCCACGGCCGGGGCGTTGGAGTGCCTTGGGCTGGACCGTCGCCAAGCGTTGTGGCAGGCCGGAGTTGCCGCCACCGAGCGCGAGGGCATGCTGCCCGGCACCTCCGCCCTGGCCTCGCCGCACCTGCCCGGCATGTCTGCTTTTGAGCTTATGGCTACCGACGTCGCCGCCACCGGCGTGACCTATAACCAGCAGCCGATGGAGCTGGTGCGTGCCTCGCTTGCCGACGTCCTCCCTGCCTCCCAGCTCCCCCATGTCCCCGATGGCACCCGCGTGCGCATCGCCGGCATTATCACTCACCGCCAGCGCCCGCGTACAGCGTCTGGCCTGACCTTTTTGGGTGTGGAGGATGAAACCGGCCTGATGAATGTGATGGTTTCACCCGGATTGTGGTCGCGGCATAAAGTTCTGGCCCGCACCGCCCGTGCGATGATCATCCGCGGCATCGTGCAAAATGCCACTGGTGCGGTGAGCGTGGTCGCGGATAAGCTAGAGCCGCTGGACTTTGGCGAATTCCTCTCCCGCGGCTCCCGCGACTTCCGCTAGTTGCCGCCGCTGCGCAGCTCGTCCGCGTTAAGTTTATTGGCCAATTCCTTGGCTACCGCAAATGGGATCCATAGCAGCTGGATGTAGATGAGCTTGGCAAAGAAGATGGCGATATTAGTCCCAGAGGTCGCTGCCTCCGCTGTGACCTGCTCTGTGCCGAAGACTTGCAGGCCAAATGCGGTGGCACCAGCGACAAGGAAGAGCACTATTGCTGTAATTAAAGCGGTCTTGAGACCCTTCTCGCGGGCGTCGGTATGCAGACGCAGCTCGTATTCATCCATCTTTGTGGTGGGAACGTCGAGGTGCCGGATGGACTGACGCAACCACGTGGTGCAGATAGTCGCCGCAATGCCGGCAATTGGCCATAGCAAGTTAGACAAGCCGAGCGCGAAGAAGTGTAGGGCCGCCGCCATGATGGCCAGGCCGAGAAAAATATCGCCGGCCAGGACAAGGCGCTTGCGGCGAGAAACGGAGGCGGGAATCGTGTTAGCCATTAGGAATTCTTCCTGTAGATTTCAGTGGACATGGGGGAAAATTCCTGGCGAGAAAAAATAGCCTCCACGGGGAGGTCAAAAACCTCACAAACGCGGAAGGCTAAGTCCAGGCTGGGGGAGTGGTCGCCGCGCTCAAGTGCACCGACGGTCTGGGGGTTGACATCGATGGCCTCGGCCAACTGCGCGCGCGACATGTCCCGCTCGGCGCGCAGCACACGAACCCGGTTATAAATGGGTGCGGAGGGCTTCTTCTTTGGGGACATAAATCAAAGTATTGCATAAACCCAACACGCTGGCAAGGGTCGTTACTCGACGCCGAAGATATCTCCCGGCTGGCAGTCCAGTGCCGCGCACAGTGCTGCCAGGGTGCTAAAGCGTACGGCTTTGGCGCGATTATTCTTCAATACGGAGAGGTTAACTGGGGTGATTCCTACTTCTCTAGCGAGCGCCGCGCCGGTAATGTCGCGCTCTTGCATAATCCGGTCGAGGTGGCAGACTACTTGGGATTCTTGTGTCTCAGACAAGGCCGTCGACCTCCTCTTCTAGCTTGCAGCCGCGCTTGATGGCGGTCGAGAAGAGCTGCAAGGTACAGACGAAGAGGTAGGGCAGGGCGAGCTCGCCAAGGGACGTTCCGTCCTGGCTGGCCCACCAGTCGATTCCTAGCTGTGAGGAAGCCCAGTTGTTGCCCATTCCTTCGAGTGGGAAGCGTCCAATAAACCAGACGAGAATCCCGATGGTCATTCCATTGAGGAAGCGAATATTTTTCGTAGTGAAGACCTGCCCGCGAAGCATTGGCTTGACCAAACGGTAGGCAAAGAACGCGATAATTAAGATGGCCGCAATCTTGGCGACGAGCGCCGCAGTGAGCATCCAGAATGGCCCGCCGTCGAGGTTGTGTTTGCTTAGGCCTTCTGGGATGGCTGCGCTCAGTGCGGTGGAAAAGCGTCCGGTGGCAAGCTCACGCAGGTAGGTAGGGCCGAGGATGACGATGGTAAGGAGGCAGATGCCGGCCGCTGTGTTAATTTCGCGGCGCTCGGCCTTGGAGGTGGGTTGTGGGGTGGTCATGACAATCCTTTCCGCCGATTGTTTATCGACTCTCGATGTTGTCGTAATTCGATAATATCGATTAACGATAAGTGAGGCAAGGGTATGGCCCGATTGATACTGTCAATAACTATGAGCGAAGAAATGAATCCCGTCTCGCCACGCCTGGTGACCTCGCGTTATATCCACCACCTGAGCTGGATGATTGTCCTCGCGGCGGCCGCCGGTGCGGCAGGTTTCTGGTGGACCCCGTGGTTCTACTGGGCGGCCGGGCTTTTCGTCGCCCTTTTCTTCTGGCTGCTCTGGCTCATCCCCGCCCAGGTGCGCAACATGGGCTGGCTCGAGACCGACGATGAGCTGCTTATCACTCGCGGCAAGCTCTGGCATTCCTTCACCGTCGTGCCCTACGGCCGCATCCAATTCGTGGACGTGACCTCCGGGCCCATCGACCGCGCCCTCGGGCTAAAAAAGCTGCAGCTCCACACGGCCTCGGCCAGCACGGACGCCACCATTAAGGGCTTGGAAGCCCCGCTTGCCGACGCCCTCCGTACCCGCCTTGCCCACCAAGCCCGCGAACGGATGAGCGGCCTATGAGCGACCAGTCCAGCACCCAACCAAGCTTCCGCCGCGTCCACCGCCTCACCCCGCTGCTGCGCCTATGGTCAGTGATCCTGGCCCTCATCGCGGCCTTCGCCCTCAACGTCAACCTGGAAGCCCTACGCGATATCTTTGCCTTCATCACTGACGAGCACCGCGGTGAGGCCCTGCGCGATACCGCCTTTGCGATCGCCGGGTTCGTTGCGGTCTGCGCGGTCGTGTGGCTCGCCTCCGGCCTATGGTGGCGCCGCATGGGCTACCAACTCGGCGGGGACGAGCTCTCCCTGCGCCGCGGACTCTTTTCCACCCAACTGCGCACCGCGCGCTATGACCGCACCCAGGCCGTCGACGTCGTCGAACCCGTCATCGCACGCCTTTTCCGGCTAGCGGCCGTGCGCGTGGAAACCGCCGGCGGCCAATCATCCGTCATCGAAATCGCGTACCTCAAAAAGGCTGACGCCGAAGCCCTGCGCGAGGACATCCTCGCCCGCGTCCACGGCGCTCCTGCACCGGCCGCCACCTCCGCCGACACTGACACGACCGCCGTCGACGCAACCAGCGCCCACACGCCCGCCGCACCGGCCGAAGAACCGGCCCTCGTGCCCGAAATCCCCATTGCCCGCTCCCTTATGGCGGCCGCGCTGCGCACCTCCACGCTTTTCCTCGTCGGCTTCCTCATCGTCGTCGTGGTCACCCGGCTGCCGCTGTCGACCGCGCTGCCCATCCTCGTCGGCGCGATCCCCAACGCCTGGAACGTGCTCGATTCCTCCTGGCGCTACACCGCCCGCACCGACGGCGAGGTCCTCAACATCACCTACGGCCTGGCCGATCGCCGCCGCCAAAGCATCCGCCTCGACCGCATCCACGCCGTGCAAATTACCCAGCCCTTCCTCTGGCGGCCGCTGGGCTGGTACGAGGTGAGGGTGTCGGTGGCGGGGTATGGGGCGTCGGCAAGCGGCAAGGCTTCTGGCTCCACTCGCATCCTGCCGGTGGGCACCCTCGCCCAAGCCCGGCAATTCCTCCCGGCCGACGCCGCACCCACCTACGCCTCGCCGGCCCGCGCCAAGTGGGTCTCCCCGCTGGACTACCGCCAGCAAACCGTCGCGCTCACCGGCGACTACGTCATCGTGCGCAACGGCCGGCTCAACCGCCGCGTCAAGGCCATCCACACCTCCCATATCCAGGAGCTAACCTACCGCCGCGGGCCGATTTCCCAGGCGCTCGGCCTAGCCACCGTCAACCTCGACCTAGTTCAAGGGCCCGTGCGCATGGCCGCGCGCAACCTCACGCTTGCCGACGCCACCGCACTCCTTGCCCGCCTGCGCTCCCGCCAACTGCCAGGGCTTAAACCGCCCCGTTAAAGCCCAGCTGGCGCCACGCCTCGAATACGGCCGTCGACGCCGAATTCGACAGGTTCATCGAGCGCCTGGCCGGCACCATCGGAATGCGCACGCGGTCCGTCACGCGCGGATGGTTAATATGCTCCTCCGGCAGGCCAGTCGGCTCCGTGCCGAAGAGAAGGACATCGCCTTCCTGGTATTCGATATCCGTAAACCACTTATCCGTATGCGTGGTAAACGCGAAGACGCGCGCCCCCGGCAGCGCATCCATGCAGGCCTGAAAATCCTTGTGAATCTGCACATCGGCCAGATCGTGATAATCCAGTCCGGCGCGCTTTAAGTGCTTATCGTCGAAATTGAAACCCAGCGGCTCAATCAGGTGCAGGCTCGCGCCCGTCACCGCGGCCGTGCGGATGGCGTTGCCCGTATTAGTAGGAATGACCGGGTTATCAAAGACAATGTGCAGCTGGCTCATGCCTTCAGTCTAGGATGGTGGCTATGAGCGCTACCAAACTAGATGGCACACTGTACCGCGACGAGATTTTCGCCGACCTCGCCCAGCGCGTGGCCGCACTGAAGGACAAGGGGATTACGCCCGGCCTCGCCACCGTCTTGGTCGGCGAAGACCCTGGCTCCCAGTCCTATGTGAAGATGAAGCACCGCGACTGCGAAAAACTCGGCATCAATTCCATCCGCAAGGACCTGCCGGCCGACATCACGCAGGAAGAACTCGAGGCCGTTATCGATGAGCTCAACGCCGATGACGCCTGCACCGGCTACATCGTCCAGCTCCCGCTGCCCAAGCACTTGGATGAAAACGCCATCCTCGAGCGCATCGACCCCGAAAAGGACGCCGACGGCCTGCACCCGGTCAACCTGGGCAAGCTGGTGCTCAACGAGGACGCGCCCCTGCCCTGTACCCCGAACGGCTGCCTGCACCTGCTGCGCCGCTTCGGCGTTGAGCTTGACGGCGCCAAGACCGTGGTCATCGGCCGCGGCGTGACCGTGGGCCGTCCCATCGGCCTGATGCTTACCCGCCGTAGCGAGAACTCCACCGTCACCCTCTGCCACACCGGTACCAAGGACCTGGCCGCCGAGACCCGCGAGGCCGACATCGTCATCGCCGCCGCCGGCCAGCCCCACATGCTCACTGCGGACATGATTAAGGAAGGCGCCGCGCTTCTCGACGTCGGAGTCTCCCGCGTCGACGGCAAGCTCACCGGTGACATCCACCCAGACTGCTGGGACAAGGCCGGATTCGTCTCGCCGAACCCGGGCGGCGTCGGCCCGCTGACCCGTGCCTTCTTGGTGCGCAATATCGTCGAGCGCGCGGAAAAGTTGGCGTGAATCTAGATAACCCGCACGACGCCGAGCTCGCGCCCTCCCCGCTGCCGCCCGCCGCGCAGTGGGCGGCTATCGGCATCTTCGTGGCCGGTGTGGTCGTCTCCGGCGGTTACGCGGTCTTCGAGTACTGGCGCCGAGCCACGTTCCTCCTTGGACTCGCTCTGCTGTGGCTCACTGTGGTACGCCTGACTTGTGATTCCAGCCGCGTTGGCGTGCTGGCAGTGCGTTCGCGTCGCTTCGATGCCTGCTTTACCGGCCTACTCGGCGCCGTGATGGCCTTTCTGGCCTTCTCCGTGGATTCGCTCGGCAGCTAGTTATCCACAGTCTTTTGTAGAGCTTTCACCTATCTCGGCCTTAGAGGGTGTCGTTCGGGAGATTATCCACAGGCTGCCGCCCGTCACCGCGCGCCGAGTTGCGCGGCCGGTTTAGGCTCAGGGCCATGATTTCGACCTACCTGACAGCCGTGAATTCCCCGATGGTGCTCATCGAGGAGTGCGTTGGGCTGTCGGTAGAAAAGCTCGTCGATAAGGGCTTTAGCGATCGCGAGGCCGCCGAGTTTGCCCGCCTTGCCGACACCTACTTCGGCCGCACTTCCTTTCGCGCCAAGCAGCGCGCCGCCCGCCGCACCACACTGCCGCTTGACGCGCTAAAAATCATCGAGCACTATGCCCAGAAGATGAAAACCCAGCGCGCGGCCTGGGCGCTGCGCGAGGAACTATGCGCTCTGCGCGTTGCTACCAGCGAGATTGAAAAGCGCGCCCGCCGCCTGGTGCGCGAGGAGCGCACCACCAAGCGCTCTGAGGGCGTGCGCCTGATCCGCCGCCGCGATGACCTGTGGACGCTGACCATTACCGCCGAGTCCGAACTGGTGGCAGAGATTAATCACCATGTCTCCACCGTCGCCGATGCCCGCCGCGTCTTTTCCCAGGGTGCCGCCGCCTCCACAATCACCACCAACGTGGTCCTCACCCTCAATGAGATGGTCAAGGTCATCCACGGCGAGGACGTCACCTTGCAGCTGACCAATGGCGCGCAGATTACCGGTGCAGACCTTGTTCGCCGCGCGCTTTCCGACGTCGGCCTTATCACCCTCATCCATCCTGTCACCGGCCCCGTAAACCTCTATCAAGCACGGCGCTTAGCAACATGGAAGCAACGCCAGATGGCGATGGCGGAAACCCCTGTGTGCCCGTGGCCCGATTGCCATACGCCAGCGGATGAATGCCAAGTCCACCACCTCACCCCGTGGCTGCTCGGTGGGGACACGAATCCCGAGAACCTCACCATGGCCTGCAAGTATCACAACGGGGTCAATGATGATGACCCTAATGCGCCGCCACGCCGCGGTCGGCTCGAGCGCCGCCCCGGCGAAGGTATCGTCTGGCGCCCACCCTGGGCCACACCGCCCGAAGACGGCTGAGCCCCGTCCCGCCGCGTCAAGCCATAACCCCAGCGCAGCGTGCCGCACCGCTTATAGCTAGTGCGCGCTGCGCAGCTTCGGCGATCGTAGATGCAGTGAGCCTTTAAATCGAGTACTCGGTGGGATCGCCCGCCGCAGAATCGATGCTCGGGTCCGGTTGGGAAAGGGTGAGGAAGTTGCGCAAGATGCGATCCATCTGGCGTGACTCGGTAAGAAAAGCGTCGTGGCCTACCGGGGAGACAACCTTCGCCATCGCCAGCAGGTTGCCGAGGTTGCGCGAGATGTGTTCCTGCTGGTGGTACGGGTACAAGATGTCCGTGTCAACGCCGACGACCATGGTCGGTACCTCGGATGAGCCCAGCGCGCGGTTAAGGCCGCCGCGGCCGCGGCCGATATCGTGGCGGTTGAGCGCCTCGGTGAGGGTGACGTAGGAGCCGGCATCGAAGCGATCGGCCAGCTTGGTGCCCTGATAGTCCAGGTAGGAGTTGACGGCAAAGCGCTCATTGCGGCGGCGGTAGGACCCGAGCGGGTCCTCGCCGGCTTGGGCTTGGACGCCGAAGCGCTCGTCGATTTCCTGCTCGCCGCGATACGTCAGGTGTGCAATGCGACGCGCGGCCGCCAGCCCCTCGCGCGGGCGCTGCGCAGAGGCGTAGTAGTCGCCGCCATGCCAGAAAGAATCTTGCTCGATGGCTGCGATCTGCGCCGACTGGATGCCAATCTGCCAGGCGGAAGCGCGGGCCGATACGGCAATGACGCAGGCCGCATCAACGGCCTCGGGGTGCATCAGCGTCCACTCCAGCGTGCGCGCGCCGCCCATCGAACCGCCAATGATGGCGTGGACGTGGGTGATGCCGAGCTCGCGGAGCGCGGCACGCTCGGCCGAGACAAGGTCGCGCACCGAAAGCGCGGGGAAGCGCGAGCCCCAGGCGCGGCCGTCGTCTGGGTGCGGGGAGGCGGGGCCGGTGGAGCCGGCGCATCCGCCCAGCGCATTGGTGGCGATAACGCACCACTTCGTCGTGTCTAGCGCCTTGCCAGGGCCAACCAGATCGGCCCACCATTCGGCTACATTCGAATCACCGGTCAGGGCGTGTTCGATCACAATGACGTTATTGCGGCCGTGAGGATCGCCGAGGAGGCGGCCGAAGCGGTGGTAGGCAATGTGGGCGTCGGCAAGCGTGGCGCCGGCTTCGGTGTGAAAGTTGCCGATGCTAACTAGCTTCATGCCAACGCGTTAAAACCCAGGTCGAGATCCGCGATGATGTCATCGATGTGCTCGATGCCCACGGATAGGCGGATGGTGGACTGGGTGATGCCGGCCGCTGCCAGTGCAGGCTCGTCGGACTGCGAGTGCGTGGTGGTCGCCGGGTGCACGGCCAGGGAGCGGGTATCGCCGATATTGGCGAGGTTGGAGTGGAGCTTGAGGGCGTCGATAAACGCCCAGGCTTCTTCGCGGCCGCCATCGATATCGAAAGAGAACACGGAACCGGTATAGGCATAGCCGAGCTTTTCCTTGGTGGCCTTGTACGGCGAAGAATCCAGGCCGGCGTAGTTGACCTTGGTGACCTTGGCGTGGCCTTCCAGGTATTCGGCGACGGCCTGGGCGTTGGCATTGTGCTTTTCGACGCGCAGCCCCACCGTCTCTATTCCGTTCAGCGTCAGCCAGGCGTTGAAGGGGGAGATGGCGGCGCCGGTATCGCGCAGCAGGCCGGCGCGGGCCTTGAGCGCGAAGGCTGGGGCGCCGAGATCGGCGTATTTCAGGCCGTGGTAGGCCTCATCTGGAGTGACGAAGTAGGGGAAGACGGGCTCGCCGTTGCGGGTGACGGTCCAGTCGAAGGAGCCGCCGTCGATAATCGCGCCGGCCATGGCTGAGCCATTGCCGGTGTAGAACTTGGTGGTGGAGACCACGACGATATCCGCGCCGAGGTCCAGCGGCCGGGCGAGGGCGGCGGTGGCGATGGTGTTGTCCACGATGAGCGGAACCTGGTTATTGTGGGCGACCTCGGCGATGGCCGGGATATCGAGGACATCGGCCACGGGGTTGCCGAAGGTCTCGCCGTAGAAGGCCTTGGTATTCGGCTGGACGGCATCCTGCCAGGATTGCGGGTCATCCGGGTTCTCGACGAGGGTGACGTCGATGCCTAGGCGCTTGAGCGTGACGGTAAAGAGGGTGGAGGTGCCACCGTAGAGGCGCGGGGAAGTCACGATGTGGTCGCCGGCCGAGGCGAGGTTCAAAATGGCCGCGGTTTCGGCGGCCTGGCCGGAAGCGAAGGCAACGGCCGCGACACCGCCCTCGAGGGAAGCGAGGCGTTCTTCCAGCGCGTCCTGGGTGGGGTTGGTCAGGCGGGTGTAAATGGGGCCGGCGTCGGAAAGATTGAAGCGGTTGGCCGCGTGCTCGGCGTCGTTAAAGACGTAGGAAGTGGTCTGGTAAATCGGCACGTTGCGGGCGTTGTGGTGCCCGTCGAGGTTTTGGCCCGCGTGTACGGAGCGGGTAGCGAAGGACCAGTCGGAATTGGAGTTATCGTATTTCGTCGTCATGCTTGGCAAGACTAGACCAAGCGGTATGTCTTGCGAACGGGTTTGGTGAAACCCGCTGGCAGGAGCGAGAATAAAAATAGACCAAGCGGTCAGTTGGGTTAGGGGTGGGGGTGGTGATTTTTGTGGCTATCGGTGGGGTGGTGGCTCTCGTTGTTGCCGCGGGAGATTCGTGTAATGAGTGCAACGACGCCGACGGCCACGACGATGAAAAGAAGAATGAGTGCGAGTTCCCAGATGTCAATAGACATGTATTACCTTTCTTTTATGGCCTTTGAGGTGACGGTATCACTCGCGTAAGGCGGCCGCGACCGCGGTGAGGCTCGTGCGCAGCTCGGTGTCGCTGAGGTGGCCGAAGCCGAGTACGACGCCATCTTCGGCGTCGGCGCCGCCCCAATAGTCGCGCAGCGGGGTGAGCTTAATGCCGCGGGCGGCGGCGCGGGGGACCACGGCTGGGTCGCACAGCAATACCGCGTGAAGGCCACCGTGGATGGGGAGGAGTTGCGCGCCATCGATGGTGCCGAGCGTTTCGGCTACGAGGTTGCGGCGGCGTTTGTAGGTGCGGCGCATGCGGCCGGTGTGGCGTCGTAAAGCGCCGCTTGAAAGGTAGTGGGCGAGCGCGGCCTGGGGAATGGAACCGACGGGTTGGCCGAAGACCTCGCGCACGTGGTCCACGGCCGGGCGCAGGCGCGGTGGAACGACGAGGTAGCCGCAGGCAATCGAGGGGGAGATGACCGAGGAGAAGGTACCCAGCAGCACGGTGTGCTCCGGGGCGAGTGCGGCCAGGGCGGGCAGCGGCTGGCCGACGTAGCGCAGTTCGGAGTCGAAGTCATCCTCGATAAGCAGGGCGTCGTGTGTGCGGGCCCATTCGACGAGTTCGGCGCGCCGGGCTGCGGGCAGCGAGCCGCCGTAGGGGTATTGGTGGCTGGGGGTGACGATGAGGGCGTCGAGATCGGCCGTGGGGACGGTGACGCCTTCGGGGCCGGTGGGGATTTCCACCAACGTGTGGCCGAGGGCGTGGGGCACCCGGCGCAGGCTGGGGTAGCCGGGGGATTCCACGCCCACGCGCAGCTGGCGGCCCAGGGCGCGCAGGAGCACGGAGAGGCCGTCGCGGGCGCCGGCCGTGATCAGCACGCAGGCCGGGTCCACGGTGAGCCCGCGCATGTGGCGCAGGTGGGCGGCGACCTCGCGGGGCAGATCGCCGGAAGGGTCGACGGCCGCTGCACGCCACGCGGCCCTCCATTCAGGGGTGAGGATGCCGGCGGTGTCGGGCAGGCCGGGGGTCAGTGGCACGAGTTCGGGCTCGGCGGCCGGTGCGGGGGCCTGCTCCGGCCGTGGGGCACGCGCGTGGGGGAGCAGCGGGTTGATGACGGTGCCGGAACCAACCTCGGCGGTGAGGTAGCCCTCGGCCGTGAGTTGGTCGTAGGCGGTGACCACGCTGCCTCGGGAAATGCCGAGCTGCGAAGCCAAGTGGCGGGTCGAAGGAACGCGTTCGCCGGGCAGGAGGACGCCGGCAGCGACCTGGGCGCGTAGGGCGGCGGCGATTTGCACGGGCAGCGGCCGCGTATCAGAAGGATCGAGGCGAAGAGGCACGGGCCCATCATAAGTGGTCTAATCCAACACGCTGAAAATGGCTCTTGTCTTGTACCACTTGTGTGGGCCACTATGGCACCTATGACTGAACAGGTAAATGAACAAGGACGCGCTACCACGCGCGTGAAGCGAGGACTGGCCGATATGTTGAAGGGCGGCGTCATCATGGACGTCGTCACGCCGGAGCAGGCGCGCATTGCGGAGGACGCGGGCGCGTCGGCCGTGATGGCGCTGGAGCGCGTGCCGGCCGATATCCGCGCGCAGGGCGGCGTGGCCCGCATGTCTGACCCGGAGCTTATCGAGGGCATCGTCGAGGCCGTCGACATCCCCGTCATGGCCAAGGCCCGTATCGGCCACTTTGTGGAGGCGCAGATCCTGGGCGAGCTGGGTGTGGACTTTATCGACGAGTCCGAGGTGCTCAGCCCGGCCGATTACGTCAACCACATCAATAAGTGGGATTTCGACGTGCCGTTCGTGTGCGGTGCGACCAACCTGGGCGAGGCGCTGCGCCGTATCACCGAGGGCGCGGCCATGATTCGCTCCAAGGGCGAGGCCGGCACCGGCGATGTCTCCGAGGCCGTGAAGCACCTGCGCACCATTAAGGCCGAGATCGCGCGCCTGCGCCACCTGGATCGAGACGAGCTTTATGTCGCGGCCAAGGAGCTGCAGGCGCCGTACGATTTGGTCGCAGAGGTTGCGGAGACCGGCAAGCTCCCGGTTGTGCTCTTCGTTGCCGGTGGCGTGGCCACGCCTGCCGACGCCGCCCTCGTCCGCCAGATGGGCGCCGAAGGCGTCTTCGTGGGCTCCGGCATCTTCAAGTCCGGCAATCCAGCAGCGCGCGCGGAGGCCATCGTGAAGGCCGCTACGCTTTACGACGACCCCGCAGAACTCGCCAAGCTTTCCCGCGGCCTCGGCGAGGCCATGGTGGGCATTAACGTCAACGACGTGCCCGCACCGCACCGCCTGGCCGAGCGCGGATGGTAGCCACCATTGGGGTGCTGGCGCTGCAGGGCGGCGTCGAGGAGCACCTGCGCATTCTCGATAGCCTCGGTGTGGCTACTCGCCGGGTGCGGGTGCCGCGCGACCTGGAAGGGCTCGACGGGCTGGTGATTCCGGGCGGCGAGTCGAGTGTCATCGACAAGCTGGCGCGCAGCTTCGGGCTGGCCGAGCCGCTGCGCGACGCCGCGGCTGCAGGCCTGCCGGTGCTCGCGACCTGCGCTGGGCTCATCTACTGCGCCCGCGAGCTCGATAACCCCGCGCCGGGGCAGCAAACCCTGGGGCTGCTGGACGTGACTGTACGCCGCAATGCCTTTGGCAACCAGCGCTTTTCCGAGGAACGTACCGTGCCGGTCGCGATGGGGGAGGACACGCTCGACATTGAGGCGAGCTTTATCCGTGCGCCCATCGTTACCCGCGTTGGCGACGGCGTCGAGATCATCGCGACGGTGCCGAGAGAAGGCGGTGACGCGGTGGTCGGCGTGCGACAGGGCCGCGTGACGGCGCTGAGCTTCCACCCAGAAGAAAATGGCGACGCTCGCGTGCACGCCGCCTGGCTCGATAGTTTCTAAATCTGCGCGCACGCTAAAGCCGCCCCGCAGCGAAGCAATGAACGCTGCGGGGCGGCTTTTACCTGGGAAGAATTACTTCTTCAGGCCGTCGATGATCTCGTTGAACTTTGCTACTGGGCGCATGACGGCAGAGGTCTTCTCGTCATTTGGCCAGTAGTAGCCGCCGAGGTCGGCGGGGTTGCCCTGGGCGTCGACAAGCGCCTGGGCAATCTCGTCTGCCTGGGAGGACAGCTGGGAGGCTACGTCCTTGAAGGCGGCGGCGAGATCGGCATCATCAGTCTGGTTAGCCAGCTCTTCGGCCCAGAAGGTGGCTAGGAAGAAGTGGGAACCGCGGTTGTCGATTTCGCCCACCTTGCGGGACGGGGACTTGCCCTCATTGAGCAGGCGCTCGGTGGCCTTGTCCAAGGTAGCGGCCAAGACGCCGGCCTTCTCGTTGCCGTTGGTCTGCTTCTCGTGGCGGAAGGACTCAGCCAGGGCCAGGAACTCGCCGAGGGAATCCCAGCGCAGGTGGTTTTCTTCTTCTACCTGCTGGACGTGCTTCGGGGCGGAGCCACCGGCACCGGTCTCGAAGAGGCCGCCACCGGCCATGAGTGGAACCACAGACAGCATCTTGGCGGAAGTGCCCAGCTCGAGGATGGGGAAGAGGTCCGTGTTGTAGTCACGCAGTACGTTGCCGGTAACAGAGATGGTGTCCTCGCCGCGGCGGATGCGTTCGATGGAGGTCTTGGTAGCGGTGACCGGATCCTCGATGGAGATGTCTAGGCCCTCGGTGTCGTGGTCCTTAAGGTACTTCTCCACCAGGGACTTGATATTGCGGTCGTGGCCGCGCTCCGGGTCGAGCCAGAAGATGGTCTTCATGCCGGACAGGCGAGCGCGGTTGACGGCGAGCTTGACCCAGTCCTGGATCGGGGCGTCCTTGGTCTGGCAGGCGCGCCAGATATCGCCTTCCTCCACGTCGTGGGAGATGAGAACCTCGCCCTGGGAGTTGCGAACCTCAACGGTGCCCGCAGCCGGGATCTTGAAGGTCTTGTTGTGGGAGCCGTACTCCTCGGCCTTCTGTGCCATGAGGCCAACGTTCGGCACGGTACCCATGGTGGTCGGGTCGAAGGCGCCGTTTTCCTTGCAGTCCTCGATAACAGCCTGGTAGACGCCGGCGTAGGAGGAATCCGGGATGACGGCGAGGGTGTCCTGCTCCTCGTCGTTCTTATTCCACATGTGGCCGGAGGTGCGGATCATGGCAGGCATGGAGGCGTCAATAATGACGTCGGAAGGCACGTGCAGATTGGTGATGCCCTTGTGGGAGTTGACCATGGCGAGGTCGGGGCCGTCGGAAAGCGCGGCGTCGAAAGCGGCCTTGATTTCTTCGCCGTTGTCCAGGTTCTTCAAGCCCTCGTAGATAGCGCCCAGGCCGTTCTCGCCGTTGAGGCCGGCTGCCAGCAGCTCCTCGCCGTACTTGTCATATACATCGGCGAAGAAGGCGCGGACGACGTGGCCAAAGAGGATGGGGTCAGAGACCTTCATCATGGTCGCCTTCAGGTGGGTGGAGAAGAGTACGCCCTCTTCCTTGGCGCGCTTGACCTGTGCGAGGAGGAACTCATCCAGGGCCTTGGCGGACATGAAGGTGCCGTCGATGACCTCACCCTTGAGAACCGGCAGCTCCGGCAGCAGGGTCTGCTCGCCATCGGCGGTCTTGAGGACGATGGACAGGGTGTCCTCGTTCTCCAGAATGACGGACTTCTCATTGTGGCGGAAGTCGTTGTCTGCCATGGTGGCAACGTTGGTCTTGGAGTCCTTGGACCACTCGCCCATGCGGTGCGGGTGCTTCTTTACAAAGTTCTTCACGGCCTCCGGCGCGCGGCGGTCGGAGTTGCCCTCACGCAGCACCGGGTTAACAGCGGAGCCCTTAACGGAATCGTAGCGGGCCGCGATGTCCTTTTCTTCCTCGGTGGAAGGATTATCCGGGTAATCAGGCAGGTCGTAGCCGGCGGCCTGCAGCTCGGCGATGGCCTTCTTCAGCTGCACCAGGGAAGCGGAAATATTCGGCAGCTTGATGATATTTGCTTCCGGAGTCTTGGCCATCTTGCCCAGTTCTGCCAGGGCGTCTTCGACCTTCTGTTCCTCGGTGAGGCGCTCTGGGAACTGCGCGGCGATGCGGGCGGCCAGCGAGATATCGCGGGTTTCCACGTCGATGCCAGCGGTGGAAGCGAAGGCCTCCACGATGGGCTTGAGGGAGTAGGTCGCCAGCAGCGGCGCCTCATCGGTACGGGTCCACGTAATCTTTGCCATGATTCTCCTAATTAACGTTGGAAAATTGTTCAAGTGCCCAGATTACCGATTTTGTGGGCCGCATGTGGGCCAGTTTGCGGAAAGTGATCCCCCATTTGCCGCCCCTTGAAAAGGGTTGCGTGGCCGCTGTCACCCATGCGCGGGAGGGGTGGAGATATTCACGAGCCCCCGCTACGGGCATGCTGTAGGCGTGCACTGGGTGTACCCTCACTCTCCATGAAAATCATCGATGAGCTAAGCCCGCGCAGCGCACACGAACACCGCATTCGCCGCCGTCCGCTGCCGTTGCAAACGGAGATTACCGCCCGCCGCCGCGCCATCGTCATGGTGGCCATGGCCCTGGGCGCGTTTGCCATCGGCACGACGGAATTTGTGTCCATGGGCCTGCTGCCGCTCATCGCGGATGATTTTGGTATTTCGGAAGAAAACGCCTCCACGCTCATCACCATCTATGCGATGGGCGTGGTGGTAGGCGCCCCGCTGATTGCGGCTTTTACTGGCAAGCTCCCGCGCCGCCGCCTGATCTTGCTGCTCATCGGCTTCCTCGTGGTGGGTAACCTCCTTTCGGTCTTGGCGCCGAATTACGCCATTCTTATGATTGCGCGCTTCATCGCGGGCATGCCGCACGGCGCTTATTTCTCCGTGGCCAACCTTTCTGCCGCATCCATGGCGCCCCCAGGCGGCCGCGGCAAGGCCATGGCTTATGTGGGCATGGGCCTGGCCATCGCCACGGTTATTGGTGTACCGGCCGCCCAAGCCCTCGGCTCCGCACTGGGCTGGCAGGCGGCCTACCTGGTGGTCGTGGCCTTGGGCATCGTCACCGCCATTGCGTTGTTCTTCCTGATGCCGCACATGACGGAGATGAAACAGACCGATATCCGCACGGAGTTTGGGGCGTTCAAAAATAGTCAGGTGTGGTTCACCGTCATCATGGGCGTGGTGGGCTTTGGCGGCATGTTCTCCGTCTATACCTATATTTCTTGGACCATGACCGAGGTCGCCGGCATGGACCAGAACCTCATATGGGTCGTGCTCATGGCCTATGGCATCGGCATGACCATCGGCAATGCCTTCGGCGGCTGGTTGGCGGACCGCAACCTGGAGTTCGGCATCATCTTTGCCTTGGCCTGCCTGATTGTGATTTTGACCGCCTTTTATTTCCTCTCCGGACACGCCATCCTAGCCACGATTTGCTTTGGCTGCGTGGCCTTTATGGGTTCCACGCTGGTGCCTTCTTTGCAGCTGCGGTTGGTGCATGTGGCTGGCGACGCCCAGACTTTGGCCGCAGCTCTCAACCAGTCCGCGCTCAACATTGCGAATGCGGCCGGTGCGACCATTGGCGGCGCCGTCGTGGGTGCCGGCTTGGGCTACTCCGCCCCGGCGCTGGCCGGTGCGGCCCTAGCGGCTGCGGGTTGCCTGGTGTGGGCTGCGACGATGTGGGATAAAAAGCGCCTTGCTCGCCGCGTCTAGGCGGACCGATATGCTGTTGGCATGACCCTTACCATCGCGAGCGTAAACGTCAATGGAATCCGCGCTGCGTGCAAGCAGCGCAATGAAAATAACCCTGGAATGAATGCTTGGCTAGAGGAGACTCCGGCCGAAATCGTGCTCATGCAGGAGGTGCGCGCAACCCCGGAGCAGGCCGAAAAGGCCTTGGCACCAGCCCTAGAGGCGGGCTGGCATTTGGCTCTTGCCGACGCCGCCGCAAAGGGCCGCGCCGGCGTGGGTATCCTGTCTCGCACTCCGCTTGCCGACGTCGAAGTGGGCTTCGGCTCCTTTACCGACGCCGGCCGCTGGATTGCCGCCACCACCCGCGATATTCGCGTCGCCTCTCTGTACCTGCCCTCTGGCGATACCGGTTCGCCGAAGCTGGATGAAAAGTACCGCTTCTTGGACGAGTTCCAAGAGGTGCTAGCGGAGAACGCCGCGCGGACGAACTCCGATGGCAGCCCGGCCGACATGGTGATCGGCGGCGATTGGAATATCTGCCACCGCGCCCAGGACCTGAAGAATAATAAGGCGAATGAAAAGAAGGCTGGCCACCTGCCGGAAGAACGCGCCTTTATGGACCACGTCTTTGGTGCGTTCCCGGATGCTGAGCCGCAGGAAAAGAAGAACCTGGGGCAGTGGCAGGGAGTGGTGGAGTACGCCGGCGGCGAGCCGTGGGCCCCAACCACAAAGCCGCAGTGGTTTGACGTAGCCCGCCGCCTCCATCCGGATGAAGACGGTCCGTATACCTGGTGGACCTACCGCGGCCAGGCCTTTAATAACAACGCCGGGTGGCGCATCGATTATCAGGCGGCTACCCGTCCTATGCTGGAGCGCGCGCAGCGCACCTGGGTGGATAAGGCTCCTACCGTGGAGCAGCGCTGGTCCGACCATTCCCCACTATTGGTGGAGTACAGCTGATGACGCCACTATTTAGCGTCCTTTACGTAGTCGGCATTACGGCCGAGTCCATGACCGCCGCCTTGTCCGCCGGCCGTCAAAAGCTCGATCTTTTCGGCGTCACCATGATTGCTTCCATGACTGCGCTAGGCGGCGGTACGGTGCGCGATATGATCCTCGATGACCCTCCATTTACCTGGGTAGAACACCCCATCTACTTGGTAATCGTCATCGTGGCGGCCGTGGTGACGGTGGGCATGTCCTTCCTCATGCACTACTTCCGCCACCTCTTCCTCATCTTGGATGCGCTGGGCCTCGCGGTCTTTTCGGTGCTCGGCACCCAAATCGCGGTCCACTTGGGGCACGGGTTCATTATTGTCTCGGTCTCTGCGGTGATTTCCGGCGTCTTTGGCGGCGTGCTGCGTGACCTGCTTTCGGATCGTATCCCGCTGGTGTTTTCCGGCGAGTATTATGCCGCCATCTCGCTGCTGGCCGCGGCGCTTTTTATGGCGCTCTACCACGGCGGTCTGGCCGAAGAACCGGCCGCTATCATTACCGCCTCCGTGTGCTTTATCGCCCGCTTGGCCGCGATCTACTTCAAGAAGGGATTGCCCGTCTTTGAGTATCGCGATGCCGAGCAGCAGATGGATCCGCGCCTGCGTTTGTCCGCGCGCATCGTGCGCGATGGCGCCCGCAAGGCCAAGCGCAAGGCGGGCGCGGCCACGCGCTATGCCAGCCCCATCACGCGCCCGCTGACCCGGCCGCTGAGCCGTCCACTGGGGCGCACGTTTAAGAACAAGTCACGAGAGTTTTCTAACGCGGCGGAGGGCACCGACTACAGCGATATTTCGAGCAATCGCATCGCGCGTAGCCCGAAGCGGCAGTCGATTACCCGGCCGAGTGGCCGGCACTCGCCAGGAGCGAGGGGAGTAGACGTGGAGCAGCAGTGGAGCTTTAATAAGGGGGACGTCGGCAAGCGTAAAGCCCCCAAGCACAAGCAGTAGTGCTACTATGGGTAGGTCAAAAAAATCAGTAATCTGCAACGGAGAAAGTTCATGGCTCGCGCAATTATTTCCTTCGTCCTCGGCGCTGTAATCCTCGGCCTGAGCATCTGGTGGTGGACCGTTGTTGGTCCGTCCTTCGCTTTCCTCGGCCCTATCGTGCTCATGGGCGTGGGCGGCGCGCTGATGGTATCCGGTTGGGCCATCCTGATGGACGTGGTTAGCCCCACCTCCCGCAAGCTCTAAAATCCTTGCGCCGCATTCCCTCTGTCCCTCGGGCAGGGGGAATTTTTCGATCCGGTAGGGGAAATGCTGGGGGAAGGATGTGAACCGCGCGCTGTAGCTAGGGGGTAGGATAAAGCACCATGACTGCAGACAATTCCACCGTTTCCCGCGTCCTGTCCGGTATCCAACCCACCGCTGATTCCTATCACCTGGGTAATTACCTGGGAGCGCTCAAGCAGTGGATTGACCTGCAGGACGGCTATGATGCCTTCTACTTCATCCCTGACCTGCACGCGATAACCGTAGAGCAAAACCCGGAGGAGCTGCGCAACCGCACCATCGCAGGTGCCGCACAGCTCATCGCCCTGGGCATTGATCCGGAAAAATCCACGCTCTTCGTGCAGTCGCACGTGCCCGCCCACGCGGAGCTGACCTGGGTTTTGCAGTGCCTCACCGGCTTTGGCGAGGCCTCCCGTATGACCCAGTTCAAGGATAAGTCCGCCAAGCAGGGCTCGGATCGCACCTCCGTGGGCCTATTTACCTACCCGATCCTCATGGCCGCAGATATTTTGCTGTACTCGCCGGATTATGTGCCGGTGGGTGAGGACCAGCGCCAGCACCTGGAGCTGACCCGCAACTTGGCCGAGCGCTTCAACAATAAGTACGGCGAGACCTTCAAGGTACCGGAGCCGTTCATCCCGGAGGGTGCGGCCAAGATTTATGACCTGCAGGAGCCGACCTCCAAGATGTCCAAGTCTGGCGCCAACCCCAAGGGTTTGGTCAATCTCTTGGACGCACCGAAGACCTCAGCCAAGCGCATTAAATCCGCCGTGACGGATGACTTGGGCTCGGTGGCCTTTGACCGCGAAAATCAGCCGGGCGTGTCCAACCTATTGGTCATCCAGTCCGCGCTGACCGGTGAATCTATCGATTCCCTAGTGGAGAAGTACGCCGACCAAGGCTATGGCCACCTCAAGGTCGATACCGCAGATGCGCTGCAGGAATTTACCACTCCGCTCAAGGCGCGCTTTGATGAGCTGATGGCGGACCGCGGCGAGCTCGAGCGCATCCTGGCTCAGGGTGCGGAGACGGCGCAGGAGATTGCCCAGCCGCTTGTCGACGACGTCTATAAGAAAGTCGGCTTCCTTCCTCGCCTGCGCAAGTAGCATGGGGGCTGCTTCCCCCGTGCTCCACCCCACAAAGGGACAACAGGGCATTTGCCAGTTACTCTAGGTGGGATAAAAATTTTGTGAGCAAGAAGGGAAGCACGTGCCAACCACCACGCAATCCTCCTCGAAGAAGACGGACCACTACGGCATCGAACGCGCCAATGCCGACGATCCCGGTGCGGTAGATAAGATTCGCTCCAAGTCCAGGTTCGTTGATCACCTCATGCGCATGAACGAGCGCTACGGTGCCGAAGGCGGCAACCAGTTTGCCGCCGGCATCACCTATTATTCGGTGCTCTCCATCTTCCCGCTTGCCATGCTGATCGTGGCCACCGTCGCCGCCGTCTTGGCTAACCGCGAGGACCTGCTCAATGATCTGCAATCCCATATCACCAGTTCTATCGATGGCGATATGGGCGATACGGTTAACAAAATCCTCGATACCGCCATTGACCAACGCGGCGCCATGTTCGGTATCGGTGGTTTGACCACCCTGTGGTCCGGCCTGGGATGGATGAATAACCTGCGCATCGGTATCTCGGCGATGTGGGGTATCGATGCCAACGAGGGCGGTTCCTTCTTGAAGAAGAAGTTGTCTGACCTGGTGGGCCTCATTGGCCTTATCGTGGCGTTCCTCATCGCCTTTGGCGTGACCGCCGCCGGTTCCTCCGGCCTCACCCAAAAGATTTTTGAGCGCGTAGGAATCGAGTCCTTCTCGGGCATGGACTTGGTGATTTTCTTTGTCGGCTTGGCTGTGGGCCTCGTGGCGAACTTCATCGTTATGTGGTGGCTGATTATGATCCTGCCGCGCACCAAGGTGCCGAAGAAGTCTGGCCTTATCGGCGCGGCCATCGGCGCTGTAGCCTTTGAGGTGCTCAAGCAGCTGTCTACAATCATTATGTCTTCTGCTACCGGCAGCCCGGCCGGCGCGGTCTTTGGTCCGGTCATCGTGCTCATGGTGGTCATGTACCTAATTTGGCGCGTGGTGCTGTATATCTCCGCGTGGACCGCCACCACTAAGGAATCCCTGAAGTACACCCACCCGCCAGTCCCAGAACCAGCCGTTATCCGCGTGCGCAATGAGATCAAGGAGGGCGCGCCTGCTGGTGCGACCTTCGGCGTCGGTGCCGCATTGGGCGCTGCGGCCGTGGGCGCGTGGAGCCTGTTGCGGCGAAAGTAAATCTCCCCCTTAGGGGTGAGGACGCCCCTGCCATTGGGCTTTAAAATAGACATTATGAACGCCAATGACATCGCACCGAATCTTTATGAGGAGTGGGGACTAGACCGCCGCGACGGCGCACACGAGCTTTTAGTCTTGTTGGAGTCCAAGGATCTGCAGCTCCAGCAGCAAGGCCAAGACGCCGAGGAGCCGCGGCGCGCGCAATTGCGCATCGCCGCCAGCGTTGTGGGTTCTGCCGCGAAGAGGGCGGAATACGATAAGGCGTGTGAGGCAGGGTTGCGCCCCACCTGGGGTGATTTAGGGCAGTTGGGTGCAGTAGGCCAGTGGAACCCGCGGCCGCAGCAACCGCAGCAGCAGGTTCAGTTTTCCCAGTTCGGTCAGGCCGCGGGGCCAGGGCCCCAAGTTAAGCAGGAGCCACAATTTGCGCAGACCGCTAGCCCCTATGGGTCACCGTATTCGCGCAATCCCTTCGCCCCTCAGTCCAATCCGTTCCCACCAGCAGCGGCGGTGAACGCGGCTGTCCCCGCGCCGTTGGTACAACAATCAGTGGCTGAAATTAGTCAGCGCGCTGGTCAAGATGCGCGCATCGGAATGGCCATTTTGGACCTATTCTTTTTCTCACTCATCAGCGGTAGCTTCGGCGGCGCGCTGCTTTCTGGTGGCGTGGATGAGCTCTCGACGTTTATCGGTGGCGTCATCATCTTGCTGCTCTACGTTTTGGGCACCGAGTGTTGGCTTGGTGCCAGCCCGGCCAAGCTGCTGATGGGCTATACGGTGCGCGATGTCGATACCAAAGAGCGGCTTAGCCTCACCCAGTCCGCAAAGCGCCAGTGGTGGCGCCTCGTTAATGTCGTGCCGGGCCCCGGTACTTTTGCCAGCTGGGTGGGCGCCGGTGTGCACACCTTCACCATTTCGGAGAAGAATAACCGGCGCGGCTCCCACGATGAGTGGGCTAACGCCGAAGTAGTGAAAAGGCACCCACGCAAATAGCCAGCAACACTACGGCGCCGGCGATAACCCAGCCGAGCCACCCCTGCACCCCGGCCAAGGAGGAGTTGGCCGATTGTGCCTGGGCATCGGGGGCCGGGGTGGCAGCAGGGGAGGCAGGGGAGTCGGCGTGGGAATGGGCGTCGGCGTCGGCAAGCAACTGCCCTACACCATCACCGGGATGCACCTTATAGGCCTCGTGCAGCAGTTTCTGAGCCTGCTCCCACGCGCGCGGGCCGTGCTCCACGGTGGTATCGAGCAGCACCGCTTGCAGCCGCCGGCCATGGCGGTCGAGCGCACCGACGAAGGTATGGTGCGCATCATCGGTAAAACCCGTCTTGCCACCAATACCGTCCGGATCGTTGAGGAAAAGCCCGTTATCGTTTCCTAGTTGGTAGCCTTCATAATCTCCCCAGCCCGGAAAATCTACGGAGTCCGTATCCACAATGCGCGCGAACGTCGGGTTATGGAAGGCCGCGCGGTAAATGCGGGAAATATCCTCGGCCGAGGTAGACATCCCCGGGGCGTCGAGCCCGGAGTAGCTGGCCGCGTACGTGGAATTCGTACCGATTTCAGCCGCCTTCTCGTTAACCTTGCGCAAAGTGGCCTCGTCGCCGCCCAATTCCTGCGCCAGCGCATGCGCAGCGTCGTTGCCCGAAGCCATGAGCAAGCCCTGCAAAAGCTGCTCCACCGTGTACGTGCCGCCTGGGCCGATGCCCACCGCGGAACCATCGATTTGCGCCGATTCTTCGCCCACCTCGACCTTCTGGTGCAGGTCCAACTCGTCGATGACCACGAGCGCTAGCAGCGCCTTAATGATGGAGGCCGGCCGGTACCGGCCGTTAGGGTCCTTCATCGCGACGATCTCGCCGGTGTCGATATCGGAGACCATCCAGGCTGCGGCCACCACATCCTTATCCACTTTGAATCCTTCAGGCAGGGTGGTGCCGCAGGGCTCATCGCTGTCCACCGGAGGCAACGGGGTGGGGGAGGCCTGCCCAGGAGCGAGGCGCTCCGAGGTGGTGGTCGCCTTTTCCGGGCGTTCGGAGTGCGGGCATTTATCGGTATCCGGGGCGGCGGTACGCGTGGTGGTCGGAGTTTCCGGCTCTTCTGCCAGAGCGAGCGGTGCGCCGCTGAGCAGGACGGCAACGAGAGAACTAGCGATAATTCTTTTCATGACATGACACATCTTAGGCCCGTGCCTACGATGGGACGCATGCATGACGCGCCTTTGATTAGCCCTGAAAACAAGGACTCCGCCGCCGACGTGGTGGCCAAGCTGCCTAAGGTCTCCCTCTTTGAGACCATTAACTCAACGGCCGCTACGCCAGAGGAACTTACCGCGACCATCCGCGAGCGCTACGAGGCCCTGGCCGCAGACGGCGTGGTCTACGCGGAATTGCACCTGGATCCAGCAGCGATTGGCCTAGACGCTGCCGCGGTCGTCGAAGCTGCCGGTGCAGCCCGCATTCCTTCCCTCGACTCCCGCCTCGTTCTCGCCGGCACGGACCCCGAGGCAGCAGTGCCTGACGACGCCCCCGTGGTGGGCTATAACCTGCCGCAGGACCAGGCGAGCGCGGCCGCAGACTTCCGCGCCGCTTATCTGCCCACCCAGATCCTGGTGGGAGAGGACTTCGCGGAAGTTGAGCGCGCCGCCCAAGCCGGCGTGAACCGCCTTATCCACCCGGTAAACATGATCGATGACTTTACTGCGAATATCGAAGGCATCGTGCCCGGTAAGGCCTCTGGCTACATCCGCGACCGCCATATCCCCCTGGTCTTTACCCCACTGGAGGAGGCCGAGGAGCTGACCGACCACCCACTGCCACTGCTGCAGCAGCTGGGCTTTACCTGCGCGATTTCCTCAGGCGAGACTACCTTGACTAAGCAGTTCCTCGCGCTGAGTGAGACCTTTGGCTATGGGCTAGAGGAATTTTTCGATCTCACCGTCAAAGCGGTGGAGAATTCCTTCGCTGACCAGGAATTACGGCAGCATCTGCTAGAAACGGTTATCCTGCCAGCATACGAGGAACTTTCAGACCCCGAGCTGGCAGGCCCAGACACTGAAGAGTCTTTGGCAGACGCCGCTGAAGAAACTACTGACTAAAGGAGAATTACATGCCTTCCGTACTTTTTGTTGTTACCGCCGCTGAGGAATGGACCCTGGCCGATGGCACCAAGCGCCCGACCGGTTATTGGGCCGAGGAGCTTATTGCCCCGCACCGCGTCTTCCAAGGCGCAGGCTGGGATATTCACTTCGCCACCCCGGGTGCGAAGGCTCCCGTGGTAGATGAGTACAGCCTTGAGGTACTGCCCGATAACGTGCGCATGGCGCAGGAGAATTACTTGGCGGAGTTGGGCGTGGCGCTGGAGAACCCGATGAACCTGGCCGATGTCAATGAGGAAGACTATGACCTCATTTTCTACCCAGGCGGCCATGGCCCGATGGAGGATCTGGCCTATGACCAGGATTCCGCGAAGCTGCTGCAGGCTCGCATGGATTCCGGCCGCGCGCTCGGCCTCGTTTGCCACGCCCCGGCAGCGATGCTGGCAGTGGATAACGAGAACTGGCCGTTCAAGCGCTACAAGATGACCGCCTTTAGCAATGCCGAGGAAGGCGAGGAGATGGTCGCTGCCGCTAAGTGGGCGCTGGAGACCCGCCTGCGCGAGCTCGGCGCGGATTACCAGGAAACCGATCCGATGTCCCCGAACGTCATCGTGGATCGCAACCTGTACACCGGCCAGAACCCGGCTTCCTCTGAGCCGCTGGCACAGCGTATCCTGCGCGATTTCTAAATGCGCGTTTCGCGAGTTCTCAAGGCCGGGGCTGCCCTGACCGGTGTGGTCGGGGTAGCGGGCATGGCGGCGTATGCACTCAGCCGCCGGCCGTACCTGCGCGAGGTGGCACCGGGTCTGCGCAGCCCGATTTTGTACCTTCCTATGCACCTGCTTGCCGACGCCACCTTTGCCCGCGCCAGCCGCTTCTTTGCCAGCATCGATTTCTCCCGTCCGGTGCGGCACGCGGTGGATATTACGGAGTTTTCCGCTTCCTTCGACGGCCACGCCTTTAGCGCCCGCGTGCTTACCCCACGCGGCGATGCTCAGGGCACAGCCACCGCTGGGCCGCGCCCTGTGGTGGTGTGGACGCACGGCGGCGGCCATCTTATCGGTGGCCCGGCCATGTATGACCCGCAAAATGCCCGCATGGCGTCCGAGCTCGGTGCCATCGTGGTGGCCCCGCGCTACCACAAATCCACCCAGGAGCCGTTCCCCGCGGACCATGATGAGTGCTACGCCGCGCTGCGCTGGGTGCAAGAAAACGGCGATAAGCTGGGCGTGGATACCTCGCGCATCGCGGTCGCCGGCGATAGCGCCGGTGGTGGCTTGGCCGCGGGCTTGGTTCAGCGGGCCTTTGATGAGGGACATCCGGTCCGCGCGCTCGGCTTGGTCTATCCCATGCTGGATCACCGCACGACGGATAAGTCCGGTGCGGTGGGCCAATTCATCTGGACGGCGGGCCCGAACCGCGGCGCGTGGTCGATGTACCTGGGAGATGACCATCTGGATGTTGACCTGCCGCCCTATGCTTCGCCGGCCACGCGCAGTGATCTTTCCGGCCTGCCGCCAACGTGGATCGGGGTTGGTGGCATCGACCTTTTCTGCGATGAATCCGTGGCCTTTGCCCAAGCCCTCGACGCCGCCGGTGTAGACACCACCCTCGACGTGTGGGCCGGCGCCTATCACGGCTTCGACCAGATTAAACCCAAGGCGCCACAATCGCGCGAGCTTATCGACGCCCTCATTGACCACCTCCGCCGCCACCTCTAAAGTCACGTACTAGGGGAGGACGATCGATGAAATACAACACGCACGTGTCGTGGGTCGTATTTTTCGTCAGCCTGATTGTTCTCGGCCTGATATTGGGCGGGGTCTTTGGGATAGGTACCCTGGGCCGCTCCATTGTTGGCCTCAGCGCCTTTGTCGTGTGGCTGATTTTCGATAAATACATGCGCGACCGGACCCGGAGCCGACGCCACGAGGAAGAAGCAGCGGGCGATTAAACGCAAAAGCCGCCCCGTCTCCGTCCAGCTGCTGTGCAGTGGGGGCAGAGGCTAGGGCGGCGGATGCCACGCGCGGACCGGGCCGCGCGAACCGTACGGGTTTAGAACTTGGAGAAGCGCTTGATGAGCATATCTTCCAAGCCCTTCCAGGACTCAGCGTGCTCGTTGTACGGCTTAGAAGGAACGTAGCCGGCGTGCTCGGTGGAGCCGAGCATGTAGCCCAAGTAGTCCTGCAGGCGCGGGTGAGCCAGCATATAGGAGTTAATGGAATCGTCGCCGGCCCAGTCGGCGGCATCGGCGCATACCTCATAGCAGCGCGCCATCTGATCGGAATCGACGGCCTCTGGGCCCTTTTCGATATCACGCACGATGCCGTTGAAGGAGTACTGATTATCCGGGTGGACCTGAACTTCTAGCTCGCCGGCATTAGCGGCGGCGACAACCTCTTCCCAGGTGGATACGCGGGCTAGGTCGTGGTCATCGTTGTCAATGATCCAGCGCACCAGGGTCTTCGGGGAGTCGAAGGTGAAGATCTCGCCCCACTTGCCCAAGAAGATGGGCTTGCCGTCCAGGTAGGTGCGCAGGGTGTAGACGGACTTGGACTGCGCGGTGATCTTGATGGGATCGATGCCGGCGGCGGCCCACGGGGAATTATCGTACGGGTCAGCGGCCTCGGCGGCGGCCTTGCGCTTCTCCTCGGCTTCCTTGGCCGCTGCAGCGGAGGCGGCAGCAGAAGAAGAGATGCGCTCCTTAGCATCGGAGACCTTGGCCGCATCAAAGTCATCGCTGGAGACCACGCGGACGTGCTCATCCAGGTCCTCGATGACCTTCTTCCAGTTGCCGGCGATGACGTGGCCCACGCCGGACCACTCGCTCATGCCCTGTTCGCCGGAGTAGTGGTCGGCGCCGCGGGAGACATTGCGCAGGATGGAGTGGGAGGCGAAGAAGATGGTGGTGTGCTCTGCACCAGCGACGTCGGCAAGCGCGGAGGCCATCTCCAGGCTGCGGGCCACCGTGGATACGTTCTGGTGGCCCGGGCGACCAGCCAGTGCCTCCGGCATGCCGATGAGGTCATACTCATCGCGCTTAGCCGGGGTGACGCGGTCCGCATCGCGGCCGGCAAACTGGTTCCACTGCGGGTGGTCCAGCAAATCGTGCTTGGTGCCAGACTCCACGAAGCACAGCAGCTCGGCGGGTGAGTTAAAGGCTAGGACGGCCTCGTCGTCGCCCAAAAAGGCCTGCCACTCGGAGCCATGTTGGCGCCACTTGGGTGCCCAGAGGGTATAAAAATCGCCCTCGGTCAGCGAGAGCTTTACAGGTACAATTGCGCGGGTGCTCATGGCGTTTTAGTCTACCCAACGCCCTAAGCAGTGCGCGAGAGCGCACCGGCCTTAGGCTGTGGGGCGCCAAAAGCCTTTGAATTGCATGCCCATATTCGTGGTGCGCAGTGGGTTGGTTTGCACCGGATCACCGGCCTCCACGATTTCGCCATTGCCGGAATACATTGCCACGTGCCCATCCCATACCACCAGGTCACCAGGCTGGAGTTGGTCTGCGCTGACTTGCTGGCCCACCGCTTGTTGATCCGCGGTGCGGGGTAAGTCCACCCCGGCCTGCGAATAGGCCCATTGGGTAAGTCCCGAACAATCAAACCCGCCATTTCCGGTACCGCCCCATACATAGGGCTGGCCCACTTGGCTCTTCGCGGCGGCGACGGCAGCCTGACCGGCGGCCGAACCTCCTTCGGCCGAGGGCTCTGGTGTGGGCGAGGCAGAGTGAGCCTCATTCGCCGTGGCATCGGCTCCAGCGCCTACCGCGGATTGTTCCGGAAGGGCAGTGGGATTTTGGGAGATGGTGGGGTGTACGGGGGCGTCGGCAAGCGCGGAGCGCACCGGCCGCTGCGCTACCGGATGCAAAGACTGAGCGGCCGCGCTGAGATCACCCATCAAGCGCTGCACGCGAGCAGTAGCCATGCCCAGGTGCTGGGAGACAAGCGCACGCAGCTTGGCCATAGCCGCGGCGCGCGCGGACGGGTCCAAGGAGAGGAAGCCCAGCGCGGTGGGCAGGGCCCGGCGCACTAGCTGTGTGGCGATACCCACCAGGTCCCGGATGGTGCCCGCCACTAAGGTGCGGGCCTGTCCGAGCGCGGCAGAAATGGTTGCATTATCGAGATCGATACTTTTTGCCGATTCGAGTAGGGGAGCGGGATTGCCGTGGGCGATAGCGGCCAAAGGCTCGGCGGCGGAAAGATCCGGCACACGAGGAAGCTCAACTTCCGGAAGCTGCGCCGGTTGCATGGTGGCAATCTGCTTAAGCGCGGTATCGAGCATCTACATCGCCGCCCCAAGGTGCTGGCCTAGCGAGGCATCGGTGTCTTCTGCCTCGCGCGACATCTGGAAACCGGAGTGGGCAACCTGCCCCATATCGTTGCGCAGCACGCTCATGCGCGCGCCCACATTATCGAGCGCGGCATGCACCGCCTCGTTGAAAGCGGTGAATGCGGAATCTTCAGGCAAAACGGGATGGGGCGGATTCTCCCCTTGGGACTGGGCGTGCAGGTCGCGGGCGAGGTGGCGGGCATAGTCAGTATCGATCGTGAAAGGTCTCATGCCCTATTGGACTGCCCGATGGCCCATTTGGTTCCCAAAAAGTTTAAAGTGGTGGTCATGGACATCCACGTAGTAGACCACCCGCTTGCCGCCTCCCGCCTTACCCTCATGCGCGATGCGCGCAGCGATAACTCCGCTTTCCGCGCCGCCCTGAAAGACTTGGGCGCCATGCTTGTCTATGAAGCATCCCGCAACCTTGCCGTGGAGAACTTCGACTGCGCCACCCCGGTTTCTACCGCACAGGGCACCCGCCTGCAGGACCCGCCTATCATCGTGCCGATCATCCGCGCCGGGCTGGGCATGGTGGACCCGGCCCTGTCCATGATTCCGGATGCGCAGGTGGGCTTTATCGGTATGGCGCGCAACGAAGAGACGCATGAGCCGGTGCCGTACCTGGAGGCATTGCCGGAGGACCTGACCGGCCGCACGGTGTTCGTGGTGGATCCAATGCTGGCCACCGGTGGTTCCCTGCTGCACGCATTGCGCCTGCTTGCCGATCGTGGCGCCACCGATATCACCGCCATCTGCATGGTCTCGGCGCAGCCGGGTGTGGATGCGCTGGCTGAATCCGATCTGCCGGTGCGCCTAGTTACCGCCGCTATCGATCCTTCGCTCAACGAGGATGCTTATATCGTGCCGGGCTTGGGCGATGCCGGCGACCGCCTCTACGGTCCGCGCAATATCGACCTTTAAGGTAATCTTCTCCCTGGAAAGGCGACCGCACTTTCCAGGGGGAGAATATGAGTTTCATTCATCTAATGTGGTCGAGCTACGGCCACGGATTTTCGCAACAATTGCGGCGGGTGCGACAGCGTCGGGGGATTTCGCAGCAGGCGCTGGCGGAGATTTCTGGGGTCTCTCGCAGCCAAATTTCTAATCTGGAGCGCAACGAAAATGGCGTGCACGCCATGGCCGATCCGCAGCTGTCTACGGTATATAAGCTGGCCTTGGCTCTAGAAATCCCGCCGGCGGTACTGCTGCCGGCCGGCGGGGACGTGGTGGAAGGGCACTTGGCTGATTCCGCGGTGGTCGTCGCCGAGGACGTCGCGCCTTTCCCGCGGGGATACGTGGACCGGCGTAGGTTTGCTGCCACGTGGAATGGCGCCTTGAGCTAGCGCACCCCGCATTACCACCTGAGTTACTGAACCACATGGTCTAGTTGTAGACTTTGCACCCAGACGTATTTCAACGACAGGGAAGGCACGCGGATGATCTCGGAATTCATCAACGAGTGGTTCAATGCCCACCGTGCGGAGGTCATCGCGTGGCGGCGCCATATCCACCGCCACCCGGAAACCGCGAACCAAGAGGTGGAAACCACCAACTTCCTAGCCACCGTCTTGCAGGACTATGGTCTGGAGCCACAGCGCTTCCCACAGACCGGTCTCATGGTCGACATCGGCCCCGATACGGAGCTAGGCCGGCTGGCCTTCCGCGCCGATATCGATGCCCTGCCAGTCACCGAGGTCACCGGCCTGGAATATACCTCCGAGGTTCCCGGCAAGATGCATGCTTGCGGCCACGATGTGCATACGACCGTGGCGCTGGGCCTGGCCTGCGCATTGGCGGATTTTCAGCGCGTCCACGACCTGCCGCTGGGTATTCGAGTCATCTTCCAACCGGCCGAGGAAGTATGGGTCGGCGGCGCAACCGACGTTATCGAATGGGGCGCGCTGGAAGGTGTGCATTCCATTTTTGCCATCCACGCCGAGCCCAAGCTGCGCGTGGGGCGCATCGGTATCCGCGCCGGGGCTATCACTTCTGCTACCGACGTGGTGGAGCTCAATATCAAGGGCCCAGGCGGGCATACCTCCCGGCCGCACCTGTCGGCCGACGTTGTGTATGCCCTAGGAAAGGTCATTACCGAACTGCCCGCGCTGCTCTCGCGCCGCGTTGACCCGCGTACCGGCACCGTTTTGGTCTTTGGCCAGGTCAATTCTGGCTATGCGCCCAATGCCATTCCGGAGACTGGCAGCCTAACCGGCACCATGCGCACGGCCGATATTGGCATCTGGCGCGATATGCAAAGCCTCTTTACCGAGCTGGTGGATCAAATCCTTGCGCCGGTAGGCGTAGAGCACGAGCTGACCTATAACCGGGGTGTTCCGCCGGTGCTTAACGACGACGTCGCCACCGCCCTGCTTGCCTCCGCCGCCCAATCCATCGACCCGCAGGCCGTCGTACAGGCCCCGCAGTCCTCCGGCGGCGAGGACTTTTCTTGGTACCTAGAAAAGGTCCCCGGTTCCATGGCGCGGCTTGGCTGCTGGTCCGGCGAAGGCGAGCAGCATGACCTGCACATGGGCGATCTTATCGTCGACGAGCGGGCCATAGGCGTGGGCATCAAACTCTTCGGCGCCGTGGTTGAGCAGTTCATAGGGGAGAACGCGGAGACAGACTAACGCGCTGAAAGGTTCTACACGTTAAACTCGTAGGCGACTTTTAAAGTGGAGCCGATAAAGGAGCAAGTGCGTGTTGAACCAGACCAAGCGAATCGTCATCATCGGCGGTGGCCCAGCAGGCTATGAGGCCGCGTTGGCAGGCGCCAAATATGGTGCAGAAATCACCATTATTGAAGACCAAGGCATGGGCGGTAATAGCGTTATCTTGGACTGCGTTCCTTCCAAGTCCTTTATCGCCGGCGCCAATATTAAGACCGACCTGCGCCGCGCCGAGGATATGAAGCTCAACGAGGGCATTGGCCAAGCCGACCTATCGCTCACCGCGCTAAATAAGCGTGTGCTGGACCTGGCAAGCAACCAGTCCTCCGATATCCGCGCCACGGTGGAATCCCTAGGCGCTCGCGTTATCGATGGCCGTGGTTACTTCCCAGAGGATCAGGAAGCCGATGCCTTCGGCGGCCACAAGGTTACCGCCGTATTTAACGAGGACGGCCACGAGGAAACCATCGACGCTGACCTCGTCCTGGTAGCTACCGGCGCGACCCCACGCATTCTGCCGGGCGCGCAGCCAGACGGCGAGCGCATCCTCACCTGGCAGCAGGTATACAACCTCACCGAGCTTCCTGAGCACCTCATCGTCGTCGGCTCTGGCGTGACCGGCGCCGAGTTCGTCTCCGCCTTCGCTGAGCTGGGCGTGAAGGTCACCATGGTTGCCTCCCGTGACCGCATCTTGCCGCATGACGACGCCGACGCGGCCGACGTCCTCGAGACCGTGCTGAGCGAGCGCGGTGTGGAACTGGAAAAGAATTGCCGCGTGGAAACCGTTAACCGCACCGAGGACGGCAACGTCCTGGTCACCACGCAGGACGGCCGCGAAATCACCGGCTCCCACGTCATTATGTCCATCGGCTCCATCCCGAATACCCAGGACCTCAAGCTGGAGAATGTCGGCGTAGAAACCGCCAAGTCCGGCCACATTCAGGTCGACCGCGTCTCCCGCACCAATATCGCCGGCATCTACGCCGCGGGCGACTGCTCCGACCTTTTCCCGCTGGCTTCCGTCGCCGCAATGCAGGGCCGCGTGGCCATGTACCACGCCTTGGGTGAGGGCGTGTCCCCGCTGCGCCTGAAGACCGTGGCCAACGCCGTCTTCACGCGCCCAGAGATCGCAGCCGTAGGCTTTACCCAGGCAGAAATCGAGGCCGGTGAGGTCGCCGCCCGCACCATCACCATGCCGCTGAACACCAACCCGCGTGCGAAGATGCGCTCGCTGCAGCACGGCTTTGTCAAGCTCTTCTGCCGCGCCACCTCCGGACGAGTTATTGGCGGCGTCATCGTCGCGCCGACCGCCTCCGAGCTCATCCTGCCTATCGCCATGGCCGTAACCAACCAGCTCACAGTGAACCAGCTGGCCGACTCCTTCGCCGTATACCCGTCCCTGTCGGGCACCATCACCGAGGCTGCGCGACGCCTCGTTGCCCACGACGATCTGGAGTAAACCACACCGTCTCCGCCTCAAGCACAGAGGCAGCGTATGACAAGAATTTCCCCGGCTCCAGAGACTGCAGTCTTCTTGGAGGCGGGGGAATCGGTGCATTTAACACCGGGGCAGGTTAAGGCTGGATGCGCCGCGCAATGAAGTGGATGCCAGCCGAGCAAATGACGATGCTTAAGCCCGTGAAGAAGAATAGGCCGGGCCAGGGGGCGCCAATTCTCATTTCCCCGAAAGCCTCGATAAGGGTAATCAGGAGACCATTTGCTAGAGCAAGGCCCACAATAATGCCGATGATGAACAGAATCCGCGCTAGGAGGGAGCTTTGATTGGCGCTACTTACCACCGACCCTATGAGCGCGCCAATATATCCGACCAGCAGGTGACCGCAGGCGAAGCTGCCGTACGTGGCTATGTAGCTAAGAATGGGACGTGTGCCGAATACGCTGGAGGTAACAACCCAGGAAGGAAAAATATCGTCCCCGCCCTGCCGTGCGATGTAATAGATAGCCCAGGCTACAGCACCGAAACTAAGTGAGCCTAACCACAATGTTGCATGCATGCTGGCGAGCCATTTGCGAGGTCTTATTCCTAAACCGCGCAAAGCACGATACTCGGTTGCAGCGAAAGCGCAGTAGATTCCCCAGAGAAGGATCGCTACAAAGTCCCAGTAAAACCCTGCTGGACCCACTGCCGAGGAGTCATTCCTCAATAAGTAGGGCAGGGCCCACAGCAACACGACGATGATGCTTATGACGATGAGCGCCTTGGTGGCGTTGAGATTAAAGGTCTTGAGTGTCTGCATGGCTAGGACTCCTCTTGTGGGGTGCGGGCGGATTCGTGGGCGCGGGAGACAAGGGAATCAATGAGTTGGCCGTCGTCGAGGTAGGAGACGGTGACCTGGGCGGCGGCTGCGGTATCGGCAGGGAACGGGGCCGGGCACCAGGCGTGCACCTTGGATGTGGAGCCAAGGGAGGAATGGTGGAGGGGGAGGGCGTCGGCAAGCGCGAGTGCTTGCTCCACGTCTTTGGTGCTGCCGCTAAGCACGGGGTAGTGCGGCCGTTGGGATTCCAGGTCGGTGGGTTTATTGACCGTGCCGTCGTGCACGGTAATGACGTGGTCAACCAGACCGACGAGGTCCTCGGCGCGGTGAGAAGAAAGCACCAGCAGCCAGTCCGGGGTGCCGGAGGCGTGGGCGATAATGAGCTCGCGCAAGCGCGTGCGCGTCGGCGCGTCCAGGCCGTTGAAAGGCTCATCGAGGAGGGTGACCGGCGTGCGCGCAGCCAGGGCAGTGGCACAGGCAACCAGTTGGCGCTGGCCGGTGCTCAAGGTGCGGTTCTTGTTGCGCTTATCGACGCCCACCTTATCCAACAACTCCCCCGCATACCCCACGTCGAATCCCTCGCGCACGTGCTGTGCAGCGCGCAGGTGCTGGGCCACGGTGGAACCGGCGAGCAAGATATCGGCGCCGGTGCGCGCAATCGCCACCTGCGAGCTATCGATGCTGCCCTTTGCGGGCAGGAACCCGGCCACTGTGCGCAGGAGTGTGGTCTTGCCCGCGCCATTGGGCCCGATTAGCCCATACATGCCGGCGGTGAGCTCCAGGTGTGGCACGTGCAGGCGGCGCTTGCAGCTGACATTGTGCATCTTAAGGTGCGTCATGATGGTCTCCTTCGGCTTCGATGAGGTCGGCGATATCGCTGGCGCTTAAGCCCAGCGCGGCTCCTTCTTTGAGAAGCGGAACGATGAAGTCTTCCCTAAGGGCTTCTTGGCGTTGGTGGCGGACCTTGTTGCGCGCGCTTTCGCGCACGAACATGCCCAAACCGCGCCGCTTTTCCAGCAGGCCTTCCTCGAAGAGGACGGTTAGTGCCTTTGCGGAGGTAGTTGGGTTAACGGAGTGGAAAGCCGAAAGCTCATTGGTGCTGGGGGCGCGTTCGCCCTCGGCGAGCTCACCGGAAATAATCATGTCCCTGATCCCTCCTGCTAGTTGCTGATAAATGGGCCGGGTATCGCTCATGGTGCGGCCTCTCGTACATGCGGCATGTGATTCCTTCCGTGGTGTATGGGTTTACCACCTATGTGGGTAACCATATAACGAAGGGAGACCCACCGTCAATGAGACTTGTGACCGCGGACCGAGTGGAGAGGTGATTAGTGCCGGTGAAGGTGTTTTTGTTGAATGAATGCTCCGAATAGGGTGCCCGCTAGGACTGAAATGATGGTGAAGCCCATTGCTGTCCAATCGACTGCGAACAGGAAGCCATCACCGAGCAAGAAGCTATATGCTGCTAACGGGGCGAGACCGCTGAAGACTCCGATGAGCAGGGAACTTAGGCAGATAATCGCTATGGCCCAAGAAAGCGATTTGAGGCTCCAATCACGGCGCAGACCCAAGTGGAAAAAGGTGGTGTGCAGTGTGTTCATACTGGTATTTAGTCCACGCGCAATCACAAAGGATATAGCGATTGCAGAAAGCAGAGCTGCTGTAAGGCTGATGTAGAACGATAAGGGGGTCTCGCTTTCATAGCCTTTGGAAAGCTGGATATCCTCAGGTGGTATACCAAGATAATTAGCGATTTCTGGCACTCGTTCTGCCTTTTGGGCGGATAATCCGTCGAATATCCATAGGGTTGAAGTGCTAGGAATTTCAAGACTTTGTGCGGTGCTGTTTAGCACCACACCGCCAACTTGTTTCTCCCAGTAGTTTCCAAAAGAACCCTCTTGGGCATCGAGCGTGTGCGATTTTTCGTTTGAATCGGTGATCTGTGTGTGAGAGTCATCTATAAGTTTCTTGTCGCGGACAAGGACACCACCGGCTTCAAGGGTTTGCCTTTCGTCGGAGGTTAGCGTTTCGTCGGTAAGCCTTTCCCAACTCTTGGCATCCTGCACGGAAAGAATGCCAAAAGTTCCCGATACATCAGGAGTCATCGGCAACCCTGCGGAAAGCTGCTGTGCAGAAATGGGTTCGGGCAAGTCACCTTGGGATACTAATGAATTCTGTGCAGCTTCTCTCGCAGAATCCATTTCATTTGGCAGGGTCAAGATTGCTTGGTCGGGCGCGACAATTGGTGCGTAGGATTCAGCTTCTGAGGCGGTCATACTAGCGGCCAGGTTGCTGCTGAAGATTGCTATCCCTGCTGTACTGGACAATAGGACTACTCCAATTAGCGGAAGAAAACGGTGCGAACTTAGAAAGCGACGGGCCAGGTGACTCGGTGACGTTGGGGAATCGCTTTTAATAGAAATAGTTACAGCGAGCGTCAACGCTATCGCGAGCGCTAACGTAGGGATTGGAGCAAGAGTTGTGAAAATTTCCGGGCCGACTACCCCAGCGAACAATACGGTTGCTAGTGCTATGGCGCACAGTGCCGGGATAGCCCCGGCTGAAGCTCGCTTCCATTTAGCAGAAAGTTGATGTTCCGCAAGGTTGGGTTTTTGGAACCGGATCGGTAATGCAGTTGTCAGTGCGCTGAAGATCGGGGGAAGTAAGGCGGATGCTAAAAGCAACCCGCACCATTTCCAGGGGAGGACGAAATCTCGGCCAGGCACGGACCCCAACTCTGCTAGATGGGTTTTAAAGAGGTGAGGAAAAAGCGTACCGGTGACAATAGCGCACACTGAAATTGAAAGGACTAGAAAAAGGATCTGTACGTGGAAGATAGCCCACAACTTCTTCCTGGATATTCCGAGTTGATGTAGAGCGGTGGCTGGGGCTTCGAGCGCGCGCCTTTGCATGGCAGTTAGGAAGGCTGAGAAAAATAGAGGTAAGAGAAACGCAAAAATTCCGAAGAAAAACGAGTATTCATCAAGAAGGCTTTTGGGAGGCTGATTCTCCAGCGATTGCCTTGAGAGGTAGGACAGTTTCACTGCTTCTCTGGCGCTGAACTCGGCATTGTCTACGTGAGCAATGCGATCCATTGTCTTTTCTAGTTCTTCTTGGTCCGAAGACTGGTTATCTAAAAGCATTGGGCGCGCCCCAGCACTAGATGGGGATGAAGGAGTGGTGCTGAGATCCCATGTGCCAGGCGCTGCGTACACGGCGGTTGCGGTCGGCACATATTTACTGGTAACGGTGCCGACCACGTTAATCTCCAGGTTGCTACTAAAGGCACTGACCCCTGATTCCTCGGAAAGACCGCTAGCTGTGGTTGCGATAATTTCCCCCGGAGAGGTTGGCCACCGACCTGATTCCAAAGTTAAACCGTAGCTGGGCCCTTGGCTTTCCCAATCACCCTCCGAATATGTCATTCGGTGATCGGGGTCAGTATCCACGTAGAAGTCTTGCGATACAAGTTCACGGGAGAACCGCTTGGGATCTGACGGTGCGGATAGGCAATCGTCGATATTGTCGCCTAAGGAAAGTGAACAGGGCGCGTCTGCTCGCTGGTGGTTATCGCCTAGGTTCGATGCGACGTGTTGTTCGGCGGACATTGTCATAAGCATCGCACTCGTGGCTGTAGCGGCAAGGAGGAGAATGCTGAGAGCAGCTAGTGCGTACATGAGACGCACTTTGGGCTGTCCTTTAATGATTTTGGATAGAAGTTGGCTAACCAAGTGACTCCTCCGCCTCCTCTGCATTGTGTAGAAGGCCGTCGATCAAGGTGAAAGATCGGGTGCAATAGTCCAGAACGATCGGGTCATGGGAAGCAGTGATGATGGTTGTTCCCTGACTGGCGAGTTTTCTAAACAGTGCAAAAACGCTTCGCGAGTTTTGTTGATCCAAAGCGGCAGAAGGCTCGTCTGCTAGTAGGATCGACCGGTTTCCGCTCAACGCACGGGCAATACCGACCCGCTGGCATTGGCCGCGGGACAATTCGTCGGGATATCGGGTCTCTAGTCCCTCGAGACCTACTTGTTCTAAGAGGGATTCAGCCGCCGTTCGAGAATCTACAGGCTTGTATCCTGCTGCTGATAGGACGAGTTGCACGTTTTCGGCGGCGGTCAGCTCAGGAATGATGAGATCGGATTGGTGGACAATGCCAATAATCTCCCTGCGCAGACGAAGCAATTCCTTTTCAGAAGCGGTATCTACTTTGACCCCGCTAACCGTGACTGAGCCCGAGTCGATGGAGATTAAGCCGGAAAGCATGTCCAAAAAAGTGGTTTTCCCTGAACCGCTTTTGCCGGAGATTGCAATGAAGTCTCCCTGTGCGGCTTTTAATGAAACTCCCTTGAGTGCGTGAGTCGCCTTAGGGCCAACGCCGAGTGTTTTATGAACTTGGTGAATGTGAATTTGGGTCATTTAGTTCTGAAATATTGAAGCTGGGAAGAAAGATGATTGTCATCCTTCTTCCCAGTTAACGGATGTCTACTTAGCAGCCCCGATTAGTGCGCCACGAGGTAAGGGTGTCGTTGCTCCACCAGCCCACATAATTGTTATTGGAGAATGGCGTCATGGTGTGCCACTTGCCGCCGCCGTTGGCGTGCTGGTACCAGGCAGCATGGCCTCCAGTGTTATTGATCCACGATGACATCTTGTCATTGGCGTTGCGCGAAACGTTCATGATTCCGATTCCGGGGCCACGGGAACCTAGGAAACCGCCGAAGTTCGCTTCGTTGAAAATGCACACTAGGCCTCCACCGCATTCACCTGCGGAGGCACTGGCTGCTGGTACGGCGATTCCGCTCAGTGCTGCGATGGCTACGCTGGCTGTAGCGAGTTCTTTATTGTCATTTTCTCTCCTTGTTAGAGATTGGCGGAACGTGCGCTGGGTGCGCAAAACGAAAGTAACACCTTGCATATAAATATGCATTAATTAAAGAAAAATTAGTATGAAGTGAAAATGAACACTTAGTGAATCCAAGGGTGTCCCCGCTGCATATTTTGCTGAGGCGAAAATTTGCAAGATTTACAGACCGGCTAACCCTGTTATTACTGGTCGGGCTGCAGAAACCTCCCATTCAGCGGTTTAACCGCTGGGTGGTGTGGCAAACTCCGCTTGAAAATGGGCAGACAAGGAAGGTTTCGATCTCTAAACTGAGATACGGATCACCCGAGTGGAGACGTTGTATCTCAGCGCCTTCCGAGTTGAAAGGAACACCGAAGTGGCTAATCCCGCGCTTCCATCGTTCAAAAAGATTCTGGTAGCCAACCGCGGCGAAATCGCCGTGCGTGCATTCCGTGCTGCCTTTGAGACCGGGGCAAAGACCGTCGCGGTCTATCCTCGCGAAGACCGAAACTCCTTCCACCGCGCCTTCGCGGATGAGGCCGTCCGCATCGGCGCCGAGGGGCAGCCGGTCAAGGCATACTTGGACATTGATGAGATTATCCGCGCCGCCAAGAAGGCCGAAGCGGATGCCATTTACCCCGGCTACGGATTCCTTTCGGAGCGCGCGGATCTTGCTCGTGCGTGCGAGGACAATGGCATTAAGTTCATTGGTCCGACCCCAAGCACGTTGGACCTCACCGGTGATAAGGCGGCTGCGGTTAGTGCGGCAAAGGAAGCCGGGCTGCCGACGTTGCAGGACTCGGAGCCATCGACGGACGTCGATAAGCTGGTGGAATACTCCAAGGACTTTAACTTCCCCGTATTCGTTAAGGCTGTCGCCGGTGGCGGCGGGCGCGGCATGCGCTTCGTGGAATCCGAGGATCAGCTGCGCGAAAAGGCGGCCGAGGCTTCGCGCGAGGCGGAGGCGGCGTTCGGAGACGGCAGCGTGTACCTGGAGACCGCAGTCATCAAACCGCAGCACATCGAGGTGCAGATTCTCGCCGATAGCCAGGGCAATGTGGTGCACCTCTTCGAGCGTGACTGCTCGGTGCAGCGCCGTCACCAGAAGGTAGTAGAGATTGCGCCGGCGCCGTCGCTGGATTCCGAGCTGCGTGACCGCATCTGCCAGGATGCGGTGAAGTTCTGCGAGCACATCAATTACGAGGGTGCGGGCACCGTGGAATTCCTCGTCGATGAGCGCGGCAATCACGTCTTCATCGAGATGAACCCGCGTGTGCAGGTGGAGCACACCGTGACTGAGGAAATCACCGGCGTAGACATCGTCAAGGCCCAGATGAATATCGCGGCCGGCGCATCGCTGGAAGATATTCACCTCGCCCAAGACAAGATTTCCATCACCGGTTCTGCCCTGCAGTGCCGCATCACCACCGAGGACCCGAATAACGGCTTCCGTCCCGATACCGGCACGCTGACCGCGTATCGTTCGCCGGGCGGCGCCGGCGTGCGCCTAGACGGTGCAACTTCCGTGGGCGCAGAGGTTTCGCCCAACTTCGACTCTCTGCTGGTGAAGATGACCTGCCGCGGAGCCACTTTCGAACAGGCTGTGCAGCGCGCCCAGCGTGCGCTCAACGAGTTCACCGTCTCCGGCGTGGCCACCAATATCGGCTTCCTGCGCGCCCTGCTGCGCGAGCCGGACTTTACTCAGACCCGCGTGGACACCGGATTCATCAACGCACACCCGCACCTGCTCAAGGCTCCGCCCGCAGTCGACGAATCTGGTCGCATCCTCGAATACATCGCGGAGACCACCGTTAATAAGCCCAACGGTAAGCGCCCGACGGCTCTGCGCCCATTTGATAAGCTCCCCGAGCTAGACCTTTCCGAGCCGCTCCCACGCGGTTCCCGCGATGATCTTCTCGAGTTTGGCCCGCAGAAGTGGGCAGAAAAGATCCGCAATCAGAATGCGCTGATGGTTACGGATACCACCTTCCGTGACGCCCACCAGTCCCTGTTGGCCACCCGCGTTCGTGGCACTGCTTTGGTTTCTGCGGCCGAGGCCGTAGCGCGCATGACTCCGAACCTCTTCTCCGTTGAGGCTTGGGGCGGTGCGACTTATGACGTCGCCATGCGCTTCCTCCACGAGGATCCGTGGGTCCGCTTGGACTTGCTGCGTGAGGCCATGCCGAACCAGAACATCCAGATGCTCCTGCGCGGCCGCAATACCGTGGGCTATACCCCGTACCCAGATTCGGTCTGCCGTGGCTTTGTCCAGGAAGCAGCCAAGTCCGGCGTGGACGTCTTTCGCATCTTCGACGCACTTAACGACGTCTCTCAGATGCGCCCCGCCATCGATGCCGTACTCGAGACCAATACCACCGTTGCTGAGGTGGCCATGGCGTACTCCGGTGACCTTGCCTCGCCGAAGGAGAACTTGTACACGCTGGATTACTACCTCAAGCTGGCCGAACAGATTGTGGAATCTGGCGCCCATATCCTCGCCATCAAGGATATGGCGGGTCTGCTTCGCCCTGAGGCTGCTTCCAAGCTGGTCATGGCGCTACGCAAGGAATTCGATCTGCCGGTGCACGTGCACACGCACGATACCGCCGGTGGACAGATGGCGACCTACTATGCGGCCGCCCTGTCTGGCGCAGACATTGTCGATGGCGCCTCCGCACCATTAGCCGGTACTACTTCGCAGCCATCGCTGTCGGCTCTTATTGCGGCTTTCTCCCAGTCCAAGCGCGATACCGGCATCGACCTGCAGGCCGTATCGGATCTCGAGCCCTACTGGGAGGCCGTGCGCCAGCTCTATGCCCCGTTTGAGAACGGTATCCCTGGCCCGACCGGTCGCGTTTACAAGCACGAAATTCCAGGCGGTCAGCTGTCCAACCTGCGTGCCCAAGCTGTCGCCCTTGGCTTGGCAGACCGCTTCGAGATCATTGAGGACACCTATGCTGCGGTCAACGAGATGCTCGGCCGCCCAACCAAGGTCACCCCGTCCTCCAAGGTTGTAGGCGATCTCGCCCTTCACCTTGTGGGTGCGGGCGTAGACCCTGATGACTTCGCTGCCAACCCGACCAAGTTCGATATTCCGGATTCGGTCAACCAGTTCCTCCGCGGCCAGCTCGGTACTCCTCCGGGCGGTTGGCCAGAGCTGCGCGATAAGGTGCTCGATGGCCGCGAGGAAACCGGCGCCAAGGTGAGCGAGGTTCCTGCGGAAGAACAGCCGCATCTGGAATCCGATAGCTCGGATGAGCGCCGCGCCAGCCTGAACCGCCTGCTATTCCCCAAGCAGTTCGAGGAATTCAATGAGTTCCGCCGCAAGTACGGCAACACTGAGGCATTGACGGATACCACCTTCTTCTACGGTCTTACCGAAGGCGAAGAAAAGGTCGTCCACTACTTCCCAGAGGACTCCACCGATCGCGCCGACCTCAAGCAGGTCGTGGTGCGCCTCGACGCCGTGGGTGAGCCGGACGAAAAGGGCATGCGTAACGTGGTTCTCAACGTCAACGGCCAGATTCGCCCGATGAAGGTGCGCGACGAGAACGCCGAATCCACGGTCGCTACCGTAGAAAAGGCCGACCCCTCCAACGAGGGACACGTCGCCGCACCATTCGCCGGCGTGGTCAACCCCACCGCCAAGCCTGGCGACGAGGTTAAGGCTGGCGACCAGATCGCCGTCATCGAAGCAATGAAGATGGAAGCCTCCATCTCCGCCACTAAGGATGGCGTGGTCGAGCGCGTGGCCATCGGCCAGGCCACCAAGGTGGAAGGCGGCGACCTTATCGCCGTCATCAACTAACTGACGCACGCCAGCGCCCCGCTTCCTACGCGCAATCCTCTAGGAAGCGGGGCGCTGTGCTGTCTGCAGGCGGCTTTCGCGACTTTCGTCCATATAAACCACCGATTTCGTCGACGGTTTTGGTGGTTTATATGGACGAAAATCGTGATACAGCGTGGAGGGCTAAAATTTTCAGCCTAGTAGGAAAGGTAGCGCTATTGAGCCGACTAGAACCAGAAGCGTGATGACGAGGAATGCCTTGGCCTGCCAGCGGGCGAAATTAAACGACATGCCTGTGCCGAAGCGCTTATCCACTAGTACCGCAGGATCCTCGGGGTTGTAGTACATCACGCCCCATTTATAGAGGTGGTCATTGTCCGGTGATTCATTGTCTTCATCGGGAAAGCGGATTCCACGCAGTTGCTCGGATAATTGAGATTGTTTGTAGAGAAGAAACGCAACCAGTCCGATGCTGCCACCGATGGTAATAACCAACATCGTGATAATGGCGGCTCCATTGAACCGTTGAAATTGCGGTACAGGGCCGGTTACTTGCATGAAGGCCATGCCCACACACATGAGCAGGGTGAAGACTCCCATACCGGTATTCGTGAAGGCGAGGTTGGCCTCGTTGCGCAGTCGAGCTTTAATGCTGCGTTCTGAACGTGGGAATACCTCACTATGTGCGATACAAGAGCAGATGACGGCGAAAAGCAAGAGCATTCCTAAGGCGATGAATGAGATAGAAAAAACGCTGCCGATACTCTTTTCGCTCCAATTATCCGCCTCCATGGAAGAATTCCAGTGCACTGGAACGGGGTCAGGAATATCGGACCAGTGGGAAGCGACGATGATGGCACCGGCCGCGATACACAACAGCGAGGCGAGCATTGTTATCCACGGAAAAGTCGGCGTGGGGATGCCTGCGAATTCGGGTGTGCCATTGGCGTTGGTGGAAACACGAGCAGCGATGGTGGTTTCAACCTCGTCGAACCAACCGCCGGCCTTTTTCGCGGCGATGATGCGGCGGCGTTGAGAGATGTAGGCCCACAAGCCGCCGAGCGTCACCAAGAGGGACGGTACGGCGGCGAGGAGTGGCAATTTCCAGGCAAAGAGGGACAGAATTGTTGCCGCGACGCCGCAACCCCAAGTACGTACCTTGTATCCAGCAAGAGCAGAGGTAACTGCACTATCGGAAAGGTAGTCCTTTGGCACGCGCACACCGAGCGGTGTGCCGGGCGAGGAAAGGGAGGGAGCTTTGGCCATAATCCAAGTAATTGCGAGAGTTGTGACGGCCATTAAGAGGGCGAAAATCATGACGATACTTCCAAGTGTTTAAGAGTGGAGCTGAGGTGGGTGTGGAGCTCATCTGGGCTAAAGCCTTGGGCACGGGCGAGCGCAACTACTCGGCCTAATTGCTCAGCTAGTTGTCTTTCTTGAGCCTCGGTGTGAGCGCCGGGTCTGACGATGGAGCCGGAGCGGCCGGCGGTTTCAATGAGGCCGTCAGAGACCAAGAGGTCGTACGCCTTTTTTACGGTGGCTGGGTTGATGCCTATGTCTTTGGCGACGCGGCGGACAGGGTCTAGCTTGTCGCCATCAGAGAGCTGGCCGCGAGCTATGGCCAGTACTAATTCATCGTGGATTTGTTGGAAGACGGGGACATCTGAATCGGGGTTGAGGTTAATGAACATCTGTCACCTCCAATCTTTATTCTGTATTACTTATAGTAACACAAACTGTGTTATGTGAAGTAATACAGAATAAAGCTCAAAAGAAATCCCCAGGTATGTGCAACTTATTGAAGTGGCGTACCTGGGGAAAGCGCAGGGCGACTAAAAGAAGAGGACCACAGCTACGGCCGCAATGCCGTAGCCGCCGCGCAGGAAGTAACCGAAGACTTCGGGGGAGAACGAAGCACCGAAGCCACCGGTGTCGATGATGTTCATGGTGGCCACTCGCGCTGGGCGGGAGCGCTTGAAGGAGGCGTAGGTAAGTCCTAAACAGCACGCGGCGAGTACGAGTACCGGCAGCTTCCACACGGCGGCGATGAAGGCGGTACCGAGAACGGCGGCACCGGCTGTCGCGGTCAAGGGAAGTCCCCAGTCGGGCCAGGTTCCGTCGATGATGCGGCCAAAGGATGCGGCGCGGCCGGTGGCGGCGCCGACGATGGTCCATGCGGCAGCGAATCCTATGAGCGCCAGGCTGCCGAGCTGTGGGACAAGGCCTAGGGTGAGGCCGATGACAGCTACCGCGCCGAGCGGGATGTACCAGCGGCGGTATAGGCGCCGGATAAAGAGATAGCTGGGCGACGTCGTGGCGCGCGAGCTGGGGCGCAGGCGCGCCGACTGGGAAGCAATGGCATCGGCAGAAACCTCAGAATCCAAAAGCCCAAAGGAAGACGAGCCGACGGCACGGGTGCGGCCCGCGCGAAGAAGCGAGGCGAGGTCGAAGGAACGCCAGCCGAGCGCTATGCGCAGCAAGGGGAGGGCCATCGCCGCATAGAGCGGAAGGCGCAGCGACGTGCACAGGGCTAGGCCGAGGAGGCTCACGCCGGCGAGCTGGGCAATGGACAGCTTATCGACGCCCCGCATACGCCCCCGCGGCCTATCCACATAGACCCACCGGCTGAGCGAAAGGCTGCGCAGCGGATAGAGCGCTTCAAGAAGAACGATGAGGGCGAGGGAGCCGACCCCAGCGCCGATGGTCGCGGTGGCGGGCAGGGCCGCGGCTGTGCGCTGCGCGAGCGAGGGCAAAACCTCGGCGGCATTCTGCCAAGCGTAAACACTGACGCTCGCGATGAGCGCCGCTATAAAGGCGTAATAGAGGGCTGAGGAGGCTGTGGACAGAAGCTTCATGAAATTTCCACCACCTCGTCGCAGGCATCGAAGATGGCCGGGGAGTGGGAGGCCAGCACTACACAACGGCCCTCGGCGGCGAGGTGGCGCAGCTCCTCGGCCAAGAAGGCGGTCCAGGTGTGGTCAAGGTGGCGCTCGGGTTCGTCGATAAGCAGAGCCTTGGCCGGCTGATAGAGCTGGGCGGCGAGGTAAACGCGCTGGCGCTGGCCAGAAGAAAGGTCGCTGACTGCGGAGTTTAGGATGGCGTCATCGAGGGCCCACAGCTCATGGACCTCGGCAAAGTCTACGCCGGAGCGGCGCGAAAGCAGGGTGAAGTGTTCGCCGACGGTGAGGTCGGGCAAGAAGACCGGGTCCGCGACTGCGATGACGGAGCCGGCGGCCTCTGCGCTGCCGGGCCCGGTGCCGTCGATGGTAACGGTGCCCTCGAGTGGGGCAATCTCGCCGCTCAACGTCTGCAGCAGCGTAGATTTACCCGCACCATTGGGGCCCTTCAAGCCGTATACGCGACCGGCGTCGAAGGTGCGATTCAGGCGCCCTAAAGCGGTGGAATGTCCATAAGTTGCATCTATTTTCAGCATCGTAGCTAGGTTAGCAGGAGGGCGGCCGGACCTAGGGCGAGCTAGAAGCGGCGGAAGAACTTACCGGGGTCGAGCTCTTCAAATCCGGGCAAGGGCTCAGCGGAAGAGATGCCGGGGGCAGTCTGCTCGGCCGCGAGGCCGATGGCGTTGGCAATAAGCAACTCGCGGGCGGCGGGGTCATCGCTGGAGACGATGAGCTCGGGAATGTCTTCGGGGTCGAAGGGGGTAAGCCAGGTGGCGTCGTCAAGCGGGTGCGCCGAGGGATCGCCCAAGAAAGCTGGGCCTTTGTCGGCGGCGGGATAGTAGCGCAGGAGCGCGGCGCCGCGGGGAGCAACAGTGGGGTCCTCGTTGGCGGCCATGGGCAGGGCGATAACCCCGCCGTCCACAATGGGGGACCAGTCCGCGATAGAAGAAGGGAAGAGGCCCGCAAGATAGTCGCGGTCCTCTTCCTTGGCCAAGCGCACGCCGAGAGAAGAATCAGTCATTCTTCCAAGGCTAGCGGGGTAGGCTACTTGATTTCCAGCAGTACGCTGCCCTTGGTGGTAGCAGCGCCTGCCTCCACGGCCAAGCCGGTAACGGTGCCGGCCTTATGTGCCTTGACGGGGTTTTCCATCTTCATGGCCTCGAGCACGAGGAGGACCTCGCCCTCGGTGACCTCTTGACCTTCTTCGACGTTGACCTTGATGACCGTGCCCTGCATTGGGGAGGTAACGGCATCGCCGGATACAGCGGCCTTGGCGCCAGAGCCCTTGCGCTTCTTCTTTTTGCGTGGGGTGCCGGTGGCGCCGAAGGAGGCGGGGAGGGCGACCTCGATGCGGCGGCCGTCGATTTCCACGGTGTGTACCTGGGACGGCTCTGCCTCTGCAGCCTCGGCATCGGTGGAGTCATCGTGGGCGGGCAGCTGGTTATCCCATTCCTCTTCGATCCACTTGGTGTAGACGTCGAAGTTGCCGTCTTCTGCGGTGAAAGCTGGATCAGCAACGATAGCCTGGTCAAACGGGATAACGGTGGGCAGGCCCTCCACCGTGTACTCGGACAGGGCGCGGGCGGAGCGACGCAGCGCGGTCTCGCGGTCTGGGCCCCAGACGATGAGCTTGGCCAGCATGGAATCGAATTGGCCGCCAATGACGGAGCCCTGGACGACGCCGGAATCAACGCGCACGCCCGGACCCGACGGCTCGGAGTACTTCACGATGGTGCCAGGGGCTGGCATGAAGTTCGCCGCGGCATCCTCGCCGTTGATGCGGAACTCGAAGGCGTGGCCGCGCGGGGTGGGGTCTTCCTTCAGAGAGAGCTCGTGGCCCTCAGCGATGCGGAACTGCTCGCGCACGAGATCGAGGCCGGTGGTTTCCTCGGAAACTGGGTGCTCCACCTGCAGGCGGGTATTGACCTCTAGGAAGGAAATGAGGCCATCGGCGCCCACCAGGTATTCCACGGTGCCTGCGCCGTAGTAGCCGGCCTCGCGGCAGATGCGCTTGGCGGACTCGTGGATGGAGGCGCGCTGCTCATCAGTGAGGAAAGGAGCCGGGGCTTCTTCGACCAGCTTTTGGAAGCGGCGCTGCAGGGAGCAATCGCGCGTGCCGACGACGACTACGTTGCCGTGCTTATCCGCCAGCACCTGGGCCTCGACGTGGCGGGCTCGGTCCAGGTAACGCTCTACGAAGCACTCGCCGCGACCGAAGGCGGAAGTCGCCTCACGGGTGGCGGATTCAAAGAGCTCGGGGATTTCCTCTGCGGAGTAGGCCACCTTCATGCCGCGGCCGCCGCCGCCAAAGGCAGCCTTGATGGCTACGGGCAGGCCGTATTCCATGGCGAAGGACTGCACCTCATCGGCGCCGGCTACCGGATCTTTGGTGCCTGGGGCCATGGGGGCTTCGGCGCGCTCGGCGATGTGCCGCGCGGTAACCTTATCTCCCAAGTCACGGATGGACTCGGGGGAGGGGCCAATCCAAGTCAGGCCGGCATCGATGACGGCCTGGGCAAAGTCGGCGTTTTCAGACAAGAAGCCATAGCCGGGGTGGATAGCATCGGCGCCGGACTTTTCTGCGGCGTCCAGAATCTTGTCAAAGACGAGGTATGACTCTGCAGAAGTGGTGCCGCCGAGGGCAAAGGCTTCGTCGGCAAGCGAGGCAAAAGGTGCCTGGGCGTCTGGCTCGGCGTAGACGGCGACGGAGGCAATGCCAGCGTCGCGGGCCGCGCGGATCACGCGAACGGCGATCTCACCGCGGTTCGCCACGAGAACCTTAGAGATCTTTTTGGTTTCTACTGCCACGGCAGCAACCTCCTGAACACATTAGGTTGAATACGCAATCTATTCTTGCACACAAAAGCATGAGTTAATTTTCACGCACGCGAGTGGGGATGTTTTTGAACAAAAATAAACCCACATCCTGCCGGATATGGGTTTATGTGGCGAAACCGAAAAGTTAACGCTCAATCGGCATTTTCACCATATTGCCCCACTCAGACCACGAACCATCGTAGACCTGCGTCTTTGTGAATCCCAAAAGATGCGTCAACACAAACCAGGTGTGTGCGGCCTGTGCGCCCACGTGGGAGTAGAGAATCGTTGCAGATTCAGGCTCCAACATTCCGTAATTAACCTTGAGCTCCTCGGCCGAGCGGAAGCAGGAGTTGGGATAGTTGGAACGGTCCCACTCGAGGTTGATGGCGCCCGGGATGTGGCCGTGGCGCATGGTGGTTCCGTAGGCGGAATCGCCATTGGGATCGTGCTCGGTGGCCTCGCCCGCAAACTCCTCTGGGGAGCGGGTATCCACGAGCGCTCCTTCGGACTCGCGCACTTGGTCTACGAAGGCACGCAGGACGGAATCATCGCGGCTTACCTCGGGGTATTCGGATACGGGGAAGTCCGGCACCATGAAGGAAGTATCGCGTTCCTCGGCCATCCAGGCATTGCGGCCACCATCGAGCAGGCGAACATCCTTGTGGCCAAAGAGGGTAAATACCCACAGGGCGTAGGCGGCCCACCAATTGGACTTATCGCCATAAAGGACGATCGTATCGTCGGCATTAATGCCCTTGTCTCGCATCAAGGCAGTGAACTCTTTGCCATCGATGAAATCGCGAGTAAGTGGGCTCAGTAGCTCCGTGCGGAAGTTGATGCGGGTGGCGGTGGGGATATGGCCAATGTCATAGAGGAGCGAGTCTTCATCGACCTCGATGACGCGCAGGCCCTTGATGCCTAGGCGTGCGGACAGCCACGGTGCAGACACGAGGCGCTCGGGGTGTGCGTATTCCTGAAATGGGGGATAGGGATCAACGTCAGCCACTGTCCGCCTGCCTTTCCTATAAGGGTTAGTAATTTGCTCCCACCACTTTAACCCGAATTTTCCCGTGGTGATCACTCGGGGATCATTCCTGTGGTGTGCGATACAGGGCTCGGCCGGGGAAATAGGGGCGCCGGCCGGCGGGGTTAGGCGGAGGGGGCAGTTGGCCGGGCGGGGGAGGAAAAGCTGGGATAAACTACGGATATGGTGCGACAACGTGCTATGAACACCACCTAAGAAGGGAATTGCTAGTGCACAATGCAATCGTTGTATTTGAGGTAGAGGGCGGCTCCGATAAAGGCGCAGATGGTCACCGTAAGGACACCATGCCGATCGTCGACGCGATCAAGGAACAAGGCTGGAATGCGGAGGTTATCTACTTCCACCCAGACAAGGCGGAGGAAATCTACGCCCAGGTTTCTGAAAACTTTGATGCGTATATCTCTCGTGTGAACCCAGGCAATATCCCCGGCGGCGAGAAGGGCTACTTCGAATTGCTCACCAAGCTGGCAGACGCCGGCCTGGTAGGCATGTCCACTCCGGCAGACATGATGGCCTACGGCGCCAAAGATGCACTGGTCAAGCTCAATGACACCCCGCTGGTGCCGGACGATACCGTCGCGTACTACGAGGTAGAAGAGCTGCATAATACTTTCCCCACCTCGCTGTCTTATGGTGAGCGGGTGCTCAAGCAAAACCGCGGTTCCACCGGTGAGGGCATCTGGCGCGTGCGCCTCGCGGACCAGGAGCTTGCCCAGGCCGTGGAACCGGGCACCGCGCTCCCGCTCGATACCGCCCTGAAGTGCACCGAAGCAGTAGATAACCAGACCCACGACTACAAGCTGGGCGCCTTCATGGACTTCTGTGACCAGTACATTGAGGGCGATAACGGCATGCTGGTGGACATGCGCTTTATGCCGCGCATTGTGGAGGGCGAAATCCGCATTCTCCTCGTGGGTGACGAGCCGGTATTCATCGTGCACAAGAAGCCAGCGGAAGGCGGCGACAACTTCTCTGCCACGCTCTTCTCCGGCGCAAAGTACACCTACGATAAGCCGGAATCTTGGCCGGAGTTGCTCGAGATGTTCGAGAAGGCTCGCCCCGTTATCGCAGAGAAGCTCGGCGATACCAAGGACGTTCCGCTGATTTGGACCGCGGACTTCATGCTTGACGATGCCCCCGATGGCACCGACACCTATGTCCTCGGCGAGATCAACTGCTCCTGTGTTGGCTTCACTTCCGAGCTAGACATGGGCATCCAAGAAAAGGTTGCCGCCGAGGCAATTCGTCGCGTTCAGGACGCGAACGCCTAGCGCACGCTGTATTCTGCCAAGTGGCCCCACGGGTGACCGTGGGGCATTTTCCTACCATCCCCCTAAAGCATTTTCTAAGGACCAGATTATGGCTGATAATGATTTCAACTCCGACGGGTTTCCGAAGGATTTTTCTCCGCGCGATTTTTCTGAAACCCCGCGTCACCGCGCCGAGGACGCTGCGAAAAGCGCCGAAGGCGCCGGTGCCTCCGAGGTGAATGAGACTAAGGAATTCGGCTCTACCGATGCCAAGGAGACGAAGTCTTTCGGCCACACCGATAAGCCTGGTGAGCCTGGAAATTCGAGTAACCTTTCCTCCCCGAAGCCGAGCGCGGAGGGCAACTCCTCTGACTTCTGGGCCTCCTCGAAGTCCTCCACCCCAAGCGGGGGCGCTGCCTCCCGTGCGCATAATCCATTTACGGATTCGGCATCGTCGGACGCTGCTGCGAACGGCGATCAATTCGGCTCCGCCCAGTCCGCTAACGATCGGCCGGTTTTCGGCGGCTATACCCAGCAGCAGGGCACGAGCCAGGGATTCGGACAGTTCCCGCAAGCAGGCGATGCCACTGCCGATTCCGGCCAGACTCTCGGTAATAAGAAGAGCCAGATGAGTGACACCCTCAAGGGCTTGGGAAAGAAAGACGGCCTATTGGGCGGGCTCTTTGAGTTCGAGTTCAAGCACTTCCTGACACTTACCCACGTGAAGGAAATCTACAAGGTTGCCATGATCCTTGGTGGCATCATGTGGATCCTTCACCTCCTCGGTGCCTTCTTGTTCGCCACCGGCATGGGCATTTATGGCATTAGGGAAGATTCCGCGTCCGCCATCTTCGGAAGCATCTTTGCGTTCATCTTCCTGGCGGTACTGAGCACTGTCATTTACTACGCAATCATGGTCGCCATCAGGCTATTCCTGGAAGCCATGGTGGCTAACGTGCGCATCGCCCAAAACACCGGCGATATCCTGGACAAGATGGACTAGCGCTGTAATGAGCTGCTTGCGCAATTAAGCGAGCAAAGGCGAGCGCCCCGGCGGGATTCCGCTGGGGCGCATTGTATTGCAGGCCCAGGCGATTAAATTCCGGCCGAAAAGCTAGTCGTAGGTGCCCAGCTGGTAGCTGGGAAGGTCAACCCACATCTTGTTGAATTCCGCGACTTCACCGGATACCGGTTCGAGGGAATCGCCCTGTGCCCGCAAGCGCACAGTGTGGTGGGCGGTAATGCCCTCTGCGGTGGTGCGGCTGCGCTCTCCCCACGTGAAATCGACCTCGTTGTCTGAGACCGGGGTGATGCTCTCTACCTTGTGGAAGATGGACATGTCCTTGGCCGGAGCGCCATTGACGTAAAAGGCTATGCCATCAGCAATCGAAGCGCCGGTGCCCGCCGGACCGTTCAAGTCACCCATTGAGCCGCGGAAGATGATCCAGCTGATCGTGGCGCACGGGTCATAGGAGTTGTCGATATCGGCGATCCAGTAATTGAAATCACTGCCATCATCGGCGGGCATGCGCCCGGGAGCCGTGCCAGAGGCGTAGACCTTGCGCGGATCGTTGGGCAGCTCCGTGCACTCGGCGTCCTCGCTCTTTTCCTGCTGCTGCGTGGTCGCTTCATCGCCCCCGTCGGTGGACTCGGACGGGGAGGGTGCTGCTGCGGAAGCCGCATCGTCTCCGCTGGAGGATTCATCCTCGGCAGGTGCTTGGCTGGAAAAGACCGGCTCTGGGGAGGAAGAAGAATCCTCCTGAGCACCGCAGGCGCTGAGCGCGAGCGGCACGGCAGCGGTGAGCAATACGGCGGCGGAGAAGCGGCGTAGGCAGCGCGGTGTCACGGCAGGCATGCGGGAACTCCAGGATTAGTCGAGGAGGGTGGCGACGGAGTCCGGGTCGGCGTCGGAAAGCATCTGGCGAATGCGGTCGTACTCGTCGTCTTCGCCGATGGCCTTGGCTGCGTGGCCGAGCGCGGCGATGGCGCGCAGGACACCCTGGTTCGGTTCATGGGAGAAGGGGATAGGGCCCCAACCCTTCCAACCATTGCCACGCAGGCGGTCGAGGCTGCGGTGGTAGCCCGTGCGCGCGTAAGCGTAGGCGGTGATGAAAGCGGCCGGCTCGGAGCCTTCCTGCTCCTTGAGCTCCTGCCTCCGCTAGGAGTGCCCACAGCAGCGGGGAATCGGGGTGGGCAACAATGCCGGCGGCGAGATCCGAGGTGGACTCTGCGCCGGGATCGGCCGGCAGCTCAATGGGTTTCGGGGCAAGCATGTCTTTCATTTCCATGCCACCCCACTGTAGCGACGCCGGCGCGCTGCTACCAGAAATCGGAGACGTTCAGATCAAAGGCATAGAGCGCGCGACGCACCACCGGCAGCGATAGCCCGATAACGGAGGAAGGATCGCCTTCGATGCGGTCAATGAACCAGCCGCCCATAGCTTCCAAGGTAAAGGCACCGGCGCAGTGGAGAGGCTCGCCGGAGTGGGCATAGGCTGCGATATCGGCCTTGCTGGCCTGGGCAAAGTGCACCGTGGTGGTGGACGTTTCCACATGGCGCTTATCGCCAAAGATAAGGCAGTGGCCGGTCAGCAGCTCGGCTGTGCGGCCGGCTTGCTGGTGCCAGCGCTCAATGGTGGCTTCCTCAGTAAGGGGCTTGCCTTGTAGCTCGCCGTCGAGCAGCAGCATGGAATCGCCGCCGATGACGGGCTCGGTGGGGTAGCGTTCGGCCACCTTTTCAGCCTTGGCGGTGGCGAGGGCCGCCACGATATCGGCCGGCGGGTGGCCCGCGAGCGAGGCTTCGAGGGAGCGCTCGTCAATATCGGCCGGCTCCAAACGGGCTCCACGCCCGCGCCGCGCAGGATAGACGCGCGCGAGGGTGATTGGGAGGCGAGGATAAGCCGCATTAGAAGTACCGTACGGTATGGAAGGCGGAGGGGTTGTAGACGCGCTGCGCGCCATAGCGCTCGAAGCGCTCGGCCGGGTTGCCCCATTCATTGCGTTCTCCGGTGGAGCCCGAGTGCTTGGCGCTCATCTGCGCCAATACGGCGCGCAGGGCCGCGAGCTCATCCTCGGTGGGATTGCCCTTGACTACCTTGATTTCCGGCGTAGACATTTCCCCTCCTAAACGGTTCCGTGCTTCTTCGGTACCTGGGCCACGGCCTTGCGCTCTAGCAGGCGCAGGCCTTCTACCAGGTAGTGGCGGGTTGCAGTTGGCTCGATAACATTATCGGCCAGCCCGCGCTCTGCTGCGGCATACGGGTGCAAGAAGAGCTCGTCCATCTCCTCTTCCTTGTCCTCCGAGCCATAAATGGCCAGGGAAGCTTGGGAGGCCTGGGTGACGGCAATTTCCGCGGTGGGCCATGCGTAGACCAGGTCCGCGCCGAGGTCCTTGGCGCCCATAAATGCGTAGGCCGGGCCAATGGCCTTGCGGGTGATCACAGTGAGCTTGCCGACGCTCGCTTCAGCCTGCGCATAGGCAAACTTCGACGCTCTGCGCAGCAGGCCGGCCTTTTCCTCTTCCGGGGTAGGCACAAAGCCTGGGGAGTCCACGAATTCCACGATGGGAGTATTGAAGGCATCACAGGTACGCACGAAGCGTGCGGCCTTTTCTGCCGCGGCGGAGTCCAAGGCGCCGGCCAGCGCCAGCGGCTGGTTGGCAACGATGCCGACGGCGCGGCCATCGATGTAGGCAAAACCGGTAAGGATGTTTTGTGCGGCCTCGGCGGAAAGCTCGAAGAAGGAGCCTTCATCGACGACAGCCTTGATGACCTCGCTCATGTCATAGGCCTGCGCGGCGGTATCCGGGATGACGCTATTGAGATCAAAGTCCGCGACGCTACCGGCATCCACGCGCGGCGCCGCGGCGCGGTTATTGGCGGGGAAGTAGGCCAAAACATCGCGCACGAGGGACAGAGCCTGCTTGTCGTCGCTGGCCACCAGGTGAGCAGTGCCAGACTCTGCGTGGGCTGCGGCGCCGCCAAAGGTCTCTGGCTCAGCGCCGGCCACGTGGCTGGCGGCCTGGTGGAGGGCGGTGCCCTGGGTGACTACGAGGACATCGGCAAACGTCGGCGCGAACGCCGCAATGCCGCTGGTATTGCCCGCGACAACGGAAATCTGCGGGATAAGGCCCGAAGCCTGGGAGACACGCGCCATGAGGCGGGCGTATCCGGCCATGGTGACGATGCCCTCTTGCACACGCGGGCCGGTGGATTCATAGATGCCGATGATGGGCACGCCGGTCTTGATGGCGAGGTCATATACCTTGGTGAGCTTTTCGGCATAAACCTCACCCATCGTGCCGTCGAAGATTTCGCCGTCCTGGCTAAAGACGCAGACGCGGCGGCCGTCGATAGTGCCGTAGCCGGTCACTACGCCATCAGTATAGGGGCGGTCATGCTCGCGACCGAAGTCGGTAGAGCGGTGGCGGGCTAGCGCGTCCGTTTCCACGAAGGAGCCCTCATCGAGCAGCTGCGTCACGCGGGTGCGGGCGGCCGGCTCGCCTTCTCCCAGCGGCGCGCGGGACTCGGCGAGCTTGGCGTCCAGGTCCTCGATCTTGCCGGCGGTGGTTTTCAGGTCAGTCATAGGCCCCCACACTACTAGCGCACCCCTCACAATGCGGAATGGAACGCTGCGGGGACGCGGTGCGGAAAATGATTGGGTGGCAAATGCCACTACAGTGTGGGCAGTGCATGGAACCTGGGAATTTCTTGGGTGGCATTAGGTTGAAGGGCCCTAATCTGGGGGTGGTGTCTCCTGTAAACATTTAACGGTGCCGGGCAGGTAAGCGCCCATTATTGCACCTCAAGGCAGGTAAAAGTAGTAGGAAGAATTTCATTCAACTATTGATGTGCGTCCTTTAAGCCCTTATGATTGCCTGAGTCTTCATGAATGTTTCCCCTGATTTTTAACGATCTATTAAGGACGGTCTTCTGGTGATTAAAAAGGGACTGCGTTTGCTCGCACCGCTCGCCGTAGCGGCTCTCTTCACGCCAGTGGCACACGCGGGAGATGTTCCCCCGATGCCGCAGGCATATCCCATTTCCAACCTCTACAAGAGCTGCAGTGCTTCCGGCGATAACGCAGAGCGTGAATGGCGCTTTGCAGAAACCGGCCGCCGCTACATGAGCGACGGCACCCTGCAGTTTAAAACACCACCAACCAAGAAGTGCCCTACACCGCCGAGGTAGAAACTGGTACCAATCACGAGATTGAAGCCAATTCCAAGGCCAAGCTGCCTTCCGGTTGGGACACCACCGCTAAGTCCGATATCGGTCTGAAGATGACCAACGGCTGGCGCGATAAAGAAACCTTCGGCCCTGTGAAGCTGAAGCCGGGTGAGTCCTTCCGCGTCGAATACGGCGTCATTGAAAAGGACTTCATCTCCATGTTCGTAGGCTGCAACGATGACCGCTTGGAAAACATCCCAGGCTCTAACGTCATCCGCGGTAAGGGCCCGGCCGAGCGCTACGCCTTCGCCTACATCATCAAGGCGGACGGCTCCGTATCCGATTTGGCCATGGAAATTCCATCCCGTTCCCCGGGTGCAAACTCCAAGCCGATCGAGGGCAACTACACCTCCGTATCTGGCCCGAGCCTAGAGAAGATTGCCGATCCGAAGAAGGATGAAATCATGCAGCCTTCTGCAGATCTGCAGCGCGATCCCTCCTGGCCTAAGGAAGGCGATAAGTGTGAAGCCGGCGATACCTCCTGGTACCCGCTGGACATCACCGCGGTAAAGCCGACCTACCGGAAGGCTGGTTACTCCACGGACTTCCTCAATTGGTCCAAGGGCGACTACGAGTTCGCACCGGTAACCGACTTCGTCGTTGGCGCCGAGCACGCCCCGTACACCAACTGGCGGGGCAACCGCGGCGATATTCCGAAGGGCTGGCTGGAGTCCGTCGGTGCCGTAAAGCGCGCCTACATGCCGGTCGGCACCGAGCTTAAGCACGTCGACCTCAAGCCAGGCGAGCGTGTGCGTGTGGAGTATGGCACCACCATGACCCGCATCAACTACCGCGAGATTCACTGCGGCAAGAGCGGAAACTACGACCTCACCTCTAACTACAAGCAGACCTCCGCCCCGAGCGGCTTCTGGGCAGAGGCCAAGATCACCGATAAGGCCGGCAACACCCGCACCGAGGACGTCACTCCGGACGAATTCCGCGACCTGCCGGTTCCTACCCAGACCATCTACTAAACACCACCCTCATCTACGCAAGGAGAAAATTCCATGTTCAAGTCCAAGATTGCTTCTACCACCGCGGCTCTTGCCGTTGCTTCCGGCCTCATCTTCGCTCCGGCCGCTAACGCCCTGCCGCAGCGCGACCTCGGCCCGGCCAACCCGACCACCATCGGTGAGCGTTGCTCCAACCCGGGCGACACCGGCCAGACCGTTGACATCAAGCGCACCTACTTCGATGGCTCCGCCGGTTCCTGGACCGTGTCCAACTACAACGATGAGCCGTTGCCGGTAACCCGTTCCATCACCGAGACCAAGACCAAGACCTGGAATGTGTCCGCAGGCATTGACTTCAAGCTGATGGACCTCATCAACTTCACCTTCTCCTCCAGCTACACCGATAGCCAGTCCTACGAGGTAGGCGAGCAGGTAGGTCCGTACAACATCGCTCCGGGCAAGACCGCCGTCCTGCGCGCCGGCTGGGTTGTCTCTGACTTTGAGGGCCAGAAGACCGTGTGCGGCTCCGACCACAAGTGGCAGGCCAACGGCGGCACCTTCACCGCCACCCTGCCGAAGGAGCGCCACATCGAGGTCTCCACCCGCGATAACAACGATTGGGGCTAAACGTGAGCAAGACGTCCATCGCTAGCGCCCTCGCGGCGCTGAGCCTGGTGGCCGCTCCTGTTGCCCACGCCGCTGATTTCGGTGGGGACTTTGAGCTGCCCCAGCGCTGGAACGACGACTACAAGCCAGGCACGCATTGCTCGACGCCAGGTGAAAACGGCACCTACGTCACCGCAAAGCGCCGCTGGTTCAAGCAGACCGACGCTACCAGCGTGGCAAACCGCAACGCCGAGGAAGTACCGGTCAAGCACACCGTTACCCAGGCTCGCACGCAGACCATCGAGGTCTCCGGGTCCGTTGAGGGCACCGGTGAGCTAGCCAAGGTGCTGACCAAGACCTATGGCTTCAACTACGTCAGCGAGCAGCACTGGAAGCTAAACCAGGTGGTTGGCCCGTACACCCTGCCTGCGAACTCGCAGGGCAAGCTGGTGTGGGGCTTTACCATGCTCGACACCGATGGTCAGGACGTGCGCTGTAACGCTGACCAGCAGTGGGAAGCGCAGGGCAAGCCGTACTCGGCCACCGTACCGGAAGCGCGCTACTCCGAGCTGCGCCTCGAAGACGCCCCTGAGTGGAACTAACTCCACTGCGTAAGTAGAGCGCCCCGTCGGTCCACAAGGACCGACGGGCGCTCTACTACGCAGTGGAGTAGTTCCACTCAGGGGCGTCTTCGAGGCGCAGCTCGGAGTAGCGCGCTTCCGGTCGGTACGGTGGCCGAGTACGGCTTGCCCTGCGCTTCCCACTGCTGGTCAGCGTTACAGCGCACGTCCTGACCATCGGTGTCGAGCATGGTAAAGCCCCACACCAGCTTGCCCTGCGAGTTCGCAGGCAGGGTGTACGGGCCAACACCTGGTTTAGCTTCCAGTGCTGCTCGCTGACGTAGTTGAAGCCATAGGTCTTGGTCAGCACCTTGGCTAGCTCACCGGTGCCCTCAACGGACCGGAGACCTCGATGGTCTGCGTGCGAGCCTGGGTAACGGTGTGCTTGACCGGTACTTCCTCGGCGTTGCGGTTGCACGTGGTAGCGTCGGTTGCTTGAACCAGCGGCGCTTTGCGGTGACGTAGGTGCCGTTTCACCTGGCGTCGAGCAATGCGTGCCTGGCTTGTAGTCGTCGTTCCAGCGCTGGGGCAGCTCAAAGTCCCACCGAAATCAGCGGCGTGGGCAACAGGAGCGGCCACCAGGCTCAGCGCCGCGAGGGCGCTAGCGATGGACGTCTTGCTCACGTTTAGCCCCAATCGTTGTTATCGCGGGTGGAGACCTCGAGTGGCGCTCCTTCGGCAGGGTGGCGGTTGAAGGTGCCGCCGTTGGCCTGCCACTTGTGGTCGGAGCCGCACACGGTCTTCGGGCCCTCAAAGTCAGAGACAACCCAGCCGGCGCGCAGGACGGCGGTCTTGCCCGGAGCGAGTTGTACGGACCTACCTGCTCGCTACCTCGTAGGACTGGCTATCGGTGTAGCTGGAGGAGAAGGTGAAGTTGATGAGGTCCATCAGCTTGAAGTCAATGCCTGCGGACACATTCCAGGTCTTGGTCTTGGTCTCGGTGATGGAACGGGTTACCGGCAACGGCTCATCGTTGTAGTGGACACGGTCCAGGAACCGGCGGAGCCATCGAAGTAGGTGCGCTTGATGTCAACGGTCTGGCCGGTGTCGCCCGGGTTGGAGCAACGCTCACCGATGGTGGTCGGGTTGGCCGGGCCGAGGTCGCGCTGCGGCAGGGCGTTAGCGGCCGGAGCGAAGATGAGGCCGGAAGCACGGCAAGAGCCGCGGTGGTAGAAGCAATCTTGGACTTGAACATGGAATTTTCTCCTTGCGTAGATGAGGGTGGTGTTTAGTAGATGGTCTGGGTAGGAACCGGCAGTCGCGGAATTCGTCCGGAGTGACGTCCTCGGTGCGGGTGTTGCCGGCCTTATCGGTGATCTTGGCCTCTGCCCAGAAGCCGCTCGGGGCGGAGGTCTGCTTGTAGTTAGAGGTGAGGTCGTAGTTTCCGCTCTTGCCGCAGTGAATCTCGCGGTAGTTGCGGGTCATGGTGGTGCCATACTCCACACGCACACGCTCGCCTGGCTTGAGGTCGACGTGCTTAAGCTCGGTGCGACCGGCATGTAGGCGCGCTTTACGGCACCGACGGACTCCAGCCAGCCCTTCGGAATATCGCCGCGGTTGCCCCGCCAGTTGGGTGTACGGGGCGTGCTCGGCGCCAACGACGAAGTCGGTTTACCGGTGCGAACTCGTAGTCGCCCTTGGACAATTGAGGAAGTCCGTGGAGTAACCAGCTTCCGGTTAGGTCGGCTTACCGCGGTGATGTCCAGCGGGTACCAGGAGGTATCGCCGGCTTCACACTTATCGCCTTCCTTAGGCCAGGAGGGATCGCGCTGCAGATCTGCAGAAGGCTGCATGATTTCATCCTTCTTCGGATCGGCAATCTTCTCTAGGCTCGGGCCAGATACGGAGGTGTAGTTGCCCTCGATCGGCTTGGAGTTTGCACCGGGGAACGGGATGGAATTTCCATGGCCAAATCGGATACGGAGCCGTCCGCCTTGATGATGTAGGCGAAGGCGTAGCGCTCGGCCGGGCCCTTACCGCGGATGACGTTAGAGCCTGGGATGTTTTCCAAGCGGTCATCGTTGCAGCCTACGAACATGGAGATGAAGTCCTTTTCAATGACGCCGTATTCGACGCGGAAGACTCACCGGCTTCAGCTTCACAGGGCCGAAGGTTTCTTTATCGCGCCAGCCGTTGGTCATCTTCAGACGATATCGGACTTAGCGGGGTGTCCCAACCGGAAGGCAGCTTGGCTTGGAATTGGCTTCAATCTCGTGATTGGTACCAGTTTCTACCTCGGCGGTGTAGGGCACTTCTTGGTTGTTGGTGTTTTTAAACTGCAGGGTGCCGTCGCTCATGTAGCGGCGGCCGGTTTCTGCAAAGCGCCATTCACGCTCTGCGTTATCGCCGGAAGCACTGCAGCTCTTGTAGAGGTTGGAAATGGGATATGCCTGCGGCATCGGGGGGAACATCTCCCGCGTGTGCCACTGGCGTGAAGAGAGCCGCTACGGCGAGCGGTGCGAGCAAACGCAGTCCCTTTTTAATCACCAGAGACCGTCCTTAATAGATCGTAAAAATCAGGGGAAACATTCATGAAGACTCAGGCAATCATAAGGGCTTAAAGGACGCACATCAATAGTTGAATGAAATTCTTCCTACTACTTTACCTGCCTTGAGGTGCAATAATGGGCGCTTACCTGCCCGGCACCGTTAAATGTTTACAGGAGACACCACCCCAGATTAGGGCCCTTCAACCTAATGCCACCCAGAAATTCCCAGGTTCCATGCACTGCCCACACTGTAGTGGCATTGCCACCCAATCATTTTCCGCACCGCGTCCCCGCAGCGTTCCATTCCGCATGTGAGGGGTGCGCTAGTAGTGGGGGGCCTATGACTGACCTGAAAACCACCGCCGGCAAGATCGAGGACCTGGACGCCAAGCTCGCCGAGTCCCGCGCGCCGCTGGGAGAAGGCGAGCCGGCCGCCCGCACCCGCGTGACGCAGCTGCTCGATGAGGGCTCCTTCGTGGAAACGGACGCGCTAGCCGCCACCGCTCTACCGACTTCGGTCGCGAGCATGACCGCCCCTATACTGATGGCGTAGTGACCGGCTACGGCACTATCGACGGCCGCCGCGTCTGCGTCTTTAGCCAGGGACGGCGAAATCTTCGACGGCACGATGGGTGAGGTTTATGCCGAAAAAGCTCACAAGGTATATGACTCGCCATCAAGACCGGCGTGCCATCATCGGCATCTATGAATCCACCGGCCCGCGTGTGCAAGAGGGCATCGTCACCATGGCCGGATACGCCCGCCTCATGGCGCGTGTCTCCCAGGCTTCGGGCCTTATCCGCAGATTTCCGTTGTCGCGGGCAATACCAGCGGCATTGCGGCGTTCGCGCCGACGTTTGCCGATGTCCTCGTAGTCACCCAGGGCACCGCCCTCCACCAGGCCGCCAGCCACGTGGCCGGCGCTGAGCCAGAGACCTTTGGCGGCGCCGCAGCCCACGCAGAGTCTGGCATGCTCACCTGGTGGCCAGCGACGACAAGCAGGCTCTGTCCCTCGTGCGCGATGTTTTGGCCTACTTCCCGCCAATAACCGCGCCGCGGCGCCGCGCGGGATGCCGGTAGCGTCGCGGACTTTGATCTCAAATAGCGTCATCCCGGATACCGCCGCGCAGGCCTATGACATGAGCGAGGTCATCAAGGCTGTCGTCGATGAAGGCTCCTTCTTCGAGCTTTCCGCCGAGGCCGCACAAAACATCCTTACCGGTTTTGCCTACATCGATGGCCGCGCCGTCGGCATCGTTGCCAACCAGCCGCTGGCGCTGGCCGGCGCCTTGGACTCCGCCGCGGCAGAAAAGGCCGCACGCTTCGTGCGTACTGTGATGCCTTCAATACTCCCATCGTGGAATTCGTGGACTCCCCAGGCTTTGTGCCTACCCGGAAGAGGAAAAGGCCGGCCTGCTGCGCAGAGCGTCGAAGTTTGCCTATGCGCAGGCTGAAGCGAGCGTCGGCAAGCTCACTGTGATCACCCGCAAGGCCATTGGCCGGCCTACGCATTTATGGGCGCCAAGGACCTCGGCGCGGACCTGGTCTACGCATGGCCCACCGCGGAAATTGCCGTCACCCAGGCCTCCCAAGCTTCCCTGGCCATTTATGGCTCGGAGGACAAGGAAGAGGAGATGGACGAGCTCTTCTTGCACCGTATGCCGCAGCAGAGCGCGGCTGGCCGATAATGTTATCGAGCCAACTGCAACCCGCCACTACCTGGTAGAAGGCCTGCGCCTGCTAGAGCGCAAGGCCGTGGCCAGGTACCGAAGAAGCACGGAACCGTTTAGGAGGGGAAATGTCTACGCCGGAAATCAAGGTAGTCAAGGGCAATCCCACCGAGGATGAGCTCGCGGCCCTGCGCGCCGTATTGGCGCAGATGAGCGCCAAGCACTCGGGCTCCACCGGAGAACGCAATGAATGGGGCAACCCGGCCGAGCGCTTCGAGCGCTATGGCGCGCAGCGCGTCTACAACCCTCCGCCTTCCATACCGTACGGTACTTCTAATGCGGCTTATCCTCGCCTCCCAATCACCCTCGCGCGCGTCTATCCTGCGCGGCGCGGGCGTGGAGCCCGTTTTGGAGCCGGCCGATATTGACGAGCGCTCCCTCGAAGCCTCGCTCGCGGGCCACCCGCGGCCGATATCGTGGCGGCCCTCGCCACCGCCAAGGCTGAAAAGGTGGCCGAACGCTACCCCACCGAGCCCGTCATCGGCGGCGATTCCATGCTGCTGCTCGACGGCGAGCTACAAGGCAAGCCCCTTACTGAGGAAGCCACCATTGAGCGCTGGCACCAGCAAGCCGGCCGCACAGCCGAGCTGCTGACCGGCACTGCCTTATCTTTGGCGATAAGCGCCATGTGGAAACGTCCACACACACGGTGCACTTTGCCCAGGCCAGCAAGGCCGATATCGCAGCCTATGCCACTCGGCGAGCCTCTCCACTGCGCCGGTGCCTTACCTTGGAAGCTATGGGCGGCTGGTTCATTGACCGCATCGAAGGCGATCCTTCCTCCGTTATCGGGCTATCGCTGCCGGTGGTGCGTCGCGCGCTCTATGCCTTTGATCTGAACGTCCGATTTCTGGTAGCAGCGCGCCGGCGTCGCTACAGTGGGGTGGCATGGAAATGAAAGACATGCTTGCCCCGAAACCCATTGAGCTGCCGGCCGATCCCGGCGCAGAGTCCACCTCGGATCTCGCCGCCGGCATTGTTGCCCACCCCGATTCCCCGCTGCTGTGGGCACTCCTAGCGGAGCAGGAGCTCAGGAGCAGGAAGGCTCCGAGCCGGCCGCTTTCATCACCGCCTACGCTTACGCGCGCACGGGCTACCACCGCAGCCTCGACCGCCTGCGTGGCAATGGTTGGAAGGGTTGGGGCCCTATCCCCTTCTCCCATGAACCGAACCAGGGTGTCCTGCGCGCCATCGCCGCGCTCGGCCACGCAGCCAAGGCCATCGGCGAAGACGACGAGTACGACCGCATTCGCCAGATGCTTTCCGACGCCGACCCGGACTCCGTCGCCACCCTCCTCGACTAATCCTGGAGTTCCCGCATGCCTGCCGTGACACCGCGCTGCCTACGCCGCTTCTCCGCCGCCGTATTGCTCACCGCTGCCGTGCCGCTCGCGCTCAGCGCCTGCGGTGCTCAGGAGGATTCTTCTTCCTCCCCAGAGCCGGTCTTTTCCAGCCAAGCACCTGCCGAGGATGAATCCTCCAGCGGAGACGATGCGGCTTCCGCAGCAGCACCCTCCCCGTCCGAGTCCACCGACGGGGGCGATGAAGCGACCACGCAGCAGCAGGAAAAGAGCGAGGACGCCGAGTGCACGGAGCTGCCCAACGATCCGCGCAAGGTCTACGCCTCTGGCACGGCTCCCGGGCGCATGCCCGCCGATGATGGCAGTGATTTCAATTACTGGATCGCCGATATCGACAACTCCTATGACCCGTGCGCCACGATCAGCTGGATCATCTTCCGCGGCTCAATGGGTGACTTGAACGGTCCGGCGGGCACCGGCGCTTCGATTGCTGATGGCATAGCCTTTTACGTCAATGGCGCTCCGGCAAGGACATGTCCATCTTCCACAAGGTAGAGAGCATCACCCCGGTCTCAGACAACGAGGTCGATTTCACGTGGGGAGAGCGCAGCCGCACCACCGCAGAGGGCATTACCGCCCAACACGTGCGCTTGCGGGCACAGGGCGATTCCCTCGAACCGGTATCCGGTGAAGTCGCGGAATTCAACAAGATGTGGGTTGACCTTCCCAGCTACCAGCTGGGCACCTACGACTAGCTTTCGGCCGGAATTTAATCGCCGGGCCTGCAATACAATGCGCCCCAGCGGAATCCCGCCGGGGCGCTCGCCTTTGCTCGCTTAATTGGCAAGCAGTCATTACAGCGCTAGTCCATCTTGTCCAGGATATCGCCGGTGTTTTGGGCGATGCGCACGTTAGCCACCATGGCTTCCAGGAATAGCCTGATGGCGACCATGATTGCGTAGTAAATGACAGTGCTCAGTACCGCCAGGAAGATGAACGCAAAGATGCTTCCGAAGATGGCGGACGCGGAATCTTCCCTAATGCCATAAATGCCCATGCCGGTGGCGAACAAGAAGGCACCGAGGAGGTGAAGGATCCACATGATGCCACAAGGATCATGGCAACCTTGTAGATTTCTTCACGTGGGTAAGTGTCAGGAAGTGCTTGAACTCGAACTCAAAGAGCCCGCCCAATAGGCCGTCTTTCTTTCCCAAGCCCTTGAGGGTGTCACTCATCTGGCTCTTCTTATTACGAGAGTCTGGCCGGAATCGGCAGTGGCATCGCCTGCTTGCGGGAACTGTCCGAATCCCTGGCTCGTGCCCTGCTGCTGGGTATAGCCGCCGAAAACCGGCCGATCGTTAGCGGACTGGGCGGAGCCGAATTGATCGCCGTTCGCAGCAGCGTCCGACGATGCCGAATCCGTAAATGGATTATGCGCACGGGAGGCAGCGCCCCCGCTTGGGGTGGAGGACTTCGAGGGAGGCCCAGAAGTCAGAGGAGTTGCCCTCCGCGCTCGGCTTCGGGGAGGAAGGTTACTCGAATTTCCAGGCTCACCAGGCTTATCGGTGTGGCCGAAAGACTTCGTCTCCTTGGCATCGGTAGAGCCGAATTCCTTAGTCTCATTCACCTCGGAGCACCGGCGCCTTCGGCGCTTTTCGCAGCGTCCTCGGCGCGGTGACGCGGGGTTTCAGAAAAATCGCGCGGAGAAAAATCCTTCGGAAACCCGTCGGAGTTGAAATCATTATCAGCCATAATTGGTCCTTAGAAAATGCTTAGGGGGATGGTAGGAAAATGCCCCACGGTCACCCGTGGGGCCACTTGGCAGAATACAGCGTGCGCTAGGCGTTCGCGTCCTGAACGCGACGAATTGCCTCGGCGGCAACCTTTTCTTGGATGCCCATGTCTAGCTCGGGAAGTGAAGCCAACACAGGAGCAGTGATCTCGCCGAGGACATAGGTGTCGGTGCCAGGGGGCATCGTCAAGCATGAAGTCCGCGGTCCAAATCAGCGGAACGTTTGGTATCGCCGAGCTTCTCTGCGATAACGGGGCGAGCCTTCTCGAAATCTCGAGCAACTCCGGCCAAGATTCCGGCTTATCGTAGGTGTACTTTGCGCCGGAGAAGAGCGTGGCAGAGAAGTTGTCGCCGCCTTCCGCTGGCTTCTTGTGCACGATGAATACCGGCTCGTCACCCACGAGGAGAATGCGGATTTCGCCCTCCACAAGGCGCGGCATAAAGCGCATGTCCACCAGCATGCCGTTATCGCCCTCAATGTACTGGTCACAGAAGTCCATGAAGGCGCCCAGCTTGTAGTCGTGGGTCTGGTTATCTACTGCTTCGGTGCACTTCAGGGCGTATCGAGCGGGAGCGCCGGTGCCCGGTTCCACGGCCTGGGCAAGCTCCTGGTCGCGAGGCGCACGCGCCAGATGCCCTCACCGGTGGAACCGCGGTTTTGCTTGAGCACCGCTCACCATAAGACAGCGAGGTGGGAAAGTATTATGCAGCTCTTCTACCTCGTAGTACGCGACGGTATCGTCCGGCACCAGGGGTGTCATTGAGCTTGACCAGTGCATCTTTGGCGCCGTAGGCCATCATGTCTCCGGAGTGGACATGCCTACCAGGCGGCGTCTGCCAGCTTGGTGAGCAATTCGAAGTAGCCCTTCTCGCCGCGGGGGATATTGCCTGGGTTCACACGAGAGATATACGCATCAAAGTTTTCAGAAACTGGGCGTAATTTCCTCCGCCTTGTCTGGGTTGGAAGTAGATAACCTCCGCATTCCAGCCTTGTTCCTTGATCGCGTCGACGATCGGCATGGTGTCCTTACGGTGACCATCTGCGCCTTTATCGGAGCCGCCCTCTACCTCAAATACAACGATTGCATTGTGCACTAGCA